>NZ_JACVAR010000001.1:0-1186566 GCF_014851965.1 Pseudomonas sp. PDM22
CAGAGCGGCGACGCGCGGCAGGAAGTTCTTGCCGTTGGTGGTGGCGGCGGCCAGCACGTGGCTGTAACCCTTGCCGAGCTCAGCGATCAGCGGAGCGACGTTCTCCGGCAGCTGGTGAGCGTAGGCAGCGTTGTCGGCGACCAGCACCTTGGAAACACCGGCGATCTTGGCAGCGGCTTCAGCCACGCCACCGACGTTCTGGCCAGCGACCAGGACAGCGATGTCACCACCGATCTTCTGCGCGGCAGCGACAGTGTTCAGAGTGGCAGCGCCCAGTGCGCCGTTGTTGTGCTCAGCGATTACCAGGATAGCCATCAGATTACTTTCGCCTCGTTCTTCAGTTTCTCGACCAGTTCGGCAACGGACTTGACCTTGATGCCAGCGCTACGGGCAGCCGGAGCTTCGACTTTCACGGTCTTCACGGTGGAAGCGGTGGAAACGCCCAGGGCGTCCGGGGTCACCACGTCCAGCGGCTTCTTCTTCGCCTTCATGATGTTCGGCAGCGACGCGTAGCGCGGCTCGTTCAGGCGCAGGTCGGTGGTGACGATTGCCGGCAGGTTCAGGGCAACGGTCTGCAGGCCGCCGTCGATTTCACGGGTGACGTTGACCTTGTCGCCAGCGACTTCGACCTTGGAGGCGAAGGTGCCCTGGGCGTAGCCGGTCAGCGCAGCCAGCATCTGGCCGGTCTGGTTGTTGTCGCTGTCGATGGCCTGCTTGCCGAGGATGACCAGCTGCGGCTGCTCTTTGTCGACGAGGGCTTTCAGCGACTTGGCGATGGCCAGGGAGCTCAGTTCTTCGTTGGTTTCAACGAGGATGGCGCGATCAGCACCCAGAGCCAGCGCGGTACGCAGTTGCTCCTGGGCAGCGGTCGGGCCGACGGAGACCGCAACGATCTCGGTGACGACGCCTTTCTCTTTCAGGCGTACGGCCTCTTCCACGGCGATTTCGCAGAAGGGGTTCATGGACATCTTGACGTTGGCGAGATCGACGCCGGAGTTGTCCGCCTTGACGCGGACCTTGACGTTATAGTCAACCACTCGTTTGACAGCTACAAGAACCTTCATGGATTCCTCGTTTTTCTCCGGTGAATAGGAATGTCGCCAGACAGGCCTGGCCGGTAGTGCACGCCATCTGCGACTACATCCAGCGCAACGCGACCGCAAAACCGCAGGTATCTTGACTGCATCGACCGGGCGGGTCAATACACGAAAATACCCCTTCATAAGCCGCGGACCCCGATTCTATCAGGGTTACACGCGATTCAAACAAACGTTTGTATTGCGTTCGATAAAGGGTTTAGATATAGCAACAGGTCTAGCTATAATGCGCCCCGCTCTTACTGGGTGGGGGCACGCCCATCCCAATACCTACAAAATACCCAGAGCCTTGATTCAGGAGAGATCGATAGTGGAACGCGAATTTATGGAATTCGACGTCGTCATCGTCGGCGCCGGCCCTGCCGGTCTGTCCGCCGCATGCCGACTGAAACAGAAGGCCGCCGACGCGGGTCAGGAAATCAGCGTCTGTGTGGTCGAGAAGGGTTCCGAAGTGGGCGCCCACATCCTCTCGGGCGCCGTGTTCGAGCCCCGCGCGCTGAACGAGCTGTTCCCCAACTGGAAGGAGCTCGAAGCGCCGCTCAACACCCCCGTCAAGCGCGACGACATCTATGTGCTGAAGAGCCCGGAAGCAGCGGCCAAGGTGCCGAACTTCTTCGTGCCCAAGACCATGCACAACGAAGGCAACTACATCATTTCCCTGGGCAACCTGTGCCGCTGGCTGGCCCAGCAGGCCGAAGGCCTGGGCGTCGAGATCTACCCGGGCTTCGCCGCCCAGGAAGCGCTGATCGACGAGAATGGCGTGGTGCGCGGCATTGTCACCGGTGACCTGGGCGTCGACCGCGAAGGCAATCCGAAAGAGGGTTACTACACCCCGGGCATGGAACTGCGCGCCAAGTACACCCTGTTCGCCGAAGGCTGCCGTGGCCACATCGGTAAACAGCTGATCAAGAAGTACAAGCTCGACAGCGAAGCCGACGCCCAGCACTACGGCATCGGCATCAAGGAAATCTGGGACATCGACCCGTCCAAGCACGAGCAGGGCCTGGTGGTGCACACCGCCGGCTGGCCGCTGAACGACGACAACCCGGGCGGCTCCTTCCTTTATCACCTGGAGAACAACCAGGTGGTGGTCGGCCTGATCATCGACCTGTCCTACACCAACCCGCACCTGTCGCCGTTCGACGAATTCCAGCGCTACAAGCACCATCCGGTGATCAAGCAGTACCTGGAAGGCGGCAAGCGCGTGGCCTACGGCGCTCGTGCCATCTGCAAGGGCGGCCTGAACTCGCTGCCGAAGATGGTCTTCCCCGGCGGCGCGCTGATCGGTTGCGACCTCGGCACCCTGAACTTCGCCAAGATCAAGGGCAGCCACACCGCCATGAAGTCCGGCATGCTGGCCGCCGATTCCGTGGCCGAAGCCCTGTTCGCCGGCCGCGAAGGCGGCGACGTGCTGAACAACTACGTCGATGCCTTCAAGGGCAGCTGGCTGTATGACGAGCTGTTCCGCAGCCGTAACTTCGGCGCGGCGATGCACAAGTTCGGCGCCATCGGTGGTGGTGCGTTCAACTTCATCGACCAGAACATCTTTGGCGGCAAGCTTCCGTTCACCCTGCACGATACGACGCCGGACTACGCGACCCTGAAGAAGGCCAGCGAAGCGCCGAAGATCGACTATCCGAAGCCGGACGGCAAACTCAGCTTCGACAAGCTGTCCTCGGTGTTCCTGTCCAACACCAACCACGAGGAAGACCAGCCGATCCACCTGAAGCTGACCGACCCGAACACCCCGATCGCAAAGAACCTGCCGCTCTACGACGAGCCCGCGCAGCGTTACTGCCCGGCTGGCGTGTACGAAGTGGTGAGCAACGACGACGGCAGCAAGCGCTTCCAGATCAACGCCCAGAACTGCGTGCACTGCAAGACCTGCGACATCAAGGACCCGGCCCAGAACATCACCTGGGTGGCCCCCGAGGGCACCGGCGGTCCGAACTACCCCAACATGTAATTGAGTTGGCGGTAACGAAAAAGGCTCCCTCGGGAGCCTTTTTTGCAAGTTCGAAAAAGTTGTAGCGAAGCCGAAATCGAACTACCGGCCGCGTTCAGACCGCCAGGTCACGGCTGCGGCGCAATAGGGAAGAATTCCCCCGAACTCCAGACACCCAGCCAGTCAACACCGTCGATCTCGCGGGGAACCGCCAGTTCCACCAGCTGGTAGAACACGTTGCGGTGGATCAGCGCTTCCAGGTTCACCCGCACCAGCACGTAGGGCGACGGCTCCTGAGTCTGCGGGTCCAGCTCGACCCGGATCGGGTGCTCGGCGTCGGCCACCACTTCGTCCTCGACGTTGGTGGTGAAGCGCAGCACCTGCCGCTCCCCCTCCCCTTCGACCGCCAGGGTGACCGCGACGAAAGGCGCGTCATCGACGGTGATCCCGCACTTCTCCACCGGGGTAACCAGGAAATAGTCGTCGCCATCGCGGCGGATGATGGTGGAGAACAGCCGCACCATCGGCTTGCGGCCGATCGGCGTGCCCAGGTAGTACCAGGTGCCGTCGCGGGCGATGCGCATGTCGATATCGCCGCAGCAATCGGGGTTCCACAGATGCACCGGCGGCAGCCCCTTGTCCTTGCTGGCGGGAATCTGCGCCAGCAGGTTGCCGGCCCGGTCCGATTGAGTCTGTGGATCAGTCATTGGTACTCCTCTCGCGTCTTCACCCCCAGCAGGCTGCGGGCATAGTCTTCCAGCGGTCGCCCGATCAGATCCTCGGGGCTGGCGTCATAGAATGTCAGAAAACCGCCGCGGCTGCGGATAGTCGCACTGTCCACCAGGTAGCGGTTGTCGGTCTCGATCAGCATCACCTGGATCACGCTGCGGTCGCGACCAACAGCGTTATCGGTGTCTTCGTACTGCTCGTAGGTTCCGGCATTGTCCTCCCCACGGGCGAAGCGCGTATACAGCAGATAATTGGCGCCTGCCGCGCGCGCCTCCTGCATGGCGCCCTCGAGCCCCAGCGGGCTCTTGGCCCGGCGTACCAGCGGGAAGTACTGGACGAAGCCCTGGAACGCCTCCTCCGCCACCACGTTGGGCCGCGCGTAGGGATGGCCGGGCGGCACGAACGGGCCCTGGGCAATATAGATGAAGGAGTCCTGCTGCAGGCGCCAGTTCGAGGTGCGGCGGGTCTGGCTGTGATCGAGGAAGCCCGCGTCGCGCAGGTAGTAATCGGTGCCGTCGGCCAGGTCGTTGGGGCTCATGCAGCCGCCCAGGGCGGCGAAGGCAAGGATCAGTATCAGTTGGCGCATGCAAGGTCTCCGAGGCCGGCGACGAAAAACCGGCATTCGGACAGGCAATGCAGCTTCCGCGCCATCACAGGCCGCGCTGCCATTCCTGGCGCAGACGCGCACGCTGGGGCTGCTCGATGGCCTCCCGAACCTGGGCAAGCAATCTTGCCTTGTCCGCCCCCAGCGTGCCCTTGAGCACCAGGTAGTTGGACGCGTGGTCGCTGCGGAACACCGTGTCGCGCAGCTCCAGCGCGCTCAGCAGGCGCTCGATCTCGACGAACAGCTCAGCCTGCGACAATGGCTGGAAGTCCGGGAAGCCGGCGCGGTAGCGCTCTTCGCCAGTGGGAAAGCTGACAACCAAAGTTGAGAGGAACTCCGGTTGCGCTTCGTTCATCAGGCGCGCCGAGTTGTCGGCGTGCTGGGCGCTCAGCGTGCTGCCACCCAGGCCGTTGAGGATCATCACCGAGCGGGTGACCCCCGCCTCGCCCAGCTTCCGCAGGGCATCGAGCGTGGAGGCATAGGTCTCGCCCTTGTTCACCCGCGCCAGCACTTCGTCGTCGCCGGACTCGGCGCCCACATAGGCCATGCGCAGGCCGGCGTCGGCCAGCTCCTTCAGCTCCTCCACCGACTTCTTGCGCAGGTTGCGCGGCAGGCAGTAGCTGGAAACGCGGTCCACCTCGGGCATGTGCTCACGGATCGCGCGGAGGATGCTGAGCAGGCGCCGAGTCGGCAGCACCAGCGCATCGCCATCGGCGAGGAACACCCGCTGCACGATCAGGCGCTCGCCACAGCGGCGAATCTCCTCCAGCACTTCGGCCTCGTCACGGGCGCGGAATTTCTTCTGCGGCTGGGTGTACATCTGCCAAAAACCGCACTGGTTCCACGAACAACCGTTGGTGACCGGAAGAATGAGCGAGTTCGCCTCGCTCGGCGGCCGGAAGACCGGCTCGATATAGGAAATGGGGAATTCGTTGGGCATGGGCTAATCAGGTCTGGGGGCGGTCTCAGCCGCCGATGATCTTCATGATGGTGACGCCGCCGGAGAAGGCGACTTCCTGCTTGTCCGCCAGGGCGCGCACCAGCAGCCGCTGCAGGGCCGGCAGCGCCTGGTGGCGCGGCTTGTCCAGCAGGTCGCCGACGTAATGACGGTTGCTCGACGACAGGCAGCCATGCAGCCAGCCAGTGGAGGACAGGCGCAGGCGCGAACAGGTCCGGCAGAACGGCACGCTCTCGTTGGCGATCACGCCGAAGAAGCCCTGCCCCGGCACCTCATAGCGCAGCGCAGTGGCATCCACCGGCGCATCTGCCTGGATGTAGGGGTGACGCTCGCCAATCAGCTCGAGCAGCTCGGCCATGCCGATGAACTGCCGGTTGAAGCCGTTCGGGTCGCGAGCCAGGTGGCCCATGCGCATCAGCTCGATGAAGCGCAGCTCGAAGCCATGCTCCAGGCAGTATTCCAGCAGCGGCACCACCTGGTCGAGGTTCTGCCCGCGCAGGGGCACCATGTTGAGCTTGATCTTCAGGCCCGCAGCGTGAGCCTCGTCGAGCCCCTTGAGCACGGTGGCAAGATCACCGCCACGGGCGATGCGCCGGAAGGCGTCGGCATCCAGGGTATCGAGGGACACATTGAGGCGGCGGATGCCGCAATCGAGCAACAGCGGCAGCTTCTTCGACAGCAGCTGGCCGTTGGTGGTAAGGGCGATATCCCGCAGGCCGAGGCGGCTGACGCCGTGCAGGAAGGCATCCAGTTTCGGGCTGACCAACGGTTCGCCGCCGGTGACCCGCAGCCGCTCGATGCCGGCGGCCTCGATCAGGTAAGCGACGCCGCGCACCAGCGATTCGGCGGAGAGCTCATCCTGCGCGGCGACCAGACGCTTGCCGTCCGGCACACAGTAGGTGCAGGCGTAGTTGCATGCGGCGGTCAGGCTGACCCGCAAGTTGCGGAAGCGCCTGCCCTGGCGGTCGACGATCATGCTCGGCTCCGGTGGGAATCACTCATGCAAGTATATCCCCACCCTCACCACAAGCCCTGTCGCAACTGCGACGATGGGCCATCTGAATGGCGACTCAGGCGGCCGGCGTATCGCCGTCGCGCTTGCGCTTGTTGCCCATGCGCACGCCGATGTCCATGAGGAACTGGAAGAAGCCCTCCTGGTCCTCCAGCACTTCGCGCCAGAACGGCGAGTGGTACAGCGCCACGGCGCCATGCACCAGCGCCCAGGCCGCGCAGTAGTGGAAGTAGGCCGGCACGTCTTCCAGCTTGCCCGCCGCGATGCGTTCCTTGATCAGCTGACTCAGGCGCTCGAAGTTGGATTCGCGGATCTTGTGCAGCTCCTCGACCATCTCCGGGACCTGGCTGGTCTTCACCACCTTTTCTTCGAGGCGGTCGAACAGGCGGTAGCGCTGCGGGTCACGCATGCGGAACTCGAAGTAGGCGCGCGACAGGCGCTCCTTGTCGCGGGCGACGTCTTCGGAGTGGAACAGGTCGGCCAGATCGCGCTCGTAGTCCAGCATCAGGCGCAGGTAGATCTCCGCCTTGGACTTGAAGTGCTTGTAGATGGTGCCTTTGCCGATACCCACGGCATCGGCGATCATTTCGACCGTGACACTGTCTTCGCCCTGCTCAAGGAACAGCTTGAGGGCGGTGTCGAGGATTTCCTGTTCGCGACGACGGAATTCGCGAACCTTGCGCGGCTCTTTCTGCATAAAAAGACTGTTCGGTCAAAAATAGTCAAAATTCGAAGCCGCGTATTATGCCTATTCAGCGCCAAATTGCACGGATCATCCGACATGATTAGCTTTTCTTCCGAGTTTCCCCATCAAACCGGCCTGCGCTACCTGAACCACGCGGCGGTCGCCCCCTGGCCCAAACGGGCCGCAGACGCCGTTGCCGCCTTCGCCCGGGAGAACATCCTGCAGGGCGCCCGCGACTACCCGCAGTGGCTGACCATCGAGAAGCGCCTGCGCGAGCGCCTGATGCGCCTGGTGAACGCCCAGACCACCGGCGACATCGCACTGGTGAAGAACACCTCAGAGGCGCTGTCGTTCGTCGCCTTCGGCCTGGACTGGCGCGCCGGCGACCAGGTGGTGATCAGCGACCAGGAATTCCCATCCAACCGTATCGTCTGGGAAGCGCTGAAGCCGCGCGGCGTGGAAGTCATCCAGGTAAGCCTGGACGGCGATGACCCGGAAGGCGACTTGCTCGCCGCCTGCACCCCACGCACACGCCTGCTCTCG
Organism: Pseudomonas sp. PDM22; assembly: GCF_014851965.1. Classification (NCBI taxonomy): domain Bacteria; kingdom Pseudomonadati; phylum Pseudomonadota; class Gammaproteobacteria; order Pseudomonadales; family Pseudomonadaceae; genus Pseudomonas; species Pseudomonas sp. PDM22. The sequence goes on from NZ_JACVAR010000001.1 coordinate 7,574, forward strand.
ATCAGCGCGGTGCAATACGCCAGTGGCCTGCGCATGGACCTGGAGCGCCTCGGCGCCGGCTGCCGCCAGCGCGGCGTGCTGTATTGCATCGATGCCATCCAGCAGCTTGGCGCCCTGCCCTTCGACGTCCAGGCCTATGACTGCGCCTTCGCCATGGCCGACGGCCACAAGTGGATGCTCGGCCCGGAAGGCCTGGGTGTGTTCTATTGCCGCGCCGCCGAGCGCGAGCAACTGGCGCTGCAGGAATACGGCTGGCACATGCTGGAAAACGCCGGCAACTACGACCTCGCCGACTGGCAGCCGGCCCGCAGCGCGCGGCGCTTCGAGTGCGGCAGCCCGAACATGCTCGGCGCGGTGGCGCTGGAGGCCAGCCTGAGCCTGCTCGAGGAAGTCGGCATGCCAACGGTGGGTGAGCTGGTGCAGGCGCGCGTCCAGCAACTGCACGACGGCCTGGGCCGCATCGACGGCGCCTCGCTGCACAGCCCGCTGGACCCGGTTCGTCGCGCCGGCATCCTGACCTTCAGCCTCGCTGGCTGGGACAACACCCGCCTGCTGGAGCGCCTGCGCGCCGAACAGGTGGTGTGCATCCAGCGTGGCGCGGGTATCCGCTTCTCGCCACACTTCTACACCAGCGAGGCGGTCATCGAGGAAACCCTGGGGCTGATCGGGGCTCTGGCGGCACAATGACGCAGGCGCGACCGAGAAAACTGCTCAGCCCGGTGTGATGTATTCCAAATCCGTTTAAAAAACACCGGGCACCCTGTGGCAGTCGCCGCATCTTGGCCAATACTTGTAGATACCGGTGCGCGGCATCTCCCCCCAAGTGCCCCGCCGGTGAAGGTACCGAGGATCGCGTACCTTATTGTTACACTCCTAATGGTCTTGACCCGGATTCATCCCCCAGAACCCGGGTTTTTTTTGCGCGCAGGAAATGTATCCGCGCCAGGACAATTCGACGTCAAGGCGATCAGGTAGCGAGCGGGAACAGCCGGCGGAAGTTGGCGGTGGTCTGCTCGGCCAGGGTCTCGAAGCTCACCCCACGCAGTACGGCCAGGTACTCGGCGACCTCGCGCACATACTCGGGCAGGTTCGGCTTGCCGCGGTGAGGCACCGGCGCGAGATAGGGCGAATCGGTCTCTACCAGCAGGCGATCCACCGGCACCTGGCGGGCCACTTCGCGCAGCTGCTCGGCATTGCGGAAGGTGACGATGCCCGACAGCGAGATGTAGAAGCCGATATCCAGCGCCGCCTTGGCCATCTCCCAGTCTTCGGTGAAGCAGTGCAGCACGCCGGCCTGCGGCAGCGCTGCCTCGCGCAGCAGCGCCAGGGTGTCGGCGCGGGCTTCGCGGGTATGCACGATGACCGGCTTGCCGGTGACCTTGGCGGCCTCCAGGTGCAGGCGGAAGGCTTCCTGCTGCAGCTCGGCGGCTTCGGGCTCGTAGTGATAATCCAGGCCGGTCTCGCCGATGGCCACCACGCGCGGGTGGTTCACCTCGCCCAGCAGCCAGTCCAGCGCCGGCGCGGCGCCGGGCTCCAGGTCCAGCGGGTGGACGCCTACCGAGCAGTGCACGTCGGCATAGCGATCGGCCAGGTCCTTCACTGCCCGGGCATTGTCCGCGCTCACGCCGATGCACAGGAACTGGCTGACGCCACGCGCGCGAGCGGCGTCCAGCGCGGCATCCAGCGACCCATCGTGGGCGGCGAGATCGAGGCGATCGAGGTGGCAGTGGGAATCGACCAGCATGAAAACACTCTCCGGGAAATGACGAAGCGCCCATGCGGGCGCTTCGTGGTTGCAGCCTGTAAAGCTTGCAAATTCTACATGGTATGGGTCGGGCGGTCCGACTTCAGCGCACCGGCGAGGTAGGTCTCGATCTTGTTGCGCGCAGTATTGTCGCCATCGTTGAACTGCACGCCAATACCGGCGGCGCGGTTGCCCTGGGCGCCCTTCGGAGTGATCCAGACCACCTTGCCGGCGACCGGGATCTTCTCCGGCTCGTCCATCAGGTTGAGCAGCATGAAGACCTCATCGCCCAGCTTGTAGGTCTTGTTGGTCGGAATGAACAGCCCACCATTGCGGATGAACGGCATGTAGGCGGCATACAGCACGGATTTGTCCTTGATGGTCAGGGACAGGATTCCGTTACGCGGACCCAGATTTGGTGGCAAGCTCATTCAGCTGTCCTGGCAGATTTTTCCGATGGCCGGATTCTAGCCCGGCCCGGGCAGACTTGCCCACTGTACGAGCAAGGCTTCGAGAAGCAAGGCACGGTTGAGGTTGGCTTTATTGAGGACTTTCTGCCGTTGCAGCAGCAGCCAGTCCTGCATCGCCAGCACCTTGGGCTGTGTCGATTTCTCGGCGAGATACTGCACGACCTTGCGCATGTCCGCGAGCCCGAGACCCTCTTCGTCGCGGGCCAGCTGGTAGCGCAGCATCAGCAGCGCCCAGTCGCAGAACCAGTCGAACAGCAGCGGCAAGGGTACGCCATTCAGGCTTTCCGCCAGTTGACTGGGCGCAACCTGTTGCTTGAGCAGCTTCTTCACGCCCTCCACCACCTGAGCGCGCTGCTCGCGCACACCCTGGCCCTGCAGGCGCTGAGCGGTCAGCGGCGAGCCACCGGCCAGCACCAGGAGCTCGTCCAGCGCCTCCGGCGACTCATCCGGCAGCGCACTGGCCAGCCAGGCACGCGCCTGCACGGCCGTCGGCTGCGGGCAGGCCTGCTGCACGCAGCGGCTCTTGATGGTCGGCAGCAGACGGCTGGGCTGGTGGCTGATCAGCAGCAGCACGGTATTGCCCGAGGGCTCTTCCAGACTCTTGAGCAGCGCGTTGGCGGCGTTGAGGTTCATCGCCTCGGCCGGCTCCAGCAGTACCACCTTGCGACCGCCGAGCTGCGCGGTCTGCACCACGAAGTTCACCAGTTCGCGGACCTGATCGACGCGAATCGGCTTCTCCGCCTCTTCCGGCTCCAGCAGGAAATAATCCGGATGGGTGCCGGCCGCCAGCAACTGGCAGGCCTTGCAGTGACCACAGGCCTTGCCGCCTTCAGGGCGCTGGCAGAGCAGGAAATGCACGAAGTTTTCCGCCAGCACACGCTTGCCGATGCCGGCCGGGCCATGCAGCAGATAGGCATGGGCATGTTGCGGGCGACTGCTGAGCTGCTGCCAGAGGCCCTGCTGCCAGGGGTAGATGTCAGCCATTGAGGCGCTCCAGCAAGGCCGGCAGCAGCTTGTCCAGGTCGCGCTGAACCTCGGCCAGCGACTGTGCGGCATCGAGGACGTGATAGCGCCCCGGTTCGGCGTGGGCGCGCCCCAGGTAGGTGTTGCGCACCGCCTCGAAGAAGGCGCGGTCTTCCTGCTCGAAGCGATCCAGGCGCCCCCGGGCGGCGGCGCGGGACAGGCCGATTTCCACCGGCAGGTCGAAGACCAGGGTCAGGTCCGGGCGCAGGCTGCCCTGGACGAAGCTTTCCAGTTGCGCGATGCGTTCTACTGGCAGGCCGCGACCGCCACCCTGGTAGGCATAGGTGGCGTCGGTGAAGCGGTCGCAGAGCACCACGGCGCCGCGCTCGAGTGCCGGGCGGATCACCTGGGCTATGTGCTGCGCACGGGCAGCGAAGACCAGCAACAGCTCGGTATCCACCGCCATCTGTTCATCGCTGGGGTCCAGCAGCAGCTCGCGGATGCGCTCGGCCAGCGGCGTGCCGCCGGGCTCGCGGGTCAGCTGGACCTCGATGCCGCGCTCGCGCAGGCGCTCGGCCAGGTACTCGCGGTTGGTGCTCTTGCCCGCGCCTTCGGGGCCTTCCAGGGTGATGAACAGGCCGGTCACTCGGCTCACTCCTTGTGTTATCGGGCTACTGCGCTGCAGGAGAATCTGCAGCGGGAGCGTCTGCATCCGGCGTCTGCGCCGGCAGCGGGACGGGCGCCGGACTGGAACGGTAGTCGGCGCGACGCTTGATCTGGAACTCCTGGACGGCCTTGTTGTGGTCGTCCAGGTTGTCGGAGAAGGTATGGCTGCCGTCGCCGCGAGCGACGAAGTACAGGCTCTGCCCCGCTACCGGGTTGAGTGCGGCATGGATGGCTTCGCGGCCGGGCAGCGCGATGGGCGTCGGCGGCAGGCCGGCGACCACGTAGGTGTTGTACGGCGTCGGCGTGCGCAGGTCGGCGCGGGTGATCCTGCCGGCGTAGCGCTCGCCCATGCCATAGATGACAGTCGGGTCGGTCTGCAGCAGCATGTTCTTCTGCAGGCGGCGCACGAAGACGCCGGCAATCTGGCCGCGCTCCTGGGGCACGCCGGTTTCCTTCTCCACCAACGAAGCCATGATCAGCGCCTGGTAGGAATCCTTGTAGGGCAGCTCCTGCGCGCGCTTGTCCCACTCTTCCGCCAGGATGCTGTCCATGCGCTGGTAGGCGTGCTTGAGGATGTCGACGTCCTTGGTGCCGCGGACGAAGCGGTAGGTATCGGGGAAGAAGCGGCCTTCCGGGAAGACACCGGGCTTGCCCAGCTTCGCCATGACCTCGGCATCGCTGAGGCCATTCAGGGTCTGTTCCAGCTTGGGCTGACGGGCAAGTAGCTCGCGCACCTGGCGGAAGTTCCAGCCCTCGACCAGGGTCAGGCCGTACTGCACCACATCGCCTTCGCGCCATAGATCGAGCAGTTGGGCGGCGGTCATGCCGGGCGTCAGGCGGTATTCGCCACTGTGCAGCGCCTCACCGGCCAGGTTGAAGCGCCAGTACAGACGCAGCCAGAAGCCGCCGTGCAGGACGTCTTCGTCCTCCAGGCGGGTCAGCAGGCGGCCAGGGGTGGCGCCGCTGGGAGCATCAAGCAGACGCTCTTCGGTGAGCTGGAGCGGCTGCTGCAGCGCACGGTGCTGCTCCCAGGCCGCCAGGCCCAGCACGAGCCCGGCCAGCAGCAGGCCGCCTTCCAGCAGCACCAGCAATTTGCGCATCACGTATCAGGAATCCAGAAGTTCGCGGAGTTGGCCCTGCAGTTTACGGGTCAGCGGCCCGACCGGCCAAGCGTGCTCGGCGATGCCGCGCACCGGCCAGATACCGTAGAGACTGTTGCAGAGAAAGACCTCATCGGCTTGCGCCAGTTCGCCGTGCTCTACGTCACGGACGATGACCGGCAACCCCAGATCGCTGGCGCGCTCGATGATTTCGGCACGCATCACACCAGCGACGCCGCAACGGCTGAGCTCGGCGGTGATCAGTGCGCCCTGCTTCACCAGGAACAGGTTGCTGAACACGCCCTCGACGATCCGCCCGGAAACATCGCGCATCAATCCTTCGGCGAAGGCCGGGTCGCTCCACTCGGCGCGAGCCAGGACCTGCTCCAGGCGATTGAGGTGCTTGAGGCCGGCGAGCAGTGGTTGCTCAGCCAGTCGAGTGGCGCAGGGGAAGAGCGTGACGCCCTGCTCACGGTTCTTCGCCGGGTAGGTCGGCGCGGGCGAGGCCAGCAGCAAACGGCGCACCTGGGCATCGGCCTGCGGCGCATAGCCGCGCGCGCCTTCGCCACGGGTCAGCATCAGCTTGGCAACGCCATCGCCGAGCAAGGCGGAAAAACGCAGGAGTTCGTCTTCGACGAGATCGAGAGAGACTGGAAGGGACAGGCGTCGAACGCCTTCCTCCAGCCTCGCCCGATGGCGTACCAGCAGGCGCGGACGGCCTGCGGACACGCGAATGGTCTCGAACAGCCCGTCACCGTAGGCCAGCCCGCGATCACGCACGGACAGGGCCTCGGCGCTCTGGCCGTCGATCCAGCTCAGCATCAGCCGTGGAACCGGCGGAATACCAGGGAGCCGTTGGTGCCACCGAAGCCGAAGGAGTTGGACAGGGCGACGTCGATCGGACGCTCCTTGGCCTGATGGGCGACCAGGTCGAGGTCGCAGCCTTCGCTGGGGTTGTCCAGGTTGATAGTTGGCGGAGCTACCTGATCACGCAGCGCGAGCACGCAGAAGATCGCCTCGACCGCACCGGCAGCACCCAGCAGGTGGCCGGTCATGGACTTGGTGGAGCTCATCGACAACTGGTAGGCGTGGTCGCCGAAGATCGACTTCACCGCGGCGATTTCCGCGATGTCGCCGGCCGGCGTCGAGGTGCCATGGGCGTTGATGTAGTCGACCTGCTCGGGGTTCAGCCCGGCATCACGCAGCGCGGCTTTCATGCAACGGGCAGCGCCGGCGCCGTCTTCCGGCGGAGCGGTCATGTGGAAGGCGTCGCCGCTCATGCCGAAGCCAACGACTTCAGCGTAAATGCGTGCACCACGCGCCTTGGCGTGCTCCAGCTCTTCCAGCACCAGCGCACCGGCGCCGTCGGAGAGCACGAAGCCGTCACGGTCCTGGTCCCACGGACGGCTGGCCCTGGTCGGCTCGTCGTTGCGGGTGGACAGCGCGCGAGCGGCGCCGAAGCCACCCAGACCAAGACCACAGGCCGCCATCTCGGACCCGCCGGCCACCATCACGTCAGCGTCACCGTAGGCGATGTTGCGCGCGGCCATGCCGATATTGTGGGTGCCGGTGGTGCAGGCGGTGGTAATGGCGTAATTGGGGCCCTGCAGACCGAGGTTGATCGACAGGAACCCGGAAACCATGTTGATGACCGAGCCGGGCACGAAGAACGGCGAGATGCGCCGCGGGCCCTGCTCGAACAGAGAACGACAGGTGTTTTCGATGTTGGTCAGACCGCCGATGCCAGAACCGATGGCAACGCCGATGCGCTCCCGGTTGGCGTCGGTGACTTCCAGGCCGGAATCACGCACCGCCTGATAGCTGGCGGCCAGACCGTACTGGATGAACAGGTCGAGTTTGCGAGCTTCCTTGGCGGACATGTATTGCTCGACGTCGAACCCTTTCACCGAGCCGCCAAAACGGGTGGCAAAGGCGGACAGGTCCATGTGTTCGATCGGGGCGATACCGCTGCGCCCGGCGAGAATGCCTTCCCAACTGCTCGGCACATCCACACCCAGGGGCGACAACATACCCATGCCAGTGATGACTACGCGTCTACGCGACACTGTGACTTCCTCTCATGTGTTTCACGGCAATAACGCCGGCTGATGCCGGCGTTAAAGAAAAGCCGCACGCCTTTGCAGGCCGTGCGGCTTCTTTCGTCGGGGAACCGACGACTACGTCTTATGCCTGGTGGGCAACGATGTAGTCGATGGCTTCCTGAACGGTGGTGATCTTTTCGGCTTGCTCGTCGGGGATTTCGGTCTCGAATTCCTCTTCCAGAGCCATCACCAGCTCAACGGTGTCAAGGGAGTCGGCGCCCAGGTCTTCGACGAAGGAAGCGCTGTTGGTGACTTCTTCTTCCTTAACGCCGAGTTGCTCAGCAACGATCTTCTTGACGCGTTCTTCGATGGTGCTCATACCTTGTTTTCACTCCTATGGACAATCCGTACAGCTGGGCTGCGGGTAAGTGTATAGAAAGGGTTTTCTGCATTTCAAGCTGAACGCTGACGCCCCTTCGCGGCAACCCAGATGCTCTGTCTATTCCAGCGTTACGACGCTTGGAAGATTTTAGACAGCGCATATGACATCGCCACGAAGCAACTCGTCACATCAGCTCATGTACATTCCGCCATTCACCGGTACCGTGGCACCCGTAACATAAGCTGCGCCCTCGGAAGCGAGGAATGCTACCACTTTGGCGATCTCTTCGGCTTGCCCCAGTCGACCCAGCGGAATCTGGCCGAGCAGCGCTTCACGCTGGGCCTCCGGCAGTTCGCGAGTCATGTCGGTGTCGATGAAGCCCGGAGCAACCGCGTTGACAGTGATAGCACGGGAACCGACTTCGCGCGCCAGGGCGCGGGTGAAGCCTTCCAGGCCGGCCTTGGCGGCGGCGTAGTTGGTCTGCCCGGCGTTGCCCATGGCACCGACAACGGAGCCGATATTGATGATGCGACCCCAGCGTGCCTTGGTCATACCGCGCAGGACGGCTTTCGACAGACGGTACAGGCTGTTGAGGTTGGTGTTGACCACATCGAACCACTCGTCGTCTTTCATGCGCATCAGCAGGTTATCGCGGGTGATACCTGCGTTATTGACGACGATAGCCGGCGCGCCGGATTCTTTCTGGATGGCTTCGACAACGGCGGTCACGGACTCGTCGTTGGAGACGTCCAGGACCATGCCCGAACCCTGGATGCCGTTTTCCTTGAGGTACTCGGAAATTTTCTGCGCGCCGGACTCGCTGGTGGCAGTGCCCACCACGGTAGCGCCCATACGACCCAGTTCCAGTGCGATGGCCTGGCCAATACCACGGCTCGCGCCAGTAACCAGGGCAACCTTACCTTGCAGACTCATGCCTTATCTCCTGTTCAAGCCAGAGCCGCGCGGGCTGCGCCGAAGGCGTCCGCGGAATCCAGGTTGTGGGTGGTCACGCCCTTGGCGCAACGCTTGTTCAAACCAGCCAGCACCTTGCCAGGGCCGCACTCGACCAGGTCGGTGACGCCTTTCTCGGCCAGCAGCTGCACGCTTTCGACCCAACGGACCGGGCTGTAGAGCTGTGCCAGCAGGTCGCGCTTGAGCGCGGCAAGATCGACCGGGACCTGGGCGGTAACGTTCTGCACCAGGGCGATTTGCGGCATCTGCCACTGGACGGCTTCAACAGCCTCGGCAAAACGCTCGGCAGCCGGGCGCATCAGCTCGCAGTGCGACGGCACGCTGACCGGCAGCGCGACAGCACGCTTGGCGCCACGAGCCTTGCACGCCTCAATGGCGCGCTCTACGGCCTTGGCCGCACCAGCGATCACCACCTGGCCGGGCGCGTTGAAGTTCACGGCACTGACCACTTCGCCCTGAGCCGATTCAGCGCAGGCGGCGAGCACGTCAGCGTCTTCGAGACCGAGAATGGCGGCCATGCCACCAGTGCCGGCAGGAACAGCTTCCTGCATCAGCTGGCCACGGCGCTCGACCAGCTTCACCGCATCGGCGAAGGCCAGGCTGCCAGCAGCAACGAGAGCGGAGTATTCGCCCAGGCTGTGGCCGGCGACGTAAGCCGGCTGCACGCCACCTTCGGACTGCCACAGGCGCCACAGGGCGATGGAGACAGTGAGGATGGCAGGCTGGGTCTTGTCGGTCTGGTTCAGGCGCTCTTCCGGGCCGTCCTGCACGAGAGCCCAGAGGTCATAACCCAGGGCAGCGGAGGCTTCGGCGAAGGTATCGCGCACGATGGCGTGTTGAGCGCCCAGCTCGGCAAGCATGCCGAGCGACTGCGAGCCTTGACCGGGGAATACGAAGGCGAGGGATGCGGACATTGCAACAGGTCCCTTTTGTCTGTGTCGTCAAATGGATAACGCCGGCGAGAGCCTGGCGCATTGAACTGACAGTTGGATGACGGTCTGACGACCGCGGTCACACATTAGAGCAGATGTTCCAGACGGCCATGCAGCCGCTGGGGCAGATTCTCGCGAACTTCCAGCAGCGCGCGCCGCAATGCGCTCTGGATGCCCTCCTCCTTCGCACTGCCGTGACTCTTCACCACGATGCCCTGCAAACCGAGAAAACTCGCGCCATTGTGTTGTGACGGCGTGAGATCGCCACGCAGCCGGCGCAGGAAAGGCATCGCCATCAGGCCGACCGCCTTGGCCGGCAGGCTGGAGCTGAACAATTCTTCCAGGCGCGCCGCGACCATAGCCGCCAAGCCCTCGCTGGATTTGAGCAGGATATTGCCGACGAAACCGTCGCACACCACTACATCGGCCAGCCCGCGATACAGGCCGTCGCCTTCGATATAGCCGATGTAGTTCAAACCCTGCGCCTGCTGCAGCAGACTGGCCGCCAGCTTCACCTGCTGGTTACCCTTGATGTCTTCGGTGCCGACATTCAACAACGCTACACGCGGATTGCTCTTGCCCAGCGCTTCCGCAGCCACAGCCCCCATGACGGCGAACTGATAAAGGTGCTCGGCACTGCAATCGACATTGGCGCCCAGGTCGAGCAGATGGCAGTGGCCGGTCTGCGTCGGCACGGCTGTCACCATCGCCGGGCGGTCGATGCCGGGCAACGTCTTGAGCAGGTAACGGGATAGCGCCATCAACGCACCGGTATTACCGGCACTGACGCAGGCATGAGCCTTGCCATCACGAACCAGTTCGAGGGCAACACGCATGGAGGAATCGGGCTTGCCACGCAACGCCTGGGACGGACGCTCGTCCATCGTGACGATTTCGCTGGCGTGATGGATATGAAGACGCTGGCGCTCGACCGGAGAAAGGCCGCGCAGGTGTTCTTCTATCAGAGGAGCTTGGCCGACGAGGACCAGCTGGAGGGAAGCATATTCGGCCAGAAAGGAAATGCAGGCCGGAACAATGCAGTGGGGACCGTAGTCCCCACCCATTGCATCAATCGCGATGATTGGTGCGGACAAAGATTACTCGTCAGAGCCTTTGTCTACGACCTTGCGGCCGCGATAGAAACCGTCCGGGGAGACGTGGTGGCGCAGGTGAACTTCACCGGTGCTCTTTTCCACGGACAGAGCGTTCGCGTCCAGGGCATCGTGCGAACGACGCATGTCACGAGCGGAACGGGATTTTTTGTTCTGCTGAACAGCCATGATTGATTAACTCCTAAACGTTTGGGTCACGCTTCAACTGCGCCAGTACGCTGAACGGATTGGGCCGTTCTTCGACGTTCTCGCTCGGCTCGGGCGCTGTAGCGTATCCCACCGGCTGCTGGCAATCCTCAGGGTCATGGACCGGCACGATGGGCAAGGCGAGCAGCAACTCGTCCTCAGCCAGCGAGGTCAGGTCGATGGGGTCATCCCCCACTTCCAACGCATCGTAGCCACTGGGCAGATCATCGATCGACTTGCCTTCCGGGATGATGACGTAATCGTACTCACCACCCACATGGAATTTGGCCGGCTCGAGACAGCGCTGGCATACCATGCTCACCTCGCCATTGAGCTCGACGTGCATGACCGCCAGCTTCTGCTGATCACGGAAGAAGGAAAACTTCGCGTGAACATCGCCATCACTGCTGGTCAGTTGCTCGCTGAGACGTGCCATCTTGGCGATCGGCAGCACACCCTCGAGGGTGGCGGCGCGCTCTACCAATTTGCGCGGATCAACGTGAGGTGGTATCGGTCCATTCAACATAAGCGCGCCATTATAGGGATGCACCCGAAGCTGTCAAAGGAAATTAGCCATAAACCGCTGTATGGACAGCCCTTTTCGCTAGAATCGCAGTGACGCTCCGAAGGAATTCCCCATGTTACCCCTGATCCTCGCTTCCAGCTCGCCCTACCGCCGCGAATTGCTGCAGCGCCTGCGCCTGCCGTTCGAATGCGCCAGCCCCGACATCGATGAAACCCCACTGCCCGGCGAGAGCGCCGAACAACTGGTGCGTCGACTGGCAGAATGCAAGGCTCGCGCCCTGGCCCAGCGCTACCCCGCCCACCTGATCATCGGCTCGGACCAGGCCGCAGTTAACGGCAGCCGGATTCTCGGTAAACCACACGGCATCGCGCGCGCGACGGAGCAACTGAAGGACGCCAGCGGCAAGAGCGTCAGCTTCCTCACCGGACTCTGCCTGCTCAACAGCCAGAGCGGTGAAGCCCAAATCGACTGCATTCCCTTCACCGTGCACTTCCGCGACCTCGACGAAGCACGCATTCGCCGCTACCTGGAAGCCGAACAACCCTTCGATTGCGCCGGCAGCTTCAAGGCCGAAGGCCTGGGCGTCAGCCTGTTCCGTTCCACCGAAGGCAAAGACGCCACCAGCCTGATCGGCCTGCCGCTTATTCGCCTGGTGGATATGCTGCTTGCCGAACAGGTACAAATCCCCTGACCTGGAAAGCCTGAAACGAAAAGGCCCGGCAATCGCCGAGCCTTTTCCTTCCTTATATAAGGAAGCGCACTCAGCGCAGGACCGGACCCTGCCAGCCCATCCACATCGCCATGCGTTCGGCGACGCTCGCGCCCAGCTTTTTGGTGAAGCGGTCGAAGGCCGTTTCCTGGACGGTGTAGTCCACGATTTCCTTCTCCTTGATGATCTCGCGCGCCACATAGCTGGAGCTACCCAGACCATCGATCAACCCGAGCTGCAGCGCCTGCTCACCGGACCAGATCAGACCGGAGAACAACTCGGGATGATCCTTGTCCTTCAGGCGATCGCCGCGCCCCTTCTTCACCACATCGATGAACTGCTTGTGAGTGGTATCCAGCACCTGCTGCCAGAAAGCGGTTTCATCCGCCTTCTGCGGCTGGAACGGATCAAGGAAGGCCTTGTGTTCACCCGAGGTATAGATACGACGATCCACGCCCAGCTTCTCCATGGTGCCGACGAAGCCGAAAGTCGCCGCCGTCACACCGATGGAACCGACCAGACTGGCCTTGTCGGCGTAGATCTCGTCGGCCGCACTGGCGATGTAATAGGCACCGGAAGCCCCCAGATCGCTGATGACCGCGTAGACCTTGATATCCGGATGCTCACCGCGCAGGCGCTTGATTTCATCGTAGATATAGCCGGACTGCACCGGACTGCCGCCCGGACTATTGATACGCAGAACGATTCCCTTGGTGCCGGCATCCTCGAACGCGGAACGCAGCGCGCCAACGATATTGTCGGCACTGGCAGGCTCGTTGTCGGCGATCATGCCCTTCACCTCGATCAGCGCCGTATGACTGGCACTGCGCGACGCAGACTTGGACAAGCCACTGAAGGGACTGAACAGCGCCAATGCACCGAACAGATACACGAAAGTCAGCAACTTGAAAAAGATACCCCAGCGACGCGACCGACGCTGCTCCTGGACACCAGCCAGCACAGCCTTCTCCAGCAACTTCCAGCTCTTGTCGTCGCCTGCCGTGGCTTGCGCAGCCTTGCTATCGTCCGCCTTCCATTCATCCGACATCAGTTGCCTACCTCGAGCAGCGGTTTGACCGAGCGCCCGGCGAGCCAGGCGCGCAATTCATTGAAATGATTCACTTCCAGCGCCGGAGCATACTCCCGAAGGATCTCCAGCGACTGAGCACCATAGCCCACCGCCACCGAATCCATGCCGGCGCGGCGCGCCATTTCCAGATCGAAAGGCGAATCACCCACCATCAGCGCATCACGCGCGTCGGCCCGGCAATGCTCGAGAATCTCGTGCAGCATGCGCGGGTCCGGCTTGCTCGCCGATTCATCGGCGGCGCGGGTGATATCGAAGAAATCCGTCCAGCCCTGCCCCGCCAGCACGCGATCCAGCCCGCGGCGATTCTTGCCGGTAGCGACCGCCAACTGGTAACCGGCGCTGCGAAATTCCGCCATCGCCTCAGCCACGCCCGGGAACAGCGGCGAAGGCTGCACTTCCAGGCTCAGGTAGTGGTTACCGTAATCAAGCCGGAAGCGATCCAGCGGCTCGCCATCCTCTACCTCCGGGTACAGCGTCTGGATAGCTTCCGGCAGGCCCAGGCCGATGATGCCCTTGATAGCCTCATCGCTGCGTTCCGGAAGGCCGGAACCAACTGCCGCCACCCGCATCGCCTCGACGATACGACCAATGGAATCCACCAGCGTGCCATCCCAATCGAAGATCAGCAGGGAATACTCACGCATCCAGGCGCTCCACGGTGCGCAGCCAGACTTCGTCCACCGGCGCTTCCAACTCCAGCACACCACCATCAGGCAGCGGTACGCGCAGATAGGCCGAGTGCAGGAACAGGCGCTTGCCGCCCAGCTCGCGGATTTCACGGGAGAAATCTTCGTCGCCGTACTTGGGATCACCGGCAATGGAGTGGCCGGCGTGCTTGGCATGCACACGGATCTGGTGGGTACGCCCGGTGATCGGACGCGCCTCGACCAGAGTGGCGAAGTCACCGAAGCGGCGCAGCACCTTGAACTCGGTCAGCGCTTCCTTGCCTTCGGGATTCACCTCGACCACACGCTCACCCGAGCGCAGGTTGTTCTTCAGCAGCGGCACGGCGATCTGCTTTTTCGCCGCCGGCCAGTTGCCGCGCACCAATGCGTGGTAGCGCTTGTCCACGATGCGCTCGCCACGCAGGGCATCGTGCAGATGGCGCAGCATGCTGCGTTTCTTGGCGATCATCAGCAGACCGGAAGTATCGCGATCCAGGCGGTGCACCAGCTCCAGGTCCTTGCACTCCGGACGCAACTGGCGGAAGGCCTCGATGACCCCGTAGTTCAGGCCGCTGCCGCCATGCACGGCAATACCGGTGGGCTTGTTCACCACGATCAGCGCCTTGTCTTCGTAGACGATGGCGGCTTCCAGACGCTCCAGCAGGCCCTGGGCCAGCGGCACCGGCTCGTCGCGCTCGGCCAAGCGCAGCGGCGGAACACGTATCACGTCGCCGGCCTGCAGCTTGTACTCGGGCTTGATCCGGCCCTTGTTGACCCGCACCTCACCCTTGCGAAGGATGCGGTAGATCAGGGTCTTGGGCACGCCCTTGAGCTGGGTGCGGAGGAAATTGTCGATTCGTTGGCCGGCATACTCCGGCGCGACTTCAAGCAGCTGAACGCCGGAAGTCGGAGGGGCGGGATTCGTCATCCGGATATAATAACAATTTTTCATTCAATTGAAGCACTTAATCATTGCTGCTATATTCGGGAGGCCGCCAAAAGTGGCCAGGCCTGCGGATGATCGCGTAATCGCCATCCCCAACCGCCTGCAAACACATTGAACGGACACGAGGCAGTCCCCGGAAGCGTTGCAACGGCCCGAGCGATTCTCGCGCCGACAGCGCCTCGAAACCCAGGCCTTGAGACATGACCACGGCCACCAAGGTAGCCGTGATAAAAGCCAACCCCGCTCCCGGATTCAGCGAGTGGCACCCGGCTCTTAGGGAAATGTGCAGGGCGGAGATGCACAACTGTCGGATTGCGTTGCGTTCATGCCTTGAACGCATGCCTTGAACGTAGACGCACTTATCGTCCGCATCTGACAGCTAATTCCTCCTCCTGATGAGTGCTTGTTCTTACTCGACAAGCAGGAAACGTAGTCGCGGCACAGCAGATTTATCCTGCTGCCGCTGGACACTGGAATGGTCCGCCGTTCCTGAGTACGTGCCTTAGCACCGACCGTGAGAGTCGTGTGTGCCGATCGCCGTTTCCGGTGGCCCCGGAAACCATTGGTACTACATGAAAAGAATGCTGATCAACGCAACTCAACCCGAAGAGTTGCGTGTAGCGCTGGTAGACGGCCAACGCCTGTTCGACCTGGACATCGAGTCCGGCGCGCGCGAACAGAAGAAGGCCAACATCTACAAAGGCCGTATCACCCGCATCGAGCCGAGCCTCGAGGCCGCATTCGTCGACTTCGGCGCCGAACGCCACGGCTTCCTCCCCCTCAAGGAAATCTCTCGCGAGTACTTCAAGAAGAATCCTGAAGGCCGCATCAACATCAAGGACGTCCTGAGCGAAGGCCAGGAAGTCATCGTCCAGGTCGAGAAAGAAGAACGTGGCAACAAGGGCGCCGCCCTGACCACCTTCATCAGCCTCGCCGGCCGCTACCTGGTGCTCATGCCCAACAACCCGCGCGCCGGTGGCATCTCCCGCCGCATCGAGGGTGAAGAGCGCAACGAACTGCGCGAAGCCCTGAACGGCCTGACCGTTCCCGGCGACATGGGTCTGATCGTCCGCACCGCGGGCCTGGGCCGCAGCTCCGAAGAGCTGCAATGGGACCTGGACTACCTGCTGCAACTGTGGGGCGCCATCAAGGAAGCCTCCGGCGAGCGCAGCGGCCCGTTCCTGATCTATCAGGAAAGCAACGTCATCATCCGCGCCATCCGCGACTACCTGCGCCAGGACATCGGCGAAGTGCTGATCGACAGCATCGACGCCCAGGAAGAAGCCCTGAACTTCATCCAGCAGGTCATGCCGCAGTACGCGAGCAAGGTGAAGCTGTACCAGGACAGCGTTCCGCTGTTCAACCGCTTCCAGATCGAGAGCCAGATCGAAACCGCCTTCCAGCGCGAAGTGAAGCTGCCGTCGGGCGGCTCCATCGTCATCGATCCGACCGAAGCCCTGGTGTCCATCGACATCAACTCGGCGCGCGCCACCAAAGGCGGCGACATCGAAGAAACCGCCCTGCAGACCAACCTGGAAGCGGCCGAGGAAATCGCCCGCCAGCTGCGCCTGCGTGATATCGGCGGCCTGATCGTCATCGACTTCATCGACATGACCCCGGCGAAGAACCAGCGCGCCGTGGAAGAACGCGTCCGCGAAGCCCTGGAAGCCGACCGCGCCCGCGTGCAGGTTGGCCGCATCTCGCGCTTCGGCCTGCTGGAAATGTCCCGTCAGCGCCTGCGTCCGTCCCTGGGCGAGACCAGCGGCATCGTCTGCCCGCGCTGCAACGGCCAAGGCATCATCCGCGACGTCGAATCCCTGTCGCTGGCCATCCTGCGCCTGATCGAGGAAGAAGCCCTGAAGGACCGCACCGCCGAAGTTCGTGCGCGCGTGCCGTTCCAGGTTGCTGCCTTCCTGCTCAACGAGAAGCGCAACGCCATCACCAAGATCGAACTGCGCACCCGCGCGCGCATCTTCATCCTGCCGGACGACCACCTGGAAACTCCGCACTTCGAAGTTCAGCGCCTGCGTGACGACAACCCCGAACTCCTGTCCGGCCACGCCAGCTACGAGATGGCCCCGGAAGAGCACGAGGAAGTCCAGCCGGTCAGCGCCACCCGCACCCTGGTTCGCCAGGAAGCCGCCGTGAAGACCGTTTCCCCGCAGAGCCCTGCCCCGCAGCAGGCTGCCGCCGAAGCACCGGTCGCTGTCGAAGCCACCAAGCCCATGCCTGAGCCGAGCCTGTTCCAGGGCCTGGTGAAGTCGCTGGTAGGCCTGTTCGCCGGCAGCAAGCCGGAGCCGACCCCGGTTGCCGCCGAGAAGCCCGCAACCGAGCGCAGCGAAGGCCAGGGCGAGCGTCGCAATGGCCGTCAGCAGAACCGTCGCCGCGACGGTCGCGATGGCGGTCGTCGTGATGACGAGCGTAAAGAGCGTGGTCGCCGCGACGAGCGCGGTGAGCGCACTGAGCGCCCGGCTCGCGAAGAGCGTCAGCCGCGCGAAGAACGCGCCGAGCGTCAGCCCCGCGAGGAGCGCCAGCCGCGCGAAGAACGCGCCGAGCGTCAACCGCGCGAGGAACGCCAGCCGCGTGAAGAGCGCGCCGAACGTCAACCGCGTGAAGAGCGTCAGCCGCGTGAAGAACGCGCCGAGCGCCAGCCGCGTGAGGAGCGTCAGCCCCGCGAAGAGCGTGGTGAGCGCGCCGAACGCCAACCGCGTGAAGAACGCCAGCCACGCGAAGAGCGTCAGCCCCGCGGTGAGCGTGGCGAACGCGCCGAGCGTCAGCCCCGTGAAGAGCGTCAGCCGCGCGAAGACCGTCCGGCTCGCGATGCCGCCGCCCTGGAAGCCGAAGAGCTGCCGAACGAGGAGCTGCTGGATCAACAGGACGACGAAGGTTCGGACGACGAGCGTCCGCGTCGCCGCTCCCGTGGCCAGCGTCGCCGCAGCAACCGCCGCGAGCGTCAGCGCGAAGCCGGTGTGGATGGTGTTGAAGGCGCCGAAGGCGAAGTAAATGCCGAAGGCACTGCTGAACAGGCTTCTTCGGACACCCCGTCGCCTGCCGCCATGGTCGCTGCCGCCGCTACCGCTGTAGCCGTTGCTGAAGCCGCCGCCGAGCAGGAGCAGCCCGCTGCCCAGGCTCAAGCCGAGGCCCAGCCGCTGGAGTCCGGCGTGGTTGAAGCCGTACGCACCGAAAGCGCCCTGGAACAGACCATCGAGTTCCTGGCCAAGCCCGCCGAACAGGCTGCCGAGCCGGTAGAAGCTGCCAGCGAGACCGTTGAAGTGGCTGCCGCCGAGCCGGTGGCTGCGGAAGAAGCGTCGGCTCCGGCTGCTGAAACCGTGATCGAAGCCGTCGCCCAGCTGGTCGAAGAGCCTCAGGTGGAAGCTCCGGTGGTTACCGAGGAAGCTCCGGCTGCCACTGCAACTGCTGTCGAAGAAGCTCCGGCCGTTCCGGCCAACGCGACCGGCCGCGCCTCCAACGATCCGCGCGAGCGTCGTCGCCAGGAACGTGCCGCCCGCGAAGCCGCTGCTGCCGCAGCCGCCGCTCCGCAGGCAGAGCAGGCGCCGGTCGTCGAAGCCGTGGTTGAAGAAGCCGCTGCCGTGGAAGCCGAAGTCGTGGTCGAGCCGGCTGCTGAAGTCACTGTCGAGGCCGTCGAAGCCGAAGTCGTGAACGAAGCCGCTGAAGCCACCGAGCAACCGGCTGCCGAACCGGCTGAAGGCGACAAAGCCGAGAAGACCGAGGAAGAACAAGGCACCGTGGTGGAAAAACACCACAGCTGATAGCTTCCTGATCCGAAAAAGGGGATGCAGCTGCATCCCCTTTTTTATTGCCTGCAATTCGTGGCTTCGGAACGATCCTACAAAAGCCCCGCTCCGAGGAAGCAGACACAAAAAAGGGGATGCCTTGGCATCCCCTTTTCGCATCCGAAGCGAATTCAGTAGAGATTCGGCTCCATCTCCAGCTCCACACCGAAGCGCTGCTGGACATCGTCACGGATACGCTGAGCCAGTGCATGCAGCTGCGCCCCTGTGGCGCCGCCGTAGTTCACCAACACCAGCGCCTGCTGGGCGTGCACACCCACCGAACCGTCGCGGAAGCCTTTCCAGCCGGCCTTGTCGATCAGCCAGCCGGCGGCCAGCTTCATCTGCCCATCACCCTGCGGATAGGCCACCAGGTCGCTGTAGCGCTGGCGCAGCACGTCGGTCTGGTCCACCGAAACCACCGGATTCTTGAAGAAACTGCCGGCATTGCCCAGCACCGCCGGGTCGGGAAGCTTCTCGCGGCGGATTGCGCAGATCACTCGCGAGACATCGGCCGGCGTCGGCGCAGTCACGCCCTCCTCCGCCAGACGCTGGCGCACCGGACCGTAGTCCAGATGCAGTTTCGCGACGCGGCTCAGGGCGAAGCGCACCCGCAGGATCAGCCAACGGCCCGGCTCACGCTTGAAGCGACTTTCGCGGTAGGCAAAGGCGCAGTCCTCAAGGCAGAACTCGCGCAGCTCGCCGCTCTCACGGTCCAGCGCGGTCAGGCCGGCGAATACGTCCTTGATCTCGACGCCGTAGGCGCCGATGTTCTGCATCGGCGCAGCGCCGACAGTGCCAGGGATCAGGCTGAGGTTTTCCAACCCGCCAAAGCCCTGAGAGAGGGTCCAGCGCACAAAGTCGTCCCATACCTCACCAGCTTCCGCCTCGACCACCACGCGCTCGCCGTCGTCACTGACGACACGCACACCATGGGAAGCCATGCGCAGCACCAGCGCCTCGACGTCACGGGTCAGCAACAGGTTGCTGCCGCCACCGATCACCATCAGCGGCAGGCCCTTCTCGACAGCGGCGGCGATACCGGCGTGCACCTCGGCATCATCATGGGCCTGGGCGAACCAGCGCGCCGCGACTTCGACACCGAAGGTGTTGTAGGGCTTGAGGGAAACGCGTTCTTGCAGTTGCAGCGTCACAGGCGCCCCTTCACTTCCGTCAGCAGGCCGTCGCAGGCCCTTTCCACCAGGTCCAGCACCTGCTCGAAACCGTCTTCGCCGCCGTAATACGGGTCGGGGACTTCATCGACTTCCAGCTCGTAGCGGCGCAGGAACAGGTCCAGCTCCGCCTTGCCGCTGCTGCCGCGAAGATGCTTGAGGTCGCGCAAGTTGGCGTTGTCCATCGCCAGGACCAGGTCATAGCGGGAGAAGTCGGCGACGTTGACCTGTCGCGCCCGCAAGCCCGACAGGTCATAGCCACGGCGCAGCGCAGCGGCGCGGGTACGCGCATCCGGCGCTTTGCCGACGTGCCAGTCACCGGTGCCAGCCGAATCGATCTCGATGCGATCCTCGAGGCCTGCTCCGCGGACCTTCTGGCGGAACACGCCTTCGGCGGTCGGCGAGCGGCAGATGTTGCCCAGGCAGACGAACAGAACCTTCATCAGGCCCCCAGGATGCGCCGGACGCGCTCCAGGTCTTCCGGGGTATCGACGCCGGCCTGCGGCGCCTCCAGGGCGTCAGCCACGTGGATACGCACGCCATGCCAGAGCGCGCGCAGCTGCTCCAGGCACTCGGTATCTTCCAGCCAGCACGGACCCCAGGCCACGAAGTCGCGCAGGAAGCGCGCGCGGTAGGCGTAGATGCCGATGTGGCGGCGGTACGGCACGTTGGCCGGCAGGCTTTCGCGGTCCACCGCGAAGGCGTCGCGCGCCCAGGGCAGCGTGGCGCGGCTGAAGGTCAGGGCCAGGCCGTTCTTGTCGCTGACCACCTTGACGATGTTCGGGTTGAACAGCGCGGCCGGGTCATGGATTTCTTCGCACAGGGTGGCAATGCCCGCTTCCGGGTGAGCCGCGAGGTTGGCGGCCACCTGGTCGATGATCGACGGCGGCACCAGAGGCTCGTCGCCCTGCACGTTGACCACGATGGCGTCGTCGGCCAGGCCCAGCGCGTCGGCGACTTCCGCCAGGCGGTCGGTGCCGGAGTTGTGGTCGGCACGGGTCAGCGCCACTTGGGCACCGAAGCCCTGGCAGGCGTCGAAGATACGTTGATCGTCAGTGGCGACCACCACCTGGGTGGCGGAGCTTTTGCCGGCCTGCGCCCAGACGTGCTGGATCATCGGCTTGCCGGCGATGTCCTGCAGCGGTTTGCCGGGCAGGCGGGTGGAGGCGAAGCGGGCGGGAATGACGACGGTATAGGCCTGGGTCATGGCGTTACTTGTCCAGACGCTCGTCGACGTTCAGGGTGCGCGCCTCGCCTTCGAGCATCACCGGAATGCCGTCGCGCACCGGGTAGGCCAGACCGTCGGTCTTGCAGATCAGCTCGGACTTGTCGTCGGTGAGCTTGAGCGGGCCCTTGCACAGCGGACAGGCGAGGATATCGAGGAGTTTCGGGTCCATGGTGCGTTCCTTGAGCTTGAACAGCGAACAATTTGAATGCGGGCGACGCCGGATTACGACGGCGGATCAGCGGGCGAGCAGGCGCTCGAGCTGAACGTCGAACCAGGCGACGAAGGCCGGCGAGGGCTGCGCTTCGACGGCGAGGTACCACCAGTCGGGCGCGGCGAAGGACCGGCATTTCACCGCGTCCTTCTCGGTCATGACCAGCGGCAGTTCCGGCGTAAAGCGCAGCTGCTCGGCGGTATAAGCCGCATGGTCGGGGAAGGGATGCGGAATCGGCCGCCAGTTTAGCGCCTCGAGCGTTGCGAAGAAACGCTGCGGGTTGCCGATTCCGGCCAGTGCATGCAGCGATTGCCCGTCGGGAAAATGCTCGATGCCACGCCGCTCACCACTGGCCAGGTTGACCAGGGCAGAAGGTCGCAGGACGAAGGAGAAGGCGCCAGGCGGGTCGGACGGTGCGCCGTTGTGCAGCACGGCATCGACTTCGGCCAGTCGCTCGGCCGGTTCGCGCAGCGGCCCGGCAGGCAGGCAGCGGCCGTTGCCCAGGCCACGGGCGGCGTCGATCAGCACCAGCTCCAGGTCGCGGGCCAGGCGGTAGTGCTGCAGGCCGTCGTCGCAGAGGATCAGGTCCAGCGACTCTTCGGCGAGCAGCGCGCGCACGGCGCTGGAGCGATCCGGATCGATCATCAGCGGCACGCCACTGCGGCGCACGATCATCAGCGGTTCATCACCCGCCTCCGCCGCCGACTGCTCGGCGCGCACGCGCCAGGGTGTCTGCGGTGGCTTGGCGCCATAGCCACGACTGACCACACCGACCTTCAGCCCACGGGCGCGGCAGTGTTCGATCAGCCAGAGGATCATCGGCGTCTTGCCGGTGCCGCCGACGGTGATGTTGCCGACCACGATGATCGGCACGGGCGCGCGGTAGGCCGGCTTGGCGCCGGAGAGGAAATCCTGCCGGCGGCCCTGGGCGACGCGCCGGTAGAGCAGCTCGAGCGGCCTGAGCAGGGCAAGGGCCGGGTGGCCCTTGTACCAGGCGTCGAGCAGGCGGTCGGAGAGCGCCATCAGGGGGTCTTCTTGTCCGCCCGGGACTCGATGGTGGTGATGCGCAGGTGGGTGAAGCCCAGCTTGCCGGCGGCATCCATCGCGGTGACCACGGACTGGTAGTCCACCTTGCCGTCAGCGGTGATCACCACTGGCAGGCTGTTGTCACCGGCGGACTCACGCTGCATGGCGTTCATCAGGTTTTCCAGGTCATCGCGCGCCAGGCTCTGGCCGTTGAGCGCGTAGTGACCTTCGAGGCTGATGGAGATTTCCAGCTGCTTGATCTCGGTGGCTTCGGGCGGCGTACCGCTGACCGCTTCGGGCAGTTCGACCTTGAGCTGCGACGGCTTGGTGAACGAGGTGGCGACCACGAAGAACAGCAGCAGCACGAAGATCACGTCGATCAGCGACGCCAGGTTGATGAAGACGTCCTCGCGAGCCGCTCCGCCCGCTCTGCGGCGGAATTTCACGCTTTGCCTTCCTCGACGAAATCGACTTCGCGATCGCCCTGGGTCACTTCCACCAGCTTGATGGCTTCCTGCTCCATTGCGATGACCAGTTCATCGACGCGGCGCAGCAGGTAACGGTGGAAGAACACTGCCGGGATCGCCACGATCAGGCCGGCCGCGGTGGTGATCAGGGCCTTGGAGATACCGCCGGCGAGCATCGGCGCGTTGGCCATGCCGTCGCCCATGAAGGCGCTGAAGATCTGGATCATGCCGAACACGGTACCCAGCAGGCCGAGCAGCGGCGCCATGGCGGCGATGGTGCCCAGGGCGTTGAGGTAGCGCTCCAGCTCGTGGATGACGCGGGACGCGGCCTCCTCGATGCACTCCTTCATGATCTCGCGACCGTGCTTGGAGTTGGCCAGGCCAGCGGCAAGGATTTCACCCAGCGGGGAAGACGCGCGCAGGTCCTTCAGGGCCTGGCTGTTCATCTTCTTGTCCTTGATCTGCTTCCACACCTGGCCGAGCAGCTGCGGTGGGGCCACACGGCTCAAGCGCAGGGTCCAGAGACGTTCGGCGACGATCGCCATGGCAGCGACGGAGCTCAGCAAGATCGGCAGCATCATCCAGCCGCCAGCTTTGACCAGTTCCCACACAGTGGTGAATCCCCTGAAAAAAAGTGGCGCCACTCTAGCACAGGGGCCGTGGCGAACCGACCGCCCCGGTCTCAATTTTCCTGCCAGAAATGTGCGCCTTCCCGCACTCCCCGGACCTCGCCATGGGCACCGAGCGTCAGGGTCAGCGCGCCCTGCTCCGCCGTATCCTGAATCCGGATGCCCAGCGTGCGGAAGCGCTCGACGACCGACGGGTGCGGATGGCCATAGGGGTTGTTGGCGCCACGGGAGATGATCGCGGTGGAGGGCCGGATCGCTCGAAGGAAGGCAGGCCCGGAAGAGCTGCGGCTGCCGTGGTGGCCGGCCAGCAGCCAGTCGACGCGCTCACCCGGATGCGCCGCCAGCCAGGCGAGCTCGGCCGGTTGCGGCAGGTCGCCGGTGAGCAGGATGCGCTCGCCGTTGGCCTCGACTTCCAGCGCGCAGGAGCGGTCGTTGCTCTCGCTGGCGCCTGCCCAGGCCCAGCTGGAGAGGCGAACGCCATCGATTATCCACTCCTCGATGCCACAAGGCCGGGCCTGCAACTGCTCCGGCAAGCGCTCGGGCTCGCCACTGATGACCTGGTCCGGCCGCAGCGAACGCTTCACCGCCATGGCGCCGCCGGCGTGATCGTTGTCCGCGTGACTGAGCATCAGCACGTCCAGGCGCCCGATACCCAGGCTGCGCAGCGTCGGCACCACGACGCGCTCGCCGATATCAAAATCGCCATTGCGCGCCCCGGTGTCGTAGAGCCAGACCTGGCTACGCGTACGGATCAGCACCGACAGCCCCTGCCCCACATCCAGCACGCGGATCTCGGCCATGCCCGGTGCGGGCAACGGGACTGTCGGCCAGAACACCGGCAGGAACATCGCCAACCCCAGCGCACGCAATGGGACACCAGCGGGCGCAAGCAGCAGGAGTGCGCCCAGCATCGCCAGCACCAGCGCCCAGATCGGCGCAGCTACCGGCTGCCAGGCGGGCGCCAGCTCGGCCATCCAGCCCAACAGCCGGAACAGCAGTTCCAGCAGGCCGCCCGACACCCAAAGCAGCGTCTCGCCCAGCCAGGGAACGCCAAGCGCCAGGCTCCCCAGCAACGCCAACGGCACGACGACCAATTCGACCCAGGGCACGGCGATCAGGTTGGCAACCACGCCGGAAACACTCAGCGGCAATCCCAGGGCGATGGACGCCGGCAGCAGACCGACCGCCATCAGCCATTGCGCACGCAGCCAGGTACGCCAGGTGGTCCATCTCCCCAGACGCCCCGAGAAGCCGAAGATCAGCAACGCCACCGCTGCATAGGACAGCCAGAAGCCCGGCAACAGCACCACCAGCGGCTCGACCAGCAGCACCGCGAGCAAGGCACCGAGCAAGGGCGTCCATAGCCCACGATGGCGGTAGCGCAGGCGCCACAACAGGACAATGGAGACCATCACGCAGGCGCGCTGCAATGGCACCTCGAATCCCGCCATCAGGCTGTAAGCCCAGGCACCGCTTGCGGCCAGCAGGCAGGCAGAGGGCAGCCACGGGACTCGCGCCGGCCAGCAACCGAAGCGCGCCAGCCCGGCGACCAGTGCATAGAGCAGGCCGGCCAGCAGCGAGATGTGCGAGCCGGAGATCACCATCAGGTGCAGGGTTCCGGTGTCCTGCAGGACTTGCCAGTCCGCCGTGGTCAGCCCGGACGCATCGCCCAGCACCAGCGCGGCGAGCGCCCCGGAGCGCCCATGGGCATCCACCGCCAGCAGTCGTTGCCGCCAGGCTTCGCGCCAAGCGCGCGGGCCGCTGGAAGCCTCCAGGCACTGCCCGTCCTTCACGCTGCCGGTAGCGCCGATGCGCTGGGCGGTGAGCCAGGCTTCATAATCGAACCCCGCGCCATTGGTCATGCCGTGGGGACGCTTGAGCTTCACCGCCAGCCGCCAGCGCTCGCCGCCCTCCACCGGGGGACCGCCGAACCAGGACAGGCGCAGTGTGGCCGGGGCCTTCGCGCGAGGGCTGGAGACCTCGGCGAGCTGGAAGCGCACCGATGGCCCGGAGCGATCCGGCAGGCCCTCTACCCTGCCCTCCAGCCACAGCGTGCGGCCATCCAGCTCCGGCGCCAGACGATCATCCAGCGCCCACTGCGCCGACTGGCAGGCCCAGGCGAAACCGAGCAGGAACAGCCCGACGACATAGCCGCGAGTGAACAACAACGGCAGCGCGACCAGCGCGAGAAGCAGCAGAACCCAGCCGGATGGCAGCGCCGGCATCCCGCGCAGCGCCAGCAACCCCAGGGCCAGCGCGAACATCCCTGTACGAGGCAACGGAGCGACTCCCTGACCCCGGCGCAACCGCCGATCCGATTGGCCTGCGGCGGTTACACACGGACATAGTTGGCAACGAATGACTGTCACCTAGCTAGGCATAATGAGCCGTCGTCCGTCTGCCAGAGATTTCCTCCATGCCGCGCCGAATCTTCAAGCGCTACATGCCCGATCCGGAGAGCATCAGGAACCACAAGGGCCTGCGCTTTCTCGGACCGCTGATCCAGTCGCCCAACCTCTGGCACCTGAATCGCCGCTCCGTGTCCCGAGCCATGGGCATGGGGCTGTTCGCCGCGTTCATCCCGATCCCACTGCAGATGCTGCTGGCCGCCTCGCTGGCGGTATGGGTGAGGGCCAACCTGCCGATCTCGGTGGGGCTGGTCTGGCTGACCAACCCGATCACCATGCCGCCGGTGTTCTACTGCACCTACAAGATGGGCGCCTGGATCATGGGCATTCCGGCGCGCGCCCTGCCCGACCACCTGACCTGGGAATGGATCAGCGGCGAGCTGGCGATGCTCTGGCAGCCGTTCCTGCTGGGTTCAGTGATCTGCGGCATCCTGGTGGGCATCCTCGGCTACCTGCTCACCGAGGGCTACTGGCGCTGGTGGATTGGCCGCAGCTGGCGGCGGCGTCGGGCGCTGCGCAATGTGCAGCAGGGGCTGTGAGCTCGCTCCTACAGGTACAAAAAAGCCGCCCCGAAGGGCGGCTTTTTCATGGGCCGGTGATCACTCGTACCGCAGCGATTCCGCCGGCTGGGTCGAGGCCGCGCGCCAGGCCGGATACAGCGTGGCGAGGAAGCTCATCGACAGCGCCGCGACGCAGATCAGCACGATGTCGCTGATCTGCGGGTCGGACGGCAGGTAGTTGATGAAATAGATGTCCGAGTTGAACACGTGGGTGCCGGCGACGCGCTCCAGGGTCGAGACGATCGCGGTGACGTTGTACGCCGCCAGCACGCCCAGCACGCAGCCGATGACGGTGCCGATCAGGCCGATCACCGTGCCCTGCACCATGAAGATCGCCATGATCTGCTTCGGTGTGGCGCCCAGGGTTCGCAGGATAGCGATGTCCGCACGCTTGTCGGCCACCACCATGATCAGGGTGGCGATGATGTTGAAGGCGGCGACCGCGACGATCAGCAACAGCAGCAGGCCGATCATGGTCTTTTCCATCTTCATCGCGCTGAACAGGCTGCCCTGGGTGTGGGTCCAGTCCACCGAGCGATAGCCGTCGCCCAATTGCCTGGCGATGGCCGCACCGACTTCCGGCGCCTGGAACAGGTCCTTCAGGGCAATGCGCACGCTCTGCACCTGGCCGGGCTGCCAGCGCATCAGACTGGCGGCGTCGTCCACATGGATCAGCGCCAGGGTGCTGTCCAGCTCGGCGCCGACCTTGAAGATGCCGACCACGTTCAGGCGCTGCATGCGCGGGGTGATGCCGCCAGGCGCGGTGCTCGGCTCGGGGACGATCAGCAGCAGGCTGTCACCGACGTTGACGTGGAAGCGCCGCGCGGTGATCTCGCCGATGACCACGCCGAACTCGGTGGCCTTGAGGTCGTCGAGGCTGCCGCGGACCATGTGCTGGCCGATGATCGACACCTGGGTTTCCAGCGCCGGATCTACGCCATCGACCTCGATGGGTTGCATCATGCCCTTGTAGGAGAGCATGCCGTCGACTTCGGTGTAGGGCACCGCGCCGACGATCTTCGGGTTCTGCTTGGCCACTTCGGCGACGTGCTGCCAGTTGTCCAGCGGGCCGCTGGCCTGCTGCAGCACGGCATGCGGGACCATGCCGAGGATGCGCGAGCGCATTTCCTTCTGGAAGCCGTTCATCACCGAAAGCACCACGATCATGGCCAGCACGCCCAGGGCGAGGCCGATCATCGAGGTCAGGGAGATGAACGAGATGTAGTGGTTGCGTCGCTTGGCACGGGTGTAGCGGGTGCCGATGAAGACGGACAGGGGTCTGAACATTCCGTTATCCCTCAGGCGGCGACCAGCCGGCCCTCCTCCAGACGCAGCACACGGTCCATCTGCTGGGCGAGGTGAGTGTCGTGGGTCACCACCAGGAAGGCGGTGCGCAGGGACTGCGACAGTTCCAGCATCAACTCCTGGATACCGTGGGCGGTGTGCTGGTCGAGGTTGCCGGTGGGCTCGTCGAGCAGTACCAGCTTCGGCGTGTTGACCAGGGCACGGGCGATGGCCACGCGCTGGCGCTCACCGCCGGACAGCTCCGACGGCTTGTGGCTCAGGCGATGGCCCAGCCCCACACGCTCCAGCAGCGCAGTGGCACGCTGGCGCGCCTCGAGGATTGGCGTCTTGCCGATCAGCAGCGGCATGCAGACGTTCTCCAGGGCGGTGAACTCCGGCAGCAGGTGGTGGAACTGGTAGACGAAGCCCAGCGCACGGTTGCGCAGCAGGCCTCGCTGCTTCTCGTTCAGCGCCGACAGCTGTTCGCCGGCCAGCCAGACGCTGCCGGTACTGGGCGTGTCGAGGCCGCCGAGCATGTTCAGCAGGGTGCTCTTGCCCGAGCCGGAGCTGCCGACGATGGCCACGCGCTCGCCTGGCAGCAGCTCCAGTTGCACGCCGGAGAGCACTTCGACCGACTGCGGGCCTTCCTCGTAGCGCTTGCCGAGGTCGCGGCAGCTCAGGACGGCCTGGTCGTTGGGGGTCGGCTTACTCATAACGCAGGGCCTCCGCGGGCTGGGTGCGGGCCGCACGCCAGGCCGGATACAGGGTGGCGAAGAAACTCAGGATCAGCGCGGCGCTGCACACCAGGATCACGTCCTCGCTCATCAGTTGCGAGGGCAGGTAATCGATGAAGTAGACGTCCGCGTTGAGGAACTTGTGGCCCAGCAGGCGCTCCAGCAGGGCGATGGCGGAGCTGACGTTGAGCGCTGCAAGGATGCCCAGCACGCCGCCGATGAAGGTGCCGATCACGCCGATCACCGTACCCTGGACCATGAAGGTCGCCATGATCTGCCCCGGCGTGGCGCCCAGGGTGCGCAGGATGGCGATGTCGGCCTTCTTGTCGGTGACGACCATGACCAGGGTGGAAATGATGTTGAACGCGGCGACCGCGACGATCAGCAGCAGCAACAGGCCGATCATGGATTTCTCCATGCGGATCGCCTGGTACAGGTTGCCGTGGCTGCGGGTCCAGTCGCGGGCGAAGTAGTCGTTGCCCTTCAGCGTGCGGGCAATTTCCCAGGCGGTGCGCGGCGCCTGGAACAGGTCGTCGAGCTTCAGGCGCAGGCCTTCGACCTGGCCTTGCTTGAGGCGGCGCATGCGCGCGGCGTCGTCGATGTGGACCATGGCGACGTAGCCGTCCAGCTCGCCGGCGCCGACATGGAAGGTGCCGACCACGGTGAAGCGCTTCATGCGCGGGAACATGCCGGCCGGGGTGACCGAGACCTCCGGGGCGATGAAGGTCACTTTGTCGCCCAGCTTCACGCCGAGGTTCTTCGCCGCCTTGTCGCCGATGATGATGCCGAACTCGCCAGGCTTGAGGCTGCTGAGCGAACCCTGCTGGAAGAACTGGTCGATGATCGAGACCTTGCTCTCCTCGTTCGGGTCCACGGCATTGATCAGCACCTTCTGCACCGTGCCGCCTGCGCTGAGCAGGCCCTGCATCTGGATGAAGGGCGCGACTTCCAGCACGTTGGGGTGCTGGGTCTTGATCTGCCCGGCGATGCCCTGCCAGTTGGAGATCGGCTGGTAGGACTCCACCGTGGCGTGGGGCACCATGCCCAGCACGCGGGTGCGCATC
Organism: Pseudomonas sp. PDM22; assembly: GCF_014851965.1. NCBI lineage: Bacteria > Pseudomonadati > Pseudomonadota > Gammaproteobacteria > Pseudomonadales > Pseudomonadaceae > Pseudomonas > Pseudomonas sp. PDM22. The sequence continues at coordinate 36,653 of NZ_JACVAR010000001.1, forward strand.
TCGTGGTCGAAGCCGTTCATCACCGAGAGCACCACGATCATCACCACCACGCCCAGCGCAAGGCCGATCATGGAAGTGAGCGAGATGAAGGAAACGAAGTGGCTGCGGCGTTTGGCGCGTGTGTAGCGCGTTCCGATGTAGACGGAAAGGGGTCTGAACATGTGGGGCCGAATGAGAAGGTGAAGAGTGCGTCGGGCGTCAGTTCCATCTGGCGTGCGACTTCCGTGTGGCGAGGCCAGGCAGGCGGCTTTACACTCAGACCATCACTGCTGCCGTGGGTTCGCCATGTCCACTCCAGACGCGGATGACCGCCGCGAATACTATCGTATTGAAGACACGCTCGCATTGGAATTTCGCCCGCTGCGCGAGGACGAAATCCAGTCGCAAGAAGTGCTTCAGGATGATTCCGCGCTGTTCAACCTGCTCAGCGACCTGCACCTGACCGACTTCGAGTCGCAGCACCTGCTGCGCCATATCAACGAGCGCGACCGCCCGCTGGCCAGCTACCTGAAGGTGATGAACAAGCGCATCGACCTGATCGCCCAGGCCCTGACCCAGAGCCTGCTCAGCGAGATCGGCCCGGCGCGCAAGGTCACGCTGTCCGAAGGCGGCATCAATTTCCGCGATACCCAGCCACTACCGGTCGACCAGGACCTGGCGCTGAAGATCGTCCTGCTGCCCCACGGCCTGGGCCTGCTGCTGCGCGCCAAGGTCACCCATTGCCAGCAGCAGCCCGAGGGCGACTACGAGATCGGCACCGAATTCGAGATGCTCGGCGACGCCCAGCGCCAGTTGCTGGCCCGCCACATCCTCCAGCGCCAGGCATTGGAACGCCGGCAGGCCAAGGCCCGCGAAGAATGAACCCAGGGATATCCATGCGCCATCTGCTGCTCCTGTTGAGCCTTGTCAGCCCGCTGCCACTGCTGGCGGATACCATCGAGATACCCGTGGGCAGCCAGGGCGACCCGCACATCGTGCTGCCGGCCCGTGGTGAAAGCCAGAAGGCCGTGCTGGAACGCTTCGGCCTGCCGGACGAAGAGCACCCGGCGGTGGGCAAGCCGCCCATCTCGCGCTGGGACTACCGCGAATTCAGTGTCTATTTCGAGAGCGGGGTGGTGGTCGATGCCGTCCGCCAACACCGTTCGCCCTATCCCAAGGACCTTTCACCGACTCCCAAGGAGCCCCAGTGACTCTGATCTATGGCCATCGCGGCGCCAAAGGCGAAGCACCGGAAAACACCCTGAACAGCTTCCAGCGCTGCCTGGAACATGGCGTGAAGCGCTGCGAACTAGACCTGCACCTGTCCCGCGACGGCGAACTGATGGTGATCCACGACCCGACGCTCAAACGCACCACCGGCCGACGCGGCAAGGTCTCCGAGCAACTGGCGGAAGATCTGGTGACCATGGACGCCCGCGACGGCGGTCCGGGCTGGGTGCGCCCCTGCCCCATCCCGCGCCTGGCTGAGCTGTTCGAGCGCTGCGAGTTCGAGCACTGGCAGCTGGAAGTGAAAAGCGCATCGAAGGATCGTGCTGGCCGCACTGTGCAGGCGATCCACCAGCTGGTAGGCCGTTTCGGCCTGCGCGACCGGATCACCGTGACCTCGAGTTCGCGCACGGTGCTGCGCGCGCTGGAGGAACTGGCGCCGGAGCTGTCACGCGGGCTGGTGGCCGAGTACGCCTGGCTCGATCCGCTTAAGGTCGCCGCGCACTACGGCTGTGATCTGCTGGCGCTGAACTGGATGCTGTGCACCCCGGAGCGCTTGCTGAAAGCGCAGAAGCAGGGGCTGCATGTGTCGGTGTGGACGGTCAACGAGCCGGCGCTGATGCGCCGGCTCGCTGATTTTGGCGTGGATAGCCTGATCACAGACTTTCCCGGTTTGGCCACTGCCACGATCGGGAATCGCTGAGCAGGTTCCCCCCGACCGGCTCAGGCCGCCGGCCGGGGTACTTCAAAAAATCCGGTTCAGGCCGTCGAACGCCGCTACGCGGTAGGCTTCGGCCATGGTCGGATAGTTGAACGTGGTGTTGACGAAGTACTTCAGGGTGTTCAGTTCGCCCGGCTGGTTCATGATCGCCTGGCCGATGTGGACGATCTCCGAGGCCTGGTCGCCGAAGCAGTGCACACCGAGGATTTCCAGGGTGTCGCGGTGGAACAGGATCTTCAGCATGCCCACCGGCTCGTTGGAAATCTGCGCGCGGGCCATGCCCTTGAAGAAGGCCTTGCCCACCTCATAGGGAATCTTCGCCACGGTCAGCTCCTGCTCATTCTTGCCGATCGAGCTGATCTCCGGAATGGTGTAGATGCCGGTCGGCACGTCGTTCACGAAGCGCCAGCCATCGTGCTCGACGATGTTGCCGGCAGCCGAACGACCCTGGTCATAGGCGGCGCTGGCCAGGCTCGGCCAGCCGATCACGTCACCGGCGGCATAGATGTTCGATACCGAGGTGCGGTAGTTCTCGTCGGTCTCGATCTGGCCGCGGCTGTTGACCTTGATGCCGATGTTCTCGAGGCCAAGGCGGTCGGTGTTGCCGGTACGGCCGTTGCACCACAGCAGGGCGTCGGCCTTGATCTTCTTGCCCGACTTCAGGTGCAGGATCACCCCGTTGTCCAGGCCTTCCACGCGCTCGTATTCCTCGTTATGACGGATCAGCACGTTGTTGTTGCGCAGGTGGTAGCTCAGCGCATCGGAGATTTCGTCGTCGAGGAAGCTCAGCAACTGGTCGCGGGTGTCGATCAGGTCCACCAGCACACCCAGGCCACTGAAGATCGAGGCGTACTCGCAGCCGATCACCCCGGCTCCGTAGATGATCAGGCGACGCGGGGTGTGGCTCAGGGACAGGATGGTGTCGCTGTCGTAGACGCGCGGGTGGTTGAAGTTGATGTCCGACGGACGATACGGACGCGAACCGGTGGCGATGACGAACTGGTCGGCCACCAGGCGCTCCACGGCGCCGCTGGGGGTGACGACTTCGACGGTGCGTTCATCGACGAAACTGGCGGTGCCGTTGAACATGTCGATGCGGTTGCGGGCGTAGTAGCCGGTGCGCGAGGAGACCTGCTTGGAGATCACCCGCTCGGCGCTCTTCAGCACGTCCGGGAAGGAGAACCAGCGCGGCTCGCCGATCTGGCGGAACATCGGGTTGGTGTTGAACTCGATGATCTGCTTCACCGAGTGACGCAGCGCCTTGGACGGGATGGTGCCCAGGTGCGTGCAGTTGCCGCCGACCACGCGACGGCTGTCCACCACCGCCAGCTTGCGCCCGTACTTGGAGGCGTTCATCGCCGCCCCCTCGCCTGCCGGGCCCGTGCCGAGAATCACCACGTCGTAGTTGTAGACAGCCATGCGTACTCCTTCAGAACAGGCCGGGGCGCTCGCTTGGCGCTCCCGGCAAAACCTCGGCACCACATGCGCCGAGGCGGATCGAAATCATTGGCGCAGCTTAGCCCTGCGGCAAAAGGCTGCACATTAGCGGTTGGTCGGCAGGTAGGCGAATTTTGCCGCCACTACATGCCGTTGCCAGCCTGCGGGCCGCCATCATGCCCGCCGAAGCTTTCATTCAGGCGACGGAAACAGCGCTTCGAAGCGCGTCGTCGCGCGGGTCACGAAACCCTCGCCCTGGCGCACGATGAAGAAGGCTGCCAGCCCATTGCGCTCGGCAAAGGTATAGCCCTCCTCCGGTCCCAGCACCATCAGCAGGGTCGACAGGCCGTCGGCGCGCAGGGCCTGGGCTTCCGCCACGGTGACCGCCGCCAGCGCGTGGCGGACCGGCGTACCGGTGCGCGGGTCGAAGGTGTGCGAGTAACGCTGCCCACCCTCCTCGAAATAGTTGCGGTAGTCGCCGGAGGTGGACAGGCCGATGCCATCCAGCGCCACCGAGCGCTCCACCTGCCGCTCGCGCTCGCCGCTGGGCACTTCAAGGGCGATGCGCCACGGCGCGCCATCGGGCTTGTGGCCCACGGCCTTGAGCTCGCCGGTGATCTCCACCAGGTAATCGGTCAGGCCCAGCTCGGCCAGGCGCGCGCTGACCTGATCCACCGCGTAGCCGGCGACGATACTGTCGAAATCCAGCTGCGCATCGACGTCCTTGCACAGCCGATCGCCGTTCAGTCGCAGATGCTGGTGGCCGACCCGGGCGCGCTCACGCTGCAGGGCAACGGCATCCGGAACCTTCTCGCCGCGCGACTGCGGGCCGAAGCCCCAGAGGTTCATCAGCGGCTCGACGGTGAGGTCGAAGGCGCCGCCACTCTGCTGGGAAAGCTGTTCGCCGTAGCGCCAGAGCGCCAGCATGTCCGCCGGCATAGCCATGCAGCTACCGGCTGGGCGAGCGTTGAAGCGCGAAATCATCGAGTCGTCGCGATAGGTGGAGAACTGCTCGTCCAGGCTCGCCAGGATCGCGTCGACTTCAGCCTTGAGCTTTGCAGTGTCAGGCGCCTTGCCCGTGGTCACGTATTGCACCGTGTAGCTGCTGCCCATGGTCGGGCCACCAAAGCGTTCGACCGACTCCCCGCATCCCGCCAGGGCAGTCACCAGCACCATCAACAGCCAGCCTCCACGCAACACTCGGCACCTCCTGCCGTCCATCACCCGCCCAGCGCCGGGCATTCTACCGCAAGCACCCCGAGCCACTGTTTCCGCTCTGGCAAAGGTGCATTACCAAAAGAAAACGGGAGCCGAAGCTCCCGTTTCTCAACCGGTTCAGGCGCTGGCCTTGGCCGGGGACTTGCGCTTGAACAGGTAGCACACACCCATCAGCACGATCCACACCGGGATCGCGTACACCGACACGTCGATGCCCGGAATCTGCAGCATGATGCCGAGGATGAACACCACGAAGGCCAGGCACAGCCAGTTGCCGTAGGGGTACCACAGCGCTCGGAAGAACGGCTGCACACCCTTGGCCACCATGGCCTTGCGGAACTTCATGTGGGCCAGGCTGATCATCGCCCAGTTGATCACCAGCGCGGCGACCACCAGCGACATCAGCAACTCCAGCGCCTGGTGCGGGATCACGTAGTTGACCACCACACAGGCCAGGGTGATGAACGCCGAGACGCCGATGGCCAGCAGCGGTACGCCGCGATCATCGACCTTGGCGAAGGCGCGCGGGGCATCGCCCTGCTCGGCCAGGCCGAAGAGCATGCGGCTGTTGCAGTACACGCAGCTGTTGTAGACCGACAGCGCGGCGGTAAGCACCACGAAGTTCAGGATGTGCGCCGCGTACTCGCTGCCCAGCAGCGAGAAGACCTTGACGAACGGGCTGCCGCTGTAGGGATCGCCGGCGCTGTTGATGCTCTGCAGCAGGGCATCCCAGGGGTACAGCGAGAGCAGCACGGCCAGGGCGCCGATGTAGAAGATCAGGATCCGGTAGATGACCTGGTTGATCGCCTTGGGGATGACCTTCTTCGGCTCGGAGGCTTCGGCGGCGGTGATACCTACCAGCTCCAGTCCACCGAAGGAGAACATGATGATCGCCAGGACCATCACCAGGCCCTTCCAGCCATTGGGGAAGAAGCCGCCGTGGGCCCACAGGTTGCTCACCGAGGCCTGCGGACCACCGTTGCCGCTGGCCAGCAGCCAGACGCCGAGCAGGATCATGCCGATGATGGCGACAACCTTGATGATCGCGAACCAGAACTCGGTCTCGCCGAAGGCCTTCACGTTGAACAGGTTGATAGCGTTGATCAGGACGAAGAACACCGCGGCCGTCGCCCAGGTCGGGAAGTCCGGCCACCAGAACTGGATGTACTTGCCGACCGCGGTCAGCTCCGACATGCCCACCAGGATATACAGCACCCAGTAGTTCCAGCCGGACATGAAGCCGGCGAAACCGCCCCAGTACTTGTGCGCGAAGTGGCTGAAGGAGCCGGCAACGGGCTCCTCGACGATCATCTCGCCGAGTTGGCGCATGATCAGGAAGGCGATGAAGCCGCCGATGGCGTAGCCGAGGATCATCGACGGGCCGGCGGATTGCAGCACGCCGGCAGAGCCCAGGAACAGGCCGGTACCGATGGCGCCGCCGAGGGCGATCAGCTGGATGTGACGGTTCTTCAGACCGCGCTTCAGCTCGCCTTCATGCAGATGTTGTCCATCCATTTGAAGTCTTTCCAGGTTCGGGAATTGGCAGATTTTATTGATGGTTATGGGGGTGCCACTAACGAAAAACGGGAGCCCGAGAGCTCCCGTTTATCTAGACCGCCTGAATCAGCGCGGGAAAGCCGGCGGGTTCACGCCAGCCATGTCTTCCATCACGCGGACGACCTGGCAGCTGTAGCCGAACTCGTTGTCGTACCACACGTACAGGACGACGCGGTTGTCGTTGGCGATGGTCGCCTCGGCATCGACGACGCCCGCATGGCGGGAACCGACGAAGTCGGTGGACACCACTTCCTGGGACGATACGAAGTCGATCTGCTTCTGCAGGTCCGAGTGCATGGCCATCTGGCGCAGGTACTCGTTGATCTCTTCGCGGTTGGTGGCCTTTTCCAGGTTCAGGTTGAGGATGGCCATGGAGACGTTCGGCGTCGGAACGCGGATGGCGTTGCCGGTCAGCTTGCCCTTCAGGACCGGCAGAGCCTTGGCGGCAGCGGTAGCGGCGCCAGTCTCGGTGATCACCATGTTCAGCGGCGCGGCGCGGCCACGACGGCTGCCCTTGTGGAAGTTGTCGATCAGGTTCTGGTCGTTGGTGAACGAGTGAACGGTTTCGACGTGGCCGTTGACGATGCCGTACTGGTCGTTCACAGCCTTGAGCACCGGCACGATGGCGTTGGTGGTGCAGGAAGCGGCGGAAACGATCTTGTCGTCAGCGGTGATGTCGCCATGGTTGATGCCGTGAACGACGTTCTTCAGCGCACCTTTGCCCGGAGCGGTCAGGATCACGCGGTCGATACCCGGGCACTTCAGGTGCTGGCCCAGGCCTTCGGCATCGCGCCACTTGCCGGTGTTGTCGACCAGCAGGGCTTTCTTGATGCCGTACTGGGTGTAGTCGATCGACGCCGGGTCGTTGGAGTAGATCACCTGGATCAGGTTGCCGTTGGCGGTGATGGTGTTGTTTTCTTCATCGATGGTGATGGTGCCGTCGAACGGACCATGCACGGAGTCACGACGCAGCAGGCTGGCGCGCTTGACCAGGTCGTTCTCGGCGCCCTTGCGGACGACGATGGCGCGCAGGCGCAGGCCGTCGCCACCACCGGTCTTCTCGATGAGGATACGGGCCAGCAGGCGGCCGATACGACCGAAGCCGTACAGGACCACGTCGGTGCCTTCGCGGGCGCCGCCGTTCTGCTTGCCGACCACGTCGGCCAGCTCGTCCTTGGTGAACTGCTCGATGCTGCGGCCGTTACCTTCGGTCTTGAACTTGGCAACCATCTTGCCCAGGTCTACCGAAGCTGCGCCCAGCTTGAGCTCGCTCATCGCCTTGAGGATCGGGAAAGTGTCGTGAACCGACAGCCCGCCTTCTTCGGCCAGGCGGTGACGGGCGAAACGGTGCGCTTTGAGGATCGCGATCACCGAACGGTTGATCAGGCCACGGCCGTAGATCGAGGTCACCACGTTGTTGTTACGGTACAGCTGACCGATCAGCGGAATCATGGCTTCCGCGAGGGCTTCACGATCGATCCACTCACCGAGACACTGGTCGGGCTTCTGGGTCACGGGCAATACCTTCCACATGTAGGAGAAGAAAAAAGGGGCTACATTATGACGGCGCGAACAATCGCCGGCAATCCGCAGCGGTCGTATGACTGACATCCGTCAATCGGGATAGTTACAATCCGACCGGTCAAATTCCTCGACCGGAGCCAAGACTGCCCGTGTCCGTATTGCGTATCCCTACATTGCCGACCGCAGCCGGCAAACAATCCTGGGGCAACCTCTCCGGGGCCGCCCTGAGCCTGGCCATCGCTGAAGCGGCCGGGCCGGCGAAACGTTTCACCCTGTTGCTGACCGCCGACAGCCAGAGCGCCGAGCGCCTGGAGCAGGAGCTGCGCTTCTTCGCGCCGGATTTGCCAGTGCTGCAGCTGCCGGACTGGGAAACTCTGCCCTACGACGTGTTCTCGCCGCACCAGGACATCATTTCCCAGCGCGTCGCCACGCTCTATCAGTTGCCCGAACTGCGCCGCGGCGTGCTCGTGGTGCCGATCACCACCGCCCTGCACCGCCTGGCGCCGGCCAAGTTCCTGCTCGGCAGCAGCCTGGTGCTGGATGTCGGCCAGAAACTCGACGTCGAGCAGATGCGCAGCCGCTTCGAGGCTGCCGGCTACCGCTGCGTGGACACTGTCTACGAACACGGTGAGTTCGCCGTGCGCGGCGCACTGATCGACCTGTTCCCGATGGGCAGCGAACTGCCCTACCGCATCGACCTGTTCGATGACGAAATCGAGACGCTGCGCACCTTCGACCCGGAAACCCAGCGCTCCATCGACAAGGTGGAGAGCATCCGCCTGCTGCCGGCGCGCGAGTTCCCGCTGCGCAAGGAAGCGGTGACCGGCTTCCGTGGCCGCTTCCGCGAGCGTTTCGACGTCGACTACCGCCGCTGCCCGATCTACCAGGACCTCGCCAGCGGCCTGACACCCGCCGGCATCGAGTACTACATCCCGCTGTTCTTCGAAGATGGCGAGACTTCGACGCTGTTCGACTACCTGCCACAGGACACCCAGGTGTTCTCCCTGCCGGGCATCGAGAGCGCCGCGGAACAGTTCTGGACCGACGTGCGCAACCGCTACGAAGACCGCCGCTACGACCCGGAACGCCCGCTGCTGCCGCCGGCCGAAGTCTTCCTGCCGGTGGAAGACTGCTTCGCCCGCCTGAAGAACTGGCCGCGCGTAGTGGTCAGCCCCGAGCCGATCGAGAGCGGCGTCGGCCGCGAGCGCTTCCCCGCGCAAGCGCTGCCGGAACTGGCCATCGAGGCCAAGGCCAGCGAGCCACTGGCGCGCCTGCGCCAGTTCATCGAGCAGTTCGACGGCCGCATCCTCTTTACCGCCGAGTCCGCCGGCCGCCGCGAGGTGCTGCTGGAACTGCTGGCGCGACTGAAGCTGCGCCCGCTCGAAGTCGAGGGCTGGCCGGGCTTCCTGGCGCACAAGGACCGCCTGGCGATCACCATCGCACCGATGGACGAAGGCCTGCTGCTGGACCCCGACAAGGGCCAGCCGGGCATTGCCCTGGTCGCCGAAAGCCCGCTGTTCGGCCAGCGCGTCATGCAGCGCCGGCGCCGCGAGAAAACCCGCGACGGCGGCGAGAACGTCATCAAGAACCTCACCGAGCTGCGCGAAGGCGCGCCGGTGGTGCACATCGACCACGGTGTCGGCCGCTACATGGGCCTGATCACCCTGGAGATCGACGGCCAGAACGCCGAATTCCTCGCCCTGCAGTACGCCGACGAAGCCAAGCTCTACGTTCCGGTGGCCAACCTGCACCTGATCGCCCGCTACACCGGCAGCGACGACGCCCTGGCGCCGCTGCACAAGCTGGGCTCGGAAACCTGGCAGAAGGCCAAGCGCAAGGCCGCCGAGCAAGTCCGTGACGTCGCCGCCGAACTGCTGGACATCTACGCCCGCCGCGCCGCGCGCAAGGGCTATGCGTTCAAGGACCCGCAGGTCGACTACGCCACCTTCTCCGCCGGCTTCCCCTTCGAGGAAACCCCGGACCAGCAGACCGCCATCGAAGCCGTGGTGGCAGACATGCTCGCCGACAAGCCGATGGACCGCCTGGTCTGCGGCGACGTGGGCTTCGGCAAGACCGAGGTGGCCATGCGCGCGGCCTTCGTTGCGGTGCACAGCGGCAAGCAGGTCGCCGTGCTGGTCCCGACCACCCTCCTCGCCCAGCAGCACTACAACAGCTTCCGCGACCGCTTCGCCGACTGGCCGGTGAGCGTGGAGGTCATGAGCCGCTTCAAGTCCGCCAAGGAAGTCGAAGGCGCCGTGGCGCAGCTGGCCGAGGGCAAGGTCGACATCGTCATCGGCACCCACAAGCTGCTGCAGGACGATGTGAAGTTCAAGAACCTCGGCCTGGTCATCATCGACGAGGAGCACCGTTTCGGCGTACGCCAGAAGGAGCAGCTCAAGGCCCTGCGCAGCGAGGTGGACATCCTTACCCTCACCGCCACGCCGATCCCGCGCACGCTCAACATGGCGGTGGCCGGCATGCGTGACCTGTCGATCATCGCCACGCCGCCGGCGCGCCGCCTGTCCGTGCGTACCTTCGTCATGGAGGAACAGAAGTCGGTGATCAAGGAAGCCCTGCTGCGCGAACTGCTGCGCGGCGGCCAGGTGTACTTCCTGCACAACGAAGTGAAGACCATCGAGAAGTGCGCCCGCGACCTGGCGGAGCTGGTTCCCGAGGCGCGCATCGGTATCGGCCACGGGCAGATGAACGAGCGCGACCTGGAACGGGTGATGAGCGACTTCTACCACAAGCGCTTCAACGTGCTGGTGGCCTCGACCATCATCGAGACCGGTATCGACGTGCCGAGCGCCAACACCATCCTCATCGAGCGCGCCGACAAGTTCGGCCTGGCCCAGCTGCACCAGCTGCGCGGGCGCGTCGGCCGCAGCCACCACCAGGCCTACGCCTACCTGCTCACCCCGCCGCGCAAGCAGATGACGCCGGACGCCGAGAAGCGCCTGGAAGCCATCGCCAACGCCCAGGACCTGGGCGCCGGTTTCGTGCTGGCGACCCACGACCTGGAAATCCGTGGCGCCGGCGAGTTGCTCGGCGACGGCCAGAGCGGACAGATCCAGGCGGTGGGTTTCACCCTCTACATGGAAATGCTCGAACGCGCGGTGAAGGCCATCCGCAAGGGCGAGCAGCCGAATCTCGAACAACCACTGGGCGGCGGTCCGGACATCAACCTGCGCGTACCGGCGCTGATCCCCGAGGATTACTTGCCGGACGTTCACGCCCGCCTGATCCTCTACAAGCGCATCGCCAACGCCGCCGACGAGGACGGCCTGCGCGAGCTGCAGGTGGAGATGATCGACCGCTTCGGCCTGCTGCCTGACCCGGCGAAGAACCTGATCCGTCTGACTTTGCTGAAACTGCAGGCAGAAAAGCTCGGGATCGTGAAGGTAGATGCCGGCCCACAGGGCGGACGGGTAGAATTCGCCGCCGATACCTGCGTCGACCCGCTGGTGCTGATCAAGATGATCCAGAGCCAGCCCAATCGGTACAAATTCGAAGGGGCCACCCTCTTCAAGTTCCAGGTGCCCATGGAGCGCCCGGAAGAACGGTTCAACACGCTGGAAGCGCTGCTCGAGCGCCTCACGCCACAGACTCATTAAGGACCCTGTGCATGCGCCTGTTCCAACCCTTGCTGCTGTCTCTGGCGCTTCTGTCGCCAGCCGCCTTCGCCGAGCCCTACCAGGTGGAGCTGATCCTCTTCCAGCAATCTGGCGACGCCGTGTTCGCCAGCCGCCCCGCACCCGACGACTGGGCCAAGGGCGCGCAACCGCCGGGCCCGGACAGCTCGCGCCCCACCGCAATGGACGCCCAGGTGGCCAAGCTCAAGCAGAACGAAGGCTTCCAGGTGCTGATGCACAAGGCCTGGCGCCAGGAAATCGATGCCAACCCGGTGAAGATTTCCCTGAGCGAAGGCGCCCAGCGTGACGGCCACTTCCCGGTGGAAGGCACCGTCACCCTCAGCCAGCAGCGCTTCGTGAACACCCAGACCGACTTCTGGATCAATCAGTTCGGCCAGGACGGCCTGCTCGCCGCCAGCCAGCACATGGTCCAGGAAGCCAGCCTGAAGAACAGCGTGCTGACCTACCTCGACCACCCGAGCCTGGGCATGCTGATCAAGGTGACCCCACTCAACGCCAAGCCCGCCTCCGCTCCGCCGCCCGGCATGGAAGACGAAGCGCCGACCGGCCCGGATGCGCCGCAACAGCAACAGGCTCCGGCCGCACCGGCAGACGGCGGCTTCGAAGCCCCACCGCCGGCACAGCCCGCGCAATAAACAAAAAGCCCGGCATTCGCCGGGCTTTTTCTTGCTCTTCAAAGAAGCGGGCTTGCTCGCGAACCTGCAAGGCACGGCGCCAAGCGATTCGCGGGCATGGCCCGTTCTTGCAGAGAGCGTCAGCTTATGAGTACACGCCCCAGCACCTCGCGCACCTTGCCGATGCCTTCGTGCAGCGCCTGCTCGATCTCGGCCATGGTGATGATGCCGCTGGACTTGCCGGCTGCCGGGTTCACCACCAGCGACAGGCAGGCGTAGGGCAGGTCCAGTTCGCGGGCCAGTGCGGCCTCGGGCATGCCGGTCATGCCGATGATGTCGCAACCGTCACGCTCCAGCTTGGCGACTTCCGCCACGGTCTCCAGGCGCGGGCCCTGGGTAACGGCATACACGCCATGGCTGCTGTAGGCATAACCTAGCGCCTGCAGGGCGGCGATCAGCTTGAGCCGCAGCGGCTCGTCATAGGGGAGGCTGAAGTCGATGTGGGTAACGTGCTCGATATCACCGGCGAAATAGGTGTGCTCGCGGCCCCAGGTGTAGTCGACGATCTGATGCGGCACGCAGAGATGGCCGCTGCCCATGGCGGCGTGGATGCCTCCCACAGCGTTCACCGCAAGGATGGCTTCGGCGCCAGCCTGCTTCAGCGCCCAGAGGTTGGCGCGGTAGTTCACCTGGTGCGGCGGGAAGCGATGCGGGTGGCCATGGCGGGCGAGGAAGAGCACCTCGCGACCGGCGAACTCGCCGCGCTGGATGGCCGCCGAAGGCGCGCCGTAGGGCGTATCTAGCTCGATGGCGTCCTTCAGGGTCAACCCTTCCAGCTGGGTCAGGCCGGTGCCGCCGATGATGGCGTAGACAGTCATGGCAAATCCTTAATCAATCAGTTGTGCGGCGCGCAGTTCGCCGACGGCTTGTTGCCAGCGCGGTTGCTGCTTGTATTCGACACCCGGCCAGGCCTTGGCGCGCATGCGTTGCAGACGTTGCGGCGCGCTGACCTTGAGTCGCTGCAGGGCGCTCAGGGCCAGTTCGGCGGAGGCGCGGTCATTGCACACCAGGCCCATGTCGCAGCCAGCGCTCAGCGCAGCCTCGATGCGATTGGCAGCATCGCCGACCACATGGGCGCCGGCCATGGACAGGTCATCACTGAAGATCACCCCGTCGAAGCCCAGCTCGCCACGCAGGATGTCCTGCAGCCAGCGGCGGGAGAAGCCGGCGGGGTTAGGGTCGACCTGCGGGTAGATCACGTGGGCCGGCATCAGCGCATCCAGCTCGCCGGACAGGCGCTGGAACGGCACCAGGTCCACGGCGCGGATCTGTTCAAGTGTGCGCTCGTCCTCGGGAATCCCCACATGGGAATCCACTTCCGCCCAGCCGTGGCCAGGGAAGTGCTTGCCGGTGGAAGCCATGCCGGCGGCGCGCATGCCACGGATAAAGGCGCCAGCCAGCGCAACGGCGAGCTGCGGATCGCCTTCGAAGGCCCGGCTGCCGACCACGGCGCTACGCTGGTGATCCAGGTCCAGTACCGGGGCGAAGCTCAGGTCCAGCCCTACCGCCAGCACCTCGGTCGCCATCAGCCAGCCGCACTGCTCGGCCAGTCGTTCGGCATTGGCGTTATCGGCGATGGCGCGCATCGCCGGCAGGCGCAGGAAGCCCTGGCGCAGGCGCTGCACGCGACCGCCCTCCTGGTCCACCGCCAGCAGCAGGTCGGGGCGTACGGCGCGGATGGCAGCCATCAGCTCACGCACCTGGCGCGGCGATTCGATGTTGCGGGCAAAGATGATCAGGCCACCGACTTCCGGGTGGCGCAGGATCTGGCGGTCCTCGGCGGTAAGCCAGGTGCCGCCGATGTCGAGCATCAGGGAGCCTTGCATGTGCATTCCTTTCAATTCAGTTGCGCCACCTGCCACTCGGGACAGGCGGGTTCTTCGATTCGGACCCGGCAATGGAGCGGCACCTGCGGGAAGAGTTCCAGCAGGTCATCATTGCGCAGGCGGATACAGCCGTGGGACAGCGGCGTGCCCATGGGCTCACAGTCCGGCGTGCCGTGCAGATAGATGTAGCGGCGGAAGGTATCGACCTCGCCCATCCGATTGCGCCCCGGCTCGCAGCCGCTGAGCCAGAGGATGCGCGAGAGGATCCAGTCGCGGCCGGGAAATGCCTCGTGAAGCACGGCCGTCCAGGTCTCGCCAGTCCAGCGTCGCCCCTTCAGTACCGCGCCTTTGGGCAAGCCATCGCCGATGCGTGCACGGACCTGGTGCAAGCCGCGTGGCGTGCAGCCGGAGCCGTTGCGCTCCCCCGCGCCGTTGGCGGCGCTGGATACCGGAACGCGCACGACAAGGCGCCCTGCGGCGAAGCCGTAGAGCATCTGGTCAGCAAGGGAGATATGGAGAAGATCGAGATCAGCCATGGCCGGCTACTGTAGCCGATCGGGCCGACGCAGCCCAGCGTGAAGCCGGGCCCGGATCAGACCTTGGCGGGCGCCTGGGCGGCACTCGACTTGGTGCGCGGCTTGAGCTGCGCACCCGCCAGCGAGGGATCACTGACGCCGCTGTCGGCACGCATGCCGGCAGCAAGGAACGGCACCATCAGGCGCATCACCTGCTCGATGGAAGTGTTCACGCCAAAATCGTTCTCGGCCATGGCGCGCAGCGCCTTGATGCCGGACATGCTGAACACCGCGGTACCCAGCATGAAGTGCACGCGCCAGAACAGTTCCAGCGGCGGCAGGCGCGGCGCGGACTCATGCACCAGCAGCATGTAGCGGCGGAATACCTTGCCGTAGACCTCTTCGAGGTACTTGCGCAGGTGGCCCTGGCTCTGGCTGAACGCCAAGCCCAGCAGGCGCATGAAGATCGACAGGTCGTTGCCGCTGCGCGGCTTCACCGCCATGGCCTGGACCACGAGCAGTTCGAGCAGCTCCTCCAGGGTGGCGCGCGGCGCATCGGGCTTGGCCTGACGGCGATCCAGCTCCTTCTCGAGGCTGGCGCAGAACGGGCCGAGGAAGCGCGAGAAGACCGCCTGGATCAGCGCCTTCTTCGAGCCGAAGTGATAGTTCACCGCCGCGAGATTCACCCCCGCCTTGCTGGTGATCAGACGCAGGGAGGTTTCGGCGAAGCCTTTCTCCGCGAACAGCTGTTCCGCAGCATCCAGGATGCGTTCGACGGTTTCCGACTGGGCCATGGCTACTCCGCCTGACAAACACTTGTTTGAAACATACGTTTCAGCGTCTTGTATTGTCAAGCAAAGTGCGATGGATTGTTACCAATATCATGGCAATGCGACGAGACGCCTGAATCGATGAGGATCTACAGCAAGACGCCTGCCAACGCCCAAAGGTTACATGCACGAACGTTCCACCGACAGCCGCACCCAATAAAAGCATTGCCAGCCCGCCATCACTGTATATAATTCCAGGCACTGTATAAAAAGCCAGAGTATGGACATGCTGAAGCTCACGCCGCGCCAAGCCGAGATCCTCGCCTTCATCAAACGCTGCCTGGAAGCCAACGGCTACCCGCCCACCCGCGCGGAAATCGCCCAGGAGCTCGGCTTCAAGTCGCCCAACGCCGCCGAGGAGCACCTGAAGGCCCTCGCCCGCAAAGGCGCCATCGAGATGACCCCGGGCGCCTCCCGTGGCATCCGCATCCCCGGCTTCGAACCCAAGGCCGCCGCCAATGACGACGAATTGCCGATCATCGGCCGCGTCGCCGCCGGCGCACCGATCCTCGCCGAGCAGAATGTCGATGACACCTGCCGGATCAACCCCACCTTCTTCAACCCGCCGGCCGACTACCTGCTGCGCGTGCGCGGCCAGAGCATGAAGGACGTTGGCATCATGGATGGCGACCTGCTCGCCGTGCATGTCACCCGCGAGGCGCGCAACGGCCAGATCGTCGTCGCCCGCCTGGGTGAAGAGGTCACGGTGAAGCGCTTCAAGCGCGAAGGCAGCAAGGTCTGGCTGCTCGCCGAGAACCCGGAGTTCGCCCCCATCGAGGTCGACCTCAAGGAACAGGAACTGGTCATCGAAGGCTTGAGCGTCGGCGTGATCCGTCGCTGAACAGGAGACACCCATGCAGTACCCGCAGCCGCAGAACCTGCCGCAACTCCCGCTGTTCCAGGAAGCACTCTGGGCAAGCGGTACTGCTCCCCTGCTTCCGGAGCTGATGGAAGAAGAGCCCGTCGCCGACGAAAGCGCCTTCAGCGAGATCGCCCTGCGCGGCCTCCCCGGCCAGTGCCTGATGTTGCTGGCGCCGATGCTCCGCGAGCTGAGCGAGGAAAGTGATTCGCGCTGGCTGACCCTGATCGCTCCGCCGTCCAGCCTGACTCCGGACTGGCTGCGCAAGGCCGGCCTGAACCGCCAGGGCATCCTGCTGCTTCCGGCCCGCGATCAGGCCGCCGCCCAGGCCCTGGCCTGCGAAGCGCTGCGCCTGGGCAACAGCCACACCGTGGTGAGCTGGCTCAATCTCAGCGCGAAAGCGCGCGCGCAACTGTCCCGCGCCGCCGTTGCCGGCCAGGCGCAGAGCCTGAATATTCGTCTGGGTTGATCTGATCGGGAAGCTTCGCCGCGAACGCGGCGAAGCGGAAGAACTCAATGCAGGACGCGCGGACCTTCGTCGTCCATGCTCATGTCACCGCCTTCGGCGAGACGGCCGGCCATCTGTACACCCACATTGAACATCGCCTTGGCGATCTCGATGTGCTGGCCCTGCAGGAAGCCCTTGGCATCGGCGGAGAACTCCAGGGTCACCAGCGCCTCCTCCTCGTCCGCACGACGCAGCACGATACGCCCGTCAGGCAGCTCGACAATTTCCAGAAATGAGGTTGGCATAGCGACGTTCTCCACAGCAGAACGCGTAGTGTAACAGCCACACCCGCCACACCCTAGCCAAAGCTTGCGCGGACCGACCGGAAGGCCGGCGGGTTGTGATGCAGGGATCAGAGCTCGGTAAGCGATGCGCGGAAGCGCAGCACCAGGTCCTTCAGGGATTTACGCCAGGTTTCCAGCTCGTCATTGCCCAACTCGGCCGGCGCCTCGTCGTCGACATTCACCGCCTGGATCAGAGGCTGGGTCGGATCGACCTTGGCTTTCCTCGGCTCGCTCGGCGGCTGGAACAACGCGGCATAGGCGGCCAGCAGGCGACCCAGCCAGGCTTCCGGCGATTGCGCCAGCTCGACCATCTCCGCCAGCTCCGGGCTTGGCGCGGCAGCCAGTACCTCGGCATTCAGCAGCATATCGACGCGCGGCGCGCCGGCCTGGGGCAGGCGGTAGTAGCCAGCGATCTCATGGGCTACGCCCAGCACCGCTCCGTAGAGATGGAACAGCGCCGCTTCGCGTTCAGCCTGGATGCGCGCCTGGGCATTCATCGTACGCGCCGCTTCGGCGCTGCGCCAGGCTTCCAGGGCAAGGCCGGCGAAGAACAGCTTCTGGTTGGTACGGGTATAGAGTTCGTTCGCCATGACCGGGCCCTCTGCAGTCGACTTCGGCAGTATAAGCACGCCCCGCCTCAGCGGGGCGCGCCTTCCATCAGCGCTTGTCTTCGACCTTCCACTTGCCACCGTCGAAGAACGCGCGCCAGCCGGTGGGCTTGCCATCAACCTCGGACTGTACGTACTGCTCCTTGGTCTTACGGCTGAAACGGATTACCGCCGGGCGGCCATCCGGGTCTTTCGCGGGAGCTGCGAGCAGGAAGTGGTACTTCGGGTCCAGCTCTTCCTTGTGCGGCACCAGCTCGGCAACCAGCGGAGCACGGGTCTCGCGGTTCTTCGGGAACTGGCTGGCGGCCAGGAACAGGCCGGAAGCGCCGTCACGCAGTACGTAGATGTCGTCCACCTTCTCGCACTTGAGTTCCGGCATGCGGATGGCATCCATCTTCGGCGGCGCGGGCTCGCCGCTCTTCAGCAACTTGCGGGTGTTCTTGCAGGTCGGGTTGGTGCAGCCGAAGAACTTGCCGAAGCGGCCGGTCTTGAGTTGCATCTCGCTGCCGCACTTGTCGCATTCCAGGCTCGGGCCTTCGTAGCCCTTGATGCGGTACTGGCCTTCCTCGATCTCGTAGCCGGCGCAATCCGGGTTGTTGCCGCAGATGTGCAGCTTGCGCTTCTCGTCGACCAGGTAGGCGTCCATCGCGGTGCTGCAGATCGGGCAGCGGTGCTTGCCACGCAGTACGCGGGACTCGGATTCGCCCTCGTCATCCGCGGCGATTTCGTCGCCCGGAATCAGGTTGACGGTCGCCTTGCAGCGCTCTTTCGGCGGCAGGCTGTAGCCCGAGCAGCCGAGGAACACGCCGGTGGAGGCGGTACGGATCATCATCGGCCGGCCGCACTCGCGGCAGGGGATGTCGGTCAGGGTCGGCTGGTTGGCGCGCATGCCGTCGTTGGAGGCTTCGGCCAGGTCGAGCTTCTTGCGGAAGTCGCCGTAGAACTCGTCCAGCACGTTTTTCCAGTCGCGCTCGCCCTGGGCCACGTCATCGAGGTTCTCTTCCATGCCGGCGGTGAAGCCGTAGTCCATCAGGTTGGAGAAGCTCTCGTTGAGGCGGTCGGTGACGATGTCGCCCATCTTTTCCGCGTAGAAGCGGCGATTGTGGGTGGTGACGTAGCCGCGCTCCTGGATGGTGGAGATGATCGCCGCGTAGGTGGACGGACGGCCGATGCCGCGCTTTTCCAGTTCCTTGACCAGGCTGGCTTCGGAGAAGCGCGCCGGCGGCTTGGTGAAGTGCTGGCTCGGATCGAGCTTGAGCAGCTTCATCGCGTCGCCCTGGTTCATTTCCGGCAGGACGTCATCCTCGCCCGGCTTGCTCTGCTGCGGCAGCACCTTGGTGTAGCCGTCGAACTTGAGAATGCGGCCCTTGGCGCGCAGCTCGAAGTCACCGGCAGCCGCGCTGACGGTGGTGGACAGGTACTCGGCCGGCGGCATCTGGCAGGCCACGAACTGGCGCCAGATCAGGTCATACAGGCGCTCGGCGTCGCGCTCCATGCCCGACAGCTGGGTCGGACGCAGGTTGACGTCAGAAGGACGAATCGCTTCGTGAGCTTCCTGGGCGCCTTCCTTGCTGGAGTAGAAGTTCGGCTTGGCCGGCAGGTATTTCTTGCCGAATTCGCTGTCGATGAAGCCGCGCACCATGTCGATGGCGTCGGCCGACAGGTTGGTCGAGTCGGTACGCATATAGGTGATGTAGCCGGCTTCGTAGAGACGCTGGGCCATCATCATGGTCTTCTTCACCCCGAAGCCCAGGCGGTTGCTCGCGGCCTGCTGCAGGGTGGAGGTGATGAACGGTGCCGAGGGCTTGCTGGAAGTCGGCTTGTCTTCGCGCTTGGCGATGCTGTAGCTGGAGGCCTTGAGCTTCTCCAGGGCAGCAGTGGCCTGAGCTTCGTTCAGCGGCTTGAAGGCTTCGCCCTTCTCGCGCACCACTTCAAAGCGGACCTTGTCGTTCTTCGGCGTGCCGAGGTCGGCGTGCACTTCCCAGTACTCTTCGGGAACGAAGGCACGGATCTCGCGCTCACGCTCGACCACCAGCTTCACCGCCACCGACTGCACGCGGCCGGCGGACAGGCCACGGGCGATCTTGGCCCACAGCAGCGGCGAGACCATGTAGCCCACCACGCGATCGAGGAAGCGGCGTGCCTGCTGGGCATTCACGCGGTTGATATCCAGCTCGCCGGGCTGGGAGAAGGCCTCCTGGATGGCCTTCTTGGTGATTTCGTTGAAGACCACGCGCTTGTAGCGCGAGTCGTCGCCGCCGATGGCCTCGCGCAGGTGCCAGGCAATGGCCTCCCCTTCGCGGTCCAAGTCGGTTGCGAGATAGATGGTGTCGGCATCCTTGGCCAGGCGGCGCAGTTCCTCGATCACCTTTTCCTTGCCGGGCAGGATCTCGTACTTGGCCTTCCAGCCGTGCTCCGGGTCGACGCCCATGCGGGTGACGAGCTGGCGCTTGGCCTTCTCCTTCGGCGACAGGGCCGGCGCCTCGGCAGCGGTCTTGCGCGTTTTTGCCGCAGGCTCCTTCGACGCGGACGAGCCGCTGGTGGGCAGGTCGCGGATGTGGCCGATGCTCGACTTCACCACGTACTGGTTGCCCAGGTACTTGTTGATGGTCTTGGCCTTGGCCGGTGATTCCACGATGACCAGCGATTTACCCATGGATCGGAATATTCCTGCGTCGAAAAGATGAATTTATAAGGAGGGAGGAGCTAGGAGCGGCACCGCTATATATAGTGGCGGTCGCGCCAAGGTCAAGCTTGGGTTTCGCCGGACGGGCCGGTCTGAAGACCCAGCGGATCGTTTTCGGCGCTCACCAGAGCAAAGCGCGGAACGTTCTCGCCATTCACTTCCACCGCCTCGGTGAACATGCTCAGCGGGCGTACCCAGAGGCCGAATTCGCCGTACAGCGCCTGGTAGATCACCAGCTCTTCCTCGGTCTCCGAGTGCCGGGCGACGCCGAGAACGCGGTACTGCTGTCCCTTGTAATGTCGATACAGTCCGGGCTGCAAGTGCATGTCGGTTCTCCCTCGGCCGGCCAAAAGGCGGCGATTGTGCTCATTGCGCGGCCATCGGGCAATCCCCGCCCGACAAAAACGAAAGCCGGGGCACAAGGCCCCGGCTCTCCCATCGACGAAAGCTTAGACGCGTTCGAAGACGGTGGTGATGCCCTGACCGAGGCCCACGCACATGGTGGACACGCCCAGGGTGCCACTGTTCTGCTTCATCACGTTCAGCAGGGTGCCGGAGATACGCGCACCGGAGCAGCCGAACGGGTGACCCAGGGCGATGGCGCCGCCGTGCAGGTTGACCTTCTCTTCCATCTTGTCGAGGATCTTGAGGTCCTTCAGCACCGGCAGGGCCTGTGCGGCGAAGGCTTCGTTGAGCTCGAAGAAGTCGATGTCGTTGATGGTCAGGCCGGCACGCTTGAGCGCCTTGTTGGTCGACGGAACCGGGCCGTAGCCCATGATCGCCGGATCAACGCCCGCCACGGCCATGGCGCGAACCACGGCCATCGGCTGCACGCCGAGGTCCTGGGCGCGCTGGGCGCTCATGACGATCATGCAGGAAGCGCCGTCAGTGATCTGCGAGGAAGTACCCGCCGTCACGGTGCCGCCCTTCGGGTTGAAGGCCGGCTTCAGGGCCGCCAGGCTTTCCAGGGTGGTTTCCGGACGGATGGTTTCGTCGAAGTCGAAGACCTTCAGGAAGCCGTTCTCGTCGTAACCTTCCATCGGGATGATTTCGTCTTTGAACTTGCCTTCCTGAGTCGCTTTCCAGGCCAGCTGGTGCGAACGCACGCCGAACTTGTCCTGCGCCTCGCGGGTGATGCCGTGCATCTTGCCCAGCATTTCGGCGGTCAGGCCCATCATGCCCGACGCCTTGGCGGCGTACAGGGACATGTGCGGGTTCGGGTCGACGCCGTGCATCATGCCGACGTGGCCCATGTGCTCCACGCCGCCGATGACGAAGACGTCACCGTTGCCGGTCTGGATCGCCTGCACGGCAGTGTGCAGGGCGCTCATGGACGAGCCGCACAGGCGGCTGACGGTCTGGCCGGCGCTGGTGTGCGGGATCTGGGTCATCAGCGACGCCATGCGTGCGATGTTCCAGCCCTGCTCCAGGGTCTGGTTCACGCAGCCCCAGATCACGTCCTCGACTTCCGCCGGGTCGATCTTCGGGTTGCGCTCCAGGAGCTTGCTGATCAGGTGCGCGGACATGTTCTCCGCGCGGGTGTTGCGGTGCATGCCACCCTTCGAACGGCCCATCGGGGTGCGGCCGAAGTCGACAATGACGGCGTCTCTCGGATTCAGGCTCATAAATTCACTCTCGCTCTATTCGTTGCGCACTCAACCGAAGAACTTCTGGCCGTTCTTGGCCATTTCACGCAGCTTCGCGGTCGGGTGGTACAGCGCACCCAGGTCGGCGTACTGGTCGGCCAGTGCGACGAATTCGGCCACACCGATGGAGTCGATGTAACGCAGGGCACCGCCACGGAAGGGAGGGAAGCCGATGCCGTAGATCAGGCCCATGTCGGCCTCGGCAGCGGTCTCGACGATGCCATCTTCCAGGCAGCGCACGGTTTCCAGGCACAGCGGGATCATCATGAAGTTGATGATGTCCTCGTCGGTCAGCTCGCGCTGCTCGGTGACGATGGACTTCAGCAGCTCATAAGCCTGCGGATCGGTGACTTTCTTCGGCTTGCCGCGCTTGTCGGTCTCGTAGGCGTAGAAGCCCTTGCCGTTCTTCTGACCCAGGCGGTTGGCGTCGTACATCACGTCGACGGCAGTCTTGCCTTCCACGGCCATGCGGTCCGGGAAGCCTTCAGCCATCACGTCACGGCCGTGGTGGCCGGTGTCGATGCCGACCACGTCGGACAGATAGGCCGGGCCCATGGGCCAGCCGAACTTCTCCATGATCTTGTCGATGCGCACGAAGTCCACACCGAAGCCCAGCAGCTTGGAGAAGCCGCCGAAGTACGGGAACAGCACGCGGTTGACCAGGAAGCCGGGGCAGTCATTCACCACGATGGGGTTCTTGCCCATCTTCTTGGCGTAGGCCACGGTGGTGGCGACGGCGACGTCACTGGACTTCTCGCCGCGGATGACTTCGACCAGGGGCATCATGTGCACCGGGTTGAAGAAGTGCATGCCGACGAAGTTTTCCGGACGCTTGAGCGCCTTGGCCAGCAGGTTGATGGAGATGGTGGAGGTGTTCGACGCGAGGACAGCGTCTTCCTTCACTACGCCTTCAACTTCGGCCAGAACGATCTGCTTGACCTTCGGATTCTCGACCACGGCTTCGACGACGATGTCGACGTTGCCGAAGTCGCCGTAGGACATGGTCGGGCGAATGGCGTTCAGGGCCTCGGCCATCTTGGCCGGGGTCATGCGGCCTTTTTCGACGCGCTTGCCCAGCAGCTTCGAGGCCTCGTTCAGACCCATCTGGATACCCTCTTCGCGGATATCCTTCATCAGGATCGGAGTGCCCTTGGAAGCGGACTGGTAGGCGATGCCGCCACCCATGATGCCGGCGCCCAGTACGGCGGCCAGTTTCACGTCCTTGGCGATCTCGTCGTACTGCTTGGCCTTCTTCTTCAGGTCCTGGTCGTTGAGGAACAGGCCGATCAGGCTCTGCGCAACCGAGGTCTTGGCCAGCTTCACGAAGCCCTGGGCTTCGATTTCCAGCGCCTTGTCACGACCGAAGTTGGCGGCTTTCTGGATCGACTTGATCGCTTCGACCGGAGCCGGGTAGTTCGGGCCGGCCTGGCCTGCGACGAAGCCCTTGGCGGTTTCGAAGGCCATCATCTGCTCGATGGCGTTCAGCTTGAGCTTTTCCAGCTTCGGCTGACGGCGGGCCTTGTGGTCCAGCTCGCCGGCGATGGCGCGCTTGACCAGGTCCAGGGCGGCGGCTTGCAGCTGCTCCGGAGCCACAACGGCGTCGACGGCACCGACTTTCAGCGCGTCTTCAGCACGGTTTTCCTTGCCCGAGGCGATCCACTCGACTGCGTTGTCGCAACCGATGATGCGCGGCAGGCGAACGGTGCCGCCGAAGCCCGGGTAGATGCCCAGCTTCACTTCCGGCAGGCCGACCTTGGCGGTGGCGCTCATGACACGGAAGTCGGCAGCCAGGCACATTTCCAGACCGCCGCCCAGGGCGATGCCGTTGATCGCGGCTACGGTCGGAACGTTCAGGTCTTCGAAGTCGCTGAAGATCTTGTTGGCTTCGAGGTTGCCGGCCAGCAGCTCTTCGTCAGGCAGCTTGAAGTTGTCGACGAACTCGGTGATGTCGGCGCCGACGATGAACACGCCCTTGCCGCTGGTCACGATCACGCCCTTGACGGACGCATCGGCCTTGATGGTATCGACTGCTTGACGCAGTTCATTCAGGGTGAGTCGGTTGAACTTGTTGACGGACTCGCCCTTGAGGTCGAAATTCAGTTCGACGATGCCGCTCTCAAGAGCCTTAACCGTGATGGCTTTACCTTGGTAAATCATCAACTGATCTCCACGCTAGGGAAGCTTGAAATCACACGTCGGACACCGTGTATCGGGACCGCTCGGCGGTGCCGAGGTTAGTCCCAAAGCTTGCGGCACACCCGCCGACGCGATAGCCGGGGCGTTATGTTGGATCCTTCGCACGTGGCAAACGATCGATTCATACGCCCGTTTGATTTGGGTGCGCCCACCTTCTAGCAAAAGCCAATGCTTGTCAATCGGCGAGACGTAACAGTCGCAAAGCGGCCGGGGCGTCTGGGCCGGAGCATTCAGCGCAACCCTGATGAGCTATTCACCACGCCTATCGTGACAATTGTTACCTGGCACCGACGTCCCGACAGCCACTGTTCAAACCCCATGGCCCGCGCTAGAGTCGGGCGCAATGGCGATCTGCCTTCTGCCAACGCCGGCAGACGCCTGGAACCTGTGGAATACAAAACAACAAGAAGCCCATGGCTCCAAGGAGTTGGAACGATGCCCAGCCGTCCGCTAGTGCGTCTGCTGTCTGCGCTCGCGCTCACCGCCCTGCCCCTCATCGCTGCCGCCGACGCCGCCAGCGACCTGCTCAATGTCCACCAGACGCGCCTCGCCGCCCAACGCAGCCTCGGCGACTTCTTCATGTTCAATGCGATGGAGGGCGACCAGAAGTACGCCAGGATGGTCGAGACCTCGTCGCAGAGCGCCACCGACGCCCTGGGCAAGCTCGGGGAAATGCCCGGCACCGAATCGAAGAAGCTCAAGACCGAACTGCAGGACGAATGGAAGGCCTACGCGGCTCAGTTGCACGTCCTCACCGGCGCGCTGGACAAGAGCGGCTACACCGACCTGCAACCGGTGGCTGACCTCGCGGCGCAGAACCGCAAGCTGCTGGACACCGCAGAGCAGCTCTACGCGAAAATCCAGGAGGAAAGCGGCAGCAAGGTCCCGCCGCTGACCCAGCAGACCCGCGAGCAGAGCCTGCTGATGCAGGACATCGCGGTGGACTACGCCTCGCGCAACGCCTCGGTGGGCGCCAGCTTCTTCGGCGGCGGCGAGGAGCGCCCGCTGGACGACCTGGCCAACCGCTTCGCGATCAACCTGGTGAAGCTGCAGCAGGCGCCGCAGACCACGCCGGAGATCGGCCAGGAGCTACGCGGCGTGGCGATCAAGTGGCGCTACATCGAGAAATCGCTGCAGAACTACAACCAGAACAGCGTGCCCTTCCTGATCAACAAGTACTCCGACCGCATCATCGAAGACCTGGAGAAAGTCTCCGGTCTCTATGCCGCGCAGCAGAGCTGATCGCCTCAGGCATGCTGTTTAAGGAAGCTGGCGACCCGCTCGAGGTCGCTGCTGTCGCCCCGCTCGCCCCAGTACAGCGCGAGGAACTGGGGTGTCGCCTCGACCTTGTAGACGTCCTTCGGCAGGCTGGCCAGCGCCTGGGCCAGCTCGGCAGGGGCGCTCGCCTCGCGCCAGCGATCCAGCCAGACGCCCGGCTCGCTCTGCCAGTAGCACCAGACATCGCGGTTCTTCCCGCGGGCGCGGTGGTACTGCGCGCACTGGCGCGGCGGCTGCCGTTC
The DNA here is from genome assembly GCF_014851965.1 of Pseudomonas sp. PDM22. NCBI lineage: Bacteria > Pseudomonadati > Pseudomonadota > Gammaproteobacteria > Pseudomonadales > Pseudomonadaceae > Pseudomonas > Pseudomonas sp. PDM22. The sequence goes on from NZ_JACVAR010000001.1 coordinate 62,121, forward strand.
CAGCCAGTGGGGCCATTCCTGCTGCGCCATCTGCATGGCCAGGCCCAGGCGTCGCGCCTGCAGGCGCAGGTCCATCTGCCCGCGCTGGCCGCGCGAAGGGATCAGCCAGGTCAGCGGGCTGAGCACCAATGCAATGAGCAGGATTACCATCCACGTGGTCATATCGGTTATACCGGTCAAACAGGTCAAGCACGGCCATTGGGGCCATACTGATTAATAACGAGTCCCCCGGAGGAGACGCTCATGCCCTACCAACACATTCTGGTCGCCGTCGACCTTACCGAAGAATGCGATCCGGTGATGAAGCGGGCGGTCGCACTGGCCAAGGCCAACGATGCCCGGCTCTCGGCGGTGCATGTGGTCGAGCCCATGGCCATGGCCTTCGGCGGCGACGTGCCGATGGACCTGTCGATGCTGCAACAGCAGCAATTCGACCAGGCCAAGGAACGCCTGCACCAGTTCACCCTCACCTACGCCGAAATCACCAGCTCCCAGTGCCACCTGGTCTACGGCCAGCCGCGCCAGGAAATCCACCGCCTTGCCGATGAGCAGGACTGCGACCTGATCGTCGTCGGTAGCCACGGCCGCCACGGCCTCGCCCTGCTGCTGGGCTCCACCGCCAACGACGTGCTGCACGGTGCGCCCTGCGATGTCCTCGCCGTGCGCCTGCAGAAAACCAGCTGAGCCAACCTGGGTAGACGGCGGGCCCTGCGGGGCCCGCTGCGTTTCAGGCCCCGAGCATGTCCCCGCTCATCAGCAGCGGCCGCACCTTCTGCAGTTGCGCCTCCAGCGAATAGCTCATGCTCGACGCCATGGAGAAGAAACTGAGGAAAGCCTTCAGGTTCGAGTCGCCGTCGCAGGTCTCGTGAATCCGCTGCCAGAACGCCTGGTTCACCAACTGCAACTGCTGGAACTGCTTCACCAGCCCCTTCAATTCCCAATCCGCATGCCGCCCTTCACGGAAATTGAAGTACTGGCGCATCAGGTACAGCGACACCGCGCGCAGGATGAACTCCTGGTTGCTGGCGAACGGCAGGTGCTGTTGCGCCATCGGCTTGAGCTTGCCCAGCAGCGGGCAGGCACTGGTGGCCATGATCACCCCGAGCAGCGCGCGCAGGCCCTCTTCCAGCCCCGCGTGCTTGATGTACTCGCGCTCCGGCGTGCGTACCTGCACCGAGACCTTCTTGAAGGCCGGCAAACCACGAAAATCCTCGATCACCCGGTGCAGGTCCACCGCCGCCGGGCAGTGGCTGTACTGCGCCGGGTTCAGCGGGCAGTTGCTGCAACGGTTGTTCTCCAGACGCGTCCAGCGCGGGGTCTGGGCGGCTATCTGGGCGTCGTACTGGCGCTCCAGCTCGATGCGGTAACTGAACTCGTGCTCATCATCCAGGGTGATGCGGTACTCGATTGCCATTCGGCCATCCCTAACAGTCTTTGATCAGCGATACGCACAGGCACATCACCGGACCGAACGGATCACTCTTCCAGTTCGGCCCAGCGCTCGATCAGTTGGTCCAGCTCCCCTTGCAGCGACCCCAGGCGATCCAGAACAGCCTGCGCCTCGGTGGGCGGACGCTGGTAGAAATTCGGCGCTGCGGTTTCTGCTTGCAGCGCAGCCATTTCTGCCTCCAGAGCGTCGATCTGCCCGGGAATGGCCTCCAGCTCGCGCTGCAGCTTGTAGCTCAGCTTCTTCTTCGGCGCCGCCGCTTCCACCGCAGCAGGTGCCGCCACAGGCACTTCGGCGACTGGTGCGGCAGCGGGCTTGTCGCCCTTCTCCTCACCCACGCCGAGCAACTTGGGCGAGCCGCCCTGGCGCAGCCAGTCCTGGTAGCCACCGACGAATTCGCGCACGCGCCCTTCGCCTTCGAACACCAGAGTGCTGGTCACCACGTTGTCGAGGAAGGCCCGGTCGTGGCTGACCATCAATACGGTGCCGTCGAAGGTCAGCAGCACTTCTTCCAGCAGTTCCAGGGTTTCCACGTCCAGGTCGTTGGTCGGTTCGTCCAGCACCAGGAGGTTGGCCGGCTTGCTGAACAACTTCGCCAGCAACAGGCGTGCCCGCTCGCCGCCGGAGAGCGCTTTCACCGGGGTACGGGCGCGCTGCGGGGAGAACAGGAAGTCGCCCAGGTAGCTGAGGACGTGGCGATTCTGCCCATTGATCGTGATGAATTCGCGACCTTCGGAAATGTTGTCGATGACGGTCTTTTCCGGCTCCAGCTGGTGACGCAGCTGGTCGAAATAAGCCACTTCCAGTCGGGTGCCTTCCTTGACGCTGCCCGAAGTCGGCTGCAGGTCGCCCAGCAGCAGCTTGAGCAGCGTGGTCTTGCCGGTGCCGTTGGCGCCCAGCAGGCCGATACGGTCGCCGCGCTGCAGCACCAGGGAGAAATCACGGATCAGCGCCGGGCCGCCCGGATGGGCAAAGCCGGCCTTCTCGACGACGATCACCTGCTTGCCGGACTTCTCGGCCGTCTCCATCTGGAAGCTGGCCTTGCCCTGGCGCTCGCGGCGTTCGGCGCGTTCGTTGCGCATCGCCTTCAGCGCGCGCACGCGGCCTTCGTTACGGGTGCGGCGGGCCTTGATGCCCTGGCGAATCCACACTTCCTCCTGGGCCAGGCGCTTGTCGAACAGCGCGTTGGCCGCCTCTTCCGCCGCCAGTTCCTGCTCTTTATGGACGAGGAAGCTGGCGTAGTCGCCGTTCCAGTCGATCAGGTGGCCGCGGTCCAGCTCGAGGATGCGGGTCGCCACGGCCTGCAGGAAGGAGCGGTCGTGGGTGATGAACAGCACGGCGCCGGGGAAGTCCGCCAGGGCGTTTTCCAGCCAGGCGATGGCGCCGATGTCCAGGTGGTTGGTCGGCTCGTCCAGCAGCAGCAGGTCGGGCTCGGCCACCAGCGCCTGGGCCAGCAGCACGCGGCGGCGCCAGCCACCGGAGAGCTCGGCGAGGGTCTTGTCGGCCGGCAGCTGCAGGCGGCTCAGGGTGGTGTCCACCAGTTGCCCCAGGCGCCAGCCATCGCGGGCTTCGAGGTCCTGCTGGACGCGCGCCAGCTTGTTCAGGTCCTCTTCGCTTTCGATGTGCATGCTCAGGTGGTGGTACTGCGCCAGCAGCTCACCGACTTCGGCCAGGCCTTCGGCGACCACGTCGTAGACGGTGCGATCGTCGGCCCGCGGCAGCTCCTGCGGCAGCTCGCCGATCTTCAGCGAGGGGGCGCGCCAGATGTCGCCGTCATCGGGCTTCTGCTCGCCCTTGACCAGCTTGAGCATGCTCGACTTGCCGGTGCCGTTGCGGCCGATGATGCAGACCCGCTCACCGCGAGCGATCTGCCAGGACACCTTATCCAGCAGCGGAGTGGTGCCGAAGGCGAGGGACACGTCGGTTAACTTGAGCAGGGTCATGAGGGCATCTTCCGTAAAACAGGGCGCGCAGTTTAAGGGAAAGCGCGGAAAAGTCAGAGGGGTGCGGACAAAGTGCCGGGGCGAGACATTCGTCCGCCTTTGAGCCAGGCAGCCCTGGTGGCGCTTTCACCCCCCGCGCGCAACAGGCTAAGCTACCCGGCAGCGGGCGCGCGCCATCCAGCGCCCACCGATCATCTTCCCGGAAGAGCCATGCGCGGTCGCCTTTTCTCACTGTTTTCCTGCCTGATCCTCAGCCTGTCCGCTTCGACAGCCAACGCAGCGTCCCTGCCCCAGCAGCGCCAGATGTACGACGAGGCGCAGAAGGCCCTGGCACGCGGCGACAGCGGCCCGTACTTCAGCTACCAATCGGCACTGGCCGATTATCCGCTGCAGCCGTACCTGGCCTACGACGAGCTGACCAACCGCCTGAAAAGCGCCAGCAACGCCGAGATCGAGCGCTTCATCGAGCAGCACGGCGACCTGCCGCAGATCAACTGGCTGAAGCTGCGCTGGATGCGCCAGCTCGCGGATCGCGGCGACTGGAACACCTTCGTCCGTTATTACGACCCGAAGATGAACTTCACCGAGCTGGACTGCCTCTATGGCCAGTACCAGCTGGGCCACGGCAACAAGGCCGACGGCTACGCCACCGCCGAGAAGCTCTGGCTGGTCGGCAAGCCGCAGCCCGATGCCTGCGACACGACCTTCGCCCTGTGGCAGGCCGACGGCCAGCTCACCGAGGAAAAGGTCTGGAAGCGCCTGAAGCTGGCCGCCGAGAAAGGCAACTACAGCCTCGCCACGGTGCTCTCCAAGCGCCTGCCGACCCTCGGCAGCCAGGGCGCGCTGATGGTCAATGTGGCGCAGAACCCTGCGCAGCTGAGCCAGACCACCCGCTTCGGCGCCCGCGACCACGCCACCGCCGACGTCGTCGGCCTGGGCCTGCGCCGCCTGGCCAAGCAGGATCCGGAAAAGGCCATCAGCCTGCTCGACTACTACAGCTCGGTGCTGCCCTTCTCCAGCGACGAGAAAGTCTCCATCGCCCGCGAGATCGGCCTGAGCCTGGCGCGCCGCTATGACCCGCGCGCGCTGCCGATGATGGTCAAGTACGACCCGCAACTGCGCGACGACACCGTCACCGAATGGCGCCTGCGTCTGCTGCTGCGCCTGGGCCGCTGGGAAGAAGCCTACGAACTGACCCGCGCCCTGCCGCCGTCGCTGGCCGAGACCAACCGCTGGAAATACTGGCAGGCTCGCTCGCTGCAACTGGCGCAGCCGCAGAACAAGCAGGCCATCAGCCTGTACCAGCCGGTTGCCGGCGAGCGTGATTTCTACGGTTTCCTCGCCGCCGACCGGATCAACGCCCCCTACCAGTTGAACAATCGACCTGTTTCGCCCGATGCCGGGACTATGCAGCGCGTGCGCAACGCACCGAGCACCCGCCGCGCCCTGGAGTTCTACGCCCGTGGCGAGATCATCAACGCCCGCCGCGAGTGGTACCACGCTGCCCGCCACCTGAGCCACGACGAGCTGCTGGCCCAGGCGAAGATCGCCTACGACATGCAGTGGTACTTCCCGGCGATCCGCGCGATCAGCCAGGCGAAGTACTGGGACGACCTCGATATCCGCTTCCCCATGGCCTACCGCAACACCCTGGTGCGCGAGGCGCGCAATCGCGGCCTGCACTCCAGCTGGGTGTTCGCCATCACCCGCCAGGAAAGCGCCTTCATGTCCGATGCGCGCTCCGGCGTCGGTGCCACCGGGCTGATGCAACTGATGCCGGCCACCGCCAAGGAAACCTCGCGCAAGTTCGGCATCCCGCTGGCTTCGCAGCAGCAACTGATCGTGCCGGACGTGAACATCCAGCTCGGCGCCGCCTACCTGAGCCAGGTGCACGGCCAGTTCAACGGCAACCGTGTGCTCGCCACCGCCGCCTACAACGCCGGCCCCGGCCGTGTGCGCCAGTGGCTGAAGGATGCGCGTCACCTGGCCTTCGACGTCTGGGTCGAGACCATTCCGTTCGACGAGACCCGCTCCTACGTGCAGAACGTGCTGTCCTACGCGGTGATCTACGGGCAGAAGCTCAACGCGCCGCAACCCATCGTCGACTGGCACGAACGCTTCTTCGACGAGCTCTGATCCCTCCCCCGCCCGGCACCGCCGGGCGGTCTTCATCCCCTCAAGGAAAAGGAAATTCCATGCGCCAGTCGCTCCTCTCCCTCACCGTCCTGGCCGCCGGCCTGCTCAGTGCCGATCTGGCCCTCGCCGCCTGCGAGAAACCGCGCAACGCCTTCGACAGCGTGTACTGCCTGAGCACCGAATACGCCCAGGTGGACCGCGAGCTGAACAATGAATTCGGCACCCTGCGCAAGATGCTCAACGACGGCCAGAAGGCCGCACTGAAGAAGAGCCAGATCGCCTGGATCAAGGACCGCGACGCCCAGTGCAGCTACGAGCGCGACGGCGGCTATTTCGTCAACCTGCAGTGTGCCGTGGACAAGACCAACGAGCGCCTGGTCGTGCTGCGCGAGCGTGAGCGCGAGTGCCAGAGCACCGGTTGCGTCGACAGCAAGCTGTAAATCCCGCGTCAACCGGCGCGCCCGTCCGGGCGCGCCGCCTCAGCGTCATTCCAGCACTTCCACCGGCATGCCCAGTTTCAGCTCGCCACGGTTCTCCGCCAGCAGATTCTGGCCGAACAGAGCCTCGCCATTGACGTTGCGATAGCCCAGCAGGGTCGCCAGCGGCTCGCGGGCGGCATCGCGCTCGCCGGTGTGCGGGTCGATGGTGGTAAGGATGCAGCGCGAGCAGGGCTTGGCCACCTTGAAGGTGACGTCGCCGATGCGGATGCGTTTCCAGCCGTCTTCGGCGAAGGGTTCGGCGCCGGTGACCACCAGGTTCGGGCGGAATCGCAGCATCTCCAGCGGGCGACCGACCTTGGCCGACAGATCATCCAGCGAACCCTGGCCGATCAGCAGCAGCGGGAAGCCATCGGCGAAATGCACGTGCTCACCGGGTTCGGCGTAGGCGGTATCCACCTGGCGCGCGCGCTGCTCGGGCATCTGCACCAGGCGCACGTCGCGGCCGAGGAAGCTGCTCAGCCACTGTGCCGCCTCATCGCCGGCGTCCGGCACTTGCAGCATGTCGCGCCAGATCAGCACGCCGCGCAGGTTGGCGTCGCTTTCAGGCACTGACACGAAGATATCTTGCGCTCCCGGCGCACGCAGGCGCAGACCATGGAAGTCATCCTGCCAGCGCGCCTCGATGCGCCCCATCTGCGGCAGCAGGCGCTGGGTCAGGAAGCGGCCATTGGACGCCTCCACCACCATCCAGCGTCGATCCCCTTCCAGGCCCAGGGAGTCCAGGCGGACGGACTCCAGGGGCTCGTAGGCGGTGGACTTGACCGGGTAGCGGTAGAGCTCGCTCAGGCTGTACATCGGAAGCTTCCTTTCATGCAGACGGAAGCGACCTTATACGGCGTGGGACGGGCGTCTAGCAATGGGGGCGCATTTGTCGCGGGCATGGCCCAATCCTACGAAAGCGACGCGGGGCTCACCCTGCGGGAGCGGGCCATGCCCGCGAACCGTCGGCAAGGCCGACGGTCAGGCATTGCGATCAGGCAGGGACTTTCTGCAGCCGACGACGCACCACTTCCACCAACTGGTCCGGCTGGAATTTGGAGAGGAAGTCGTCGCAGCCGACCTTCTTCACCATGGCATCGTTGAAGCTGCCCGACAGCGAGGTGTGCAGCACCACGTAGAGGTCACGCAGGCGCGGGTCGTTGCGGATCTCGGTGGTCAGCCGGTAGCCATCCATCTCCGGCATCTCGGCGTCGGTGAAGACCATCAGCAGCTTGTCTTCCATGTCGTGGCCTTCGTCGGCCCAGCGCTTGAGCTGCTGCAGCGCACGCAGGCCGTCAGTGGCCACATGCAGGCGCAGGCCGAGCTGGCCGAGCGTGTCGCGCAGCTGGGAAATGGCGACGCTGGAGTCATCCACCACCAGCACTTCGCGACCACGGGTCTGGCTGAGCAGCTTGTCGTCCAAGCGGTCACTGGAGACGCGGGTGTTCATCGGCACGATCTCGGCCAGCACCTTTTCCACGTCGATGATCTCCACCAGGCGGTCTTCCACCTTGGTGATCGCCGTCAGGTAATGCTGGCGGCCGGCGCCACCGGGCGGCGGCTGGATCGACTCCCAGTTGAGGTTGAGGATGCGCTCCACCCCGCCCACCAGGAAGGCCTGCACCGAGCGGTTGTACTCGGTGACGATGATGGTGCTGCTGGCATCCGGAGTCAGCGCGCGCATGCCGATGGCGCGCGACAGGTCGATCACCGGCAGAGTCTGGCCGCGCAGGTTGATCACCCCGCAGATCATCGGGTGGCGCTGCGGGATCAGGGTCAGGCGCGGCAGCTGCAGCACCTCCTGCACCTTGAACACGTTGATCGCGAACTGCTGCCGCCCGGCCAGGCGGAAGACCAGGATTTCCAGGCGGTTCTCGCCTACCAGTTGGGTGCGTTGATCGACAGTGTCGAGAATACCGGCCATACCTGCTCCAGATTCGGAATGAGTCGTGCGGGAACGCTATCGGCCGCATCTTGCGGAACAAGATACTGGCCGTGCGCCATCATGCACGACTTGCCCGGTCCGGGCCAGACCGATCAGCCCTTCGGCGTGCAGAGCCGCCCAGTGGCCGAGAGCAGCGGCGAATCCGCCGGCAGGTGCATCGAGAGCGCCGCCGGGCGCACCTCGAAGCGCAGCTTGCGGCCCTCCAGCGGCTCGCCATCGAGGTTGACGTCCAGCCCCTCGCGAGCCTCCACCTCGACCCAGGGCACCCGCGCGCGGATAAACACATCCTGGGTGCCGAAACCGCTGCCGAGCAGGGCGCCGAGCGTGCCGACCATGTCCTGCGGGGTCGGCAGGATGCTCACATCCAGCAGCCCGTCGTCCGCTGTCGCCTGCGGGCAGAGCACGTGCCCGCCACCTGCCTGGCGACCGTTGCCGATGCCCAGAGCAAGGAACTCGCCTTCCCAACTGAAGTCCGGCCCGGTGAATCGCCCCTGCGCCGCGTGCACCTCGGAGAAACGCGTCAGCCCGGTGAGCAGATAGGCCGCGCCGCCGAGCAGCTTCTTCAGGTCTTCCGGGGTGTTGGCCGTGACTTTCGAGCCGAAGCCACCGGTCGCCATGTTGAGGAACATCTGCCCATCCACTTCGCCCAGGTCGATGGGCCGTGCCGGCACGTCCAGCAGCGCCAGCGCGGCGGCCGGCTCCAGCGGCACGCCGGCGGCGCGGGCGAAATCATTGGCGGTACCCAGCGGCAGGATTGCCAGGCTGGCCTTGCCGCCGGCCTGGGCCAGCGCCTCGGCGACATCGCGCACGGTGCCGTCGCCGCCGCCGGCGATCAGCGTCGTGTAGCCCGCCGCCAGCCCCTCCTCCACCAGCCGCCGGGCGTCGCCGCCCTCCCAGGTCACCCTGACATCCAGCGCCCGACCCGCCTCGCGCGTGGCCAGCACGGCGGCGCGCACCTCGTCGTTGGCGGCTTGCTTGCCATGCAGGATCAGCAGGGCCTTGGGTTGCGTCATGGCGGGTTTCCTCCCGGTGAGTCCATCGGATATGGACTCAGACTAGCGCGAGGGGAATTCCTCCCACTTGATTTGCCGCTCAGGCCGGATAGCCGGTGATCTCCCGGATGCTCTGGTACAGCGGCTTGAGCTGCTTGTACATGCGCTGGTAGACCTCGCTGTACAGCCGCTCGTAGGTGCGCTGCGCCTCGGGGCTCGGGTGGAAGACCTCGCCGACGCGGGTCATGGCGGCGATGGCGCTGGTGAAGTCCGGATAGAGCCCCAGCCCCACCGCGCAATCGATGGCCGCGCCCAGGCCGGATGCCTCGTAGACGTGCGGGCGCTCTGCCGGCAGGCCGAAGATGTCGGCGGTGAGCTGCATCGCTGCGTCACTCTGCGAACCGCCCCCGGCCACGCGCAGGCGCTGGATGCGGGTGCCGGAGCGTTTCTCGATGCGCTCCTTGCCCTGGCGCAGCGCATACGCCAGGCCTTCGAGGATGGCGCGATAGATGTGCGCGCGGGTGTGCACATCGCCAAAACCGATGATCGAGCCCTTGGCCTCCAGCCCCGGCTCGCGGATGCCCGGCGTCCAGTAGGGTTGCAGCATCAGGCCCATGGAGCCGGCGGGCACGCTGTTGACCAGTTCGTCGAACAGCTTCTCCGGCTCGACGCCCAGTTCCTGCGCACGCTGCATCTCGCGCAGGCCGAACTCGCGCTTGAACCAGCTGACCATCCAGAAGCCGCGGTAGATCATCACCTCGGTGTTGAAGTGATCGGGAATCGCCGCCGGGTACGGCGGGATCAGCGGAATGGTCTCCAGGTAGCGCGAGCGGGTGGTGTTGATGGTCGCGGTGGTGCCGTAGGACAGGCAGGCCACAGTCGGATCGATGGCGCCCGCGCCGAGCACCTCGCAGGCCTTGTCGGCGCCGGCGGCGATCAGCGGCAGGCCTTCGGGAATCCCGGTCAAGCGGCTGGCCTCGGCAGTGATCTCACCGAGCTTCTCGCCCGGCTTGAACAGCTCCGGAAGCTGCTCGCGGCGCACGTCCAGCACCTGCCATTTCCAGTCGCGCGGCGCGGCCCATTGCAGTTTCTTGTAGTCGAACGGCAGGTAGGCAACGCTGCAGGCCACCGAGTCCACGTAGCGCCCGCACAGGCGCTGGGTGAGGAAGCCGGAGAGCAGCAGCACCTTGTGCGTGCGCTGGTGGATGTCCGGCTGCTGCTGGGCGACCCAGTTCACTTCGGCCTGGGTGCGGAAGTAATCCACTGCGCCCTGCGCGCCCACCAGCTTGAACAGCCAGCCCCAGGGCCCCTTGATCGACCCTTCCAGTTCGGCGCGGCGCTGGTCCAGCCAGATGATCGCCGGGCGCAGGGCCTGGCCGGCCCGGTCGACGTGGATCACCGTGCCGCGCTGGGTCGTCAGCGAGACGCCACAGATGCGGCTGCGGTCAATGTCCACGCTGGCCCACAGCCGCTTGCAGGCTTCGCCCAACTGTTCCCAGTAGTAGTCCGGGTGCTGTTCGGCCCAGCCGGGCTGCGAGGAAAAATAGGCTTCCAGCTCGACCTTGCCCTTGCCCACCAGGTTGCCCTGGAGATCGAAGAGTAGCGCGCGCACGCTCTGGGTGCCGTTGTCGATGGCCAGCAGGTAGTTCTTGTTATCCATGGGGCTCTTGGTCAATGAGACGTCGGTCAGATTGGAAGGCTGTAGCAGCGACGCCACAGCGCCAGATAGTCCTGTTCTTCACGTTTCCAGCGCGGGTCGTCCCAGCCCAGGCGTGGCTGGCACAGCGCGCGAATTCTCGGCAGCTCGTGGGCGCCGCCGTCGGCCAGCAGCAGGCCAACGCGGGTACGGCGCAGCAGCAGGTCGTCCAGGTGCAGCACCAACTCGCCTTCCGCCGCCCAGGCCAGTTCGGCCCAGAGTGAATCGGTATGGCCGATGCACTCGCTGCCCACGGTTTTCAGTACCCGCGCCAGCTCCGGCAATGCGCGGCCATGACGACCGCGCAGACGGGTCTGTTGCGGCGGAGTCAGCCCGGGCAGATCCACTGCGTCGACAGGTTCGAAGACCTGTTCTCCCGCCGCCTCCAGCGAGCGCTCCAGCATCGGTGCGCAGGCGGCGAGCACCTCCAGCGCCAGCAGGCGGAAGGTCGTGAGCTTGCCGCCGGCCAGGGTTACGCAGCCGGGCTCGACCCACAGCGCATGTTCGCGCTTTTCATCCGAGGGCTTGAGCGACGGTGCGCCATCGCTGACCACCGGGCGCACGCCGGCCCAGGTGGAGCGCACGTCTGCCGCGCTGATCTGTGCCGACGGAAACTGCTGCGCACAGGCCGCCAGCAGGTAATCCACTTCCTCGCGGCTGATGGCTGTGTCGTCGTCCAGTGTGTCGCGGTGATCGAGGTCGGTGGTGCCGACCACGGTCGCGCCTTCCCAGGGGAAGACGAACACCGGGCGTTTGTCCTGCCCGTGCATGAAGCTGAAGGCGTGGGCAACCGGCAGGCGCCAGGCCGGCAGCAACAGGTGACTGCCGCGCAGCGGGCGGATGTGCTCGCTACTGTGTTTCTGCCGCAAGGCATCGGCCCAGGCGCCGGTGGCCAGGGCAACGGCGCGCGCACGGAAAGTGAAGCGTTCGCCACTCTCGCTGTCCTCGGCGACCAACCCCTGCACTCGACCGTCGCGGCGATCCAGCTCGATCACTTTCAGGCCGTTCAGCGCTTCGCCGCCTTCAGCGCGAGCCTCTCCGAGCACGCGCATCACCAGGCGTGCGTCGTCGGTGACTGCGTCCTGGAAGCGCGTGCCGCCGAGCAGGCGATCTTCCCTCAAGCCCGGCGCTAGGTAACGCAGCTCTTCCAGGCGATAGAACAGATGATTGCGCCGCCCCGCCAACGCGTCGTAAAGCGACAGCAGCGTGCCGAACACGCGCGGGCCGGGGAAGCCGCCCTGGTAGTGCGGCATGATGAAGCTCAGCGGATCGACCAGCCCCGGCGCCTCGCCCAGCAGACGCTGGCGCTCGCGCACTGAGTCGCGGGTCAGGCCGAACTGGCCCTTGGCGATGTAGCGCAGGCCGCCATGGACCATCTTCGATGAGCGACTGGAGGTGCCCCAGGCGAAGTCGCGCTGCTCGACCAGCAGGCAGCGCCAGCCGCGCCGCGCGGCTTCACGGAGGATGCCGGCACCGGTGATGCCGCCGCCGACCACGATCAGGTCCCAGTCGCGCTCCGCCAGCTCCGGCAGCGCCTTGGCGCGCCACGTCGCATTCCAGCCCATGGGCTCAGTCCTGCAGCAGAGTGCCGGGGTTCAACCGGCCGGACGGGTCGAAATGCCCGGCCAGCGCCTTGATCGCGGCCATGCCCAGCGGGCCCTTCTCCACCGGCAGATAGGGAGCGTGGTCCTTGCCCACGCCGTGCTGGTGGCTGATGGTGCCGCGATTGTTGGCGATGGTCTGGCTGGCGGCGTGCTTGAGCTTGCGCCAGCGCTCGTGGGTTTCCGCGTAGCTGGCCGCCGGGCGGAACACGTAGGTGGTGTAGATGCTCGAGCCTTCGCCGTAGACGTGGGACAGGTGAGTGAACACGTGCACACGCTCGCCCTCGGCAGCCAGGCCATCGCGCAGGCTGGCTTCGATGCGGTTCAACAGGCTGTCGACGTTGGACCAGTCGGTGGCGGTTTCCAGGGTGTCGACCGCGTAGCCGTTCTCCCATAGCGCCTCGCGCAGGTAGGGGAAGCGGAAGCGGTTCTGCGCCCATTTCTTGCCCAGCAGGGTGCCGGTGAACACGCCGCCGAAGCCCTTGAGAATGCGCCGCGCGGCCCGCAGCGAAGTCGCGTTCTGGGCACGGTCGCCGGTGACGCCAAAGGTCAGCATGCACTTGCCCTCGGCCGCACCGCGCAGCTTCAGGTAGCGCTCCAGCCAGGCGATCTGCCCCGGATGACCGGCCAGCGCGAGCTGGGTGGTGGTTTCCACGGCGTTGGACAGACGCAGCATGGACAGCGGTACACGCGCCTGCACCAGGGTACGGATGCCTTCCAGCGCCTGCTCCCACGACGGCAGGAACACCGCGTAGAAGCGCTCGTCCTCGGCGATGCGCGTGACCCGCACCTTCACCGACGACAGAATGCCGAAGCGGCCTTCGGAGCCCATCACCACTTCGCGCAGGTCGGGGCCGGCGGAGGATGCCGGGAAGGTCGGGATGTCCAGGCTGCCGGCGAAGGTTTCCAGGGTGCCGCCGGCGAACAGTTGCTCGATGCGCCCGTAGCGCAGCGATTGCTGACCGCTGGAGCGGCTGGCGACCCAGCCACCGAGGGTGGAGAGCTCCCAGGACTGCGGGAAGTGGCCCAGGGTATAGCCACGGGCGCGCAGCTGGCTTTCCACCTGCGGGCCGTTGGCGCCGGGGCCGAAGGTGGCGATCAGGCTCTGCTCGTCCAGCTCCTGCAGGCGGTTCATGTGCTCCAGGGAAACGGTGAGCACCGCCTTGTCGGAGGTTGGCGGGTTGATGTGGCCGGCCACCGAGGTGCCGCCACCGTAGGGGATCACCAGGCAGTCCCAGAGCTCGGCGAACTTCAGCAGTTCGCGGATCTGCTCGGCGGTCTGCGGGTAGGCCACGCCATCGGGGAACACGCCGAACTCGCCTTCGCGCATCGCCAGCCAGTCCGGCAGGCTCTGGCCACGGGCGTGCAGCAGGCGGTCGCGGGCCTCGCGCACCACCAGCGGATGCTCGGGCAGGCGCGAGGCCGGCACCTTGGCCAGCACCTGCTCCAGCGTCGCGTCCGGCAGCGTCAGGCCGGGGCCAACCAGTTCGGCGAGAAAATCACGCCCGTTGCCGGGCAATTCCACCACCGTCGTTTCTTCACCCCAGCCGTTCCAGCGTCGCATGCCCGCTCCTTCTTGTTCAGGGTCTGAACCCGCTAATTCGATTGCTATTTCGGTGCCGCTTGATGGCTGCCTATACTAGCCAGCCGCCCTGCCCTGTCACTGTCGGATCAAGACAGGCGCAGTTGCCGATCGAGACACCGAAGAACAAGAACTCACGCCATGCATTCCCTCGGCTATACATCCGTCCCCGCACTGCTGAAATACCTGCGCCACGCCGAGTCTCTCGGCATGGACCTGGACATCGCCCTCCAGGCGGCGGGCCTGGAACGCTCGCAACTGAGCGACAACAGCCAGCGCCTGCCCAGCGAGGCCCACGAGCGCCTGCTGCAGCACCTGTGCGCGCACTCGGGCGATCCATTGTTCGGCCTGCATTCCGCACGCTTCGTGCAACCGGGCTCGTGGAGCGTGCTGGGCTACATCACCATGAACTGCGCCAACCTGGGCGAGGCCATGGGCCGCATCATTCCCTACGAGAAGCTGGTCGGCGACATGGGCGTCAGCCGCCTGGAGCCAGGCGAAGGCCACATCAAGCTGATCTGGAACTGCCGCCACGAGGCCGCGCAGATCCGCCGGCACATGGTGGAAAACGTACTGGCTTCCTGGCTGCTTTATGCGCGCTGGATCGCCGACACCAACGGCTCGCCGCAGGAAGTCTGGTTCGAACACGCGCAGCCCGAGGGCGCCGACGTCGCCGAATACGAGCAGCTGTTCGGCTGCCCGGTGCGCTTCGAACAACCCTTCAGCGCCCTGCTGGTGCCCCTGCAGTTGCTCAGCTACCCGCTGCGCCAGGCCGACGCCAACCTGCTGCGCACCCTGGAAGAGCACGCCCTGGCGCTGATGGCCGAACTGGACGACGACGAGCCGCTGCCGCTGCGGGTGAAGAACGCCCTGCGCCTGCTGCTCAAGGACGGCCTGCCGCGCAAGGAGCGCGTCGCCGAGCGCTTCGAGATGACCGTGCGCACCCTGCAGCGCCACCTGCAGCAGGCCGGCACCAGCTACCAGCAGATCCTCGATGAACTGCGCCAGGAACTGGCCGAGCATTACCTGGTGCACAGCGACCTGCCGATCCAGGACATCGCCCAGTACCTGGGCTTCACCGAGTCGCGCTCGTTCCACCGCAGCTTCAAGGGCTGGACCGACCAGACGCCCGGCGAGTATCGCCAGCAGCATAAAAAAACGCCGGTCTGAGACCGGCGTTTTTCATTGCGTTCCTGGCGCTCAGTCCAGCAGTTCGCTGAACGGAATGAAGGTCAGCCAATCGCCTTCGGCCAGCGTCGCCCCCTCCCGCACTTCCGCCAGCCCCTCGGCCCAGGCGGCGCTGCGCAGCACACCGGAGCTCTGGTTGGCGTAAGGCACCGCACGGCCATTCTCCAGGCGCGCGCGCAGGTACTCGCGGCGGTTGCCCGGCTTGGTCCAGTTGAACCCAGCCGGCACCTGCAGGCGCAGCGGCTCGACCTTCTGCATGCCGAGGCGACGCATCAGGTACGGCCGCGCCAGCAGCGCGAAGGTCACCAGGGTGGAGGCAGGATTGCCCGGCAGGCCGATCACCGGCACCTGCTGGTAATGGCCGACGGTCAGCGGCTTGCCCGGCTTGATCGCCAGCTTCCACAGCGCCAGCTCGCCGGCTTCACGCAGGGCCGCACCGAGGAAGTCCGCCTCGCCGACGGAGACGCCGCCGGTGGAAAGGATCAGGTCCACGTCGGACAGGCCGGACAGGGCCGCACGGGTGCGCTCCAGGTCGTCCGGGAGGATACCGGCGTCCACCACCTCACAACCGAAGCGCTGCAGCCAGGTGCGCAGCAGATGGCGGTTGCTGTTGTAGATCTGCCCCAGCGCCAGCGGCTTGCCCGGCTCCACCAGCTCATCGCCGGTCGACAGCAGCGCCACGCGCGGACGACGACGCACAGTCAGCTCGGCCTGGCCGAGCGATGCGGCCAGGCCGATCTCGATCGGGCCCAGGCGCGTGCCGGCCGGCAGCACACAGTCGCCCTTGCGGGTTTCCTGGCCTTGCGGGCGTACGTGCTGACCTACCTTGAGCGCTTCGAGGAAACGCACGCGGCCGTCTTCCAGCACCTCGACGTTTTCCTGCATCTCGACGCAATCGGCGCCGTCAGGCACCGGTGCGCCGGTAAAGATGCGCACGCAGGTGCCCGTCAGCAGCGGCTCGCCCGCCTGCCCGGCGAAGATCTTCTGGCTGACCGACAGCGGCTCGCCCTGCCAGTCGGCCTGGCGCAGTGCATAGCCGTCCATGGCGCTGTTCGGCCACGGCGGCAGGTCCAGCCCGGCGAGCAGCGGCCCAGCGAGCACGCGGCCGTCCGCTTCGCTCAGCGGCAGGGCTTCGGTATCGAGGATCGGCGACTGTTCCGCCAGGCTCAGCAGGCGCGCCAAGGCGTCCTCGACCGGGAGCAGTCCCGGCTTGTCGCAGCAGCTCATCCGCGGCTCTCGCAGGGCGCCGCCTTCTTCAGGTGCGGCACGAAGTTGCACGGGCGGTGGCTGGCGTCCAGTTGCTCGCCGAGGATGCCGTCCCAGGCGGTGCGGCAGGCGTTGGTGGAGCCCGGCAGGCAGCAGACCAGCGTGCCATTGGACAGGCCGGCCAGCGCGCGGGACTGCACGGTGGAGGTGCCGATATCGGCCACGGAAATCTGCCGGAACAGCTCGCCGAAACCGTCCACCACCTTGTCCAGCAGGCAGGTCACGGCCTCCGGGGTGCTGTCGCGGCCGGTGAAGCCGGTGCCGCCGGTCACCAGCACGACCTGCACTTCGTCCTCGGCGATCCAGGTCGCGACCTGGGCGCGGATGCGGTAGAGGTCATCCTTGAGCAGGACGCGGGCGGCCAGGTTATGGCCGGCAGCCTTCAGGCGGTCGACGAACAGCTGGCCGGAGGTGTCGGTTTCCAGGGTGCGGGTGTCGCTGACGGTGAGGACGGCGATGTTCAGCGGGACGAATGGCTGCTCGGCCTTGTGGCTCATGATGAGGGCCCTTGCTTGTGAGGTTGGAATGCGCGGTGTTATATCACAGGCCCGCCCCGGAGACCCTGACATGCCACAAGCCCCGCTGCCCCTCTGTTCCGTCCTGATTCTCGCCGGAGGACGCGGCCAGCGCATGGGCGGCCAGGACAAGGGCCTGCTGGAGTGGCAGGGCCGCCCGCTGGTGAGCTACGCCGCCGCCCTCGCCCGCCCTTTCAGCGACGACCTGATCATCTCCTGCAACCGCAACGCGGACGTCTACGCCGGCTTCGCCGACCGTCTGGTACAGGACGACAGTGCGGACTTCCCCGGCCCGCTCGCCGGCATCCGCGCGGGCCTGGTCAGCGCGCACCATACCCACCTGTTGGTACTGCCCTGCGATGCGCCACTGCTGGACGCCGACCTGCTTGAGCGCCTGCTGCGCGCATCGGCCGCAGCGCCGGACGTCGTGCACATGCTGCGCTGCGGCACGCAGTGGGAACCGCTGTTCAGCATCATCCCGGTGGCGCTGCGCGCCCAGATAGAGGAAGCCTGGAACCAGGGCGACCGCAGCCCGCGCCATGTTTTCTCGAACCTCGGCCTGCAGGCGGTGGATTGCCCGGCCGACGACCCGCGACTGGCCAATCTGAACACCCCGGAGCTGCTCTATCGCGCCCGATAGCGACAGAGTCGAAAATTTTCCGGGAACTATGCTGCAAGGCACCCGGTCAGACTTTTCGTACTTTTTTGTTCGCTCATCAGGAGATTCACCCATGAACAAACGGATGCTTCCCGCCTTCCTGCTCGCCCTGGGCTTTAGCGTGCTCGCTGGTTGCTCCACTCCGTCCGTCATCACCCTGAACGATGGACGCGAGATTCAGTCGGTCGACAAACCCAAGTACGACGAAGAATCCGGCTTCTATGAGTTCGAACAGCTGGATGGCAAAACCGCCCGCGTGAACAAGGATCAGGTACGGACCGTCAAGGACCTCTGATTCGCCCGGCGGTGAAAACGCCCCGTAGGCCCTGAGCGGTCTGCGGGGCGTTGGCGTTTTCACGGGGGCGAAAAGATTTTTCAAATATTTTTCGCTAACCCCTTGTGCATCAAAAGTTTTTCGGTAGAATGCGCGCCATCAAACGGAGCGTAGCGCAGCTTGGTAGCGCGTCTCGTTCGGGACGAGAAGGTCGCTGGTTCGAATCCAGTCGCTCCGACCAAATCCCGAAAAACCCGCCTAACGGCGGGTTTTTTATTGCCTGCGATTTTTCCCCAGAAGTAGTCACAGGCACAAAAAAGCCCGTCCACCAGGACGGGCTTTTTCATGGGCGAATCAGAGCTGACCGGACTTGCGCAGCGCGACCTGCGACAGGGCGCTCCAGTCCCGCTCGCCATCACCGTGTGCGATGGCTTCGAGCAGATTGTCACGCAGAAGGCTGGCGAGTGGCAGCGGCACGCGCTGCTCATGCCCGGCCGACAGCGCCAGGCCAACATCCTTGAGCCCCAGCACCAGGCGGAAGCCGGCCGGATCGAAACGCTGCTCGGCGATCTGCGCGCCGTAGTTGCGGTAGACCGGCGCGTTGAACAGCGTGTTGCCCATGATTTCCATGAACTCGCCCGGCGCGACGCCGTAGGTCTTCACCAGCGCCGCACTCTCCCCCATCGCCTCGATGGCGCTGGCGATCATGAAGTTGCCGGCGATCTTCACCGCGACCGCGCGCAGCGGGTCGTCGCCCAGCGGCCAGGTCTTCTGCCCCAGCACGTCGAGCACCGGCTGCGCCTTGGCGATGGCAGCCTCGGGGCCGGCCACCAGGATGTTTAGCTTGCCGGCGGCGGCGACATCCGTGCGCCCGAATACCGGCGCGGCGACGAACTCAACGCCCTGCTCGCGGTGCAGCTCGATCAGCTCACCGACGAAGGCGGTGGACAGCGTGGCCATGCTCAAGTGCACCAGGCCGGCCCTGGCCGATGCCAGGGCACCGCTGTCGAGCAGCACGGCGCGGGTGGAGGCATCGTCGGCCAGCATGGAGATCACCAGCTCGACATCGAACGCCTGCACAGGGGTGGCAGCGGCGATCGCGCCCAGTTCCACCAGCGGCTCGGCGGCGCCGGGCGAGCGGTTCCACACGACGACATGGTGGCCGGCCTGGATGAGGTTGGCAGCCATGGCAGCACCCATGCCGCCCAGTCCGAGAAATCCGATCTTCATTGCAATGCGCCTCGCATCGGTTGATTGAGGAGAGGGAAAGCCGCCGAAATCTTCAGCAGCCGAGGAAAGCGGCGACCTGTGCGGCGTCGAAGGGCCAGTTGAGCTCTGCGCCGGAATCGCAGCGACGCAGCACGGGAATGCTCAGGCCGTATTGCTCGACCCATTCCTCGCGGTCGGCGATATCCACCAGTTCGACCAGCAGGCCGTGTTCGACGAAGGGCATCAGCACCGCCTCGGCCACTTCGCAGAGATGGCAGCCAAGGGTGCCGAAGAGCTGGCATTCCGGGGGCATGGTGGGCTCCTGGGTTGGCGACATGGGTTCAGACTCCGGCATGTTTGAGCAGCGTGTCGGCCACGGCGCGGGCTTCTCGCCCCTGCTGCGCCGGGCCCTGCATGTGCGCCATCACCAGTACGCCTTCGAGCAGGTACTGCAGCTGACGCGCCAGGGCTTCCGGCTCCGGCGCCCCCAGGTGCAACAGCTGGGCCGCGAAGAAGCGGCCAAGGAAGGCCTTGTGCTCGGCGGCCTGCTGGTGGATGGGGTGTTCGCGGTCGTGGAATTCGCCGGCGGCATGGATGAAGGCACAGCCGCAGAAGTCCGAGCCGTTGAGCACTTCCTGCAGGCCGTCGAAGACCGCCAGGATCGCCTCGCGTGGCGCGAGGATGCGTTCGGCGACTTCCATACGTTCGACCATGCGGGCGTGGCGCTCTTCCAGCGCCGCCATGATCAGCTCGTCCTTGGACTTGAAGTGCTTGTACAGCGTCATCTTCGCGACGCCCGACTCGGCGAGGATGCGGTCGATACCGGTGGCGTGATAGCCCTCGCGGTAGAACAGATCCTGGGCGGTGGCGAGCAGCAGCTCGCGTTTGCTGGATGCCATGGCATTACCTCCTGACCGGACATTATGCGCGAGGCTCGGCGCCCGTGGGGAGCGAGAGCGGCAGCGCCAGGTCGATTAGCGGACGGTCATTTCGCTTGAACTATACAGACCTGTCTGTCTAATATCTATTCCACCACTCCACCGCAGCCGTCCCACAACAACATCGCAAAGGACTCCCGCCATGAAACTCCATGACGTCGCGCTTTCCGGTAACTGCTACAAGGTTCGCCTGTTCCTCGGTCTTATTGGCCAGAAGGCCGAGCTGCTGCCGGTGGACCTGATGGCCGGCGCGCACAAGCGCCCGGCCTTCCTGGCGATCAACCCGCGCGGCCAGGTGCCGGCGCTGGAGGATGGCGAACTGCGCCTGGGCGATTCCCACGCCATCCTCGCCTACCTCGCCCGGCAGTACGCCGAGCCGCACTGGTACCCGCAGGACGCCTTCACCCAGGGGCGCATTGCCAACTGGCTGAGCTTCTCGGCCAACGAGGTGCAGCACGGCCTGGCGATGGCGCGGGTGATCCAGCTGTTCAAGCGCCCCGGCGACCTGGCCGCCGCGCAGGCCAAGGGCCGCCACGCACTGGAGTTGCTGGACGCTACTTTGGCCGACCACCGCTGGCTGGCGCAGACGGACAAGCCGAGCATCGCCGACATTGCCGTCTACCCCTACGTCACCCTGGCGACGGAAGGTGGTCTGGAGCCATCCGGCTATCCCTATGTGCAGGACTGGCTGGCCCGCGTGCGCGCCCTGCCCGGTTACGTCGCGCAACCCGCCTTCTGATTTTCTTCTGACTGGCCACGCCGCCGCTTGCACGGCGGCGCGCCCCTCCGCTCACCGAAAAGGAAACTCCGATGCGTCTGCCATCCCTGCTGCTGGCCGGACTGTTCGCCCTCTCTTGCCTGAGCGTCCAGGCCGCCGACCTGCGCTTCTCGTTGATCCGCACCTCCGGCGTCACCACCCTGGATGCGTTCACCGTGGCCGGCGGCAACTGGACCGAGAAAGTCCCGATGAACCACACCGCTGTGCTGATCCAGCACCACGCGGCCACCTTGTTGTTCGACACCGGCCTGGGCAGCCAGGCGGACGCACAGTTCAAGCAGGACATGCCCTGGTGGGACAAGCCTCTGTTCCAGTACGAAGGTCTGAAACCGGCACACGAGCAATTGCAGGGCAGTGGTATTTCCATCGATCGGATCATCCTGTCCCATGCGCACTGGGACCACGCCTCGGCGCTGTCGGACTTCCCGGAAGTCCCGGTCTGGGCGACCTATGACGAGATCAACTACGCCCATATCGCCCAACCGCCGGCAGTGTTCCCCAGCCAGTTCCGCCATCCGGTGAAATGGGTGCCCTTCCAGTTCGATTCCGGCCCCTTCCTGAGCTACGACCGCAGCCTCGACCTGTTCGGCGACGGCAGCCTGGTCCTGGTGCCCATGAGCGGCCATACGCCGGGCGCGGTGGGGCTGTTCATCACCCTCGACGACGGCCGGCGCTACTTCTTCAGCGGCGACACCACCTGGCGCCTGTCCGGCTTCACCGGCCCCCGCGAGAAGTTCTGGGTCAGCCGCAAACTGGTGGACAGCAACCGCGACCAGACGCTGGCCGAAGTGGCCCGCGTCCACGAACTGATGCTTGCCTATCCAAAGCTCACCGTTGTCCCCGCCCACGATGCCCAGGTGCAGGACAAACTCGGCTACTACCCCCACTGGATTCAGTGAAAGCCACGCCCGCCGCCGCCCAGCGCTTCAATAGCCAGCTTACTAATCAGCGACTAAGGTCTAAGAGTCGTCAACATTCGGTAATGATTTAGTAGATAGGCTGTAACAGATTGACATGCCGACCCTGATCCAGTCGGCATCATCAAACTGCCCCAAGCGCTCGAGGAGACAATAACAATGAGCAAGACCCCGATCGCCCGTGCCGTGGCTTTGGCCGCGCTGGGTACCAGCTTTATCCTTCCGACACTCGCCCACGCTGACTTCATCAAGGACAGCAAGGCCACCGTCGAACTGCGTAACTTCTACTTCAACCGCGACTTCCGCCAGGACAGCCCGGCCCCTGCCCAGAACAAGGCCGAGGAATGGGCCCAGGGTTTCATCCTCAAATATGAGTCGGGTTACACCGACGGCACCATCGGTGTCGGCGTCGACGCCCTGGGCACCCTGGGCCTGAAACTCGATTCGTCACCTGACCGCAGCGGCACCGGACTGCTGCAGCGCTCCTCCAGCGACAAGCGCGCCGAGGACAGCTACGGCGACCTGGGCGTTACCGCCAAGCTGCGTGCGTCCAAGACGACCCTGAAGGGCGGCACCCTGATGCCGAAGATGCCGGTGGTGCAGTTCAACGACACCCGCCTGCTGCCGCAGACCTTCAGCGGCTTCGCCCTGAACTCCGCTGAGCTTGACGGCCTGACCGTCGACGGCGGTCGCCTGTACCAGGTCAACCAGCGCGATTCCTCGGACTACGAGGACATGACCATCACCGGCGGCGGCAAGCGCAACATCAAGCTCGGCGATAGCCTCACCTCCAACAAGTTCCTGTTTGGCGGCCTCACCTACAAGTGGACCGACAGCCTGAGCACCAGCTACCACTACGGCGGCCTG
This sequence comes from Pseudomonas sp. PDM22, assembly GCF_014851965.1. NCBI lineage: Bacteria > Pseudomonadati > Pseudomonadota > Gammaproteobacteria > Pseudomonadales > Pseudomonadaceae > Pseudomonas > Pseudomonas sp. PDM22. Next base: position 84,552 of record NZ_JACVAR010000001.1, read on the forward strand.
GAAGACATCTACAAACAGCACTACCTGGGCCTGATCCATGTGCTGCCGATCGCCGACAAGCAATCGCTGAAGTCCGACATCCGCTGGGCCAAGTCCGATGACGATGGCGGCAGCAACGTCGACAACAAGGCGCTCAACGCCATGTTCACCTATGCCCTGGGCTACCACGCCTTCGGCCTCGGCTACCAGAAGATGAGCGGCGACACCGGCTTCGCCTACATCAACGGCACCGACCCCTACCTGGTGAACTACATCCAGATCGGCGACTTCGCCAACAAGGACGAGAAGTCCTGGCAGGCGCGCTACGACTACAACTTCGCCGGCCTCGGCATCCCCGGCCTGACCTTCATGACCCGCTACGTGAAAGGCGACAACATCGACCTGATCACCACCGACGGCGAAGGCAAGGAATGGGAACGCGACACCGACATCGCCTACGTCTTCCAGGACGGCCCGCTGAAGAACCTCGGCGTGAAGTGGCGCAACGCGACCATGCGCACCAACTACACCAACGATTACGACGAGAACCGTCTGATCGTCAGCTACACCATGCCGCTCTGGTAACCCTCGCGGCGTGACGAAAAAGCCCGGCATCTGCCGGGCTTTTTCTTTGCCTCACCATGGAGCAATCAGTCCTGGCTGAGCGCTCCGATCTTATGGATCGACAGGTCGGCGCCGTAGTACTCCTCTTCCTTCGTCAGGCGGATGCCCACAGCCGCCTTCACCAGGCCGTACACCAGCAGGCCTCCGGCGAAAGCCACCGCCACACCGAGCAGCGTGCCGATCGCCTGGCTGGCCAGGCTGACCCCACCCAATCCGCCCAGCGCCTGCTGACCAAAGATGCCGCAGGCAATGCCGCCCCAGGCGCCGCACAGGCCGTGCAGCGGCCAGACGCCCAACACGTCGTCGATCTTCCAGCGTACCTGGGTCGCGGTGAACGCCCAGACGAACAGCGCGCCGGCCAGCATGCCGGTGGCCAGGGCGCCGATGGGGTGCATCAGGTCGGAACCAGCGCAGACCGCCACCAGTCCGGCCAGAGGGCCGTTGTGCAGGAAGCCCGGGTCATTGCGACCGACCAGCAGCGACGCCACGGTGCCGCCGACCATCGCCAGCAAAGAGTTCACTGCCACCAATCCACTCGCGCCCGCCAGCGACTGCGCACTCATGACGTTGAAGCCGAACCAGCCGACAATGAGAATCCACGAACCCGCCGCCAGGAACGGAATGTTCGACGGCGCGAAAGCGACCAATCGCCCCTCGCGGTACCGGCCATTACGCTGCCCCAGCAGAACCACCGCCGCCAGCGCCAGCCAGCCGCCGAAGGCATGCACCACGACGGAGCCGGCGAAATCATGGAAGGCAGCGCCGAATTCGGCCTTCAGCCAGGCCTGGAAGCCGAAATTGCCGTTCCAGATCAAGCCCTCGAAGAACGGATAGACGAAGGCCACGATCAGCGCCGTAGCGCACAACTGCGGGCCGAACCGGGCACGTTCGGCGATGCCGCCGGAAATGATCGCGGGGATCGCCGCGGCGAAGGTCAGCAGGAAGAAGAACTTCACCAGCGCGTAGCCGTTTTCGTGCGCCAGCGTCGCCGCCGGCTGCAGAAAAGTGACGCCATAGGCGATCCAGTAGCCGATGAAGAAATAGGCCAGGGTCGAGATGGCGAAGTCCGAGAGGATCTTCGACAGGGCATTCACCTGGTTCTTCAGGCGCACCGTGCCCACTTCCAGGAAGGCAAAACCCGCGTGCATGGCCAGCACCATGACCGCGCCCATCAGGAGGAACAGCGTGTTGGAACCGTGGACCAGCGTCTCTACGGCACTATTGAGGTTTTCCATCGCTACAGGCAGCCCCGGAGGTCAAGGGGAAAGCACCAAAACGGCTCGCGGCGACCCTGCGTCGCACCACACTGAAGCAGCGGCGCACCACAGAGGAGCCGAGCGCTGAACCAGCATGGCTCACAAGCCATCCGACCAGCTTCGCAATTTCTTGTACTTCCTTATGTTTTTCAGTGGTTTGAGCTCATATTCCCGGCCGTTTCAGACACCAGGAACGCCCCGCCATGGGGCGCTCGGCTCTCCATGCGCACCAGAGAAATGCAAGCGGCATACCACCGGAGCAGCATTCAGCGGCTAGGCTTCAACTCGCACGCGAGAGCGGCCCCATGATGAATTTATGAGAAACTTTCCAGCGACCCTGGGGCTCGAAAACTAGGAACCTCAACCCGCACAAGGAGCATCACATGCCTCGCAAGACCGCAGTGAACGCCGCCAAGGATGAACTCCTGGCCGAATTCCAGGCCCTCGTCAGCGACACCGAGAAACTCCTGCAGAGCTCGGCCGACCTGGCTGGCGCCGAAGCCGACCAGATGCGCGCGCAGATCCATGAGAGCCTCAAGCGCGCCCGCGATGCCATCTACTCCACCAAGGACTCCGTGCGCGACCAGGGCAAAGCCGCCGTGGACGCCACCGAAGACTATGTCGGTGATCACCCGTGGCAGGCCGTAGGTATCGCCGCCGGTGTCGGCTTCCTCCTCGGCCTGCTGGTCAGCCGGCGCTGATCGATGAGCGATGGAATGGACGCCGGGCCGAAGTCCTCGGCCAACTCCCCTTCCCCGCGGCGCTTCGGCGCCGCGGTCCTCGGCCTGCTGCACGGGCACGTCGAACTGCTCGGCATCGAGCTGCAGGAGCAGAAGACCCGCACCGTGCAGATGCTGCTGATGGCCGGCCTGGCGCTGGTTTTCGCTCTGCTCCTGCTGGTCGCCCTGTCGGTGCTGGTGCTGATCCTGTTCTGGGACAGCTACCGTTTGCAGGCCGCCATCGGACTGTGCCTCTTCTATGTCGGCGGCAGCCTGTTCTGCGCCTGGCGTCTGCATATGCTGGTCAACGACGAAAGCTCGCCGTTCAGCGCCACCCTCGAAGAACTGGCCCGTGACCGGGAGCGACTGTTGCCATGAGCGAAATGCCCGACGCCCGCCACCTGACCCGCGCCGAACTGCGCAAGGCGATCGTCCGCCTGCGCCTGGAAATGCAGCGCCAGCAGATCCGCCAGGAAGGCGAACTGCTGCTGCAACCCCTGAAACAGGCACGCAATCTCGGCCAGAACCTGCGCAGCGGCCTGGGCGGCGGCACGCCGCTGTGGGGCGCTGGCGGCGCCGCAGCCCTTGCCCTGCTGTTCGGCCGCAAACGCCGCTGGGTGCGGCTGCTGCGCGTAGGGATCGCCCTGCTGCCGATCCTCCTGCAGATGCGCAGCAAGCCCGAGCCCAAGGACCCGCCCGCCCCCTCGACGCACCTCTGACGTCTAGACTGGCCACATTCTTGCTAAGTGACAGTGAGCTGCGCGCGAGCGCTTCCCTGTCACGCCACTAAGGATGTGTCCCTTGATCGACGGGCAACCCATCGCCTGCTTCCAGCCCTTCATCGACACCGCGACCGGCCTGATCGCCGGTGTCGAAGCACTGGGCCGGTTGCGCCAGGACAACGGTGATCTGCAATCGGTCGGCCCGCTGTTCTTCAACCCGCGAGTCGGCCTGGCCGAACTGCGCCGTCTCGACCGGCAGATCCGCGACGCCGCCCTTGCCCGCATCCATGAAGCGCCCAAGGACTGGTTCCTCAGCCTGAACATCTCGCCGCGCTGGATCAGCCGCCTGCGCCCCAACCAGCCGCTGCCCAGCCTCAAGCAACTGCAGCAGCAAGGTGTAGCGCCGGAGCGAGTGGTCTTCGAGATCACCGAGCTGGGCGGCGCCCACCAGCGCCTGCCGGAAGTGGTCGCGCGCTACCGCGATGCCGGCGCGCGCATTGCCATCGATGACTTCGGCGCCGGCTATTCGCAACTGGACCGCGTGCTGGCGCTGCAACCGGACATCCTCAAGCTGGACATGCGCCTGTTCCAGGAGGCCGCCCGCGGTGGCCCCAGCGGCGAAGTCGTGAAGGCCCTGGCGCAGATGGCGGAGAAGACGGGCTGCTGGATCATCGCCGAGGGCGTGGAAACCGAAGAGGAAATGGACTTCGCCCTGGAGTGCGGCGCACGCTACGTGCAAGGCTTCCTGTTCGCCAAACCGGCTCTGGAGTTCCCTGCCAGCGACGCCTTCCGCGAAGCCTTCGCCCAGCGCCGCGACCACTATGTGCATCGCAAGCTGCAGGAGCGCTCCAACCTCATCCAACTGCGCCAGCAACTCTCCGAACTGATGAACATGCTGCGCCCCTGGGCCGAAGGCGGTGCCATGCTCAGTAGCCTGCCGCCGGCGCCGGATTCCTTCAGCCGTCTGCTACGCATTTACCAGTGCGACCGCCACGGCACCCAGACTTCGCCGAACCTGGAATGGAACGGCCTGTTCTGGAAGGAGAACCGCCGCTACCTGGGCCACAACTGGTCCTGGCGCCCCTACTTCTACCAGTTGCTCGCCGAGGGCTGGGAAGAGCGTCGCCTGACACTCTCCAACACTTATCGCGATGCCACCACCAACCAGTACTGCATGACCGCCGGCCAGTTCATCGACCAGGGCCGACGCCTTCTGCTCATCGATATCGACGCCGAAGGCCTCTAGCGCCGCGATTGAGATTGCCGGCGCGAACGGCTAGCGTTGCCGGTAACTCTCTGGATTGCGGAAAGAAGAATGGATTGGCACACCCTGCTCCCCCGGGAGCGCCTCGGCAAACCGGTGCACAGCAGCGCCGAACTCGGCCGCAGCGCCTTCCACAAGGACCACGACCGCATCATCTTCTCCGGTGCCTTCCGCCGCCTGGGGCGCAAGACCCAGGTGCACCCGGTATCGAGCAACGACCACATTCACACCCGCCTGACCCATTCACTGGAGGTCGGTTGCGTCGGCCGCTCACTGGGCATGCGCGTTGGTGAGATCATTCGTGACCGCCTGCCGGAATGGTGCGACCCCGGGGACATGGGCGTGATCGTCCAGTCCGCCTGCCTCGCCCACGATATCGGCAACCCGCCCTTCGGCCACTCCGGCGAAGACGCCATCCGCCACTGGTTCCAGCAGGCTGCCGGTCGTGGCTGGCTGGATGGCATGAGCGACGGGGAACGCTCGGATTTCCTGCACTTCGAGGGCAACGCCCAGGGCTTCCGTGTCCTCACCCAACTCGAATACCACCAGTTCGACGGCGGCACACGCCTGACCTACGCCACCCTCGGCACCTACCTGAAATACCCCTGGACGGCACGCCACGCCGACTCTCTTGGCTACAAGAAGCACAAGTTCGGCTGCTACCGCAGCGAGCTGCCACTGCTGGAGCAGATCACCCAGAAACTGGGCATGCCGCAGCTGGAAGATGAACGCTGGGCGCGCCATCCGCTGGTCTACCTGATGGAGGCCGCGGACGACATCTGCTACGGCCTGATCGACCTGGAAGACGGTGTGGAAATGGAGCTGCTCGACTACAGCGAAGTGGAAGCGCTGCTGCTCGACCTGGTCGGCGACGATCTGCCGGAAACCTACCGCCAGCTCGGCCCGAAGGACTCGCGCCGGCGCAAGATGGCGATTCTGCGCGGCAAGGCCATCGAACACCTGACCAATGCCGCCGCCCGCGCGTTCGTCGAACAGGAAAAGACCCTGCTCGCGGGAAGCCTGCAAGGCGACCTGGTAGAACACATGCATGGCCCGGCCAAGCGCTGCGTGCAACGCGCGAAGGCGATGGCACGGGAGAAGATATTCCAGGACAAGCGCAAGACCCTGCACGAGATCGGCGCTTACACCACCCTGGAAATCCTGCTGAACTCTTTCTGTGGCGCCGTGCTGGAGCAACACCGCCAGAGCACGCCGTCATTCAAGAACCAGCGGATCCTCGACTTGCTGAGCCACTACGCGCCGGACCCGAGCTGGTCGCTCTATCGCTCCTTCTTGCGTGTAACGGATTTCATCGCCGGGATGACCGACAGCTATGCCACCGAGATGGCGCGCGAGATGACCGGCCGCTCCAGCCCGAGCTGAAGCGGCCGCGCGGGCTAGGCGGCCAGCTTGCGCAATTGCTGCAGCAAATCGTCCTGCAAGGTCGCCATCGCCTGTTCCACCGCCAGAGCCCGGTTGCCCAGCTCCCGGCTGTCGAGACCATCCTTGCAGCCACCTTCAAGCTTGCTGCAGAGGTCCTGGAGCGTGTCCGCATTGACCAATCGCGCTGCGCCCTTCATACGGTGGGCCAGATCGGCCAGCTGCTTCCAGTCGCCGGCCTCCCAGAGCGGCCGGACCTGGTCGATATCGATCCGGTTGCTGCTGTACAACTCCTCCAGCAAACGGCGGATCAGGCCAGGATTTCCGCCGGTCATCTCCCGTAGGGGCTTCAGGTCGAAGCCATCGACCTGCTTCTCCACAGACGCCTGATCGTCGTGAGCCGCTGACAGCTTCGGCACTGCATCCAGCCGCACACGCAGGTTATCCAGGCCTATGGGCTTGAACAGGCAGTCATCCATGCCGGCCCGCCGACAGTTCTCGATCTCGTCGGGCTGGGCGTTGGCGGTGAACCCGAAGATCACACAGGGTTCGGCTTCCATCTCCGCTTCAAGCTCGCGAACCCGCCGGGCCAGACCATAGCCATTGAGCACCGGCATATTGCAGTCGGTGATCAGCAGATCGAAGTCACCCGGATGCCACAGCTGCAGTGCCTGGGAGCCGTCGGAGGCGACCTCGACCTGATGCCCCAGATGCTCCAGTTGCTGGGTCAGCAGCATCCGGTTGGCCACATGGTCGTCGACCACCAGAACCTTCAGCGAATGGGCGGTCCTCGGGACCATCACGGCCGGCCCAACTTCGCATTCGGGCAGGCTTTCCAGGGTCTGCAGCAACAGGCGCACCGTGACCGTGGTGCCCTCGCCGGGACGGCTTTCCATGCGTACGGTGCCGCCCATCATCTCCGCCAGCTTGCGGCAGATGGTGAGCCCCAGCCCCGTACCACCTCGACTGGCATCGCCACTGCGGGTCACCTGGCTGAAAGGCTCGAACAACTGGCGCTGTTCATCCTCAGAAATGCCGATCCCACTGTCCTGCACGCTGACCTCGAGGGCCAGGCGCTCGCCGGCGACACGCTCGCCGTAGACGCGAATCTTCACATGCCCGAAGTCGGTGAACTTGATGGCGTTACTGACCAGGTTCGACAGAATCTGCTTGAACCGCAAGGGATCGATCAGCACGTCACAGGCGGCTTCCGCCTCGATTTCCATCCTGAGCTCCAACGCTTTCTGCCGCGCCAGCCCATCGAACACGCGCGCAACGGACTCCACCAACTCGCGCAGGTGGGCGCGCTCCGGCATCAGCGTCAGACGCCCGGATTCGATCTTGGCCACATCGAGGATGTCGCCGATCAGCGTCAGCAGAGAACGCGCCGAGTCGTAAGCCACCTCGACTGGCTCCCGCTCCCAATGCCCCTGATCGGCACGGGTGAGCGCCAACTCGAGCATGCCGATCACCGCGTTCATCGGCGTGCGAATTTCATGGCTCATGGTAGCGAGGAAGGTACTCTTCGCGCGGTTGGCTTCCTCGGCCAGCTCCTTCGCCGCTTCCAGTTGGTGGTGCAGCCGCTCGCGCTCGGTGACATCGATCCAGCCCGTGACTACCCCGGAGATATCACCACCCGACCCACGGTAGGGAGTCGCCCAGTAATGTATTTCCCGAACTTCGTTGTGAATCTGCAGGACCAGATCGGAGGCCACTTTTCCGTCCTGCTCCATGGCCTGCTGATGAATCAACTGCAACGCTAGCGCGTCAGGCGCCTGCAGCCAGGGGTAATCGACGACGCGGGAACCTTCCACCGACTCGCGCGGCATTCCGGTTTCCTTCAGGAAGCCGATATTGCAGGTAACCAGCCGCCCTTCACGATCACGTACCGCTACCGGCTGAGGAATACCATCGATCAATGCACGCTTGAATTCGAGGCGGTAACTGAGCTCTTTCTCCGAATCCCGGCGCCGGCGCACCTTGCGCCAGAGCCAACCGTTCCACAGCAACACGATGAGCAATGCCAGCGCTGCCGCCCAGGCAAGCTGGATGAACTGCTTGCGGTAGCCCTGCCAGACGCTGTCTGGCCTGTCCACGCTGGCAGACCAGCGGGTAGTGATATTGCTCAGGTCTTCGGGCGCGATGGCCAGTAACGCCTTGTTCAGGATACTGAGCAGCTCCGGGTCCGACTGTGACACCGCCAGCGAGAACTGTCCGGGCTCGCGATCCAGGGCCAGGGCGATCTTGAGGTCCGGGTAATAGCGGGAGATCAGGTAGTTGGCCGACGACAACAGGTGAATGCCGGCGTCCACCTTGCCTTCACTGACCATGGACAGGTCGTCGACATTGTTCTCGACCTCCAGCAGTTTCACCCGAGGGTGGCGGGCACGCATGAAGTCCGCGATGACCGAGCCCCTGGGGACGGCGACAGTGTGGCCATCGAGATCCCCCAGGCTGTGCAGCCAGTCGCTCCCCTCTGGCACCAAGACAACGAAGGATGCGGTCATGTAGGGACGTGTGAAACTCAGCCATTCCTCGCGCTGCGCCGTTGGAGTCAGCGCCGCAATCACGTCGGCCTTGCCCGTACGCACCTGCTCCAGCATCGCCGTGACGCTGGCCTGCGGGCGTACATCGAACTCGATCCCGGTTCGGCTCTGGACCAGCTCCAGCAAATCGGCAGCGATTCCGCGGAACTGGCCTTGGGCATCGAAGAACGAAACAGGAGCCAACGCCTGATCGATCACGACTTTCGGTCGCGGGTGACGGTCCACCCAGCGTTGCTCCTGAGGCGTCAGGATAAGGCGCTGGCCGGCAATGGGGCTGCTTCCGCCCGGACTCCAGCGACGCTGAATGGCCGTCTCGCCCTGTCGCGGAATCGCATTCAGGGTATGGTCGATGATGTCCAGCAACGTCCGATCGGATGCATTCAGTGCAAAGCTGAAACCCTGGCCGTTGAAGCTGGCAAAGTTGAGCAGTTTGAGATTGGCCAGGTATGCCTGGCTGATCAGGTACTGCGCACTGAAGGCATCGCCGACGAACAGGTCCGCCTGGCCGAAAGCGACCGCTTCCAGTGCACGGCGCACCGACTGATAGCTCTGTACGGTGGCGCCGGCCAGGAACCTGTCCCGATCATTTTCCGGGAAGTAGTCGGTGACCACCGCAATGCGTTTGCCGGCGAGTTGCTCACTACTTTCCAGACGCGTGCCTTCCGGCCCGATGATGACCGGCTGGTTGGAAAAGTAGGGTACGGACAGCACAACGTCCGGTCGCGCAGCCTCATACCCCGTGGCACGGCTCAACAGGTCGATATCTCCGCGAGACAGCGCGGCCACAGCGGCATCCCTGTCAGGATAACGTCGTACTTCAATTCGAACATTGAGCGAGTCGGCAATGATTCCCGCGACGTCGGCCGTGATGCCCTCAAGGTCCGTGCCGCTGCTGGTGATATCGAACGGGGCGTAATCGGGCGCGGTCACGCCCAGGCGCAGCGTACGTTTGTCCCTGAGCCAGTGCCAGTCGGAGTCGCTGAGTTGCACCTTGACTGGCTCGTCGCCCGAACGAGCCAGCAGGTTGATCGAGGTCCAATCGTGCTGCTCCGCCATCACCCATCCGCAACAGACGAGTAGCAACACACTGACGATGAAGCGGAAGCGGCACATCAAACACCTCAGACCAGCGCGTTCCGCTTGGCGAACTCGATCAGGTCAACCAGCGAATGAGCATTGAGCTTCAGCAGCAGCCGGGTCTTGTAGGTGCTGACCGTCTTGTTGCTGATGAACATCTGTTCGGAGATTTCCTTGTTCGAATAACCGTTAGCGAGGTACTGGAGGACAGCCATCTCACGATCCGAGAGGCGCTGGATCAGCTCCTGATCGTCCATCTGTCCATTGTTGCGACGAGTCTGGCGCACCGCCGTGCTGGGGAAGTAGTTGTAGCCGGCGACCACAGCGTTGACGGCGCTGATCAGTTCGGACAAACCGCCTTGCTTGCAGACGAAGCCTGATGCACCCGCCTGCATGCAGCGCATGGCGAACAGCGACGCGCTCTGCCCGGTCAGCACCAGCACCTTGAGTGGCAGCTCGAAGGCAGAGATACGGCTGATCACCTCCAGGCCATCAAGCCGGGGAATACCGATATCCAGAACGACCAGGTCGGGAATCAGGTCCTTGACAAGCGAAAGCGCGTCCACGCCATTGTCGGTTTCACCAACGATGACATGGCCTTCCTTTTCCAGCAGCACACGCATTGCCATGCGAATGACTGGGTGATCATCGACAATTAGAACTTTGCTCATCAGCTTCCTCCCTCAGACCCTTCTTAAAAATGTCCTTCGGTAAGATATATGCAGAGCCAGCGCTGTCGAGATTACCCACCCTCAATATTGACCATTAGAGGGCTTTCCTACACAACATCTAAATAATTCCTACAAGTAACCTTAAATATTTTGACGTCACCTCAAAATAGGCAAGGAATTTCTGATGAGAGACGAGCGAAAATCTGACCACGATTCCTGACAATTCGCTTCCCTATCGCTGCTTATCCCATCTACCGAACGCTCGATAGGCGCCTGAGCCTTCCTCGCGACCCGCCCTCCATCACTCCGCCCGCGGGATCAGCGCGCCTTCCCGGCAGCCATTGAAACCACACCACCCGCTCTAGATCAGCTATTTCGCCATAGCTCAGCCTGGCCGCAGTCATTGACGCACTCCTCCAACACTGCCCTTGATCACACTTTCTGTCGGCCGCCGTCTGACAAGCACCCTGCCTCTTCCCCTTGCCAGACAGATCAGCTATCGAACACTGAACAGTTAATTCAGCCCCTCCTCAGTAAACCTCAGCAATCAGGGTAAACATGGAACAGCCCGAACAAGATCAAATCGTAAAACCAAATAATCACCCAGAACAAACAAGCACAAGAAAGCCCTTCGCCGGAAAACTTAAAACCCACTCAACCAGATAACCAGTTCGATACATTGACTGATCAACTTACCCATCGGCAATCAAGCTGCATATCAATCGACACACCGAAGATGGGAAGCACCAAACTTATCAACTGCAATTGTCGATCCCCCTGACAGCCTGGAGTTTCTTACGTGCAGGAAAACAAATTCAGCATCCTGATAGTCGAAGACCATCCCTTCCAACTGATCGCTACGCAAATGCAATTGAACAGACTGGGATTCTTCCGATTGACGCCCGCTCTCGATGCCAGTGAGGCGCGCGAGGAGTGTGCACGTCGCAATGAACCTTTCGACTTGCTGCTCTGCGATATCAACCTGCCGGACACTGACGGCATAGAACTGCTCGGCGAACTGGCCGAAGCCGGTCATATTCGCCACGCAGTCTTCCTGAGTTGCCGAGATGCCGATGAATTGCAGGCCTTGCGCAGAACCCTCCGCGACCAGGGGCTACCCGTCCTGGCCTGCCTGTCCAAACCATTCGATGAGTGGGCGCTGATGGAGTCCCTGGCAGCGGACGAGAGCCTCAGACTCAGGATGCGGGCAGATTGACTGGCTGGTCCGGGTACCACGCATCGATCAGCGAGCTGAGACTGAAACCTGCGAGCTCCGGCTGCTGCTTGAGCCATCCGTCGATCAACTCGCGCTGCTCCGCACTCACCGAGCCGCGCCGAGCAAGGCAGATGAACCCGTACTCGTCGCAACCGCTATAGACCAGGTCGTTGGGTTCGACCGCGACACCTGCAAAACGCTTGATGAATGCGTCAATAGCCTCTTCGCTCGTTCCTTCCTTGTACTGAAAACTCAGTTCGAAGCCGAGTTCCTGGAACTCATCGACACACAACTTCTTGCGTAAACGACGGGAACGATGGGTCGCCATCTGAATCTCTCCTCAGGAGGGCTTTCGCCGCTCGATGCACGGGGGTGTCCGGAACATATCCGGGACTTGCACGAACAATGACTCGACAAACCTCTCCGAGACGACTGGCATCCGAAGGCCAGCGCATCCTCGAACGGCTTGCGGCATAATGTGCCGCAGCTCCCGGTCCAACAGGGAGTATTTCATCTGTAGTGTTGCGCTTCATCTTTTCATTTTTTCAAGTCAATGCCCGACCACTGGGATGTCATCTTTTCTATGTTCAAGTCTCTGCGTGTCCTCGCTCTCGCTACATTGTTGCCATTCGCCTTGCCGGCTGTTGCCCAGATCAACTCCACCCTGCCCGAGCGCGTACAGAAGGCGCTGAGGGCCAGCAAGCTCACCGACGACGCCCTGTCGCTGGTGATGATTCCCCTGGAAGGTCCCGGCAACGCCACCTATTTCAACGCTGACGTCTCGGTGAATCCAGCGTCGACCATGAAGCTGTTCACCACCTATGCCGCCCTGGAAATGCTCGGCCCGACCTACCAGTGGCAGACCGAGTTCTATACCGACGGCCAGCTCAAGGACGGTACCCTCAACGGCAACCTCTACCTCAAGGGCGGCGGCGACCCGAAGCTGAACCTGGAGAAGCTCTGGCTGATGATGCGCGACCTGCGCGCCAACGGCGTGAACAAGGTCACCGGCGACCTGGTGCTGGATCGCAGCTATTTCAACATCCCGCAATTGCCGGTCTTCAACGACGACGGCGGCGACGACAACAAGCCGTTCCTGGTCGGCCCGGACTCGCTGATGGTCAACCTGAAGAGCGTGCGACTGGTGATCCGCACCGAAGGCAGCAAGGCCACCGTGCTGATGGACCCACCGCTGGCAAACGTGCGCATCGACAACCAGATCCAGGTGAGCAAGGCCGCAGCCTGCCCCGCCTGGCCGAAACTGCGCTTCAACCCGGTGACCCAGTTCGACGGCACCTCGCTGGTCGCCACCGGGCAGATTCCCCAGGGCTGCAGCGCCCAGACCTACATGTCCCTGCTCGAGCACCCTGCCTACACCGCCGGCGCCGTGCGCGGCATCTGGCAGGAGCTGGGCGGCAGCATCCTCGGCAAGGACCGCGAAGGCACCGTGCCGAAGAACGCCACTCTGGTGGCTCGCGCCATGTCGCCGGACGTCGTGGAAATCATCCGCGACATCAACAAGTTCAGTAACAACACCATGGCCCGCCAGCTCTTCCTGTCAGTCGGCCGCCAGTATCGCAATGGTGCCGACGCGGACGATGCCCAGGCTGCCCAGCGGGTGATCCGCCAATGGCTGGCGCGCAAGGGCATTACCGCGAGCCACCTGGTGATGGAGAACGGTTCGGGCCTGTCCCGCGACGAGCGAGTCAGCGCCCGCGAAATGGCGGCCATGCTCCAGGCCGCGTGGCACAGCCCCTACGCCGCGGAGTACATCTCCTCGCTGCCGATCGTGGCGAAGGACGGCACCATGCGCAAACGCCTGCGCGGCACGCCCATGGCCGGAGAAGCCCACGTGAAGACCGGCACCCTGAACACCGTGCGCGCCCTCGCCGGCTTCAGCCGCGACGCCAACGGCCGCACCTGGGTCGTAGTGGCCATCCTCAACAGCAACCGGCCGTGGGGGGCCTCGTCGATCCTCGACCAGGTGTTGCTGGACCTCTACAGCAGCACCAAGCGCTGATTCCCACGCGAACCCCGGCCAACTGGCCGGGGTTTTCGCATCAGGCTTCGACCTTCTCCAGACGATCCCGCCCCAGCCGCTTGGCGCGATACACCGCGCGGTCCACCTTGCGCATCAGGTCGTCCGCGCTTTCGCCGGGGCTCCAGGAGGCAACGCCGAAGCTTGCCGTCACCACGCCGACACCCTCCATCGGCTGCCCGCGCAAGGCCTTCCAGAGCGCCTCCGCCAGTAGCCAGGCCTGGTCCGTGGTGCTTCCCGGGCAGAGCACCACCAGTTCCTCGCCACCGATCCGGCAGAACACATCGACTTTGCGCAGGCGCTGCGCAATGCGTTGACACAGGGTGACCAGCACGATATCGCCCGCCTCGTGGCCGAAGCGGTCATTGATGTCCTTGAAGTGGTCGATATCGAACATCACCAGCGACAACGGCTCGCCATTGCGGGAACAGCGCGCCATGGCCTGATCCAGTTGCTCCTTGAAATAGCGGCGATTGTGGATGCCCGTCAGTGCGTCGGTGACCGACAGGCGACGCAACTCCATCTCCGCCTCCTTGCGCCGGGTAATGTCAGTGGCGATGCCCAGATACGCCGTGGTGTTGCCCGCCGAATCGCGCACACCGGTAATGATCAGGTTGATCTTCAGTTGCCGGCCATCACGGCGCACGCAGGTCCACTCGTGCTCCTCGTGCCCCTCGCCCACGAGGGCGCCGACGACGTCGAAGCCGCGAATCTCGCGCCCGAGGATGCTCGACAGGTCCTGCGCGCGGCGACGGATCTCGTCCTTGACGAAGACATTCTCCGGCACCGGCCGCCCGATCACTTCCTGGGCGCTGTAGCCGAACATGCGCTCGGCGCCCACGTTGAAGCTGCGCACGAAGCCGCGCAGATCGGTCGAGACGATGGCAACCTGCGTCGCCGCATCGAGCAGGCCGTGCAGACGACTGTTGACCTCGCCCAGTTCCAGCTCGGCAGCCTTGCGCGAACTGATGTCGGTCTGGGTGCCGATCATGCGTCGCGGCGAACCATCGTTGTCGCGCTCGACCACCTGACCGCGATCCAGCACCCAGAGCCAGCGCCCACTCTTGCAGCGCAGCCGGTGCTCACTCTGGTAAAGCGAGGATTCCCCGCGAAGATGCCGTCGCAGCGCCTCGCAGCGCACGTCCTTGTCATCAGGATGGACCCGGCTCAGGCTCTCGTCGGTGGTCGTGCCCACCTCGCTGTCGCGGTAGCCGAGCATGGCCTTCCAGGCATGGGAATAGAACACGTTGCCGGTATCCAGGCTCCAGTCCCAGACACCGTGGCCGGCGCTGTCCATGGCGAAGTGCAGGCGCGCTTGATTCTCCTGCAGCTCCAGCTGGTTGGCCCGCAACTCGGCGGTGCGCTCGTCCACCAGCTGCAAGGCCCGCTGGCGCTGGCCCAGCAGTGCCAGCACATATCCCGCCAGCAACAGCGAAGTCAGCCCGCCCGCGAACGCCACCCAGAGCTGCGGATGCCCCTGGTTGCGCCGCAGAAAGTCGCTGGAAGGTTCGACGCGCACCAGATAGTCACGACCGGCAAAAGGCAGGTGTCGCTCGGAAACCAGTCCTGCCGTCTGATCAGCCGCTACCTGGCTGCGATACAACGGCACATCCGGACGCGGGTCGCCGGCATCGCGCAGTGTCAGCGCCAGCTGCTCACCGCGCGCTTCCGAACCCTGTTCGATGAGCAGGCGGTAGCTGATCGCCGCCAGCAGGATGCCCTGGATTCCGACGCGGGTTTCGGCTGTCGGGCTGGGCGTCGTACTGCTGCGATAGAGTGGCGCCGCCAGCAGCAGACCGGTGGAATCCGCTGGCGGCGCGCCGGGAAGGACCACGGGCATCGAGGCAGCCACCGAGCGCGTCTTCACCACACGCTGGGTCAACTCACGCCCTGGCAGGGTCGAGTTCAGGTCCAGGCCCAGGGGCATCTCTTCCAGGTACTCGGAGGCGCCATAGAGGACGGGAAAATAGCGTTCGCGAACCTGTGCCGGAATCGGCTGGCCCTGAAGGTCGAGCTCGAAAAGCATGTAGTCGAGCATGCCGGCGTCATGGGCACGGGCCTCAAAGGCGTCGCGCTGACGCTGGTCCACGCGCGGCAGCCAGGCGTAACCCAGCGTGTCGCCCAGCAGTGGGCTGACGAAGTGCTCGAACTCTTCACGGGAAACGTTCGTGGAGTTCTCAAAGAAGCGCTGGATCGACTCCAGCTCGCTCTGCTGATTCGATAGCCGCTCGCGCACGCGCTCGATCCGCTCGTTGGCGGCGAGGGAAAATTGCTGTTCCAGAAAGGTGCGGGCGTTGCGCCACACATTCCAGCCGAGCAGCGCCGTCAGCAAGAGGCCAGCCACCAGCACGACGCCGGCGGCACGCAGGGCCTTCTTCTGGCTGGCGACTCCCTGAGCGGCGGGCAACTGCTCATAGGCCGGCAACTGAGTCATGCGCTTTCCCAACTCTCAGGGTGACTCAGTTTTTATAGCAGCCGATGGCCATTTGCCCAGCTTTGGCACGACGCACGGCCCAGGCCGCGCGCCGCTCGGGCCTCAACGTACGCTGATGCGCCAGGCGCGGTGGATCTTGCTGTTGCGGGCGAAATCCTGGTCCAGCGTCTGGGCGCTGATTTCCTCGACCTGGTAACGCGCTGCCAGCCCTTCATCCAGTTCGAACTTGCGGAAGTTGTTGGAGAAGTACAGCACCCCGCCCCTGGCCAGTCGCGCCATGGCCAGGTCGATCAGTTCAACGTGGTCGCGCTGCACATCGAAAACGCCTTCCATGCGCTTGGAGTTGGAGAAGGTCGGCGGGTCGATGAACACCAGGTCGTATTCGCCGCGGTCCTCGCGCAGCCACTCCATGACGTCGCTCTGCACCAGGCGTTGCTTGTCGGAGAAGCCGTTGAGCGACAGGTTGCGCCGCGCCCAGTCCAGGTAGGTCTTCGACAGGTCGACGCTGGTGGTGCTGCGCGCGTCGCCCTTGGCGGCATGTACGGTGGCCGTGGCGGTGTAGCAGAACAGGTTGAGGAAGCGCTTGCCGGCAGACTCGCGCTGGATGCGCAGGCGGATCGGCCGGTGGTCGAGGAACAGGCCGGTGTCGAGGTAGTCGGTCAGGTTGACCAGCAGTTTCACGCCGCCCTCTTCGACTTCCATGAAGCGGCCTTCGGCGTTCTGCCGTTCGTACTGCTTCTTGCCGGTCTGGCGCTCGCGACGCTTGATCACGATGCGCTCAGTGGGAATGCCCAGCGCCTGCGGCAACGCAGCGAGCGCGTCGAGCAGACGGATCTGCGCCTTCTCCGGATCGATGGACTTGGGCGCCGCGTATTCCTGCACGTGAGCCCAGTCGCGGTAGAGGTCCACGGCCAGGGCGTACTCGGGCATGTCGGCGTCATACACCCGGTAGCACTCGATCTTCTCCTTGCGCGCCCACTTGCCGAGCGCCTTGACGTTCTTCTGCAGGCGGTTGGCGAACATCTGGCCGCCTTCGCTAAGGCGAGCCTGTTCGATCACGGCGGCGCCCTGAGCCGGAGCGGCATCGCTGCGTTCGCCACGCTCGCCGGTCACGAACTGGCGCGGCTCCACCTCGAGCATGATCAGCTTGCACGGCAGAGCGCCGTTGAAGAAGGCGTACTGCTTGTGGCTGCGGATGCCCATGCGCTTGCCGAGCTCCGGCGCGCCGGTGAACACGCCGGCGCTCCAGCCCAGGCAGCTCTGGCGCAGACGCTCGCCCAGATGCTGGTACAGGTACAGCAGGCTCGCTTCATCACCCAGGCGCTCGCCGTAGGGCGGGTTGCAGATGATCAGGCCCTTCTGGCCCTTGTCCGGGCGTGGCTCGAAGGTGGCCAGCTCACCCTGGTAGATCTTCACCCACTCGGCCAGGCCAGAGCGTTCGATGTTGTTGCGCGCCGGCTGGATCAGGCGCGGGTCGGCTTCATAGCCGCGAATCCACAGCGGCGTCCTGGCAAGGCCAGCCTCGGCACGCTGCTGGGCTTCCTCTATCAGCTTCTTCCAGATCGCCGGCACATGGCCCAGCCAGTTGCTGAAGCCCCAGCGCTCGCGCTTGAGGTTTGGCGCTATGTCGGCAGCAATCAGGCCGGCTTCGATGAGGAAGGTGCCAACGCCACACATCGGGTCAGACAATGCGCCGCCTTCAGCGGCGATCTTCGGCCAACCGGCGCGGATAAGGACCGCAGCGGCGAGGTTTTCCTTCAGCGGCGCGGCGCCCTGCTGCAGGCGGTAGCCACGCTGGTGCAGGCTGTGGCCGGAAAGGTCCAGCGACAGCACGGCCTGGCCGCGATCCAGGTGCAGGTGCACGCGGATGTCCGGGTTGACCTTGTCCACGGTCGGCCGCTTGCCGAACTCGGCACGCAGGTTGTCGACGATGGCGTCTTTCACCTTCAGCGCGCCGAAGTGGGTGTTGTCGATGCCCGAGCCCTTGCCGCTGAACTCCACCGCGAGGCTGCCGCCGGCATCCAGGTGGTCGCTCCAGGATACGGCGTTGACGCCCAGATAGAGGTCTTCGGCGTTGCTCACCGGGAAGCGCGAGAGCACCAGCAGCACACGGTTGGCCAGGCGCGACCAGAGGCACAGGCGGTAGGCCGTCTCCAGGTCGCCCTTGCCGCGAATGGCCGAAACCTGGGCGCGCGCCTCGGTCAGCCCGAGCGCCTGGGCTTCCTCCAGCAACAGGCCATCGAGCCCTTTCGGGCAGGTGAGGAAGAGATCGTGCAAATCCGACATGCAAATAGTTCCCGGGCCGCAGCCCTTTCATCAAAGCCGCTTATGGCCTTGTCGGCCACCTTGGGTTCATTCGAGTGAACCCAGGCGACCCCTGTAGTCATTTTCAGGGATGGACCGGCTACCGGCCTGCGGCCTCGCGTCGCAGAAAGTCATCCCACTCGTCGGAACGAGAGGTGGTCTCAATTAGACACACATTCCTCTTGATCCTCGGCAAGCTCCCGCCCCTGGCGGGTTATGCCGTACTGGCATTTTGCAAACCGGGCGAACCTTATGGCCCAAACCCATAAGAGTTACGTCCTTATGACAAATTGGTCATTCACAGCCCCGGAACCTTTAGATAGAACTCGGGGTAATCCTTCACCGCAATGGTGTCGGGCGGGGCGCGTCACGCCGGCAATGCGCCCCATTGGCGGAATATTCCGCCCGGCCTCCCTGGGGGGCCAACGGGACATAACAGTCAACAAGTGAGGGCAACACCCTATGAGAAGACTTAAGCGTGATCCGTTGGAAAGAGCCTTTTTGCGTGGTTATCAGCACGGCATTACTGGAAAATCTCGCGACCTCTGTCCGTTTACCCATCCCACTACCCGGCAATCCTGGCTCAACGGCTGGCGTGAGGGCCGCGGCGACAACTGGGATGGTTTGACCGGCGCCGCCGGTATTCAACGAGTGAACCAATTGCAGCACGCAACAGGCTGAATCCAGGGTCACCCACGACTTCCCCAAGCCGCCCCATCCGGGCGGAAAAGGGCGCAAGCCCAAGGGCTCCGAAAGGAGCCCTACTTATTTCTGCTACCTGTCCTTACGCCCGCTTGGCCGCCGCAATGGCGTCCACCGCCTCGCGGATCAGTGCCGGGCCCTTGTAGATGAACCCCGAATAGATCTGCACCAGGCTCGCACCCGCAGCGATCTTCTCCGCCGCATGCGCGCCTTCGGTGATGCCGCCGGCGGCGATGATCGGCAGACGGCCGCCCAGCTCACCAGCCAGCACCTTGACGATATGGGTACTCTTCTCGCGCACCGGAGCGCCCGACAGGCCACCCGCCTCGTTGCCGAACGGCAGGTGCTCGACGCCTTCGCGGCCCAGGGTGGTGTTGGTGGCGATCACCGCGTCCATACCCGACTCGATCAGCGCAGCGGCGACCATCGCGGTCTCCTCATCACTCATGTCCGGCGCGATCTTGATCGCCAGCGGCACCCGGCGGCCGTGCTGCACGGCCAGGTCTTCCTGGCGCAGGCGCAGCGCTTCGAGCAGTTGCTTGAGCGAATCGCCGAACTGCAGGCTGCGCAGGCCGGGGGTATTCGGCGAACTGACGTTGACCGTGACATAGCTGGCGTGGGCGTAGACCTTGTCCAGGCAGATCAGGTAGTCATCGACCGCGCGCTCGACCGGGGTGTCGAAGTTCTTGCCGATATTGATGCCCAGCACGCCCTTGTACTTGGCCGCCTTGACCCGTTCGATCAGGTGATCGACGCCGTGGTTGTTGAAGCCCATGCGATTGATGATCGCGGTAGCTTGCGGCAGGCGGAAGATGCGCGGCTTGGGGTTGCCCGGCTGCGGACGCGGGGTGACGGTGCCGATCTCGACGAAACCGAAGCCCAGCTGGGCGAAGCCGTCGATGGCATCGCCATTCTTGTCCAGGCCGGCGGCCAGCCCCACGGGGTTGGCGAACTCCAGCCCCATGACCTTTACTGGCAGGCTTTTGGGTGCTTGCGTCAACAGGCCGTTGAGGCCCAGACGGCCACCCGCGCCGATCAGGTCGATGGACAATTCATGGGAGGTTTCCGGGGAGAGCTTGAACAGGAGCTCGCGGGCCAGGCTGTACATGGTCGGGCATCGGTCGGCAAAATGGGGCGCTATTATAGCCAGCCCGCCCTCGCTCACGCGAGGCGACGCAGCGCCAGCAGCCGCCCGGAATCGTCGAATTCCAGCTCGAAGCTGCCGTGAACTCCGGAGTGAGTGACGAATGGACGCAGGTGATGCGCCGGCAGATTGACCCGCCGACCATCACGACCGGTCACCTGGACCCGATTGGCATGCCCGCGATAGAGCGCTTGCAGCCGGTCCGCCGACAGGGATATATCCAGCACAACGCAAGCCATGGAGGCCTCCAGCAAGTGAAGGAAAGAATTTTGCCACAACGCATGCGCCCAACAGCGCCAGGGTTTTCTATGCTTAGGGCAATTCGCCGCGCATCGGGCCCGGCGCTTCCTGCACTGACCAGCCGGCCATCGGGAGTCTTGCGTCGTCCATGAGTCAACCACCTCGCCCCCGCAGCGTGACCAGCCGGCTGGCCGCCCTCGCCCAGCGCCTGGGCATCGGCAGCGCCGATGGGCGCAACGTAGCCGAACGCAGTCGGAGCCTGTCCCTGCCCTTCGAACCGCTGCCGGACTGGCCTGCCGGCCTTGGCTGGCATTCCGGCGCGCCGCTCTACCGGCTGATCGACCTGCCGCGTGGCGCGCTGTCCGGGCCGGTGCAGGAAGACAAGGCGCGCATCCATAGCGTTCTCACGCGCCTGATGGCCTGCCACCGCGAAGAGCATCCCGCCGTCGATATTCGAAGCATCGATGGTCTCTGCTGCCGCAGCCTGCTCGACAGCCCCCTGGCGGGGCTCGAAGAGCTTTCCAACTGCGAGCAGTGCCGCAAGGTGCGGATCATCAGCTACAACGACTTCACCAAGGTACTGGGCGTGGCCCTGCCCGGCTTCGAGCGCAAGGCACCTCTGCAATTGCGCAGCGCAGGCTGGCACGGCGCGCGGTTGTTCTGGGACGACGACAATCACCCCTGCGAACTGGCCAATGCGGTGGTCTACGCCCGCCGCCGTGGGCTGGAGATCATCCTGCCCGCGAGCATCCAGCGCTTCGAACTGCAAGTCACGGTACTGGATGAGCTGGAGCGCGACTTCCACATGCTGGCCATGCCGGCCAAGGCCTGGAGCGACGCGTCGTTCATGGAGCTGTTGCTGGAGACCGGCATGCCCTATGCCCGTTTCGGCCTGTTCAACTCGGAAACCCCGGAGAGCCTGCTGCTGCCTCGGGACCATCCGCAGTCCGATGCCTTCGGCCAGGGACTGCGGGAGGCCGGCGCGCCGGATGTGATCGCCTACCTGCGCCGTGCTGGCAAGGCGGGCTGACCCGCAGCGTCACTCCTCGAGCGTATTTTCACCGAGCTGGCGCTCTTCCTCGTCCAGGCTTTCCAGCACCTCATGATGCCGGGCTCGCCACTCTTCCAGGCTGAGCCCCAGGGTCGCCAGCAGTTGCGGATTGCTCTTCACCAGGTAGACCGCCGCGCGCTGGGCGGAGTCCTCCACCTTCCAGTCCACCTCGTCCGAATCGATCGGCCCTTCATAGGTGATCCAGCGGGCGAAGTCCGGGTACACGCTGCAGACCTTCTGGAAATCCAGGTCACGCATGCGCTGGTTGCCGTACTCGATGTTCTCCACATCCTTGGCCTTCATGCCGACCGTCTCGGCGAAGGCGCGGCGCGACAGCCCGGTCAACGAGCGAAGCGCCCGTAGTCTTTCTCCCGCAGTAAACAGGAAACGTTTCTTCATCATGCGTCATCCATCTCCGAGACTGCCAAAGCCCGGAAAAACACCCTAACAATTAGGATAAATTCGCGATCCAGGCCGTAGCGGAGGCCGTGGATCAAAGCGACGGGATGGTGCGGGACACAGCATGAACGATGAAAGCGGATTCAGCCCTGACCTGCTCGCAGGTGGCTATTACGTGACGCCTCAGCGCTTTGCGGAGCTGGTCGGTCTCAAAGATCGTCCCGCCATTGTGCAAGGCTGGATCGATGAGGGGGCGATACCGACACGCCGCCTGGGCGGCCAGGTTCTCGTCGACCTGGGCGCCCTGCTGCTGATGACCCAGCCGGATCAGGCCTGATCCGATTCCTGGGCGGCCTGCAGCGCCGGTACGGCGGGAATGCCGATGTCCACGCAGAGTGCCAGGACGCGCTCCAGGTCATTGCGGTAGACCAGCACGCACTGCAGTTCGGTATCCAACGGCTCGCTGAAGTCCACGAGCACGTAGCCGCCTTTTTCCGGGTAAAGCGCGCCGAGCTGGGTCTGGATGCGGTTCAGCGCGGCCAGCGGCTCGGTCTTGCGCAGTTGCTTGGCCTGCAGCACAAAGCTCACGCTCGGGTCGAAGGAAGCGCGGATCTCGCCGAACAGCTCTTCAAAGCTGTCGCCCATGAACAGCACGATTTCCGGCAGGCTGCCCACCACCACCCACTCACCCAGCGGGATGGGGAAGTCCTCGTCGTAGTTGATGTCCGGATTGGCGACGAGGAAGGCCGCCGGATCGGCGTAGGCCTGCGAAGCTTCGTCGGCGATCTGCTGGATCTCCTCTTCGCCCAGGCAGCCGGAGCTGATCAGCGTAAGAAGTTCGGCAAGTTGCGCTTTCATGGGGAGGTCCTGCAGAGAGATGAACAGCCGGAAAGGATATCCGTATTCGCTGTAAAACGCCGCAGCCGGGAACTTTCTGTCAGAAAAAGGCGTCCGAAGTCGCCAGAAACGATACCCACTATTGAACGGGATGATTTCTGCTCGCTTCGAGCGGTTGATAGCCTGACAACCATCCCGAACCAGCCTGCGTGTGAAAACCATGAACCGTGCCCTCGCCCTTCTCTCCATGACCCTGCCTTTGTGGCTGGTGGGCTGCGCCAGCCAGCCGGCGCCGCAGCAAGAGCCCTACAGCGATGAGCAAGTGAAGTCCTTCGCGCTGAAGATGCTGGGTGCCAGCAACCTGTCCGACGAGCTGTACGCCAAGTACCGTCGGGCACTGACCGAGCCGCACGAGGATGGGCGGAGCGGGAGCTGACCCTGCTGGTTGTCGCTGTTATCCGCTCCGTTTCTGTAGCAACGGAGCTTCTCCGCGAAGCCATCGCGGCGGAATGCGTTCCTCCTCTGGAGTTCTGAAGTCCTACGTGCCTACTGATTGGCACGCTCTTACCTTGATGTTCGCGAGCAAGCTGCGTCCTGCCGCTGCCACCGGCGGGTGCTTTCGTAGGATGGGTCGAGCCTAGACGATACCCATGCTGTCGGTGCGCCGGATCGATGGGTATCGCTACGCTCCACGCCATCCTACGGTGGCGCTCCATCGTGATACTGGTGCGGGGCACGGCATGGCCCGCTCCTGCAGGATTCCCCTCATAGCCGAAAAAAAGCCCCGCACGAGGCGGGGCTGGAGCATGAAAAGGCTTTAAAGGCGTTGAGCGTCAGACCGGGCAGGAGCCCTGCTGATTGCTCTGCGCCAGGTCGAGCAGCTCGCGGTTGGCCACGGCGTACATGGCGTAGTCGGTGCTGGTGGAAGCCCGCAGCTCGACGAGCATGGCGCGCCAGCGGGCCACCATCGGGGCGTGCTGGTCCAGCCAGAGCGCCACGCGCGCATCGATCTCCGCCGGGCCGTCCTGCATCTGCAGCACGGAGACGGTGATCGCCCGCTGCTGCCAGTCCAGGTCGTCGCGGAAGGCTTCGCGGGCCAGCGCCTGCCAGTTGTTCTCCACCGGCAGGGAGCTGATCTGCTGCAGGTACCAGGTCAGCTCC
This sequence comes from Pseudomonas sp. PDM22, assembly GCF_014851965.1. NCBI lineage: Bacteria > Pseudomonadati > Pseudomonadota > Gammaproteobacteria > Pseudomonadales > Pseudomonadaceae > Pseudomonas > Pseudomonas sp. PDM22. The sequence goes on from NZ_JACVAR010000001.1 coordinate 108,316, forward strand.
AGCTCGCTGCCCAGGGCGAAGTAGGCGCGCGCCACGTCGGCCGGGTCGCGGCCAGTGACGTCCGCCGCTTCGATGATCGGCAGCAGGGTGTAGAGGTGGCTGGTACCGGCGACCATGCGCGCCAGCAACTCGGGCACGCCAGCGTCGACGTAAGCCTGGTAGCGTGCCTGCCACAGCTCGCGGGTCGGGCCTTCGAGCAGTTCGTTGAGTTTCAGGCCCAGGGCGGCGATACGCGGGCCGAAGTGCGCGACGTCGCGGGCGGCGTCCTGCTCGTTGCGACGGCTGCGCAGGAACCAGCGGGTCGCGCGGCGGCCCAGGCGCATCAGTTCGTCCATCAGGGTCAGCTGCACTTCCGCCGGCACCTGATAATCCAGCGCCTCGATCTGGCGGAACCAGTGCGGCAGATGGAAGACATCACGCACGATCACGTAGGCACCTGCGACGTTCGCCGGCGTCATGCCGGTGGACTCCTTCAGGCGCTGCACGAAGGTGATGCCCATGTGGTTGATCAGGTCGTTGGCGATCTGCGTGCTGACGATCTCGCGCTTCAGGCGGTGCTTGCGCATGGCCGGGCCGAAGGTGTCGACCAGGGTCTGCGGGAAGGCCGTCTCCATGTCGCGGGTCAGGTAGTCGTCGTCCGGCACCAGCGAGCCCAGCAGCTGTTCCTTCAGATCGATCTTGCTGTAGGAAATCAGCACGGCCAATTCAGCGCGAGTCAGACCCTGTCCGGCAGCGATACGCTCGGCGAGGCCCTCGTCGGTGGGCAGGAATTCCAGCGCGCGGTCCAGCTTGCCGCGGCCTTCCAGGTCGCTCATCAGGCGCTTGTACTCGGCGATGCGCTCGCGGGCGCGGCGCTCGGCCAGGGACAGCGCCTGGGTCTGCTTGTAGTTGTTGCCCAGCACCAGGTCGGACACCTGGTCGGTCATTTCCGCCAGCAGCTTGTTGCGCTGCTTGCTGGTCATGTCGCCGGCGGTCACCACCTCGTTGAGCAGGATCTTGATGTTCACCTCGTGGTCGGAGCAGTCCACACCACCGGCGTTATCGATAAAGTCGGTGTTGCAGGCGCCGCCATTGAGGCCGAACTCGACCCGCGCCAGCTGCGTCATGCCGAGGTTGCCGCCCTCGCCCACCACTTTCACCCGCAGGTCGCGGCCGTCCACGCGCAGGCCGTCGTTGGCCTTGTCGCCGACGTCGGCATGGGTTTCATCGCTGGACTTCACGTAGGTGCCGATGCCGCCGTTCCACAGCAGGTCCACCGGCGCCTTGAGCAGCGCGTGGATCAGCTCGGTCGGGGTCAGGCGCTCTGCATCGATGTCGAAGCGTGCGCGCACTTCCGGGGTCAGGGTGATGCTCTTGGCGCTGCGCAGGAAGATGCCGCCACCGGCGGAGATCAGCGAGGCGTCGTAGTCGGCCCAGCTGGAGCGCGGCAGGTTGAACAGGCGCTGGCGCTCGGCAAAGCTCGCCGCCGCATCCGGGTTGGGGTCGAGGAAGATGTGCATGTGGTTGAACGCGGCAACCATCTGCAGCTTGTCCGACATCAGCAGACCGTTGCCGAACACGTCGCCGGCCATGTCGCCAATACCGATGACGGTCACGTTGTCCTTCTGCACATCGATGCCGCGCTCGCGGAAGTGGCGCTGCACCGAGACCCAGCCGCCACGGGCGGTGATGCCCATGCCCTTGTGGTCGTAGCCGGCGGAGCCGCCGGAGGCGAAGGCGTCGCCGAGCCAGAAGTTGTAGTCGGCGGAGATGCCGTTGGCGATGTCGGAGAAGGTCGCGGTGCCCTTGTCCGCCGCCACCACCAGGTAGGGATCGTCCGGGTCGTGGCGCACCACGTTGGCCGGCGGCACGATCTGGCCTTCCTTGATGTTGTCGGTGATGTCCAGCAGCCCGGAGATGAAGATGCGGTAGCAGGCGATGGCCTCGGCCTGGATTTCATCGCGGCTGCCGCCAACCGGCAGGCGCCGCGGGATGAAGCCGCCCTTGGCGCCGGTGGGCACGATCACCGCGTTCTTCACCTGCTGCGCCTTCACCAGGCCCAGCACTTCGGTGCGGAAGTCTTCCTCGCGATCGGACCAGCGCAGGCCGCCACGGGCCACGTCACCGAAGCGCAGGTGCACGCCCTCCACGCGCGGGCAGTAGACGAAGATTTCGAACTTCGGCGTCGGCCGCGGGATTTCCGGGATGGCCTTGGGGTTGAACTTGAAGCTGAAGTAGCTCTTGTTCTGCCCGGCCGCGTCCGGCTGGTAGAAGTTGGTGCGCAGGGTGGCCTTGATCAGGTCGAGGTAGCGCCGCAGGATGCGGTCCTCGTTGAGCACCTGGACATCGTCCAGGGCGGTGAGGATGGCCTGCTCCAGCTTTTGCTGCTTGTCTTCCAGGTCCTCGGCGGTGAGCTTGCGGGCCAGGTAGAAGCGGGTCTTGAACAGGCGCACCAGTTCGCGGGCGATGTCCACATGGGCGTTCAGCGCGCTGGCGATGTAGCCCAGATCGAAGCCCAGGCGAATCTGCTTGAGGTAGCGGGCGTAGGCGCGCAGCAGCGCCACGTCGCGCCACGGCAGGCCGGCGGTCAGCACCAGGCGGTTGAAGGCGTCGTTCTCGGCATCGCCGTTGACGATGTGGACGAAGGCGTCCTGCAGGGTCTCGTTGAGCTCCTGGATGTTGACGTCCAGGCCTTCGGCGTAGGTGAAGGCGAAGTCATGGATCCAGTATTCGCGGCCGTTGGTGTGGCGCAGGCGGTAAGGGAACTCCCCGAGCACGCGCAGGCCGAGGTTCTCCAGGATCGGCAGGACGTCGGACAGCGCCAGCGGCGTGTCGGCGTGGTACAGCTTGCAGTGCAGCTGCTGCTCGCCCTGGGCCAGCGGCTGGTAGAAGCTCATCACCAGCGGGCGGCTTTCGGACAGGCTGGACAGGTGCTGCAGGTCCACCACCGCGAAGTGCGGGGCGAAGCGTTCGCGGTAGCCCGCCGGGAACCCTTTCGGGAAATCTTCCAGCAGGTTGTTGCCCTGCCCTTCGCCGAAGTTCTCCAGCACCAGCGCGGCGTAGTCGTCCTGCCAGGAGCGGCAGGCCTGGATGGCTTCCTGCTCAAGCTGGGCGGCGTCGACGTCGATGCGGTTCTTCGGGTCGACGCGCAGGATGAACTGCACGCGGGCCAGCGTGGACTCGGAGAAGAAGGTCCAGAACTCGCAGTCGCTGGCCTTCAGGCGCTCCATCAGCACCTGCTGGATCTTCATCCGCGTTTCGGTGGAATAGATGTCGCGCGGCACATAGGCCAGGCAGTAGGCGAAGCGGCCGTACGGGTCCTTGCGCAGGAACAGGCGGATCTTGTTGCGTTCCTGGATCTGCACGATGGACATGGCGGTGTTGTACAGCTCGTCCACCGGGGTCTGGAACAGGTCGTCGCGCGGCAGCACCTCGAGGATCTGCGCCAGCTCCTTGCCCAGGTGCGCCTTGCTGTCGAAGCCGGAGTTCTTCAGCACCGCAGCGACCTTGCCACGGATGAACGGGATGTCGAACACGCTCTCGGCGTAGACCGCCGAGGTGTACAGGCCGAGGAAGCGGAACTCGCGGACGACCTTGCCCTTGGCATCGATTTCGCGGATCGAAACGTAGTCCGGGTAGGCCGGACGGTGCACGCGGCTGGGCTGCGAGGCCTTGGCGAAGGACAGCAGCACCGGCTCGCGCAGGTACGCGACCGCGTAATCCTCGATGTGCAGGTCGTCCTTGTTCAGGCCGGCGCGCAGGGTGCGGGTCAGGCCGAGGAAGGCCTTCTCGTCGTACACCAGGTGGCCGCCGTCGGCCTCTTCCTGCACGGTGAATTCTTCATAGCCGAGGAAGGTGAAGTGGTTGTCCAGCAGCCATTCGAGGAAGGCGCGCACCTCGGCGGTTTCTTCCGCGCGGGCCTTTGCCTTGGATTTGCCCAGCCAGGCCAGCAGCTCTTCGGCCTTGGTGCGCATGGCCGGGAAGTCGGCGACGGCCAGGCGGACTTCGCCGAGCACGTCCAGCAGGGCCTTCTCCAGGGTGCGCAGTTCGCCGGCCTGGGAGACACGATCGATCTCCAGGTACATCAGCGATTCCTGGTGCACGTCCTTGCCGGTGCTGTTCTTCGGCAGGATTTCCAGCAGCTCGCCCTTGGCGTTGCGACGCACGCTGAGCACGTTGGTCTGCAGGGTGTGGATGCTGTAGCCGCGGCGGTTCAGCTCCATGCGCACCGAGTCGACCAGGAACGGCTGGTCGGGGTGCAGCACCTGCACGGCCGTGTGGGTGGACTGCCAGCCGTGCTTTTCGTAATCGGGGTTGTACACCGCCACTTCGGGCTGGGCGGGGTCGAAGCGTTCCAACAGGCGCCAGGAAGACAAGGTGCAGCCGACCAGGTCGGACAACCTGCGCTGGGTCAATTCGTCGAGGGAGATGAAGCCGAAGAACTGCTCGGCGAACAGGGCCACTTGTGGCAGACCCTTGTCGTCGACGTGCTGCGCCAGGGCCGCTTTCAGTTGTTGCTGGAAGTCGGCTTTGCTGGCTGCGGTGAAGAACGCCATGTTGTTACTCCGCTGGGCTCGTTTTGTTGGATTGAGCGTAGAACGCATATCGTCTTGTGTCGGGCCACAGGTATAGACGGGCAGTGTGACCCTCGATTGACAGCCCCGACCGGGCGGTCACCGATCCCACCGAGCTTATCGGGAGTCACCCGGCGCTGGCTTACGGGGCTGCGACATATTCGGTCAACGGCATGCAGGCGCCATGTCCACGCAGAGACGACCGATTTCGCAGTACGATCGTTCCGCATCTGCCGCAGGAAATATCAAAGCGCTATCATGGCGATTCCTGCCCTGGAACGGACGCCATGCAACGCCACCCGCCCCTGCACCGCCCATTGCTGCGCCACCTGGACAACCTGCTGGTCACCCTGCTGGGCGTGGCGCTGCTGGTGCTGGCCTGGCTGTTCCTTGACGAGGCCGTGCGGCCGCTACTGATCGGCGCCGTCCCGGTCTATCTCGGCGTACTGCTGCCGCGCATCGTCGGCCGCGCCGAACGCCTGCGCCGTGTCGAAGCTGCGCGCGAGCGCTCGGTGCGCGAGTGGGGCTTCTGCAGCCGCGACCGCAACGGCCCGTGGATCAACTACATCGACTTCCCGCTGGTCTGCGAGGACCCGGTCTTCGACGGCCGTTTCTTCTATAGCGAGTGGCTGGTGGTTCACGACGGCCGCATCATCATCAACCCAGGCCCCGCCAGCGTGGACCTCGCTGCCGGTACCGTGGGCTACGACTTCGGCTGCACCCGCACCTACGCCTGGGACGGCTGCTCGCCGAAGGTGCCGTTCTTCTGGGTCGCCACGCTCGGTACGCCGGACTGGTGGGAACACCTGGAAAGCGTGCAGTGCCTGCGCCATGGCCAGCAGAAGGAGCGCGTGATGTTCTGGCCGGTTGCGCACCACGCCAGCCTGGTGCATGACGCGCTGTACCAGTTCCTCAACGTTGCCCCGGTGACCAAGGCCGAGGCGGACGAGCTGTTCCACCGCATGCTGTTGCGCGCCGGCATGCCGCGCCTGGCGGCCTGGGTCTACCGCTTCGCGGTGGTCCATGGCGGCGCGCGCGACATGCGCCGCCAGCGCAACCCCAATACCTCGCTGCGCTGCCTGACCCCACTGCCCGGCCTCGAAGTCCATCGGGAACCACTAGCGCCGCACAAGGCTCGAAGCGCAGCGCTGCAAGAGTGACGGCCGATGCAGTAAAGTAGGCGGCCCGACAGCCCCACCCTTCGTCCAGGAAATCCACGCGATGGAACATCGTGAGTCGCTCCTTGCACTGCGCCAGTATCTCTCCAGCCAGATCCTCGGCCAGGAAAAGCTCATCGAGCGGCTGCTCATCGCCCTGATTGCCGACGGCCACCTGCTGGTGGAAGGCGCACCGGGGCTGGCCAAGACCAAGGCGATCAAGGACCTGGCCGAAGGCCTGGAGGCCGAGTTCCACCGCATCCAGTTCACCCCCGACCTGCTCCCGGCCGACATCACCGGCACGGAGATCTATCGCCCGGAAAACGGCAGCTTCGTGTTCCAGCAGGGGCCGATCTTCCACCACCTGGTGCTGGCCGACGAAATCAACCGCGCGCCGGCCAAGGTGCAGTCCGCCCTGCTCGAAGCCATGGCCGAGCGCCAGGTCAGCGTGGGCCGCAGCACCTATGACCTGCCGCCGCTGTTCCTGGTGATGGCGACGCAGAACCCCATCGAGCAGGAAGGCACCTACCCGCTGCCCGAAGCCCAGCTCGACCGCTTCCTCATGCACGTGAAGATCGGCTACCCGGAAGCCTCCGTGGAGCGCCGCATCCTCCAGCAGGCCCGAGGCGAAGCGCTGCATGGCGAGACGAAGCCGGAGCGCCGGGTTACCCAGGAAGCCATCTTCGCCGCCCGCCACGAAATCCTTGGCCTGTACATGGCCGACGCCGTGGAGGAATACCTGGTGCAGCTGATCATGGCCACGCGCACCCCGGCCAAGTACGACGCCGAGCTCGCCGAGTGGCTGTCCTACGGCGCCAGCCCGCGCGGCTCCATCGCCCTGGACCGCTGTGCACGCGCCCATGCCTGGCTGGCCGGACGCGACTTCGTCAGCCCCGAGGACATCCAGGCGATGCTCTTCGACGTGCTGCGCCATCGCCTGATCCTCACCTTCGAGGCGGAAGCCGCCGGGATCGACCAGGACCGTGTGGTCCAGCGCATCCTCGACGTGGTCGCCGTCGCCTGACATGCACAACGTCCTGGCGCCCGGCGTGGCCGTCTCGCTCGGCGAGCTGATCGAGATCCGTCACCGCCTGCGCGAAGTCCAGCTGTTCTCGACGCCCTCGCGGCGCAGCCCGTTGATCGGCCTGCATCACTCGCGCCTGCGCGGCCGCGGCGTGGACTTCGACCAGGTGCGCGTCTACCAGGCCGGCGACGACGTGCGCACCATCGACTGGCGCGTCACCGCGCGCACCCAGGAGCCGCACACCAAGCTGTTCCATGAGGAACGCGAGCGTCCGGTGTTCGTGCTGGTCGAGCAGAGCGCCCGGCTGTTCTTCGGCTCCGGCCTGTGCTTCAAGTCCGTACTCGCCGCCCGCGCCGCCGCCTTCGTCGGCTGGGCCGCGCTGGCGCACAATGACCGCATTGGCGGGCTGGTGTTCACCGACAGCGAATGCCACGAGATCAAGCCACGGCGCAGCAAGCAGAGCCTGCTGCAGTTGTTCAACCTGATCGTGCGCGCCAACAACGCCCTGCTCGCCGGCTCCAACCTCAGCCACACTGGCGACGGCTTCGGCATGGCCCTGCGCCGCGCCCGCGAGGTGCTGCGCCCCGGCAGCCTGATCATGGTGATGTGCGACGAGCGCGCGCTCAGTGACGTCGCCGAGCAACAGCTGTCCCTGCTGGCGCGCCACACCGACCTGGTGATGTTGCCGGTGTCCGACCCGCTCGACCATGCCCTGCCCGCCGCCGGCCTGTTGAGGTTCGCCGAGGGTCAGGCGCAGCTGGAACTGGACACCCACATCGACGAGCAACGCCTGGCCTACCGCGCCCTTGGCGAAGCGCGCCGCGAACGCTGGCAGCGCCTCGCCCTGCGCCTTGGCGTGCCGCTGCTGCCGCTGACCACCCAGGAAGAACTGGTGGAACAACTGCGCAACCTGCTGGAACAGCACCAGCCGGGCTACGCGAAATGAATCCCCTCGACCAGCTGCAACCGCTGATCGAACCCGCCGCGGTGCCCTGGTGGCCGCCGGCGCCGGGCTGGTGGCTGCTCGCCGCGCTGGTGCCGCTGCTGCTCTGGGGGCTCTGGCGCAACCGCCAGCGCTGGCTGCCCAGGCGCAAGGCCAAGGTGGTTGCCGAGGTGGCACTGGACCCGCTGCGCGAAGCCGCGCTGGAGGAACTCAAGCGCCTGCCACGCCCTTACGACCGCGCGCCGGCCGGCCCCTGGCTGCAATCGCTCAATGGCCTGCTCAAGCGCCTGTCGCGCGCCCGCTGGCCGGAGAGCCACAGCCATACCCTGAGCGGCCGCGCCTGGCTGGCCTTCCTCGATACGCGTTGCCCGGCCGCCGGCCTGACCCGCTGGATGATCCTGGTGGAAGGCGGCTACCGCGCCGAGTGCAAGCTGGACGACAAGGCCATCGACGGCCTCGCTGCATCGGTGGAAACCTGGGTGCGCAAGCATGTTTGAGTTCGCCTGGCCCTGGATCTTCCTGCTCGCCCCGCTGCCCTGGGTGATGCGCTTCATCCTGCCGCCGGCCGACAACGGCGAGGCGGCGATCAAGGTCAGCTTCCTCAAGGAACTCGAAGGCCTCGCCGGCCGCCGTGCCCGCGCACGCCTGCCGGCGTGGCGCCAGCAGGCGCCCTTCGCCCTGCTCTGGCTCTGCCTGCTGCTGGCCGCCGCGCGCCCGCAGTGGGTCGGCGAGCCGCTGCCGATCCCGGCCACCGGCCGCGACCTGCTGGTGGCGGTCGACGTCTCCGGCTCGATGGATTACGCCGACATGACCTGGGACGGCGCGCAAGTCAGCCGCCTCGACCTGGTAAAGAAACTCTTCGGCGACTTCATCGAGGGCCGCCGGGGCGATCGTGTCGGATTGATTCTGTTCGGTACCCGCGCCTACCTGCAGGCGCCGCTGACCTTCGACCGCCACACCGTGCGCATCTGGCTGGACGAGGCGCTGATCGGCATCGCCGGCAAGGACACCGCCCTGGGCGACGCCATCGGCCTGGCGGTCAAGCGCCTGCGCCAGCGCCCGGCCGAGAGCCGCGTGCTGGTACTGATCACCGACGGCGCAAACACCGCCGGCGAGATTTCCCCGCAGACCGCCGCCAAACTCGCTGCCGAGGAACAGGTGAAGGTCTACACCATCGGTATCGGCGCCGATCCCAAACAGGGTGGCGTCGCCGGGCTGTTCGGCCTCAATCCGGGGCTGGACCTGGACGAACCGACACTCAAGGCCATCGCCGAAAGCACCGGCGGCGAATACTTCCGTGCGCGCAACGGTGAAGAGCTGCAACGCATCTCCGACAGCCTCGACCAGCTCGAACCGGTGGAACAGAAGCCGACCCAGGCACGCCCGGCCATCGCGCTGTACCGCTGGCCGCTGCTGCTGGCCCTGCTGATCAGCGCGGCGCTGGTCGTCGGAACGTTGTGGCCGCCCGAGGACTGGCGCTGGCCGGCCTGGACGGCGCGTCTGCAGAAGGAGCGCCGGCCATGAGCCACGTCTGGCCGCACCTGCTGCACCCGCTCTGGCTGATCCTGCTGCTGCCGCTCGGCTGGCTGCTGTGGAAACTCTGGCACCGCGAACGCCGCGCCGGCCGCTGGCAATTGCTGCTGCCACCGGCCTTCCATCCGTGGCTGCTGTCCGGCGGCAGCGGCCGCCATGAGCGCCGCCCATGGATCTACCTCGGCATCGCCTGGCTGCTGGCCGTGCTCGCCCTGCTCGGCCCAAGCTGGGAGCAGGTGGAGCAACCGACCATGGAGCGCAGCGACCCTCTGGTGGTGGTGCTGGAACTCACCCCGCAGATGCTCGCCACCGACCTCAAGCCGACGCGCCTGGAGCAGGCCCGGCACAAGCTGCTCGACCTGCTGCAGAGCCGCAGCGACGCGCAGACCGCCATCGTCGTCTACGCCGGCAGCGCCCACACGCTGGTGCCGCTGTCCAATGACCTGGGCACCGCGCGCAACCTGCTGGACGCCCTGAAGCCGTCGATCATGCCCGAACCTGGCGAGCGCGCCGACCTTGCCGTGGCCCAGGCGCGCCGACTGCTGGACAATGGCGCCGAAGGCAACGGCCGAATCCTGCTGATCACCAGTGCGCTGGACGCCCGCGAACGCCAGGGCATCCGCCAGGCCCTCAAAGGCAAGGGCAAGGACTTGCTGCTGCTCGCCGTCGGCACCCCCGGCGGCGCGCCCATCGCCCAGGAAGACGGCACCTTCCTCAAGGACGACCAGGGCAACATTCTCGTGCCGCGGCTGGACGAAAACTCGCTGCGTGCCTTCGCCACCGACATGGGCGGACGCTTCCAGCGCCTGCGCGCCAGCAGCAGCGACCTGCGCTCCCTCGGCCTGCTGGACAGCACCCAGGGCCTGCAGGTGAGCGAGGAAGATGCCCTGCTGCGCCTGCAACGCTGGGCCGACCAGGGCTACTGGCTGCTGTTGCCGCTACTGCTGCTCGCCGCCTGCGCCGGCCGACGCGGCTGGCTGTTCAGCCTGCCGCTGTTGCTGCCGCTGCTGTGGGCGTCGCCTCAGGATGCCAACGCCTTCGAGTTCAACGACCTCTGGCTGCGGCCGGACCAGCAGGGCCAGCGCCTGCTCGACGCGGGGCACCCCGCCGAAGCCGCCGAGCGCTTCGACGACTTCCGCTGGAAAGGCCTGGCGCTGTACCGCGCCGGCGACTATGTCGACGCCGCCCAGGCCTTCGCCCAGGGCGATGAGGCCGCAGACCACTACAACCGCGGCAACGCCCTGGCGAAACAGAACGAGCTGGAGGCGGCCATCGACGCCTATGACCAGGCGCTGGAGCGCGAGCCCGAGCTGGAGTCGGCCAAGCGCAACAAGGCGCTGCTCGAAGACCTGCTGCGCCAGCGCAAGGACAACCCCGCGGGCGATGGCACCGACCAGCCTCCGCAGCAGAACCAGGACCCCGCCCAGAGCAGCGATCCCCAGGCCGCCAAGCCGCAGGACCAGCAGCAAGAGGAAGAACATTCCAGCGAACGCGACTCGCAGCCGGCACCGGCAGCGAAGAACCCTTCGCAGGAAGCCGACCGCCCCTCCGCCAGCCACAGCGACAAGCCCGGCGAGGACGCCCGCGAAGAACAGGAAACCAACCCGGAAGATGCCGGTCCACTAGGTGACGAGCGCCGTCAGGCCCTGGAACAGTGGCTGCGGCAGATTCCCGACGATCCGTCCGAGCTGTTGCGCCGCAAGTTCTGGTACCAGCAACAGCAGCAGCGCCAGGAACCCAACCCATGAAAAGGCTGATCTGCCTGACCCTGCTCTGCCTCGTCGCCTTCCGCGCCGAGGCCAGCCTCACCGCCAGCGTCGACCGTGCGCGCCTGAACCAGGGCGAGAGCGTCGAGCTGACGCTGGAATCCGACGACCCCACGCTGTTCGGCAAGCCCGACCTGAAGCCGCTGGACGAGCAGTTCGTGGTGCTCGGCACCCGTCAGGTCAACCGCCTGACCACGCTCAACGGCAAGTCCCAGGCCACCACGCGCTGGATCATCACCCTGCAGCCGCGCAACGAAGGCAAGGTGGAAATCCCGCCGATCCACCTGGGCGGCAATGCCAGCGAACCGATCAGCCTCGACGTGCTCAAGGCCGAGGACAGCGCCGAGGGCCAGAAGCTCGCCCCGGTGTTCATCGACGCCAGCGTCGACCGCGAGGAAAGCTGGGTGCAGGCCCAGGTGATCCTCACCCTGCGCATCTACCACTCGGTGTCGTTGTACGACGACAGCAGCCTCAGCCCGCTGCGCATGAACGACGCCCGCGTCGAGCAACTGGGTGAGGCGCGCACCTACGAGAAGGACATCAACGGCGTTCGCCACGGCGTGATCGAAGTGCGCTACGCGATCTTCCCGCAGAACAGCGGCACCCTGGAAATCCCCGGCCAGACCTTCAACGCCACCCAGGTCGCGCAGCGCCGCAACGAGGACAACAATCCCTTCGGCCCGCCAACGGGCAAACAGATTCGAGTGGTCTCGCCGAGCATCCCGCTGCAGGTCGATCCCAAGCCCGCCGATTACCCGAAAGACGCACCGTGGCTGCCTGCCCGCTCGCTCAGCCTGACCGAGACCTGGAGCCCGCAGCCGGAAGAGGCCAAGGCCGGCGAGTCGCTGACCCGCAACATCATGCTGCGCGTGGAAGGCCTCTCCAGCGCCCAGCTGCCGCCGTTGCCCATCAGCCTGCCCGAAGGCCTGCGCCATTATCCGGACCAGCCGCAGCTGGCCAACGAGGCCAGCGACCAGGGCATGATCGGCAGTCGCGAAGAGCGTGAAGCACTGATCGCCGACAAGGCCGGCCCGGTGGAGCTGCCGCCGGTGGAAATCGTCTGGTGGAACACCCAGGAGCGCCGCGTCGAGCGCACCAGCCTGCCGGCGCGCACGCTGCAGGTCGCTGCCAACGCACAGCTCGAAGAGCACGCCGAGCCCCCCGCCGCGCCCAGCGAAGCGCCGGTCAGCGACACGCTGCTGTGGCCCTGGCAGCTCGCCTGCGCCCTGCTCAGCCTGACCACCCTGCTCGGCTTCGGCCTGTGGTGGCGCGCTCGTAGCCAGCCGGCGGTGATCCGTGTGGCGCAGGCTGGCCCCAGCACCCGCACGCTGCTCGACGAACTGCGCCGCGCCTGCCAGGCCAACGATTCCCACGCCACCCGCCAGGCGCTGGATGCCTGGGCCCGCCAGCAGCCGGAAACCCTGGCCGACATGGCGGCGCGCTTCGTGCCATTGTCCGATGCGCTGGACGGTCTGAACGGCGCGCTCTACAGCGACAGCGAAGGCGGCCGCAACTGGCAGGGCGAAGACCTCTGGCGCGCCATCCGCACCCTCCCTGGCGCCGACCCGGACGCGCCGCCAGCGCCGGAAGCCAGCAGCCTGCCGCCGCTCTATCCCCGCTGACAGCTATGCTGGAGGCATCCCCGCCAGAGGTGCCTCCATGCCCGCCCACCGGCTGACTCCAGCGCTGGCCGCCGGCCTGCTGCTGATCTGCAACCTGCTCCAGGCAGCCCCGCTGAGCACTGCCGAGGTCCTGCCACCGACCCAGCCACTGCAGGGCCCTGGCGGCTCGAACTATGCCCACGCCGACGTGCGCCAGTGGCACTTCACCACCGACGGCAACGAGTACTGGGTGTTCACCCCGGACCGCCCAGTCCCGTCCACGGCGCCCGTCGTGGTCTTCACCCACGGCTGGAGCGTCATGCAGCCCGACCTCTACCGCGCCTGGATCGAGCACATCGTCCGACGCGGCGCCATCCTCATCTACCCGCGCTACCAGGCGACGCTGAAGACGCCGGCGGCGGAGTTCCTGCCCAACGCCGCCGACTCCGTGCGCCGCGCTCTCGCCGATCTGCAGGCAGGCAAGCTGGGGGTGAAGCCGGAGCTGGAGCACGTCGCCTATATCGGTCACTCGGCGGGCGGCCTGATCGCCAGCGGGCTGGCAGCCTCCTGGCAACGCCTCGGCGTGCCACAACCGCGCGCGCTGATGGCAGTTGAGCCGGGCAAGAGCAGCGGCCCGCGCTGGCGGCAGGTGCCACTGGAACCACTGGCAAACATTCCCGCCGGCACCTTGCTGCTGGCTGTTTGTGGTGATGAGGACGAACGCGTCGCCTGCGATGACGCGCGACGCGTCTACGCGGAGAGCACCCAGGTCGCATCGCGCGACAAGGACCTGCTCCTGCTGCGCAGCGACCGCCACGGCAGCCCGCCGCTGCTGGCCAATCACGCAGCGCCGACCGCGCCGCGTTTCGATCCGCGCTACCCGCCCAGCGACTCTTCCAGCTGGCTGCTCAACCGCGTGCAGGAACGTGTGAAGCAGCGGCTCAAGCAGGGGCAACCCTCGGCGCACAATGCTCTGGCCACCGATGCGATGGACTGGTTCGGACCGTGGAAGTTGTTCGATGCGCTGTGCGATGCGGCCTTCTACGGCCAGGACCGCGACTACGCGTTGGGCGGCGGGCCGGCGCAGCTATCCATGGGGCGCTGGAGCGATGGAACTCCGGTCAAGGCGATCCAGCGGTTGTCCCAATCCCGCCCCTGATGGTTCGGGCGCAGGGCGGGTTCGCGAGCAAGCTCGCTCTTACAAAGAGCCACGCCGCTCTGGCTCTGATGAGACTTCCAGAGAAACATCCGCACGCGCCGAATGCCCCGTTCAACGAGGGTATTTTTCGCCTAAGCGAAAAACCGGATGTCCGGGGCAAGACCTTTGCCTTCTTTGGGTGGGGCGGCCATCCGTCGTTTGCCAAAGAAGGTCGCCCGAGGGGGAGAAACACGGAGTCCACGCGCATGCTGAAGCGGCGCCGAAATACCCAAGTCGAAGCAGCAAACCTGCAACACCAGAAAAACGTCGGCCCTGCCGACGGATCGCGGGCATGGCCCGCTCCTACAGGGCCCAGTCGACTCAGTTGGCGCTGCTCTCCATCACCGCGCCCTTGAACACATCGTCCAGCGGCACCTGGTAGCCGATGGCAAGGCGGTTGGTCTCGTTGGCCATGGCCACCACCGCCATCAGCTCGCCGAGCATGGCGTCGTCCATCCCGGCCTTGCGCGCCGCGGCGCCGTGGGAGCCGATGCAGTAATTGCAGTTGTTGGTGACGCTGACGGCGACGTAGATCAGCTCCTTCACCAGCGGATCGAGCTGCCCCGGCCCCATGACTTCCTTGAGACTTTCCCAGGTGCGCTTGAGCGTCTGCGGATGGTTGGCTAGGGCCTTCCAGAAGTTGTTCACCCAGTCGATCTTGCGGGTCGCCATGATGTCGTCGTAGACGTCACGGACTTCAGGACTGGCTTCGGCGTACTCGATGAGCTGGAAGGACATGGGGTCTCCTAACGGAAAGGAATAAGAAAAGCAGAATTCAGAATTGGATGGCGGATCAGACGATGGAGAAAGATAAGGCGCTTTCTCCCATCCCCGTCAAGGAATCAGACCCATGCAACGCCTCCCCGCCCTGCTCTTCACCGCCGCCCTGCTACCCGCCGCAAGCCAGGCTGCCCAGCCCGGCCTGTGGGACACCTACGCCAGCCTCAAGCAACACACTTTCGTCGACCTGACCCACTCGTTCGACAACAACACGCCGCACTGGAAAGGCTTCGAACCCATGGGCCGCAAGACGCTCTACACCGTGGACAAGGATGGCTTCCAGGTGGAGCTGTACAGCCACGTCGGCCAGTGGGGCACCCACGTCGACCCGCCGGTGCACTTCCACAAGGGCCTGCGCAGCGTCGACCAGCTCGATGTGAAGGAGCAGTTCCTGCCGCTGGTGGTGTTCGACATCCATGAACAGGTGGCGAAGAACCCCGACTACGTACTCACCCTCGCCGATGTGAAGGCCTGGGAGGCCAGGCATGGTGCGGTACCGGAAGGCTCCTTCGCGGCGCTACGCACCGACTGGTCCCAGCGCTGGCCAGACCAGGCGAAGATGCAGAACCAGGACGCCAAGGGCGTGGCGCACTATCCGGGCTGGAGCAAGGAGGCGCTGGTGTACCTCTATGAGACGCGCAAGATCACTGCATCGGGCCACGAGACCACCGACACCGATCCGGGCATCGCCACCAGCAAGGACGACTATTCGCTGGAGTCCTACATCCTGGGCACCAACCACTACCAGATCGAACTGCTCGCCAACCTCGACAAGGTGCCCGAAGCCGGCGCGCTGGCGGTGGTGAGTTTCCCGAAGATTGCCCAGGGTACGGGCTTCCCGGCGCGGGTGTTTGCGATTCTGCCGTGAAGTCGGCCCCTACGAAGATCATAAAAAAACGCGGCCCGAGGGCCGCGTTCTTTATTGCTCGAGCGTCGATCAGTGAACCAGGATCGAAGCCTTCTTCTGGCGCACCTTCTCCGGGTTGATCAGGAAGCGCGCCAGCGCCGGCAGCAGCCACAGGGCGCCGAACATGTTCCAGAGGAGCATGAAGGTCAGCATCAGGCCCATGTCGGCCTGGAACTTGATCGCCGAGAAGATCCAGGTGGCGACGCCAATGGCCAGGCACAGGCCGGTGAACAGTACTGCTTTGCCCGTGGACTTCAGGGTCTCGTAGTAGGCTTCCTGCAGGGACAGGCCCTGGCGCAGGAAGGACTCCAGGCGGGTGTAGATGTAGATGCCGTAGTCCACGCCGATACCCACGCCCAACGCGATCACCGGCAGGGTCGCCACCTTCACGCCGATGCCCAGGGTCGCCATCAGCGCGTTGCCCAGTACCGAGGTGAGGATCAGCGGCAGCACGATGCACAGCGTCGCGGCGAAGGAGCGGAAGGTGATCAGGCACATCAGCGCAACGCAGATGTACACCAGGATCAGGATGGTCAGTTCCGAGTGCTTGATCACGTCGTTGGTGGCGGCCTCGATACCGGCGTTACCGGCGGCGAGCTTGAACTTCAGGTCGTCCTTCTCGTTGGCCTTGGCGAAGTCCTGAACGACGGCCACGGCGCGGTCGAGGGTCTCGGCCTTGTGGTCGTTGAGGAACACCAGCAGGGGTGCCAGCGAGCAGTTGCTGTTGAACAGGCCTTCGGCGCGGCTGATGGAGTTGTTCAGCACGTCCTGGTTGCGCGACAGCGACTCCCACTTCAGGTTGCCTTCGTTCATGCCCTTGATCATCTGCTTGGAGACGGTGACCAGGGAGATGGCCGACTGCACGCCCTGGGTGTTCTCCAGGCGCCAGGCCAGCTCGTCGATGGCGGACAGGGTCTTGTGGGTGGAGCAGCCTTCGGCCTCGGACGCCACCATCACCACCAGCACGTCGGAACTGGTCGAGTAGTTGCGGATGATGAAGTCGTTGTCCAGGTTGTAGCGCGAATCCGGACGCAGTTCCGGCGCGCCCTGGTCGAGGTCGCCGATCTTCAGGTGATGGCCCTGCCACATGCCGCCGGCGAACATCGCCAGGGCAATGACCACGGAAATCGGCGCCACCGACGGGCTGGCGAAGTTGGACAGCGCACGCCAGAAGGGATGGTCGCGCACGGCGTCTTCCTTGCTACGCTGTACCGCCTTCTTGCTGATGCCGATGTAGGAAATGGCAACCGGCAGCAGGATCAGGTTGGTGAACACGATCACCGCCACGCCGATGGACGCGCCGATGGCCAGTTCGCGGATCACGCCGATGTCGATCACCAGCAGGGTGATGAAGCCGACGGCGTCCGCGAGGATCGCGATCATGCCCGGCAGGAACAGCTGGCGGAAGGTGCGGCGGGCGGCCAGCAGCGGGGTTTCCGCGTCACTGGACTGCAGGGCGATACCGTTGATCTTCTGCACGCCATGGGAAATACCGATGGCGAAGATCAGGAACGGCACCAGCATCGAGTAAGGGTCCAGCCCGAAGCCGATGATGTGCAGCAGGCCCAGCTGCCAGATCACCGCCACCAGGGTGGTGGACAACACGGCAATGGTGGAGCGCACGCACTTGGTGAACCACAGCAGCAGCACCAGGGTGATGACGAAGCAGATGCCGAAGAAGCCGACCACCATCAGCAGGCCGTCGATCAGGTCACCGACCTTCTTGGCGAAGCCGGTGATGTGGATCTTCACGTTGGGGTTCTGCAGCTGGTACTTGTCGCGGATCTTCTCTTCCAGCTCATGGGAGAACTGGCGGTAGTCCAGCTTCATCAGCTTGCCCTGGTCCTTCGGGTCCGGGTAGACCTCCAGCAGCGGCACGTCGACGATGCTCGACTTGAAGTTGTTGGCCACCAGGCGGCCGATCTGGCCGGACTTGAGCACGTTGTTGCGCAGCAGGTCCAGGGCCTTGGCGGAACCGTCGTAGGTCTGCGGGATCACCTCGCCACCGGCGAAGCCTTCCTCGGTCACTTCGGTCCAGCGCACGCTCGGGCTCCACAGCGACTTCATGCCGGAGCGGTCGACGCCGGGGATGTAGAAGACCTCGTCATGGATCTGCCGCAGCGTCTCCATGTATTCCTTGGTGAAGATGTCGCCATTCACCGCTTCCACCGAGATGCGCACGGTGTTGCCGAGGTTGGCCAGGTCGTTGCGGTGCTCCAGCATGTTCTGGATGAACGGGTGCTGCAGCGGGATCATCTTCTCGAAGCTGGTGGACGGACGCACTTGCGTGGCCGACCAGGCGAGGAAGACGGTCACCAGCAGGCACGCGATGATCACGAACGGCCGGTGGGTGAAGATGATGCGTTCCAGGAAAGTCGCCTTGTCCTGTTGATGCTTGTTCAGAGCGTTCATTGCGGCTCCCCGGCTTATTGTTGTTCTGTCAGCTCGGCGCCGGTCGCCGAAGCCAGGTGGATACCGCCCTGGCCGACCAGGACCAGGTTGCCATTGCCGGCCGCGCTCACGCCCGCGAGGGACAGGCGATCCGGACGGTTGACGACACTGAAGCTCACGCCGTCGTCCTTGCTCTCCAGCACGCTGCCGCCATGGCCGACGACGACGATGGTGCCGTCATCCAGCAGGCTGCCTTCGGAGAGGCCGAACTCCAGCTCGCCGCCGTTGGCGGTGGGCAGGCTGACCTGCTGCCAGGTGCTGCCGAAATCGGTGGAGCGGAACAGGTGGCCGCGCAGACCGTAGGCCAGGACGGTGCCGGCCTGGGTGGTGCCGGTGGCGCCGAACAGCGAGCCTTCGTACGGGCCCTGGAGTTTTTCCCAGGTCTCGCCCCAGTCCTTGGAGCGGAACATGCTGCCCGCCTCGCCGACCACGAACAGGCCGGAATCCTTCACCGCCGTGATGGCGTTGAGGTGGAACTGGTCTTCGTTGTCCAGGCGGTCGCTGACGTCTTCCCAGTGCTGGCCACCGTCGGTGGTTTCCAGCAGCGCGCCATAGGCGCCCACGGCCATGCCGTGGTTCTCGTCCTGGAACCAGATGTCCAGCAGCGGCGCTTCGCGCTTGAGGTCCTCGAACTGGCGCACCCAGGTGGTGCCGCCATCGGTGGTGGCCAGGACCTGGGCGTCATGGCCGACGGCCCAGCCCTTCTTGTCGCTGATGAAGAACACCGAGGTCAGCAGCTGGCGGGTCGGCACGGTGGCCTGGGTCCAGCTCTTGCCTGCGTCGTCGGAATAGAGGATGTGCCCGTGATCACCCACTGCGATCAGCCGCTTGCCGGCATGGGCAATGCTCAGCAGCAGGCTGCTGGAGGCCTTGGCGGAAACGATCGAGTTGGAATCACTGGCGGCGTCCGTTGCGGCAACGGCATGCAGCGGAGCCAGGGACATCATCAGGAAGGAAAACGCGCCGAGCAGGGAAACCGTCTTGCGCGACATCGGGAAGGAGCTTCGCACTCCCGATACGGGCTGCTCGCTCGAAGTGCGCCACAGGGGCTCACGCATATGCCTTTACCTCTTTTTCTTATGCAGGCGGTATGTAGTTTGGAGCTATATAGCCAGCCTTTTCCGAGGCTGACAATTAACGGCACGTTATCTTTTGTTAAGCCCTGGCCGCCTCACTCGAAAGGATGACTGCGTTTTGCCATCTCAGCCGAAAGGCGCGCAGCTGGGGGCTTCCAGCGGGTTGAGCGGTAACACTTTTCGTCTCCGCCCTACAGGGTCTGGCGACTTTTCGACCACAAATGAAAAAGCCCGCCGAAGGGCGGGCTCTTTCAGGCATGACACGAACTCAGCGGGTGCCGCGGCGACGCAGTGCGGACGGGCTGAAGTAGGAGTCGTCCGGTACGGCCTGGCCGAAGTCGATGGTGCTCGGCTCTTCGTTGTCCAGGTTCTGTACGTGGTAGCGACGGGCCTGCAGGTCGTGGAAGGTATCCAGAGCGGTCCAGGTGGTGGGCAGCTCGTAGTAGTTCTTCAGGTAGGCCAGCGAAACACGCCACAGCTCGCCGCGACCGTCGTACTGGTCGACTTCGGCGGCGCCCCAGCTGTCTTCGTCCAGGAACAGCACGCGCTTGGAGTAGATGTGGCGCGAGCCCGGCTTCAAGGTGCCTTCGACGACCCACACGCGGTGCAGTTCGTAGCGGGTGTACTTCGGGTTCAGGTGGCTGGGGGTCAGCAGATCCTTGTACTTAACCTCAGGGCTGGAAACCTTGTAGTTGTTGTACGGGATGTACATTTCCTTCTTGCCGATCAGTTTCCACTCGTAGCGATCGGGCGAACCGTTGAACATGTCGGTGTCGTCGGCGGTACGCAGGCCGTCAGCGGCAGCGATCGGGGTGTCGTAGGCCAGGTTCGGCGCACGGCGCACGCGGCGCTGGCCAGCGTTGTAGCCCCAGGCCTGACGCGGCTCCTTCACCTGATCCAGGGTCTCGTGGACCAGCGCGGCACCACCGGCCAGGCGAGCCGGGCTCTTGGTGAACGACAGGTAGTAGAACAGCAGGTTGTTCAGGTCAGCGAAGCTCTTGCCCTGGACGTAGTACTTGAACAGTGCTTCCTGCTGCGAGGTCACCAGCGAGTAGTCACCATTGCGCTGCACGGCCACTTCGGACGCACGACGCACGATGAAGGTACCGCGGTAACGAGCGATGTGGTTCCACACCGCCTCCACGCCGCTCTGCGGGATCGGGAACGGAATGCCGCCGAAGGCATCGACGAAGCCGTTGCCGCCCTCGGCCAGCTTGGCGCTGGTGGCGTTCTTCAGGGTGTTGTCATACACCCACTGCGGTGCCGAACCACTGCGGCGGCTCGGGTACACCGGCATCTGGAAGGTGTCCGGGTAGGTGGCGAACAGCGCCAGGGTGCCCGGCGTCAGGTTGGCCTTGTACTGGTCCAGGTTCGCCTTGGTGATGGTGTACAGCGGCTTGTCGGCGGCAAACGGGTCGATGTGGTGCTGGCCCGGCTTGTAGCCGGCCGGCGCCTGGGTAATGCCACCGGTCCAGGCCGGAATGGTGCCGGCGGCGTTGCCGGCCTTTTCCGCGCCCATCGGGGTCAGGGTCGACTGCAGCTTGGCCGCGTCCTGCGGGGAAACCGCTGCCAGGGCGCTGCCGGCCGACAGGGCCAGGGCCACTGCGGCGCCAACCAGGGTACGCATGTTGCGCATGTTGCTTCTCCGTGAGGTGTGCGCGGCGGGTACTTCTGAACCCCGCCGCGCGGCTTTCATAGGATCTGTTTTCGTTAGAACGAGTACTTGACGTTGAAGCCCACGTTGTCGCGGTCGCGTGCGGCGTTGTTCTGCCCGGCGCCGTAGAACTCGGTGTATTGCAGCTCGGCTTCCAGGGCGTTCAGGTAGGTCGCCTTGACGCCCAGGGTGTAGGCCTTGCGGCCTTCGATGAAGTTGCCGGTCTGGTAGGAGTTGCCTTCGAAGTCGTCCTTGTAGACGGCGTAGGGCGAGATGTTCACGCCGGCGAACACGTCGTTCCAGGTACCCGACAGCAGCAGGGTGTAGCCGTAGGCGTTCTTGTTCACCTGATCGTCGCGGTCGTAGCCGGAGATGTAGGCGCCGTTGCCGCGGCCGGAGTAGTAGCGGGTGCTGCCGTCGTACGCGGTGTACTTCAGGTCGCTGCCGCGCAGGTGCTCGGAGGCCAGTTCCGCCACGCCCATCAACGAGTCGAAGGACAGTGAGGGACCGAAGTTGTAGATGGTACCCAGCGAGGTGTTGAAGGCCTCGACGCGCTCGTAGTTGTGGATCTGGTCGCTCATCGAAACCTGGCCGCCACCGATATTCACGGTCTTGCCGCTGGCCAGACCCGGAGCCTGGACCAGCAGGTCGCCGAGCAGGTCGTTGGTGGTGGCGATGCCGATCGGCAGGTTCGGACGGTAGGCCAGCTCACCGAACACCGAGGCATCGCCCACGGTGGTGTTGAAGCTGAAGCCGTACATGCGGATGTTCTCGACGTACTCGCGACGGGCGTTGACCTGGTTGGCCACGTCCACGGAGGTCGCGCCGTTGACCAGGCTCAGCACCTGGCCGGCCAGGGCGTTGCCGCCGCCTGCCGCGCTTACCAGCTGGTCGTAGGAGCTGAAGCCGCCAATGCCGGCCAGCTGGTCGAGGTTCACGCCGGCGTAATCGCTGTTCAGGTCGGCGTAGATGGTCGGCTCTTTCGAGTGGTAGTTGACGAAGTAGAAGCCGAACTCGGTGGAGTTCAGCTCTTCGGCCACGTAGTGGAAGGCCACGCCGAACTGACCATCGTTCTTGGCGTTGATGTCCTTGCCGACGTTGGCGACCTTGAACACGCCATTGGAGTCCAGGTAGCTGGTGCCCTGCAGGCCGCCCACATGGGCTGCCGACAGCTGCGGGTAGAGGGTCTGGAACAGCGGGTTGGAGAGCGCACCCACGGTGGTGTAGGCGGTGTTGCCACCATCGGCGAACAGGTCGGTCTCGGAGAAGAAGGTGCCGACCGGGTCGATACGGGTTTCCTTCCAGTTCCACTGGTAGAAAGCGTCCATCGAC
Source organism: Pseudomonas sp. PDM22 (assembly GCF_014851965.1). NCBI lineage: Bacteria > Pseudomonadati > Pseudomonadota > Gammaproteobacteria > Pseudomonadales > Pseudomonadaceae > Pseudomonas > Pseudomonas sp. PDM22. Next base: position 130,291 of record NZ_JACVAR010000001.1, read on the forward strand.
AGGTTGTCGGTCAGGCCGATGTTGAAGCTCGCGGCCTCAACCGGCATCAGCACTTCCTTCAGCTCTGCGCCCGGCAGGCGGAACTTGGCGGCGTCCACCGGGTTGGTGGTGTTGACGCCACCACGGTAGAAGATGCCCTCGCCCCAGTTGAACACCTGGCGACCCAGGCGCGCGGTCAGCGGGTGGTCGGCCACGTCCCAGTTGCCATAGACGTAGGCATCGAGGATCTCGGCGCGGTTGCCGGCGGCGTCACGGGTCTCGCTGGTGAAGCGGTCGCTGTTGGGGTAGGTCTGGCTCGGCTGCGCCGGGTGGTTGTTGTCGTAGTAGTCGTTGCGCTTATCCATGATCTGGGTGTCATAGAAAGCCGAACCACGTACGAACAGGCCGTAGTTCTTGTAGGTCGCTTCCAGGTCGGAAGTGATCTTGTACACCTCGGAAACCAGGCCCGTGTCGAAGTTACGGTTGCCGTCGTTGCCGTTGATGTCGTTGTTGGTCTTGTCCTGACCCTGTACGCGCCACAGCGAGCCGTAGGAAACGGTGCTGTCCAGCGAGCCGGTCACCTCGTTGTCGAGGAAGCTGAACTCCACGGCGGTCGCCGGGGCGGACATCAGCAGAGGCAGGATGCCTGCCAGGGCGAAGCCCGCACGAGCAGGCGCATAACGCAAGACGGGCTTGCGAACTGGGATTTCCATTAGGACTCACTCCATGGACTGATCATTCTTTGGCGGTGCCGCCACTGCGGGCGGTTCACCGTTTTCAGCCGTTATTCCACGGCCTTGTTGTCGTCGATCTGAAGGAAACTCCCCCAAGGTGCTCGACATGCCTCCCGCCCCATCGGACGGGCAAAGGCTAAGCGGGGTCCGTCGGTGCAACCCCAGTGCCAACAGCACCGATGTATCCGATTCTGCTTACAAAAAATAAAGAATCTGCGCGCTACTTTTTGTGACTGGTCGTTCACTGATCAAATCAAGTGGCTGATTGCGCCATTTGACACCCCTGATGGCGCAATCGGCCCCTGAAGGCGCGACGCAGACACATCGGGGTTTTTCGCCCAATATCACAAAGCGATAAGAATGATATCGGTTAATTTCGATAGGTAACAAAAAGGTGTTACCAACAAAAGTTGGTAACACCTTTTCGAAAGTGCATTGCGCCCCTGGGACGGGGCGCGGCGGGTGTGTTACGCGAGGCTCTTGCTGACCACTTCGTATACATCGCTGGACAGCTCGCCGGACGCGAGGATGCGTTCCAGCTCGGCCTTCATCAGCGCCTGACGCGTCGGCGCGTACTTGCGCCAGCGGGTCAGCGGGGTCAGCAGGCGCGAGGCGATCTGCGGGTTGAGCGCGTTGAGGGTGATGATCTGGTCGGCCAGGAAGCGGTAGCCGGCGCCGTCTGCGCGGTGGAAGTTCACCGCGTTCTGGTTGGCGAAGGCGCCAATCAGCGCGCGGATCTTGTTCGGGTTCTTCAGGGTGAAGGCCGAATGCTTCATCAGTTCCTGTACACGCTCCAGCCCGCCCGGCAGGGTGCAGCCGGCCTGGACGCTGAACCACTGGTCCATCACCAGCGGGTCGTCCTTGAAGTAGTCGGCGAACATCGCCAGCCCCTCGGCCTTTTCACTCTCGAAGGACGAGTTGACCAGCACGGCCAGCGCGGTCAGGCGCTCGGTCATGTTGTCGCAATCCTTGTACTGCTCCTGGCAGGCGGCGAGCACCTCGGCCTTGCCGCTCTGCATGAGGTAGGAGAGAGCGATGTTCTGCAGGCTGCGGCGGGCGATATGCGAAGCCTCGGCGACGTAGGCGGTCTCGCGGGACTGCTTGCGGTTGGCCTGGTAGCGCTCCCACAGCGGCTCGTGCAGCGCCGCACCGATCTGCTGGCGGGCGAACTCGCGGGCGGCGTGGATGGCCTCGACATCAGCCACTTCGCTGATCTCGGTGAGGTACGCCTCGCTGGGCAGCGAGAGCATCTCGGCGACCATGGCCTGGTCCAGGCCGGTGTCCAGCAGCAAGGTGCGGAAGGCGGTGATCAGGCGATCATCCAGGACAAGCTTCTCGCCACGCTGGTGCTGGCCGATCAGCTCCTGCAGGACTTGTACGGACAGCTGCTGGCCGGCTTCCCAGCGGTTGAAGCCGTCCTCGTCGTACTGCATGAGGAACATCAGCTGGTCGCGGTTGTACGGGAAGCTCAGTTTCACCGGCGCGGAGAAACCACGCAGCAGCGACGGCAGCGGCTTCTCGGCGAGGCCGACGAAGGTGAACGATTGTTCGGCCTCGGTGACCTGCAGCACGCGATCGCTGCCATGGGCATGCTCTTCGCCCTGCAGGCGCAACGACAGGGCGTTGCCCAGCTTGTCGATCAGGCCCATCTGCACCGGAATGACGAAGGGCTGCTTCTCGCTCTGCCCCGGCGTGGCCGGGCAGCTCTGGCGGAAGGTCAGGGTGTAGCTCTGCGCGGCGGCGTCGAAGCTCTCCTCCACCGCCAGACGCGGGGTGCCGGACTGGCTGTACCAGCGCTTGAACTGGGTCAGGTCGACGCCGTTGGCGTCTTCCATGGCCTTGACGAAGTCGTCGCAGGTCACGGCCTGGCCGTCATGGCGCTCGAAGTACAGGTCGGTGCCCTTGCGGAAGCCGTCGGCGCCCAGCAGGGTGTGGATCATGCGTACCACTTCCGAACCCTTCTCGTAGACGGTCAGGGTGTAGAAGTTGGAAATCTCGATGAAGGAATCCGGGCGCACCGGGTGCGCCATGGGACCGGCGTCCTCGGCAAACTGGTTGGTGCGCAGGAAGGCCACGTCCTCGACGCGCTTGACGGTGCGCGAGTTCATGTCGGCGGAGAACTCGCTGTCGCGGAACACGGTGAAGCCTTCCTTGAGCGACAGCTGGAACCAGTCGCGGCAGGTCACGCGGTTGCCCGACCAGTTGTGGAAGTACTCGTGGGCGACGACACCTTCGACGCGCTGGTGCGCGGCATCGGTGGCAGTCTCGGCCTTGGCCAGTACGCAGCTGGAGTTGAAGATGTTGAGGCCCTTGTTCTCCATGGCGCCCATGTTGAAGTCGTTGACCGCGACGATCATGAAGATGTCCAGGTCGTACTCGCGACCGTAGACCTTCTCGTCCCAGCGCATCGAGTTCTTCAGGCTGTCCATGGCGTGCTGGACCTTGTCGATGTTCTCCGGCTCGACATAGATGCGCAGGGTGACTTCGCGCTCGCTCATGGTGGTGAACTGGTCTTCCACGCACCAGAGGTCACCGGCGACCAGGGCGAACAGGTAGGCCGGCTTCTTGAACGGGTCCTGCCAGGTCGCCCAGTGGCGGCCGCCCTCTTCCGAGCCGCTGGCCACCGGGTTGCCGTTGGAGAGGAGCACCGGATACTGGTGCTGCTCGGCCGACAGCGTGGTGGTGAAGCTGCTCATCACGTCCGGGCGGTCGAGGTAGTAGGTGATCTTGCGGAAGCCTTCGGCTTCGCACTGGGTGCAGAACATCTTGCCGGACTTGTACAGGCCTTCCAGCGCGGTGTTGCTTTCCGGGTGGATACGCACGGTGCTGTCGACGGTGAAGGTCTTCGCCGTCGGCTGCAGGGTCAGGTGGTTCTCGTCCTGCTGGTACTGGCCGGCTTCGAGGGTCTGGTCGTCCAGCGCCACCGACAGCAGCTCCAACTGCTGGCCGTCGAGCACCAGCGGCGGCAAGCCGTCGCCGCGCTCCGGATTGCGGCGCATCACCAGCTGGGCGTGGACCAGGGTGTGGTCCTCGTACAGCTCGAAGGTCAGGTTGGTCTCGTCGATCAGGTACTCGGGCGCCTGATAATCCTTGAGGTAGATGACTTTCGGTTGCTCGGTACGCATGGCTTTTGGCCCCTTGGAAGGCGGCAGGCAGGATGGGCCGGCCGGAGGAATACTGACTCTAGCGATTGGGAACGGCGCGGGCGAGTCGGGAACGCATCTATCCCTAGATGCGTTCCTCGTGCCGAAAATTCAATGCAGGTTCGATCAGGCGCTGATGGCCAGCTGGTACGCGGTGAACTTGCGCACGTTGATCACGCCGGTATCGAAGATCAGGTACTGGCCCTTGATACCCTGCAGGGTACCCTCGACCACCGGCGTCTTGTCCAGATCGAAACTGGTGATCTTGGGCAGGTAGGCCTCCACCGGGTAGCTGATCTCGATGGGGTCCATGTCGATCACCGGCTGGATCGCCTGCAGGCCGAAGCGCTGCTGCAGCGCGACGATGCCCTCGGCGCAGGCATCGAAGATCTGCTCGCGGATGGCTACCAGGTCCAGCGGCTCGGCCTCGCCCTTGAGCAATGCGCGCCAGTTGGTGCGGTCGGTGACCTGGCTACGCAGCAGGTCCTCGACGAAGCCGGACTGCTGGCGGGTCGCCACGCGCATGATCGGCAGCGCCTGGCGCGCGCCCTGGTCGATCCAGCGGGTCGGCACCTGGGTGGCGCGGGTGATGCCCACCTTGGCTCCCGAGGAGTTGGCCAGGTAGACCACGTGATCGGTCATGCAGAAGCGCTCTCCCCACTCCGGCTCGCGGCAGGAGCCGTCCTCGAAGTGGCACTTCTCCGGGCTCATGATGCAGCTGTCGCATTGCGCCAGCTTGGTGAAGCACGGGTAGCAGTAGCCCTGGGCAAAGCTCTTCCTGGTCTTGCGCCCGCAGTGGCAGCAGTTGATCTCGCCCAGGTACTCCAGGCGCACGGTCTTGCCGATCAGCGGGTTCACCGGGACCTGCGCATCGCCCAAGCGGAAGGCGTACTGCACGGGGCTTTCCAGGCGCGCCGACATCTTGTCCAGGGCGCCGCGTCCAATCTCTTCCATCAAAACCCTGCCATCAGTGCAGCGAATTGGAGGAGAAGAGGATGTTCGGGATCGGCTCGGCGTGGGATTCGCAGGCCTGCGGGCCCATGTAGCCGGTGCGCTGGTCCTCGGGCAGGTTGTCCATCTCCCAGGCGATCATGGCCTGCAGCGACAGCTCCTTCTGTTCCTGGGACAGCTTGCGGCCATCGGGCCACTTGCCGATTTCCACGGCCAGCTTGAGGCTCTCGTAGATTTCGGGGGTGATGTTCTCGATCATTTCGGCGAAGGACGACATGGGCCGGCTCCTGCAGGGGAAAAACGAAGCGGGCATTCTACCGGGCGAAAGCCTTGCGCGCACGAACGCCGGTCAATCGGTTGCGTAGGTCCCGTTCATCCAGAAGGCTGCTTTCGTAGGATGGCGTGGAGCGAAGCGATACCCATCGCTCCCAGCACCGACAGCATGGGTATCGCCTAGGCTCCACCCACCCTGCGAAGTCGCCAGCCGGCAAGGATCGGCCGATGATGAGACGCCGCAATGCGGCTCAGCGCGCCGCGCGCCGAGCCAACAGCCCGCCGACCAGACCACTCAGGCAACCGGCCACCAGCCCGCCGACGTGGGCGCCGTTGGCGATGGAGCCGAAGCCGAGCAGGTCGATCACCCCCGACAGGCACACCAGCAGCCAGATCAGCATCATCGCCACCACGCCCCTGGGCAGGTGATAGGCCGGCGTCGGCGCCATGCGCTGGAAGATCCAGCAGTGGCCGAGCAGTCCGTAAAGCACGCCGGACAGCCCACCGAACAGGCTCGGCCCGCTGAAGCCGTACTGCACCAGGTTCGACACCAGGCCGAAGCCCAGGCTCAGCCCCAGCAGCATCCAGGCGCCCTGGCGATACTCGATGCGCCGGCCCAGCTCCCAGTACCACATGGCGTTCATCGCCAGGTGCAGCCAGCCGAAGTGGATCAGCATGGGCGTGAACAGGCGCCACCACTGCCCCTGCGCCAGCGAGTCGGACAGCGGATAGAACAGCGCGCGATCCTCGCCGACCATCTGGAAATTCTGGAAAGTGAACCAACGCAACGTCTCGGGGGAGGTGCCCAGCAGAGTGATGGCCGCCACCACGAAGGTCACCAGCAGCACCGCCGCAGTCATGCGGCTCATCTTCAGTTGCTGGACGAAACCCGGGCCGCGGCGCAGGGTCTCGGCCTGCACGGCGAATTGCGGGTCGCCCTGCGGATAACGCTCGTAGAGCGTGCGGACCTGCTCCGCCAGTTGCGCGTTGGGCACCCAGAGCACCTGCTCGCCGGATTCCTCGCTGACCCGGAACGGCACGTTCAGGCGCTGCAGCAGGGTGACGAACTGCCCCAGGTCGACCGCCGCAGGCAGTCGCATTGCTTCAATCGCGCTCACTCATCGCCCTCCGGACGCTTTACATCCACCCAAACGAACTTGTTGCGGTCCAGCCGCGTTTCCTCGTCCAGCCGGTAAGCCGCGAGCTTGCCGTACATCACTGCGCTGTAGTCCAGGCAGGCGAGGTTCGGGCGGATCGGCGCCGGGGTGCCGCGCCGCCAGTAGTGGCCGACGAACAGCAGCGGCTCGTCGGGGCCGTAGGTGAGCAGGCGGGACTTCTGCTCCTCGCTCAGGCGCTCGCTGGCCACTTCGTCAGGCAGCGCGTCGGGCTGGAACACGATGTCGCCGTAGGTTTCCGGCGCGCGGTCTTCTTCCCAGAACTTGGTGCGGAAGAAGGCGCGGGTGAAACCGTCGCTGCCGGTCAGCGTCAGGCCGTTGGGCAGGCGCATGTCGGTGCCGCGCAGCAGGCGGTCGCAGGCCTGCTGGGCAAAGCTGCCCGGCTCGGCAGTGGCCATGAGGAAGGCTTCGTCGATGCGCCCGTCAGGAAACTGCTTGCGCAGCGTGTCGATCACGTCGTGGTCCCAGCAGGCGTGGACCATGCGGAAACGCCCGGAATCGAGGAACAGCGGCATCTCCTGGAACCAGCCGAGGAAGTCGCGCCAGTCCGCCGGGTGGCCTTCGAACTGCTCCAGCGTCTCGCGGATCAGCCGGGCATGGCGCGGCGTATGCTCGCGCACGTACTGGCGGCCACTGCCCGGCGCGGCGGGCGTGGACCAGCCGAGCGCGTTGAATTCATGGTTGCCCATGATGCACAGCGCCTCGCCGGCGGCGACCATGTCGTGCACTCGGTGCAGCGCCTCACGGATGCGCGGGCCACGGTCGATGAGGTCGCCCAGGAACAGCGCCTGTCGCCGCGCATGTCGCCACACGCCACCCTGCGAGCGATAGCCGAGGCGCTCCAGCAGATGGTCGAGGGTGTGCGCGCAGCCGTGGATATCGCCGATCAGGTCATAGCCACGTGCGGGGTCGAGTTCCATCACTCGCTGCTCCCGAGGCGGCTGCCCCAACCCAGCTTGGTCCGGCAGACCTCGTAGTAGTTGTGGTCGATGGGATGGATCAGGCGCAGCTTCTGCGGCTTCTTGCTCACCGTGACGGTGTCGCCCGGCGCGCAGGTGAAGTGGTTCTGGCCATCGCAGGACACCTGCGGGTAGATCTGCATGTTCGGTGAGACGACGATCTTCAGCTCGCTGTTGCCGTCGACCACGATGGGGCGGCTGGACAGCATGTGCGGGTACATCGGCACGACCACGATGGCATCCAGCTTGGGATGCATGATCGGCCCGCCAGCGGACAGCGCGTAGGCGGTGGAGCCGGTCGGGGTGGCGACGATCAGGCCGTCGGCCTTCTGGCTGCAGACGAACTGGCCATCGATGTACAGCTCGAACTCGATCATCCGCGTGGACTTGCCGGGGTGCAGCACCACGTCATTCAGCGCGTCGCCCTGGCCGATGGATTCGCCGTGGCGGCGCACCAGCGCGTCGAGCAGGAAGCGGCTTTCGACGATGTACTGGCCGCCGAGCACTTCGGCGACCTTGGTTTCCAGTTCGTCAGGGCGGATATCGGTGAGGAAGCCCAGGCTGCCGCGGTTGATCCCCAGCACCGGCACCTTGTGCCGCGCCAGGGCCCGCGCGGCGCCGAGCATGCTGCCATCGCCGCCGACCACGATCACCAGGTCGCAGATCTCGCCCATGATCTTTCGCGAGCAGGTCTGCAGGCCGTGGCCCGGCAGGACCTCGGCGATGGTGTCCTCGAGGATCACGTGCAGGTGGCGCTCGGTGAGAAATTTCTTCAGCCGACGGATGGTTTCCAGAACCTGGGTGCTGCCCAGGCGGCCGATGATGCCGATATTGCGAAAGGGTTCCATGGGACTCCGGACGGCGTTGCGCTACTCGAATGGCGGAATTATGGGCGAAAGGCGGAAGCAGCGGCAAACCGCAGCGTGGCCGGAGCGGGTGCGCAGCGGCTAGTCTTGGGGCATGACCGACTTCACCGCCCTGCTCGACGAGCTGCTGATCGACCTGCGCCAGCCGCAGGTTCGCGACCTCGCCTGGACGCTGCTCTCGCCGCCCCTGCTGCACCCCGGCAGCCCGGCGCTGCGCCATCCGTTGAGCGCCAGTCGCTGGTACTCGCAGCCCGAACTGCTGGCTGACTGGCTGCGCGCCCAGGAGCGCTCGCCGGGCGAACTGCTGGCGCAGCTCGAGTCCGCGCCGCACCAGCGCCTGGGCCGCTATTACGAACGGCTCTGGCAATACGCCCTGGAGCGCGCGCCGGGCCTGCGCCTGCTGGCGGCCAACCTGCCGGTGCGCGACAACGGCCAGACCCTCGGCGAGCTGGACCTGCTGCTGGAGGACGATGACGGCCTGCACCACCTGGAACTGGCCATCAAGCTCTACCTCGGCCCCAGCGACGACGGCCCCGACTCCTGGCTCGGGCCGGGCGCCGAAGACCATCTGCTGCGCAAGATCGAGCACTTCTACCAGCACCAGCTGCCACTCTCCGCCACCGTCGAGGGGCTTGCCGTGGTGCGCGAGCACAGCGATGCCGAGCCGCGGCCTGGCCTCTGGCTCGGCGGCTACCTGTTCTATTCCTGGCCGACACCCTGCCCGCCACCCGCGGGGGCCAGCGACAACCACCAGCGCGGCCGCTGGCTGCATCGGCGCGCCTGGCCTGCCTACCAGGCGCAGCAGCCGGATGGCTGGCAGGCGCTGTCGCGCAAGGGCTGGCTATCCCCGGCCGCCGAAGATGAAAGCTGGAGCACGGAGCGCTTCGCCACCTGGCTGGCGGAACTGCCGGAAGACGGCTTCCCGCAGATGCTGGCGCGCATGGAGTTCCATGAAGGGCGCTGGCGGGAGCAGGAGCGCCTGTTCCTGGTGGGTGACCGCTGGCCACGGGTGCACAGCGGCTATTCGCGCTGAGCCGCCAGTGCCTTCAATTGCTCATCCAGCGCCCGGCGCCCCTGCAGACCGCCGCTGTGGATGGCAACGATGCGGGCACCGCGCGCGATGCGCCCCGCCGCGATTTCATCGTGCAACGCCAACAGCAACTTCCCGGTGTACAACGGCTCCAGCGGCACGCCGCACTCGGCTTCGGTCGCCAGGATGAAGCGCGCCAGCGTCGCGTCGATCCGCGCGAAGCCCCCACGGCTGGCATCCAGCAAACGGTATCCGACATCGCTGGAGCCACCCTCCCTTAACAGCTCGGGCACCTGTGTTTCGATACCGTGCCCCGGCGGCACCGCCATGGCGCCGACCACCGGATGCGCTCCACCCTCGCCGAGCACCAGGCCGGCCAGGGTCGTGCCAGTGCCGCACGCCACCCAGAGCTGCTGATAGTCCTCCCAGCCGAGAGCACCGAGTTGCCCACGAATCTGCGCAATCAACGGCGAGCAGCCCTGCGCACCGGCAAGCCCGCCGCCGCCCTCGCCCACCGCCAGCAACTGCGGATAGCGTTCGCGCCAGGGCGTCCAGAAATCGCTGTCGTGCCGTCGGCGATAACCCCCGTAGCCGAGCCAGTGGAGCTGCATGCCGAGCTGGCGCAGGTCGGCCACCGTGGGATTTTCCTGCTCGCCTCCACGCAGCAATCCGACGGTCTCGAAGCCGAAGCGCGCACCGGCCGCCGCAACCGCGTGCAGGTGATTGGAATGGGCGCCGCCCAGGGTCATCACGCCGCTCAAGCCGAGGTCGGCGGCCTGTTTCAGGTAAGGCGCGAGCTTGAACCATTTGTTGCCGGAGACCTGCGCATCCACGAGGTCCAGGCGCAACAACGCCAGCTCGACGCCGGCGCGGTCGAGCCATTCCAGGTGGACGCGTTGCAGGGGGGCTTCGGGGCGCCAGTCGGGGAACCGCACGGCGCCCCGGTCAGCCGGTGGTGACGCTGCGCAGCCGGCCGGCGGTCTTGTGCCGGGAGCAGCAGTTGCTGTCGCCTTCGACGAAGCGGCCGGGGGTTTCCACGCGGTCGATGGGCATGGCGCAGCGTTCGCCGTTGGACAGGCGTCCTTCGCAGGCGGGTTGCTGGTAGTGGGCGAGCCAGCTGCGGTACTGGTCTTCGGCGACGAAGCACTTGGCCGCGGCGTAAGCCATGGGGTTTTCCTGGTAACGGGCGACATCCTGCAGCGACAGGGTCAGATGACCGGCGCCGGGATGGTACACCACGAAGATCACCCCCATGCCGGCCAGGCGCTCCAGCATCGAGCTGTCGGCCGCCTTGGCCGCCAGCGCATCCAGCTCCAGGCGCAAGCCCTCAGCGCCCTGCTGCAGCTGCCCGGCGAGCTCGCGCAACTGGGCGGTTTCCCCGCGCAATTGTTCGGCTTCCTGGCGCAGCTGCTGGTTCTCCTGCTTCAGCTGCTGGTCCAGTTCGTTGCGGTAGCCCAGCTCGACGTCGCGGACGGAAATCTGCTCCTTGTAGCGAGCCTCCAGGCTGGCCAGGCGGGTACGGGACTCCTCCTCGATCTGCTGGCGCAGTTGCTCCAGCTCGTCACGGCCGCTTTCTTCGATATGGCGCAACTGTGCGGTCAGCTCCTCGCGTCCGCGCTGGAAGCCATTGGCCTGGCCATCCAGTTCACGGCGCAGGTCGGCGTTGATCTCTTCCTCGCGCTTCAGGCCTTCGCGCAGTGCGGCGAGCTCGGCCTGCAGCACCTTGACCTGCTCCTGCGCGCCGAGCTTCAGGCGACTGAGTTCCTGCTCGTGCTGCTGGCTGATCTGCGACAGGCGGGTTTCATGCTGGCCGAGCAGTGCGGCGGTCTTCTGCTGGTGCTCCTCGAGCATCGCGCGGGCGAGCTTCTCGGCCTCCTCGCGGGACTCCTCGGCGGGCGCATACCACTGGTGCTCGTCGGCCATCTGCAGGCGCGCGAGCTCCACGGCGGCAGGCTCTTCTTCCACCAGCACACCGAGGTTGTTGCGCTTGATCGATTCGCGCAGCTGCACCAGATGGTTCTGGGCGGCGTCGAGAGTCGGGTCCCACAGGTGCATCTGGTGCCAGGACACCGGGCACTGGCTGCGGCAGGCCAGGCGGATTGGCCCGGCGCCCATGTCGGGGCCACGGCCGGCACGGTCGGCCAGGTTGCGCAGCGGCAGGTTCCAGCCTCTGTCGGCTTCGCCCTTCTCGTCGAAGTCCAGGTAGAAGAACACCACGGCCTTGACCAGCAGGCGCGGGTTGATCAGCACATAGGCGAGTTGCATCTGCTGATCGGCGTATTCCGGCATCTGCACGACGTTGTCGAGCAGCGCCTCGAATTCGGGGTAGAGCATTTCCCTGCAGACGCCACGGTCGTTGAAGAAGACCACGGCTTCCACCATTTGAGGCTTCTTCTGCATGCTCATCGATTGACCTCTGGGCTGGTGCGGGAGGAAGTCTGAAAAAAGGGTCTGTCAGAAATGCAGCACCCAGACAGCGGGAAAATCCCGACATCCGAGCAAGTCTAGGGGAATTAATGTCGCAGGCAATGTGACTCGGTTGGCACCCGCCCCGGCGGTTGGGCCGGGCGGTTAACCGGTTGGAGAATTCTGTGACGCGGTTGGATTTCTGGAGGGATATCCGGGCCCGGAAGGGAACTTTTCCGGGCCCGGCTTTGTGATACGGATCTCAGCCCACTCAGGATTCAGCCTGATCGGGCTTCAACCGAATCAGATTTCGGCAGCGAGGCGCGAACCCTGGTTGATGGCGCGCTTGGCGTCCAGTTCGGCAGCCACATCGGCACCGCCGATCAGGTGCACGCTCTGGCCTGCAGCGACCAGGCCGTCGTGCAGTTCGCGCAACGGGTCCTGGCCGGCGCAGACAACCACGGTGTCCACCGGCAGCACCTGCGGTTCGCCGCCGGCGATGCTGATGTGCAGGCCATCATTGTCGACCTTGAGGTACTCGACGCTGTTGAGCATCTGTACCTGCTTGTTCTTCAGGCCGGTACGGTGGATCCAGCCGGTAGTCTTGCCCAGGCCGTCGCCGACCTTGGACTTCTTGCGCTGCAGCAGGAACACCTGGCGCGCCGCAGCGTGCGGATGCGCCTGGATGCCGGCGATACCGCCACGGGCATCCAGGTTCTCGTCGATCCCCCACTCCTGCCAGAAGGCATGGCGATCCAGGCTGGTGGATTCGCCGGCATGGGTGATGAACTCGGAGACGTCGAAGCCGATGCCGCCGGCGCCGATCACCGCCGCGCTGTTGCCGACCGGCTTGCGCTCGAGGATGGCGTCCAGGTAGCTGATCACCTTGGCATTCTCGATACCCGGAATGGCCGGGGTGCGCGGCACGATGCCGGTGGCCAGGATGATCTCGTCGAAGCCACCCTCGACCAGGTCGTCGACGCTGACGCGGGTATTCAGCTGCAGGTTCACACCGGTGGTTTCCACCTTGCGCTTGAAGTAGCGCAGGGTCTCGTAGAACTCTTCCTTGCCCGGCACGCGCTTGGCGACGTTGAACTGGCCGCCGATCTCGCCGGCGGCGTCGAACAGGGTCACCTCGTGGCCACGCTCGGCCGCCACGGTGGCGGCGGACAGGCCGGCGGGGCCGGCGCCGACCACGGCGATCTTCTTCACGTGGGTGGTGGGGATGTAGTTCAGCTCGGTCTCGTGGCAGGCACGCGGGTTCACCAGGCAACTGGTCAGCTTGCCGCCGAAGGTGTGGTCCAGGCAGGCCTGGTTGCAGCCGATGCAGGTGTTGATCTCGTCGGCGCGGCCTTCGGCAGCCTTGTTGACGAAGTCCGGGTCAGCCAGGAACGGACGGGCCATGGAGACCATGTCGGCGTCGCCTTCGGCCAGTACCTGCTCGGCGATTTCCGGGGTGTTGATACGGTTGGTGGTGCAAAGCGGGATGCTGACTTCGCCCTTGAGCTTGGCGGTGACCTTGGTGAAAGCCGCGCGCGGCACCTTGGTGGCGATGGTCGGGATACGCGCTTCGTGCCAGCCGATGCCGGTGTTGATGATGGTCGCGCCGGCCTTTTCGATGGCCTTGGCCAGCAGGACGATCTCGTCCCAGGTGCTGCCGCCCTCCACCAGGTCGAGCATCGACAGGCGATAGATGATGATGAAGTTCGGGCCTACGGCCTCACGCACGCGGCGGACGATTTCCACCGGCAGGCGCATGCGGTTCTCGTAGCTGCCGCCCCAGCGGTCGGTACGGTGGTTGGTGTGGGCGACCAGGAACTGGTTGATGAAGTAGCCTTCCGAACCCATGATCTCGACGCCGTCGTAGCCGGCCACCTGGGCCAGGCTCGAGCAATTGACGAAGTCGGCGATCTGCTTCTCGATGCCCTCTTCATCCAGCTCGCGCGGCTTGAACGGGTTGATCGGCGCCTGGATGGCGCTGGGCGCGACGGACTTGGGGCTGTAGGCGTAACGGCCGGCGTGGAGGATCTGCATGCAGATCTTGCCACCCGCTTCGTGCACCGCCTGGGTGACGATCTTGTGCTTCTCGGCTTCTTCGACGGTGCTCAGCTTGGCCGCGCCGGAATACACGCCGCCCTCCTCGTTCGGGCCGATGCCGCCGGTGACCATCAGGCCGACGCCGCCACGGGCGCGCTCGGCGAAGTAGGCCGCCATGCGCTCGAAGCCCTGGGGTTTCTCTTCCAGGCCGGTGTGCATGGAACCCATCAGGGTGCGGTTGCGCAGGGTGGTAAAGCCCAGGTCCAGCGGTGCGAGCAGGTGCGGGTAAGTGGCGGTCATGGTTCCTCCGGCATTCACGATGATGCCGCGCCCTCAGCCTGCGGGGGCAAGGCATGGGGCGCGGTCGGTATGGGGCAGACTCTAAGGAGCGCACCCTCGCCGCTCAATGATCGTAAATGACAAGTTACTGACCAAAGATGACACCCCGTCTTGGCAAGGCCCGGCTCAACCCCTACCCTGTGGTGCATCCCATGAGTACCCGTCCTTTATGCGCAAGCTGATCTTCCTCGTCCTGGTCATCCTCTTCGCCGGTTATGCCGGCTGGGCGGAGCGCCGCCCGGTGGGGCACTACCTGTCCGACCTGCGCAGCGAAGTCTCGCTCAACCAGGGCCAGCCGTCCGAACGCGGCAACCTGCTGGGCGTGCAGCCGGAGCTGTTCACCCAGGACTACCAGAGCGTCGAGCGCCTGCGCCTGAAGTTCCATGCCTACCTGGCCAAGGCCCGCGACGAAGGGCTGATCAACCCGCGCACCGTGGTGGTCTTCCCGGAACACATCGGCACCTGGCTGGTGGCCGCCGGCGAGAAGCCCGAGGTCTACCAGACCGAGCACCTCGCCGAGGCCATGGAATGGATGGCCGCCAGCAACCCGCTGAAACTGGCTCGCGGCTGGCTCGGCGCCAAGGGCGAAGACCGCATGGCCGACGCCCTGTTCCGCATGAAGGCGGTGGACATGGCCCACGACTACCAGACGCTGTTCGGCTCTCTGGCGAAGGAGTTCGGCGTCACCATAGTCGCCGGCTCCATCGTGCTGCCCAACCCGCGCATCGTCGAAGGGCAGATTCGCACGGGCAACGGCCGCCTCTATAACGTCAGCCAGGTCTTCGGCAGCGACGGCCTGCCGCTGGGCAAGCCGCAGCGCAAGCTGTTCCCCATCGACGACGAGAAAGGCTTCACCCGTGGCGGCGACGCCGACGACCTGCAGGTCCTGCAGACCCCGGCCGGGCGCCTGGGCGTGCTGGTCTGCGCCGACAGCTGGTACCCGGCCAGCTACAGCGCGCTGGCCGCGAACAAGCCCGACATCATTGCTGTACCGGCCTTCCTTACCGGCAACGGCAGCTGGAGCAAACCGTGGAAGGGCTACAACGGCGGGGCGACGCCGAACGACGTGACGCTCAAGCCCGGCGAACTCTCCGAAGGCGAAGCCTGGGAACGCCTGGCGCTGGCTGGCCGTCTCGGTGAGAGCGGCGCACGCGCCGGCATCACCGTGTTCTTCCGTGGCCACCTCTGGGACCTGGGCAGCGACGGTCGCAGCCTGGTCGTGAATGGCGACAGCCACACCCTGGCGCCCGACGGCTCCGGCGCGCGCCTGATCAACCTCTGGCTATGAACCGTCCCAGCATGCGCCTCGGCGACCTGTCGGTGGGCTTTGTCCACAGCCTCGCCGATGCGCTGGCGGAAAGCGGCGTCGCCCCGCAACCCCTGCTTCAACAGTACGGACTGGATGCCGCGCGCCTGGGTGAACCCGGCGCGCGCCTGTCGATCCCCCGCTACATGCGCCTCGGCCACGCGGCCATCCAGCAGAGCGGCGACCCCGCCCTCGGCCTGCGCATGGGGCAGTTGAGCCGACCGAGCCAGAGCGGCCTGGCTGGCGTCACCGCCGCCCAGGCACCCAACCTGCGAGCCGCCGCCCGCGCGCTGATCCGCTTCGAGCCGCTCTACGCGCAGAACTACCGCGGCCAGAGCAGCTTCATCGAAGACGCCAGCGGTGCCTGGCTGCGCTTCTACTCCATCAGCCCGTACAACGCGTACAACCGCTTCGTGGTGGATTCGGTTCTGGCCGGCTGGGTGAGCATGCTCGGCAGCATCGGTGCGCAGCCGCTGCGCCCGGAGAAGGTCGAGATCGAGTACCCGGCACCCGCCTGGGCGTCACGCTTCGAAGAGAGACTTGGCTGCCCGGTGGAGTTCGGCGCCGAACACAACCAGCTACGCCTGGACCAGGCAACACTGGCGCGCGCCAACCCGGACCACTGCCCGAGCACCTGGCGGCAATTGCTGGATATCTGCGAGAAGGAACTGGAGCAACTGACCCGCACGCGCAGCCTGCACGAGCGTGTCGCCCAGTTGCTGGGACCGATGCTCAACGGCCGCGAACCGGACCTGGAGGAAGTGGCCGCGCGGCTCAAGCTGCCGACCTGGACACTGCGTCGCAAGCTGGCCGAGGAAGGCACGCAGTTCCGCAGCATCCTCAACGACACCCGGCGGGACCTGGCGATGATCTACATTCGCGACACCGACCTGGCCTTCGGCGAGATCGCCTACCTGCTCGGCTTCGCCTCCGCCGAGGCCTTTCAGCGCGCCTTCAAGCGCTGGAGCGGGCAGCCCCCCGGAGAATTCCGCCGCGCTCAGCGCCACAGCGCCTGATCACATTTCCGTGGCGTCGTCAGCCGGCTCCGGCAGATCCTGTTCCACCGCGTGCAACTCCAGCAGTTCTTCCTGATAGTCGTCCATTGGCTTTTCTCCTGACCGTTCGATCCGGTTTTAGCAAAGACCATGGGAAAAAAGCTAGACGGCAAAGGTGAAGGACCTGTGACAGCGTCTTACAGAAGGACTGTGGGAATTTTCGGGCGGAAACGAAAAAACCCTCAGGTATTGCTACCTGAGGGCTTTCGAATATGGCGCAGCGGACGGGACTCGAACCCGCGACCCCCGGCGTGACAGGCCGGTATTCTAACCGACTGAACTACCGCTGCGTGTCGGTTGGACTTTCGTCCGGTACAGCAACCTCCTTGCGCCTGGAGTGAATCACTCGACAAGCCGGTTCGGGGTAGGAACCAAGGAGGGGGAAAATGGCGCAGCGGACGGGACTCGAACCCGCGACCCCCGGCGTGACAGGCCGGTATTCTAACCGACTGAACTACCGCTGCGCGTAACTTGCGAGAGTGGTGGGTGATGACGGGATCGAACCGCCGACCCTCTGCTTGTAAGGCAGATGCTCTCCCAGCTGAGCTAATCACCCTTCGTCTCGAAGTGGGGCGCATTCTACAGCCGGCAGAACCTAAGTCAATGCCCTGATTGAAATTTTTTTCATTTCTCGCGAAAAAAGTTCGGCGCACCGGCGCCGAGCTCGGTGCGGCCCCAGGTTCGCGAGCAAGCTCGCTCCCACAGAAGAGCTCCGGCGCCAATCCTGCAGGAGCGAGCTTGCTCGCGAACAGACCAACACCTGCACTCCCCGGCGCGGGCCGGAAATGAAAAAGGGCGACCCTCGGGCCGCCCTCCTCTTCCCCACCCCGACACTCAGTCGAGGTAGATCATCTTGCGCGTCATGCCGCCGTCGATCACCAGCTCCTGGCCAGTGACGAAGCCGGCACTGTCGCCGATCAGCCAGGCCACCGCCGAGGCGATGTCCTCTACCGTGCCGACACGGCCGACCAGGTGCTGGTCATGATCCAGCTCGGTCAGCGGCTCGGCCTCGCGCTCGCGCAGGTCGCGGGCATCGATCCAGCCGGGGGAAATCGCGTTGACGCGGATATCCGGGCCCAGGCTGTTGGCCAGGGCGTGGGTCAGCGACAGCAGCCCGCCCTTGCTCGCCGCGTAGGCCTCGGAATTCGGCTCGGACTGGTGAGCCCGAGTGGATGCGATGTTGACGATGGCGCCGCTGTGCGCGCGCAGGTACGGCGCACAGTGCTTGGCCAATAGCATCGGACCGGTGAGATTCACCGCCAGGGTGCGGTTCCACTCGTTCAAGCCCAGGCTCTCCAGCGCCGTGTTGTGCGGCCGGGCGATGGCGGCATTGCTCACCAACGCATCCAGGCGGCCAAACTGGCCGATCAGCTCGGCCACGGCCGCAGCGACCTGCCCTTCACTGGCCACGTCCAGCGCGATGAAGCTGGCGCGCTCACCGAGCGCCGCAGCCACTTTCGGGCCGCGCTCGCGGTCGATGTCCGCCAGCACCACCTGCCAGCCCTCGGCGACCAGCCAGGCAGCGACGCCCAGGCCGAGGCCGTGTGCTGCACCGGTGACCAGCACCACCTGGCCGTTGCCGAGGGCGTCCATTACGCTCACAGCGCCGCCAGGCCTCGCGCCAGGTCGGCCTTGATGTCATCGACATCTTCCAGGCCCACGGCAACGCGGATCAGGTTGTCACGGATGCCGGCGTTCTCGCGCTCCAGCGGCGACAGGCGACCGTGGGAGGTGGTGGCCGGGTGGGCGATGGTGGTCTTGGTGTCACCCAGGTTGGTGGTGATGGAGATCATCCGGGTGGCGTCGATGCAGCGCCAGGCTGCGGCTTTGTCACCCTTTACCTCGAAGCTCACCACCGCGCCGAAGCCCTTCTGCTGACGCTTGGCCAGCTCATGCTGCGAGTGACTGGGCAGGCCAGCGTAGTAAACGCGCTCCACGCCCGGCTGCTGCTCGAGCCACTCGGCGACCAGTTGCGCCGAGGCGCTGTGGGCCTGCATGCGCACGCGCAGGGTTTCGAGGCCCTTGATGAAGATCCAGGCGTTGAACGGGCTGAGCGTCGGGCCGGCGGTACGCAGGAAGCCGACAACCGGCTCCATCTGCGCGCGCCGACCGGCGACTACGCCGCCCATGGTACGGCCCTGGCCGTCGATGTACTTGGTCGCGGAGTGAATCACCACGTCCGCGCCCAGCTTCAGCGGCTGCTGCAGCGCCGGGGTGCAGAAGCAGTTGTCCACCGCCAGCAGCGCGCCCTTGGCATGGGCGATCTCGGCCAGCGCGGCGATATCCACCAGCTCGGCCAGCGGGTTGGACGGCGACTCGACGAAGAACAGCTTGGTGTTCGGCTTGCAGGCCGCTTCCCAGGCCTTCAGGTCGCTCAGCGGCGGGTAGTCCACCTCGATGCCGAAACGCTTGAAGTACTTCTCGAACAGGCTGATGGTCGAGCCGAACACGCTGCGCGAGACCAGTACGTGGTCGCCAGCACTGCACAGGCTCATCACCAGCGAGAGGATGGCCGACATGCCGGTGGACGTGGCCACCGCCTGCTCGGCGCCTTCCAGCGCGGCGATGCGTTCCTCGAAGGTGCGCACCGTGGGGTTGGTGTAGCGCGAGTAGACGTTGCCCGGCACTTCACCGGCGAAACGCGCGGCCGCATCAGCGGCACTGCGGAACACGTAGCTGGAGGTGGTGAACAGGCCTTCGCCGTGTTCAGCCTCCGGGGTGCGGCGTTGCCCGGCGCGCACTGCGAGGGTGTCGAAACCGACGCCCTCCAGGTCGCTGTCCAGCCGGCCGGCTTCCCAATCCTGAGCCATGCCCTGCTCTCCCTATTCGTGTCTGAATCAGTCGTTGTACAGATCGATGATGGCGCTGACCGCGGCACCCTTGGTCTTGGTGGAGTCGTTGCGCGCCTGGTCGATCTTGTTCAGATAGGCTTCGTCGACGTCACCGGTGACGTACTCACCGTTGAACACGGCGCAGTCGAAGTGGTCGATCTTGATCTTGCCGCCCTCGGTGGATTCGATCAGGTCCTGCAGGTCCTGATACACCAGCCAGTCGGCGCCGATCAGCTCGCCGACTTCCTCGGTGCTGCGGTTGTGCGCGATCAGCTCGTGGGCGCTCGGCATGTCGATGCCGTAGACGTTGGGGTAGCGCACCGCCGGAGCGGCGGAGCAGAAGTAGACGTTCTTCGCGCCGGCCTCGCGGGCCATCTGGATGATCTGCTTGCAGGTGGTGCCGCGAACGATGGAGTCGTCCACCAGCATCACGTTCTTGCCGCGGAATTCCAGCTCGATGGCGTTGAGCTTCTGGCGCACCGATTTCTTGCGCGCGGCCTGGCCGGGCATGATGAAGGTACGGCCGATGTAGCGGTTCTTCACGAAGCCTTCGCGGAACTTCACGCCCAGGCGGTTGGCCAGTTCCAGCGCGGCGGTGCGGCTGGTGTCCGGGATCGGGATGACCACGTCGATGTCGTGGTCCGGACGCTCGCGGAGGATCTTGTCGGCCAGCTTCTCGCCCATGCGCAGACGCGCCTTGTAGACCGAGATGCCGTCGATGATGGAGTCTGGACGGGCCAGGTAGACGTGCTCGAAGATGCACGGCGCGTACTGCGGGTTGGCCGCACACTGGCGGGTGTAGAGCTTGCCGTCTTCGGTGATGTACACCGCTTCGCCCGGCGCGAGGTCGCGGATCAGGGTGAAGCCGAGGACGTCCAGGGCCACGCTTTCCGAGGCGATCATGTACTCCACGCCGTTCTCGGTGTGACGCTGGCCGAAGACGATCGGGCGGATCGCATGGGGATCGCGGAAGCCGACGATACCGTAGCCGGTAATCATCGCCACCACGGCGTAGCCACCCACACAACGGGCATGCACGCCGGCAACGGCGGCGAACACATCTTCCTCGGTGGGCTGCAGCTTGTTGCGCACCGCCAGCTCATGGGCGAACACGTTGAGCAGCACTTCCGAGTCGGAGTTGGTGTTCACGTGGCGCAGGTCGGATTCGTAGATTTCCTTGGCCAGCTGCTCGACGTTGGTCAGGTTGCCGTTGTGCGCCAGGGTGATGCCGTAGGGCGAGTTGACGTAGAACGGCTGCGCCTCGGCGGAGCTGGAGCTGCCCGCGGTCGGGTAGCGTACGTGTCCGATGCCGATCTTGCCGACCAGGCGCTGCATGTGGCGCTGCTGGAAGACGTCACGGACCAGGCCGTTGTCCTTGCGCAGGTACAGACGGTCGTCCTGACAGGTGACAATCCCCGCAGCGTCCTGGCCACGATGCTGGAGAACGGTGAGCGCGTCATAGAGCGCCTGATTCACGTTCGACTTGCCCACGATACCGACGATGCCACACATGCGACGCAACCCCTAGTTGGTGTTCAGGCTAAAACAATTCCATATTCGGCAGTATCCACCGGACCTGCCGTAGCGGCGACGGCTACCCGTCGCCTCCACCCACCCGTCACTGGGCCGGCAGCAAGCCACCCACTCCGGAAGGCGGAGTGATGGTAACGCCGGACATCCACTGCCCGGCAAAAGTCAGGATGAAGTTCTTCGACCAGTCGGCGACCATCAGGAAATGCGGCATCAGCACCGATTGCTGCCACCACGGGTCCTGTTGCACCGGCGCAAGGCTCAGCAGACCGACCAGCAAAACCACCAGCAGCACGCCACGGGCGCCACCGAACACCATGCCGAGCACGCGATCGGTGCCGGACATGCCGGTCACCCGCACCAGCTCGCTGATGAGAAAATTGACGAGTGCACCCAGCAGCAGCGTGACGACGAAAAGAAGAGCGCAGGCGGCGATCACACGCCCCGAGGGCAGCTGAATGTAGGGTGCGAGATGCTCGGCCAGGGCGCCGCCAAACATCCAGGCGACCGCACCGGCTACGATCCAGGTGACCAGCGACAGGGCTTCCTTGACGAAACCACGACTCAAGCTGATCAGGCTGGAAACGACGATGATGCCGATCATCGTCCAATCGACCCAGGTAAATGCCACGTTGCGGCCCAGAAACGGAAAGGCCCCGCATTTTAGCAGAGGCCTTCGATTTAGAAGAGCCCCAGTTTGACATGGGGCTGATTGAGAGAAGCTAACGAACGGGCTCAGCCACGCTCAGGCTGGAAACGCACCACGAAACCATTGAGTTTCTGCTGCTTGCCGAGCTGGTCGCGCAGGCGATCCGCCTCGGCGCGCTCGACCACCGGGCCGACAAAGACGCGGTTCATGCCGTCGAAACTGCGCACGTAGGCGTTGTAGCCCTGGCTGCGCAGCGACTTCTGCAGTTCATCGGCACGAGCACGGTTGGACAGGCTGGCCAGTTGCACGGACCAGCTCACTGGCAGGTTGTTGCTATCCAGACGCTGGGCCGGCTGTTGCGCCGGAGCGGCAGGAGCGGCGGCCTGGGCAGGCTGCTGCGCCGGCACGGCCGGTTTGGGAGCAGCCGGCTGCGGGGCCGGAGCCTTGGGCTGGGCCTGCTGGGTCGGCAGACTGGCGATGGGCGCGGAAGGCGCCTGCGCCGGAGCCGCTTCGGCCGGCGGCACGGCGTTATCCGCGTCTTCGGCCTGCGGCTCGGGAACTTCGGTGGGTTGCACTTCGACGGTAGGCATCGCCGGCGGCTTGGGCATCACCGGCGCTTCGACCACCACCTGGCGTACATCATCCTCGCGGGAGAACAGCATCGGCAGGAAGATCACAGCCAGTGCCAGCAGCACCAGCGCTCCGACTACCCGCTGCTTGAGCCCCTTATCGAGCAACGCCATGCACAACTCCCCTTAGGTCTACTTATTGAGCAGCCTTGGCGAGCCACTCCAGGGCATCCGCCACGCTGTAGAACGAACCGAACACCAGAATCTCGTCATCGGTGCCCGCCGCATCGCACTGCGCCACCAGCGCCGCGGCGATATCGCCATGGCCACTGACCTGCGCCCCGCGTGCCTGCAGCGCGGCCTCCAGCTCTGCGGCCGGACGGCTGCGCCCGGTGGGCAGCGGCGCGACGGCCCAATCCTGCACCAAGCCGAGCAAGGGTTCCAGTACGCCGTCGAGGTCCTTGTCCGCCAGCAGGCCGAACACCGCGTGGCGCACACCCTTGGGCGGCGCCGCACGCAGGCGGCTGGCGAGGTATTGCGCTGCGTGCGGATTATGCCCGACGTCGAGCAGCAAGTGGCGCTCTTCGCCATGCCATTGCACGGTTCGGCGATCCAGGCGCCCGGTCACGCGGGTGCGCTGCAGTGCGGCGACCAGTTGCTCGGACTGCCACGGCAGGTCCAGCAAGGCATACACCTGCAAGGCCAGCGCCGCATTCTCCATCGGCAGGTCGAGCAGCGGCAGGTTGTGCAGGCTCAGCGCCTCGCCGGTGGCGGAACGGCCGCGCCAGTGCCAGTCGCCCTCGCCCATCGCCAGGTCGAAATCACGCCCGCGCAGGACCAGCGGCGAGCCGAGCTTGCGAGCCTGCTCCATGATCGGCGCCGGCGGCTCCAGATCACCACAGACGGCAGGCTTGCCGGCGCGGAAGATACCGGCTTTCTCGAAAGCCACGCTTTCGCGGGTGTTGCCCAGCCAGTCGGCGTGATCGATGCCGATGCTGGTGACCGCCGCGACGTCGGAGTCGATCAGGTTGACCGCATCCAGGCGACCGCCCAGGCCGACTTCCAGCACCACGGCATCCAGGTTGGCGCGCTCGAACAGCCAGAAGGCCGCGAGGGTGCCCATTTCGAAGTAGGTCAGGGAGATTTCGCCGCGAGCCGACTCGACAGCGGCGAAGGCTTCGCAGAGCGCCTCATCGCTGGCTTCGACGCCATCGATGAGCACGCGCTCGTTGTAGCGCAGCAGGTGCGGCGAGCTGTAGACGCCGACGCGCTGGCCCTGCTCGCCGAGCAGGGCGGCGAGGAAGGCGCAGGTGGAACCCTTGCCGTTGGTGCCGGTGACGGTCACCACGCGGGGCGCGAGGCGCCCCAGGCCAAGCCGGCCAGCTACTTCACGGGAGCGATCCAGCCCCATGTCGATTGCCGTGGGGTGGAGTTGTTCGAGATAGCTGAGCCAGTCGGCAAGGGTACGTGGGGTCATCCTGCGAGCGCGGTACTTGGAGTGTGGGTGAATTTGGCCAGCAGGCTGGCGAGCCGCTGACGCATTTCCGAACGGTGGACGATCATGTCGATGGCGCCGTGCTCCAGCAGGAACTCGCTGCGCTGGAAGCCCTCAGGCAGCTTCTCGCGCACGGTCTGCTCGATCACCCGCGGGCCGGCGAAGCCGATCAGCGCGCGCGGCTCGCCGACGATCACGTCGCCGAGCATCGCCAGGCTGGCGGAAACGCCGCCGTACACCGGGTCGGTCAGCACGGAAATGAACGGGATGCCCTCTTCGCGCAGGCGGGCCAGCGCGGCGGAGGTCTTGGCCATCTGCATCAGGGAGATCAGCGCTTCCTGCATGCGCGCGCCACCCGAGGCGGAGAAGCAGATCATCGGGCAACGGTTTTCCAGGGCGTAGTTGGCAGCACGCACGAAGCGCTCACCGACGATGGAGCCCATGGAGCCGCCCATGAAGGAGAACTCGAAGGCGCTGACCACGACCGGCAGGCCCATCAGCTTGCCGCTCATGGAGATCAGCGCGTCCTTCTCGCCGGTGTCTTTCTGCGCGGCGGTCAGGCGGTCCTTGTACTTCTTGCTGTCGCGGAACTTCAGGCGATCCACCGGCTCCAGCTCGGCGCCCAGCTCCTCGCGGCCTTCCTCATCGAGGAAGATATCGATGCGCGCGCGGGCGCCGATACGCATGTGGTGATCGCACTTGGGGCAGACGTCGAGGGTCTTTTCCAGCTCCGGACGGTACAGCACCGCCTCGCAGGACGGGCACTTGTGCCACAGGCCTTCCGGTACCGAGCTCTTCTTCGCCTCGGAACGCATGATGGAAGGGATCAGCTTGTCTACCAGCCAGTTGCTCATGCTCTCGTCTCCAGTGCAGCGGCACGGCGCGATGGGTTGCGCGTGCCCCTGAGCAAATTCATCGTCGCGGTTCCGACCTCAAGGCCGGAACCCCTCGCAAACAAAGGCGCCGCCTGGGGCGTCGCCACGGATACAGCACTCGATGCGGGTCGCCGATGGACAAGACTGCCAACACCGACAACTCCCAGCGCCACCCACGGGCAGCGATTGGGTAGTGGACGGCGGCAGGCCGCTCGTCGTCACATGAAGATTCCGCGTCACGCCACCGAACGACACTGCGCGATGAAATCGCGGATCTTCTGCGCATCCTTTATGCCCTTGCTCGCCTCCACCCCGCCGCTCACATCCACGGCGTAAGGGCGCACCTGGGCAATGGCATCTGCCACGTTGGCGACCGTCAGGCCGCCGGCCAGGATCAAAGGACGCTGCACATCCTTCGGCACCAGCGACCAGTCGAAAGCCAGCCCGGTTCCACCAGGAATGCCCTCCACGTAGGTATCGAGGAGGAAGCCACTGGCCTGCGGATACTTCGCGATCTGCGCCGCCACGTCGTCGCCCGGCTTCACGCGCAGGGCCTTGAGGTAGCGCTTGTGCCAGCCGGAGCAGGCTTCGGGCGTCTCGTCACCATGGAACTGCAGCACGTCCAGCGGCACCGCATCGAGGATTTCCCCCAGCTCGCAGCGACTGGCATCGACGAACAGGCCGACGGTACTGACGAAGGGCGGCAGCGCAGCGACTATCGCCCGCGCCTGCTGGATGCTCACCGCGCGCGGGCTCTTGGCATAGAACACCAGGCCGATGGCGTCGGCCCCCGCCTCGGCGGCGGCCAGGGCATCCTCGACTCGGGTAATACCGCAGATTTTGATGCGAACGGCGGACAAGATGCAGCAACCTTCAGGCAAGTGATCGATCGATGGTAGCAAATGACCCCGGCATCGTCAGCCGACGATATCCGGCAAACTTGAAAGGAAATGTGGCCCCACATACCGCTCGGGCAGCACGAACTCCTCCGGATATTCCACGCCCACCAGGTACAGCCCGTAAGGGTGCGCGGTGATGCCGCTGGCGCGCCGATCGCGCGCGGCCAGCGCTTCGGCCGCCCATTCCACCGGGCGCTCGCCGGCACCGATGGTCATCAGCATCCCGGCAAAGTTGCGCACCATGTGATGCAGGAAGGCATTGGCGCGGACATCCAGCACGATGAAGCGCCCGTGCTCGATCACCTCGAGGTGGTGCACCGTCTTGATGGCCGACTTGGCCTGGCACTGCACCGCGCGGAACGAGGTGAAGTCATGGGTGCCGACCAGCGCGCGGGCCGCCTCGCGCATGCGCGAGACATCCAGCGGGCGGTGGTTCCAGGTGACCTCTTCGGCCATGTGCGCCGGGCGGATCTGGTCGTTGTAGATCACGTAGCGATAGCGCCGCGCCATGGCAGTGAAGCGCGCATGGAAATGCGCCGGCATCACCTTGGCCCAGGTCACGCTGATGTCGTTGGGCAGGTTGGCATTGGTGCCCATGACCCAGGCGATGAGCGAGCGCTCGGCGGTGGTGTCGAAATGCACCACCTGCCCGCTCGCGTGCACCAGCGCATCGGTACGACCCGCGCACATCAGGGATACCGGATGGTCAGCCACCCGGGACAGCGCTTTTTCCAGCGCGCCCTGCACGGTCGGCACACCATTTTCCTGGCGCTGCCAGCCGCGATAGCGCGAGCCTTTGAATTCGACGCCCAGGGCAATCCTGGAAACGCCAACGGCGGCCGATTCGGCCGCCGCTGAGGGTACTGCTTCAATCATCTATCTGGAGCCTTCCGGCTCAGGCGATACGCCCGAGCAGTTCGCGAGCTTCCTGCTGCTGGTTGTCGTTACCCTCGGTGATGACTTCATCGAGGATGTCGCGGGCGCCTTCAGTGTCGCCCATGTCGATGTAGGCACGCGCCAGGTCGAGCTTGGTGGCCGCTTCGTCGGCGCCGGAGAGGAAGTCGAAATCGTCTTCGTCGTCAGCACCTTCGCCCGGCAGGTCCAGATCGCTGGCGGCGAAGCCTTCGTCTGCCAGCGGCTCGACCGGAGCCTGCGGCTCTTCGTTCTGCCCGGAGAGACGGTCCAGCTCGGCGCTGACCTCGTCCAGTTGGGCGGCAAAGCTGTCGTCGGCCTTGGCCGGCGCCGGCTCGTCATCCGCCAGGGACAGGTCGAAATCGTCCGGCAGGTCGTCGGCTTGCGGCGCCTTGCTCTCGATATCCAGGGTGAACTCCTCGGGGCTCACGCCGGACAGCGATGCGGTGTCGTCGTCCAGGCCCAGCAGGAAGTCATCTTCCGCCGAAGCCAAGGTGGATTGGGTATCTTTCTCCAGATCCTTGTCCAGGTCCAGGGAGAAGTCGCTCAGGTCATCGACCAGCGACGGAGCCTCGACCTTGGCAACCGGCTCTTCCGGCAGATCCAGATCGAAGGCGAAGTCGTCCTCGGCCTTCGCGCTTGGCGCCGCGGCCGGCGAACCGCCCAGGCTCAGGTCGTCGTCCAGGTCGAAGCTGCCGAAGGACAGTTCGTCGCCCTGCTGCGCGACCGGAGCGGCGGGCTTGTCGTCACCCAGCTCGAGGTCGTCCAGCGCCAGGTCGAAGGCGTCATCCAGATCACTGTGCGACTGAGTGGCAGGCTCGGCGGCCGGCGGAGTCGGCTCCACTTCGAAGTCGTCCAGGCTGAACCCATCGAGGTCGTCGTCAGCAGTCGCTGCGGCAGCAGCCAGACCACCACCCACGGCAGCGAGGGTGACCATGCCCGGGTAACGGGATTTCAGTTGCTCCACCTGCGGCTCGGCACCGCCGATCTCGCGCAGTTCGTTTTCCTGACGGGCGAAACCTTCGCGATCACCGATCTCGGCATAGACCTCCATCAGCTTCAGGCGCAGGTCGGTGCGCTGCGGCTCGTCGTAGATGGCACCCTGCAGCAGTTCGGCAGCCTGGTTGAAGCGGCCGTAGGCGATGTAGATGTCTGCCTCGCCCAGTGCATCGCTGGTCTGCGCAGCCACACGCTCTGGCGCAGCCTGAGCCGGGGCGGCAACCTCGGCGGCCTGCGGCACGACCAGGGCATCCAGCTCGCTGCCGGCAAGGGTCAGGTCGTCATCGAGATGCGGCTCGTCATCACCGGCGTAGGCAGCGAGGCTTTCCTGCTCCTTGGCGGCGCGACGGCGGGAAATGATCATCAGCAGGACCAGCAGGGCCAGCAGCGCGCTGCCGGCGATGGCACCCAGCCAGATCGGATTGGCGAGAATCTCGTCCACGATGCCGGTCTCGGCCTGCTCGACCGGTGCGGCAACAGGAGCGGGAGCCGGTTTCGGCTTCTCCGCTTCCGGCGCGGGGGTCGCTGCGGCAGGAGCCGGTGCGGGCGCCGGAGCCGGTTGCGGTTGCGCCTCGGCGGCAGGTGCCGGCGGGGTGCCTGCGTCGCCACCCGGAGCCGGCGCAGCCGGTTGTTCTGCGACGGCCGGAGCCGGCTGAGTCGCGAGCTGGGCAGCCGAATCGGCGCCCGGCACGGGAACCGGAACGGCGCCATTGGCGGCAGCAGCCTTGTCGTTGCCCAGTTCGTTCTGCAGCTTGGCCAGCTGGGCATCCTTGAGCGCGATGAGCTTCTGCAGCTTGTCCATCTGGCTCTGCAGGTCGGTCATGCGGCTGTTCAGCTCGTCGTTCTCGCGACGGGTGCTGTCCAGGCTTTCCTTGGTGACGGCCAGCTTGTCAGCGACGGCCTGGCCGTCCTTGCTGCCCTTGTCGCCACCCTTGGCCTTGCCATTCTCACCAGAGAGCAGGCGCAGGCTGTCCTTGGTTTCGGCCTGGGCCGGAGCGTTACCGGCATTGGCGCGCGGCGTGGCATCCAGCTGACGGGCGCCGCCGGTGGGCAGGCTGCGGCCTTCGCGCCAGGCGGTGTACTGCTGGTTGACCTCGGTCACTGCAGCCGGCTGGGTGCGCGCCTTGATCTGCTCGGCATCGGGCAGACGCAGCACCTGGCCGCTCTTCAGGCGGTTGATGTTGCCGCCGAGGAAGGCATCGGGATTGAGGTCCTGGATCGCCAGCATGGTCTGCTGGACGGAAACGCTGCCATCCGGGCGCGCACGAGCGGCGATTTCCCAGAGGGTGTCATTCTTGCCGGTGCGGTACTCGTTGCCTTCCAGGCGACGAGCCGGCGCGGGCGGAGTAGCGCTGGGCGCGGGAGTCGCACGCGGCGCGGCTGTGGCGGACGGGCGCACTACCGGAGCGGGTACGGCCATCGGCGCGCGCGGCACGGCGGCGGCGGTCTGCGGCGAATACAGCGGCGGGTCCAGCAGCACGGTGTACTCGCGCAGCAGACGGCCATTGGGCCAGAGCACTTCCACGAGGAAGTTCAGGTAGGGTTCCTGCACCGGCCGGTCGGAGGTCACGCGGATGACGCTCTTGCCATTCGGCTTGACGATGGGCGTGAATTTCAGCCCGGTCAGGAAGTACTGACGGTCGACGCCGGCCTTGTTGAAATCCTCCGGCGAAGCCAGCTTCGGGATTACCTCGGCCGCGGACAGGTCTCGAACTTCGACCAGCTCGATTTCGGCATCCAGCGGCTGGTTCAGCGCCGAACGCAGGTGGATATCCCCCAACCCCAACGCATGCGCCATGCCCGAGGTCAGTGCCGAAGCAGCTGCGATTGCCTGCACCAGTTTGCGAAGCCGGACCATATATTAATCCCTTGTTTTAATAGCTTTTTTCTGGATTAGAACAACGTCTAACGGGCGCCGCTGCCCACTACACCTTCCGTTTTCACGGCGGTGCTCTCCCCTGTCAGCGACGTTCCCGGCCAGTATTGCCAAGCTAGAATACTTCTTCAAATATTCGGTAAGTATCTTTTACAGATAGTGTTTTATCAACAATTCGCCCAAGTTCACAGCATTTAGGGCTGCGCCTTTTCTCACATTATCTGACGCAATCCACAAATTCAGTTCGCACGAATCTGTCAGACCGGTCCGTAGGCGACCGACGTAAACACTATCCTGCCCCTGTGCATCACCGATGACAGTCGGGTAATCGTCTTCCACCAGCTCGATGCCGTCGGCCGCATCCAGGGCAACGCTGACTGCCGCCAGGGAAACCGGCTCTGCCGTCCTGATGGAAAGCATCAGGGTATCGCCGAAGAATACCGGCGCCAGACTGCAGGTAACGCTCAGGCCATCCTTCAGCTCAGGGAACAGCACGGCAAGCTCTGCCGCGATGCGGCGCTCGACCACGGAATAACCCTGCGCATCGACGTCGCCCACTTGCGCCAGCATGTTGAAGGCGAACTGGCGATCCACCAGTCGCGGCTCCAGCGGACGAGCATTGAGCAGCTCCGCGGTCTGCCGCGCCAGCTCCTGCACACCCTCGCGCCCCAGTGCGGAAGCGGACAGGCAGGCGCTCACAGTGACCTGGCGAAGCTCCAGCACGCCACGCAGCGCGGCAAGCACTTCGGCAACCTCGGCGGCCGGCGCTGCCGGGGCGGCAATCACAGCGGGCAGCTGCAGGGTTTCGACAGCCTCAGCATTCACGCAGGCCTGGGCCAGCAGCGCGGCGGCATTGCTCAGCGATGCACCACTGAGATCGATCACGCTGCAACCGGCGGCGCTGGCACGGGCGGCGCAATCGGCAGCGGCCTCGGCGCCTACGGAAAGGAAGGCCACGCGCACCTTGGCGAAGTCGAAATCATCAAGCTTGCCGACCCGGATGTTGCGCCCGCGGAAGGCAACCGACTTGCCGGCGGATTCGCCGCTGGCCAGCAGATACAGGTTGGCGACGGGGAAGTCGCGCTCTTCCAGCAGTTCGACCAAAGCCTCGCCAACGAGTCCTGTGGCGCCTACTACGGCGATGTCGAGTGTTTCAGGCATCCGGTGTCTCACAATCGGTGGGTAAAGTAGCGCAGCACTTTACTGCCCCCACCGGCGGCGAAGCAATTGAGGGCTCCGCCGCCTATCGCCGCAGATCAGGGGCGCGGCGCACCGTCCGTAGCCTGGGCGGTCAGCGGCGCCGTCACCTGGGCGACGCCCCCGGCTGCAGCCTGCGGATTGCCTGCCTGCGGAGCGGCCTGGGTCTTGGCGCGATCCTGCTCGGCCAGACGCGCAATCAGGCCGGCGATCTGCGAGTCCTTCAGCTCGATCAGCTTGTTCAGCTTCTGGGTCTGGCTCTCCAGGTCGGAAATCCGGCTGCGCAGTTCATCGCCCTCGCGACGGGCGCTGTCCAGACCTTCCTGGGCCACGGCCAGTTGCTCGGCCTCGACCTTGCCCTTGTCCTTGCCCGGCTGGCCGGAGATCAGGCGCAGGTTGTCGCGCTCTTCGGCCTTTGCCGGCGCGCTGCCCGCCTCCGCCTTGTGGGTGGCGTCCAGCTGGCGCCCCTGCTGGGCCAGTTGCGGATTGCGCCTGGCTTTCCACTCGGAATTCTGGGTTTCGACATGGGCCACTGCCTGGGCGTGGCTCTGCTCGCGAACCTGCTGCTCGCTGGGCAGGCGCAGCACCTGGCCGACCTTGATGCGATTGACGTTGCCGTCGACGAAGGCATCCGGGTTCATGCGCTGGATCGCGGCCATGGTCTGCATGACCGAAACACTGCTGGACGGACGGTTGCGCGAAGCGATGTCCCACAGCGCGTCGTTGCGCTGGATGCGATAGCTGTCAGCCGGCGCATTGGCGACCGCCGGCACCATCGGTTGCGCCTGCGGCGCGCGAACTGCCGCCACCGGCGCGATGGCCGGCGGCGTCACGGGACTGGCCACATAGGTCGGCGGGTCCAGCAGCAAGGTGAATTCGCGCACCAGGCGACCCTGCGGCCAGACCACCTGCAGGACGAAGTTCACGTAGGGCTCGCGAATCGGCTTGGACGAGCTGACGTGAATGACGCCACGGCCGTTCTTGCCGACGTCGGGCGTGAACTTCAGCCCGCTGGTGACCACGTTGCGGTCCACACCCAGGCGCTCGAAGTCATCTGCCGAGGCAAGACTCACCACCACCTCCTCGGAGCTCAGGTCAGCCACGCCGCGCAGGTCGATATTGGCCGAGAGGGTCTGCCCCAGCGCTGCCCGCGAGGAGATGTCACCCAGCTCCAGGGCGCCTGCCATGCCCGGCATGAACGCCGCGGCGACTGCCGTCGCCAACCACAATCTGTGTAACCGAGCCATTTTCTCCCCCGCTGCTTGCTTGCCGTCGGCCGGCGCGAAAGGCGCGCCGAAACCTGTCCCCATGGACGGGCTGCGAGGATAACGACTGGTTCCCGGTGGCTTTTCCGGGTGCGTCACAGAAACCGGCGCCAAAGAGCCGACAGTCAGACGGACTGGCGTTTTTGTGCGGCGGTTCACCTACACACAGGGAACTTCTCGTGCTCCTCAAAGCACGACGCCGGCTCAGGGCCGGCGTCGTGGGGGTCACTCAGAGGCGAATCAACGCTCGAGCAGGATGCGCAGCATGCGGCGCAGCGGCTCGGCGGCGCCCCACAGCAGCTGGTCGCCCACGGTGAAGGCGCCCAGGTACTGAGTGCCCATGTTGAGCTTGCGCAGACGGCCAACCGGAACGCTCAGGGTGCCGGTGACGGCCGCAGGAGTCAGTTCGCGCATGCTGATCTCGCGCTGGTTCGGGATCAGCTTGACCCAGGGGTTGTGCTGGCTGATCAGGCCTTCGATGTCCGCGATGGGCACATCCTTGTTCAGCTTGATGGTCAGCGCCTGGCTGTGGCAGCGCATGGCGCCGATGCGCACGCAGATGCCGTCCACCGGGATCGGGTTCTTGAAGCGGCCGAGGATCTTGTTGGTCTCGGCCTGGCCTTTCCACTCTTCGCGGCTCTGGCCGTTGGGCAGTTCCTTGTCGATCCACGGGATCAGGCTGCCGGCCAGCGGCGCGCCGAAGTTCTCGGTGGGCATGGCGTCGCTGCGGATGGCTTCGGCGACCTTGCGGTCGATGTCGAGGATGGCGCTGGACGGGTTGGCCAGGTCATCGGCGACGGAAGCGTTGATGGCGCCCATCTGCTTGATCAGCTCGCGCATGTTCTGCGCGCCGGCACCCGAGGCCGCCTGGTAGGTCATGGCGCTCATCCACTCGACCAGGCCGGCTTCGAACAGGCCGCCCAGGGCCATCAGCATCAGGCTGACGGTGCAGTTGCCGCCGATGTAGTTCTTGGTGCCGGCATCCAGCGAGTTGTCGATGACCTTGCGGTTCACCGGGTCGAGGACGATGACCGCGTCATCCTGCATGCGCAGGCTGGAAGCGGCGTCGATCCAGTAGCCCTGCCAGCCGGCTTCGCGCAGCTTGGGGAAGACTTCGCTGGTGTAGTCGCCGCCCTGGCAGGTCAGGATGACGTCGAGGGTTTTCAGTTCCTCGATGCTGTAGGCGTCCTTCAGGGGGGCAATGTCCTTGCCAATGGACGGGCCTTCGCCACCCACGTTGGAGGTGGTGAAGAACACCGGCTCGATCAGGTCGAAGTCCCGCTCTTCCAGCATCCGCTGCATGAGCACCGAACCCACCATGCCACGCCAACCGATCAGACCTACACGCTTCATCGCTACTACACCTTCAAATATTTAGAGGGCCGTCGTTCCCGCCTTCGTACAAGAGCGCGGGAACGAGCGAGCCGGACAGATTACAGATTCCGCAGTGCTGCGACTACCGCGTCGCCCATTTCGCGGGTACCGACCCTGGTGCAGCCTTCGGACCAGATGTCACCGGTACGCAGGCCCTGGTCGAGCACCAGGCTCACGGCCTTCTCGATGGCGTCGGCGGCGGCGCCTTCGTTGAAGGTGTAACGCAGCATCATCGAGACCGAGAGGATGGTCGCCAGCGGGTTGGCGATGCCCTTGCCGGCGATGTCCGGCGCGGAACCGTGGCAAGGCTCGTACATGCCCTTGTTGTTCGAATCCAGCGAGGCAGAAGGCAGCATGCCGATGGAGCCGGTGAGCATGGAAGCCTCATCCGACAGGATGTCGCCGAACATGTTGTCGGTGACCATCACGTCGAACTGCTTGGGTGCGCGGACCAGCTGCATGGCGGCGTTGTCGACGTACATGTGCGACAGCTCGATATCCGGGTAGTCCTTGGCGACTTCCTCGACCACTTCGCGCCACAGCTGGCTGGAAGCCAGGACGTTGGCCTTGTCCACCGAGCACAGCTTCTTGTTGCGCACGCGGGCCATGTCGAAGCCGACACGGGCGATGCGGCGGATTTCGCTTTCGCTGTACGGCAGGGTGTCGTACGCCTGGCGCTCGCCGTTCTCCAGCACGCGCTGCTCGCGCGGTTGGCCGAAGTAGATGCCGCCGGTCAGCTCGCGCACGATGAGGATGTCCAGGCCGGCGACCACTTCGGGCTTCAGGCTGGAGGCATCGGCCAGTTGCGGATAGAGGATGGCGGGACGCAGGTTGCCGAACAGGCCCAGTTGCGAGCGGATCTTCAACAGGCCGCGCTCGGGGCGGATGTCACGCTCGATCTTGTCCCATTTCGGGCCGCCCACGGCGCCCAGCAGCACCGCGTCGGAGTTGCGCGCGCGCTCCAGGGTCTCGTCGGCCAGCGGTACGCCGTGCTTGTCGATGGCGGCGCCGCCGATCACGTCTTCGGTCAGTTCGAAGCCCAGGGCGAACTTGTCGTTGGCCAGCTCCAGCACCTTGACCGCTTCGGCCATGATTTCCGGGCCGATGCCGTCGCCGGGGAGAACCAGAATCTGTTTGCTCATCTTTCTGCTCACTTTTTGAAAGTCGCTTGGCAAATAAAGCCGCTTGGCAAATAACGTAACGCCCCGGATGGCTCGCGCCATCCGGGGCGGTCAGAACCTTGAGATCAGCGCTCCGCCCAGAGCACCAGCACGTCGGTGCTGAAGGAACCCTCGGCGTCGATCTCGAAATACTCGCGCACCTCGTCACCCATCGAAAGCTGCAGGGCACGAATGGCCTGGCGCATCACCTCGGGGGTGCGCATGCGCTCGACCCAGGAAGTGAACTCCAGGCGCAGGCGCTGGCGCTTCTGCGCAGTCACCGCAAGCCCCGCCTCACCCACTAAACGCGCCCACTCCGACGGGGAGTAGTCACGCACATGGCTGGTGTCGCGCAAGACCTCGACAGTCTGCAGATAGGTGTCCAGCAGAGGCAAGCCCGGCGCCGCGACATCGATGAAGCAGACCACGCCGCCCGGCTTGAGCACCCGGCGCACTTCGCGCAGCGCCTGGCCGACATCCCGCCAGTGGTGCGCGGAATAGCGGCTGAAGACGAAGTCGAACTCACCATCCTCGAACGGCAGCTGCTCGGCGGCACCACAGCGCGTGGCGATGTTGCCCAGGCCGCGCTCGGCGGCGGCCGAGGCCACCACGTCGAGCATCTGCTGGGACAGGTCGTAGGCCACCACCTCGCCGGCCAGCGGCGCGACGTTGAAGCTCACATGCCCTGCCCCGCACCCCAGATCGAGCACGCGCGCACCGGTAGTCGCCGACAGTCGCTCGCGCAGCTGGGCGAATTCCTCGCCCTGGGCGTGTACGGCACTGGTCAGGTAAGCGTTGGCCTGGGCGCCGAACTGGCGCTGGACCACTTGCTCGTGGCGACTCTCGGTCATGCTGCTCTCCTTACAGAGTGATGCGGCGCCGCTCAGGCGTCGCGGAACAACCAGGGCTGCTGCTGCTTGTAGCCGCCTTCGAAACTGCGGATCGCATCGGCGTCCTGCAGGGTCAGGCCGATGTCGTCCAGGCCGTTGAGCAGGCAGTGCTTGCGGAACGCGTCCACGTCGAAGCTGTACTGCTTGCCGTCCGGGCGGGTCACGGTTTGCGCGGCGAGGTCGACGGTCAGTTGGTAACCCTCGGTGGCTTCGCACTGGGCGAACAGCTCGTCGACTTCCTCGTCCTTCAGGATGATCGGCAGCAGGCCGTTCTTGAAGCTGTTGTTGAAGAAGATGTCGGCGAAGCTCGGCGCGATCACGGTACGGAAGCCGTACTCGTCCAGCGCCCACGGCGCGTGCTCGCGGGAGGAACCGCAACCGAAGTTCTCACGGGCCAGCAGCACGCTGGCACCCTGGAAGCGCGGGAAGTTGAGGACGAAGTCCTTGTTCACCGGACGCTTGGAGTTGTCCTGGTTCGGCTGGCCGACGTCGAGGTAGCGCCACTCGTCGAACAGGTTCGGGCCGAAGCCGGTGCGCTTGATCGACTTGAGGAATTGCTTGGGGATGATCTGGTCGGTGTCGACGTTGGCACGGTCGAGCGGCGCAACGAGACCGGTGTGCTGGGTAAAGGCTTTCATGTTCGGTCTCCTCAGGCCTGCATCAATTCACGTACGTCGATGAAACGACCGGTCACGGCAGCCGCGGCGGCCATCGCCGGACTCACCAGGTGGGTACGACCACCGGCGCCCTGGCGGCCTTCGAAGTTGCGGTTGGAGGTGGAAGCGCAATGCTCGCCGCTCTCCAGGCGGTCCGGGTTCATCGCCAGGCACATGGAGCAGCCCGGTTCGCGCCACTCGAAGCCGGCTTCGATGAAGATCTTGTCCAGGCCTTCCTGTTCCGCCTGGGCCTTCACCAGGCCCGAGCCCGGTACGACCAGCGCCTGCTTGACGGTGGCAGCGACCTTGCGGCCCTTGGCCACGGCGGCGGCGGCACGCAGGTCTTCGATGCGTGAGTTGGTGCAGGAGCCGATGAAGACGCGGTCCAGCTGGATGTCGGTGATCGCCTGGTTGGCGTTCAGGCCCATGTACTTGAGGGCACGGACGATGGAATCGCGCTTGACCGCATCGGCTTCGGCCGCCGGGTCCGGCACGTTCTGGTCGACCGCGAGGACCATCTCCGGGGAAGTCCCCCAGCTGACCTGCGGCTTGATGTCCTCGGCACGCAGCTCGACGATGGTGTCGAAGTGCGCGTCGGCGTCGGAAACCAGGTCGCTCCAGGCTTCAACAGCCTTGGCCCAGTCGCTGCCTTGCGGCGAGAACGGACGGCCCTTCACGTATTCGACGGTCTTCTCGTCGCACGCCACCATGCCGACGCGAGCGCCCGCCTCGATGGACATGTTGCAGATGGTCATGCGGCCTTCCATGGACAGGTCGCGAATGGCGCTGCCGGCGAACTCCAGGGCATGGCCGTTGCCGCCCGCGGTGCCGATCTTGCCGATCACCGCGAGGACGATGTCCTTGGCAGTCACGCCGAAGGGCAATTTGCCTTCCACGCGGACCTGCATGTTCTTCATCTTCTTGGCGACCAGGCACTGGGTGGCGAGCACGTGCTCCACTTCGGAGGTGCCGATGCCATGGGCCAGCGCACCGAAGGCGCCGTGGGTCGAGGTGTGCGAGTCGCCGCAGACCACGGTCATGCCCGGCAGGGTCGCGCCCTGCTCCGGGCCGACGACGTGGACGATGCCCTGGCGGACGTCGTTCATCTTGAATTCGAGGATGCCGAAGTCATCGCAGTTCTCGTCCAGGGTCTGGACCTGGATGCGCGACACTTCATCGGCGATGGCCGCGAGGCCACCCTTGCGCTCGACCTGGGTGGTCGGCACGTTGTGGTCCGGGGTCGCGATGTTCGCGTCGATGCGCCACGGCTTGCGGCCGGCCAGGCGCAGACCTTCGAAGGCCTGCGGCGAGGTCACTTCATGGAGGATGTGGCGGTCGATGTAGATGAGCGACGAACCATCGTCACGGCGCTTCACCTCGTGCATTTCCCAGAGTTTGTCGTAGAGCGTCTTGCCGGCCATCAGAGAGTCCTCATCAGCGTCTTTCTATGCCCCTTGGGCTTGTGGGGATGATCCTATGGAAAGGCACCGAATAACTCAAATTCATATTTTTTATCCAAAGGATTCCCACGAGGAATACGGTGCGTTATAAAAGTCGGGCGCCGCTTCCAGAGCGCAGGGAGTCGACATGGACCTGACCAGCCTCAACACCTTCCTCGCCATCGCCGAATCCGGCAGCTTCTCCGAAGCCGGCGAGCGCCTGCACCTGACCCAACCGGCGGTCAGCAAGCGCATCGCCGCGCTGGAGAACCAGCTGGGAGTAAGGCTGTTCGACCGCGTCGGCCGCGAAGTGACCCTCACCGAGTCCGGCCGCGCCCTGCTGCCGCGCGCCTACCAGATCCTCAGCGTGCTGGACGACACCCGTCGCGCGCTGACCAACCTGAACGGCGAGGTGAGCGGCCGGCTGGTCCTGGCCACCAGTCACCACATCGGCCTGCACCGACTGCCGCCGCTGCTGCGCGCCTTCACCAAGGCCCACCCGCAGGTGGCGCTGGATATCCAGTTCTGCGACTCGGAAGTGGCCTACGAAGAAATTCTCCATGGCCGCGCCGAACTGGCCGTGATCACCCTCGCCCCGGAAACCGCCGAACCGGTGCGCGCCGTGCCGGTGTGGGATGACCCGCTGGACTTCGTCGCCGCCCCCGAGCACCCGCTGTCGGTGCAGGGCCCGGTATTCCTTGCCGACGTGGCGCGGCACCCGGCGGTGTTCCCCGGCGGAAACACCTTCACCCACCACATCGTGCGGCGCATGTTCGAGGCCGAGGGCCTGACGCCGAACATCGGCATGAGCACCAACTACATGGAGACCATCAAGATGATGGTTTCCATCGGCCTGGCCTGGAGCGTCCTGCCGCGCACCATGCTCGATGACAGCGTCGTGCGCCTGCCACTGCAGGACATCCAGCTCAGCCGCCAGCTGGGCTACATCCTGCATACCGAACGCACGCTGTCCAACGCCGCGCGGGCCTTCATGCGCCTGCTCGACGCCCAGGCGGCCGGGCTTGCGCCTGTCGCGGCCTAACCTCTATTGTTCTGACAGAACTAGAAGAAGGGGCCCGAATGCCCGTCCGCACACCCGTTCGCGTTAGCCGGCCCCACTTGGCCGGCGCCGCCAGACTCAGGGGGAGCGCCGCATGAGCCGCGATCCGCACACGCCCCCGCACGCCTCCGACGGACAGGACAAGTTCGCCAAAGCCTTTCATACCGCGCCCGACGCCATGGTCATCACCGACCGGGACAGCGGAAAATTCCTCGAGCTCAATGCCAGTTTCGTCGACCACTTCGGCTGGAGCCGCGAAGAAGCCCTCGGCCGCACCTCGGTTCAACTCGGCCTCTGGCACAGCCTCGACGAACGCCAGCGGATGCTCGACAAGATCACCGCCGAGCGGCAGATCGACGGCTTCGACGTCACCCTCATCACCCGTACCGGCGAAGTCCGCAGCGCCCGCGTCTACGGCTGCCAGATCGAACAGGACGGCCGCCCCTGCCTGGTGCTGACGGTCCGCGACATTACCCGCATGCGCGCCCAGGAACGCGCCCTGCGTGACAGCCAGGAGCGCCTGGACCTGGCGCTGGACTCCGCGCAACTGGGCATCTGGGACTGGCACATCCCCAGCGGCCTGCTCTACGGCTCGGCCCGCGCCGCCGTGCTGCACGAATTGCCTGACCGGGACTTCCACGGCCCCTTCGGCGAGTTCTTCGCCTGTGTCGACAAGTCCGACCGCCAGCGCATGCGCCAGGCCTACGCCCGGCTCGCCCGCGGCCCGGAGAGCGACTACCAGTTCACCTACCGCGCGCAACTCGACTCCGGCGAAGTGCGCTACCTGGAAAGCCGCGCGCGGCTCTACCGCGACGCCCGCGACAAACCGCTGCGCATGGCCGGCACCCTGCTCGACATCACCGAACGCGTGCTGCGCGAACGCAGCCTGCAGGCCTCGGAGGAGAAATTCGCCAGCCTGTTCCAGGGCAGCCCGGACCCGATCTGTGTGTCGAGAGTGCGCGACGGCGAGTTCGTCGAAGTGAACCCGAGTTTCTGCCGCACCTTCGGCTGGCTCGCCGAGGACATCATCGGCCGCTCGTCCCACCAGGTGACCTTCTGGGCCGATCACCACCAGCGCTCGCGACTGTTCGAGCAACTGATGCGCGACCATTCGCTGCAGAACGTCGAAGTGCAGTTCCTCACCCGCGAAGGCCAGACCATCACCTGCATGGTCGCCAGCCGGCTGATCTGGGTCGACCGCCAGCTGTGCATCCTCTCCAGCTTCCGCGACGTCACCCGCCGGCTGCAGGCCGAGGCCGCACTCAAGGCCAGCCAGGAGAAGTTCGCCAAGGCATTCCACTCCAGCCCCGACGCCATCACCATCACCGAGCGCGCGACCGGCCGCTACATCGAGGTCAACGAAGGTTTCCACCGCCTGACCGGCTACCACACCGACGAGGTGATCGGCCAAACCTCGCTGGGCATCAATATCTGGGCCGATCCCGACGAGCGCCTGAACATGATCGCCGCGCTGAACCGCGACGGTTTCGTCCACCACCTGGAAATGCGCGGCCGCCACCGTGACGGCACGATCAAGACGGTGGACGTGTCGGTAGAACCGATCGAACTGGGCGGGGTGGACTGCCTGCTGCTCACCGCCCGCGATACCAGTGAGCTGCGCGAGGCCGAGGCGCGCATCCAGCACCTGGCCTACCACGACGCCCTGACCGACCTGCCCAACCGCGCCCTGCTGATGGACCGCCTCAAGCAGCAGATCGCCCTGCTGCAACGCCACAGCCTGCGCGGCGCTCTGCTGTTCCTCGACCTCGACCACTTCAAGCACATCAACGACTCGCTCGGCCACTCGGTCGGGGACTCCATCCTGCAGATGGTCACCGCGCGCCTGGAAGCCAGCGTGCGCCAGGAAGACACCGTGGCGCGCCTGGGCGGCGACGAATTCGTGGTGCTGATCACCGGCATCGAGGGCAGCCGCCTGGAAACCGCCCAGCAGGTACGCCAGCTGGCGGAAAAACTCCGCGACCTGCTGGCCGAACCCATGCTGCTGGACGGCCATCGGCTGCAGATCACCCCGAGCATCGGCATCGCGCTGATTCCCGACGACGGCGCGACCCCGGACGACCTGCTCAAGCGCGCCGACATCGCCATGTACCGCGCCAAGGACGCCGGACGGAACACCGTGCAGCTGTTCCACGAATCCATGCAGCAGGCCGCCAGCGAGCGCCTGCGCCTGGAGAACGGCCTGCGCATGGCCCTCGCCCGCCGCGAGTTCAACCTGCACTACCAGCCGCAGGTGGACGCCCGCGATTCACGCATCGTCGGCGCCGAGGCGCTGCTGCGCTGGCGCCACCCGACTCGCGGCCCGCAATCGCCGGCCAGCTTCATCCGCGTGCTGGAGGACAGCGGGCTGATCGTCGAAGTGGGCCAGTGGGTACTCGAGGAAGCCTGTCGCACCGGCGCGCGGCTGCTCGCCGAGGGCCGCATCGACGTCGAGAGTTTCAGCCTGAGCGTGAACATCAGCCCCCGGCAGTTCCGCCAGAGCGAATTCGTCGAGCGCCTGCTGGCCCTGCTGCACAAGACCCGGCTCCCGCCCAGCCTGCTGAAACTGGAGATCACCGAGGGCATCGTGATCCAGCAACTGGACGACACCATCGCGCGCATGGAGCGCCTGCGCGAAGCCGGCGTGCAGTTCGCCATGGATGACTTCGGCACCGGCTACTCCTCGCTGACCTACCTCAAGCGCCTGCCGGTGGACAGCCTGAAGATCGACCAGAGCTTCGTGCGTGACGCCCCCAACGACAGCAACGACGCAGAGATCGTCCGCGCCATCATCGCCATGGGGCACAGCCTCGGGCTGGAGCTGGTGGCCGAAGGGGTGGAAACCCCGGAGCAGCTGGCGCTGCTGGCGGAACAGGGTTGCCATCTGTACCAGGGCTACCTGTTCGGCCGACCGGTACCGCTGGAGGACTTCATCGCCCTGCTGCCCCGCAACGATACCCAGCAGGCAACCTGAGGCCCGCTATTGCGCGGGCCGCAACTCCGACATCACCACCATCACCTGCGCTTCGTCGGCCTCGCCGTCGTTGAGGTAGAGGTGGCCAATGCTGCTGTCGAAATAGGCCGTCTCGCGCGTCCCGATGCACACCGACTCGCCCGTCTCGAACTGGATGCGCACACGACCGGCCACCACCATGGCGAACTCCTGGCCGGGGTGGCGGACGTAATCATCGAACTCACCCACCTCGCGGGCAAAGATGCGCGCGTACAGCGGCGTCATGCTGCGCTGCGGGAAATCGCCGGCGATGGGGTAGTACTCGTAGCCGCCGGTGTCGTAACCGGCAGCGTTGTCGATGCCAGTCTTGACGAAAGTCTTCAGCCCCATCAGCCCGCCGACGGACGGCAAAGGGCGGAACAACTGAGCGATATCCACCTGCAAGGCGCGGGCGGCGGCGGCCAGCTTGTCGTAGCTCACCGCCACCTGTGCCAGCTCCATCTTCGACAGGGTGGAAACCGCCACGCCAGACAGGTCGGAGAGCTGTTTCAGGGTCAGTTTCTGCTGCTTGCGAACCGCCCGCAGACGCGCACCGACTTCGTCTCGATCCAGTTGCTGGGGCTTGGGTAGTGCCTGGGCGGTTTCGCTCATGGGACATCTCGTGAGGGGGCCGACGAAAGT
Source organism: Pseudomonas sp. PDM22 (assembly GCF_014851965.1). Lineage (NCBI taxonomy): Bacteria > Pseudomonadati > Pseudomonadota > Gammaproteobacteria > Pseudomonadales > Pseudomonadaceae > Pseudomonas > Pseudomonas sp. PDM22. The sequence goes on from NZ_JACVAR010000001.1 coordinate 171,851, forward strand.
TTACCGGGCCTTGCCTTTCGCGCAAAAATTCTCATATCTTAGATTTCTCACATACGAGAAAATCTGCAGAAGGCCCTTGCAGTGAGCCATTTCGATTTCGTCATCATCGGTGCCGGCATTGCTGGCGCCTCCCTCGCCTACCGCTTGAGCGAGACGCACAAGGTGCTGGTGCTGGAGCGCGAAGAGCAGCCCGGCTACCACTCCACCGGGCGCTCCGCCGCCATGTTCATGGAGGCCTACGGTACGCCGCAGATCCAGGCGCTGACCCGCGCCAGCCGAGCCTTCTACGAGAACCCGCCAGCCGGCTTCAGCGAGCACCCGATCCTCACTCCGCGCGGCTGCCTGTACGTCGGCGGCCCGGAACACCTCGAGCTGCTCAAGCAGGCCGAAGCCACGCCCGGCGTCAAGCGCATCAGCACCGAACAGGCGCTGGAATTCCTCCCCGTCCTGCGCGCCGACGCCATCATCGGCGCACTCTACGAGCCGGACGCCCGCGACCTCGACGTGCATGCGCTGCACCAGGGCTACCTGCGCGCGCTGCGCCAGCGCGGCGGCGAACTGCGCTGCGACCGCGAGCTGCTGTCGGCTGACTATGCCGATGGCGCGTGGACGCTCGAACTCAGCCAGGGCGAAACCGTCCAGGCCGCGCAGCTGGTCAACGCCGCCGGCGCCTGGGCCGACCACGTGGCCGAGCGCTGCGGCATCCGTCCGGTGGGCCTGCAACCCTGCCGCCGCACCGCCTTCACCTTCCCGGTGCCCGACGGCTTGGACATCAGCCGCTGGCCGACGGTGATCGGCATCGACGAAAGCTTTTACTTCAAGCCGGACGCCGGCCAGTTGCTCGGTTCCCCCGCCAATGCCGACCCAGTGGAAGCGCAGGACGTGCAGCCCGAGGAACTCGACATCGCCCTGGGCGTTTACCACATCGAGGAACACACCACCCTGGCGATCCGTCGGCCGAACCACAGCTGGGCCGGCCTGCGCTCCTTCGTCGCCGACGGCGACCTGGTGATCGGCCAGGACGCGCAGAACCCGGCGTTCTTCTGGCTGGCCGCCCAGGGCGGCTACGGCATCCAGTCCGCCGATGGTGTGTCGCGCCTGGCCCAATCGCTGCTGCTCGGCCAGCCGCTGCCCGAATCCCTGCGCCAGGAAGGCGTCGACCCCCAGCGCCTGAGCCCGGCGCGCCTGCGTTGAATTCCCCCGGAGACCTTAGAATGAGCGATATCCAGCGTTACCCCAGCAGCCTGCCCTTCCCCTTCTCCCGCGCCGTCAAGGCCGGCGGCTTCCTGTTCCTGTCCGGGCAGATCCCGATGACCGCGGACGGCCAGGTGGTGAAAGGCGACATCCAGACCCAGACCGAAGCGGTGATGACCCGCATCGCCGAAAGCCTGGAAGCCTGCGGCGCCAACTACTCGCAGGTGGTGAAGGCCACCGTATGGCTGTCCGACATGGCGCACTTCGCCGGCTTCAACGAGGTGTACAAGCGCTACTTCGAACAGGGCCTGCCAGTGCGCTCCTGCGTGGCTTCGGCACTGGCGCTGGGCGTGGACGTCGAGGTGGAAGTCCAGGCCTACGTCGGCCAGGCGTGACCCTTTCCGGCCCCGCCGCGAGCGGGGCCGCTCTCATAACAACAACAGAGTCTCGATCATGAAAACCAGTCTCAAGCTCGGCGGGGCCTACATCGGCCTGGTGGTGGGCGTCGGCTTCGCCTCGGGCCAGGAGATCCTCCAGTTCTTCGGCGGCTTCGGCATCATGGGCCTGGCCGGCGCGCTGGTGGCGCTGGCGCTGTTCGCCTTCCTGCTGATGAACCTCTACCAGATCGGCAGCCGTCTGCAGACCCAGTCGCACAAGGAAGCCATGGAGTACATCTGTGGCAAACCGCTGGGCCGCGTCGTCGACCTGATGCTGACCTTCTTCCTGTTCGGCACCATGGTGGTGATGTTCGCCGGCGCCAACTCCTCCTTCGAGCAGCAACTGGGCATCGGCCACTCCATCGGCGGCATGGTCCTCGGCGTGCTGACCATCATCACCGTGTGCCTGGGCCTGAAGCGGGTGATCACCCTGATGAGCCTGATCACACCGGTGCTGATGGTCATCGTGGCCATCATTGCCGTCTACGCGTTGACGCATATCCAGAAGCCGCTGGCGGAGCTGGAGCAGATCGCCCTGGCGGTGCCGCACCCGGCGCCCAACTGGCTGCTCGGCGCGCTGCTCTACGTCTCCTACAACGTCGCCGCCACCGCAGCGGCCGTGGTGGTGATGGGCGGCAGCGTGGCGAACCTGCGCACCGCGGCAATGGGCGGCGTGTTCGGCGGCATCGGCGTGGGCGTGCTGATCCTCGCCATGGCCCTGGTGATGCTGGTGCAGATCGACGTGATCGGCGGCAGCGCCATTCCCACCCTGCTCCTGAGCAACAACATCGCGCCCTGGTTCGGCGATGTGATGCTGGCCCTGCTGCTGGTGAAGCTGTACTGCACCACCAGCGGATTTGCCTACACCCTGGCCGCGCGCTGCGCCGCCTACGGCGTGCCGTTCCGCGTGGCGACCGTGGTCGCCGTGGTGCTGGCATTCATCGCCAGCCAGGTCGGCTTCGTCAAGCTGGTGGGCCTGGTCTATCCGGCCATGGGTTACCTGGGCTTCGTGCTGATGGCAGCCATCGTCTTCGCCTGGTGGCGCAACCGCTCGGCGCCGCTGCCGGATCAGCAGAAGGTCTGATCGGCAGCTGATCGAGGCACCAACGAAAACGCCCGTCTCCTGCGAGACGGGCGTTTTGCCTGGCAGCTACGGCCCGACTGATGCCGGGCCGCTGCTTAGCCTTCGATGGCCGGGTTCTGGCCGTTGATGGCGATCCGCTTGGGCTTGGCTTCTTCCGGAACGATGCGCACCAGTTCGACGCTGAGCAGGCCGTTCTTCAGCGATGCGCCCTGGACCTCGATGTGGTCGGCGAGGCGGAACGACAGCTTGAAGGCGCGCTGGGCGATGCCCTGGTGCAGGTAGGTGACGCTCTCGGAAGCCTTTTCGCGCTTGCCGCCGTTGACGGTCAGCACACCGCGCTCCACTTGCAGCTCCAGGTCTTCCTCCTGCAGGCCGGCGGCAGCGATGACGATGCGGTACTGGTCGTCACCATGCTTCTCGACGTTATAGGGCGGGTAGGAACTGCCGCCTTCACTGCGCAGGGCGGACTCGAACAGATCGTTGAAACGATCGAAGCCGACGGACTGGCGGAACAGCGGGGCGAGGGAAAGGACGTTGCTCATGCGAATCTCCTGAAATTTTCAGCAAGGTATGATCTGGAGCCTGAGGTCAGAACTCCGGTGCGGGACCCGTCTTCGGCCTCCCGCAGGAACATAGATTGGGCTGCGCGAATCCATTTCAAGCCCCCTTCACAACAGGAAGAGTTTCCATGGACAAGGTCATGCTGATCACCGGCGCCAGTCGCGGCATCGGCGCCGCCACCGCCCTGCTCGCCGCCGAGCGCGGCTTCGCCGTGGCGATCAACTACCGCCGTGAGCGTGAAGCGGCGCAGGCGCTGGTCGCGCAGATCACCGCAGCCGGCGGCAAGGCACGCGCCTTCGCCGCCGACGTGGCAAACGAGGAAGACGTGCTGCGCCTGTTCCGCGAAGTGGACGAAGCCTTCGGCCGCCTCGACGCGCTGGTAAACAACGCCGGCATCCTGGAGCGCCAGATGCGCCTGGAAGACATGGACGTGGCGCGCCTGCAGCGGGTGTTTGCAGTGAACGTTACCGGGACCTTCCTCTGCTGCCGCGAGGCAGTGAAGCGCATGGCGCGCCAGCACGGCGGCAAGGGCGGAAGCATCGTCAACGTGTCGTCCATGGCTTCACGCCTGGGTTCGCCCAACGAGTACATCGACTACGCCGCCGCCAAGGGCGCGGTGGACAGCCTGACCATCGGCCTGGCCAAGGAAGTGGCGGCGGACGGCATCCGCGTGAACGCCGTGCGGCCGGGGCTGATCCGGACGGATATCCACGCCAGCGGCGGAGAACCGGGGCGCGTGGAGCGCCTGCAATCGGCGATCCCCCTGGGGCGTGGCGGCGAGGCGGAAGAAGTGGCGCGGGCGATCCTGTTCCTCGCCTCGGACGAGTCCAGCTACAGCACCGGAGGTTTCATCGACGTCAGCGGCGGGCGATAACCTGTAAGAGCGCGCCATGCGCGCGATCGCGGGCATGGCCCGCTCCTACAGGTGTCTGCCGTTGCGTCAGGCGGCGGCTTCGATCTCGACCTGCAGCATCCGGTCGAGCGCTTCGCAGTCGTGCTCGCGGCGCACCTGGGCGAACAGCTCCACAGCTTCGGGATAACTGCGGGTAAGCATCCCCAGCCACTGCTTCAGACGCCCCGGCGCATACCGCGGCGCCAGCTTGCGCCGGGCCTGGCGCCAGAAGTCGTCGAGCAGCACGCGCACTTCCGACCAGGGCATCGGCACCACTTCGCGGCCATCGCGCCACGCGGCGATCTGCCGGGCGAGGTCCGGGCGGGAAACCAGTCCGCGGCCGAGCATGATGTCCGCCACGCCGCTGATGGAGCGGCAGCGGTGGTAATCCTCCAGCGTCCAGACTTCGCCGTTGGCGAACACCGGCACTTTCACCGCATCGGCCACTTTCGCCACCCACTCCCAATGCGCCGGCGGCTTGTAGCCGTCGGCCTTGGTCCGCGCGTGCACCACCACATGGGCGGAGCCGGCGTCGGCCAAGGCGCGTGCGCAGTCGATGGCGCCGTCCGGGCTGTCGTAACCCAGGCGCATCTTCGAGGTCACCGGAATGTGAGCCGGCACCGCGCGGCGCACCGCCTCGATGATGCTGAACATCAGCTCGGGTTCCTTGAGCAAAACCGCTCCGCCACGGGACCGGTTCACCGTCTTGGCCGGGCAGCCGAAGTTCAGGTCGATGACCGGAGCACCCAGCTCGCAGGCCTGCACGGCGTTTTCCGCCAGCAGTTGCGGGTCGGAGCCGAGCAATTGCACGCGCATCGGCACGCCGGCGCGGGTACGACTGCCATGCTCCAGCTCCGGAGCGAGCGCCAGGAACGACGACGGCGGCAACAGCCGGTCATTGATGCGGATGAATTCGGTGACGCACCAGTCGATGCCGCCGACGCGGGTCAGCACATCGCGGAGGATGTCATCTACCAGCCCCTCCATCGGGGCCAGGGCGATCTGCACGGGGGAATCTCGGGCTATGGCGAAGGCCGCGGATTGTAGGGAATGCGCCGCGCCGGGAAAAGCGCGGCACGACGGATCACGCGCCGGCGGCCACGGTCTCCGGGGCGAGCAGCGCGCGGCCATAGCCTTCGATGAACTCCACCGGCATGCGCTTGGGCTTGCCGCTGGACAGCTCGATGCAGACGAAGGTGGTCTGTGCGCGCAGCAGGGTCAAGGCGTCCGCCGGGCGCACCAGCTGGAAGTGGCGGGTCATTTTCAGGCGCTGGTCGGACTGGACGATCCAGGTCGCCAGTTGCAGCTGCTCGCCTTCATAGGCGGCCGCCAGGTAATCCACTTCATGGCGCACTACGGCCATGGCGCGATCCAGCCGGCGGTACTCGGCCAGGTCCAGCCCCAGGCTCTGGGAGTGGCGCCAGGCGCAACGCTCCAGCCAACTGACGTAGACGGCGTTGTTGGCATGGCCGAGGCCGTCGATGTCCTCGGACTTGACCTCGATGTCGATGACGAACGGGTCGGGCAACTGCCAACTCATGAAGCGTGCTCCAGGCTTGCGGCCAGCGCGATCGCTTCGGCGGCCAGTTGGGTGATCTGGTCCCAGGCGCGGGCGCGGACCAGGCTGGGCGGCGCGATCCAGGTTCCGCCGACGCAGGCGACGTTGGGCAGGCGCAGCACGTTGAGCAGGTTTTCCTGGGTGATGCCGCCGGTCGGGCAGAAGCGGATGCCGGAGAAAGGCGCCTTCAGGCTCTTGAGCATCTTGATCGCCGCGTTGCCGTCGGCCGGGAAGAGTTTCAGCGAGCGGTAACCGTACTCCAACGCCACCAGCACCTCGGAAGGCGTCATCACTCCGGGCAGGAACGGCAGTTTCGCGTCGTCGGCGGCGGCCACCAGGCGCGGCGTGCAGCCGGGGCTGACGGCAAACTGCGCGCCGGCATCGCGGGCTTCCTGGAACTGCTCGGTGTGGATCAGCGTACCGGCGCCGACGATCATGTCCGGCAGCTCACGGCGGATTTCGGCCACCGCATCGAGCGCCTGCGGTGTGCGCAGGGTCACTTCCAGCACGCGCACACCACCGTCGTACAGGGCGCGGGCCAGGTCACCAGCCAGCGCCACATCATCGATCACCAATACCGGCATGACCGGGCGCGCCTTCTGCAGCACCCAGTCCAGCGACAGATTCATGCATTCCCCCAATCGACCACCCGCGTGCGCAAGACCTCGCGCCCAGGCCGGGGCGGCCGGAAATGCCCGAAAGTCTACGCCAGCGCGCCGGGCCTGACGACCCGCACCGGGCCATCATGCAACGATAACGACGGCCTTTAGCCGCCGTTATCAGGCTGGTGAATGGCTCAGGAAGCCAGCGCCAGGGGTAAAGGCATCTCGACCTCTTCCAGCAACTCCAGAATGGCTTCGGTGACCACTGCATCCGCCAGTACGCGGTGATGCCCGCCATCCTTCAAGCGCAGCAGCCTACTGCGCGGCCAGGCCTCGTGGATGGCCGTGGCCTCGCCGACCCGCACGTACCGGTCGTCCTCGGCGTGTACCACCAGGCCGGGGAAGTCCAGCTCATAACGCGCGACGTCCAGCTGCTTGGCCGCAATACCCGCGCGCGCCTCGATCATGCGGATGAAGCGCGAGCGTGCCAGCGGCGCCAGGCCGACCATCCTGGAGAAGCCGCGCAGGACTCCCAGGACATTGCTCGGCGCACCGATGGTCACCAGCGTTTCGGTACGCAGGCCCATCTGGGTCGCCAGCAGTGCGCTGGCGCCGCCCATGGAATGACCGATCACGGCCCGCAGCGGCGGCAACTCGCTGGCTGCCTCCAGCAGGGCGCGGGCGAACAGCACGATGTCCGCTTCGTGGCCGGGCGAGCGGCCGTGCCCCGGCCCGTCGAGGGCGATCACGCCATAACCGGCGCCCACCAGCTTCTCGATCAGCGTGGCGAACTGGGTAGGCCGACCTTCCCAACCGTGCATCAACAGCACAGCCGGCCCCTCCCCCCAGCGCAAGGCAGACAACCCGAAACGCAGGGTGACACGCTCGGAGCTGGCCAGCAGCGGCAGCTCCCAGTCACGCGGGGCATATTCGTTGGGCGTCACGAACAGCTGACGCATGCGCTGCGCCGCCCATGTCGGGGCGACGCGGCCCAGGGTGGCATTGATTCCTCGAACCCAGCTCAGACTGTTCATTTGCCGTACCTCCTCAGATCACCGCTTTCTTCGCGGCACGCAGGACACGATCGGACAGGTCGCCGGTGCCCAGGGCACGAGCCAGCGCCAATCCGCCAATCATCAGGGCCATGTCGCTGAGCACGGTGTCGATTTCCTCGGGGCGGCCGGCCAGCGCCGCGACCATCAACTCCACGTGCTCTTCCAGGGTCTGGCGGAAAGCTTCCGGCAGATCGGCGATCTCGTTCAGTGAACTGGGGATCGGGCAGCCCTCCTCCTCGGTATCGCGGTGCTTGCGCGACAGGTAGTACTGCGCCGTCAGTGCACGGCGCTCGGCGAAGCTCAGTTGCGGATCGAAGCGCTTGAGGCCTTCGCGACGCTTGGCGAGCAAGTCGCGGAAGGCCTCCAGCATCAGCGCGTCCTTGCTCTCGAAGTGCGAGTAGAAGCCGCCCACCGTCAGCCCCGCCGCCGACATCACCTCGCCCACGCTGGGGCCGACCGGCCCGTGCTGGAGCAATGCGCTGGTGGCGGCGGACAGGATGCGTTCGCGGGTCTGGGCTTTCTTGTCGCTCATGGCTGGCTCTCGCTCGGACAAATATTATGGGCAGAATATTATTCTCATAATAAAAATCGGCAAGCAGAAAGCGCGACCGCTGGTCGGAGGAACATTTCCTGGAGGGAGAAAAACAAAAGGGCCACTGAAAGTCTCAGTGGCCCTATAGGCATCGCAGAGCGATAAAAATGGCGTCCCCTAGGGGACTCGAACCCCTGTTACCGCCGTGAAAGGGCGGTGTCCTAGGCCACTAGACGAAGGGGACATATCCTTCGAAGAAACCCACCCGAGGGTGGATTCTGGCTTCATCCCGTATGGGAATTTGGTGGAGCTAGACGGGATCGAACCGTCGACCTCTTGCATGCCATGCAAGCGCTCTCCCAGCTGAGCTATAGCCCCAGATGACTCTGGCTGACGACGCGAACGCATCGTCGCTGGATAAGTGGCGTCCCCTAGGGGACTCGAACCCCTGTTACCGCCGTGAAAGGGCGGTGTCCTAGGCCACTAGACGAAGGGGACGCAAAACCTTCGATTTCAGTCTTGCCCGGACCAGGCAAGACCTACTGGTAATTTGGTGGAGCTAGACGGGATCGAACCGTCGACCTCTTGCATGCCATGCAAGCGCTCTCCCAGCTGAGCTATAGCCCCAAAGTACCGCTGGATCTACCGTTCCGCTTCGTTCTGTCAGTTCAGTTCGTCGCTGGAACGGGGCGCATCTTAGGGGTGAGGCGAACCCCTGTCAACAACATTTTTTCAGATTTCTTATTTTTTTCTCCCAAAGAACAATCACTTATGTGACCGCCCCGGTTTCCGCGCGGCGAAATCCGCGGCTCGCCTGCCCTCCTCCGGCTCATCCGCAATCACCGGAGCCAGCATGAAAAAGGCCGGACGCTTCGCAGCGCCCGGCCTTTTTCACTGTAGGAAAGAACTCAGGAGCCGATGGCGTCGCGAATCTTTTCCCACTCCTTGGCTTCTTTCTTCGACGCACCGCCCAGCAGCTCCAGGGCCTGGCGCAGGCGATAGCGCGACAGATCGGCGCCGAGTATCTCCATGGCGTCGAGCACCGACACCGAACTGGCCTGGCCGGTGATGGCGGGGAACATCAGCGGCATCACGTCACGCAGCTTGAGGCCGAGGTGCTCTGCCACGGCCTGGATGGTCGCGGTGATGCGGTCCTTTTCCCACTGGCGCAGCGCTTCAAGCTTCCACAGCACCAGCTGCAGGACCTGGCGCACCTGGGTGGCGTCGAGCTTCTTGTGCTCGAACAGCTTGGCGTCCAGTTGCACGCCACCACTGAAGAAGAAGCCGGCCAGCGGGGCGATCTGGCTGAAGTTCTCCACGCGGCCTTGTACGTGCGGGGCGATCTTCATCAGGTACTCCGGGTTGAGCGCCCACTTCTGCACTTCTTTCGCAAAGTCCTCCACCGACAGCTCGCGAATCCACTGGCCGTTCAGCCAGGAGAGCTTCTCGATGTCGAAGATCGGGCCGCCCAGCGAGACGCGGGACAGGTCGAAGTGTTCGATCATCTCCGCCAGGCTGAACTTCTCGCGCTCGTCAGGCATGGACCAGCCCATGCGGCCCAGGTAGTTCAGCAGCGCCTGGGGCAGCAGGCCCATGCGCTCGTAGAAGGTGATGGAGGTGGGGTTCTTGCGCTTGGACAGCTTGCTCTTGTCCGGGTTGCGCAGCAGCGGCATGTAGCAGAGCACCGGCTGTTCCCAGCCGAAGTACTCGTACAGCTTGATCAGCTTGGGGGCCGAGGGCAACCACTCTTCGCCGCGCAGGACGTGGGTGATGCCCATCAGGTGGTCGTCGACCACGTTGGCGAGGAAGTAGGTGGGCAGGCCGTCGGCCTTCATCAGCACCTGCATGTCCATGCGGTCCCACGGGATTTCCACGTCGCCACGGAGCATGTCCGGCACCACGCAGACGCCCTCGGTCGGCACCTTCATGCGCACCACGTGGGATTCGCCGGCGGCGATGCGCTTGGCCGACTCCTCTTTCGCAAGGTGCATGCAGTGGCCGTCGTAGCGCGGGGTTTCCTTGCGCGCCTGCTGCTCGGCACGCAGTGCGTCGAGGCGCTCGGAGGAGCAGAAGCAGGGGAAGGCGTGGCCTTTCTCGACCAGCTCGTCGCTGTACTGCTTATAGATAGCGCCACGCTCGCTCTGCCGGTACGGGCCGTGCGGGCCGCCGACGTCCGGGCCCTCGTCCCACTCGATACCCAGCCAGCGCAGCGCGTCGAAGATCTGCTGTTCCGATTCGCGGGTCGAGCGCACCTGGTCGGTGTCCTCGATGCGCAGAATGAACTGACCGCCGTGCTGGCGGGCGAAGCAGAGGTTGAACAGCGCGATATACGCGGTGCCGACGTGCGGGTCGCCGGTGGGAGACGGCGCGATACGGGTGCGGACTGTGGTCATGAAGGCTCTCGTGTGCAGCAATTCTTCGTGTGAAGCGGACAGCGCGCGACGGCGCGCGCGCTCATGGGTGCGATGGTATCAGGCGGGCCACCTTCGGCTCCAGCCAGCGACCGGGATCCAGGGGCAGGTTATTGATCATGAAGTCGAGGAAAGCCTTTACCTTCATTGCCTGGAAACGCCGCGACGGGTAAACGGCGTACAGCTCGCCCACCGGCAGCTGTACCTGCGGCAGCACGCGCACCAGGCTTCCGCTGGCCAACTGTTCGTCGACGATCAGCTCCGGCAGCGAAGCAATTCCCACTCCAGCCAGCACGGCTTCGCGGGCGAAAGTGATGTTGTTGCACGACAGCACCCGGTGACACGGCACGGTTTCCCCGCGCAACGGCCAGTAGCGCTGGGAGTCGGCCTGCAGCAGCACGGCGCGGTGGCCGGCCAGCTCTTCCACGGTTTCCGGGCGACCATGCAGCTCCAGGTAATCGGGACTGGCGCACAGGCAGCGGCTGGTGGTCAGCATGCGCCGGGCGATCAGGGTCGAATCCTCCGGCTGGCCGACCATGATGACGATGTCCACACCCTCCTCCAGCGGATCGACGGTACGCGAGGTGAGCTCGACCTCGGCGGTGATCTGCGGATAAAGGTTCATGAAGTCGCCTACCACCTTGGCCAGGTACATCTGGCCGAACTCGATGGGCGCGCTGATCCGCAACAATCCCGAAGGCGCCTGCTGCAACTGCATCACCGCCTGCTCCGCCTCGGCGAAGTCATGCATGATCTGCCGGCAGCGGTCGTAGTAGGCCTGACCCACTTCGGTCAGCCTCAGCTTGCGCGTGGTGCGGTTGATCAGGCGCACGCCCAGGCGCTCTTCGAGCAGCGCGATACGCCGGCTCACCGTGGATTTCTGCATCCCCAGGCTCTGCGCCGCCTGGGTGAAACTGTGCAGTTCCACGACGCGAGTGAAGATCAGCGCATCATCCAGCCCCATGATTGTTCCCTATAAGCAACAAAGTTTCCGAAGTGTAGCGGCTACGTGCCGCCACGGAACACTGTTACATTGGCAAACATTTTTTTGGCCAACCAAACGCTCGTTTACCTATGCCTGCACAATTGAAACGCCGCCTGTCCGTATTCTTCGTCATCCTCGTGGTGGTCGCCCTCGCCTTCCTGGCGCGCTGGTACTTCATCGGCCGCTTCGTCGAGAGTACCGACAACGCCTACGTGCAGGGTGAGATCACCCGCATCGCCAGCCAGCTCGGCGCCCGCGTCGACGAGGTACTGGTGCAGGACAACCAGCACGTCGAGAAAGGCCAGTTGCTGGTGAAACTGGAGGCTGCCGACTTCCAGCTCGCCCTGGACCGCGCCAAGGCCACCCTGGCTACCCGCGAGGCGGAACTGGAGCAGGCGCGCAGCAAGCTCAAGGGCCAGACCAGCATGATCGCCGCCAGCGCGGCCGACGTGAACGCCAGCCAGGCCACCCTCGGCCGCACCGAAGTCGACCTCGGCCGCGCCCAGGCCCTGCGCAAGCCCGGCTACGTGTCGGAAGAGCGCGTGACCACCCTGGCCGCCGATTCCAACGTCGCCCGCTCCCAGGTGGCCAAGGCCCAGGCTGACCTGCAGGCCCAGCGCGTGCAGCGCGAAACCCTGGGCACCGACGTGCAGCGCCTGCAGGCGCAGATCGAAAGCGCCCGCGCCGATATCACCCAGGCCGAGATCAACCTCGCCCGTACCGAAATCCACGCGCCGGTCAGCGGCCTGGTCGGCCAGCGCGGCGCCCGCGTCGGCCAGTACGTGCAGGTCGGCAGCCAGTTGCTGTCGCTGGTGCCGGACGACGGTATCTGGGTCCAGGCCAACTTCAAGGAAACCCAGATCGGCAAGATGCGCCCCGGCCAGACAGTCCGGCTGGTGTTCGATTCCTTCCCCGACCAGCCCATCGAAGGCCAGGTACAGAGCCTGTTCGCCGCCTCCGGTGCGCAGTTCAGCCTGCTGCCGCCGGACAACGCCACCGGCAACTTCACCAAGGTGGTGCAGCGCATTCCGGTCAAGATTACCTTCGCCACCGACACCCCGCTGCAAGGGCTGATCCGCCCGGGCATGTCGGTCGAGGCCGAGGTCGAGCTGCGTGGCCGGTGATCAACTGATCCGGCCGGTCGGCGAGCCGACCCGCCGCGACTGGATTGCCGTGTTCAGCGCCATGCTCGGCGCGTTCATGGCGGTGCTCGACATCCAGATCACCAACTCTTCGCTGAAAGACATCCAGGGGGCGCTGGCCGCCACCCTGGAGGAAGGCTCGTGGATTTCCACCTCCTACCTGGTGGCCGAGATCATCATGATCCCGCTCACCGCCTGGTTGGTGCAGCTGCTCTCGGCGCGTCGGCTGGCGTGGATGATCTCCGTCGGCTTCCTGTTCTCTTCGCTGCTCTGCTCGTTCGCCTGGAACCTGGAGAGCATGATCGTGTTCCGCGCCATGCAGGGCTTCACCGGCGGCGCGCTGATTCCCCTGGCCTTCACCCTGGCGCTGATCAAGCTGCCGGAGCACCACCGCCCCAAGGGCATGGCGCTGTTCGCCATCACCGCCACCTTCGCGCCCTCCATCGGCCCGACCCTGGGTGGCTGGCTGACGGAAAACTTCGGCTGGGAATACATCTTCTACATCAACATCCCGCCGGGCCTGCTGATGATCGCCGGCCTGCTCTACGGCCTGGAGAAGAAGGAAGCGCACTGGGAACTGCTGAAGAGCACCGACTACGCCGGCATCGTCACCATGGCCATCGGCCTCGGTTGCCTGCAGGTGTTCCTCGAGGAAGGCCACCGCAAGGACTGGCTGGAGTCGAACCTGATCGTCAGCCTGGGCAGCATCGCTCTGGTCAGCCTGATCCTCTTCGTGATCCTGCAGACCTCACGACCGAACCCGCTGATCAACCTGGGGATTCTGCGCAACCGCAACTTCGGGCTGTCGAGCATATCCAGCATCGGCCTGGGGATGGGGCTGTACGGCTCGATCTACGTGTTGCCGCTGTATCTCGCGCAGATCCAGGGCTACAACGCCATGCAGATCGGCGAGGTGATCATGTGGATGGGCGTGCCGCAGCTGTTCCTCATCCCGCTGATTCCCAAGCTGATGAAGATCATCGAACCGCGCCTGCTCTGCGCTATAGGCTTCGGCCTGTTCGGCATGGCGAGCTTCTTCTCCGGCGTGCTCAACCCGGATTTCGCCGGCCCGCAGTTCAACCAGATCCAGCTGCTGCGCGCCCTCGGCCAGCCGATGGTGATGGTCACCATCTCGCTGATCGCCACCGTCTATCTGCAGCCGCAGGACGCAGGCTCGGCTTCCAGCCTGTTCAACATCCTGCGCAACCTCGGCGGGGCCATCGGCATCGCCCTGCTGGCCACCCTGCTGGATAGCCGCGCCAAGGTCTATTACGACTACCTGCGCGAAGCGGTAGTGCCGGTGAATGGCGCGGTGGACGAGCGACTGGCGCAGCTGACCGCGCAACTGGGCACGCAACAGGCGGCGCTGGGCAAGATCAGCGAGATCGTCCACCAGCAGGCGGCGATCATGGCCTACAACGATGCCTTCCACGCCATTGGCATCGTGCTGGCGATCAGCATGGTGGCAGTGCTGCTGACTCGCCCGCTACCGGCGGGCATGGGGGCTGGCGCAGGAGCCGGGGCGCACTGAGCGCCCCGCCCTCCTCTTACCCCATCGACACCATGCGGTCGCGCAACTTGCCGATCTCGTCGCGCACCCCGGCCGCGGCCTCGAACTCCAGGTCGCGGGCCAACTGGTACATGCGCTCCTCCAGTTGCTTGATGCGCTTGCCGATCTCGTCGGGCGTACGCAGCTCGTTTTCGTACTTCCCGCTCTCCTCCGCCACTTTCGCCAGGCTGCGTCGCTTGCCCTTGGCACCCGGCACCACGGCACCTTCGAGGATGTCCTTGATGTCCTTCTTCACACCCTTGGGCACGATGCAGTGCTTGGCGTTGAACTCCAGCTGCTTGGTGCGGCGGCGCTCGGTCTCGTTGATCGCCCGCTGCATCGAGCCGGTCATGTTGTCGGCATAGAGGATCGCCTTGCCGTGCAGGTTCCGCGCGGCACGGCCGATGGTCTGGATCAGCGAGCGCTCGGAACGCAGGAAGCCTTCCTTGTCCGCATCGAGGATGGCCACCAATGCCACCTCGGGCATGTCCAGGCCCTCGCGCAGCAGGTTGATGCCCACCAGCACATCAAACTTGCCCAGGCGCAGGTCACGAATGATTTCCACCCGCTCCACGGTATCGATGTCCGAGTGCAGGTAGCGCACGCGCACGTCATGGTCGCCCAGGTAGTCGGTAAGGTCCTCGGCCATGCGCTTGGTCAGGGTGGTGACCAGCACGCGCTGGTCCAGCGCCACGCGCTTGCCGATTTCCGAAAGCAGGTCGTCGACCTGGGTCGTCGCCGGGCGGATTTCCACTTCCGGGTCGACCAGGCCGGTGGGGCGTACCACCTGTTCGACCACGCGACCGGCGTGCTGGTCTTCATAAGGGCCGGGCGTCGCGGAGACGAAGATGGTCTGCGGGCTGATCGACTCCCACTCCTCGAAGCGCAGCGGGCGGTTGTCCAGCGCCGAGGGCAGACGGAAGCCGTACTCCACCAGGGTTTCCTTGCGTGAACGGTCGCCCTTGTACATGGCGCCGACCTGGGGAACGCTGACGTGGGATTCGTCGATCACCAGCAGGGCGTTGTCCGGCAGGTAGTCATAGAGCGTCGGCGGCGGCTCGCCGGGACCACGCCCGGAGAGGTAGCGCGAGTAGTTCTCGATGCCGTTGCAGTAGCCCAGTTCGAGGATCATCTCCAGGTCGAAGCGAGTGCGTTGCTCCAGGCGCTGGGCTTCGACCAGCTTGTTGTTGGTGCGCAGGTAGTCCAGTCGCTGCTTCAGCTCGGCCTTGATGTGTTCGACCGCCTCGAGCAGCGTCTCCCGCGGGGTGACGTAGTGGCTCTTGGGGTAGAAGGTGAAGCGCGGCAGCTTGGTCAGCACCTCGCCGGTCAGCGGATCGAAGGCGGCGATATTCTCCACCTCGTCGTCGAACAGCTCGATGCGGATAGCCTCCAGGTCCGATTCCGCCGGGAACACGTCGATGACATCGCCGCGCACACGGAAGGTCGCGCGGGCGAAATCCATGTCGTTGCGGGTGTACTGCAGGCTGGTCAGGCGGCGCAGCAGCTCGCGCTGGTCCATCTTGTCGCCACGGTCCAGGTGCAGGACCATCTTCAGGTAGGACGCCGGGTCACCGAGGCCGTAGATCGACGACACGGTGCAGACGATGATGGCGTCCTTGCGCTCCAGCAGCGCCTTGGTCGCCGACAGTCGCATCTGCTCGATGTGGTCGTTGATCGAGGAATCCTTCTCGATATAGGTGTCCGAGGACGGTACGTAGGCCTCGGGCTGGTAGTAGTCGTAGTAGGAGACGAAGTACTCGACGGCGTTGTTCGGGAAGAAGGTCTTGAACTCGCCGTAGAGCTGCGCGGCCAGCGTCTTGTTCGGCGCCAGCACCATGGTCGGGCGCTGCACCTGAGAAATGACGTTGGCGATGCTGAAGGTCTTGCCCGAGCCGGTCACCCCCAACAGCGTCTGGTGCGACAGCCCCGCTTCCAGTCCTTCCACCATCTGTCGGATGGCTTCGGGCTGATCGCCGGCGGGCTCGAATCGCGAATCCAGTTGAAAAATCGACATGGGAACCTCGCTTTGGCGTGTGACGCTTCGGTCGCCAAAGCGTCATACCAGTCGAAAAGCACGCGCGACAACTCGCCGCCTGCTGTAGAGGCCTATATAATACCGGCCCGTCGACGCAACCCCCAGCGCCGTGTGCGGGTGGGTTGCAATTGCACTTCACTCCCGCCTTAGAGCTGCTGCCAAAATGAGTCTGTTCTCCGCTGTCGAAATGGCCCCCCGCGACCCGATCCTGGGCCTGAACGAAGCTTTCAACGCCGATACCCGTCCGGGCAAGATCAACCTGGGCGTAGGCGTTTATTACAACGAGGAAGGCCGTCTCCCGTTGCTGCGCGCCGTGCAGGCCGCGGAGAAAGCCCGCATCGAGGCCCACGCACCGCGCGGCTACCTGCCGATCGAAGGCATCGCTGCCTACGACTCGGGTGTGCAGAAGCTGCTGTTCGGCGCTGATTCCGAGCTGCTGGCCGAAGGCCGTGTGGTTACCACCCAGGCCGTCGGCGGTACCGGCGCACTGAAGACCGGTGCCGACTTCCTCAAGCGCCTGCTGCCCAACGCCACCGTCGCCATCAGCGACCCGAGCTGGGAAAACCACCGCGCGCTGTTCGAAGCCGCCGGCTTCCCGGTGCAGAACTACCGCTACTACGACGCCGCCACCAACGGCGTGAACCGTGCCGGCCTGCTGGAAGACCTCAACGCCCTGCCCTCGCAGTCCATCGTTGTGCTGCACGCCTGCTGCCACAACCCGACCGGCGTCGACCTGACCATGGACGACTGGAAGCAGGTCCTGGACGTGCTCAAGGCCAAGGGCCACGTGCCGTTCCTCGACATTGCCTACCAGGGCTTCGGTGACGGCATCGACGAAGACGCCTCCGCCGTGCGCCTGTTCGCCAAGTCGGGCCTGAACTTCTTCGTGTCCAGCTCCTTCTCCAAGTCGTTCTCGCTGTATGGTGAGCGCGTTGGCGCCCTGTCGGTCGTGACCGACAGCCGCGAGGAATCCACCCGCGTCCTGTCCCAGGTCAAGCGCGTGATCCGCACCAACTACTCCAACCCGCCGACCCACGGCGCCAGCGTCGTCGCCGCCGTGCTGAACAGCCCGGAACTGCGCGCCGTCTGGGAAGAAGAGCTGGGCGAAATGCGCACCCGCATCCGCGCCATGCGCGTGGCGATGGTCGAGCAACTGGCCGCCCTGGGCGCCAAGCGCGACTTCAGCTTCGTTGCCGAACAGCGCGGCATGTTCTCCTACTCCGGCCTGACCGCCGAGCAGGTCGAGCGCCTGAAGAACGAGTTCGGCATCTATGCCGTCGGCACTGGCCGCATCTGCGTCGCCGCGCTGAACAACGGCAACCTGGACACCGTTACCCGCGCCATCGTCCAGGTGCTGTAAAAAAATCAGGGGAAGTCGTCGGCACGATGTTGACTTCCCCTTTTTAATCAGTAAGATACGCCCCGTTGTTCCGCGATAGCTCAGTCGGTAGAGCAAATGACTGTTAATCATTGGGTCCCTGGTTCGAGTCCAGGTCGCGGAGCCAGAATTCAAAGCCCTCGGCAAACGCCGGGGGCTTTTTTATTGGGCCAAAGAATGCTCCCCCATGAAAAAGCCGGTCAGTGACCGGCCTTTTCATTTCGACTGGCAAAGGCTCAGAGCGAAATCCTGTCCCGGTTCTTGTCCAGGGTGCCCTTGCCGATGCCCTTCACTTCCAGCAGTTGATCGACCGTGGTGAAGGGGCCGTTACTGGTCCGGTAGTCAACGATCGCCTGGGCCTTCACCTTGCCGATGCCTTTCAGGGACTTCTGCAGTTCTTCGACAGATGCCGTGTTGATATTCACCGCCTCGACCTGGGAAACAGGCGCCTTGGCAACGGGAGCCGGAGCTTCGGCCGCCGTCTTGGTGGCGGGCTGGGCACTGGTGGCTGCCTGGGCAAAACCACCAAAAGAAAGGCTGGTGAACAGAATCAGACTGGCGATGGAGAGCAGGTTCTTCTTCATGAGTCATTCCTTGGAATGAGAGGCTTCTAGGCGGGCGCGACGGCGCCGCCCAGTGACCATATCGCCAGGAACACTCGCAAAAACCTTGGTTTAGAGAGTCGGCAGCAGTTTCCGGCGCCGCCGACAGATCGCCAGGAAAGGACTGACGATGCTCGCAGACGCGACGACGACCGCGTCTGCTAGGAACCCTGGATCAGGGCTCCATCCGCCGCTGCTGGTGAATCAGGTCGACGATCTCGCCCTCGGGGCAATAACCGCTGACGGTTTCCCGCAACAGTTGCCGTACCCGCGCGTAGTTGCCCTGATCCACCGCCTTGAGCAGATCCGCCAGGACGAGCTTGAAGCCCTCCCAGTGCATCAGCTCCTCGTTGGCCTTCATGATCATCGGATGCTCGGTGGCGCTGACGTTGTCGCCGATCAGCAGCTCCTCGTAGAGCTTCTCGCCGGGCCGCAGACCACTGAACTCGATGGAGATATCACCGTGGGGCGTGCGCTCGGAGCGAACGCTGAGGCCCGACAGGTGGATCATCCGCTCGGCCAGTTCGAGGATCTTCACCGGCTGCCCCATGTCCAGCACGAAGACATCGCCGCCGCGCCCCATGGAGCCAGCCTGGATCACCAGTTGAGCCGCCTCGGGGATAGTCATGAAATAGCGGGTGATACCCGGATGGGTCACGGTGACCGGCCCGCCGCGCTTGATCTGCTCGCGGAACAGAGGAATGACTGAACCCGACGAGCCCAGCACATTGCCGAACCGGACCATGGTGAAACGGGTCTTGTTGACCTGGTGCACCCCGGACTTGTCACCGAACAGCACCGGAGCGGACTCCTGGCTCAGGGCCTGCAGGATCATCTCCGCCAGGCGCTTGGTGCTACCCATGACATTGGTCGGGCGCACCGCCTTGTCGGTGGAGATCAGCACGAAGTGCTCGACACCGGCCTGTACCGCCACCTGCGCGGTATGCAGGGTGCCCATCACATTGTTCAGCACGCCCTCGGAGATGTTGTGCTCGACGATGGGCACGTGCTTGTAGGCCGCGGCGTGGTAGACCGTGGCGACCTTCCAGGTGCGCATGACGTCCAGCAGGCGCTCGGCACTGCGTACGGAGCCGAGGATCGGCACCAGCTGCACCGCGAGAGACTCGCGCTTGATGCGGTTTTCCAGCTCCTGGTGCACGCGGTAGAGGTTGTATTCGCTGTGCTCGAACAGCACCAGCACGGTGGGCGATGAGCCGAGGATCTGGCGGCAGAGTTCAGATCCGATGGAGCCGCCAGCACCGGTGACCATCACGACTTCGCCGCGAATGCAGTGCTCGAACAACTCCTTGCGCGGCTCGACCGGATCGCGCCCGAGCAAGTCCGCAATATCCACTTCCTGGATGTCATCCACCCGCACGCGGCCGTTAGCCAGCTCGATGAACCCTGGCACGCTTCGTACGTGAACCGGGTAGGGCTCGAGCAGACCGAGGATTTCACGGCGCCGGGCGCGGGTGGCAGAAGGGATCGCCAGCAGCACTTCCTGCACGCCGGTCTCGTCGATCATCTGCTGGATATGCTTGGGCTTGTAAACCCGAAGGCCCGCAATGACGCGGTTGGCGATCTCGTCATCGTCATCGATGAAGGCCACCGGGCGCATCGCACGCCCCAGGCGCAACGCCGCCACCAACTGGTTACCGGCAGAACCGGCACCATACACCGCCACCTTGGGCAGGCCATCCTGTTGCTTGAGGAAGGGTACCGCCTGGACCGTGCTGTACCAGTCGCCCATGAAATATTGGCGCATGGCCAGGCGCAGGCCGCCGATCATCAGCAGGCTCAGCCACCAGTAGTTCAGCACCAGTGAGCGCGGGACCATTTCGGTCACCGAGCGGTTCCAGTAGACCACCAGCGAGAGCAGCAGCGCCGAGATCGTCACCGCCTTCCAGATCGCGATCAGCGCGTCATTGCCCAGGTAGCGCATCACCGCGCGGTACATGCCAAAGCGGATGAACAGCGGGACGGCAACCATTGGCGCCGCCACGAACAGCCAACTGTGGACCCGGAACGGATACTCCAGATCGTCGGTGCCCAGGCGCACGATGAACGCCAGCCACAGCGAGAACCACACCAGCAGAATATCCGTGGTGACCTGCAATAGCCGTTTATGTCGTCTCGGAAGCCTCAGCAGGCGTTCTCGAAGCATCAGCGCTTGTCCTTAATCCCGAGCGGAGGAAAGTTCCTCGCCCGCTACATTGACCACCAAATCCGGCGGAGTTCAGCTCACATCCTGTTCATCCGGACGACCTGCCCCCAGATGAGCTACGACAAGCACCAAGGGAGCATAGGCCACAATCAGCCCCAGCAAACCCGAAACATGCCCCAGTGCCACCAGCAACGCCAGCGGTATGAGCCACAGCACGTTGATGGCGGCTACCGCCAGCGACACCCGCAAGTGGCTGCCGTATCGGCGCGAAGCGCGCTGATAGGCATGGCTGCGATGCGCTTCGTAGACACGTTCGCCACGCATCAGTCGGTGGATCAGCGTGAAGGTGGCATCCACCACGAATACACCGAGCAGGATCAGCCAACTCCAGATCAGCGGCGCGAACACCGTCCCCGCCTGCAGCGCCAATCCTCCGAGCATCAACCCGAGGAAACCACTGCCCGCATCCCCCATGAAGATCCGCGCCGGGGGGAAGTTCCAGACCAGGAACCCCGCCGCCGCCATGCCCAGGATCAAGGGCAACCACACCAGTTGCGACTCGCCGACGAACCACCCGCAGAGGGCTCCGCCCAGGCAGACGCTGATAGCTTCCAGGCCGGCAATCCCGTCGATGCCGTCCATGAAGTTGTACAGGTTGAGCAGCCAGACCAGGAACACCACGCCCAGCAGGTCACCGGCCAAACCCAGGTCCAGAGGCCCCCACGGCATAGTCAGCGCAGGCAGCCCACCCAGCCAGCCAAGCAGCCAGAATGCGGCGACAAAATGCCCGAGCAGCCGCCAACGCGCCGGAATATGACGGTGATCGTCGAGGAAACCAATGACTGCAACCAGAGCGCCGGCCGGCAACAGGGCCAACAGGCTGCTCCCATCCACCGCACCTAGAACACCGGCCAACGGCAGACAGACCAGGAAACCCAGCACAATGGCCACACCACCGCCCCGGGGCGTGGGGATCTGGTGCGAACTGCGGGCATTGGGAATGTCCATGATGCTGCGCGCCAGCGCGTAGCGGCGCACACCGGCCGTCATCACCCAGGATGCGATGAATACGGCCGCCAGCAGAATACCCATGCTCATCGCCCCTGCTCCTGACCACACCCCTGCGCTGCTGCCCTCAGGGCCTGCTCGACACTGACCGGCGGATTCCAGCCCAATCGACTGCGCGTCTTGGAAATATCCACCTGCAGCGATCCCAGCAAGCGCTGCACCTGCTGGCTCCGCCCGGTCAGCAGCCCCAGCAGGCGCAGCAGCGCAGCCGGAACCGGCAGCAGTCGCGAGCGAACGCCCAGAGCCTTGCTAAGACCACGGCACAGCGCTGCCGTCGACAAATCTTCACCGTCGCTCACCAGGAACACCTGCCCGGCGGCCGCCGGATGACGCGCGCAAAGCAGCAGCAGATCGACCAGATTGTCCCGCGCCACCAGGCTGCGGCGATTGTCGATGGAGCCGAAGGGCAACGGCAGTCGGCATTGCAAGGCGCGCATCAGGCTGGCGAAATTGGCTTTCACGCCCGGCCCATAGACCAGCGGCGGACGCACCACGGCGACTTCGAGACCGGTCTGTCGGGCAACGTCGAACAGAGCCTGCTCAGCTTCGAGCTTGGACTGCCCGTATGGGTCCTGCGGTTGTGGCTCGGCGTCGGCAGTGAAGGGATGGCCCGGCGCAGTCTCCTCGCCATTGACCTTAATCGAACTGACAAAGACGAAGCGCTTCACGCCAGCTGCGGCGGCCTGTTGCGCCAGATGCCGGGTGGCCTCGACGTTCACCGCACGAAACTCGGCGAGCGGGTCCGCTGCCTGCTCGTCCATGACATGAACGCGGGCAGCGCAGTGGATCACCACATCAACCCCCTGCAGGGCCTGCGTCCAGGACTGCGCCACGCTCAACCCGTCGATGAGCGAAACTTCAACACCTTCGGGGTATTGCGCGCTGCCGCCACGCTGGGCGACGCGAACCTGCACGCTGTCTTCCCGGCACAAACGCGCCAGCACGCCTCGGCCGACAAAACCGCTCGCGCCCGTGAGTAGAACCTTCAATCCAGTACCTGCAGAACCTGACGCCTACGGCGTCTTCCATGTATGAGCGAGCGCGTCAGAGCGGCGAAATGACCGGCCGCAGAGCATTCCAAGCGTGACAACTGGGACATTGCCAGTGCAGTTCGCGACCGGCAAAACCGCACTTGCCGCATCGATAGCGCGGCATTGTCTTATACAACCCGATGATTATTGGAGCGATTTTTCCCGTCGCCGAGTCTTTTTCAGTGTCGTTTCCCACCACTTCCAGGTATTCGCCCACGCCTTGCCAGGAGGGATGGCGCTCCACCCGTTCCAGCAGGCTTTCGCGCCAGCTGGAAGAACGCCCTGGCTGATCGCTTTCAGCCAACAACGCGAGGATCGCCGGAGGCACTTCCTCCCCCCCTGCCAGCTCGCGTAAACAGGCCAGCACTTCGGGCCGGGCAAGGCCGTCGTGGCGACGCAGCAGGGGCACTATCTCGCCCAGGAAGGCCTTGGCATCGCTCGCCAGCTCGCCGATGGTAGCGACAGCAGCGGCCGGATCCTTGCGCCACAACTCGCAGTCCAGCCGCATCAGCAGAGCGCGTACGCAGCGCTTGTCGACGCGACGAGCCTCGCGCAGCAATTCCTGCATGGCACTGCGATCCCCGGTCTTGCCTTTTTCCTGAGCGAGCTCGCAGTAATAGTTGGCCAGCGCGGCGCTCAGCTCGGGGCGGCTCGGTACCAGCCGGGCGGCCAGTTCGATGGCGCGCGACCAGCTCTTCTCGCGTTCGCAGATCAGCCGCTGCTCGTCGAGCGCCTCGAGAGAGATGGGCTCATCACGCTGCCGAGTCAGTTCGTCCAGCAACTCCTCGGCACTGCCGAGCAAGCCGCCAGCGATGTAGTCACGGGCCAGTTCCAGGCGTACTTGCGCCACCAGCGAGCCATCCTCGCCAGCGCGACCCAGCAAATCCTGGTGGATGTGGATGGCCTTTTCGATATCGCCGCGACGGCGGAACAGGTTGCCAACGTGCAGATGGCTTTCGAGCGTTTCCGGGCTGACGACCAGGCCCTGGGAAAGGCTTTCCAGCGCGTCGTCGGAATGTCGCTCCAGCAGATTGTGCATGCTGTGGACGCGCGCCCGGAGGTTCGATTCGGGCGCTGGCTGGGTGCGGGAAAGCGAGCGACGCCCCATCCACCAGCCGATGGCCAGGGCGCAGAAGAAGAACAGCGTGGCAATGACGCTAGGCATGGTCCGTCAGCGACTTTTCACGCAGCGCGTCATTCTCCTTGCGGAAACGGGTGACCTCGGAGCGCAGCCCGGTCATGCGGACGTGCGTCTTCGCGCGGAAGGGAATGCTCAGCAGCAGGCCGATCACGCCGCCGACGATGAAGGCAAGGGAGATGAAGATCACCAGCGGCCACTGCGGCGACTGCCAGCCGAGGAAGGTCAGCTGCGCGGGCTGCAGGTTTTCAAGGACGAAAACCACGACGACGGCGGCCAGGACGACCAGCGCCAGAATCAGCAGGAAACGTTTTGCCCGAAGCATGGACACTCCTTCTTGAAGACGGATACCCCGGGGTCACTCGGGTTCGTTGACGCGGTCGCGCAGCTCCTTGCCGGGCTTGAAGTGCGGGACGAACTTGCCGTCCAGGCGCACGGACTCGCCAGTCTTCGGATTGCGGCCGGTGCGCGGCGCACGGTAATGCAGCGAGAAGCTACCGA
This sequence comes from Pseudomonas sp. PDM22, assembly GCF_014851965.1. Lineage (NCBI taxonomy): Bacteria > Pseudomonadati > Pseudomonadota > Gammaproteobacteria > Pseudomonadales > Pseudomonadaceae > Pseudomonas > Pseudomonas sp. PDM22. The sequence goes on from NZ_JACVAR010000001.1 coordinate 195,770, forward strand.
AACCCCGGATTTCGATGCGATCCCCAGTGGCCAGAGCCTGGGACATTTGCTCAAGCATGGTCTTGATCGCCAGCTCCACATCCTTTGCGGAAAGCTGCCCCTGATGGGTGACGATTCTCTCGATCAACTCCGACTTGGTCATGGTTTTCCCTTCTTTTTCAAGCGGCTAGATCAGCTCAAGGTTCTTTTAGCATGCTGGTCATGCTTTGAACAGCCCGAACGGAAAGGATGTGTTTTCATCCGGTCAAGTAGTTGGCAAATAAAAAATGGCCGATCCCCGGGAGGCGATCGGCCACGGTCGCGTCCAGGAGCGGAAGGACGCGCAAGGGAGAAAAGCAGATCAGGCGATGGCGGCGAGCTGAGCCTTGGCCTTGGCGAGGCCCTTCTCGGCGAATTCACCGCCCATGTTCAGGCCCTCGGCATGGATGAAGGTCACGTCGTGGATGCCGACGAAGCCCAGCGCCTGGCGCAGGTAGGGCTCCTGGTGATCCAGCGCACCGCCGGCGTAGACGCCACCGCGACTGGTCAGGACGAAGGCGCGCTTGCCGGTGAGCAGGCCCTGCGGGCCGGTCTCGGTGTACTGGAAGGTGACACCGGCGCGCAGCACGTGGTCCAGCCAGGATTTCAGGGTGCTGGGGATGGCGAAGTTGTACATTGGCGCAGCCAGGACCAGCACGTCGGCAGCCTGCAGCTCGGCGGTCAGCTGGTTGGAGCGTTCCAGCGCGGCGCGTTCGATCTCGCTGTGCTCCTGCGCCGGCTTCATCCAGCCACCCAGAAGGTTGGCGTCCAGGTGCGGCACCTGTTCTACGGCCAGGTCGCGGACCTGGATGTCGTCGGCCGGGTGGGCGGCCTGCCACTGGGCGATGAAATCGCGGGTCAGCTGGCGGGAAACGGAACCTTCCTGACGGGCACTGCTTTCGATAACCAGAACGCGGGACATGGACTGGACCTCCATCGGTCGCTGAATGTGTCGATGGAGGCCATCCTAAAGATGAACAAATCGATAAAAAAGCGTAAATAGTCGCTTCTAATTATCGAATAAATTGATTTCTTGCGTGACTGCTTCTAGGCTTGGGGGAACTCAGGAAGGGTTACAGGTCAGCTTGATGCGCAGCTTGATCACTGCGCGGCTGAAGCTGGAAGTCAGATTGGCCTCCTTGCCAGGTGCAATGGTCGCCTTGCGCACATGCGGTGTCTCGGGACCGTTGACGAAGACCGCGGTGCAGGTCACCGGCTGCTGGCCGCCGTTGCGCAGGAGGATCGCCCCCATCTGGTCGCCGATATCCTGGGTCTCGATGTCCATCTCGGTGCCATTGAGGCTCTTCTGCACTTCGATGGGATAGGCCAGGGCGGTCAGCGGCAACATGGCCAGAACGGCACAACAGAATTTTTTCATGGCGGTCTCTTGTTGGTCTTCTGCGGACCGCCAGAGTAGACAAGAGGAAGCGAGGATGAAAGCGCCCCGCGTTACCCTGGATCAGTGGAGAACCCTGCAGGCCGTGGTCGATCACGGCGGCTTCGCCCAGGCGGCCGAAGCCCTGCACCGTTCGCAGTCGTCGATCAGCTACACCGTGGCGCGTATGCAGGAGCAGCTCGGCGTGCCGCTGCTGCGCATCGACGGACGCAAGGCCGTGCTCACCGAGGCCGGTGAAGTACTGCTACGCCGCTCGCGGCAACTGGTGAAATCCGCCGGCCAGCTGGAAGAACTGGCCCACCACATGGAACAGGGCTGGGAGCCGGAAGTGCGCCTGGTCGTCGACGCCGCCTACCCCACCGTGCGTCTGGTGCGTTCGCTGTCGGCCTTCATGCCACAGAGCCGCGGCTGCCGCGTGCTGCTGCGCGAAGAGGTGCTGTCGGGTGTGGAGGAAGCGCTGGTGCAGGGCCACGCGGACCTCGCCATCAGTGGCCTGAACATTCCCGGCCACCTGGGCGCCGATCTCTCCATCGTCGACTTCGTCGCTGTCGCCCATCCCGATCACCCACTGCATCGCCTGCAACGCGAGGTCACCCACCAGGACCTGGAAACCCAGATGCAGGTGGTCATCCGCGACTCCGGCCGCCTGCAACCGCGCGACGTCGGCTGGCTCGGCGCCGAGCAGCGCTGGACCGTCGGCAGCCTCGCCACCGCCGCCACCTTCGTCAGCAACGGCCTGGGCTTCGCCTGGCTGCCGCGGCACATGATCGAGCGCGAACTGCGCGACGGGCAGCTCAAGCCGCTGCTGATGAAACAGGGCGGCGTGCGCGAGAGCCGCTTCTATCTTTACCCGAACAAGGAAAAGCCCCTGGGCCCGGCCACGCAGATCCTCGTGGAACTGCTGACCACCTTCGCCAACGTGCCCCTCGACGCCCATTTCGCCGCCCCGGAAAGCCCGGCCTGAAGCCACAGCCCGCACGAACAAGGAGCTCGTCATGCCGTTCTTCGACCACGCCGGTCACCGTCTGCACTACGAGGAAAGCGGACTCGGCACGCCGGTGCTGCTGGTGCATGGGCTCGGTTCCAGCACCCGCGACTGGGAATACCAGGTGCCGGAGCTGGAGAAACGTCATCGGGTGATCGCCCTCGACGTACGCGGCCACGGCCAGTCGGACAAACCGCGCCAGCGTTACAGCATCGCCGCCTTCGCCGAGGACGTGATCGCCCTGCTCGATCACCTGGGCCTTGGCCGTGTGCATCTGGTGGGCATCAGCATGGGCGGCATGATCGGCTTCGAACTCGCCACCCGCTGGCCGGAGCGGCTGAACAGCCTGACCATCGTCAACAGCGCCCCGGAAGTGAAGCCACGCAGCCTGCGCGAGTACCTGGAAGTGGCGCGCCGGCTGTTCCTCGCCCATGTGCTGGGCCTGGATACGGTGGGCAAGGCGCTGGGCAAGATGTTGTTCCCCAAGCCCGAACAGAGCGACCTGCGCCGCAAGATCCAGCAACGCTGGCCGCAGAACGACAAGCGCGCCTACCTCTCCAGCCTGCACGCCATCATCGGCTGGGGTGTGCAGGAACGCCTGGCGCGCATAACCTGTCCAACCCTGGTGATCAGCGCGGACCGCGACTACACCCCGGTCTCGCTCAAGCAGGCCTACGTCGGGCGCATGCCCAACGCACGCCTGGTGGTGATCGAGGACTCGCGCCACGCCACGCCGCTGGACCAGCCGGAAAGATTCAATACCACCCTGCTCGACTTCCTCGAGCAGGTCGACCATCCCTAGAACCTTCAGGAAACATCCGCCAAATGACCCTGTTCAAACGCTTCCTGCTCGCTGCCTGCTCCCTGGTCCTGGCCGGCTCGGCAATCGCCGCCGACACCAACAAACCCCACGTGCTGCTGTCCACCACCTCGGGTGAAATCGAAATCGAGCTGTACGCCGACAAGGCGCCGATTTCCGTGAAGAACTACCTGTCCTACGTCGACAGCGGCTTCTACAACGGAACCATCTTCCACCGCGTGATCCCCAACTTCATGATCCAGGGTGGCGGCTTCACCGAAGCCATGAAGGAGAAGGACACCCAGGCGCCGATCAAGAACGAGGCCGACAACGGCCTGCTCAACGAGCGCGGCACCCTGGCCATGGCCCGCACCAGCGACGTGAACTCCGCCACCAGCCAGTTCTTCATCAACCTGACCGGCAACGACTTCCTCAACCACGGCGCCCGCGACTTCGGCTATGCGGTATTCGGCAAGGTCGTGCGCGGCATGGGCGTGGTCGACCAGATCGCCGGCGTGAAGACTGGCAACAAGGGCATGTTCCAGGACGTACCGACCACCCCGGTGGTCATCCTCTCCGCCAAGCGTCTGTGATTCTGCGCAACCACGGCTGACGGAGGCCATTCAAGGCGAGCCCGGGACGGGCTCGCCAACACAACCCGAGAGCCATCATGCTTTACCGTCGTTTCGAGCGTCTGATCGATCCCTTCCGCGACGTCCCCGAGCGCATGCCGCCTTCCGACGTCGTCCGCTTCTACGTCTACTACCTGCGCCAGGTCTGGCCGGTCTTCCTCGCCCTGCTCTTCGTCGGGCTGATCGTCGCACTGATCGAAGTCGCGCTGTTCAGCTACCTGGGGCGCATCGTCGACCTCGCCCAGGGCACCGCCCCCGCTGACTTCTTCACCGTACACGGCCGCGAGCTGATCTGGATGGCCGTGGTCGCACTGGTCCTGCGTCCGGTGTTCAACGGCCTGCACGACATGCTGGTGCACCAGAGCATCAACCCCAGCATGACCAACCTGATCCGCTGGCAGAACCACCGCTACGTACTCAAGCAGAGCCTGGGCTTCTTCCAGAACGACTTCGCCGGGCGCATCGCCCAGCGCATCATGCAGACCGGCAACTCCCTGCGCGACTCCGCCGTGCAGGTGGTCGACGCCATCTGGCACGTGCTGATCTACACCATCAGCGCCCTGGTGCTGTTCGCCGAGGCCGACTGGCGCCTGATGATTCCGCTGGTGCTGTGGGTAGTCGGCTACGTCGGCGCGCTGGGCTACTTCATTCCGCAGGTGAAGCAGCGCTCGGTGATCGCCTCGGATTCCCGCTCGAAACTCATGGGTCGGATCGTCGACGGCTACACCAACATCACCACCCTCAAGCTGTTTGCCCACACGCGCCAGGAAGAGGACTACGCCCGCGAAGCCATCGACGACCAGACCCGCAAGGCCCAGCGCGCCGGGCGCGTGGTCACCTCGATGGACGTCACCATCACCATCTTCAACGGTCTGCTGATCGCCGGCACCACGGGCCTCGCCCTGTGGCTGTGGACCCAGTCGCTGATCTCGGTGGGCGCCATCGCCCTGGCCACCGGCCTGGTCATCCGCATCAACAACATGTCCGGCTGGATCATGTGGGTGGTCGGCGGCATCTTCGAGAACGTCGGCCAGGTGCAGGACGGCATGCAGACCATCGCCCTGCCCCGCCAGGTGACCGATGCGCCGGACGCCAAGCCGCTGGTGGTGAAGCACGGCGAAGTGCGCTTCGATCAGGTGAACTTCAGCTACGGCAAGGGTGGCGGCCTGATCAGCGGCCTCGACCTGACCGTGCGCCCCGGCGAGAAGATCGGCCTGGTCGGCCCCTCCGGCGCCGGCAAGTCGACCCTGGTGAACCTGCTGCTGCGCCTCTACGACCTGGAGGGTGGACGCATCCTGATCGACGGCCAGGACATCGCCCACGTGACCCAGGAAAGCCTGCGCGCGCAGATCGGCATGGTCACCCAGGACACCTCGCTGCTACACCGCTCGATCCGCTCCAACCTGCTCTACGGCCGCCCGGATGCCGGCGAGGCAGAGTTGCAGGACGCGATCCAGAAGGCCCGCGCCTCGGAGTTCATCCCGCAGCTGAGTGATGCCGAGGGCCGCTTCGGCCTGGACGCCCACGTCGGCGAGCGCGGCGTGAAGCTCTCCGGCGGCCAGCGCCAGCGCATCGCGATCACCCGCGTGCTGCTCAAGGACGCGCCGATCCTGATCCTTGACGAGGCCACCTCGGCGCTGGATTCGGAAGTGGAAGCAGCGATCCAGGAAAGCCTGGAGACCCTGATGCAGGGCAAGACCGTGATCGCCATCGCCCACCGCCTCTCGACCATCGCGCGCATGGACCGCCTGGTGGTGCTGGAACATGGCCGCGTGGTCGAGAGCGGCAGCCATGCCGAGCTGCTCGCCCACGGCGGGCTCTATGCACGGCTGTGGCGGCACCAGACGGGCGGGTTCGTCGGGGTGGATTGAATCCGGAGCCACACTGCAGGAGCGGGCCATGCCCGCGATCGCGCCCATGGGGCGTTCCTACAGGGCGCGCCGTTTTATCCAGCACGCATAAAAAAGCCCGGCACAAGGCCGGGCATGTCCAGATCAGGACAGCTCAGTGTGTGTCCAGCAGCGCCAGTGCCTCGCGGCTCAGGCGCTCGACCGCGGCCCAGTCGCCGCTGTCGATGGCGGCCTTGGGCAGCATCCAGCTGCCGCCCACGCACATCACGTTGGCCAGCCGGTAGTAGTCGTTGAGGTTGTCCGGGCCGACGCCGCCGGTGGGGCAGAAACGCACCTCCGGGAACGGCCCGCCGAAGGCCTTGAGCGCTTCCACGCCGCCGGCGACCTTCGCCGGGAACAGCTTGAAGCGGCGCAGGCCATGACGGTACGCCGCCATGATCTCCGAAGCGGTAGCCACGCCGGGCAACAGCGGCACCGGGCGGGTCACCGCGTACTGCAGCAACTCGTCGGTGCAGCCGGGGGTGACGATGAACTTCGCCCCCGCCTCTTCCGCCTGGGCGAAGGTTTCCGGGTCGAGCACGGTGCCGGCGCCGACAATCAGCTCCGGGCGCTGCTCGCTCAGCTGGCGAATCGCGGTGAGGCCCAGCGACGTCCGCAAGGTCACTTCCAGAACGGTGATGCCGCCGGCTGCCAGAGCATCCGCCATGGGCAGGATGTCCGCCTCGCGGTCGATGGTGATCACCGGCAGGATGCGAGCACGCTGCGCGAGGGCATCGATCTGCTGGATGTGTTGTTCAGACATTGCGGTAACTCCGTGCCTCAGGGGCACCAGTGGATCGAAAGAGGCGAACGCAGGAACGCATTGATGGGCATGCGCTGGTCGTCGTTGTCGCTGAGCGCCTGGCTCAGGGTGGCGAGCTTGGACTCGCCCTGGATGGCCAGGATCTGCACCCGCGCGCCCTGAAGCACGGTGCGCGTCAGGGTCAGGCGCTGGTGCGGTACGGTCGGCGCCCACATCGGCAGGCAACGGCGCGTGCCGGCCGGGTCGAGCGCCTCCACCAGGTTGGTGCTGCCGGGGAACAGCGAAGCCGTGTGGCCATCGTCGCCCATGCCCAGCACCAGCACATCGATGGGCAGCATCAGTTCATGCAGGTAACGATCGGCCTTGTCGGCCGCTTCTTCCAGGCTGGCTGCCGGCTGGTAGATGCCGATGAACTGCGCCTTGGCTGCCGCGCCCTTGAACAGGTGACGACGCAGCAAGCCGGCGTTGCTGTCCGGATGCGACTCGGGCACCCAGCGCTCGTCGGCAAGGCTGACGGCCACTTTCGACCAGTCCAGCACGGCGCCACTCAGGGCTTCGAGGAAAGCCACCGGGCTGCGCCCGCCGGACACCACCAGCAGCGCGCGGCCGCGTTCGATCAATGCCTCGCGCAGCGCATCGGCTACCGCCTCAGCCAGGCCGCGAGCCTGCTCGGCGGCGTTGTTCCAGGTCTTCCAGGCCATGCCTTCAGCCAGTTGGGGTTCAAAGATCGCCATACCAGTCCCTCCCGTCGCGTGCGATCAGGGCAACCGAGGCCTGCGGTCCCCAGCTTCCGGCCGGATAGGGCTTGGGCTCCTCGCCCAGGCGCCCCCAGCCGTCGATCAGGCCGTCGCACCATTTCCAGGCGGCCTCGATCTCATCCTTGCGGACGAACAGGTTCTGGTTGCCTTGCGTGACTTCCAGCAACAGTCGCTCGTAGGCATCCGGCGTCCGGGCGGTCTGGAAGGTTTCGGAGAAATTCAGTTGCAGCGGGCCGGTGCGCAGTTGCATGCCCTTGCCCAGGCCCTGGTCCTTGGTCATCACCTGCAGGGAAATGCCCTCGTCCGGTTGCAGGCGGATGATCAGCCGGTTGCTGATCAGCGAGCGCTGCTCCGGGGCGAAGATGTAGTGCGGCGGTTCCTTGAAGTGGATGACGATCTGCGAGTGCTTCTGCGGCATGCGCTTGCCGGTGCGCAGGTAGAACGGTACGCCGGACCAGCGCCAGTTGCGGATGTCCACGCGCAGGGCGACGAAGGTCTCGGCATCGCTGTTGGGGTTGGCGTTTTCCTCGGCGAGGTAGCCGGGCACTGCCTTGCCATCGATGTAGCCGGCGGTGTACTGGCCACGCACTACGCGGGTTGCCAGCTGTTCGGGGGCGATGGGCTCCAGCGCGCGCAGCACCTTCACCTTCTCGTCACGGATGCTGTCGGCGGTAAGGTCCGCCGGCGGGTCCATGGCGATCAGGCAGAGCAGTTGCAGCAGGTGGTTCTGCACCATGTCGCGCAGCTGGCCGGCCTTGTCGAAGTAACCCCAGCGGCCTTCGATGCCGACCTTCTCGGCCACGGTGATCTCCACGTGGGAGATGTGGTTCTGGTTCCACTGGGTCTCGAACAGGCTGTTGGCAAAGCGCAGCGCGATGAGGTTCTGCACTGTCTCCTTGCCCAGGTAGTGGTCGATCCGGTAGATGCGGTTTTCCGGGAAGAAGCGCGCCACCGCGTCGTTCACCGCGCGGGACGATTCCAGGTCGTGGCCGATGGGCTTTTCCAGGACTACCCGGGTGCGCTCGGCGAGGCCGGCGGCGGCAAGGTTCTCGCAGATACCGCCGAATACCGATGCGGCGGTAGCGAAGTAGGCGACCAGGGTCTTCTCGTCACCCACCAGCTCGGCCAGCGCCTGGTAGGAACCGGCATCGAGGAAATCCATGCTCAGGTGATGCAGGCGCGCCTGGAAGCGGGCCCAGACGGTTTCGTCCCACTCCTTCGCCGGCACGGCCTGGCGCAGGCGGCTCTCGATGGTCGCCAGGGGGGCTTCGCTGGCGCCGTCGTCGCGGGCCAGCGCGAGAATGCGGGTGTCGCGGTGCAGCAGGTCTTCACGGTCAAGCTGGTAGAGCGCCGGCAGCAGCTTGCGCAGGGCGAGATCACCCAGGGCGCCGAACAACGCGAGGGTGCAGGGCAGAACACGGACTTCAGGCATTTGTTGTTACCAACCAAATTTTGGACGATAGTTAGCCGTCTACGCCGGCATTAAGACAAATATGTAGTAATTAAACAACATATTTTTGCCGCTTCGCGCCGTTGTTGGTCGCCTGCCGGCCTGACGTTAGGATAGCGCCGCTGGCCGCACCTACCCGGCCAACCGTCGATTGCCCAAGGAGCACGGATGAAAAACCTGCTGGAGCAGATCCAGAGCCGTCTGGAAGAGCTGAACAAGGCCGAGCGCAAGGTCGCCGAAGTGATCCTGCGCGACCCGCAGCAGGCCACGCGCTTCAGCATCGCCGCGCTGGCCCAGGCCTCCAGCGTCAGCGAGCCGACGGTGAACCGCTTCTGCCGTTCCTTCGGCATGAGCGGCTACCCCGAGCTGAAGATCCAGCTGGCCCAGAGCCTGGCCAGCGGCGCGGCCTTCGTAACCCAGGCGGTGGCCGCCGACGACGGCCCCGAGGCCTACACGCGCAAGATCTTCAGCAGCACCATCGCCTCGCTGGACAGCGCCCACAAGGTGCTCGACCCGAAGCTGATCGACCGCGCCGTGGACCTGCTGATCCAGGCCCGGCAGATTCACTTCTTCGGCCTCGGCGCTTCCAGCTCCGTGGCGCTGGACGCCCAGCACAAGTTCTTCCGCTTCAACCTGGCGGTGTCGGCGCAGAGCGATGTGCTGATGCAGCGAATGATCGCCTCGGTGGCGCACACCGGCGACCTGTTCGTGGTGATTTCCTACACCGGGCGCACCCGCGAGCTGGTCGACGTGGCGCACCTGGCTCGGCAGAACGGCGCCTCGGTGCTTGGCCTGACCGCCGCCGACTCGCCGCTGGCCCGCGCCAGCACCTTGAGCCTGGACATCCCGCTGCCGGAGGACACCGACATCTATATGCCGATGACTTCTCGGATCATCCAGCTGACCGTACTCGACGTGCTCGCCACCGGCGTGACCCTGCGCCGTGGCGTGGACTTCCAGCCGCACCTGCGCAAGATCAAGGAGAGCCTGGTGCCGACGCGCTACCAGCTCGACGAGGAAGACTGAACGCCGCCGCTCCCGCAGTTAGAATCCTGCGCCTGCCTCTGACTCGATTCGTGCCTGATCAGTCATCCGCGCCCGGATCGAGCCCCGGGAACAGCACCTCGGTAAAGCCGAACTTGCTGAAATCGGTAATGCGCGATGGGTACAGGCGGCCGATCAGGTGGTCGCACTCGTGCTGCACCACGCGGGCGTGGAAGCCGTCCACGGTGCGGTCGATGGGCTGGCCCTGCGGGTCGACGCCCTGATAGCGGATGCGCTGGTAGCGGTTCACCGCACCGCGCAGGCCCGGCACCGACAGGCAGCCTTCCCAGCCCTCCTCCAGCTCATCGCCGATGGGCGTGATCACCGGGTTGAGCAGGATGGTCGGCGGCACCGCCGGCGCGTCCGGATAGCGCTCGCTGCGCTCGAAGCCGAAGATCACCAGCTGCAGGTCGACACCAATCTGCGGCGCGGCGAGGCCTACACCACCGACGTGGTGCATGGTCTCGAACATGTCGTCGATCAGTTGCTGCAGCTCGGCGCTGCCGATCATCGACTCGGGCACCGGTGGGGCGATGCGCAGCAGGCGCTCATCGCCCATCTTGAGAATCTCGCGGATCATCTCGGCCTCGTTCGCCGTTGCGTGAAAGCGGCATGCTTCCAATGAGAGCTGCATCCTCGGCCCCCGCAACCGGTCTTGGCAACCCCGCGACCGCCGGGCAGCGCCCCGGAGCCCGCAGCGCCGCGGTGTTAGACTGATCTGCGACGACAACCATCGAACGACGGATATTTGCCGAATTTCACGGCAGATGGCGGTCGAACCCTGGGGGGAACTTTCATTCCGAGGGGCGTGAGGTTCGTCATGAACAGGCATTACTACATCAGCGACAACCTGGACGACCTGGAGCAGGTCGAGCAGGAACTCTCCGAAAGCGGCATCGGCATCGAGCAGATGCATGTGCTCAGCGACAGCGACGCGGAACTGCAGGAGCACCGCCTCCACGAAGTGCCCTCGATGATGAAGAAGGACGTCGTCCACTGGGGCAAGATCGGCCTGATGATCGGTGCCGCGCTGGCCGTGCTGGTAATGGTGGTCGGCTACCTGAGCGGCTGGACGCAGACGGCGGCCGGCTGGATTCCGGTGGTCTTCCTCGCCGCGGTGCTGCTGGGCTTCAGCCTGTGGGAAAGCAGCTTCTTCGGCCTGCAGCGCCCCAGCGGCGACGTGCGCCGCTTCCAGGACAACCTGCATGAAGGCCGCCACGTGTTCTTCGTCGACGTGAAGCCCGAGCAGGAACCGGTGCTGGACATGGTGGTGCGCCACCACCCGCGCCTGGAGATCGCCGGCTTCGGCAGCGCCATGCCGGCCTGGTGGCTCTCCGTCGAGCAGGCCTGGAACCGCTTCCGCCACATGATGTGATGCGCACCGGCCGCGCGCCGGTGGTTATGCGGACCCTCCCCTCCGCGCCCGTGCGGCCAGCGGCCTGGCAGTTGTGCGCCGCGCAGAGCACTGTCGGCAGGACGAGAATGGCTGCCGTTCAGGAATCATTCAGAAACCGTTAGCTTGCTATTGATACATGTCAGCCGCGCGCCTCCGGTCGAACTCGAAACTATTCGAGTTCCCCATTACTCAGGAGGCTGGGACATGTCTTCATCGCCCAACCAGAAACTCGGCCTGGCCGCGCTCACCGCCCTGGTGGTCGGCTCCATGATCGGCGGCGGCATCTTCTCGCTGCCGCAGAACGTCGCGAAAAGCGCCAGCCCCGGCGCCGTGCTGATCGGCTGGGCCATCAGCGGCATCGGCATGCTGATGCTCGCTTTCGTCTTCCAGAGCCTGTCCAACCGCAAGCCGGAACTGGACGCAGGCGTCTACGCCTACGCCAAGGCCGGCTTCGGCGACTACATCGGCTTCAACTCGGCCTGGGGCTACTGGATCAGCTCCATGCTCGGCAACGTCAGCTACTTCGTGCTGATCTTCAGCGCACTGGGCTACTTCTTCCCGGTGTTCGGCGAGGGCAACACGGTCATCGCCTTCGCCTGCTCTTCCCTGCTGCTGTGGGGCCTGCACTTCCTGATTCTGCGCGGGATCAAGCAGGCCGCCTTCATCAACCAGGTCACCACGGTCGCCAAGGTCGTGCCCATCGTGCTGTTCATCCTGATCGGCCTGGTGGCATTCGACATGGACCTGTTCACCGCCGACTTCTGGGGCCATGGCCACGTCGATTTCGACAGCGTGATGAGCCAGGTGCGCAACATGATGCTGATCACCGTCTGGGTGTTCATCGGCATCGAGGGCGCCAACCTCTACTCGGGCCACGCGAAGAAGCGCTCGGACGTCGGCACCGCCACGGTGATCGGCTTCGTCTCGGTGATGGCGCTGCTGGTGCTGGTGAACGTGCTGTCCATGGGCATGATGAGCCAGGCGCAACTGACCGGCCTGCCCAACCCGTCCATGGCCTATGTGCTGGAGCACGTGGTCGGCCACTGGGGCGCGGTGCTGATCATCTCCGGGCTCGTCGTCTCGCTGTTCGGCGCGCTGCTGGCGTGGATCCTGCTCAGCGCGGAGATCATGTACGCCGCCGCCCACGACCACACCCTGCCGAAGTTCCTCGCCCGCGAGAACGACAAGGACGTACCGGTGAACGCGCTGTGGATGAGCAACGCCACGGTGCAGGTGTTCCTGGTGGTCACCCTATTTGCCGCCAGCACCTACACCAGCCTGGTGTACCTGGCCGCGTCCATGGCGCTGCTGCCCTACCTGTTCTCCGCCGGCTATGCCGTGCTGCTGAGCCTGCGCGGGGAAGGCTACGAAGGCCTGCTGCGCGAGCGCCGCAAGGACCTGGTAATCGGCACCATCGCCCTCATCTACAGCCTGTGGCTGGTGTATGCCGGCGGCATGGACCACCTGCTGCTCTCGGCGCTGCTCTACACACCGGGCGTGGTGCTGTTCATCATGGCCAAGCGCGAGCGCGGCGAGCGCGTGTTCAGCAAGGCGGAATGGCTGATCTTCGCCCTCCTGCTGGCCGCGACCCTGGCCGCCGGCTACGGTCTGTATGCGGGTCAGCTGAGCCTCTGAGGTGCAGCGCCGATGCCCGCGGCTCAGGCCGCGGGCTTTTGCTTTCCAGGAGAAATGGCTGACTTCAGGAGAAGAGAATGAGCACACCCACCGAGGTCACTATCCATTCCAGCACCGGCCTCGACCGCCAGCAGTACCGCATCCGCCTGAGCTACACGGTGGAGAACGCCGCCAGCCGGGATGCGCTGGTGAAGTTCGAGCTGGACGGCGAGATCGACGGCCAGCCGTTCAAGGATGGCTTCGACCTGCCCGGCGACCTCGCCTTCAATTTCGCCGGCAGCGCCACGCGCATCCTGCGCCGCCACGGCCTGCGGGTCTGCCACGGGCCGGTGCTGCGCTTTCGCAGGGAACATGACCGGGTGTTCGACGACCTGCGTCGTCGGCTGAAGGCAGAGCCAGGCACGCCGGTCGACCTGCAGCGCATGGGCTCGCTGGCCCCGGCCGAACCGCGTTGCGCGGTGGCCGAGTCCATAGTCCGCGGGCGCGGCTGAGCCGGTCAGACCAGTTCGATACCGTCGTCGTGGATGACGATCAGGCCCTGCTTGAACAGGCCGCCGATGGCCTTCTTGAAGTTGCCCTTGCTGACGCCGAACTGCTGCGCGATCAGGTCCGGCGGGCTCTTGTCGCTGAGCGCCAGCTGGCCGCCAGCCTCGCGCAGGGCTTTGAGGATCTGCTCGCTCAGCGCATCGGACAGGCCGGCGCCAGCCGGCTGCAGGCTCAGGCTGATCTTGCCGTCGGCGCGCATTTCCTTGATGTAGCCGGTCTCGCGCAGGCCATTGCGCATGAACTTGAAGACTTCGTTCTTGTGGATCAGGCCCCAGTGTTTGCCATCGATGATGGCCTTGTAGCCCAGGTCAGTGCGCTCGACGACGAGCAGGTCCACCTGCTGGCCGGCCTTGTAATTGGCCGGGACATTGTCCAGGTAGCGGTCCAGGCGCGCAGTGGCGGTGATGCGACGGCTGCGCTCGTCGAGGTAGACGTAGACCACGCAGTAATCGCCGACCTGCAACGGGCGCTTCTCTTCCGAGTGCGGCAGGAGCAGGTCCTTGGGCAGGCCCCAGTCGAGGAACAGGCCAACGCGGTTGACCTCCACCACCTTCAGGCTGGCGAAGCCGCCAACCTGCACCTTGGGCTTCTGGGTGGTGGCGATCAGGCGGTCTTCGCTGTCCAGGTAGATGAACACGTTGAGCCAGTCACCCACTTCGGTAGGTTCGTTCTTCGGCACGTAGCGCTTGGGCAGGAGGATTTCGCCGTGGCTCTCGCCATCCAGGTAGAGACCGAAATCGGTGTGCTTGGCCACCTGCAACGAATTGAACCGACCTATGACTGCCATGACGCTTACCTCGTGAACGGGGCGGGCATTCTACGCGCATTGGCGCGTTCTGGCTGCCGCCGGTTGCCGGATCGGGCGCGCGTCATCGACGCGCATCGCGGGCATGGCCCGCTCCTACAGGTGTTCCGCCTGGCCGAACTGGAGTTCCGCCAGCCGCGCATACAGCGGATTGCTGAGCACCAGCTCGGCGTGCCGCCCCAGCGCCACCAGGCGACCGTGCTCGATCACCGCAATGCGGTCGGCATTGAGCACCGTGGCCAGGCGGTGGGCGATCACCAGCGTGGTGCGGTCGCGCATCAGCCCCGGCAGTGCCTGCTGGATCAGGTGTTCGCTCTCGGCATCCAGCGCACTGGTGGCTTCGTCGAGCAACAGGATAGGCGCGTCCACCAGTAACGCACGGGCAATCGCCAGGCGCTGGCGCTGGCCGCCGGACAAGCCCAGGCCGCTCTCGCCCAGGTGCGTCCGGTAGCTCTGCGGCAGGCGCAGGATGAACTCGTGGGCATGGGCCGCGCGGGCGGCGGCCTCGACTTCCGCATCGCTGGCGCCGGGGCGGCCGTAGCGGATGTTCTCCTCCACCGTGCCGAAGAACAGCGCCGGGTTCTGCGACACCAGCGCGAAGCTGCGGCGCAGGTCCGTCGGATCGAGCCGGGCGATGGGCTGGCCGTCGATCAGGATGCGCCCCTGCTGCGGGTCGTAGAAGCGCAGCAACAGGTCGAACAGGGTGGACTTGCCGGCGCCGGACGGTCCGACCAGCGCCAGGGTCTCGCCCGGTTCGACGCGCAGGTCGATGCCATCGATGGCCCACTGCTCCGGGCGCGACGGATAGGCGAAGTGCACGCCCTGCAACTCGATACTGCCGACGATGCGCTCCGGCAGGTGCAGCAGGTCGCTGGTCGGGGGATGGATTTCGCTGCGCGCGCGCAGCAGTTCGGCGATGCGCTCGGCGGCACCGGCCGCGCGCTGCAGCTCGCCGATCACTTCGCTCAACGTGCCGAAGGCCATGCCGACGATCAGGCTGTAGAACACGAAGGCCGCGAGGTCCCCCGGGCTGATGCGCCCGGCGATCACGTCCATGCCGCCGACCCAGAGCATCACGCCGACCGCGCCGAGTACCAGCAGGATCACCACGCTGACCAGCCAGGAGCGTTGCATGATGCGCTTGCGCGCGGTGTCGAAGGCGTCCTCCACTGTGCGGCCAAAGCGCGCGCGGTCCTGCGCCTGGTGGTTGTAGGCCTGCACCGTCTTGATCTGGCCGAGGGACTCGCCGACATAGCTGCCGACGTCTGCCACGCGGTCCTGGCTGAGCCGCGACAGGCTGCGCACGCGGCGGCCGAACAGCAGGATCGGCGCGATCACCAGCGGCAGCGAAGCGACCACGATGCTGGTCAGCTTGGCGTTGGTGAAGAACATCAGGATGATCCCGCCCAGCAGCATCAGCACGTTGCGCAGCGCCATGGACAACGAGGAACCGATCACCGACTGCAGCAGCGTGGTGTCGGCGGTCAGGCGCGACTGGATCTCCGAGGACCGGTTGTTCTCGTAAAAACCGGGATGCAGCTCGATCAGGTGGTCGAACACGCGCTGGCGGATATCGGCGACGAAGCGCTCGCCGATCCACGACACCAGATAGAAGCGCACGAAGGTGCCCACCGCCAGACACAGCACCAGCAGGAAAAAGATGCCGATGGCGCGGGTGAGCAACTGCTCGGACTGGGTGATGAAGCCCTGGTCCACCAGCAGGCGGATGCCCTGCCCCAGGGACAGGGTGATGGCGGCGGTGAACAGCAGCGCCAGCAAGGCGCCGAGGGCCCGCCAGCGGTAGGGAGCGAGAAACGAACGAGCCAGGCGCAGGGCATTGCGCTGGCGGGACGACAACAGGGACATGGCGGGCTCTGAACGGCCGGAATGGGCAGAGGGTAGCACCGCCGCAGCGAGCCGCGTGAAGGACGATTCAGGCAGAGCAATGGGACCGTTCGTTCCATAACCGCCCCGAAAGGTGCTCGTTTGATGTACAATGGGCGGCCAATTTGCGCAGACAGGTATGGCAGATATGACTACCAAGCCCTCCACCCGCCAGAAAGCAGCCCCCAAGGCCCCCGCCGCTACCGCGACCAGCGAAGCCCTGGAAGCCCAGATCGCGGCCTTCCTGAACTCCGGCGGTGAGATCCAGCAGATCGCCAAGGGCGTGACCGGTCAGAACTACGGCGCACCGAGCCGCCACATCAGCCTCGGCAAGAAGTAATATTCGCAGGCAAGCCTGCCGGCTCCCGGCAGGCTGCCCGCCTCCCCCGCTTCGCCCGTCCTGCGTTCCCCCTCCCTGATACCCCGCTTTACACCAAAGCCTCCGCAATTCCGTCGATCCTGTGTTGCCTGTGCGCCTTGCACTCGGGCAGAGTCCGCCCATAGTCAGGACTTGGCCTATCCCAGGCCACTCGCAAGGAGCACCCCATGCTGCCCTCTCCGGAAAAGCTGCTGTCGCGCAACCTGCTCGATGTGCTGATCCGCGCCGGCCTGATCCTGTTGCTGGCCGTTTTCTGCTTCCGCATCTTCCATCCCTTCCTCGACCTGATGCTCTGGTCGGTGATCCTCGCCATTACCCTCTACCCCATGCACCAGTTGCTCAGCGGCTGGCTGGGCGAGCGCCCGAACAGCGCCGCGAGCCTGATCGTGGTGCTGGGCCTGGTAATCCTGCTGGTGCCGGTGGTGGTGATCGGGTTGTCCATGGCCGATTCGGTGCGCGACCTGGTGCACGCCATCCAGAACCGCACCCTGCAGATCCCGCTGCCGCCGGACTCGGTACAGAACTGGCCGGTGATCGGGCAGTACGTCTATCCCTTCTGGCATCGCGTGGCCACCGACTTCATGGGCGTCGCGCACCAGTTGGCGCCGCACCTGCAGGGCGTGGCGAAGAAGGTCGCCGGGCAGGCGGCGGGCGTCGGCATGGGGCTGATGCAGTTCCTCGCCGCCTTCGTCATCGCCGGGGTGATCATGGCCTACGGCAAGCTGGGCAGCCGTACCGCTTGTGACATTGCCGTACGCATTTCCGGCCCTGACCGTGGCCCGGGCCTGGCCGAGCTGTGCACCGGCACCATCCGTGCGGTGGCCCAGGGCGTGGTGGGCGTGGCCTTCATCCAGACGCTGATCCTCGGCCTGGGCTTCATCGTCATGGGCATCCCCGGCGCCGGCCTGCTGGCTCTGGGTGTGCTGCTGCTGGGCATCACCCAGCTGCCGGTGGTGCTGATCACCCTGCCTGCAGTGGCCTATGTGTTCATGACCAACGACTCGCTGCTGGTGTCCATCCTGTTCACCGTCTGGACGGTGGCCGGCGGGCTCTCCGACAACGTGCTCAAGCCGCTGATGTTCGGCCGTGGCAGCAAGGTGCCGATGGCGGTGATCCTGATCGGCGCCCTGGGCGGCATGCTCAGCAATGGCATCATCGGCCTGTTCGTCGGCCCCGTGGTGCTGGCCCTGGGCTATGAGCTGTTCATGTCCTGGGTCCACGAGCGCGAGGCGCCGGTCGCGCCGCCGGTCGAACCGACGCCCTGATGCCGTAAACCTGACACCCGCCCGTGGCATGAGCTACGGGCATTCACCCGCAATGGAATGCACACGATGTCCAAACGCTGCACCCTCACCGCCGCCCTGCTCGCCACCGGCCTGCTGCTCTCCCCGCTGGCCTTTGCCGAAGAGACCGCCGTCGTCTGGCCGGCCGCGGTCAACGCCGCCGACCAGCAGCGCCTGACCACCCTCGACGCGCAGGTCAAGCAACTGCTCGACCAGCTCCAGCAGAGCGAGGACGAAACCACCCGCAACGAAGCGCTGAACCTCTACCGCATCGTGCTGGAAGACCCGGAACCGCTTGCCGACACCGCCCTCACCGGCAACTGGAAGTGCCGCTCGGTGCAGCTCGAAGCACAAGCGCTGTACGGCTACCCGAACTTCAAGTGCTCGGTGCGGCAGACGCCCAGGGGCCTGTTCCTGGAGAAGACCAGCGGCTCGCAGCGCATCAGCGGCTACCTGCAGCGCCTGGACGACAGGCAGCTGGTGTTCGTCGGCGGCGCTTCGGTGAACGACGACCCGCAGGTCGGCTACAGCGGGCTGGAGCAAGCCGCCGCACGCGAGTCCGACGTGGTCGGCGTAGTGCGCAATTCGTACGATGGATTCGTGTTGCTGGTGCCCGAACAGCTCGGTGGCTACAACCTGTTCCGCTTCACCCGCTGAGCCCACTCTCGCCAGGAAAGGCTCAGAGCAGCGCCACCATCTCCTTGAGCGTCACCGCCCAGGTCCCCTTCGCATTCAGGTAGCGATAACCGAAGCGCGAACCGTTGGCCTGGGTGGTCAGCACCGCGTTCCAGGCCAGCCCGCGCTGCAGGTCGTGGGCCGGGTCGAGGAGGAAGAAGGCGTCGTCGCTCATCCCCACCGCCAGGCACCAGTGGCGGATGTCACTGTCCTTGCGGCCATGGAAGCCGAGCACCACCGGGATGTTCTCCTCCAGGTGCCGCCGGGTCAGCTCGACCATCCGCGTGCCGTTGCCACGCTCGACGCGGTACTCCTTGTCGCTGATGACCTTGAGCAGTTCCAGCAGGTCGGCGCCCGTGGTGCCGACGCGCACCAGCGTCTCGTGCTGGTTCAGCGCCTCCATCAGCCGCCCGTAGCGGGTCCGCGAATCCACCGGCGCCAACCCCTTGGCCTGGCGCCGCGCCAGCTGGTTGCGGGCGAGCATGGCCATCACCAGGCAGTAGGGCCCGCAGGCGCCGTCCATGTCGCCCTGGCGCAGGTGCACCTTCTCGCCACGCCGGTTGGTCAGGCCGCCGGTGCCGTGCTCGTCCAGGTCCCAGCCCAGGCCGTCGATCAGGGTGATCTGCATCGCGCTTCCTCGTTGCTTGGTCTGAGGTTGTGACCGGACACGGCGCGGATCATTCCACCGGCTTGCGGTTACAATGAACGCTTTCCCCTGCCTGGTTACCCGAAATGTCCGAAGCCATCCGCCTGTCCAAGCGTCTCGCCGAGCTGCTGCCCTGTTCGCGCCGCGACGCCGAGCTGTACATCGAGGGTGGCTGGGTCACGGTCGACGGCCAGCGCGTGGAGGAACCGCAGTTCAAGGTCGATACCCAGCGCATCGAACTGCTGCCGGGCGCCTCTCCCGACCCGATTCCGCCGGTGACCATCCTCGTGCACAAGCCGGTCGGCCTGGGCAGCGGCAACGGCGCCAACTCCGCCCAGCAACTGCTGACGCCGGACAAGCGCTGGACCGAAGACAACCTGCAACAGCGCCTGCTGCGCAAGCACTTCGGCCACCAGTTCAACACCACCGTGCTGGAAACCGACGCCAGCGGCCTGCTGGTCTACACCCAGAGCCGCGGCGTGCAGCGCCGGCTGGTGGACGAGGCGGACAACATCGAGCACGAGTACGTGGTCGAGGTCAGCGGGCAGATCGCCGACAACGGCCTGAAGCGCCTCTGCCGCGGCATGCTGATCGACGGCCGCGAACTGCCGCCGCTGAAGGTCAGCTGGCAGAGCGAGACCCGCCTGCGCTTCGCCGGCAAGCAGTTCCGCCCCGGCCAGATCGCCGCTATGTGCCGCGCGGTCGGCCTGCACGCCGTGTCGATCCGCCGCCTGCGCCTGGGCGGCGTGGCCATGGGCAAGCTGCCCGTCGGCCAGTGGCGTTTCCTGCAGCCGGGCGAGAAGTTCTGACCGTCTACCCGACCAAGGTCGCGGGCGCCCGCGGATAACCAGGGCGCCCCTCTAATCCGCGGCTTACAGCCGCTATCGATAACGTCGATAGTCACCAGTCGACGCATTCAGTTCTCTTGATAGTCCGCGCGCGGCATCTTTGCCCCATCAACTCGCTGGCAGGAGATTCGCCGGCCCCGCAGTCGGGCCGCAGGGGCGAACAGGCTACTCGCGAGACGCCCCCAAACGGATCGTCAAGAGGACACCACCATGCAAGTCATTCTCGATTTCCTGCTGCTCATTGGCTCCCTGGTGGAGCTGCTGCTGTACGTCGCCCTCGCCAGCGTCGTACTCGCTACCACCCTGCTGGCCGGTGGCATCGCCGTGCTGACCCTGCGTTCGCCGGGCTCGGCCGTGATGATCCCCGACCGCCGTCCCTCGGTCAGCCGCCAGCCGCGTCCGGCGGTGAAGCATCAGCTGGCCCGCCCCGTACTGGTCGCCGTAGCGAACGAACCGATCCTGGCAAAAACCGCGTGAAGCCGTCCTCGCCAGCGATTCAGCCCGGGTAGCGCCCGAGTGCGGCCCCCAGGTCGCGCTCGAGATCCCCGTCCTGCTGGCCGCCGTTGTCCATCATCCAGCGCACCCGCTCCAGCGTTTCCGGCGCCGACATATCACCGACGAAGCGCTGCGACTCCTCCACCAACGCCGTCTGATCCGCCGCCGTCACCTGCTCCACCAGCGCCTTCACATGGGCGATGCCCGCCGCCGGGAAGGCCGCAATGCGTCGCGCCAGGGCCTCGCAGAACCTCTCCAGCTCCGCGTCCGCCAGGGCCCGGTTGATCCAGCCGTAGCGCTCTGCCGTATCCGCATCGAAATCCTCGCCGCCCAGGCAGACCTCCAGCGCCCTGCCCCGCCCCAGCATTTGCGCAAGGCGCACCGTGCCGCCCGCACCGGGCAGCAGACCGACCGCCACTTCCGGCTGGCCGAGCAGCGCCCGCTCGCGGGAGGCGAAGCGCATGTCCAGCGCCAGGAGGAATTCGCTGCCGGCGCCCCGCGCGCGGCCGCGCAGTTCGCCGATGGTCACCTGCGGCAGCCGGCTGAAGCGGCTGAACAGCGCACTGAGCGGGCTGGCCATGCCGGCCGGCAGCTTCATCGGCGGCACGTCCAGCTGGCTGCCGAGGTCGTAGTGGGCAAGGAAGAAATCCGGGTTGGCGCTGCGCAGCAGCACCACGCGGGTATCGCTGTCTCGCTCCAGCTCATCGGCCAGGTGCAGCAGGTCGATGACCATGGCGCGGTCGACCAGGTTGATCGGCGGGTGGCAGAAGCTCACCACGGCAACGCCGTCGCGGTCTTCACGGGTGAAAGTGCGGTAGTTGCTCATCGATGGGCCTCCGTTGCGAAGGCCCGAGGATGCGCCGGGGCGCGCGTGGCGCCCCAGCACTATCGATGCGCGGAATGGCCGGTCAGTGGTGGCCGATGCCCTGGTCTTCCAGGTGGTCGGCCTCGAACAGGGTCTCCAGCTCCTTGCGCGCCTCGCGGGCGGTCTGGATCACCGCGGTCTCGTCGTCGTAGACCCGGTACTGTGCCATCAGCACCGCTTCGTCGTGGCGCTTGAAGCGGCGGATGCGCGCGGCGACCTGCTCCTCGGTCAGGCCCAGGCCGGTGAGGAGCAGGCGGCTCATCTCCAGGCTCGAGTGGAAGGTCTCGCGCACCGGCGTCGCATCGGCGTCCAGCAGGTGGTAGACGTGCTGGCGGTTGCGGGCCCGGCCGATAACTTTCAGGTGCGGGTAGAGCTTGCGCACCAGGCGCGCGGTCTCGATGTTGGTCTGCGGATCGTCGGTGGCGACGACGAAGAACTCGGCTTTCTCCACCTGGGCCGCGCGGAGGATTTCCGGGCGCAGCGGGTCGCCATAGAAGATCGGGATATTGCCGTAGCTGCGGGTCAGCTCGATGGTGTCCACCGAGGTATCCAGTGCGACGAAGGGCACGCCCTGGGCGCGCATGATACGGGCAACCACCTGGCCCATCCGGCCCATGCCGGCAATCACCACGCGCGGCGCATCGTCCGGCAATTGGCGGTATTCAGGCGGAGGCTCGCGCAGCACGGCGGGCTTGGGTTTGATGCTGCGCGCCAGGGCCAGCACCAGCAGTGGCGTCATCGCCATGGACAGGGTGATGCACAGCACCAGCAGCGAGTGCAGCTTGCCGTCCATCAGCCCCTGGGCCAGGGCCAGCTTGAACACCACGAAGGCGAACTCGCCACCGGCGCCCAGCAGCACGCCCAGGCGGATCGCCGAGACCTTGTCCAACCCGCCGGCCAGACGGCCGATGAGGAACAGCAGCGGCAGCTTGATGCCCACCAACAGCAGGGTCAGGCCGAGCACCACCAGCGGCTCGCTCTTGAGCAGGCCGAGGTCCGCGCTCATGCCCACGCTGATGAAGAACAGGCCGAGCAGCAGGCCCTTGAAGGGTTCGATCTGTGCTTCCAGTTCGTGGCGGTACTCCGAGTCCGCCAGCAGCAGGCCGGCGAGGAAGGCGCCCAGGCCCATGGACACACCGGCCCACTCCATCAGCCAGGCGGTGCCGACCACCACCAGCAGCGCGGTAGCGGTGGACAGGTCAGCCTGACCGGTGCGGGCCACCGAGCGGAACACCGGGCGCAGCAGGAAGCGACCGCCGATCACCACCACGGCGATGCTGCCGACCACTTCCATGACGTGAGCCAGGTCACCGCCCGGCGCCGCCGAATCGGCGCGCGCGCCCAGCAGCGGGATCATGGCGATCAGCGGAATCGCGGCAATGTCCTGGAACAGCAGGATGGCAAAGCCGAGGCGGCCGTAGGGGCTGTTCAGCTCCTTGCGCTCCGCGAGAATCTGCAGGCCGAAGGCGGTAGACGACAGCGCCAGGCCGCCGCCCAGCACCACGGAAGTATTCACCGGCATGTCGAAAGCCAGCACCGCTACGCTGCCAATGGCCAGCGCGGTGAGCAGCACCTGCGCCAGGCCGACGCCGAACACCTGTTTGCGCATCACCCACAGGCGTTTGGGCGAAAGCTCCAGGCCGATGATGAAGAGCAGCAGCACCACGCCCAGTTCGGACAGGCTGGCGACGCTTTCGGGGTTGTCGATCAGCCCCAGCAGTGACGGGCCGATGAACACCCCGGCGAGCAGGTAGCCGAGCACGGCGCCCAGTTGCAGCCGCTTGGCCAGCGGCACCATGAACACCGCCGCGAGCAGGAAGACCACTGCCGACTGCAGGTAATTCGTCCCATGTTCCATCTATCAAGACTCCTTGGAAGGGTTGGGGCGAAGCGAAGATCCACCCACGTCGTTCATCTCATACATCCAACGCCACGCCCTCGGCCAGCAGGTGCCGCTGGAACTGCCCGGCCAGGGCGTCCACCTGGTCCCAGGGCTGCTCGTAGCGCTCGTCCAGCGCGACATGGCTGCCGGCGCGCACACGGGCATCGAGCCCGCAGTGCTCGTAGAAGGCGTTCACCGCGGCCACCATCGGCTCGCGCTGGTTCTCCATCAGGATGGCGCCGTGAGCCAGCACCACGTAGCGCCCGTCGCTGGGCCGGCGGCGCCAGCGCTGGGCGGTACCCACCAGCTTGCGCCCGCCCAGGTTGACGTTGTAGCGGCCATCGCAGAAAGCGCCTTCCACTTCCCCCAGGCCCGGATCGAGGCCCAAGGCCGCCAGCCAGTCGCACAGCGGCTGGCACAGGCGCAGGTAGGCGGTCTCGATGCGCGTCTGCTCGTTGTCGCCCGGCGGGATCGCATAGACCAGCGCGACGTTGAGCACCCCGGCGGACTGCGGCACCGGCTCGCCGCCGGTATCACGCAGGGCGATCGGCCAGCCCAGCCCGGCGCAGGCGGCCTCGGCGGCGGCAAAGCCTTCCAGGCGGCTCAGCCGGCGCGGCATCACCAGGGACTGTTCCAGCGGGCTCCAGAACAGCAGGCCGCTGTCGCGCTCACCGGCGAAGGTGGCGTCGAGCAGTGCGCGCTCGGCATCCAGGCCCTGTTGCGCCGACAGTCGTTGCACTCTATTCATGACAGCGCACCTGGATTCATCACAGCGTCCTGGGGGTTCATGGCAGCGTCCTTGGGTAAACCGGGTTGCGGACTATGCCCGCCGAGGGCTTATCCGACAATGTTCCAAGCCAATTTGTTGCCACGCTCGGAAATTTCAGCGTAGCGGGCTGTGACTGCGCCGGTGTCGCGCCAAGTCACGTCGATTTCAATCCACACCACAGCGAAGCGGCGCTGCGTCTATCCTGCTAGTGGCCGGCACTTGCGCAGGAGGCCAGAGCCCGTGTCCAGGACGTTGCTTCAGCGTCTGCACCACGCCATTGCCGTCAACGACGCACTGGCGCTGCCGATCGCCCGGGAAAACCTGCGGCGCCTGTACTTCTCCGCCCTGCTGGCGGTGCCTTTCGACTTGATCCACATCCTGGTATTCCGCCTCAATCTGCAGGGTTCAAGCGCTGAGTACGACGGCTGGCGGGTGGACATCATCCGCGTCCACGCCGTGGTCGCCGTGCTCTTCACCCTCCTCGGCCTGCTCGCCTGGCTGGCTGCACCACCGCGCCGCAGCGCATCGTTGCGCTACATGCAGACCCTCACCGTGCTCGGCAGCATCCTGGTGCTGGGGTTCGGCATCGCCATCACCGGTGCCGACCAGCAGGTCACCAGCAGCATCACGCCCTTCCTCATGTCCTCCGTGGCCACCGCCCTGCTGATCCTGCTGCGCCCGAGCCTGGCCGTCGCCCTCTATATCCTCGCCCTGGCCGCCTTCGAGGTGACCATGGTCCTGACGCAGGCCAGCCCGCAGTTGCGCCTGTCGAACCAGATGGGCGGGCTGACCATCTGCGGCATCGGCCTGGTGCTGTCGTTCATCCTCTGGCACGGCCATGTGCGCAACCTGCGCCAGCGCGAGTTCCTCCGCCGGCAAAGGCTGGAACTGGAGGAAAAGAACCGCCAGCTGGAATACCTCGCCGGGCACGATCCGCTGACCGGGTTGTTCAACCGCCGCCAGTTCGACCAACTGGTGGGCATGGAGCTCTCGCGAGCCGCCCGTCAGCCCGCACCGATCAGCCTGCTCATGGTGGACCTGGATCATTTCAAGTTCATCAACGACCGCTACGGCCACCCGCTGGGCGACGAGGTCATCCGCCACACCGCCAGCCTGCTGAGGAACTACACCCGCACCGGCGACAGCGTGGCGCGCCTGGGCGGCGAGGAATTCCTGCTGCTGCTGCCCGACACCTCGCAGCCGCAGGCACGGGTGATCGCCGAGAAGGTGCGCCGGCTGCTGGAGGAAACCCCGCTGCCGATGAAGGACGGCCTGCTCTACCTCACCGCGAGCTTCGGTATCGCCTGCCTGGAGGCCGGCATTCCGGGCACCTATGAGGGGCTCTACGCGGCGGCGGACAAGGCGCTGTACAAGGCCAAGGCGAGCGGACGCAATCGGGTGGAGGTGATAGAGCTGGGGACGGAGATGGGGACGTTCGATTGAGCGCCCAGGCTCCCTGCTATCCGGGTGCGCCCTATTGGGCGTATTTACGCGTCAGCCCCGGCGGTACGCCGCTGCTGTCGGTCTCGGTCCAGGGGCCTTGCGGGCCGACGCCCCAGTACCAGCCGCTGTCCCAGTGGTAGTAGGTGCGCTGGCGGTAGTAGAGGTCCTTCTGGCCCTGGATCACGTAGACGCCGAGGCTGGCGTCCCAGCGGCCCTTGCCGCCGGGCGGCGGGGCGAACTGGGTCGGGCGCTTGGCGGCCGGCGCAGCACTGGGCTGCGGGGTGATCGGCGAGCTGGAGGTCTTGGCCGGCGGGATCGGCTTGCTCGGTTGCGAGGGCGGCGGAATCTGCGAAGGCGGCTGCTCCGGCTGCTGCGGTTGCACCACGCAACCACCCAGTACCAGCATGGCGCCCAGCGCCAGCAATCTGCCCTTCATCGCTCAACCCTCTCTTGTCGTGATTACTTCTGATCCGGGCTGTCGATTGTCACGCTCTGCTCGCCCGCCTGGGAAGTAGACAACGAAGCACTTCGTCCGATCCATTCCCCGGCAGTGGCGTTGCCCGCGCGGGAGATGCGCGCGACCAGTTGCACCTGCGGATGCTGGGAGAGCTTGAGCTGCGGCATCATCGCGTCGGCGTCGCTCAGCGACACCTCGCTGGGCAGGTCGGAGACCTTCAGGCGCTTCACCGCCAGCGGCATCGGCGGGCCGCTCACGGCACGGGCGAAGACGAACACGCTGTCGTCCGGCTTGACCTGGCCCTTCACGGCGTCGGTCAGGTCGACCTTCACCTTCAGGGTCACGCCAGCAGTGGCGGCAGCAACCGGGGCTTCGGGCGGAGTCTGGCCCTTCTCGACCATCCGCTGGCGCGCGCGCTCGATGCCACCGGCGATGGCGTCGCGGGACGGATCGTCCTGTGGCAGCACGGTGACCAGACGGCCCCAGTAGTCGATGGCGTCGGCGTACTTCTCGTCCTCGAACGCGGCGATGCCGAGCAGGCCGAGGGTGGTGACTTCCTGCGGGTCCTTCTTCAACGCTTCGTCGGCCAGTGCGCGGACTTCCGGGCTCAGCGCCTTGTCACCGGCGAAGTACAACGCCTGCGCCCATTGGCCGAGCACTTCCGGCTGGCGGCCGGAGAGGCGCGCGGCCTGCTCGAAGGCCTTGGCGGCGTCGGCGGCGCGGTTCTGGGTCATGTAGGCGCGGCCGAGGAAGTACCAGCCTTCAGCGGAGTCCGGCTGAGCCTTGAGCGAGCGCTCCAGACGCGAGGTCATCTCTTCCATGGACTTGGGCGCGGTAGCGAATTCGCGAGCCAGCTCGACCTTGTCACTGGCCCCCCAGTGCAGGTAGAGGCCCAGCGCGAGGAACGGCAGGACCAGCGCTACCACCAGCGGCGCGGCACGGCCGAGACGGGAGCGGCGATCATCGCCGGCGCCTTCGGTGTCGGAAAGCAGCTCGCGAGCTGCTTCGGCGCGGCCGGCTTCGAACTGCGCGGCGTCGAGGGTGCCGGCGTCACGCTGGGAGCCCAGCTCGGCCAGGCGCTCCTGGTACAGGGCGACGTTGAGGGCGGTGCGGTCTTCCTCAGCCTGGGCCTTGCGGCCGCGCAGCAGAGGGACGAGGAGAAATGCCAGGGCCACCAGCAACAGCAGGCCGGCGGCGAGCCAGAAATCGATCATTTGTCTTGGTTATCCAGCAATTGGTCGAGACGCGCCTGCTCCTCGGCGGACAGCGTGGTGGAGGTGGCAGCGGCAGGGCGCCGACGGCGCGCGACGATGGCGCCGATGACGATCACGCCCAGGCCCAGCAACGCGGCGGGGCCGAACCAGAGCAGCCAGGTGCGCTCGCTGACTTCAGGCTTGTAGCGCACGAACTCGCCGTAGCGGTCGACCATGTAGTCGACGATCTGCTGGTTGCTCTTGCCGGCCGCCATCTGGGTGTAGATCTGCTTGCGCAGATCGGCGGCGATCGGCGCGTTGGAGTCGGCGATGTCCTGGTTCTGGCACTTGGGGCAGCGCAGCTCGGTGGTCAGTTCGCGGAAGCGCGCACGCTCGGCGTCGTTGGCGAACTCGTAGGTGTCGATGGCGGCGTGGGCGATGCCGGTCAGGCACAGCCCGAGCGCGGCGGCGGCGAGAAGTCGCTTCATTTGCCCTCCGCTTCGTCGACCAGACCCTGGTAGATCGGCGCCAGCTGTTCGCGCCAGACCTTCTCGTCGACGGCGCCGACCAGCTTGTGGCGGATGATGCCGTCCTTGTCGATGATGTAGGTCTCCGGCGCGCCGTAGACGCCCAGGTCGAGACCCAGGGTGCCCTGCACGTCGGCGATGTTCATCAGGTAGGGATTGTGCAGCTCCTTGAGCCACTTCTGCGCCGCGGCGCCGTCGTCCTTGTAGTTGATGCCGTAGATCACCACGCCCTTGGCGGCCAGATCGGTGAGCACCGGGTGCTCGAAGCGGCAGGTCGGGCACCAGGTGCCCCAGACGTTGACCAGCGCCGGCTTGCCCTTGAGGTCGGCCTCGGTGTAGGTCTTGCCCGGCTCGGTGACGCTGGGCAGGGAGAACGCCGGGAACGGCTTGCCGATCAGCGCCGAGGGCAGCTCGCTGGGGTCCAGCCACAGGCCACGGAAGAGGAATACCGCGACGACCAGGAAGATCGCCAGGGGCAACAGCAGGATCGCACGCTTCACACTCAGGCTCCCTGTCCGGCGAGGCCCAGGGCCTCGCGTACACGCGTTTTCACTTTCAGGCGGTAGCGACGATCCAGCGCCGCCAGCACGCCGCCCAGGGCCATCAGCAGGCCGCCGAGCCAGATGAAGCGCACGAAGGGTTTGATGTGCACACGCACGGCCCAGGCGCCGTTGTCCAGCGGCTCACCCAGGGCGACGTAGAGGTCGCGGGTCAGGCTGCCGTGGATGCCGGCCTCGGTCATCATCGAGTTCTGCACGCTGTACAGACGCTTCTCCGGGTGCAGCACGGCCACTTCGGAACCCTTGCGGGTCACGCGGATAGTGCCCTTGTCGGAGGTGAAGTTCGGCCCCTCGAAGTGATGGGTGCCCTCGAAGCGGAACTGGTAGCCGGCCAGCTCCACCGACTCGCCCGGCGCCATGCGCAGGTCACGCTGGGCACTGAACTGGCTGGTGAGCACCACGCCGATGGCGCAGATGGCGATACCGAAGTGCGCCAGCTGCATGCCCCAGTAGCTGCGGTTCAGGCCCGCGGCACCGGCAATCACGCCCTTGTGACGGACCTTGTCAAAGAAGTCGCGCAGACCGGCCAGTACGACCCAGGCGGCCAGCATGAACACGGTCAGTACTTCCCAGTGCAGCTCGCCATACAGGAAGCTGCCGACACCGCCGAGCACCACGGTGCCGATCAGCACCGGAGTAAGCATGTTGCGCAGCCAGCGGGTTGGGGTGTCCTTCCAGCGCACCAGCACGCCAACCGCCAGGGCCAGCATGAGGATGGCAATCAGCGGCACGAACAGCGCGTTGAAGTACGGCGGGCCGACCGACAGCTTGGCGCCGCTGATGGCGTCGAGCACCAGCGGGTAGAGGGTGCCCAGCAGGATCATCGAGGCGGTGACCACCAGGATCAGGTTGTTCAGCAGCAGCAGGGTCTCGCGGGACCACAGGGCGAAGCCGACCTGGCTCTTGACCACCGGTGCGCGCAGGGCGAACAGCGTCAGTGAGCCGCCGACCACCACCAGCAGGAAGGCGAGAATGAACACGCCGCGCTCGGGGTCCGAGGCAAAGGCGTGCACCGAAGTCAGCACGCCGGAGCGGACCAGGAAGGTGCCCAGCAGGCTCAGCGAGAAGGCCGCGATCGCCAGCAGCACGGTCCAGCTCTTGAACACACCGCGCTTCTCGGTCACCGCCAGCGAGTGGATCAGCGCGGTGCCCACCAGCCAGGGCATGAAGGATGCGTTTTCCACCGGGTCCCAGAACCACCAGCCGCCCCAGCCCAGTTCATAGTAGGCCCACCAGGAGCCGAGCACGATGCCGACGCCGAGGAAGGTCCAGGCCACCAGGGTCCACGGCCGCGACCAGCGCGCCCAGGCGGCATCGAGACGGCCGCCGAGCAGTGCGGCGATGGCAAAGGCGAAGGCCACCGAGAAGCCCACGTAGCCCATGTAGAGCATCGGCGGGTGGAAGATCAGGCCCGGGTCCTGCAGCAGCGGGTTGAGGTCGTTACCGTCGGCCGGCACCTGCGGCAGCAGGCGGCTGAAGGGGTTGGAGGTGATGATCAGGAAAAGCAGGAAGCCGGTGCTGATCATGCCCATCACGGCCAGCACGCGGGCCAGCATCACTTCCGGCAACTGGCGGGAGAACACCGACACGGCGAAGGTCCAGCCGCCGAGGATCAGCGCCCAGAGCAGCAGCGAGCCTTCGTGGGCGCCCCACACGGCGCTGAACTTGTAGAACCAGGGCAGCGCGCTGTTGGAGTTGCTGGCGACGTAGGCCACCGAGAAATCATCGTGGAGAAAGGCCCAGGTCAGGCAGCCGAAGGAGAACAGCAGGAAGGCGAACTGCCCCCAGGCTGCCGGGCGCGCCAGGCTCATCCACTGGCGATCGCCGCGCCAGGCACCGACCAGCGGGAAGAACGACATCACCAGCGCCATGCACAGCGCGAGGATCAGCGAAAGGTGACCGAGTTCGGGAACCATGTCAGTTGCTCCCCTGTTGCGGCGCGGCGTTGCCGCTCTGGCTGGCTTCGTAGTGCTCCAGCTTGCCGCTGTCCTTGAGCGCCTTGGTGACTTCCGGCGGCATGTACTTCTCGTCGTGCTTGGCCAGGACTTCATCGGCGGTCAGCACGCCGGCTTCGTTGATCTTGCCCAGGGCGACGATGCCCTGTCCTTCGCGGAACAGGTCCGGGAGGATGCCGCGGTATTTCACCGTCACTTCCTTGGCGAAGTCGGTGACCACGAACTCCACGTCCAGCGAATCCGCCGAACGTTTGAGCGAGCCCTTCTCCACCATGCCGCCGGCGCGGATACGCGTGTCGTGCGGAGCTTCGCCGTTGGCGATCTGGGTCGGGGTGTAGAACAGGTTGATGTTTTCCTGCAGGGCCGACAGCGCCAGGCTGACGGCGACGCCAACGCCGGCGACGATGGCGAGGACGATGTACAGACGCTTCTTGCGGACCGGATTCACTTGCTGGCCTCCCGGCGCAGACGACGCGCCTCTTCTTGCAGGTAACGCCGGCGCGCCACGATCGGCGAGACGACGTTGATCGCCAGGACCACCAGGCAGATGGCGTAGGCGGACCACACGTAAGGGCCATGGTGACCCATGGCGAGGAAATCGGAAAAGGACTCGAAACTCATAGCGCGCGCTCCACCTCGGCCTTGACCCAGCTCGCGCGGGCTTCGCGCTTGAGCACTTCCAGGCGCATGCGCATCATCAGCACCACGGCGAAGAAGCAGTAGAAGCCGGCGACCATCATCAGCAGCGGAATCCACATCTCCGGCGGCATCGGCGGCTTTTCAGTCAGGGTGAAGGTGGCCGGCTGGTGCAGGGTGTTCCACCAGTCCACCGAGTACTTGATGATCGGGATGTTCACCACGCCGACGATGGCCAGTACGGCACAGGCCTTGGCCGCGCTGTCACGGTTGGTGATGGCCTGGCCCAGGGCGATGATGCCGAAATAGAGGAACAGCAGGATCAGCATCGAGGTCAGGCGCGCGTCCCAGACCCACCAGGCGCCCCAGGTCGGCTTGCCCCAGATGGCACCGGTGACCAGCGCGACGAAGGTCATCCAGGCGCCAATCGGCGCGGCGCACTGCACGGCGACGTCGGCGATCTTCATCTTCCAGATCAGCCCGACCGCGCCGGCCACGGCCAGCATCACGTAGCAGGACTGGGCGAGGAACGCCGCCGGCACGTGGATATAGATGATGCGGAAGCTGTTGCCCTGCTGGTAATCCGGCGGCGCGAAGGCCAGGCCCCAGACGGTGCCGGCAACCATCAGCAGGATCGCGGCGACCGCGAACCAGGGCATCCAGCGTCCGCTGATCTCGTAGAACCACTTGGGCGAGCCAAGCTTGTGAAACCAAGTCCAGTTCATCATCAGGCTCTGTAATTCAAAGCTCTAGTCTGCCGCCGGTGCCGCTTCCCAGCCCGGCGATCGTTCGTTCACTCGCCGACGCTGATCTTCAGCCCGGCGGCGATGGCAAATGGCGTCAGCGTCAATGCTAACGCCGTCAGGCTGGCCAGCCACAGCAGGTGCCCGGCGGTGGGCAGCCCCTGCAGCGACGCCTGCAGCGCTCCGCTGCCCAGGATCAGCACCGGAATGTAAAGCGGCAGGATCAGCAGGGCCAGCAACAGGCCGCCGCGCTTGAGACCCACGGTGAGCGCCGCGCCCACGGCGCCCAGCAGGCTCAGGATCGGTGTCCCCAGCAGCAGCGACAGCAGCAGGTCCGGCAGGCAGCGCGCCGGCAGGCCCAGCATCAGGGCGAACAGCGGCGACAGCAGCACCAGGGCCAGCCCTGAAACCAGCCAGTGTGCCAGCACTTTGGCCAGGACCAGTAGTGGCAGGGGGTGCGGCGAAAGGACCCACTGTTCCAAAGAACCATCTTCGAAATCGCTGCGGAACAGGCCGTCCAGCGACAGCAGCACCGCCAGCAATGCCGCGACCCAGACCAGCCCCGGCGAGAGGTTCTTGAGCATTTCCGATTCGGGGCCGACCGCCAGCGGGAACAGCGCGATGACGATGGCGAAGAACACCAAAGGATTAGCCAGCTCCGCCGGACGACGGAACAGCAGGCGCGCTTCGCGGGCGAGCAACAGGGTGAAGACGTTGCTCATCGCGCCGCAACCTCCCGTGCGTGCTGGCCCAGATCGAGGGCGCGGTAGCCTTGCGGCATGCGCTCCAGGCTGTGGTGGGTGGTCAGCACAACCAGTCCACCGCGCTCGCAATGGCCGGCCAGGTGTTCTTCCAGCTGCGCCACGCCCTGCTTGTCCAGGGCGGTGAAGGGTTCATCGAGGATCCACAGCGGCGGCGCGTCCAGATACAGGCGCGCCAGGGCCACGCGACGCTGCTGGCCGGCGGACAGGGTATGGCAGGGAACGTCCTCGAAGCCGCGCAGGCCGACGGCCTCCAGCGCCCGCCAGATGGCATCGCGGTTGGCCGGCTGGTGCAGGGCACAGAGCCAGGCGAGGTTCTCTTCGGCGGTGAGCAGGCCCTTGATACCGGCCGCGTGGCCGATCCACAGCAGCTGACGGGCCAGTTCATGGCGTTGTTCGGTCAGCGGCTTGCCGTTGAGCAGCACATCACCGGCGGTAGGCTGCATCAACCCGCTGAGCAGGCGCAGCAGGCTGGTCTTGCCGCTACCGTTGGGGCCGACGATCTGTAGCATTTCGCCCGCGCCCAGTCGCAGATCGAGACGCTCGAACAGCATGCGCCAGTCCCGCTCGCAAGCGAGCGCCACGGTTTCGAGGAGGGGATGGGTCAAGGGCATCGGCAACCGTCGGGCAGAAAACAGTCAGTAGTGCAAAAACGCGGCCATACCACGCGGGCCGCCAAGCACGGCCTCGGGCGGCGCATTATACACAGCGGTTCCTACACCCGACGTCAGGTTTTTCGACAGGGTGTAACGTCAAATCAGCGCACCTTGAGCTGCGTCCATGCGCAACCACCGCCCTGCCCTCCGGCCGCCGGACGGTCTAAAGTGCGCGCAATGGCCGCCGATACACTGGGCGCAACCCCGTCACGCCGCCTGCAGGTCCCCGATGCCGAGTGAAATTGGCGCTTCCCGTCCGCTACCGCCTACCCCGCCGCTGCGCAGCACGCAAAGCGCGGCCGAGCTGACGCTCAAGCTCGCGCAGAGTCTCGGCGATCTGCTGCCGCCGGGAGACAAGGCCCACGCAGAAGTACTGGCAGTGCGCGACGGACAGGTGAATTTTCAGCTGCTGCTGCGCCTGACCATGGCCAGCGGGCAGCAGGCGCTGGTGGTGGCGGAGAGCCCTCAGGCGCTGCCCAAGGGCAGCACCCTGCAACTGTCGACGCTGAACCAGACCAGCCTCGCCGCCACCCTGCTGACGCAACCGAGCCTCGGCTCGCTTGGCCCCCTCGGCATGAGTGGCACCAACCAGGCGCCACTGGGTAGCCTCGACCTCGACGTGCTGCCCGTGGGCACCCTGATCCAGGGCAAGGTGGACGCCAGCCAGTTGATCGCCCTCGGCAAGGCCGAGCAGGTGGTCTACAAGGTGCTGGTGACGTTGCTCAATACGCCGCTGGCCGGGCGCCAGCTGAGCATCGAATCGCCCAACCCGCTCCCCCTCAACAGCCTGCTCAGCGCCCGCGTGCAGGACCAGCAGGCCCTGCAGTTCCTGCCGATGAACGCCCGCATGGACCAGCTCGACCTGAGCCTGCAGCTCGGCGCCCAGCAGAACCGCCAGGGCCCGCTGGATAATCTGTTCAAAGCGCTGCAGGGTAGCGGCAGCAACCCGAACCTGAGCCCGGAGCTGCGCCAGTCGGTGGACAAGCTGCTCGGCGCCCTGCCGGACATCCGCCAGCTCAGTGATGCCAAGGGTGTCGCCCAGGCCTTCCAGCAAAGCGGCGCGTTCCTCGAAGGGCAGTTGCTGCGCGGCGTAGAGGGTTTGCCCCAGGACCTCAAGGCCAACCTGCTGCGGCTGATTGCCCAGATACTGCCAACCGTCCAGGGCGGTACGGCGGCCGCGGTGCTGGGCAACCTGCCGGGCAGTGCCCTGGCCGGTGCCAACAATCTGGCACAGGCCATGCCGGCGTTCGTCCGCAATGCGCTGGGCGTGATCGGCCAGACCAGTGGGCGCACACCGCCACCGGTCAGCTTCCCGCTCCCCAGCCGGCTGGCCAATGAACTGGAAGAAGAAGGCGACCTCGAGTCGCTGCTCAAGCTGGCCGCCGCCGCGGTCTCCCGCCTGCAGACCCACCAGTTGGGCAGCCTGGCGCAGAGCGACGTGCTGCCTGACGGCACGGTATTGAACACCTGGCAGCTGGAGATTCCCCTGCGCCATCAACAGCAGATGGTGCCGATCCAGGTGCGTATCCAGCAGGAAGAAAAAGACAGCCCGGCGAGCGAGCGCGAGCAGCCGCGGGAAATGCTCTGGCGCGTCGATCTGGCCTTCGACCTGGACAGCCTCGGCCCGCTGCAGGTCCAGGCCACCCTGGCCCACGGCAGCATCGGCACCCAGCTGTGGGCCGAGCGCGCCGCCACCGCCAGCCTGATCGATGGCGAACTGGGCACCCTGCGCCAGCGCCTGAACGACGCCGGACTCAGTGTGGGCGAGCTGAGTTGCCGCCAGGGCAAGCCGCCCCAGGGCGCGCGCACGGCGGTGGAACAACGCTGGGTGGACGAGACTGCATGAAGAAATCCAGGAAAGCGCCGCGCCAGGCCATTGCCCTCAACTATGACGGGCAGAGCGCACCGACGCTCACCGCCAAGGGCGACGATGAACTGGCGGAGACCATCCTCGCCATCGCCCGCCACCACGAGGTGCCGATCTACGAGAACGGCGAGCTGGTGCGTTTGCTGGCGCGCCTGGAGCTGGGCGATGCGATTCCCGAGGCGCTCTACCGTACCATCGCGGAAATCATCGCCTTCGCCTGGTACCTCAAGGGCAAGAGCCCGCTTAACGATAAGCCAGGGGCGCCGCCGGACGCGATGCCGCTGTTGCTGGAAGGGCCGGACTCCCGTCGCCGGTGAGCCTGCTCAGCCGCGCCAGTCGCAGACAGTACGGGACGTCGGCAGCTCGGCGGCCGGAGCGAGCTCACTGAAATCGTGCACGGCCTTGCAGATCGGCTGCGCGTCCTCGCTGTGGTAGAGCACCATGCTGCTGGTCACCTCGCGCAGCTGCGCCAGGGAAATCGGCTTGTCCAGCACATCCAGCAGCGGCACACGGTTGGCCCAGGCCCACTGCATCAGGCCGCGCCGCTCCTCCGCGCTGTAGTTCCCCACCAGCAGGAACTGGCGGAAGGTGTTGCTCTGGCTCAGCGCCTTCAGGCTCATCAGTTCGTTGGGGCCGGGGCGGAAATCGTCGTGGATGAACAGGCTGTAGCGCTGGCGGCCCGAAAGCGCCTTGCGCACTTCATCCAGGTTCAGGCAGAGGCTCAGGTGGTAGAACTCCAGGCGATTGAGCAGCACGCTGTAGTTCAGTAGCCGGCCGGGGTGCGAGCACAGCACCATGGCCCGACGGGAAATGGTCGCCATATCGATGGCCTCGGAAAAATTTTGACGAGGCCAATTTAGCGACGTATTGCCGCGATTCTTATCAGACGAGTCCTAATTGCCTGTAGTTAAACTCCTACAAGCCAGGAATCCCGACAGGCGGCTCGGGCTCGAAAAAGGCGGCGGCGCGGGCTCAGTCCCGCGTCTTGCCCTGATGCAGGCGGGCGACCAGTTCGGCTTCGGCCTGGGACAGGCCGCAGCTCTGGGTCAGGTCTTCGGGACTGGCGCCCATGCCAACCAGACGTGCCGCCTGGCTGAAGGAGAGGCTGGTGGGGTCGCGCTGCTCGATGCGCACCAGGCGCTCGGGCAGCGGCGCGACCTGCTTGTTCAGCTCGCGCAGCTCCTCGCCCATGCGGATATTGATCTGCTGGTACGACTCGATGCGCTTGCCCTGTTCCTTCAGGCGCTGCTCGAACACCGCCAGCTGCTTGGCCAGCTGCACCGCCTGGGCTTCCTGGGCACGCTGCCGGCCGGACAGCCAGACGCAGGCCATCGCCAGGCCCGCGCAGGCGATACCGAGCACCACCAGAGCGATCAGCACCTCAGATGCTCTCCAGCTCCGACCACTCTTCCTCGGTCATCATCTTGTCCAGCTCTACCAGGATCAGCAGCTCGCCGTTCTTGTTGCAGACGCCCTGGATGAACTTGGCCGATTCCTCGTTACCGACGTTCGGCGCAGTCTCGATCTCGGACTGGCGCAGGTAGACGACCTCGGCGACGCTGTCGACCAGGATGCCCACTACCTGCTTGTCGGCTTCGATGATGACGATGCGGGTGTTGTCCGAGACCGGCGCCGGGTCCAGGCCGAAGCGCTGGCGGGTGTCGATCACGGTGACCACGTTGCCGCGCAGGTTGATGATGCCCAGCACGTAGCTCGGGGCACCCGGGACCGGCGCAATCTCGGTGTAGCGCAGCACTTCCTGGACCTGCATCACGTTGATGCCGTAGGTCTCGTTGTCCAGGCGGAAGGTGACCCACTGCAGAATCGGATCTTCGGCACCTTGCGCTGACGTTTTCTTCATATCCCCTCGCCTCTTCTGGTTCCACGCCGCCTGCGGCGTGGAGGTTGTCTTTCAAATCTGCTTGCGCGCAGCCTCAGGGCTGCAGGCGCTTGGCGGCGCCGCTGGCGATCAGTTCGGCCAGGGCCGAGACGTCGAGCAGCGCGCACATCTGGTCGATCACCGTGCCGGCCAGCCACGGGCGTTGCTGGCGCTGGCTGCGCCACTTCACCTCGGACGGGTCCAGGCGCACCGAGCGGCTGACCTGATGCACGGCCAGCCCCCACTCGTAGCCCTGCACGGAAATCACATACTGCAGCCCCTCGCGGTAGTCGTCGCGGTAGCGCTCGGGCATCACCCAGCGCGCGGTGTCGAGCACCTTCAGGTTGCCGTTCTGGCCCGGCAGGATGCCGAGGAACCAGTCGGGCTGGCCGAACAGCGGGGTCAGGTCGTGCCCCGCCAGTGGATAAATGGAGCCCAGGCAAACCAGCGGCACCGCCAGGGTCAGCCCGGCGACGTCGAACAGCAGGCACTCGAACGGCTCGGCGGCCCACACCGGGCGACCGTCGTCGAGCAGCTTCAGCGGCGCGGCGGGCATCTCGGCGCTGCCGGGCTGGTGCAGGTCGATGACCTGGGCCAGTTGCGCCGGTGGTTCATCCGCGACGGGAGCGTCGGCAACGGGCGCTTCGATGACCGGTGCTACGGGCTCGGGCAGGCGCAGCTCAGCCACCGTAGCCTGGGCAACTGGCGCGCGGGTGGCCACGCTCAGGCGGGCATCACGGACCTGCTCTTCGAGCACGGCCGCTTCGAACTCATCGAGGCTGACGCTGGTTTCCGGCGCCTGCAGCACCGCAGCCTGGGGTTCGGCGACCAGCGGCGCGACCGGCTCGCTGACCACCAGGGCGACCGGAGCCGGAACCACGGGGGCAACAACAGGCTGCGCCACCGGTTCCGGGGCGAAGTCTTCGAAAGTGGCCTCCTGCAGCAGCGCGTCCAGGTAGGACTGCAGCGCGAGCTGGGGGCGAGTGGCGGTAGCGGAACGACTCATGATGGATAACCGCGCAAGGTGACTGTCCAGCCTATCGGCAGCGGACGCGCCGCTCTTGAGCGCATCCGTCGGATTCTTTTGTTCAGGCCTGTCATCTTCAGGCTACCTGGCTCGCCGGCACATGGGCCAGCAGATGCTTGAGCAGCGCGCGGTAGGCGATCACGCCACGGCTGTTGCCGTCGTTGCGCGAGGGCACCGTGCCCAGGCGGCTGGCGTCGCGCAGCTTGGTATCCACCGGGATGAACGCCTGCCAGAGGGTATCCGGGTAGGTATCGCGCAGCACCCGCAGGGTGCCCAGCGACGCCTGGGTACGGCGGTCGAACAGGGTCGGCACGATGGTGAACGGCAGCGCCTGCTTGCGTGAGCGATTGACCATCTTCAGCGTGTTGACCATGCGCTCCAGGCCCTTGAGGGCGAGGAACTCGGTCTGCACCGGGATCACCAGGTGCTGGCTGGCCGCCATGGCGTTCACCATCAGGACGCCCAGCAGCGGCGGGCTGTCGATGATCGCGTAGTCGAACTCGTTCCACAGCTGCGCCAGGCTCTTGGCGATCACCAGGCCGAGACCGTTCTGCCCCGGCGACTGGCGCTCCAGGGTGGCCAGCGCGGTGCTCGACGGCAGCAGGCGGATGTTCTCGTGGCTGGTGGGCAGCAGCAGCGACTCCGGCAGTCCCTCAGGCACGTTGCCCTGGTGCAGGAACAGGTCGAACACGCTGTGTTCCAGGGTGTCAGGGTCATGACCGAAGTAGCTGGTCATCGAGCCATGGGGGTCCAGGTCGACGATCAGCACGCGCTTGCCGGCGTCCGCCAGCAGGCCTGCCAATGCGATCGAGGATGTGGTCTTGCCGACGCCACCTTTCTGGTTGGCTACCGCCCAGACTTTCATAGTGCTGGCTCCCCGCAGGCCGTGATTCGGTTCAGGGTTTTCATATCGTTCAGTCCCCTGCCGATGACGAAGAATTGACGGCGCCACTGCCGGGCGCCTCACTGGCAATCACTGGTGCAGATTGCGTGCCAGCATGCCGCAACGCCGGGTCCGGCTGCGCCTTGCCACTGCCCACCCCGCTGATGCTGCGGCGCACCTCCAGGTTGCGGGAGATCACCAGCACCACCCGGCGGTTGCGTGCGCGGCCATCCGCCGTGGCATTGTCCGCCACTGGCTGGAATTCGCCATAGCCCACCGCGGCCAGCCGACCGGCGTCGAGGCCATCCTGGGCGAGCATGCGGACGATGCTGGCGGCGCGGGCCGCGGACAGTTCCCAGTTGGTCGGGTACTGCGAATTATGGATCGGAACGTTGTCGGTGAAACCTTCGACGTGCACCGGGTTGCGGTAAGGCGCCAGAATCCTGGCGACCTTCTCGATGATCTCGAAGGCGGCGTCATTGGGAATGGCATCGCCGCTGGGGAACAGCAAGCTGGAATTGAGGGTGATCTCGATCCAGAACTCGTTGCCACGCACCGACAGCTGATCGGTGGAGATCAGGTCACCGAAGGCCTGGCGCACGCTGTCAGTGATCTGCTGCAGGGTATCGGGGTTGCCCTGGGCCTGGCCGTCGTCCTGCGGCTCGTTGAGCGACTGGTCCGGCTGCTGGGTGCGCGGGCGCTCCTCACCGACAGGGATCGGGCGGATCGAGCGGTCCGGCTGGTTGAACACGCCGGTCAGGGTTTCCGAGAGGATCTTGTACTTGCCCTCGTTGATCGAGGAGATCGAGTACATCACCACGAAGAAGGCGAACAGCAGGGTGATGAAGTCCGCGTAGGACACCAGCCAGCGTTCGTGATTCTCGTGTTCCTCATGACGTCTGCGGCGAGGCATGCGCATCCCCTCCCCCTCAGCCGACGAAGCCTTGCAGCTTCAGCTCGATGGAGCGCGGGTTCTCACCCTCGGCGATGGACAGCAGGCCCTCCATGAGCATTTCGCGGTAGCAGGACTGGCGCAGCACGATGCTTTTCAGCTTGTTGCCGATGGGCAGCAACAGCAGGTTGGCCAGGCCGACGCCGTAGATGGTGGCGACGAAGGCCACGGCAATGCCGTTGCCCAGCTGGCTGGGGTCGGCGAGATTGCCCATCACGTGGATCAGGCCCATCACCGCACCGATGATACCGATGGTCGGCGAGTAGCCGCCCATGGCTTCGAATACCTTGGCAGCCGCCAGGTCGCGGCTTTCCTGGTTGTACAGGTCGACTTCGAGGATGCTGCGGATGGCCTCGGGCTCGGTGCCGTCCACCAGCAGTTGCAGGCCCTTGCGCGCGTAGGGGTCACGCTCGGCGTCGGCGACGGTCTCCAGGCCCAGCAGGCCTTCCTTGCGCGCCGTCATGCTCCAGCCGACCACGTGGTTGATGCCGCCGACCAGATCCACCCTGGGCGGCAGGACCATCCAGCGCAGCATGGTCACGGCGCGCTTGAGCACCGCGACCGGGGTCTGCAGCAGTGCAGCGGCCAGGGTGCCGCCCACCACGATCAGTGCCGCCGGGCCATTGGCCAGGGCACCGACGTGCCCGCCCTCGAGGAAGTTGCCACCAATGATGGCAACCATCGCGAGGATCAGGCCGACCAGGCTGAGGACATCCATCAGCCGCAGGCCTCGGTGAGGTGGCGGCCGATGTCGTCCAGGCTGTACACCGCGTCGGCCAGGCCCGCCTTGGCAATCGCCATGGGCATGCCGTAGATCACGCAGCTGGCTTCATCCTGCGCCCACACCTGGGCGCC
Source organism: Pseudomonas sp. PDM22 (assembly GCF_014851965.1). Lineage (NCBI taxonomy): Bacteria > Pseudomonadati > Pseudomonadota > Gammaproteobacteria > Pseudomonadales > Pseudomonadaceae > Pseudomonas > Pseudomonas sp. PDM22. The sequence continues at coordinate 236,006 of NZ_JACVAR010000001.1, forward strand.
GCCCTGCTTGAGCATGCGCGCGCCTTCGCGACCGTCGGCGCCCATGCCGGTGAGAACCACCGCCAGGACCTTGTCGCCATAGGCCTTGGACGCGGAACCGAAGGTCACGTCGACGCAGGGTTTGTAGTTCAGGCGCTCGTCACCGGGCAGGATGCGGATCGCGCCACGGGCGTCGACCATCATCTGTTTGCCGCCGGGAGCCAGCAGGGCCACGCCGGGACGCAGGATGTCGCCATCCTCGGCTTCCTTGACGGTGATCTTGCACAGCTTGTCCAGGCGCTCGGCGAAGGCCTTGGTGAAGGCCGCCGGCATGTGCTGGATCAGCACCAGCGGCGCGGGGAAATTGGCAGGCAGCTGGGTCAGGACCCGCTGCAGCGCCACCGGCCCACCGGTCGAAGTGCCGATGGCTACCAGCCGGTAGGGCTTACGCTTTGGGGCGGCGGAAGTCGCCGGAGCCGGAGCGGCCGGCGCATGGCTGGGGCCCGACGAAGCGGGAGCGGCCGTGCGCGCGGTGCCGGCAGCGGGAGTCGAAGCCGGCGCGGCCGGGCTCGACGAGTACGAAGAGTACGCGGCGAAGCGGCGGTTGCTCTTGGCGATGGTGTGGACCTTCTCGCACAGTAGCTGACGGACCTTGTCCGGGTTGCGCGAGATGTCCTCGAAATTCTTCGGCAGGTAGTCGACGGCGCCGGCGTCCAGCGCGTCCAGGGTCACCCGCGCGCCCTCGTGGGTCAGCGAGGAGAACATCAGGACCGGCGTCGGGCAGCGCTGCATGATGGTCCGCACGGCGGTGATGCCATCCATCAGCGGCATCTCGTAGTCCATGGTGATCACGTCGGGCTTGAGCGCCAGCGCCTGATCGATCGCCTCGCGGCCGTTGGTTGCCGTGCCGACCACCTGGATCTGCGGGTCAGCCGAAAGAATCTCCGAGACGCGGCGGCGGAAGAACCCCGAATCGTCCACCACCAGGACTTTGACAGCCATAGACACTCCTGAAAAAAACTTCTTCCATCACATGGGCGAGCCCTGCGGCTCGCCCATGGCGGTCAGATACGACGGGCGTAGCGCTTGAGCATGCTCGGCACGTCGAGGATCAGCGCGATGCGGCCGTCCCCGGTAATGGTCGCCCCCGCCATGCCCGGCGTGCCCTGCAGCATCTTGCCCAGCGGCTTGATCACCACTTCTTCCTGGCCCACCAGCTGGTCGACTACGAAGCCGATGCGCTGGGTGCCCACGGAGAGGATCACCACGTGGCCCTCGCCCGGCTCGTCATACTGCGCGCCCGGCACCAGCCAGCGCTTGAGGTAGAACAACGGCAGGGCCTTGTCGCGGACGATCACCACTTCCTGGCCGTCCACCACGTTGGTGTTGGACAGGTCGAGGTGGAAGATCTCATTGACGTTGACCAGCGGGAAGGCGAAGGCCTGGTTGCCCAGCATCACCATCAGGGTCGGCATGATCGCCAGGGTCAGCGGGACCTTGATGACGATCTTCGAGCCCTGGCCCTTGGTCGAGTAGATGTTGATGATGCCGTTGAGCTGGGAAATCTTGGTCTTCACCACGTCCATGCCGACACCGCGGCCGGAGACGTCGGATATCTCGGTCTTGGTCGAGAAGCCCGGCGCGAAGATCAGGTTGTAGCAGTCGGACTCGGACAGGCGATCGGCCGCATCCTTGTCCAGCAGGCCCTTCTCCACGGCCTTGGCGCGCAGCACATCCGGGTCCATGCCTTTGCCGTCGTCGGAGATCGACAGCAGGATGTGGTCGCCTTCCTGCTCGGCGGACAGCACCACCTTGCCCGAACGCGACTTGCCGGCGGCCTCGCGCTCGTCGGGGCCTTCGATGCCGTGGTCCACTGCGTTGCGCACCAGGTGCACCAGCGGGTCGGCCAGGGCTTCGACCAGGTTCTTGTCCAGGTCGGTCTCTTCGCCGATCAGCTCGAGGTTGATCTCTTTCTTCAGGTTGCGCGCCAGATCGCGGACCTGGCGCGGGAAGCGGCCGAAGACCTTCTTGATCGGCTGCATGCGGGTCTTCATGACCGACGACTGCAGGTCGGCGGTGACCACGTCGAGGTTGGAGACGGCCTTGGCCATCGCCTCGTCGCCGCTGTTCAGGCCCAGGCGCACCAGACGGTTACGCACCAGCACCAGTTCGCCGACCATGTTCATGATCTCGTCCAGGCGGGCGGTGTCCACGCGCACGGTGGTTTCCGCTTCGTTGGCCGGCTTCTCCACAGCCGCAGCGGCGGGCTTGGCCGATGCAGGCTTGGCGGCAGCGGCCGGCGCCGGAGCGGCAGCAGACTTGGGTGCGGGCGCAGGCGCAGCAGCCGCTTTGGGCTGTGCATTGGATGGCGCAGCCGCGACCGGCTCTTCCTTCGCGCCGGTAAACTGGCCTTTGCCGTGCAGCTCGTCGAGCAACTTCTCGAATTCGTCGTCGGTGATGTTGTCGTCGCCGCCGACCGCCGGAGCTTCCTCAGGCTTGGTCTGGGCAACAGCCTCGACGGCAGCCGGTGCCTCTTCCTTCGCACCGGTGAACTGGCCCTTGCCATGCAACTGGTCGAGCAGCGCTTCGAACTCGTCGTCGCTGATCTCGTCGCCAGCACCGGCGGCGGGCGCCTCGGCAACCGGTGCCGGAGCCGCACTGACGGGTTCCTTGGCAGCAGCGCTGAACTGGCCCTTGCCGTGCAACTGGTCGAGCAGTGCTTCGAATTCGTCGTCGGTGATGTCGTCGCCACCGCTGCCAACCGGCGCGGCGGGCGCTTCAGCGGCAGGCTCGAGGGCATCCATCAGCTGTTCGAACTCGGCGTCGGTGATGTCGCCATAAGCGGCCGCAGCGGCCGGAGCCTCTTCCACGACAGGCTCGGCAACAGCCGCAGCGGGAGCTTCGGCGGGAGCAGCGTTCGGGTCGGCCAGGCGCGACAGCGCGGCCAGCAGCTCGGGAGTCGCCGGCGTCGGCTCCTCCGCATCACGCACCTGCTGGAACATGACGTTGACGGTATCCAGCGCCTGCAGCATCACGTCCATCAGTTCGGCATCCACGCGGCGTTCGCCCTTGCGCAGCATGTCGAACACGTTCTCGGCGATGTGGCAGCACTCCACCAGCGCATTCAGCTGGAGGAAGCCGGCACCACCTTTGACGGTATGGAACCCACGGAAGATTGCATTGAGCAGGTCCATGTCATCCGGGCGGCTTTCCAGCTCGACCAGTTGTTCGGACAGTAGCTCGAGAATCTCGCCGGCCTCCACCAGGAAGTCCTGGAGGATTTCGTCATCGGCGTCGAAGCTCATTCGGTGCTCCCTCTACAGCGTCAGCGGACGCTTAAAAACCAAGGCTGGACAACAGGTCATCGACATCGTCCTGACCGGATACGACGTCCTTTCTTGTATCGGCAGCAATCTGCGGACCTTCACCCTTGGACGATCTTTCTTTTTCCACCGCGTCGCGCATGCTCTCGTGGTCATGCTCGATGCCGGCGTAGCGATCGACCTGACCCGCCATCCAGACCAGCTTCACCAGGTTCGACTCGACCTCGGTCACCAGCTTGGTGACGCGCTTGATCACTTGCCCGGTGAGGTCCTGGAAGTCCTGCGCGAGCAGGATGTCGTTCAGGTGCGCGGAAAGTTTGCGGCTGTCCTGGGCACTGATGTAGAGGAACTGCTCGACACGCTTGGCCAGGTCACGGAAGGCCTCGGGGCCCAGCTCGCGACGCATGAAACGCGACCAGTCTTCCTGCAGCTCCTTGGCCTGGGTCTCGATGTGCATGACCACCGGGGTGCACTCTTCCACCAGGTCCATGGTGCGATTGGCCGCTTTCTCGGTCATCGTCACCACGTAGGACAGGCGATCGGTGGCGTCGGCAATCTGCGAGACTTCCTGGGCGCGCGGGGAACTGGGATCGATCTGGAAGTTGACGATGGCGTTGTGCAGTTCGCGGGTAAGCTTGCCTACCTCTTGGTAGAGCCCGCGATCACGCGCCTGATTGAGCTCGGAGATCAGCTGCACGGCGGTCTGTACGTCGCCCTGCTCGAGGCAGTCGACCAATTCGCGCGCGTGTTTTTTCAGGGTCGACTCGAAGTCACCCGCGGATTCGTTGAAATCCATGACGCCCTCTTGGTCAGCCTCAGCTGCCGACCCGCTCGAAAATCTTCTCGATCTTTTCTTTCAGCACCTGAGCGGTGAAAGGCTTGACCACATAGCCGTTGACCCCGGCCTGGGCCGCTTCGATGATCTGGTCGCGCTTGGCTTCGGCGGTGACCATCAGTACCGGCAGGTGCTTCAGACGCTCGTCGGCGCGGACCGCACGCAGCAGGTCGATGCCGGTCATGCCGGGCATGTTCCAGTCGGTAACGAGGAAGTCGAAGTTGCCGCTGTGCAGCATCGGCAGCGCAGTGGTGCCGTCGTCGGCTTCTGCGGTGTTGGTGAACCCCAGGTCCCGCAGGAGGTTCTTGATGATGCGCCTCATCGTGGAAAAGTCGTCCACGATGAGAATTTTCATGTTCTTGTCCAAACCTGCCTCCATCGATACCAAACGCGCCCTGGCGGGCGTGCCGTCAATTCATCGAGCGCCGTGCGCTCTTTGCTGTGGGCGCGTCAAAGGAACGTCACCCAAAAATTCGTAAGCCTATAACTTGCCTAAGGAAAATCCCTTCAGCACCGCCTCTCAGAAGCAGCCGACGCGAAACTACCCGATGCTCAGCGAGCGCGCCACTCCGCCAGTCGCGAACGCAGGCGCGCGGCGCACTGGCTGTGCAGCTGGCTGACGCGGGATTCGCTGACGCCCAGCACTTCGCCGATCTCCTTGAGGTTGAGTTCCTCGTCGTAGTACAGCGCCAGCACCAGTCGCTCGCGCTCGGGCAACTTGGTGATGGCGTCGGCCAGGGCCGCCTGGAAGCGCTCGTCTTCCAGCCCGTGGGACGGCTCGTTCTCGTGGTGCGAGGCGTCTTCGGCAAAGCCGCCGCCCTGGTCGCCGTCCTGCAACATGTCATCGAAGCTGTACAGACGGCTGCCCTGGGTGTCGCTGAGGATGCCGTAATAATCTTCGAGGCTCATATTGAGTTCGGCAGCAACCTCCTGATCTTTAGCGTCGCGTCCGGTACGCGCTTCGACGGCGCGGATGGCGTCGCTGACCATGCGGGTGTTGCGGTGGACCGAACGCGGGGCCCAGTCACCCTTGCGCACCTCGTCGAGCATGGCGCCGCGGATACGGATGCCGGCGTAGGTTTCGAAGCTCGCGCCCTTGCCCTGATCGTATTTCTTCGCCGCCTCCAGCAGGCCGATCATGCCGGCCTGCATCAGGTCCTCCACCTGCACGCTGGCCGGCAGGCGGCCGAGCAGGTGGTAGGCGATGCGCTTCACCAGTGGGGCGTGTTTCTGGATCAGCAGTTCCTGGGAGTTGTGCGCCTGTGCCTTGCTGTACATACGCGCTCCGGAGGCCGCGGTCATACGGCCGAACCCGTGGGATGTTGCACCAGGCGCTCGACGAAGAACTCCAGGTGCCCTCGTGGGTTGGCCGGCAGCGGCCAGCTGTCGACCTTCTGCGCCACCGCACGGAAGGCCAGGGAAGCCTTGCTGCGCGGGAACGCCTCATACACCGAACGCTGCTTCTGCACGGCCTTGCGCACCGACTCGTCGTAGGGAATGGCGCCGACGTACTGCAGCGCCACGTCCAGGAAGCGGTCGGTGACCTTGGTCAGCTTGGCGAACAGGTTGCGGCCCTCCTGAGGGCTGTGGGCCATGTTCGCCAGCACGCGGAAACGGGTCATGCCGTAGTCGCGGTTGAGCAGCTTGATCAAAGCGTAGGCATCGGTGATGGACGTGGGTTCATCACAAACGACCAGCAGCACTTCCTGGGCGGCACGCACGAAGCTCACCACCGAGTCGCCGATGCCGGCGGCGGTGTCCACCACCAGCACGTCGATGTTGTCGCTGATGTCGCTGAACGCCTGGATCAGGCCGGCGTGCTGCATCGGCGTGAGGTGCACCATGCTCTGGGTGCCCGAGGCCGCCGGGACGATGCGAATGCCGCCAGGCCCCTGGAGGATCACGTCACGCAGGTCGCATTCGCCTTCGATGACGTCGGCCAGCGTGCGCTTGGGCGACAGGCCCAGCAACACGTCGACGTTGGCCAGGCCCAGGTCGGCATCCAGCAGCATGACGCGGCGGCCGAGATCGGCCAGCGCCAGCGACAGATTCACCGACACGTTGGTCTTGCCCACGCCACCCTTGCCGCCGGTGACTGCGATTACCTGAACGGGATGCATACCCATATCAATACCTTGTCTCGTCGTTCGACCGTCACGCATCGGCGTTTCGGCTAATCCGGCTGCAGTGCTCTACCGCCTCCGGCGCTCGCGGATCGTCTTGCAGAGCATCCGCATCGCTTGGGCGGCTCAACCGGCCACCCCACGCCCCACCCGGGGCTCACAATCTTCAGCTGGCGCGACGCACCGGCTGTTGGTAAAGGCCGGCGAACATGTCCGCCATGGCATCCTCGCAGGGCTCTTCGGGCGACTGTAGGCTCACCGCGCGGCTGACCAGTTGGTGCGCGCGTGCCACATGCAGGTCGTCCGGGATCTTCGGCCCGTCAGCCAGATAGGCTACCGGTAGATGCTGGCTGATAGCCAGAGCCAGAGCTTCGCCGAGGCTTCCCGCTTCGTCCAGTTTGGTCAGGATGCACCCGGCCAGCCCACAGGAACGATAGTTCTGCCAGGCGGACTTGAGTACCTGGCTCTGGCTGGTCGCGGCCAGCACGAGGTAGTTCTTCACGTTCAGGCTCAGCGACGACAGCGCTTCGAGCTGCATGCGCAGCGCCGGATCGTTGGCGGGCAGGCCGGCGGTATCGATCAGCACCAGGCGCTTGCGCGCCAGCGGCGCCATGGCCTGGATCAGCGACTGGCCCGGATCGACCAGGGTCACCGGCACATTGAGAATGCGGCCGAGGGTCTTGATCTGCTCCTGCGCACCGATGCGGAAGCTGTCCATGGACACCAGGGCGATGCTCTGCGCGCCGTACTTCAGTACGTAGCGGGCGGCCAGCTTGGCCAGGGTGGTGGTCTTGCCCATGCCGGCCGGGCCGACCAGGGCGATCACGCCGCCCTGTTCCAGCAGGTCGATTTCCGGGGTGTTGATCGAGCGCGCCAGGTGCGCCAGCAGCATGCGCCAGGCCTGCTTCGGATCGGCGATGGACGCCACGCGTTCCAGCAGGTTGCGCGACAGGTCGGCCGGCAGCCCCATGCGCTGCAGGCGACGCCACAGGCCGGCCTGTTTCGGGCGCTGGTTCTGCAGCTGGTTCCAGGCAATCGAGCCCAGCTGCACTTCGATCAGTTCGCGCAGGCCGTTGAGCTCGAAGCGCATGGCTTCCAGCGCCTGCTGGCCGACAGCGGCCGGCGCCGGGGCAACCGGTGCATCCATGGCGGCGGCCAGGGTTTCGGCGGCGCTGCGACGCGGCTTCTCGGTGCCGTACATTTGACGGTCGCCGCGCACGCTATCGCTGGCGCGGGTCGGAGCCGACAGGTCAGCCTTGGCCTGGGCGATCTTCGCCTGGGTCTTGCGCAGCTCGGCTTCCAGCGCCGGGTTCGGCTTGCTGGCCGCCACCGGAGCCTGGTAATCCAGCGCCGCGGTCAGCTCTACGCCACCTGCGACACGGCGATTGCCGATGATCGAGGCGTCCGGGCCCAGCTCGTCACGGACCAGTTTCATGGCCTGACGCATATCAGCGGCGAAGAAGCGTTTTACCTGCATGGCCTGCGACCTCAATCAATTCTGCCCAACGGTGGCAACGATCGTGACTTGTTTGTTGTCGGGGATTTCCTGGTAAGCCAGCACGTTCATGGTGGGAACCGCCATCCGGGCGAATCGCGACATCATCGCGCGGATGGGACCTGCCACCAGCAGAATCGCCGGCTTGCCGAGCATCTCCTGACGCTGCGCCGCTTCAACCATCGAGCGTTGCAGCTTTTCGGCCATTCCGGGTTCCAGCAACATGCCTTCTTCGGAGCCCTGTCCGGCCTTCTGAAGACTATTGAGCAATATCTGTTCCAACCTGGGTTCCAGAGTGATCACAGGCAGCTCCGGCTCTAGTCCCACAATGGTTTGCACGATTGCGCGAGACAGCGCGACGCGAACTGCCGCCACCATCGCGGCGGGATCTTGACTCTTCACCGCCACGTTGGCGATGGCTTCCGCGATGGTACGGATGTCACGTACCGGCACCTGTTCCTGCAGCAGCGCCTGAAGGACCTTGAGCAGCGTCGACAGGGAAATCATCCCCGGCACCAGCTCTTCGGCGAGCTTGGGCGAAGTCTTGGCCAGCAGCTGCATCAGTTGCTGGACTTCCTCGTGGCCCAGCAGCTCGTGGGCATGCTTGTGCAGCACCTGGTTCAGGTGGGTGGCGACCACGGTGCTGGCATCGACCACGGTGTAGCCCAGCGATTGCGCCTGATCACGCTGCGAGGCCTCGATCCACACGGCTTCCAGGCCGAAGGCCGGATCCTTGCCGGCGATGCCGTTGAGGGTGCCGAACACCTGGCCGGGGTTGATCGCCAGATCGCGGTCCGGGTAGATCTCGGCTTCCGCCACGCTGACGCCCATGAGCGTCAAACGATAGGCGTTGGGCAACAGGTCGAGGTTGTCGCGGATGTGCACCGACGGCATCAGGAAGCCCAGGTCCTGGGACAGCTTCTTGCGCACGCCCTTGATCCGCGCCAGCAACTGGCCGCCCTGGTTGCGGTCCACCAGCGGAATCAGGCGGTAGCCCACTTCCAGGCCGACCATGTCCACCGGGGTCACGTCGTCCCAGCCCAGTTCCTTGGTCTGCTCGGCGCGCTGGGCGGGTAGCAGTTCCTGCTGGGTCTGGGCTTCCTGCTCGGCCTTCTGGCTGGCCTGGCGCTGGCGATGCCAGATCAGGTACGCGCCAGCAGCGGCCAGGCCACCCAGGCCGACGAAGGAGACGTGCGGCATGCCGGGGACCAGGCCCATGGCGATCAGGATGGCGGCAGAGATCGCCAGCGCCTTGGGCGAGGCGAACATCTGGCGGTTGACCTGCTGGCCCATGTCTTCGGAGCTGGAGACACGGGTCACCATGATCGCGGCGGCGGTGGACAGCAGCAGCGAAGGCAGCTGCGCCACCAGGCCGTCACCGATGGTCAGCAGGGCGTAGACCTTGCCGGCGTCGCCGAAGCTCATCGCGTGCTGGATCATGCCGATGGCCACGCCACCGATGAGGTTGATGAAGAGGATCAGCAGGCCGGCGACGGCGTCACCGCGGACGAACTTGCTGGCACCGTCCATCGAGCCGTAGAAGTCAGCCTCCTGGGCCACTTCGGCGCGGCGCTTCTTGGCTTCCGCCTGCTCGATCAGGCCGGCGTTGAGGTCAGCGTCGATGGCCATCTGCTTGCCGGGCATGGCGTCGAGGGTGAAACGCGCGCTCACCTCGGAGATACGCCCGGCACCCTTGGTGACCACCACGAAGTTGATGATCATGAGGATCGCGAAGACCACGATACCGACGACGTAGTTGCCGCCGATCACCACCTCGCCGAAGGCCTGGATCACCTTGCCCGCAGCCGCGTGGCCGTCGTGGCCGTGCAGCAGCACGACGCGGGTGGACGCGACGTTCAGCGCCAGGCGCAGCAGGGTGGCGACCAGCAGGATGGTCGGGAACACGGCGAAGTCCAGCGGGCGCAGGGCGTACACGCTGACCAGCAGGACCACGATGGACAGGGCGATGTTGAAGGTGAACAGCACATCCAGCAGGAACGGCGGGATGGGCAGGGTCATCATCGCCAGCATGGCGAGCAACAGCAGCGGCACGCCGAGGTTGCCCCGGCTGAGCCCTACCAGATTGCTGCGAACAGTGCCGATCAGTTGCGTACGATCCACCCGAATTTCCCCTGCGCGTTGGTGACCGAGCCGGCCACCGGATCAAACTTTTGACGCCCAACCGGGCATCCGCACAGGGTTTTGCAGGAAGCGTTCCAACTTCTTCGAAACGCTTCAGGAACTGTCTTTCACCAGCTTGAAAGTGCCGTCATTGAAGCTGCCCGCCACCGCGCAGGTGGACTGGTTGGCGTCACTTCGCGCCTCGAAACGGTAGTGCCCGGACATCACGCCGTACTCGGTGTCGTCCTCGCTGCGGACGATCTCCACGCGGTCGATCACCAGCTCGCCATGGCTGGCGCGCAGGGCATCCTCGGGCACCTCCTGGAACAGTACCGCCGCGCCCTCACCCAGCCTTGTCCGGCCCTCGTGCTGCGGACCGATGGCGTAGCGCCCGGAGAGCTTCGAAGGATCGAGGCGCAACTGGTCCTGCGCAGTGGTCAGGTGGAACTGCGCGGTCAGCATCGCCGGGCGACCACCCTCCCCCTGGACCGCCAGCGGCACGCCAACCACCAGCTGGTTGTCGCCGCTGAGCTGGGCGACATAGAGCGAGCCCCACCAGCGATCCGTCACCTGCGCCTCGTGCTGCGTGCCGCAGACCTGCAGGCGATACTGCGTCGTCGGCGTATCGGGCGCGCACGCGCAGCACAGACCGACGCCCACCGCCATCGCCAGCATCCTGAAGTGTCCCGCTTCGCTCATCGTCCTTCTCCGCGCAGTGTCCCGGCGCACGAAGGCTGGAGCCCTCGCCTCGAAGGTTCGACTGGCACGTCCCGGCGAAAGGTTCCCCTGTCTTTAGGCCGGTCACCAGCTCCCGGAGGCACCGCCTCCGCCGCTGGAACCACCGCCACCGGAGAACCCACCGCCCGAACTGCCGCCGGATGACCCGCTGGACGAACTACCGCCGGAGCCCGAGCTGCCGCCCGCGCCGCCCTGCCCCGCCGCGAACACCACCAGCCCCGGCAGGCACATGAACGGCAGCACCAGCAGCCAGTTCAACGGAGCCGCCGGAGCACCGGCGGAGAAACCGATCAGCAGGTACAGGCCGAAGAATATCGCCAGGCGCCAGTAGAAGGCCTTGTGCCCGGCCGGCGCCTTGGCGGTCTTGCGCCCTTTGCGCCCCTTGCGAGGTCCGCGCCAGACGTCGCGCATCATCGAGATCAGCAGCCACCAAAGGCCAGTGACCATAAGCACGCCCAGCGGAGCTGCGAGCGCATAGACCCACAGCAGGCCGCCGAAGCGCGGCGTCAGGAAGCCGAGCAGGATGCAGTAGGCAATCAGCCCCAGCACGCCGTAGAACACCACACGCACCGTCCACAGCGCACCGAAGGTAGCGCCGCCGACCAGCAGGCAGATTGGCGTGACGGCAACCACTCCCAGGGCATCCTTGCCGCCGGACAATATGGCCACCAGCACGACCACCACCGCGCAGAACGCCAGTGCGCCGCGCCAGCCGATCCGCCGTGCGGCAAGCAGCACGCCACCCACGCCACCGGCCACGAAGGACGCCAGCAGCAGCCACGCCTGCAGCGGGAACGTCAAAGGTTCGGGGGCCGGCTCAGGCAACGCCTCGCCATCGACCAGCAGGATCAGTGCATCCACCGCCGACTCGATGCCGCCGGCATAGTCGCCCTCGCGGAAGGCCGGCGCCATGCGCTCGCGGATGATGCGCCCGGCCAGCACGTCGGGAATCGCGCCTTCCAGGCCATAGCCGACCTCGATGCGCATCAGGTGGTCTTCCTTCGCCACCACCACCAGCACACCGTCGTCAACGCCCTTGCGGCCGAGCTTCCAGAGGTTGAAGAGTTTGTTGGAGAAGGCCTCGATGCCCATCTTGCCCACGGTGGGCAGCATCACCACGGCGATCTGCGCGCCGCGCCGGTCCTCCAGGGCCTTGAGCTTGTCGATCAGATGGGACTTGGCGGCGGGGTCGAGCGTGCCAGTGACGTCCACCACACGTTCGTTCAGCGGCAGCAGCACGCCGCCGTCGACAGGTTCGGCAGCCCAGGCGAACGGGGCGCAAAGCAGGCAGAAGAGCAGCCAGAACGCGAAACGCGCGCCGGCCCCCTGGAACAAGGCTCCTTGCAACATGGCACTTTCCCTTGGCAGAACAGGCTGCCCGGCATCTCTGACGCCGGGCACGAGCCGACCATCCTAGCGCAGCAGCAGCGCCGACGAATCACTCGTCGCGTCGCAAATCCGGCGGGATCGGCAGGTCCGGCATCGGTCCCGGACGCTTGCCCTTGCCGGAGCGGTACTGCTTGAGCTGGTAGACGTAGGCCAGTACCTGGGCCACGGCGAGGTACAGGCCTGCAGGAATCTCGTGGTCGAGTTCGGTGGAGTAGTAGACCGCCCGTGCCAGGGCCGGCGACTCGAGCACCGTGACCTTGTGTTCCTGGGCGATCTCGCGAATCTTCAGCGCCATGAAGTCGTTGCCCTTGGCCAGCAGCCTGGGCGCCCCGCCCTTCTCCGCGTCGTATTTCAGGGCCACGGCGAAGTGCGTCGGGTTGGTGATGATGACGTCGGCTTCGGGCACCGCCTGCATCATCCGCCGGTTGGCCATCTCGCGCTGCATCTGACGGACCTTGGCCTTGACCTCCGGCTTGCCCTCGGAGTCCTTGTACTCGTCCTTGACCTCCTGCTTGGTCATCATCAGCTTCTTGCGGTTGTCCCAGAGCTGGAAGGGCACGTCCGCGGCGGCGATGAAGATGATGCTGCAGGCCAGCCAGAAGGCGCTCCAGCCGACGATCCGTGCGCTGTGCACCATGGCCTGTTCCAGCGGCTCGTGGGAGATGGCCAACAGGTCGTCCTGATCGGACTTGAGCACCAGGATCGCCACGATCAGCACCAGCACGAACTTGGCCAGGGCCTTGAGCAGCTCGGTCAGCGAGCGCAGCGAGAACATGCGCTTGAGCCCGGCCAGCGGATTGAGCCGGCTGAACTTGGGGGCCAGCGCTTCGCCGGAGAACAGCCAGCCACCCAGCGCGACCGGGCCGACCAGCGCCGCGACCAGCAACACCGCCAGGACCGGCCAGACCGCATCGGCGCCGATCTTGCCGCCAGCGATCAACAGGTTGAGCATGCTCTCGCTGTTCATCACCGTGGCGCGGTCCAGCTCGAAGCTGCCGCGCATCAGGCGCATCAGCGCATCGGCCAGGCTGGCGCCAAACATCAGCAGGGCTCCGGCGCCAGCGAGCAGCACGGCCAGGGTATTGAGCTCCTTGGACCGAGGGAGCTGCCCCTTCTCGCGCGCGTCGCGGCGCCGTTTCTCTGTAGGTTCCTCTGTCTTGTCTTCGCTACTACTGTCGTTTTCGGCCATCAGTGGGCCCCCACGAGTTCGCGAAGCAGGCGCAGGCCCTCACTGGCCAGCGCCTGGTACTGGGTGAGAATCTCGGCACTGCCAATCCAGACAATGACGAAGCCCATGATCAGGGTGAGCGGGAAACCGATCGAGAAGATGTTCAGCTGGGGTGCCGCGCGGGTCATGGCGCCGAACGCCAGGTTGACCACCAGCAGCGCGGTGATCGCCGGCAAGGCGATCATCAGGCCTGCGCCCAGCACCCAGCCGAGCTTGCCGGCCACCGTGATGAAATGGTTGCTCGACAGCCCCTCGCCCACCGGCAGCGTGGTGAAGCTTTCCGCCAGTACCTCGAAGACCACCAGGTGGCCGTTCATGGAGAGGAACAGCAGGGTCACCAGCATGGTGAAGAACTGCCCCAGTACCGGCACCGAGATGCCGTTGGTGGGATCGATCATGGACGCGAAGCCCAGGCCCATCTGCATGGAGATGATCTGCCCGGAAATGACGAAGGCATGGAACATCAGCTGCAGGACGAAGCCGAGCATGGCGCCGACGAGGATTTCCTGGGCGATGTAGACCATCGCCTTGAGGCTCAGCGCATCCACCTGTGGCATCGGCGGCAGGTTGGGCACCAGCGCCACGGCAATCGCCACGGACAGGTACAGGCGCACGCGGGTCGGTACCAGCTGGGTGCCGATGATCGGCATCACCATCAGCATGGCGGCGATGCGGAACAACGGGAACAGGAAGGCTCCGATCCAGCCGCCGATCTGCGCGTTGCTGAGCTCGAGCATCAGCCGATCAGCGTCGGGATGCTGGTGATCAGTGACTGGGTGTATTCCATCAACTGCCGCAGCAGCCAGGGGCCCAGCACGATGAGGGTGAGCAGCACCACCAGCAGGCGCGGCAGGAAGCTCAGGGTCTGCTCGTTGATCTGCGTGGCGGCCTGGAACATCGCCACGATCAGGCCCACCAGCAGGCTGGGCAGCACCAGGATGCCGACCATCACGGCGGTCAGCCAGAGCGCTTCACGGAACAGGTCGACGGCGACTTCGGGGGTCATGGCTGCTCCTGTCGTTCAGCAGAGGGGTTCATCGCTAGACCGTCCCGAAACTGCCGGCGAGCGTGCCGATGATCAATGCCCAGCCGTCCACCAGGACGAACAGCATGATCTTGAACGGCAGCGAGATGATCAGCGGCGACAGCATCATCATGCCCATCGCCATCAGCACGCTGGACACCACCAGGTCTATGATCAGGAACGGAATGAAGATCATGAAACCGATCTGGAACGCAGTCTTCAACTCCGAAGTGACGAACGCCGGCACCAGGATGGTCAGGGGCGTGGCGTCGGCGCTGGCGATGTCGGTGCGCTTGGACAGCCGCACGAACAGCTCCAGGTCCGATTGCCGGGTCTGCGCCAGCATGAAGGCCTTGAGCGGCACTTCCGCGCGAGTAAGTGCTTCCTGCGCGGGGATCTGCTCGCTCAGGTAAGGCTGCAGCGCAGTCGTGTTGATCTTGTCGAACACCGGCGCCATGACGAACAAGGTGAGGAACATCGCCAGGCCGATCAGTACCTGGTTCGACGGCGTGCTCTGCAGGCCCAGCGCCTGGCGCAGGATGGAGAAGACGATGATGATCCGGGTGAAGCTGGTCATCAGCATGACGAACGCCGGGATGAAGCTCAGCGCGGTCATGATCAGCAGGATCTGCAGGCTGACCGAGTATTCCTGCTGCCCCTGCGGGTTGGTGGTCACGGTGATCGCCGTCAGCTGCGTCGGATCGGCGGCGAAGGCCTGCGGCGCCATCAGCGCCAGCAGACCCAGGAGCAGCGGCGCGACTGCCTTGAGCGCACCGATCAGAACGGAGAGGTTCGGCGAGCGGGTCACTGCGGGCGGCCCTTGTCCTTGTTCAGCAATTCCAGCAGGCGCTGGGCGAATTCCGGCTGCGCCGGTTCCGATTCGGCGGCATGCACTGGCTGGCGCATGACGTGCAGCGGGGTGATGCGACCAGGCGTCAGGCCCAGCAGCACCTGCTCCTCGCCCACCTGCACCAGCACCAGCCGATCACGCGGGCCGAGGGACTGGCTGGAAATCAGGCGGATTGCCTGGTTGCCGCGCGGCACGACCTGTTGCACGCGGCGCACCAGCCAGGCCAGCAGGAAGATCAGGCCGACCACCAGCACCAGGCCCAGCAGCAACTGCATCAGCTGCGCGCCGGCACTACCGGTGATGAGGCTCGGCGTGGAGCTGGCATGGACGATGGCCGGGTTGGATGCCGGCGCCTTGGCCTCCTCGCCCAGGGCGAGCAGGGACAGGCCCAGCAACGGCAGGGCGCAAACGCTGGAGAGCAGGCGGCCCATGTCAGCGCAGCTTCTTGATGCGTTCGCTGGGGCTGATCACGTCAGTGAGGCGGATGCCGAACTTCTCGTTCACCACCACCACTTCGCCGTGTGCGATCAGGGTGCCGTTGACCAGCACGTCCAGCGGCTCGCCGGCCAGGCGATCGAGTTCGATCACCGAGCCCTGGTTGAGCTGCAGCAGGTTGCGGATGCTGATGTCGGTATGGCCGACCTCCATGGAAATGGTCACCGGGATATCCAGGATCACGTCCAGGTTCGGGCCTTCGAGCCCAGCAATGGTCGGTGCCTTGGGCGCCATGCCGAACTCTTCCATCGGCGCGCGCGGCGCGGCGGGCACGGCCGGAGCCGCAGCACTGGCCATCATCGCATCGATGTCGTCCTGGTTGGCGTCACCCGATTCGGAGAGCGCCGCGGCCCACTCGTCGGCCAGCGCCTGCTCTTCGGGAGTTACGTTTTCTTCGTCTGACATGGTGTGTCCTCTTGGGATTCGCTCAGCGCGGGCGCACGAGCGGATCGAGAATCTGCAGCGCCAGGTTGCCCTTGTGCGAACCCAGCTTGACCTTGAAGGAAGGCACGCCGTTGGCGCGCATGATCATGTGATCGGGCAGCTCCACCGGGATCACGTCGCCCGGCTGCATGTGCAGGATGTCCCGCAGCTTGAGCTGACGACGCACGACGGTGGCGCCCAGCGGCACGTTGACGTCGAGGATGTCCTCGCGCAGGGCGTTGATCCAGCGTTCGTCCTGATCGTCCACATCGGACTGGAAACCGGCGTCGAGCATCTCGCGGATCGGCTCGATCATCGCGTACGGCAGGGTGATGTGCAGGTCGCCGCCGCCGCCATCCAGCTCGATATGGAAGGTGGAGACCACCACCACTTCGCTGGGGCTGACGATATTGGCCATCGCCGGGTTCACCTCGGAGTTCACGTACTCGAAGGTGATCGGCATTACCGCATGCCAGGCTTCGGCGAGATCGACGAAGGCCTGCTCGATGACCATGCGCACCACCCGCAGCTCGGTGGGGGTGAACTCGCGCCCCTCGATCTTGGCGTGACGACCGTCACCGCCGAAGAAGTTGTCCACCAGCTTGAACACCAGCTTGGCATCGAGGATGAACAGCGCGGTGCCGCGCAGCGGCTTCATCTTCACCAGGTTGAGGCTGGTGGGCACGTACAGCGAGTGCACGTACTCACCGAACTTCATCACCTGCACGCCGCCCACGGCAACATCCGCCGAGCGACGCAGCAGGTTGAACATGCTGATACGGGTGTAGCGGGCGAACCGCTCGTTGATCATCTCCAGGGTCGGCATGCGGCCCCGGACGATGCGGTCCTGACTGGTCAGGTCGTAGGACTTGATCGCCCCCGGCTCGACGTCGGACTCGGTTTCCACCAGGCCGTCGTCGACGCCGTGCAACAGCGCGTCGATCTCGTCCTGGGAAAGTAGATCCTGCATGGCCATGGCGGGTACCTACTGCAATACGAAATTGGTGAAAAGCACTTGCTCCACGGTCAACTGACCGGTCGCCTTCTTCGCCAGTTCCTGAAGACTGGACGTGGCCTGCTGGCGAAGCATCTCCTTGCCGACCGGGGTCACCAGATTGTCGAAATTCTGGCTGGAGAACAGCATCACCAGCTGGTTGCGCACCAGCGGCATCTGCTCGCGCAGGGCATCCATCTGCGCCTGGTCGCGGCCCATCAGGGCAACGGCTACCTGAAGATAGCGCTGGCGGCCGTTCTGATTGAAGTTGACCACGAAGGACGGCGCGAGAATCTCGTAGACCGCCTGCTTCTTCGTCGGCTCGGCGTGTTCCGCGGCCTTGGCTTCGGCTTCGTCGGGCTTGGCGCTCTTGTGCAGGAAGAACCAGGTACCGCCCACCGACGCACCCACCGCCAGCAGGAAGGCCAGCACGATGATGATGATGAGCTTCAGCTTGCCCTTGCCGGGCGCCTGGCCATCGGGGAGAGAAGGCGTCTGTTCTTTCTTGGCCATGCCAATAATCCGTCACTTTTGCGGCGCGAAGCGCTGATACCGGGGTAGCAGCAAGGGCTGTGCCAGTTTGCAGGAGTCCTACTGGCGACGCCGCGGATATTACAGGCTAGACGGAGGATGTCACGGGGAGCGAAGAGAAATTTCAGTCGATGCCGGCTTATCGGGGTATGGGGCGTAAAACGCTGTCCGTTCTACGCCCCATGAAGCCCGCGGGGATCACGCGTAGTAATCCACCAGTCCCCTGCCCTGCGCCGCCGTCTGCGGGCGGATCTCGGACACGCCACTGAGCATCGGCTCATCGTCACCGCTGCCACTACCCGCCACGCTCCGCGAGCTGCCACGGCCGTCGCCCTGCTGCTGTTGCTGCCAGCCACGGGCGGACTGGTCGGAAACGTTCACGTCCAGTTGCATGCCTTGCTGGTTGAACATCTCGCGCAGGCGATGCTGCTGGCTGTCCAGCGCTTCGCGGACGTTGGCGTTGGCGCTGACGAAGTTCACCTGGGTCTGGTCGCCGGTCATGTGGATGCGCACTTCCAGGCGGCCGAGGTTGGCCGGGTCCATCTGGATCTCGGCCGACTTGAGATTCTGCGAGGACATCCACATCACCCGGTCCACCACCTGATCAGTCCAGCCGTTCTGCTGCACGGACACCGCCTGCCCCGGCACCAGCGGGTTCACCGGGCGACTGGTCATGGCCTGCGGCGTGTTCAGCGCCTGCGTCAGCGACTCCAAGCGTGCGGCAAAGGCCTCGTTGCGCGGCATCTCCGGCTTGGCGTCTGCCTGCACGTCTGCCAGTTGCTGGGTCAGGTCGACGCCATCCTTCAGCGCACCCTCGGCAAGCTTGCCTTCGGCGCCCTTGGCTGCCGCATCCGGGCTCAGTGCAGCGAGGGCGGCGGACAGATCGTTCTTGCCGCTGGCATCCAGTGACTTGTCCCCCGCCTTGGCGCCGAGATGACCGGTGAGCTGGGTCTGCTGCGCCTGCTGGGCCTGGTCGTCGGCGCCCACGGCGAGCGTCAGGTTCACCCCCGGAATCTCGTTGAGCTTCTGCAGATCGCCATCGCTGCTGGCATCGGTGAGCGGGCTGGTACCGCTGCTGACCACCAGCGGCGGCGCCTCAGGCTCCGGCAGCTGGCCGGTCATACCGAGCATCAGCAGCGGGTCGAGGGTCGCGTCGGGGCTGGTCTCGGTATCCGCCACCTTCTCCTCCGCCTTGCTGGCGCCATCGGCCGGCAAGGCCTTGCCGTCCTCGGCAACCTTTGGCTGGTCGGCGGCAGCCGGCGCGGTGGAATCCTTGCTCGCGGTGTCCTTGTCGGCACTGTCCCGCGGCTTGTCGTTCTTCGCCTTCACCGGTTTGTCGGCGCGCTCGCTGGCGGCTGGCCGCTGCTCCTTGGCGTAGACGTCGGCGAAGCTGGAACCCTTGTCGCTGCTGCTGTTCGACGAACTTTGCGCAGACTTGGAGAGCGCCGCCTTGGGCCGGGTGTCAGGCGTCGACGTCAATAAAATATCCGGGGCGACAGCCATCGGAGTTCTCCGTTGATGTGAATATCCAACACGGAGATAGCAAGGCGCGGGCCAACTCGAAAAAGGTCAGGGGCGACCGGGCAACAGCAGGGTGCGGACGATGGAAAATTCGTGCTCGACCTTGCCGATCAGGCCTTGCGCGCCGGCCAGGTCGTTCTGCCGCGCGGCCTCCTCCAGGCGCTTGCACAGGCTGCTCAGTATCAAGGCGCCCATGTTGCCGCAACTGCCCTTGAAGCTGTGCGCGGCGTGGCGCAAGGCCGGCGCATCACTGGCGGCGGAGGCCTCGCGGATGCTGCGCAGGCGCTCCTCGGAGTCGCTGAGGAAGGTTTCCACCAGGAGCGGATACTCGTCTTCCATGATCGACAGCAAATTGCTCAGCACGGCGCCATCGAGATGCGGCTCGGACATTGGGCACTCCCTGAAAGACGGCTCGCCACCCTGCGGGGGACAAGAAGGCCCCGATTATGCCTGAGCCGACCAGAAGAACTCCACGGAGACCGCCTTGCCGTCGCCCGACCACTGACAGCGGTCAGACAACTGCCGGACCAGCGTCAGGCCGCGCCCGCAGAGGCTGCCGGCGGCCCGCTGCGAAGCCAGCACCGCGCCCACGTCGAAACCGTCGCCGCTGTCCTCCACCCGCACCAGCAGGCGCCCGCCATCGCCGTGGGGGGCGAGATCAAGATGGAAGCGCACGAAGCCGTCGCGCAGGGTGGACAGGCGCTTGCTGCGCTCCTGGTAATAGCGGGCGAAGCCGGCGGCATCGCACTTGAGCGAAGAGTCCAGGCCCATCACGCCGTGCTCCAGGGCGTTGGAGTACAGCTCGGCGAGCACGGTGTAGAGCGCACCACCGCGCGGGCGCAGGTCTTGCACTTCCATCAGCAGTTGCAACAGGAAGGGCAGCGGATTGAAGTTGCGCAGAGTCGGCGCGCGGAATTCGAAGCTGGCGGACCAGTCCAGCGGGCTGCTCAGGCCGTTGTCGGAGAACGCCAGCGGCGGGCGCTGCAGCGAGTCCTCGGGGACCAGCGCGATCTCCAGCATGCTGACGTCGTCCTGGGCCTCACCGCGAAAACGCGCCACCGCCGCCTGGATGCCGTCGAACAGGCGCGACGGCGCGAGGCCCTCGCCGAACACCTGGCGCAGGCGCTCCTCGCCGAAGGCTTCGCCCGTGGCATTGCGCGCCTCCAGCACGCCATCGGAGAAGAGGAACACACGGTCGCCCTCCTCCATCGCGTAGACCTCGACATGGTCGCTGAAGGCGGACGGGTCGAGAATGCCCAGCGGCAGATGCCGCGACACCAGCGGCTGCAGTTCGCCGCTGGCGTGGCGGCGCAGGTAGCCGTTGGGCAGGCCGCCATTCCACACCTCCACCAGGCCGCGCTGGAAACTCAGGTTGAGCACCGCGGCGCAGCAGAACACGCCCACCGGGAGAATGCGTTTGAGCTTGGCGTTCATCTCGCGAAGGATGTCCGCCATCGGGTAGCCCTTGGCGGTCATGCCATAGAACACCTCGGCCAGCGGCATGGCGCCGATGGCCGCCGGCAAGCCATGGCCGGTGAAATCGCCGAGCAGCACGTGCATGCCGCCGGAGGGCTTGAACGCCGCCAGCAGCAGGTCGCCGTTGAACAGTGCGAAGGGGGATTGCAGGTAGCGGATGTTCGCCGCGTTCAGGCAACCCGAGTGCGCCACCTTGTCGAACACCGCCTTGGCCACCCGCTGCTCGTTGAGCAGGTGCTCGTTGTGCCGGGCGATCAGGTCGCGCTGCTCCAGCACCATCCGCTGCAGGTGATGCAGGCGTCCCATGGCGCGGATCTTGGCTTCGAGGATGACGCGGTTGTAGGGCTTGGAGAGGAAGTCATCGCCGCCCGCCTCCAGGCTCTGCACCAGCGCCTCGGGCTCGCTCAGCGACGTGAGGAAGATGATCGGCACCAGCTCCTCGCCAGCCTGCCGGCGAATCCGCCGCGCCGCCTCGAAGCCATCCATCACCGGCATCAGCGCATCCATCAGCACCAGCTGCGGGCGCTCCTGGGCGAACAGCGCGAGCGCTTCCAGCCCGTTGCCGGCGGTGATCACGCGATGCCCCTGGCGGCTGACGATGGTCGACAGCAACAGGCGATCGGCAGCGTTGTCGTCGGCGATCAGGACGGTGAGGAGTTCGGACATGGCCGTTGCCACTGCAGAGCGCGTCGCGTCAGCTGATCTTGAACAGCTGCTCGAAGTTGGAGATAGACAGCACCTTGCGCACGTCCGGATTGCAGTGCGCCAGGCTGATCTGCGCGCTCTCGCCGCCGGCGTGGTCGCGCAGCAGCAGGAGCATGCCCAGCGCCGAGCTGTCGAGGTAAGTCGCGCCCTTCAGGTCCACCACGTAGCGTTTGGGTGTGGTTTCGACACGCTCGTAGGCATTGCGGAATTCCTGGTGTGCGCCGAAATCGAAACGTCCCTGGACCACGATGGTGAGCTCCTGCCCGTCAGCGGAGGGAACGGAAGTGATGGCCATGGGATTCTCCTTATCGATCGATGGTCGCGCACGAGCTTGAAGATGTAGCAGCTAGCGGTGACAGCGGCAACCTCGGCATTCGACAGACAACTACCACACTGGAGTGCAGGAATAATCTGACAATGTCCGAAATACCTGAAATGGACTGCCGGACCGCACAAGCCCGACAAATACCGTAACCTTGGCCCAGGCGACAAGGAGCCAAGGCTTACCAGCCGTCCGCAGTCGCACCCGGCAAATGAAGAGGGGAGCATGTACAAGTCCATTCTCATCGCGGCCTGCGTGTTGTGCGCGGCGCCGTACGCAGGTGCCCAGGTGATGCAGCGCGAACTGGGCGATTTCGAACTCAAGTTCGCCAACTCGCCAACGCGCAGCATGGCCCAGGGGCTGGTCCAGCCGGGCCAGGCCAACAGCGCCCAGGGCGGCCTCGACATCACCCACGACAGTGGCTGGTACGTCGGCAGCTGGACCTCGAACATCGAGCAGGAAAAGCCGCTGGAGATCGACAGCTACGCCGGCTTCAAGCACCCACTGGGCGACGGCAAGCTGGGCTACGAAGTGGGCACACTGCGCTACACCCGGCCGGAACAACCCGACTACGACAGCCAGGCCCTGTACGGCGGCCTCTCGGTATTCGGCAGCCGTCTCGGCGCGGCCTACAGCGCCCAGGCCGGGCGCAGCACCACCACGCTGTTCACCGACCTGGGCGTGCAGCCTGACCTCGGCTTCGACGTGACCTTCAAGTATTCCACCTACAACCTCGCCTCCCCCGTGAGCCTGAACAGCGGTGGCAGCGTCAGCGAATTCGGCGACTGGTCGGTGAACTTCAGCCGCCCCTGGAACGGCATCGACCTGAACTTCTCGTACAGCGGCAGCAGCCTCACCGGCGGAGACTGCAGCGCCTACTCCGGACACAACGCCTATTGCGACTCGGCGTTCATGTTCAAGGCTTCGCGGCCGTTCTTCTGAGGCGCCTGCCACCCTGGCCCCCTCACCCCAGCCCTCTCCCGGAGGGAGAGGGAGCAATCCGCTGCCAGGCGCCACTCCTGCGCCCTTCCTGCACCTCCATTCCCAGCTGACTCCGATGCCCGCATCCCTGCCGAACGGCCCCCTCTCCCCCTGGGAAAGGACTGGGGTGAGGGCGAGACCGCGCGCCGAAAGCTCCCGGCTCCAAGAAAGTCAATTTCATTCAAGATGGCGCCGGTCTGAGGGGCTACTCTGCCTATCACCCTCCGCTCCCGCAGGCCTGCCCCAATGCTCCACCAAGTGATCTGCACCACGACCGCCCTGCCCGGCCTGCGCAGCGTCGAGATACTCACGCAGCGCAGCTTCCCGCGCCACGCCCACGACGAGTACGGCATCGGCGTGATGCTCGAAGGCGGGCACCGCTCGTGGAGTGGCCGCGGACAGGTCGAGGCCGGGCCCTGCGACATCATCACCGTGAACCCCAATGAACTCCACGACGGCATTCCCCTGCGCGGCGCGCCGCGGCGCTGGTGGATGCTCTACGTGGAACCGGCGCTGCTGGCGGAACTGGCCGGCGGCAACATGGCCCAGCGCGAGTTCACCCTCCCTGCCCTTGCCTACCCGCCACTCGCCCAGCGCATTGCCAGCCTGCTGCAACACCTGCCGGGGGCCAGTGCCGATGAAGCCAGCGAAGGCGTGCTCGACCTGTTCGGCGAGTTGCTCGACCAGCGCCCAGACACGAGCGTGGCGCCCCTCCCTTCCCGCAGCGTGGCGCGCATGCTCGAACGGATTCACGACGACCCACGCAACGCTCCCGCGCTGGCGGAGCTGGCTGGCATTGCCGGGCTGACGCTCTATGCGGCACTGCGCCGCTTCCGCCGCGAACTGGGCACCACGCCCCACGCCTACCTCCTGCAGTACCGAGTGCGACAGGCCCACAAGGCCATCGGCGAGGGGCGCACGCTGGCCGACGCCGCCCTGCTCGCCGGCTTCGCCGACCAGTCGCATATGACCCGCGCCTTCGCCCGCCAGCTCGGGCTGACACCGGGGCAATGGCGCTCATCGTTCAGGCAGCCGCCAACGCCCTGATTGCTCCGGTCTCACGGCCTCATTTCTTCCACACAGGAAACCCACGGGAATGAACGCAGAATTCCTGCTGACGGCGTTCGTCGTCGTTTTGCTGCCCGGCACCGGCGTGCTCTACACCCTGGCCGTCGGTCTCGGCCTGGGCGCCCGCGCCGCCAGCCTTGCGGCGCTGGGCTGTACGCTGGGCATGCTCCCGCAACTGCTGCTCGCCACCTTCGGCCTGTCGCTGATCCTGCAGGCCAGCGCGGCCAGCTTCCAGTTCATCCGGCTGCTGGGCACGGCTTACCTGCTGTTCATCGCCTGGCAGGTGTTTCGCGGCAGCGGCGCCCTGGCGCTGGATTCGGCCAGCAGCCCACGCAGCATCCCGCAACTGGTGGGCACCGGGCTCTGGCTGAACCTGCTCAACCCCAAGCTGGGGCTGTTCTTCCTGGCCTTCCTGCCGCAGTTCGTGCCGGCCGGCAGCGAGGACACGCAGGGGCTGTTCCTGATGCTGGGCCTGGTGTTCGCACTGATGACTTTCGTCGTGTTCATCGGCTACGGACTGCTGGCATCCTGGGTGCGCGATTATGTGATCGGGCGTCCGGCGGTGATGACGCTGATCCGCAGGAGCTTCACTCTCGCCTTCGTCGTGCTGGCGCTACGGCTGGCTGTCGAGGCGCTGCAGCCCTGATCACCCACGCTAGCCGATCAGCCCCGCGCCCATGTTGATCGCCAGCCCCAGGATCGCGGTGTTGAACAGGAAGCCGATCACCGAGTGCGCCAGCACCACCTTGCGCATCGCACGCGAGGCGACCTCAACGTCGGAGGTCTGCACCGCTACGCTGAGGGTGAATGAAAAGTAGAGGAAGTCCCAGTAGTCTGGATTCTTCTCGCCCTCGGGGAAGCGCAGCGCTGGTTTCGCCGCATCGGCCGAGTAGAACTGCCGGGCGTAGTGCATGGTGAAGATGGTACCGATGAGGAACCAGGAGCCCAGCACCGTGCTGGCGGTAAAGGCGTAGCGGACGATCTTCTCACCGCCGTTGGCATGCCCGGCGGTGGCCAGCTCGACGACGATGGCGACCAGGCTGGCCACGGCGGCAACGGTGATCAGCACCAGCACCGCTTCGGCATTCTCGTCCTCGATTTCGGCCAGGCGGCGCACTTCCGCGGGCGCAGCGCGCAGCGCCAGCCAGCCGATCAGCAGCACGTAGAGCCAGGCCATGCAGTTCCAGCCCAGCAGCACACGGGTCATGGGCGAAAACGGGTAGCATGCCAGCCCCACCAGCACACCCATGACGACGGAGCTGATCAGCCGCGGATGCGCCTGCAACAGGGCCCGGTTCAGGCGCAGCATGCCATGCGGTCCAGCTCGGCGGCGGCCAGGTGCGCCACACTCAGGTCGCTGTCGGCGGCCATGCCATCGTCGAGGAACCAGGCGGCGGAGAGACCGGCGAAAGCCAGCACCCATTCCAGCAGGCGGCGCCGGTCGACGCGTGCGTGCTCGACGATCACGTCGAGCTGGCGCAGGAAGCGCGTGCGCTCGCGGGAGGTCGGCAGGTCCGGATTGCACAGCAGGTTGGCGTAGTCGAACAGGCGCTCGCCATGCAGGCGCTTGGGGTCGATGGCCCGCCAGCCGCGCTCGGCGAAATCCAGGATGTTGTCGTGGTGAATATCGCCATGCAGTACGCACTGGTCATGCTCGCTGGCCAGCAGCGCCTCGGCGGTCTCCAGGCAACGCGGGAACAGCTCGCCATAGCGCACGGCGGCAGGCGCGAGATCGCGGAACCACTCGCGCAGGTCGATCACCTCCGGCAGGGGCTTTTCCCGTGGCTGATGCAGCTTGCGCACGACATCGCAGACGATGCGGCTGGCCTGGTCGTCCTCGCCGTTCAGCGCCATGTGCATCAGCGACCGCGTGCCCTCGGCGCGCTCCATGAGGATGGTGTCGCCGTCGTAGGCATAGACCAGCGCTGCGCCGTCGCCGCCCCACCAGTCGAGCACCTTCGAGCCCAGGCGTTCGTCGATGTCCAGGGCGCGTTTGAGCATGGCTGAGCGCCCCTGCCAGCGAACCGGCAGCAGGTGGCTGCTCGGCGTGATGATCGGATCGCCTTCGGCGCTCAGGCGCCATAACGAGAAGACGTGCCGGAAATCCACAGGCACAGGCGTGGGAAGAGGCATGAAGGAGTCCAACCGGGGAGACTGACTGGAGCCTAGCACGGCGCTCCGCGGAACCCGATCGCTATTGCTCGGCGGAAGGCTTCAGGCGCTGGGCGAATTCGTCGAGCTGTTTCTGCTCGTACTTGTCGGCAGCCAGACGCGCTTCCTCGCGGTAGCGTTCCACCAGCTTGCGCAGCCCTTCGAGGCGCGCGTACTTCTCCTGCCAGATGACCCGCGCCTTGCCCACGTTGGTCTCGTGGAAGGCCACCGAGCGATTCTGCTGCTCGACGGCACCTTCGAGCTGGGAGAGGAAGCGCTGGTAGTTGATCAGCCACTGGCCGCTGACACCCTGCTGGCCGTTGGTGATCCATTGCTGCTGGTAGTCGTAGCGGTAGCGCTCAAGCTCGGCGAGCTTGCGCTGCGCCTGCTGCAGCTGGCCCTGCATCTGGCCGAGCTGACGCGCGGCCTCGCGCTCGGCCTTGAGCGCCATGTCCACCACCGGGGCGAGGCGTTCGGCGCGGCGGTTCATTGGCTCACCACGAGCCGTAGGATGGGTGGAGCGCAACGGTACCCATGCTGCATCTCGCCACGAGCTGAAAGACGATGGGTATCGCAAGCTCCACCCATCCTACGCAAAGCAGTTCCTGGCCGCTTCATCAGCCGGCCTTGCCGCTGACGACTGCATCCAGCAGCAGGCGCGAGTCGTCGAGGTTCTGGCTCTCGTCCAGGGCCTGGCGGAGGAACTGGCGCATGATCGGGAAGCGCTGGATGGCCAGGTCGGTTTCCGGATCGCCGCCGGCCACGTAGGCGCCGACGCTGATCAGGTCGCGGCTCTGCTGGTAGCGCGACCACAGCTGCTTGAAGCGCTGGGCGTCACGCATGTGCTCGGGCGTAGTGACCTGGGGCATCACCCGGCTGATCGAGGCTTCGATGTCGATGGCCGGGTAATGGCCTTCCTCGGCCAGCCGGCGCGACAGCACGAAGTGGCCGTCGAGCACACCCCGCGCGGCGTCGGCGATCGGGTCCTGCTGGTCGTCGCCTTCGCTGAGCACGGTGTAGAACGCCGTGATCGAACCGCCGCCCTTCTCGCCGTTGCCGGCACGCTCGACCAGACGCGGCAGCTTGGCGAACACCGACGGCGGATAGCCCTTGGTCGCCGGCGGCTCGCCGATGGCCAGGGCGATCTCACGCTGGGCCTGGGCGTAACGGGTCAGGGAATCCATCAGCAACAGGACGTTCTTGCCCTTGTCGCGGAAGTACTCGGCGATGCGGGTGCAGTACTGCGCGGCGCGCAGGCGCATCAGCGGCGCATCGTCCGCCGGCGAAGCAACGACCACGGAGCGCTTGAGGCCTTCCTCGCCGAGGATGTGCTCGATGAACTCCTTCACCTCGCGGCCCCGTTCGCCGATCAGCCCGACCACGATGATGTCGGCCTTGGTGAAGCGGGTCATCATGCCCAGCAGCACGGACTTACCCACGCCGGTACCGGCGAACAGGCCCAGGCGCTGGCCACGGCCGACGGTGAGCAGGGAGTTGATCGAGCGGATGCCGACGTCCATCGGCTCGTGGATCGGGTCGCGCGCCAGCGGGTTGATGATCGGGCCATCCATCGGCACCCAGTCCTCGGCGCGCATGCCGCCCTTGCCGTCCAGCGCCCGGCCGACGCCGTCGAGCACGCGACCGAGCATGGACATGCCCATGGGCAGCCGGCCGGAGTCCGGCAGCGGCACCACGCGGGCGCCAGGGGCGATGCCGACGAGGCTGCCCACCGGCATGAGGTAGATCTTGCTGCCGGCAAAGCCCATGACTTCGGCTTCCACCTGCACCGGGTGATAGCCGCCGTCGTTGATCACCTGGCAGCGGCTGCCGACGGCGGCCTGCAGCCCCTCGGCCTCCAGCGTCAGGCCTACCATGCGCAGCAGGCGGCCCTCCACCACAGGCTGGGTCGGCAGGCTCACGGCGTCGCTGTAGCCCTGCAGACGACGGGCGAAGCTGACGCGATCAAGACGCATCGGCGCCGCCCTGATCGGCTTCGAGGATCACGTGCAGGTCTGGCTCCAGGGCGTGGGTCGCCTGGTCGCGCTGCTGCTCGAAGAGCTGCTTCACGGCCTGGGCCAGGCGCGTTTCGACAGTGGCGTCGATGCGCGAATGTTCGGTCTCGATGCGGCAGCCGCCGGGCAGCAGGCCGTCGTCCTCGATGATCTTCCAGCTTTCCTCGTGGCGATCGCGCAAGGCCTTCACCAGTTCGAAGTCCTGCGGATTGACCTGGATGCGGATGTTGCTGGCGCCCATCGGCAGCAGCTTGAGCGCCTCGCGCAGCACCAGGCGAATCTGGCTGGAATCGGTGGCCAGCTCGCGCTGCACCACCTGGCGCACCACGTGGGTCACCAGGTTGAGCATGCCCTGTTCGAGCATCTGGTCCTGTTCGGCAATGGGCTCGAGCAGGTGCGACATCAGGGTTTCGAGATTCTGCAGGCGCGGTTGCAGCGCCGCGTCGGCTTCCTGACGCGCCTTGATCTGGCCGGCGTGGAAGCCGTCCTTCTCGCCGGTGGAGAAGCCCTCGTTGTAGGCCTCCTGGCGGATCGCCTCGAGCTCGTCGAGCGTCAGCGGCTTGACCTCTTCCTCGGGCACCTCTTCGATCTGCGGCGGCTCCTCGACTACCGGCTCGGGTTCGGGCTCAGGCTCCGGGGCCGGCCGCGCCGGGTCGAAGCTGGGCAGCGACCAGCGGTCGAAGCCCGCCACGTCGCGCGCGCGGATCAGCTCGCTGAGTTTGTCTTCGTCTTTGGCCGGCGGTACCACGTCAGATCATCTCCTCGCCGCCCTTGCCACCCAGCACGATTTCGCCGGACTCGGCCATACGGCGGGCGATGGTGAGGATTTCCTTCTGCGCGCCTTCCACTTCGCTGACGCGCACCGGGCCCTTGGCCTCCAGGTCGTCGCGCAGCAGTTCGGCGGCACGCTTGGACATGTTGCGGAAGATCTTCTCGCGGATCGCCTCGTCCGAACCCTTGAGGGCCAGCACCAGCACGTCCGAGGACACCTCGCGCAGCAGTGCCTGGATGCCACGGTCGTCGACATCGGCGAGGTTGTCGAAGACGAACATCAGGTCTTCGATCTGGCCCGACAGGTCCTCGTCGACTTCGCGGATGGCGTCCATCAGCGCGCCTTCGACCGAGCTGTCGAGGTAGTTCATGATGTCCGCCGCGCGCTTCACGCCGCCCATGGTGGTGCGGGTGGAGTTGGCGTTGCCGGCGAACTGCTTCTCCAGGATCAGGTTCAGTTCCTTGAGCGCGGACGGCTGCACGGTGTTGAGCGAGGACACGCGCAGGATGATGTCCAGGCGCACCTTGTGGTCGAAGTGGCTGAGCACTTCGCCGGCCTGGTCCGGGTCGAGGTAGGCGACCACGATGGCCTGGATCTGCGGGTGCTCGTAGCGGATCACGTCGGCCACGGCGCGCGGCTCCATCCACTTCAGGCTGTCCAGGCCGCTGGTGTTGCCGCCCAGCAGGATGCGGTCGATGAGGTTGTTCGCCTTGTCCTCGCCCAGAGCCTGGGTGAGCATCTTGCGGATGTAGCTGTCGGCGCCAACGCCCAGGCTGGTCTGGTCGCCGACGATCTCGACGAACTCGCCCATCACCTGCTCGACCTGCTCACGGTGCACGTTGCGCATCTGCGCCATGGCCACGCCGACCTTCTGCACTTCCTTCGGACCCATGTGGCGCAGCACCTGCGCGGCATCGGTCTCACCCAGGGAGAGCAGGAGGATGGCAGCCTTGTCGACCTTGTTCAGTTTGGCGTTCATGCGCGCTTCACTCATCGGAATTGATCCAGTCCTTCACTACCTGGGCAACGCGCCCCGGGTCCTGGGCGACCAGTGTCTTGATCGCATTCAATTGTGCATCGTACCCCTCGGACGGGCTGGGCAGCAGGATGCTGGCCGGGCCACCGAGGCTCACACGGTCTTCGGACAACTCGCCCTCCAGACCGCCCAACTCGCCCAGGCCACCTTCGCCTGCTGCGCCACCGGCCACCAGGGCCTTGCTCTTGTTGCCCGACAGGTTGTTCAGCACCGGGCGCAGCACGCCCAGCACCAGCACCAGGATGAAGACGATGCCCAGCACCTGCTTGACCACGTCCCAGAACCAGGGCTGGGAGTAGAACGGCGGCGATGCAATTTCATCGCCAAGTTCCGGGGCGAACGGCGCGTTGATCACGCTGACGCTGTCGCCACGGCTGGCGTCATAGCCTACCGCGTCCTGCACCAGGCGGGTGAAGCGACCCAGCTCATCGGCGGTCCAGGGCTGGTGGCTGACTTCGCCGGTCTTCGGATCGGCGATCATGCGGTCATCCAGCACCACCGCGACGGAAAGCCGGCGCAGGCGACCCTGCTGCTGCTTGGTGTAGCTCACCGAGCGATCCAGCTCGTAGTTGCGGGTGTTCTGCTGGCGCTTGTCGGTCGGGTACGGCGCCAGTTCCGGCTTGCCGGTCTTGGGGTCGATGATCGGCTGGCCGTTGGCGTCCTTCAGCGGCTGGCCCGGCGCGACGAAGTCTGCCGGCTTGTTCTGCGCCGTGGTCTGCGGCGCACTGGCCGGGCCCGGCGGCTGGTTCGACAGCGCACCCGGCACGCCCTGCGGGCCGTTGCTGTTCTGGCGTTCCTCGTTGTTGCTCTGCTCGCTGCGCAGGGCCGGCTGGTCCGGGTTGAACGACTCCGAGGTGGATTCCACCGCGCTGAAGTCGACGTCCGCCGACACCTCGGCCTTGTAGCGGCCGCTGCCCAGCACCGGCGCGAGGATGCTGTGTACGCGCTGGGTGAAGTTGGTTTCCATCCGACGGGTGAAGTCGAACTGCTTGCCGGCCATGGTCAGCTCGGAGAGCTCCTGCTGGTCGGAGAGCAGGTTGCCCTTCTGGTCGACCACGGTGACCTGGGATTTATCCAGTTCCGGCACGCTGGTGGCGACCAGATTGACGATGGCCAGCACCTGGCTCGGCTCCAGGGTGCGGCCCGGGTAAAGCTCGACCAGCACCGAGGCACTGGGCTTGCGGTCGTCACGGACGAACACCGAGCTCTTGGGGATCGCCAGGTGCACGCGGGCGCCCTTGACGTTGTTGAGGCTGGAGACGGTGCGCGCCAGTTCACCTTCCAGGCCGCGACGGTAGTTGGTCGCTTCCATGAACTGGCTGGTGCCCAGCGCCTGTTCCTTGTCGAGGATCTCGAAGCCGACGTTGCTGTCGGTCGGAGCCAGGCCGGCACCGGCGACTTTCATGCGCGCGCGGCCCAGGTCGTCGGCCTTCACCAGTAGCGCGCCGGAGTTGGGCTCGATCTTGTAGCCGATGTCGGCGGCGGACAGCGCCTCGACCACCTTGTTGGCGTCGACGCCGTTGAGGCTGCCGTACAGCGGCTTGTAGTCCGGCTGCTGCGACCACAGGACCATGCCGAAACCGATGGCGATGCTCGCGGCGAGACCGACCAGCAGGCCGACCTGGCGCAGCACCGGCATGTCCGCGAGGTTCTCGAGGAAAGTCAGGCCGAGCAGCGGCTTCTTCGGCGCGTCGGCACCGACCTTGGCCGGAACCTGACTGTCAACAACGGAGGCTTGGGACATTACCTACGATCCTCGCCGCTCAAACCGGCATCTGCATGATGTCCTGGTACGCCTGGACGAGCTTGTTGCGTACCTGGGTCATCGCCTGGAAAGAAACACTGGCCTTCTGCGAAGCGATCATCACCTGGGTGAGATCGACCCCGCCCTGCCCCATCTCGAAAGCGGTCGCCATGTCGGAGGCGGCCTGCTGGGTACCGTTCACCTTGTCCACGGCCTGTCCGAGCATCTGCGAGAAGCTTGGCGCCCCCGGCTCGGCCGGTGCGGCCTGCGTCTTCGCCTTGGCCATGGCCTCCATTTGCATGGAGCGCATTTCCAGCAGCAGACGATTGAACTCGATACCCTGACTCATCACTTACCCCTCCGACTGTCCGCGGTTTTTTGACACTGCGCGGCGCTTTGCAGAGGTGATTGCAACTTGGGTGCCAGTTTCTTAGGGCGTAGGAAAAATGCGCAGGATGGCTCTGGGATGGGGATTCAGGGACTTCTGTTCAGGCGCTCCTGGCTGAGTCCTTTGGGGCGGTGGCAAAGGCCCCTCACCCCAGCCCTCTCCCAGAGGGAGAGGGGGCAGGTCGGCGTAGGCGAGAAGATCGGCAGTCAGCCGGACACCTCGCAGTATCAGGAAAAGCGCCAGACATCCGCCTGGCAGAAGACGGCCCCCTCTCCCTCCGGGAGAGGGTTGGGGTGAGGGCAATCACCCCGCGCCGGACTCGACCGTCAATCGAAGCGCCTCCAGCACGACGTCCGTGCGCGCCAGCACATCATGGTTCCAGAACCGAACGACGCGAATTCCCTGCTCCACCAGCCAGGCATCGCGCTCAATGTCGTACGCAGACTCCAGATGCTGGCCACCATCGAGCTCCACCGCCATCCGCAGCTCATGGCAATAGAAGTCCAGCACATACCGGCCACTCGGCACCTGCCGCCTGAACTTCAAACCGAGGAATCTGCGATCCCGCAGATATCCCCACAACCTGAACTCAGCGTCGGTTTGCCGCCGCCGCAACTGCCGCGCGAACTCCACCTCATCCACGGCTCTCCCCTCCTATTGACTGACCAGGGAGAAAGCTCAGCGATTCTCTGGAGGCGTGCAGCCGGACACGGCGTCAACATGCCAGCGAAAACGCCGAACCCAACCAAGAAAAGGCCCGCACGAATGCGGGCCAAGAGGGGGTCTGTCAGTGGCTCAACTGGCGTAGAGGTAAGCCTCCACATCCATGCCGGCGTCGCGCATCTGCGCGAGCTTGTAACGCAGGGTGCGCGGACTGATGCCCAGTCGCTCGGCGGCTTCCTTGCGGCGGCCACGCTCGCTGCGCAGGGTGTCGATGATCATCTGGAACTCGCGGCGCTTGAGGTCCTCACCCAGTTGCCCGGCTTCTGCGGCGGCAGGCGACGGAATTTCGACGCCGACCGGAACCTGCGGCGCAGTCGAAACCGGAACGGCCGCCAGCACCGGGCGCGGAGCAAGACCGATGGGCGCGGTCAGGCACAGATCGGCGGCCTGGACCTGGCCGCCCTGCTGCAGGATCAGCGAGCGCTGGATGGCATTGTCCAGCTCACGCACGTTGCCCGGCCACGGATGCGCCAGCAAAGCGGCGCGGGCGTCGTCGGCCAGGGTCACCGGCGTGTGGTTCATCTTGCGTGCGTACTTGGCCAGCAGCCGTTCGGCCAGCGGCAGAATATCGGCGGGACGCTCGCGCAACGGGCGCCAGGCCAGCGGGAAGACCGACAGGCGATAGTAGAGGTCCTCGCGGAAACGTCCGGCAGCCACTTCACCGAGCAGGTCGCGGTTGGTGGTGGCGAGCACGCGGATGTCGAGGCTGATCGGCTTGCGCGCACCGACGCGCTCCACTTCGCGCTCCTGCAGTACACGCAGCAGCTTGGCCTGCAGGGCCAGCGGCATCTCGGAGATTTCGTCGAGCAGGATGGTGCCGCCGTCGGCCAGTTCGAACTTGCCCGGCTGGGCGGCGATGGCGCCGGTGAAGGCGCCCTTCTCGTGGCCGAACAGGGTGGCCTCGAGCATGTTGTCCGGGATCGCCGCGCAGTTGATCGCGACGAAGGGTTTACCAACCCGCGGCGACTGCTGGTGGATGTACTGCGCCAGGACTTCCTTGCCGGTACCGGACTCGCCGGAGATCAGCACGGTGGAATCGCTGCGCGCGACACGGGCGGCCAGCTCCAGCAATTGCTGGCTGGCCGGCTCCAGCGCCACCGGACCTTCGCCGATACTGGCGGGAACGGCACCCAGCGCATGACGCGCCACCAGCTCCAGCAGCGCGCGCGGCTCGAAAGGCTTGACCAGGTAATCGGCGGCGCCCTGGCGCATGGCGTCCACGGCGCGATCAACGGCTCCGTAGGCGGTCATCAGCAGCACCGGCAGTTGCGGGTAGCGCTTGCGGATCAGGCCGAGCAGCTGGTGCCCGTCCATGCCCGGCATGTTCACGTCGCTGATCACCAGGCCGAAGACCTCTTTCTCCAGTGCAGGCAACGCGGCCTCGGCGCAATCGACGGCGACGAAGTCGTGCCCGCCAAGCGACAGGGTGTCGGAGAGGGCTTCACGAAGGGCGCGGTCGTCTTCGACCAGCAGGACTTTGGCGGCCATGGAAATCACTCCTCGTGGACGACGGGTTGAGCCAGGATCAGCGGCAGGATCAGGGTGGCGCAGGTACCGACACCAGGACGCGAGCGCAGGCGCAGCTCGCCCTGGTGGGCCTTGACGACGGCTTTCACCACGGCCAGGCCGAGGCCGGTGCCGGTGGTCTTGGTGGTGAAGAAAGGCTCGCCCAGGCGCGCCAGGGTTTCCGCGCTCATGCCCGGGCCGTTGTCGCTGATCGACAGGCGCAGGCTGTTGTCGCGCTGATACAGGTGCACCTTCAGGCGTACATCGCGGCCGGCGGCCTGGATGGCGTTCTCCACCAGGTTGAGCACGGTGCCGACCAGGGTGTCGCGGTTGCACAGCAACTCGCCGACGCGGGCGTCGCACTGCCAACGCAGGTTGAGGCCGGCGACATGGGATTCGGCGGCGGCGCGCAGGCTGGCAAACAACTGGTTGGGCGCGAGGCGATCCGGCAGCGGCAGCTCGCCGCGGGCGAACACCAGCATGTCGCGCACCTGGCTTTCCAGTTCGTGCAGGCGCTCCTTGATGCGCCCGGCGAAGCGCTGCTGATGCTCGACCGGCAGCTCGCCCTCGCTCAGGTGACCGGCATAGAGCATGGCGGCGGACAGCGGAGTACGAATCTGATGAGCCAGGGAGGCGACCATCCGGCCCAGGGCGGACAAGCGCTCGTGGCGGGCGAGCTGGTCCTGCAGGCGACGGGTTTCCGTCAGGTCATTGAGCAGGATGAGCTGGCCGGGCTCGCCGTTCAGCGGGCGGATGGCAATGGACACGCGACGTCCATCGCGCAGGGAAACTTCGTGGCCGTCGTCGGCACGCGGGGCGAAGCTGCGGGCAATGACTTCACGCCAGAGCATGCCCACCAGCGGTTTGCCGAGCAGCGCGACCGCCACCGGATTGGCGTCGCGCACCACGCCTTGACCGTCGATCATGATGACGCCGCCGGGCAGCACGTCGAGCAGGCTCTGCAGGCGGTTGGCCTGACGCTCCTTCTCCGCCAGCTCCTGCATGCGCTGCGCGCTGACCAGCGCCAGCTCGCCCTTCAGCTCGGTGACGCGGGCTTCCAGCAGGCTGTAGGACTGATTGAGCTGGCTGGACATCTGGCTGAACAGCTCGAAGGTCTGTTCCAGATGGGCACGGCTCTGCTGCTCCACCGGCACCTGCAGCGGTTCTGCCGGCAGTTGCGGAGCAAGGTCAGTCTGGCGATTGGTGGCGGGCATCATGCGGGTTTTCCTCATCCGTCCGACGGCGTGAATCTGTCGGTCGGATGAGTCTTAGCAAACCCCGTGCCTAAAATTTACTCGTTATATTTCAATAACTTGAAAAAACGAGTCAGGCGAAGGCGTCAATCCTCCGCCATTTCCTCTTCGCGGCGACTCATGCCGTACTTGCGCATTTTCTCCACCAGGGTGGTACGGCGGATGCGCAGGCGTTCGGCGGCACGGGCGACCACGCCGCTGGCGTCGTCCAGCGCCTGCTGGATCAATCCCTGCTCGAGGTTGGCGAGGTAATCCTTCAGGTCGATGCCCTCGGCCGGCAGCATGGCCGGCGAGTCGAGGCCCGGAAGGCCGGCGGTGATCGCCGCGCGCTCTTCCAGCTCCTCGCGCAGGCTGGTCGCCAACTGCTCGTCCTCGTCGTCGACGTGACGGAATTTCTTCGGCAGTTCGCCCACGCCGATCACGCCGTAGGGGTGCATGATCGCCAGGCGCTCGACCAGGTTCGCCAGTTCGCGCACGTTACCCGGCCAGTCGTGGCGGCAGAGCGACATGATGGCGGCGGAGTTGAAGCGGATCGAACCGCGCTTCTCGTGCTCCATGCGCGAGATCAGTTCGTTCATCAGCAACGGGATGTCTTCCACGCGCTCGCGCAGCGGGGCCATCTCGATGGGGAAGACGTTGAGGCGGTAGTACAGGTCTTCGCGGAAGCTGCCGTCCTCGATCATCTTCTCGAGGTTCTTGTGGGTCGCGGCGATGATGCGCACGTCCACGTTCTGCGTCTTGTTGCTGCCCACGCGCTCGAAGGTGCGCTCCTGCAGCACGCGCAGCAGCTTGACCTGCATCGGCAGCGGCATGTCGCCGATCTCGTCGAGGAACAGGGTGCCGCCGTTGGCCAGTTCGAAGCGCCCGGCACGGGTGGTGATGGCACCGGTGAAGGCGCCCTTCTCGTGGCCGAACAATTCGCTTTCCAGCAGCTCCGCCGGGATCGCGCCGCAGTTGACCGGCACAAAGGGCGCGTCACGACGCTTGGAGTGATAGTGCAGGTTGCGCGCCACCACTTCCTTGCCGGTGCCGGACTCGCCAAGGATCAGCACGCTGGCGTCGGTATCGGCGACCTGCTGCATCATCTGCCGCACCTGCTGGATGGCACGGCTGGTGCCCACCAGGCTGCGGAACAGGTTGGGTTCGCGCTGACGACCACGCTCGCGGGCCTGGTCGTACATCTCGCGATAAACCTGGGCGCGGTGCAGGGAGTCGAGCAGCTTGTTGTAGCTGGGCGGCATCTCCAGGCTGGCCAGCACGCGGCGGCGCAGCTCTTCGGGCCACTCGTTGGGCACCGGCTCGCCCATCAGCAGGACCGGCAGGTACTCATCCCAGGCCGCGAGCTGCTTGAGCAGCTCCAGCGCCCCGCCCTTGCTGTCCACCGCGCCGACCAGTACGCAGAGTACGTCGCGGCTGCCGTTGGGCAGCGGGTCGACGACCTGGCGCCAGTCACGACTGCTGCAGGACAGTTGGTCTTCACCCAGGAAGCTGATGATCACCGAGAGGTCCCGGCAACGGTCCTGGTTGTCATCGATCACGAGGATTTTCGTTTCGCGCCACATCTTAGCTTGTCATCCCGGGCTTGAAGGCCGTACTACGGCGGCTGACACGACCTGGCCACAGCACAATTTCCTCGTGCTAGCCAGCATTTGGCCACTAGTTAAGTCAAAATTGTGGCTCGAGTCAAATTTATGGCGTGTTTTTTTTGGTGCGGCCCGACGAAGGGTGTTGATCCCTGTCATGGCAACTGAAATGGAGCGTAGTTCGAAGCAGAGACGGCGGCCACCGGCACCTGGCCGATCACCGCCGAAAGAGAGCCGATCCGAATGGATCAGCCGAACATCTGGTAGACCTTGGCGCCCTGGTGCGAACGGTTGACGCGGACGATCTCGGTGGCCACTTCTTCACGCTGCCGGGTGACAGCCTGGACCAGCTCGCGGTACAGCGCCAGCAACCCTTCGAGGCTGCGCTTGAGGTCACTGTCATCGTCCATCGGCTCGACCATGGCGGCATCGACATGCTCGCGACACTGAAGGTCGAGTTGGGCAACGGCTTCCCAGTCTTCCAGGGCCAGCGCCGCGCCCAAAGCAAGGCGGGTCTGTTCGATCTGCTGGACGGCGAGAGTCATGTTCGGTATCTCCTGGCGAGCGGCGATCACTGCGGAATCGCGTCCCAGCCTTCCTTGATGGTGCGCAGCAGGCCGGATACTTCGTCGAGAACTTCGACTTCGTTGCTGCGGTTGGCGTCGCCCAGGCGACGACTCATGTAGTCGTACAGGTTGGCATAGTTTTCCGCCAGCTCACCACCGGCTTCGAAGTTCAGCGCTTCGCGCAGGCCGCCGATGATGGCGGTGGCCTTGCCGATCAGCATGCCTTTCTGGGCGAACTGCTCGCGCTCCATCGAACCGCGGGCCTGGGCGATGCGGCTCAGGCCGCCTTCCATCAGCATCTGGATCAGACGGTGGGGAGAGGCGTCGTGCACCTGCGACTGGTTGTTCACGTTCTGGTACTGACGCAGTGCGGCCGAAGCGTTCATCTGATTTCCCCTTGATTCGCTGAACGATCAAATCGTCGATATTCAAAGTATCGGCGCGGGCGGGAAAAGCTTTAGGCAAAAATCTGCACTGGCGTACTGCCCCGCAGCCCGCCCTTGAGAGGCGGACCACCGAAGCGTCAGCTATCGGAACTGCTGGCCTTGTTCAGCGCGTTCAGCGTGGTCAGCACGCTGGACTTGGTGGCGTTGAGCTGGGCGACCAGGGTGTCCATGGCGGTGTACTTCGCCATGAGCGTCTCGGTCAGCTTGGTCATGCGGGTATCCAGTTTGGTCGACTGGTCGGCCAGGTCGCTCAGGGTGTCGTTCAATGACGCCTTGCGCTGGTCAAGCAGGCCGTTGCTCTTGGTGTAGAGGTCCATGCTGCTGCTCATGCGATTGAGCAGGCCGCCATCACCGGTGAAGAAGCCCTGCACCGAGGCGAAGTTCTTCTCCAGGGCGGCGTCGAGTTTGGTGTCGTCGACGTCCAGGGTGCCATCGGTCTTGGTGGAGATGCCCAGCTGCGACAACAGCTTGATCGAGCCGCCCTCCGTAGAGGAGCCGACCAACTGGGTGCGCAGCGTGTTGAGCAGGTTGCGGGTCATCGAGTCGCTGGCCAGCGAAGCGGCCGAGGTCGTCGGGTTGCCGCTGGAGTCCGTGGTGGTGGTGACCTTGGTCAGCGAATTGATGCTGGTCATCAACGCGTTGTACGCCGAGACGAAAGACTGGATGGAAGTCTTCAGGCCGTCGGTGTTGGTATCCACGGTGACGGTCGACTTGCCCGTGGCGACCAGGTTGAGCTCCACGCCGCTGATGGCGCTGGAGATCTTGTTCACCGAACTGCTCATTTCCAGGCCGTCGATGGTGTACTTGGCATTCGCCGCGGGCGCGCTGACATAGCCGCCGGCGGTGGCCGACGCCTTGGTGCCGGCACCGTCGATCTTGAGCACATCGAGGCTCGAGTCGCCGCTGGTGGCTACGCTGATATCGCTGCCTGCACCGGTGACACTGGACCCCAGAACCAGGCGCGGGCCGCTGGCATCAGTGATGATGTTGGCGGTGAGGCCCTGGTCCTTGAGCTGGGTATTGATGCTGTCGCGGATGTCGGACAGGCTCGCTCCCGCCTTGACGGTGACGTTGTAGGTGCTGCTGCCCTGGGTGATCGTCAGCTTGCCGGCACCGAAGCTGGCGGACTTGTCGATGTACTGGGTAGCGACCTTGGAGCTGGTGGCCAGGCTTTCCACATCGATGGCATAGGTACCGGCGGCAGCGCCGGTGCCCAGGGTGGCAGTCAATGCATCGGCGTTCGACGACTTTACGGCCAAACCAGCGAAGGAGTTGGCGTCGTTGAGCTTGCCCATGGCCGTCTGGAAGGTATCCAGGGCACTCTGCAGCGAACCGATACCGGACAGCGTGGTATTGGTCGCGGTCTTCTGGGTGGCGATCTGGTTCGATTTGGGCGCCTTCTGCGCATTCACCAAAGCAGTCACGATGGAGTCGATGTCGTATCCCGACCCTACGCCATTGATCGAAGTCCCGGCCATTTGCCTACCCTCCTGTCCAAATTTCTGACGGTTTTCTGATTGCCGCCTGCGTCTTGTGACGCTTCATTCAAGAATCGCGCCAGAGCCCTCAAAGCTCGGGATCAGGCGCGTTCACTGAACAGCAGATTACCCGCTTCCTTCAGGCTTTCTGCCAACTTGAGCGCAACTTCCGAAGGAATCTGGCGAATCACCTCGCCGGTATCGGAGGCCACGACCTTCACGACGGTTTCGCCGCTGGCGTCGTCCACCGAGAACTCCAGGTTACGCTGCACCGACTGGGCCTGCTCGCGCAAACGGCTGACGGCTTCGTTCAGGTTGCGACGGTTGTTGGCCGCCGGCGATTCCTTGGCGCTCTGCGGCAAGCTGTTGCCGCTGGCCGGCTTGCTACCCGCGGCGGCGTTGTCGGCCGGTCGCAGGGTGTTGATTCCGAGGCTGGTATCCATCAGGTATTACCCTCCGAATGCAAAGCAAGGAAGGGCGCTGAGCGCCCTTCCTTTCCGTTTATGCCTTGCGGCAACCCCTTACTGGAGCAGCTTCAGGACAGCGGAAGGCAGCTGGTTGGCCTGGGCCAGAACCGCGGTGGCGGCCTGCTGCAGGGTCTGCTGCTTGGTCATCTCCGCGGTTTCTGCGGCGAAGTCCACGTCCTGGATGGTGCTGCGTGCAGCAGTGGCGTTCTCGGACACGTTCTGCAGGTTCGAGATGGTGCTGTCCAGACGGTTCTGGATGGCGCCCAGCGAGGAGCGCTGGCTGTCGATCTGCTTCAGGGCGGCGTCGATCACCTGGGTAGCCGATTGGGCACCTTTGGCGGTCGCGATGTCCAGCGCCTGGATGGTGGAGTTCGAGGTGACCACAGCGTGCGCGCTGCCGGCACCGGTGCCCACACCTGCGGTGAAGTCCTTGCCGGAAGTCAGCGAGATGGAGGTGGTGGTGCCGCCGGTGCCAGCCGCGCCGGCCACTGCCGCTACGCCGCTGATGTTGGTGTTGATCGCCGAGACGATGTCGTTGGCGCTGGCGCCCTTGGCGTAGCTGACCTGGGTACCGTTGACGGTGACCGAGCCGGCGGTGGCTGCAACGCCGCCCGAGCCGCTGAGTACGGTGGACAGGTCCAGGGTGCCGGAAGCCAGTTGCGAGGTACCTTTCAGAGCGGTGGCGCTCATGTCGCTCAGGGTGAAGCTGACGGTTTCGTTGGCGTTGGCGCCGACCTGGAAGGTCAGGGTGCCGTTGGTGCCGGCGGTGCCGTCGAGCAGCTTGATACCGGAGGTGCCGCCACCGAAGGTGGTGGTCTTGGAGATACGGGTCAGTTCAGCGGTCAGCGACTTGAACTCCTGGTTCAGCGAAGTCTGGTCTTCGCTGCTGTTGGAGCCGTTGGCGGACTGCAGGGACAGCTCACGCATACGCTGCAGGATGTTGGTGGACTCCTGCAGGGCGCCTTCGGCGGCCTGGGCGATGGAGTTGGCGTCCTGGGCGTTCTTCACGGCTACGTTCAGGCCGTTGACCTGGCTGGTCAGACGGTTGGAAATCTGCGAGCCGGCGGCGTCGTCCTTGGCGCTGTTGATACGCAGGCCGGTGGACAGACGGGTCATCGAAGTGTTCAGGTTGTTGGCGGCCTTGGTCAGGTTCTTTTGAACCGACAGCGAGGCGATGTTGGTGTTGACGGTAAGAGCCATGACGAATTCCTCGTGTTAGGGCTAAGTGGCCTCCCTGCCCGTTTGATTCGAAATGGCGTGGAGAACCTTCGTTAGGGTTATCGTCCCAAGTCGGACGGGCTTTAACTTTTTTTTCGAATTTTCTTCAGACCGCTCTGTAGGCCCCGGCTGGCCTCGTTCTTGCAAAGCCCCCGGACACGCGCCAAAGCTCCGTCACCAGCAGGTTCCGCATGTCCAACCACAAGCTTCAATCCGAGATCCAGCGCCTCAGCCAGGCGTTGCAGATTGCCGAAGACCGCGAAGACCGCGCGGAACAGATCCGTCTATATGAAGCGCTGGCGAAACTGGTGCCCAACACCGCGATGGTCCACGCCAAGATCGCCCGCCTGCACCTGGAGCTGCAGGACCCGCAATCGGCGGAAGCCTGGGCCGAGCGCGCGCTCGACATGACCACCGACCCCAAGGTCGATGAAGAGCTGCTGGACACGATGCGTACTCATCGGCTGTTCATAAAGAACCTTGAGCGTGCCGAACGCTGGTACCGGGCCTCGCCGAGCCTGCCGCGCCTGGCCCTGTACTGCGCCGCGCTGAGCCTGCGCAAACGCTTCGACGAAGCCGAGGCGCTCTATACCCAGGCGCTGGAAAAGCCGCAGGAGCCATGGCAGCAGAGCATCCTGCTCGGCCTGCTGGGCACCCTGTACTTCGAGTGCGGGCGCTTCCATGACAGCGTCGCCTGCCATCAGCTGACGCTGGAACTGGCCCCCAACTACCTGTTCGGCCCCTTCAACCTGGCACTGTCCCTGGAGCAGGTGGCGCGCTACCAGGACGCCTACCGTCTCTATATGCAGACGCTGGAGAAGATGCCGGAGCATTCGGGCACGCATAACAACCTGTCGCTGTTGCAACTGCGCCTCAAGCAGTTCGATGTCGGCTGGCCGCACTACGAGGCGCGCTGGAAGACCTCGCTGAAGGAGCACTACCAGGAGTTCAATACCCCGCGCTGGCGCGGCGAGCCGCTGGAAGGCAAGACCCTGCTGGTCTGGGCCGAACAAGGCATCGGTGACCACGTCATGTTCGTCAGCATGCTGCCGGACCTGCTCAAGCTGGGCGGCCAGGTGCATGTCGAGACCTACGACCGTCTCTGCCCACTGCTGCAGCGCAGCATGCCGGGCCTGTCGATCATCCAGCGCGAAAGCACCGGCCAGGTCCACAACGGCCAGCGCATGATGCACCGGCAGACCTGGCCACGCAGTGACTACCAGATTCCCATGGGCAGCCTGGGCGAGTTCCTGCGCCCTACCCTCGCCTCCTTCGCCGGTACCCGCGCCTTCCTCAAGGCCGACGAGCAGCAGACCCAGGCCAAACGAGCCGAGTACCAGCGTCTGTTCCCCGGTAAACGCCTGGTGGGCATTTCCTGGCGTGGCGGCACCGATACTGCCAACGACATGCAGAGCCGCCGCATCGAGATGCAGGAACTGGCGCAACTGGCAAAGCTGGACAACGTACAGCTGATCAACCTGCAGTACGGCAATACCGAGCCGGAGCGCGCCGAAGCCGAGAGCCTCGGGCTGCATATCCACCATGACGCCGCGGTCAATCCGCTCAAGGACATGGATGCCCAGGCCAGCCAACTGGCCGCGCTGGACGCCGTGCTGAGCATCGACAACACCACTGTCCACCTCGCCGGGGCGCTGGGCGTGCCGACCTTCGTGCTGCTCCAGCTCAATCCGAACTGGCGCTGGGCTGTCGACGATGCGACCAGCTACTGGTACCCATCCGTACAACTGATCCGCAACCGCGAGCTGGGCCGCTGGGGCGAAGCCCTGGACCAGGCCGTGCAGCGCATGCGCGGGAGTGGCGTGCTATGAACGCCGTCCGCGCCAACACCTTTCAACCGGCCCGCCCGTGCGGCGCCCGCCAACCCTGATCGCCAGCGACTCCGCTTGGAGGAGAACCCCAGTGTCCCAACCTTTTGAAGCCCGCATTGCCCAGGCTCAGCAACTGCAACAAAGCGGTCAGCGTGAAGCGGCCGTCGCCGCCTTCCGCGAGTTGCACGGCGAACGTCCTGATGACCTGCCGGTGCGCCTGAGCCTGGCCATCGCCCTGGGCGAGCTCGGCAAGAACAACGACGAAGCCCTCGACCACCTGCTGCATATCCAGCAGGCGGTGCCTGACAACGCCGCGGTGAACAGCCTGCTCGGCCGCCTGCTGGTGCGCCTGCGTCGCTACGACGAGGCCCACCCCTACCTGCACCTGGCGGTGCAACTGGATGCGGAAGACTTCGAGGTACGCAACACCCTGGCGACCCTGGCGCTGTTCCAGGGCCACCTGGAAGAGGCATACCACTGGCTGGCCAGCCTCTCCACCTACGAGAAGCGCGCTGACACCGCTGACCTGCTGGCGCAGCTGGAGATGCTCCAGGGCATGCGCCAGGCCGAGGCCAGCAGCTTCTTCGGCAAGGCCCGGGTGTTCGCCCGTTCCAGCCACGCAGCGACCGTCGGCGGCCCTCCCGGCGCCAAGGCGATCATGGAGAACAACCCGAGCCAACGCGACGACCTGCTGGCGGTCACCGGCTGGCAGCGCATCGAAGCTGGCACCCTGAACCTGCAGGCGCTGTTCGATCCGAAAGACCTGGTGCAGAAGATCGCTCCGCTGTTCTTCGAATCCGGCAACGGCATCATCTACGCGGCGCCCTACGAGCACGTGCCCTATATCCGCATGGGCTACTTCTACTACCAGGGCTTCCTGCAATACGAAGGCCGCCACGC
This sequence comes from Pseudomonas sp. PDM22, assembly GCF_014851965.1. Lineage (NCBI taxonomy): Bacteria > Pseudomonadati > Pseudomonadota > Gammaproteobacteria > Pseudomonadales > Pseudomonadaceae > Pseudomonas > Pseudomonas sp. PDM22. The sequence continues at coordinate 279,699 of NZ_JACVAR010000001.1, forward strand.
CCCGGTGCTGATCCGCCGCGCCGCCGTGCCAACCTCACCGGACGTGCTGGAGGTCTGGGCCGAGCACAACCTGCGCGAGCAACTGAATCTGGTCGACGGTAACGACGTGCTCTGCTATCTGCGCAGCCCCGACGCCGCGCCGGAAGAGAGCCAGTGGCGCGACTGCAAGCTGGACGTACACGAGAACTTCTTCTCACAGTCCCAGGTATTCGGCGCCAACAAGGAGCTGTACCAGGGCCATGAGGGCTGGGACCTGCCGGGCGCCCGCCCGACCCTGTTCCGGATGAACCGCTACGCGCTGGATAAATGGCTCTCGCCGACCGACCGCGTGCTGGACATCGGCTGCAACATCGGCTGCTTCGGCATCGAAGTGGCGCAACAGGTTGGCAGCTACCTGGGCTTCGACAACAACGACTCGCTGATCCGCATCGCCGACCGCCTGGCGCAGCATCACAAGGTGGAGAACTGCGAGTTCCGCACCTGCACCTATGAAGACTTGCGCGCCAGCGACCCGGGCCTGTTCGACGTGATCTTCTCGTTTGCCGTGCACGTGTGGATCGGCAAGCCGATGCCCGACTACGTCGCCGACCTCAAGAGCCTGCTCAAGCCCGGCGGCATCGTGGTCATAGAGAGCAACGACTTGCGGATGAACGACACCAAGTTCTTCGTCAACATGCGCCACTTCTACGAGCAGGGTTTCTTCCTGCTGTACCAGGGCCAACTGGTCGACGACAAGGTTCACCATCGCGGCTTCTGTGTGTTCAAGCGCCTGGACTGACAGAGCGCGGCAACGAAAAAGCCCGGCGTTTGCCGGGCTTTTTCTTGGACACTTGGCAGGAGCGAATCGCTCTGTCGATTTGCGTTGGTCTGCGGGTACACCTCGGAGGATTTCGCGGACGAGGTCCGCATCAACGAAAGCTGCACTGTAGGAGCGCGCCTTGCGCGCGATCGCGGGCATGGCCCGCTCCTACAGGGGGAGCACTTGGGTTAGCCGAGCAGGTCTGCTCCCGCCCATTGCGCACGAACAAGAAAGCCTCCACTCGGGAGGCTTTTCTGTTGACTGCGCAAGCGGCTCAGTTGGCGATGACGAACGTCTCGCTGGCCTGCCACATGTCGCCACTCCACTGCGGAAAACCGGTGGCCTGACGCCAGGCGGTGGAACAGATCAGGCAGGTCGTGATGCCGGGGAACTCCGGTGTGATGCAGTCCAGCATGCCCTTCCACCACAGCGGCTGGCGTACGGTGATGTGGGCGTTCTCACCGTTGGGCAGCAACGCCTGGGCCGGATAGCAGGCGACGTTGAGGATCACCAGGCGCTCAGCGCAGGAGTAGATGTCACGCAGAACCTTGGGCACGTCGGCAACGAAGATGTGCTCGAGTACGTCGAAGGACACCACGCAGTCGACTTTCCGGCGTTCGTCGATGCCACGCGCAGGCTCGTAGCGGTAAGCCCCTTCGAGGTTGAAGTACTGCACGGCGGACTGGCCATTGTCATCGAAGCCGGGCTGGGTCCAGTCGGAGCCGCCGCAACCGTAGTCCAGCACGTTGCGAATAGCATGGTTCTGCAGTATCTCGCGGACCTGGGGACGGAACGGGCGTAACTCGAAGTCGCTGAAGGCAACGTCGACGTGCTGCTCGTCGTTGCGATCGTAGCCTTCGCGCGCCATCTGCCCGTACATCTCGATCAGTTGGCGGCCCTTGGCGCTGAAGTTGATATCACCCATGTGTGGTTCTTCCCGAGTGGGGCCCGCCGCTTTCGGGCGGGCCGGAATGATCAGAGTTTGTTGAACAGACTGAGCTGGCTGATCCGCGCGAACGCCGCCTGGGCCGCTTCGAGCATGGTCTGCTGCAGCACCAGCTGCGAGGTCGCCGCGGCCATGTCGGTATCGCGGATCGACGACTGCGTAGTGGTGTTGGTCAGGGCCAGGCTCTGGTTTTCCTGGTTCAGCACATCGATGGTGTTGAGCCGCGCACCAATGGACGACTGGGTCGCCAGCACCTGGTCGCTGGCCTTGTCGAGGTTGGTGAGCGCAGTCGCGACCATGTTGCGGATATTCAGCTGCGCCTGCGGGTTCCCACTGGTAGAGGTATCCAGCGCGGTCCGCAGATCGCCGATGGTATTGAGGATGTTCTGCCGCTCCGGAGAGCTGGCAGTGACGGAGAACTGATCACCGGTCGCCGGGGCGGCGCTGAGGGTCATGTCCACGCCGGCCACGGTCACCGTTTGCGGGAAAGTCGCGCCCAGCGTGCCGGTGGACAGCGGTGTGGCGCCCTGGCTGGTGGGCAGCGCGTAGACCTCGAAGTCGGTGGCGCTGGTGAACTTGAGCTGCACGCCGCTGCTGGGGAACTGCGTGGTGTAAGCGGTGTTGTTGCTCACCGTGGTGGAGGTGATCTGCGCCGTGGAGGTGTTGGTGGCGCTGCGCTTGACCGACAGGGTGTCGGGCGCGGTACCGAAGCTGAAGCTGTAGCCGTTGACCAGGCTGTCCACCGTGCTGGCGTCGTCGCTGGAAGGCAGCGATACGTCCAGCTGGAACTGCGCACCACGGAAGTTGATGGCGTTGCTGTCGGTGGAGGTCGAGTCGTAGGTGCCATTGGTGGTGGCATCGCTGGTGACGTCGTTGCCGTCCTTATCGAGGATCTGGTACTGCGTGCCGCTGAGCACGTTCAGCGTGTAGGGCGCGCCATCACGGAAGCTGGCGTTGTAGTTGCTGTCGCTGGTCACATTGCCCTGGGACAGGAAAACACGCTGCACACCATCGGCGCTCGGATTGCTGGTCACCGAGCTGATGGTGCGGCTGGCGTTGGCCGCCATCTCGAAGATGCTCCAGCCGTTGTCGTTGGTGGACAGCGTCAGATTGTCGGAGATCTGCAGTTTGAGGGTGCTCTGATCGCCCTGGTAGCTGAAGCTGCCGTCGGCGTTCTGCACGAAGGGCTGCACGGTGCTCTTGCTGCCGGAGAACAGGTAGTTGCCGCTGGCGTCCTTGCTGTTCATCAGGGTCAGCAGCTGGTTCTGGATTTCGCCCAGCTCATCGCTGATGGCGCCACGGTCCTCGTCGGTCATCGAGCCGTCGCCGGCGCGCAGGGTCAGTTCGCGGGCGCGCTGCAGGGCGGTGGTGATGGAATCGAGGACGCTCTGCTCCTGGTTCAGGCTGTTGGTCGCGGACGTCATGTTGCCGCTGTACTGGGTCAGCAGCGCCTGCTGCTGCTCCAGCTGCAACAGACGCGCGGCGCCGACGGGGTCGTCCGCCGGAGTCTGGATACGCGTGCCGCTGGAGATCTGCTCCTGCAGCTTGGCCAGGCTGGCATAGCCGCGGTTGTAGTTGTCGATGTTCGAATTGAAGATCTGCGGGGTGGAAATTCGCACAACCATTTCAGCCTCCTCAGATGTTGTTGATCAGGGTGTCGAAGAGCGTCTGCGCGGTCTTGATGATCTGCGCGGAGGCCGTGTAGTACTGCTGGAACTTCACCAGGTTGGCCGCCTCTTCATCGAGGTTGACCGCCGACAGCGAGTCGCGGCTGCCTTGCGCCTGGGTCAGCACCGCCTCGGTGGCGGTGGCGTCGAGCTTGGCCTGGTTGGCCGTGGCGCCGACGGTCTCGGTCAGGCTGCTGTACGCGCCGGTCAGGCTCATGCCGCTGCCGCTGCCCGTGCCGCTGCCGACGGTCTTGGTGGTCTGCAGGTCGATGAGCTTCTGGGCGTTGGTGTTGTCGGCGTCGCCATTGCTGTTGAAGGCCACGCCGAAGCTGTCGCCGTCCGCTGGATAACCGGCGATGGTGGTCTGGAAGCTGAACGACGGCGAGCCCGGTACGGTGATGCTGATGTCATTGCTCTGGCCCGGCACGATGTTGCCGGTGCCCAGCGAGTTGCCTGCCGAATCGTAGATGGTGTAGCCCTGGGTGCCGCCGCTGGCTGCGTCGAACACCAGCTTCACCGGCAGGCCGGCCTTGATCGAGGCGCCCAGCGCGGTGCCGTTGCTGGCATCCAGCTTGCTGGTCAGGGTGGTGCCGCTGATGGTGCCGCTGCCTTCATTGCCAGTGGTGCTGCTGGCGACCACCGGCGAGGCGAAGGCCAGGCGGTTGGAGTCAGTCATGGTGACCGAGATGTCCGAGGCCGCGGTGCGGGTCGGGATTACCGTGAAACGGTCGCCCGCCTGCACGGTACCGACGCTCTGCTGGCTGATGCTGAAGCCGTCGAATTCCTTCGGCGGGTTGTCGGTCAGGTCGCCGCTGCCCAGCACCGTGCCATCAGAGGAGCGCTTGATGGTGTAGCCGGTGGCGGAGGTGAAGGTCACCTCGTAGTCACTGGTGGTCAGTGCGCTGCTGTCGGTGATGTTGACGTTGAGGTTGCCGGTGCCGGTATTGTGGGTGTTGGCCAGGCTGCGGTTGCCGATGACGCTGGCGTCGTTGATGTCCTTGAACAGCTGCGCGCCGAAGTTGCCGTTCAGGTCCAGGCCCTGGGCGAGCTGGCTGTTGAAGGTGTCGGCAAGGACGATGGCCATGCGCCCCAGTTCGTTCTGGGTCGTGTTCAGCACGTCGCTGCGGTAGCGCAGCAGGCCGCCCATCTGGCCTCCGGTGACCACCGAGGTGACGTCCATGGTCGAGCTGCCGGAGCTCAGGCTCAGGCTGAATTGCGACGGGTTGTTGGCGCTCGGGCCGGCGGTCAGGGTGGAGGAATTGGCCCCCACCACCAGCGGCTGGCCGGAGCCCAGGTAGAGGTTGAGGCTGCTGCCCTGCTTGACCACGCTGACGCCGATCATGTCGGAAAGCTGCAATACCGCCTGGTCGCGCTTGTCCTGCAGGTCGTTGGCGCTGGCGCCGCCAGCCTCGGCTGCGATGATCGCCTGGTTGTACTGGGCGATGGTCTTGGCCAGGTCGGTGACCTGCCCGGCCAGGCTGTCCATCTGGGTGTTGACGTAGCTGTTCTGGGTGCCCAGCTGGGTGGAAATCGAGTTGAAGCGCTGCGCCAGGTTCGCGGCCTGGGTCAGCACCAGCTGACGCGAGGCGGCGTCGGTCGGCGTCGCCGCAGCGGTCTGCAGCGAGGCGAAGAAGTTCTGCATGACCTTGGACAGACCGGTAGTGCTGTCGGACAGCAGCGAATCGATCTGGTTGACCTGGGAGAGGTAGGTCTGCGCATCGCTGTCCACCGAGGTGGCGCCGCGCAACTGGTTGGCCAGGAACTCGCTGTACATCCGGCGGACGTCCTGCACCGTGGTACCGGTGCCAACGTAGTACTGCCCCGCGAACTGCTCGGCGGAGGTCACCTGCGACGTCGTCTGGCGCGTGTAGCCCGCCGTGTTGACGTTGGTGATGTTGTTGCCGGTGGTGCTCAGCGCCGCTTGCGAGGCGTTGAGGCCGGACAGTCCGATGGATAAGAGGCTCATGGTCTTTCCTTAGCGCAGTCCTTTGTACAGGGCTTCACAGTGTGCGAGTCGGGGTGTCGGCCATCGCGACGGTCTGGTAGACCTGCATCTGCTTGGCGATCTGGTTCACCTTGCGCGCGTACTGCGGGTCGGTGGCGTAGCCGGCACGCTGCAGTTCCTTCATGAACTGATCCGGACGCGACGCGGAGTCCAGCGCGCCCTGGTAGCGATCGTTGTTCTGCAGGAAGCTGACGTAGTCCTGGAAGCTCTGCTCGAAGGAGTTGTAGGCACGGAACGAAGCCACTTCCTTCACTTCCTTGCCTTTCTCGAATTCGGTGGTGGTGGCGCGGGCGGAATCGCCCTTCCAGCTGGAACCGGTCTTGATGCCGAACAGGTTGTGGCTGCTGCTGCCGTCGCGCTGGGCGATCATCTTCTTGCCCCAGCCGGTTTCCAGCGCGGCCTGGGCCACCAGGTAACGCGGGTCGACACCGATGCGCTTGGCCGCGCGCTCGGCCATGGGCAGCATGGTGCTGATGAAGTCGTCGGCCGAAGCGAACATCGACTTGCCCGGCCTGGTGGAGATCGCCGAGGTATCGATATCGGCCACCGGCACGGTGGTGTCGATCTGTTTGGTGTAGGCCTGGCTGCCGCGCCAATCGTTGCTGGCCAGCTGTGCCGGCTGGTTGGCGGTGGAAGCCACGGAGCTGTCGGCGCCCGGCACCAGGCCTGCAGCGATACGCTGGGCGAGCTTGCCCGGCAAGGCAAGGCGACGGGCGTTCAGCGCCTGGCGATCGTCACGGCCGGCTTCGGGTTGCGGCAAGGCCTTGCCGTTGGCGGCAAACACGCTCGGGGTCTTCTGCCGGTCGGACGCAGCAGCGGTGGCCGCAGCGCTCTGGGTGCCGTCGGTGGCCGCCTGGGTGCCGGTCTGGGCGAAGGGGTTGTTGCCGGTGTGGCGGACGCCCTGCATCTTTTCCATCTGCTTGACCAGCACGTCGGCCAGGCCGATACCATGCCCCTGGGTGGCCAGAGACACGGACAGCTGATGGTCGTACATGTCCTGGTACTGCTTGGCCGCTTCACTGTTCATCGGGTTGTCCTTGGCGAACACCTCGTTGGCCGAGCGCATGGATTTCAGCATCTCGTTCATGAACAGCGATTCGAACTCCTGGGCGACCTTGCGGATGTTCCCCGCGCTGTCGCGGTTCGCGCCGGTCTTCATCGCCGACAGGCGATTGAGGTCGGAGTAGGAACCGGAGTCGGTAGTGGAGGTACCAGCAGAAAGCAGTCGGGCGTCCACGGCGGCGTCCTCAGATCACGATCAGGTCGGCTTGCAGCGCGCCGGCCTGTTTCAGGGCTTCGAGGATCGCCATCAGGTCGCCGGGCGCAGCGCCCACCTGGTTAACGGCGCGTACGATTTCGTCCAGGGTGGTGCCGGGGCCGAACTTGAACATCGGCTTGGCTTCCTGGTTGGCGCTCACGTTCGAGCGCGGGACGACGGCAGTCTGGCCGTTGGAGAACGGACCGGGCTGGCTGACGATGGGGTCTTCGGTGATGGTCACGGTCAGGCTGCCGTGGGTCACGGCGGCCGGCGACACGCGCACGTTCTGGCCGATCACGATGGTGCCGGTGCGCGAGTTGATGATGACCTTGGCCACGGCTTCGCCGGCCTGCACATCGAGGTTCTCCAGCACGGACATGTAGTCCACGCGCTGGTTCGGGTCCAGCGGCGCGCTGACGCGTACCGAGCCACCGTCCACAGCCTGGGCGACGCCCGGGCCGAGCAGTTCGTTGATGCGGTCGACGATGTGCTTGGCGGTGGTGAAGTCAGGGCGATTGAGGTTCAGGGTCAGGGTATTGCCCTGGTCGAAGCCGCTCGGTACCGCGCGCTCGACGGTAGCGCCCGCCGGAATGCGGCCGGCCGACGGCACGTTGACGGTGATCTTGGAACCGTCGCGGCCTTCGGCGTCGAAGCCGCCGACCACCAGGTTGCCCTGGGCCACGGCGTAGGTCTGGCCGTCGATACCCTTGAGCTGGGTCATCAGCAGGCTGCCGCCGCGCAGGCTCTTGGCGTTGCCGATGGACGACACGGTGATGTCGATGGCCTGGCCCGGCTTGGCGAACGGCGGAAGGTCGGCATGGATGGACACCGCCGCGACGTTCTTCAGCTGCACGTTGCCCGAGCCTGCCGGCACCTTGATGCCGAACTGCGCCAGCATGTTGTTGAAGGTCTGCAGGGTGAACGGCGTCTGCGTGGTCTGGTCGCCGGTGCCATTGAGGCCGACGACCAGGCCGTAGCCGATCAGCTGGTTATTGCGCACACCCTGGATGGTGGCGATGTCCTTGAGCCGTTCGGCATGGGCGGCCGGCACGGCGAACAGCGCGCAGGCCAGCAGCGCGCCGCCGAGGCGGAGCGCGCGGGTCAGGCCGAGGGATACCTTGCGAACGACAGTCATCGTCATCACCCTCAGAACGGGAACAGCGGGCTGAGGAAGAAGCGGTCGAACCAGCCCGGCTGGCTCGCATCGGCGAACGCGCCGGTGCCCGAGTAGGTGATGCGCGCATCGGCCACACGAGTGGAGGCGACGGTGTTGTCGGTGGCGATGTCGTCGGCGCGGATCAGACCGGCAATGCGCACCAGCTCGTTGCCGGTGTTCAGGGTCATCCACTTCTCGCCGCGCACGGCGAGGATGCCGTTGGGCATGACGTCGGCCACGGTAACGGTGATCGAGCCCGTCAGGCTGTTGCTCTGCCCGGCCGCGCTGTCGCCCTTGGTTTCGCGGTTGCCCGAGTACTCGGCGGAGAGGCTCAGGTCGCCGCCGCCCACCGGGTTGTTGGTAGTCAGGCTGCTGCCGAACATCGAGGTCAGGCCGAGCTTGTTGCTGCTGTCCTTGGAGATGTCCGAGTTGGCTTTCTTGCTCGCCTGGGTCTTCTCGTTGAGGGTGATGGTGATGATGTCACCCACGCGGAAGGCCTTGCGGTCGCCGTAGAGGTTGTTCTCGAACCCGGCCTGGTAGATCGACCCATTGTTCTGGGCAGCCGGCGCAGGCGTGCGCGGCAGCACCGGAGCGTAATAGGGATCGTCCGGCTTGGGCGGAGGGCTCACGCACCCTGCCAACGCGGCGATGGCCAGCAGCGGAAGGAGGTGGGAACGGTTCATCTACAGCTACCTCTCGGGGAGAGCGACTACGGGATCAGGGCTTACAGATTCTGGGTGACGAAGGAGAGCATTTGGTCCGCGGTGGAGATCACCTTGGAGTTCATCTCGTACGCGCGCTGGGTGGTGATCATGTTCACCATCTCTTCCACCACGCTGACGTTGGAGTTCTCCAGGGTGTTCTGCAGCACGGTGCCCAGGCCGTTCAGGCCAGGGGTGCCGACCTGGGGCGCGCCGCTGGCGGCGGTTTCCAGGAACAGGTTGTTGCCGGTGGCCTGCAAGCCGGCCGGGTTGATGAAGTCGGCGGTCTGGATGTTGCCGATGATCTGCGGCGTCGCGTTGCCGGCGACGGTGACCGAGACAGTGCCGTCGTTGCCGACGGTGAAGGTCTGGGTTTCAGCCGGGACGACGATGGCCGGCTCCAGGGCATTGCCGTTGGAGGTGACGATCTGGCCGTCGGAGTTCAGGTGGAAGCTGCCGTCACGGGTGTAGGCGACAGTGCCGTCCGGGGTCAGCACCTGGAAGAAGCCACGACCGTTGACCGCCATGTCCAGCGGGTTGTCGGTGGTCTGCAGGCTGCCGGCGGTGAAGTTCTTCTGGGTGCCGACGATGCGCACACCGGTACCCAGTTGCAGGCCCGAGGGCAGCTGGGTGTCCTGGGTCGAGTTGGCGCCGGGCTGACGCTTGATCTGGTAGAGCAGGTCCTGGAACTCCGCGCGGTCGCGCTTGAAGCCCGTGGTGGACACGTTCGCCAGGTTGTTCGAGATGGTGGTCAGGTTCATGTCCTGGGCGGACAGACCGGTCTTGCTGACCCAAAGTGCCGGAAGCATGTCGTTCTCCTCGGGCGCCGGATTCGTGGCGCCTTGGACGGTTAATCAGGTTCTTATCAGCTGAATTGCAAAACACGCGCCATCGACTGGGAGTCTTCTTCGGCGGTTTTCATCATCTTCACGTGCAACTCGAACTGGCGAGACAGCGCCAGGATCGAGGTCATCTCGTCGACAGCATTGACGTTGCTGGCTTCCAGCACGCCGGACTGCACGCTGGCATTGGCATCGACCTGGGGAGCGGGCTGGCCCGACTTCATGCGGATGAGGCCGTCGCTGCCCTTCTCCAGTTGCTTGGCGTCGGGAGTCACGAGCTTGATGCGGTCGACGGTAGCCAGTGCATTGGGGTTGTTGCCCTGACCACGGATGGTGATGGTGCCGTCCTCGCCGATGTCGATCTTTTCTTCCGGCGGAATCGCGATCGGCCCGCCGTTGCCCATCACCGGCATACCGTCGCTGGTGCGCAGCTGGCCGAGGGCGTCGATTTCCAGGCTGCCGGTGCGCACGTAGGCTTCGCCGCCGTCCGGCGCCTGCACGGCGATCCAGGCATCGCCCTTGGCGGCGACGTCGAGGTCACGGCCGGTTTCCTGCAGGGAGCCGGTGGTGAAGTCGGTCGCCGGGCGCTCGCTCATGGCGAAGACGCGCGCCGGAAAGCTGTCACCGAACACGGGCATGGCGCGAGCTTGCTCGAAGTCGCGGCGGAAGCCGGTCGTGGAGATGTTCGCCAGGTTGTTGGCGTGAGCCTGCATGGCTTTGGTGTTCTGGCTCGCGCCGCTCATGGCGACATACAGCATTCTGTCCAAGGCATTCCTCCAGTGCCGAGTCGGATTCCCGGCGGTGTTGGAGTGACTTCAGCAAAGGCTGTGCCAGAACCGCAGAACAAACCTCAAGATATTGATATTCAAGGGAATATCAAAAAATAAAGGCTCCCGAAGGAGCCTCGATGGCCGTCAGGCGGCGAAGGACTGCCGCCTGCGGCAAGGGGACGTCATCAACGCAGGTTGATGATGGTGTCGGAGATGGTGCTTTCGGTCTGGACGGTCTTGGCGTTCGCCTGGTAGTTGCGCTGCGCCACGATCAGGTTCACCAGTTGCGCGGTGAGGTCGACGTTGGAGTCTTCCAGGGTTCCCGAGCCGACCGAGCCGAGGGTGCCGGAGGTGGGCGTGCCGATCACCGCCTCGCCCGAGGCCAGCGACTGCTTCCAGCCGGTGTTGCCCACCGGGGTCAGGCCCTGGGTGTTGGCGAAGTTGGCCAGGATCACCTGGCCGATCACCTTGGACTGGCCGTTGGTGTAGGTGGCGTACATCTGGCCGTCTTCGGCGAACGACAGGCCGGACATCTGGCCGGTGGCGTAGCCATCCTGGGTCACCGCCGTCACAGCGAAGGAGCCGTTGGTCTGGGTGGTCTTGGTCAGGTCGATGCTGATGCCGCCAGTAGTGCCTGCCGCGCCGTTGGCACCCCAGGTCACCGGGTTGGTGGTGGAGTCGGTGACGGCGGCCGGCGTCCAGCCGGTCAGGGTCATGGTGTTGTCGGCATTGACGGTCATGCCGGTGGAAGTGATGCCCGTCAGCTGGCCGGCGCTGTTGAAGGTGATGTCGCTGCTCAGCGGCGTGGTGCTGGTCGGGGTCTGCGGGTTACGCCCGTCCACCAGGGTGTACATGCTCCAGTTGTTGGCGCTGTCCTTGACGAAGTAGTTCGTCATGGTGTGCGAGTTGCCCTGGGAGTCATAGATGTCCACGGAGGTCGACCAGTTGTAGCTGTCCGAGTCGGTGGCATCGAACGGCGTGGTAGTCGGCGTGGTGGCGTTGGAGTTCAGGCTCAGGGTCGAAGTGATCTTCGAGGTCGGGCTCGGCGGCTGGTTGGCGGTGTCGACCTTAAGGTCGGTGATCACGCCGTTGACGATGTTGCCGTTGCCATTGACGCCATAACCCTGCAGGCGATTGCCCGAACCATCGACGATGTAGCCGCTGGCGTCGGTATTGAAGGTACCGTTGCGGGTGTAGACGCGGCTGCCGTTGTCGCTGGTCATGAAGAAGCCGTTGCCGCTCACTGCCAGGTCCAGGCTGCGACCGGTGGTGCTCAGGTTGCCCTGGGTAAACTGCTGCGAGACGGCCTGGGTGACCACGCCGTTACCCACGGCGATGCGGCCGGTGCCGAGCATCGAGGAGGCGTAGAGGTCGGCGAACTCGGTCCGCGAGGATTTGAAGCCGGTGGTGCCGACGTTGGCAATGTTGTTGCCGGTGACGTTCAGGTCCATCGACGCGGCGTTGAGTCCACTCAGGGCGGTATTGAAAGACATGTGTTGCTCCTGTGCCGAAACGCGGCGTTATTTTCCGATGGTCTGAATGCTGGAGGCGGAAACGGCGCCGATGCCAGCCAGGTTCAGGGACATTTCCCCGCCGTTCTGGCCCAGCGTGACGCTGTTGACCGTGGCCGGCAGGTAGGTGGTCAGGGCGGTACTGGTACCGTCCAGGCTGGCGCTGGCCTTGACGGTGTAGGTGCCGGCGGCCACCAGTTCGCCGCTGTCGTCCTTGCCGTCCCACTTGAAGTCGATGTTGCCGGCCTTCTGGCTGCCCATGTCGACGGTGCGGATCAGGTCACCCGAGTCGTCGTAGATCTTCAGGGTCACACCATCGCCGCCGGACGGCATCACCAGGGTGCCGTTGACGCCAGCGCTCGGGTCATCGACCTGCACCTTGCTGGAATTGACGATCACCGAGCGCCCGACCAGCGAAGAAGCCTGCAGGGCCTGCGACGACTGGAACGACGAATAGAAGGTGCCCAGGGTGGTATCCAGGTTCTGCATGCTCTCCAAGCTGCTGAACTGCGCCAGCTGGGAGACGAACTCGGTGTTGTCCTGCGGGTCCAGCGGGTTCTGGTTGTTCAACTGGGTGACCAGCAACTGCAGGAAGGAATCCTTGCCCAGCGCGCTGGTCCCGGTCTCGCTGGTGGTCGACGAACTCGACGACCCGGAGTTGAGCGAGGACAGGATCGAACTCGTGGTGCTGTTATCGGTATTGATGCTCATGGGGCGTCCTCTGCGCTTACTGACCCAGGGTCAGGACCTTCTGCATCATCTGCTTGGCGGTGTTCATCATTTCCGCGTTGCTCTGGAAAGAACGACTGGCGGAGATCATGTCGGCCATCTCCTCCACCACGTTGACGTTGGGGTAGTAGACGTAGCCGTCCTTGTCGGCGGCCGGATGGTTCGGCTCGTAGCGCGGCACCAGCGGGCTCTGGTCCTCGACCACGCCCAGCACCTGCACGCCGGAACCGGCCTGGTCGGTCTCGCCGAACAGCGAACCCTGGTCGCCGCCCTGGGCGTTCTGCAGCATGGTGGAGAACACCGGGTGACGGGCGCGGTAGGTCTGGTCGATGCTCGAGGAGACGCTCTCGGCGTTGGCGATGTTCGACGCGGTGGTGTTCAGACGGGTGGTCTGGGCACTCATGCCGGTACCGGCGATGTTGAAGACACTGGCGAGCGACATGGCGATTACTCCCCGCGCAGGGCGTTCATCAGCCCTTTGAATTTGCTGTTGAGGAAGGTGAACGAGGCCTGGAACTGCACGGAGTTTTCCGCGTAGTTGGCTTGCTCGATCTGTTCGTCGACGGTGTTCTGGTCAACCGAAGGCTGGTTCGGGATGCGGTATTTCACCGACTCGTCACCCATGCCGAAACCATCGGCGGCAATGTGATGCGAGTTGGTCAGGGTCGCGCTGAAGGTGCCGTTCTTCAGCTTGTCCGACTGGGCTGCCAGCACCGAGGCGAAATCCAGGTCGCGCGCCTTGTAGTTGGGCGTGTCGGCGTTGGCCAGGTTATTGGCCAGGACTTCAGCGCGCTGGGAGCGGAAGTTCAGCGCTTGCTGGTGGATGCCGAGGGCTTTGTCGAAGCTGATGCTCATGGTCACGAACCTGTTTGCCGGTGTGGGCTTGCCAACACTTCAGCAAGGTGCGTGCCACATTTGTATTCCTTGGATAATCAAGGGCTTGAGGGAATCCGAGCAGCGGCAAGGGGCGGCAAACAGCGGCAAAGCGGCAACCGCTTTCCTTGCCGCCTGGGGCAAGGCGGCAAGCTTGCCGCTGCGCTTTGCCGCCCTCTTCTGCCGTTGCCGTTGCCGTTGCCGCGTTCAGCTTGCCCGCGAAGCTATTGGAAACGTCGGCCCTGCCGACGGATCGCGGGCATGGCCCGCTCCTACGGGGAAAGTCATTGCCACCCGATCGCGAACGGCACCCTGCCCGGCGAACGCATACGCAGGATGGCGTGGAGCACAGCGATACCCATCGATTCCGGGGCACCGATAGCATGGGTATCGCAAGCTCTCCCCCTCCTGCGGCCGTGCTCCGCCGCGAATTCGACGCACGCAGAAATGCAGATCGCGGACAAAGTCCGCGATCAGATAAATGCCGTAGCAAGATCCCCGCCCGAACAGGCGGGGCGTCGGCCGATCACTTGGCCTTGTAGATGATCCCCGGGCTGCACTGGACCATCTGGTAGTGGTCCGGCAGCGCGTTGAGCGCTTCGGAGGCGCCGAGGAACAGGTAGCCGCCAGGCTTGAGCGTGGCATGGATGCGCAGGAGGATGTCGCGCTTCACCTCGGCCGAGAAATAGATCAGCACGTTGCGGCAGAACACCATGTCGAACTTGCCCAGCGTGGCGTAGCTGTCCAGCAGGTTCAGCGCGCGGAACTCCACACGGCTCTTGATCGGTGGCTTCACTGTCCAGCGCCCCGGCGTCTTCTGGTCGAAGTAGCGCGCCAGGCGCTCCTGCGACAGGCCACGGCCAATGGCCAGGCTGTCGTACTCGCCGGCCTTGCAGGCGGTGAGCATGGAGCCGGACAGGTCGGTGGCGACGATCTGCACGCCGGCCTTCAGTTGGCCGAGGTTGGTGCGCTCGAACTCGTCGATGGACATCGACAGCGAATACGGTTCCTGCCCCGAGGAACAGGCCGCCGACCAGATGCGCAGGCGCTGGCCGGGCGAGGCCTTGATCATCTCCGGCAGCACGCGGTTCTTCAGCACCTCGAAGGGGTAGGTATCGCGAAACCACAGGGTCTCGTTGGTGGTCATGGCATCGACCACCTGCTCGCGCAGCTGGCTGCGCATCTGGATCTTCTGAACCAGCTCGCCCAGGGACTTGATGCCCTGCTGCTCCATCAACTTGTTCAAGCGGCTGGAGACCAGGTACTGCTTGTTGGCGCCCAGGAGGATGCCGCAGGTCTTCTCCAGGAAATCCCGGAACAGCTCGAATTCAGAATTGGTGGATGTCACAGATAAGCCTCTTTGCTCGTGGACGGCTGCCGGCAATGCGACGGCAACTGCCTGACCGGTGCTCAAAAAACCATAGACGATGCGGGCGGCACCGGCGCCACCCGCATCTCGTCACGCCGGCATCAGGCCGATGCGCCATCCACTGCCTTGATGCGGTCCGACACACGAGCCGCCAGGTCATCGGGACGGAACTTGGCGAGGAAGTCGTCAGCGCCGACCTTCTTCACCATCGCCTGGTTGAACACCCCGGACAACGAAGTATGCAGGAGAATGTGCAGATCCTGCATGCGCGGGTCGTGACGGATTTCCGCCGTGAGCGTGTAGCCATCCATTTCCGGCATCTCGATATCCGAGATCACCATCAGCAGATCGCTGCCCGGATGCCCGCCGGCCTCCACCATCTGGTGCAGGTAATCCAGCGCCTGGCGGCCGTCGTTGAGCGCCAGCACTTCCACGCCGACAGTCTCCAGGCAACGCACCAGCTGCTTGCGCGCCACGGAGGAGTCGTCCACCACCAGCACGCGCTTGCTCACCGCTCGGGCCTGGGTCTCGGCATCCAGCACGCCTTCGGAGATGTCCTCCGAGGTCGGCGCCACTTCGGCGAGGATCTTCTCCACGTCGATGATTTCCACCAGCTGGTTGTCGACCCGCGTCACCGCCGTCAGGTAGTGGTCGCGGCCGGTTCCCTTGGGTGGCGGATGGATCGACTCCCAGTTCATGTTGACGATGCGCTCCACCGAATGCACCAGGAAGCCCTGCACCTTGGTGTTGTACTCGGTGATGATCACGAAGCTGTTGGCGATGTCCCGCAGGGCGTGACGCCCCGTGGCCAGCGCCAGGTCGAGGATCGGAATGGTGCCGCCACGGATGTTCGCCACCCCGCGCACCACCTGGCTGGATTTGGGCATCACGGTCAGGCGGGGGCACTGCAGCACCTCCTTCACCTTGAACACGTTGATCCCGTACAGCTGGCTGCCGTTCAAGCGGAACAGCAGCAGTTCGAGACGATTCTGGCCAACCAGCTGCGTACGCTGGTTGACCGAATCCATGACTCCGGCCATTGAGCCTCCTGTGCACGCAACGCCGCCCGACTCACGAAGGCGGCATGACCATTGCTTGGATCGTTGCATGAAACGAGCAACGACATTTTTCCGACAGCTGAGACCCGCGCGCGCCCTGATGGCTGCGCTGCTCGGCATGACGGGTGCGCTGACCCTCTCCCCGGCAGGGGCGGAAGGCTTCACTGCGCCTGAGATCCTTATCGGCTCCACCCAGGGCTTTCTTGAGTTCAAGGTGGAAGATTATCTGCAGACCTCGGGCATAGACGCACGCTACGAGATCGAAGTCGCACGCATCGACCCCCGCCTGCGCCTGGCGGAGTGCGACAAGGACCTGACACAGAAGCTGGAAAGCCCGGCGCAGCCCGTTGGTCGGGTCACCGTGCGGGTGCTCTGCGAAGGCAGTTCACCCTGGACGGTGTTCGTGCCGGCGACGGTCAGGCTGTTCCGCCAGGTTGTCGTCACCACCCTGCCCCTGCAGCGCAATCATGTCGTCGAGCCCGGTGATATCAGCGTCGTCGAACGGGACGTCGGCCAACTGAGCCAAGGCTACCTGACCGACCCCAACCAGGTGGTCGGCATGAAGCTCAAGCGCCCCACGGTCAACGACCAGGTGCTGGCGCCGGTCTTCCTCGAACAGGCGGCGGCCGTGCGCAAGGGCGACCAGGTGGTGATCCGCGCCAGGACCAGTGCGATCAACGTGTTCATGCCCGGCGAAGCGCTGTCCGATGGGGTAACCGGCGAACAGATCCGCGTGCGCAACCTGCGCTCCCAGCGTATCGTCAGGGCTCGGGTGGTCGAGCCGGGGACGGTGGAAGTCAGCCTGTAGCGCTCGACCCAGGACTTTTTCTGGCATGATGGACGCAGCCCTCTGCAAAATGTGCTCAGGCGCACGAAAATTCGGCCTAAAGTTTCTCTCAAGACGGCCGAAAAGCTTGGCAAGCGTCCAATACCTCCAGAGGTTTCCACCATGGTCATCGACTTCAACCGGCTGAACCCGGCCTCTACGACAGCCAGCACTGGCCGTAGCAGTGCTGCCCAGAGCGGTCGCAGCGAAGCCGCCGCAGAGAATGCCTCCGTCAACGCCCCGGCCAAGAGCGGCGAGTCGGTTCAGCTGAGCGACACCGCACAGCAACTGCAGAAAGTAAGCGATCAACTGAAGGACCAGCCCGTGGTCGACAACGAGAAAGTGGCCCGCATCAAAGCGGCCATCGCTGACGGCAGCTACCAGGTCGACAGCCAGAAAGTCGCCAGCAAGCTGCTCGATTTCGAATCCCAGCGCTGAGTTCACTCAGCGCCTGGTCAACCGCTAGTACGCCGAGCCCAAGATGTCCGATGCCCTGCTTTCTCTGATCAACGGCGACATCGAAGCAGCCAGCAGCCTGCTGCAGCTGATCGACGACGAGTTCCAGGCGCTGCAAGCCCGCGACCTGGACCAGTTGCAGAAGCTGCTCGACAGCAAGCTGCCGCTGCTGCATCAGCTCGAGCAGAACGGTCGCATCCGCACCCAGGCACTGCAACAGGCCGGGGTCAGCGCTGACAACGAGGGGCTTGCGCAGATTGCCCAGGCTACCGGCAACGCCGCTCTCACCGCGCGTGCGCAGGAGCTCGGCGCCCTGCTCGAACGTTGCCAGGAAGCCAACCAGCGCAACGGCCGCCTCATCCGTTCCGGCCAGACCAGCACCGAGCGCACGCTCGACATCCTGCGCGGCCAGGAAACTCCGCGACTCTATGATCGCTACGGCGGCTCCACCCAGAGCAACCGCCAGCGCCCGCTCAGCCAGGCCTGAACTCCTCTGGCCTGAAGGCCCGCCCTAGGGCAGAATGCCACTATCCGGCCCTGCCCCGTGCACGACTCATAACAAACACAATGGAGACCTGCGGACCGTGTCCAATCTGTTCGCCGAGGAAAATGGCCCTCAACCACCGAAGGTGTTGAAAGCTCCGGTGGAGATCCACGCCAGCCTGAAAATGCTGATGGACAGTCACGATCCACTGGTAATCACCTTCGAAGGGCGCAGCCAGCGCTTCCAGAGCTTCGTCGTCGAGATCAACCGCGAGCGCAACATCGTCGCCCTCGATGAACTCATCCCCAACGACGGCGAGCGCTTCCTGCAGAATGGCGAGCAGTTCCGCATCGAAGCCTTCCACGAAGGCGTGCGCGTCGCCTGGGAAAACACCCAGAACGCTTTCTTCTCCGAGATCGACAGCGCCCGCTGCTACTGGCTGCCGGTGCCGGCCGAAATGCTCTACCACCAGCGCCGCAACGCCTTCCGCGCCCCTGTGAGCCAGGTCCAGCCGGTGCCGGTGGAAATTGGCGGCAGCAAACTGAAGTCGCCGCTCAAGGGCAGCCTGATCGACATTTCCGCCACGGGCTGCAAGATTCGCCTGGAAGGCAACGCCGCCGAGCGCCTGCAGCCCGGTCAGGTCTATGAAGAATTCACCGCGCGCCTGCCCTTCGGCGCCCTGACCATGGAAGTCGAGCTGCGCCACGTGCACTTCGAGGAAAAGGTCGGCTACAGCTTCGCCGGCATGCGCTTCCACCAGATGAGCGGCCTGGCGCAGCGCAACATCGAGCGCTTCGTCTACCAGCTGCAACGCGAAGCCCGGCGCTTCGAGAAGGACGAACTGTTCTAGTTCGTCCCGGGCGGCAAGCGCTTGCCGCCCTTCCCTGCCGCCTCACGCGGGTCGGCTTTCTTCCTCGGCTTCTGCTTCTGCCTCCACTTCCGGCTCGGCAGCCGGCGTGCTGTTGTCGTTGCCCTTCATCTGCTCCTCCACGGCCGCTTCGTCGACCCGCGGGTCGAGGGCGGCGGACAGCGGCGAGGACGCCAGGCTGTCCGGCGTGGCAACGTGCTTGACCGGTGCCTCGTCGACCCGGTGTACACCACTGACCTTCTCCGGCTGCACGCGCCAGATGAGGATCAGCGAGCAGGCACAGACGAAGGCGTAGAGCATGTTGGCGCCGAACAGCTTCATCAGCGCACCGGCCGCCAGCGGGCCGATACAGGCGCCGACACCGAAGGTCACCAGCAGCATCGCGGTCAGCGAAACGCGGCGCTCACCTTCGACGTGGTCGTTGGAGAAGGCCACGGCCAGCGGATACAGGGTGAACTGCACCAGGCAGACGATGAAGCCCATCGGCAGCAGCCACGCCAGCGAAATCGGCGGCACCGGCAGCAACGGCAGCGCCGCCAGCGGCAAGGCCACTATCAACAGCAGGATGGCAGCATTGCGGATCAGCACGGCGCGGTCAATGCGGTCCGACAGCCAGCCCAGCGGCCACTGCACCAGCAGGCCGGCAAAGATGCAGCCGCCCATGAACAGACCGATCTCCTCGTTACTCAGACCCTGGCGCACCGCATAGAGCGGCGCCAGGCCGTAGAACGAACCGACCACCAGCCCGGACACCAGCACCGTGGTCAACGACTGCGGCACCCGCTGGATGAAGAAGCGCGGCTCCAGCGGTGCCGGGCGCAGCGGCGCGGGGTGGACCTTGTGGGTGATCGCCACCGGGATCAGCGACAGCGCAAAGCACAGCGCGATCATCATCGGCAGCTCCGGACCCAGCCCCGGATGCACCACCAGCACCAGCTGGCCGAGTACCAGGCCCAGGTAGGACGCGACCATGTAGCCGGCGAACACGGCACCGCGCTGGCGCGCTTCGGCCTGCTCGTTGAGCCAGCTCTCGATGACCATGTACTGGCACATCATCCCCAGGCCGATGGCGACCCGCAGCAACAGCCAGAAGCCCAGCCAGGGCAACAGGCCGATGCCCAGCACAGCAGCGGTCACCAACCCGCCACAGGCGACGTAGGCGCGGATATGACCGACGCGGGCGATCAGCCGGTGGCCGATCTTGCCGCCCAGCACCAGGCCGAGGTAGTAGGCGGCCATCATGGCGCCGATCCACAGCCCATCGACCTTCTCCGCGCCCAGGCGCAGCGCGAGGTAGGTACTGAGCAGACCGGAACCGGTCAGGAGCATGACGGCGGCGAAGTACAGAGCGCGGAAGGCAGTGACGATCCGAAGCATTGGACCTCCTGGTCCAGGACAACCCCGGCACAACGTCCGGGCAGCGGAAAGCGGGACTTGCGCTCACACCTTAGAGCTTGCCAATCGGCGCGTCGAGAGGGCTGCCGGGCCCGGAATAGCGCGTGTCGCGCACGGTCATGCGGGGCGTTTCGAAGGATGTCGGCGGGATGAACGAGGATGGCCTGAAGATCGCCAGAAGATGGCTGCCGATCACAGCTGCGCCGGGTTTCGGCGCAGCTGTGTCAGCGACTTCAAATCAGATCATGCGCCTCAGGCTTGCGCTGCGAGAACGCGGCGTTCCCACGGGGTGATTTCGTCGAAGAAGCTGGTCAGCTCCATGGACTTGGTCGCGCTGTAGCCGTCGATGAACTCGTTGCCGAACACCTCGCGGGCCAGCTCGCTGCGCTGCAGGCGCTGCAGTGCGTCGTACATCGTGCAGGGCAGCAGCAACTCCGGCGGCACCTCGAACTCACCCTGGATCGGCGCGGTGGGCTCCAGGGCGCGCTCGATGCCGTGCAGACCGGCAGCCAGGCTCGCGGCGATGGCCAGGTAGGGGTTGGCGTCAGCGCCCGGCAGGCGGTTCTCCACGCGACGAGCCACCGGCGCACTGGCCGGAATGCGCAGGCCGGCGGCGCGGTTGTCATGGGACCAGCAGGCGTTGTTCGGCGAAGCGTACGGGTGGCACAGGCGCTGGAAGGAGTTCACGTTCGGCGCGAACAGCAGGGTGAAGTCCGACAGGCACGCCTGCAGGCCACCGATGAAGTGGCGGAACTCCGGCGTGGCCTCGCCCTGGGCGTCGCTGAAGATATTGCGGCCCTCGCCGTCGACGATGCTCTGGTGAATGTGCATCGAACTGCCCGGCGTGTGCGCCAGCGGCTTGGCCATGCATACCACGATCAGCCCGTGCTTGAGCGCGACCTCCTTGAGCAGGTGCTTGAACAGGAAGGTCTGGTCGGCCAGCAGTACCGGGTCGCCGTGGAGGAAGTTGATCTCGAACTGGGTGGTACCCATCTCGTGCATGAAGGTGTCGCGCTCCAGTCCCACCGCCTCCATGCAGCGGTAGACGTCCTGGAAGAAGGGGCGCAGGCCGTTGTTGGACGACACGCTGAAGGCCGAGTGACCGATCTCGCGGCGACCGTCGAGGCCGACCGGCGCCTGGAAGGCTTCCAGCGGATCGGGGTTGGGGGCGAACACGAAGAACTCCAGCTCGGTCGCCACCACCGGGCTCCAGCCGCGTTCGGCGTAGCGCGCGACGACCTGCTTGAGCAGGCCGCGGGTGGACAGGCCGGAGGGCTTGCCGTCGAGCTCCAGCGCATCGCAGATGGCGAAGGCGCGGGGTTCGTCGCTCCAGGGCAGGCGGTGGATCTGGGTCGGCTCGGCGATCAGGGCGAGGTCGCCGTCGTCGCTGCCGTAGAACTTCGCGGCCGGGTAGCCGCCCATGATGCACTGCAGCAGGACGCCGCGCGCCAGTTGCAGCCGGCGCCCGGTGAGGAAGCCCTCGCCGGTCATCACCTTGCCACGCGGCACCCCGTTGAGGTCGGGGGTGACGCACTCGATCTCTTCCACTCCAGCCAGACGCTCGGCGAGTGGGATTCCAGGATCGTTACTCATGACTTCTTATCCTTGTTCTTTTGTCCCTGTCACAGGACGCCGCGCGAGGCGCGCGAGCCCGTACAAAATACGCATCACGCGTTCGATATTTCAAGCGGGCATGGAACGAAGCTATCGCAGCAAGTTGCGGGACGAACACGACGTAGGATGGCGTGGAGCGCAGCGATACCCATCCTACGAATACTGCACCGTGGTGCAGAGACAGACGCCGGCCCTCCCGGCGGATCGCGGGCATGGCCCGCTCCTACAGGGGGAATCGGTGCCAAAAGAAAACGCCGCTCGTAGGAGCGGCGTTTTCGTTGCATCAGCCAAGGTCAGAACAGGTGGGTGAACAGCCAGTACAGCGACGCCGAGAGCACGATGGCCGCCGGCAGGGTCAACACCCAGGCCATCAGCAGGTTGCGGATGGTGCGCATCTGCAGGCCCGAGCCGTTGGCCGCCATGGTGCCAGCGACGCCGGAGGACAGCACGTGGGTCGTCGACACCGGCAACCCGTACATGTCCGCCGCGCCGATGGTCAGCATCGCCACCATCTCCGCCGACGCGCCCTGGGCGTAGGTCAGGTGGGTCTTGCCGATCTTCTCGCCGACGGTCACCACGATGCGCTTCCAGCCGACCATGGTGCCCAGGCCGAGGGCGATGGCCACGGCGATCTTCACCCACAGCGGGATGAAGCGGGTCGACTCGTCGATCTTGCCCTTGAACGCGGCCAGCTTGCTGGCGGTGTCCGCGTCGAAGTTGCCGACCTTGTCCTTGTCCATCAGGCGGATCGCCTCGCTGGTCAGGTACATGTCGTTACGCACGTTGCCCATGGCTTCGGCCGGCACGCGTGCCAGGCTGCCGTAACCCTTCACTTCCGCGCCGATGGCGCCGGTCAGCGCCGCCAGGGACGGAATGAGTTCGGGCTTGGCGTCCTTGGTCCGCACGTACTCCGACAGCACCGCGCGCGGGTCGGCCGGGGCCGGCTGTGGCGCGGCACGGACCAGCGCCTGCTGGGTAACTTCGGCGATGGCGACGAACTGCACGGTCTGGTCCGCCGGCATGGTGCGGTTCAGCGCGTAGGCCATCGGCAAGGTGCCGACCAGGATCAGCATGATCAGGCCCATGCCTTTCTGCCCGTCGTTGGAGCCGTGGGCGAAGGACACGCCGGTGCAGGTGAGGATCAGCAGGCCGCGAATCCACCACGGCGGCGGCGTCTTGCCCTTGGGCGCCTTGTACAACGCACGGTTCCTCACCAGCAGGCGCAGCGCCAGCAGCAGGAGCGCGGCGCAGACGAAGCCGATCAGCGGCGAGAGCAGCAGCGAGTAGCCGACCTTGGTCGCCTGCGCCCAGTCCACACCGCTGGTGCCATCGCGGCCGTGCATCAGCGCGTTGGCCACGCCGACGCCGATGATCGAGCCGATCAGCGTGTGCGAGGACGAGGCCGGCAGGCCCAGCCACCAGGTGCCGAGGTTCCACAGGATGGCGGCGATCAGCAGGGCGAAGACCATGGCGAAGCCGGCCGAGGAGCCGACCTGCAGGATCAGCTCCACCGGCAACAGGGCGATGATGCCGAAAGCCACCGCGCCGCTGGAGAGCAGCACGCCGAGGAAGTTGAAGCAGCCCGACCAGACCACCGCGAAGTGCGGCGGCAGCGAGTGGGTATAGATGACGGTGGCCACCGCGTTGGCGGTGTCGTGGAAGCCGTTGACGAACTCGAAGCCCAGGGCGATGAACAGGGCTACCCCGAGCAGCAGGAACGGCGTCCAGGTGGTGACCGTGGTGGCGACCTCGTCGACGTCGCGCACCAGGCTCCAGGCCGAGAACAGTAGGCCGACGGCGAGCACGGCGAAGAAGATGAAGGCGGTGATGCGGCCGGGCCTGTGTTCCAGATGGGGCCGGCCTTCGACGACGGGAACGGCCAGGGTATCGGTGGTCATGCTGGGAGTCCGCTTGGGGGTGTCCCGGTCATGATCGGCAGGAAATGTTACAGGTTGTGTCTCAGCGGAAATGACTGTCCGCACCGAAGGGATGCTGTACGTAGGGCCAACGGCCTTCTTCTGGCGTATTTGCGCCAGGGCCTCCCCTCACCCTAACCCTCTCCCGGAGGGAGAGGGGACTGTATGGCGCAGGATGAAGCCGTAGTGTCAGCCGGCACAGTCGGCCCCCTCTCCCCGAGGGAGAGGGCTGGGGTGAGGGGGAAGCGCAGGCGCGGAACTCAAGAGCAAGACAGCTGCTCCTACGTAATCCTGTTCCTGCTCAGTAAACCTCCGGCACCACGATCTGCTGCGGCGTCGGCGTGCGCGCGTAGTCTTCGTGGCGCTGGCGCTGCGGCAGGATCACCGCCGGGTGCTCGACGTCCTCGTAGGGAATCAGCTTCAACAGGTGGCTGATGCAGTTGAGCCGCGCGCGCTTCTTGTCGTCGGCCTGCACCACCCACCAGGGCGCCTCGGGGATGTGGGTGCGCTCGAGCATGATTTCCTTGGCCTTGGTGTAGGCCTCCCAGCGACGCCGTGACTCCAGGTCCATGGGGCTGAGCTTCCACTGCTTGAGCGGGTCGTGGATGCGACTGAGGAAGCGCAGGTGCTGTTCGTCGTCGGAGATCGAGAACCAGTACTTGATCAGCTGGATGCCCGAGCGCGCCAGCATGCGCTCGAACTCCGGCACGCTGCGGAAGAACTCCTCGTACTGGTCGTCCGAGCAGAAGCCCATCACCCGCTCGACGCCGGCGCGGTTGTACCAGCTGCGGTCGAACAGGACGATTTCCCCCGCCGCCGGCAGGTGCGAGACGTAGCGCTGGAAGTACCACTGGGTCTGCTCGCGGTCGTTCGGCGCAGGCAGCGCGGCGACCCGGCAGACGCGCGGATTGAGGCGCTGGGTGATGCGCTTGATCACGCCGCCCTTGCCCGCCGCATCACGGCCTTCGAAGAGGATCACCACCTTGTGGCCGGTCTTCACCACCCAGCTCTGCAGCTTCACCAGTTCGCCCTGCAGGCGGAACAGCTCGCTGAAGTAGCGACGGCGGGCGAGCTTTTCCTCGTCGACGTCGGCGTGCTCGTCGAACAGCTCGTCGAGGTTGCGCACATCCTCCAGCAGCTCCAGCTCCAGCTCTTCGTCGCTGTGGTCGAGCAGTTCGCGGTGGATGCGGCGGATCACGGATTCATTGGTCAGGGGCATGGCGGCGGCCTACGCGTCGGGGCTTTGCCGACAGACTAGGGGCGCTCGGTGTCAGGCTGGTGACAGCGACCCCGGCCGCACAGGGTTCGCGGACATGACCCGCTCCTACAAAAGCACGACTACCTGTAGGAGCAGGCCATGCCCGCGACCAGCGCCCGCAAGGGGCGCCCTCCCCTTACTGCTCGCGCAGCTCCATCACCTTCAACTCCGGATCGGCCTTGATCTGCTCCTCGGTGAATGGCAACTCCGGCCACTGCTGCCGGGCGAACAGTTCGGTCTGGTCACGGTGATGCGGCGAGCCGGGTTCGCTGGACTGCGAAAACGCCAGCAGCCCGCGTGCCTTCGGGCCATCGGCGGTGAAGTCCACCAGCTGGATGTAGCTGCTGCCGCTGAGCACGCGGTAATGGTCGCCCTGCCACTCCGAGGTGATGGCGTTGTACACGCCCTCGTTGCCGGTGCCACCGGGGATGCCCAGCGGGCTGGCGACATCGCCAGTCAGTTGCAGCTCGCCCCACTTCTCGTCGGCGCGGATGCGGCGGCCATCGATCTCCTGCGCGGCGGCGGCCAGCGCCTGCTGCACCTGCTGGCGAACCTCCGGCTTGTCCAGGGCAATGCCCGAGGGCGTGGCCAGCGGCAGCTTGGGATCGAAGGGCAGGCGCCAGCCGCCGTCGATCTTCAGGAAGCGCGCGACGAAGGCCTGGAAGTAGGCGAAGCCCGGATTGCTGTCGAGGTTTACGTGGCGATCCCACGAACCCAGCGCGGCACAGGCCGCCTCGGTGCCCGCCGGGGCCGGTTTGCACAGTTGCAGCAGGTCGTCGAGGAGCATGTCGGCCACATAGACGCGGTTGTCGGTGACCATCTTCTGCAGGTCGTCCGGGCCGATCTTGCCGTCGCCCTTCAGCCGGTCGAGGGCGAAGCGCGCGCGGGCGCTGACCGGGACCGAGTCGCGGCTCACCAGCGGCGAGAAGCCGGTCAGCGGCTGCGCGGGGTTGCTCATCCAGGCGCTGTCATTGGAGTTCTGCACGAAGTCCTCGCGCTCCAGCGCCGGCATCTGCTCCGGCGGCGTCAGCCCGGCATGACGGGTGCCCGGCGCGCTCGACCAGTTGCAGGCGCGACGTCCGCCCTGCAGTACCGGCAGGCCCTGCTTCTGGTACTCGGCGATGGCGCAGTCGGCCAGTTGCTGCTGGCTCAGGTGCGGCACCACCGACTGGTTGAGGTAGAGCACCTTGCCCTCGGCGTTGGTCGCCAGGGTGTTGACCCAGGGAATGCCCTGCAAGTGCTCGATGCTGTCACGCAGCTCATCCAGGCTGCGCGCGTGATCGATGGCGTACCACTGCTGCAGCACGCGGTCGTTGCCCAGGTTGGCGTCGCGCACGGCAAAGGCTTCGCTGGCGTTCCAGGGGAATTTGCCGGGCACGCTGAGCAGCGGGCCGTACTCGGATTCGTACAGCGTATGGCTGCGCGTGCCGACGCGGCCGTTGGGCTCCAGCACGCGAACGCGCAGGGTGACTTCCTTCAGCGGCCGCGACTGTCCATCGACGCGATAGCTGTGCGGGTCCTGCGGATCGAGGTCGAGGCGGTACAGGGTGAAGTGGCTGGAGGTGTCCACCGTGTGGCTCCAGGCCACGTCCCTGCTGAAGCCGATGTTCACCAGCGGCATGCCCGGCAGGGAGGCGCCCATCACGTCGAGCTGGCCGGGAATGGTCAGGTGCATCTGGTAGAAGCGCAGCGCGCCGAACCAGGGGAAGTGCGGGTTGGCCAGCAGCAGGCCGTTGCCGTCTGCCGAGCGGTCGCTGCCCACGGCGACGGCGTTGCTGCCGTGGTCCCGGTGGAAGTCTTCGCGACGCTGCATCGCCGCCAGCACCTCGCCGTCACTGACTACCGAAGTGCTCGCCTGCCCCGGCGGCGTGGCCGCCATCATGGCCTCGGCGAACTGCCCGGCGCCGGCCTGCACCAGCAGGCGGCGGGTCAGGCGCAGCAGGTCGTCGGCCTCCAGCGGGCGCAGCCAGGCCTTGCCCGCGCACTGCGTGCCGGCGGCCTGGGTGTCCCACAGCCAGCGGTTGTAGCCGGCGGCGTAGCCATCGAGGAGGTCGCGGATCGGCTGCGGCTGGGCGCTGCGCAGGCGGCGCAGGGATTCGTTGTCGTTGAGCCAGGTGTAGAAGAAGTCCGAGGGCAGGTTGCCGACGCCGGCAGAAGTCTTGCCGTCCTCGCCGAAGTAGCGCGAACGCTCGCCCCGCGCGGTGAGCACTTCTTCTGCGAGCAGGCAGGCGTTGTCGCGGGCATAGGCGTAGCCGATGCCGTAGCCCAGTCCCAGTTCGTCCCTGGCCTGGATGTGCGGGATGCCGTAGCGGGTCCAGCGGATCTGCGCCTCGAGTTCGGCGCCATAGGCCAGCGCGGGCAGTCCGGTAGCCAGCAGGCTGCCGGCCACGGCGGCCAGTCGGAAGGTCTTGCTCATTGATTCCCTCAATGCTCGGATGACGGCCGGATGCCCGGCCAGGGGCACGCGGCCGCGCCGCTCGCGCGGTGCCGGTGCAAGGAGTGGATGGCGGCTCAAGCCCGCCAATGCAGTGCGCTGAAGGTCATCGCGCCGAGCCTTCCGAGGCACGCGCGCAGGCAGGTTGCACAGGACATGGATTCTCCTTTTCTTGTTGGACGCCTCACGAAAAATGACGATGCGCCTCTTGAGGGCAACGGATGGGAAGCACGCGAAATTAGCCCGCGACCGATGGCAATCGGCCACACCAGAAGGCTCTATCTCGCGGCTTTCGCCCGTTGCAGAAGCATCGCGGGCGGTTCGACTTCAGTGCGCCGGGAGGGTTCCGGACTGACGTTTCCAACGACCGGGCGACTGCCCCGTCCAGCGCTGGAAGGCGCGGGAAAAACTCGCCGCCTCGGCATAGCCCAGGCACTGGGCTATGCCCTGCAGGTCCATCCGCGATTCGCGCAGCAGGCGTTCGGCGAGGCGCTGCTTGATGCCGTCGTTCAGCCCCTGCAGGTTTTGCCCTTCCTCGGCCAGACGCCGTTGCAGCGTGCGTTCGGAAAGGCCCATGCGTTCGGCCACCGCCGCCGCGCCGAGCAGGCTGGCGGAGTCGCGCAGCAGCAGTTGCTGCACCTGCCGCGCGGTGGGTGTGGCGGCCAGGGTCAGCGCCAGTTCGCCACACAGGCGCTCGCAGAGTTGCTCACCGCTGTCGCGCGCGCTGATCTGCGCCTGCGGTAACGGCGCCTGCAGGTCCTCCAGGGCGAAGAGCATGGCGTTGCGTGGCGCCGCGAACACCGGCTCGATGCCGAAGGTCTCGCGGAACGCGCTGGCATCGCCCGGCGCCGGGCAGCGCAGTTCAATCGCCAGGGGTTGCAGCGGCCGCTGCAGCAGTTCGCCGGACAGTTGCCAGCAACCGGCGATGCCGCGTTCCACCACGAAAGCACGGGCATCCTCGGGCAGCACGCGGTCATCGAACACCAGCCACAATCCCCGCGCCTCCACTTCGCTACTTACCGGGCAGAGCGTCAGCGCCAGGCTCTGGAAGCGCCCGAAAGTCTCGAAGGCTTCCTGCAACGTGCGGCTGGCGAGCATGGTGAAGCCCAGCAGGCCCAGCGAGGTGAGGTGGTAGCGCCGCCCGGTCGCCAACCCCAGGCCGGGCCGGTCGATGTGCTGCAACAGGTTGCGGATCACCGCCAGTTCCTGCCAGGCCTGGATACGGCCGGCGCGCGCCTGCAGGTCGGCCAGCGAGATCGCGCTGCCCACCAGGCAATCGTCCGCGCCCAGGCCCTCGTCGCGGGCGCTGTCGAGCAGGTAACGCACTCCGGTGATCTCGCGGGTCTGGCGCCAGTCCATCGCGGGCTCCTGTGGCGGCAAAGTACGCCGTGGCGGGAATCATCATTTTTTGGCGGACTTCATCATGGAAGAAAGCGCCAGCGCTGGCCATGCTGGAAATGCCAATAACACTCACAAGAGGCTTCCCCATGTTCGAGTTCTTCTACGCGCTGCCGAGCCAGAACCGCGCGGCCGACTACCGCCACTTCCGCATCGTCCCCGCCACCGGCGCGATCGGCGCGGATGTCAGCGACCTCGACCTCACCACCCTGGGCGAGGAAGGCTACACCGAGCTGCGCCAGGCGCTGCTGGCGCACAAGGTGCTGTTCATCCGCGGGCAGAACCTCAGCGTGGAGAACCTCGAAGCCGTGACCCTGCGCTTCGGCGAGTTCGGCCGCGAGCCCTATGTGGTCGGCATGGACGATCATCCGCATGTGGTGCGGGTGGTGAAGGAAGCCAACGAGAAGACCCCGGTGGTGTTCGGCGGCGCCTGGCACAGCGACTGGTCCTTCCAGGAGCGCCCGCCGGCGTTCACCCTGCTCTACGGCCACGACATCCCGCCGTTTGGCGGCGACACCCTCTACGCCAACCTGGCGCTGGCCTACGAATGGCTGTCGCCGAAACTGCGCGCGCAGCTGGAAACCCTGGACGCCATCCACAGCCCCGAGCGTGCCTACGGAGCCGAGGCCAAGCACAACGACCTGATGGAAAACATGGCGGTGCGCTATGGCAGCCACGAGGGCGAGGTGCGCTCGCATCCGCTGGTGACCCGGCACCCGGAGACCGGCAAGAAGATCCTCTACATCAACCCGGCCTACACCAGCGGCATCAAGGGCATGCGCCCGGCGGAGTCGCAGCCGCTGCTGGACTACCTGTTCAGCATCGCCACGCAGCCGGCATTCACCTGCCGCATGCGCTGGAGCGCGGGCACCCTGGCGATCTGGGACAACCGCAGCACCTGGCACTACCCGGTGTCGGACTACCACGGCATGCGCCGGGAGATGTACCGCACGACTGTGGTGGGCGAAGTGCCCAGCCGCTGAACACGCAGTGTGATCGTAGGGCGCATAACCTGGAACAGGTTATCCGCCAGATGCGGTGCGGCGGATAACGCTGGCGCGTTATTCGCCCTACGAAGCCACGCCTACAGGGTGCTTCGCTTCTGGCTACAGCTCTGTGCCAAACCGCTGCGCATGCTCGCGCAACATGCCGCGCAGCAATTGCGCGGCGGGAGAAAGGTAGGCGCCCTCGCGCACCGCCAGGCCGATGGTCCGCGTCAGCGTCGTCTCGGCCAGTTCCACCTCGCGCAGCTGGTCCATGCCATGCCCACCGGCCAGCGCCTCGCGGGCGATGAAGCTGAGCAGGCGGGTGCGGGCGATCAGGTTGGGCAGCATGGGAATCGCGTTGGTCTCGATCTGCACCTGCGGCATGGGCAGCTGGTGGGCCTGGAAAGTGGAATCCATCCAGCGCCGCGACGACACGCCGGTGGCCGGCAACACCCAGCGATAGCGACACAGGTCGGCCATGGCGACGGGGCCGTCGAAGATCGGATGGTCACGGCTGGCGACCACCACCACCTGATCCTGCAACAGCGGCTCGCTGCTCAGCTGCGGGTCGTCGACGATCCGCGAGCAGATCGCCATGTCCAGCCGCCCGCTGCGCAGCGCCTCGCGCAGCACGTCGTCCTGGCCCAATACCAGGCTCATGGTGACGTCCGGCGCGCGCGCCAACAGGTCCTCGGTCAGGCGCGGCAGCAAGTACTCGGCCATGGTCGCGGCGCAGCCGAGGCGGATATTGCCCACCACGCCACTGGCGAAATCGCGCACCTCGCGGCGGGTTTCCTCGATGTCCTGACGCAACTGCCGGGCGCGTTGCAGCATGAGTTCGCCGGCTGGCGTCAGGCGGATGCGGCGGCCGTCGCGCTGGAACAACCGCGCGCCGAGGGACTCTTCCAGGCGCTGGATGCTCTTGGTCAGCGCCGGCTGGCTGCGCCCCAGGCGCTCGGCGGCGCGACCCAGGTGGCCGAGTTCGGCAATGGTTTCGAAGTAGGCGAGATCGCGCAGGTCCATGGCGGCCAACCGATAAATTTCAGGAATGGATTCATGACTATTAGAAAATAGACTTGATCGATTCCGCTACCGATAATTCCGACGTCTTCCCCGCCCGGAGCCGTCCGTGTCCAGCCGCCCTGCCCTGCCCGTCGCCCGTATCCCCGTCAGTCTGCAATGGCTGGCCCTGGCGCTCGGAGCCGGAGGCGCCGGGCAACTGCTGACCTGGCTCGGCATCCCCGCCGCCTTGTTTCTCGGCCCCATGCTGGTGGCCATCGCCTTTGGCGTCAGCGGTGCGGAAATCCGCCTGCCGCGCCAGGCCTTCCGCCTGAGCCAGGGCTGCATCGGCCTGCTGGTCGCCCACGCCATGAGCTGGTCGGTGCTGCAGGCGATGGTCGCTTCCTGGCCGCTGATGCTCAGCGCCACCTTGCTCACCCTGCTGCTCTCGGCCGTGGTCAGCTACGCCATGGTGCGCTTCGGCGGCATCCCCGGCAGCACCGCCGCCTGGGGCACCGCGCCGGGCGGCGCGGCGGCCATGGTGTCGATGGCCGAAGCCAACGGCGCCGACCCGCGCGTGGTCGCCACCATGCAGTACGTGCGGGTGGTCTGCGTGGTCATGGCCGGAGCCCTGGTCGGTCGCCTGCTGGGCATCGAAGGCGGTGGCTCGGCAGCGCACAGCACGCCGATCGTCGACACCGCCACCCTGCCCGACCTGATCAACTGCCTGCTGCTGATCTTCGTCTGCACCACCGCCGGCGCCAGGCTGCCAGCCGGCCCGCTGCTGGTGCCGCTGGTGGCCGGCGCCGTGCTGCAGCTCACCGGCGTGCTGCACATCACCCTGCCGCACTGGTTGCTGGCCACAGCCTACGGGGTGATCGGCTGCTACATCGGCCTGCGCTTCGACCGCGAAAGCCTCGCCTACGTCGGCCGCCACCTGCCCGCCATGCTGGTCAGCGCACTGGCCCTGATCGCCAGCTGCGCGCTGTTCGCCTGGGTGCTGGCGGCCATCACCGGGATGGATTTCCTCTCCCTCTACCTCGCCACCAGCCCCGGTGGCCTGGACGCCATGGCGATCATCGCGGTGGACACCCACTCCGACGTCGGCCTGGTGCTGGCGATGCAGACGCTGCGGCTGTTCGTGGTGCTGTTCACCGGGGTGTCCGTCGCACGGACGGTGATCCGCCTGAGCCGCGCCTGACAGCCCCTCGGCTTGGCGCTAACCCGTAGGATGGGTGGAGCCCAGGCGATACCCATGCTGACGGTGCCGGGAGTGATGGGTATCGCTTCGCTCCACGCCATCCTACGTTGGTGTTTCGCTGCCGCGTCGGCAGAGACTGAGACCCTGCTCGTGGCAAGGCGAAAACCAGTACAGATCGCCGGGCGGATTGCCCATGTCTGCCTCTTGCAGTGATTACCGCCAGACTTCTAAGGTCGTCGCTCTTTCACCGAGCGAGCACGATATGGACAGCCTTCGCCACCGCCCCACCGCCTTCCACGTCACCCACTGGAGCGACGATCCGTTCAGCCGTGGCGCCTACAGCACCCTGCTGCCCGGTGCGACGCCGGAGCATCGGCGCCGGTTGGGCGAAGTGCTGGGCGGCAAGCTGGTGCTGGCCGGCGAGGCCTGCAATCCCATCGCGCCGGCCATGACCCATGGCGCCTGGAACGACGGCCTGCGCGCGGCCGAAGCGGCCATCGAAAGCGGCGCCCGCCGGGTACTGGTGATCGGCGCGGGCTTCGCCGGGATTGCCGCCGCACGACGACTGCGCGAAGCCGGGATCGACTGCGTGGTGCTGGAAGCCCGCGAGCGCATCGGCGGCCGCGTCCACAGCATTTCCCTCGGGCCGGTACGGGTAGACGAAGGCGCCGCCTGGCTGCAGCACTTCGGCGACAACCCGCTGGCCGCCCACGCCCAGCATCTCGGCCTGCCGTTACGGGAAACCGATTTCGGGCACCCCCTGGCTGCGGCGGCGGATGGCCCGGTGCCCGATATCGATGCGGCCTGGGAAGCCCTGCGCGCCGGGATCGACCGCAGCCTGCCACTGGCGGATGGTGTCGCGCGCTACCTCGAAGAACGCGACGAGCCGACCCGCCGCGCCAATCGTTTCGCCCTGGACGCCAACCTGATCCTGGAGGCCTGCCTGCCGCTCGAATCGCTGTCGGTCGATGCCCTCGACGAAGAAGGCGTCGGCGCCGGCGACCGCTTCCTGCCGCAGGGTTATTCACAGCTGGCCGCGCATCTCGCCGAAGGGCTGGATATCCGCCTGAACCAGCCGGTGACCGCCATCGACTGGTCCGGCGAGCAGGTGCGGGTGGGTGCTGAAAGCGCCGACTTCTGCGTCTGCTCCGTCCCTGTCGGTGTATTGCGCGATATCCGCTTCACCCCGCCCCTGCCGGCGGCCCAGCAGGACGCGCTGGCGCACCTGGGCATGGGGCAACTGGAAAAGGTCGTGCTGCAGTTCGACGAGCGCTGGTGGCCGGTGTCGCCCTCGGGTTACCTGCGCTGGTACGACACGCCAGCCAGCTTCGGCGAGTGGCTGGATCTCACCGAAGCCGTGGGCACGCCGACCGTTGCCGGGCTGATCGCGGCGGATGCGCTGGAGCGGGTGTTTGCCGGGCGCACGGACCAGGAGATTGCGCTCGCGGCCTGCGACGCCCTTCAATCGTGGGCAGATGCAGTGCGGAGCGCGCAGTTGTAAGAGCGCGCCATGCGCGCGATCGCGGGCATGGCCTGCTCCTACAGATTGGTGCTGAACTGTGCCGCAAAAACGTAGGATGGGTGGAGCCCAGGCGATACCCATGCTGACGGTGCCGGGAGTGATGGGTATCGCTTCGCTCCACGCCATCCTACGCATACGTCCATGGCAGGTACGGAGCCTGTCCGCGAATCCGCTACAACCCCTCCAGCGTCAGATCGACCAGGCGCTCGACATAGGCCACTTCCAGCTCCTCGCCGGAGAACAGGATGCGGTACACCAGCGGCGCCATCAGCCGGTCGACGATGCGGTCCAGCTCCGGCAGCTTTTCACCGCGCTCCCTGGCGCGCAGCAGGATGATGTCGAACTGGCCGCAGGCGATCGCCATGCAGCGTCCCGAAGAACCGCCACCGGCGGCCAGCAGGTCGAGCACCACGGCGCGGCCGGGCACCGAGGCGGTTTCCTCCATGTACTGCTCGCCCCAGGCCAGCAGGTCGCCGCGCAGGCTGCCGGTGTCCGCCGGCTCGGCGTCGGGGCGGATGCGCTGCAGGGCGACGTCGCCGAGCAGTTCGCTCAGGTCACCCCAGCGCCGGTAGATGGTCGACGGCGTGACGCCGGAGCGCGCAGCGATCATCGGCACGGTCAGTTCCGAGCGGTCGCGCTCTTCCAGCAGCTCCGTCACGGCCTTGTGCACCGAGGCCTGCACCCGCGCACTGCGGCCGCCCGGTCGAACACCCTGATTGATTGCCATAAGCACCTTAAAGCAAAGAATTTGCTTTTATCCGAAAACGGGTCCAGCATCTCGCAAAAGCAAAATCTTAGCCTTTGCGAGCTGAATCATGGCACACACTCAATCGAAAAGCGCGTCCGGCTTCTCACCCCAGGCTTCGGCCTGGCTGCTGACCGCCATCCTCATGGCCTTCCTCGCCGCCGCTGCCGCCCCCACGCCGCTGTATGCGCTGTACCGCGAGTCCTGGCAGTTCTCCCCGGCGCTGCTGACCCTGGTGTTCAGCATCTACGCCGGCGGCCTGATGGTAGCGCTGCTGGTGTTCGGCTCGCTGTCCGACCACCTCGGCCGGCGCCCGGTGATCCGCGCCGCACTGATCCTCGAACTGCTGGCGATGGCGGTATTCCTCTACGCCAACTCGGTGGAGCTGCTGATCGTTGCGCGCCTGCTGCAGGGCTTCGCCACCGGCATCGCCACCAGTGTGCTGGGCGCGGCGATGCTGGATATCGACCGCGAGCGCGGCCCGCTGATCAACAGCGTGGCGCCCATGCTCGGCATGGCCATGGGCGCGCTGGGCAGCAGCACGCTGGTGCAGTTCGGCTCCGATCCGCTGCATGAGGTGTATGTGTGGCTGCTGGCAGTGTTCGCCCTGGGCATAGTGCTGCTGCGCTGGCTACCGGAAAGCATCAGCCGGCAACCGGGCGCGCTGGCCTCGCTGAAGCCGCGCATCCGTATTCCGCCGCAGGCGCGCCGCGCGTTCTGGAGCGTGGCGCCGCTGAACGCCAGCCTCTGGGCGCTGGGCGGCTTCTACCTGTCGCTGGGGCCGACGCTGGCGCGGCAGGTGACTGGTCTGCAGGTGCCGATGATCGGTGGCGGGCTGGTGTCGCTGCTGTGCCTGTGCGGTGCGCTGGCGATCTTCGCCCTGCGCAATCAGCCGGCAGCGGTGATCCTGCGCCGTGGCGGCCTGGCGCTGATCATCGGCCTGCTGATCACCCTGCTCGGCGTGGACAGCGGCAACCTCTGGCTGTTCTTCCTCGGCACCGCAGTGGCCGGGCTCGGCTTCGGCGGCGCCTTCCTCGGCGCGCTGCGCTCGGTGGTGCCGCTGGCCCACGCACATGAACGCGGGGCGCTGATGGCGAGCTTCTATGTGCTCAGCTACCTGGCCTTCAGCGTGCCGGCGATCCTCGCCGGGCTGGCGATCCAGCGTTACGGCCTGATCGCCACCACCAACGGCTATGCCAGCCTGCAGATTCTCGCGGCCTCGCTGGTCCTGCTGCTGTCCTTGCGCGCACCCTCCGCACAGAAGGCGCAGGCCTGACTCAGGCCGTTCGCAGGAAGTCGTAGAGCCCGCGCACCGCCGGGTGCTCCAGCGCCTGGGCAGAGTGGCAGAGGCCGATGCGGCGAATCGGCAACGGCAGGTTCAGTGAGCCACTGCGCACCGCCGGCGCGCCGCTCAGCAGCGATGCCGGCAGGATCGCCGCGCCCACCCCCGCACTGACCAGCCGCAGCGCCAGGTTCAGGGTGCTGGCCTGCGCGACCACCGGCGCGCCGCCGTAAGCCGTCATCAGTCGCTGATGGGAAGGATGCGTCGGGCAGGTGATCCAGCCACTGCTCTGCGCATCCTCCACACCCGGCGGCAACGCCAGCACGTACGGGTCTTCCCAGACCGGCACGAAGAGTTCGTCCTCGCAGCAGAATTCCTCCACCGCCAGCCGCGCATCGCCCACGCAGCCCTCCTCCAGATGCAGCAGCAGATTGGGCACAGCCTGCTGTGCGAGGGTGACGAAACTTTCGACCTGCTCGGCGCTGACATCGCCTTCCACGCCCAGGTGCAACGGCTGATGTGCCGAGGCCTGACGGAACATGTTGCGCAGGCCGTCGGCTTCGGCCAGCAAGGCGCGGGCGCGGGGATACAGCGCACGCGCCGCTTCGCTGACCTCCACCCCGCGCGCCTGGCGCAGGAACAGCTCGGTGCCCAGCGCCTCCTCAAGCTGGCGGATGGTCACCGACAGCGTCGGCTGGCTGACGAACAGGCGCTGGGCGGCGGCGGTGATGTTGCGTTCTTCGAAGACCGCGACAAAGGCGGCCAACTGTCGGATATCCATAGGCAAACCCGATACCAGGCACAGGAATAAGCCATTTTTCAGGCGGAATACCGCTCAATATACTTCACTGCATCGTTCAGTCATCCAGATTTCCGATAGCAGGAGAATCCCCATGAGCAAGCCCCTGATCATCGTCACCGGCGCCAGTTCCGGTATCGGCGAAGCCACCGCCCGCCTCTTCTCCCAGCAGGGCCACCCGCTGCTGCTGCTCGCCCGCCGCATCGAGCGCCTGGAGGCGCTGCAACTGCCCAACGCGCTGTGCCGCGCCGTGGACGTGACCGACCGCGAGGCGCTGCTGGCTGCCGTGGCGGAAGCCGAGAAACGCTTCGGCCCGGCCGACGCGCTGGTCAACAACGCCGGCGTGATGCTGCTGGGCAACATGGTCGAGCAGGACCCGGCCGAGTGGGAGCGCATGCTCGACGTCAACGTGAAGGGCCTGCTCAACGGCGTGCACGCCGTGCTCAAGGGCATGGTGGAGCGCAACCGCGGCACGCTGATCAACGTCAGCTCGGTGGCCGGTCGCAAGACTTTCCCCAACCACGTCGCCTACGTCGGCACCAAGTTCGCGGTACACGCGATCTCCGAAAACCTGCGCGAGGAAGTCGCGGCGCACAATGTCCGCGTCGTCACCATCGCCCCCGGCGCGGTGGAGACCGAGCTGCTCAGCCACACCACCGACGAGGCGATCAAGAGCGGCTACCAGGACTGGAAGCGCGAGATGGGCGGCAAGGTGCTCAGCGCCGAGGACGTGGCCAACGCCATTCGCTATGCCTACGAACAGCCGCAGGGCGTGTGCATCCGCGAGATCGTGCTGGCGGCGACTCGGCAGCAGGCGTAACGGACGGGAAGTTCGGGGTGTTTGTGGGAGCTCTCGCACGAGCTCCCAGGAAAAACGCCACCGCAGGATGGGTGGAGCCTAGGCGATACCCATGCTGCCAATACGACAGGAATCGATGGGTATCGCTTCGCTCCACGCCATCCGACGCAGAGCATTGAAGCGGCTCACCCCGCCTGCCGCGCCGCCCAGCGGCGGTACTGCTTGGCCCGGCGCAGCGTGCGCCATTGCTCCATCACCAGCGTGCGCCACGGCGAGGCCTGCGGATTGGGTGCGCGGCGGGCGCCGATGCGGTGCAGCTGCAGCTTGACCAGCGCCATGTAGGCCAGCGCCGCCAGCGGCTTGGAACGCCAGCGGATCGCCGGCAGCTCCGGCTGGGTCTGGCTGCCGCGCTGCCAGTGCAGCACCAGTTGCGGCTCCAGCGCCAGGGCAGTGCCGATGCCGACCATCTCCAGCCCGCTGTCCAGCACCTGTTCCGCCACCGGCAGGCGACGGATGCCGCCGGTAACCATCAGCGGCATGCGCGCCGCTTCACGCATCTCGCGGGCGAATTCGAGGAAGTAGGCTTCCCGCGCCAGGGTACGGCCGTCGCGGGCATCGCCCTGCATGGCCGGTGCCTCGTAGCTGCCGCCGGACAGCTCGACCAGGTCGACCTTCTCGTCGTTCAGCCACTCGATCACCTGGCGCGCGTCGCTGGCGTCGAAGCCGCCGCGCTGGAAGTCGGCGGAGTTGATCTTCACCCCCACGCAGAATTCCGGCGACACCTCGACGCGCACCGCGCGGACCACTTCCAGCAACAGCCGCGCGCGGTTTTCCAGCGAGCCACCCCAGCGGTCCTGGCGCTTGTTGGCCAGCGGCGAGAGGAACTGGCTGAGCAGGTAGCCGTGCGCCGCGTGGATCTGCACGCCGGTGAAGCCGGCCTGCTCGGCAAGCTGGGCGGCGCGGACGAAACGCTGGATCACCTCGGCGA
The DNA here is from genome assembly GCF_014851965.1 of Pseudomonas sp. PDM22. Classification (NCBI taxonomy): domain Bacteria; kingdom Pseudomonadati; phylum Pseudomonadota; class Gammaproteobacteria; order Pseudomonadales; family Pseudomonadaceae; genus Pseudomonas; species Pseudomonas sp. PDM22. Next base: position 317,353 of record NZ_JACVAR010000001.1, read on the forward strand.
TATCGCCTTCGGTCATCTCGCGGGCGACGGCGAACAGCTTGGAGAACTTGCCCATTTCCAGCGGCACCACCGACGGCGCGATGGCGCCCTGGCCGAGGTTGGTCTGCACCTGGCGACCGGGATGGTTGAGCTGCAGCCAGAACTGCGCACCGCGGGAACGGCCGATGCGCGCCCATTCGCGGAAGCGCTCAAGATGCCGGTCGTTTTCCAGCACCACGCCACCGGGGCCGGTCATGGCGCGGCCGTCGATCATCACGTTGCCGCTGAGAATCAGGCCGACGCCGCCGTCCGCCCAGGCCTGGTACAGGCGCAGCAGCGCGGCCGAGGGCGCCTGGTCGGCGTCGGCCATGTTTTCTTCCATGGCGGCCTTGGCAATGCGGTTGGGGACTTCGCCGCCGTTGGGCAGGCGCAGGGGCTGGAAGGGCGACATGGTGCGGCTCCTAGGTTGTGGTGCCGGCGAGGTTAAGTTTAAAGTTCACTTCAAGGTCAAGCCCCTTTCGGAGCCCAGCATGAAAATCGGTGAACTGGCCAGCCTCAGCGGCCTCGCGCCCTCGCGCATCCGCTTCTACGAAGCCAGCGGGCTGATCGCCCCGGCGCGCCGCCTGGCCAATGGTTATCGCGCGTACCCGCCGGAAACTCTCGACCTGCTGGAGATCATCCGCAGCGCCCAGCAGACCGGCTTCAGCCTGGAGGAAATCCGCAACCTGCTGCCGCACTCCAACCCCATCGAGAACGGTCACGGTGAACTGGTCGCCGGCCTGCGCCGCAAGGTCGCGGAGATCGAGGTGATGGAGCAGCAGCTGCGGCAGAACCGCGAGCGGCTGCTGGCGGTGATCGACGGCATCGAGAACAAGCCCGAAGGCATGGGCTGCCAGGCCAATGCCGAGCGCATGCTGGCGGAGATGCGCGAGCGAAAAACCAGAAGCCACCCCGCCAAACCTGTAGGAGCGGGCCACGCCCGCGACGAGCGGACAAAGTCCGTTGCTTCAACGAAGCGCCCTGCCCCGACGGAATCCTGAATCCGCGCTCCGGCCGCTGGCCGGTCCGTTACGCGGTCGCGGGCATGGCCCGCTCCTACACCGGTAATCCCAACCTACGCAGGATCGTAGGGCGCATAACCTGCAGTAGGTTATCCGCCGCCCGCCTTTGGAACGGCGGATAACGCTGGCGCGTTATGCGCCCTACAGTTGCGCCCCCTTCCCCAGCGCTATTTCCAGCCTTCCAGGCGCAAGGTCGCCCGCACCAGCCGCTGTTCCTCCTGCTCGATCTCCCGCAGGTTGTCGCGCACGCTGTGGATATGTTCGCGGGCGGCGCGCTGGGCCTGTTCCGGCTGGCGTTCGCTGATGGCGCGGTGCAGCCGCGCATGCTGGCGGTCGATCTGGCGCTTCTGCGGCGGGCGGTTGTAGAGGTTGTTCACCGAGGCGAACACGGTGCTGAGCATCAGCTCGTTGAGCGACTGCAGCGTGTGCACCAGCACCGGGTTGTGCGAGGCCTCGCTGATAGCCTGGTGGAAGGCGTGATCGCGCCGCGCGTGCTCGCGCGGGTCCAGCGGCTGCGGTTCGTCGTAGGCGGCGTGCATCTCCTCGAAGCGCCGGCCGATCAGCACCAGGTCGGCCTCGGTGGCGCGCAACGCGGCCAGTCGCGCGGACTCCCCTTCCAGCAGCGCGCGAACTTCCAGCAGGTCGTAGAGCGTGCGCGGCTGCGAACGAAACAGGTGCAGCAGCGGCGACACGTCCTCAGCACCGGTCAGGTCGGCAACGAACGATCCGCGCCCCTGCTCGGTATCGACAATGCCGCGCCCGCGCAGCGCACGCAGCCCTTCACGCAACGCCGAGCGCGAGCAGCCAAGCTTCTCCACCAGGCGTCGCTCCGAGGGCAGCGCCTGGCCGACCTTGAGCACTCCATCGACGATCAGCCGCTCGATCTTCTCGGCCACCTGGTCGGCGACGCGCTGCTTGCCCTGTGCATAAGTCGTCATTGCGGTTCTCCCGAACTGGTAGGACCAGCTGAAACTGGCCTGCATGGCTGCGAAGAACCCTAGCTGTCAGGACAGGGCCTTTCCAGTGGACGCCCGTGCAAGAACTGGTAGGACCAGTATCAATGCAGGTGGACGCCGCCTGACCGGCGGTCGCATTTTCAGCGTGCCGTGGCTCCACGCGACCGCCTGGCGGGCGCGAACAAAAAAACAAAATCAGAGCACCGTCAGCCTATGAACATCCTCTACGACGAGCGCGTCGATGGCGCGCTGCCTGCCGTCGACAAGTCCGCCCTGCTGGCCGAGCTGCGCGCGGCCCTGCCCGATCTCGAACTGCTGCACCACGCCGAAGACCTCAAGCCCTACGAATGCGACGGCCTTTCCGCCTACCGCACTGTGCCCATGCTGGTGGCGCTGCCCGAGCGCATCGAGCAGGTGCAGGCGCTGCTGAAACTCTGCCATGCGCGCAAGGTGCCGGTGGTGGCACGCGGCGCGGGCACCGGGCTGTCCGGCGGCGCGTTGCCGCTGGAGAAAGGCATCCTGCTGGTGATGGCGCGCTTCAATCGCATTCTCGAAGTGAATCCACAGGGGCGCTTCGCCCGCGTACAGCCCGGCGTGCGCAACCTGGCGATCTCCCAGGCCGCCGCGCCGCACGGGCTGTATTACGCGCCGGACCCGTCCTCGCAGATCGCCTGCTCCATCGGCGGCAATGTCGCCGAGAACGCCGGCGGCGTGCATTGCCTCAAGTACGGCCTCACCGTGCACAACCTGCTCAAGGTGGACATCCTCACCGTCGAGGGTGAGCAACTGACGCTGGGCAGCGACGCCCTGGACAGCCCCGGCCTCGACCTGCTGGCGCTGTTCACCGGCTCCGAGGGCATGCTCGGCATCGTCACCGAAGTCACCGTCAAGCTGCTGCCCCGCCCGCAGGTGGCGCGGGTGCTGCTGGCCAGTTTCGATTCGGTGGAAAAGGCCGGCCGCGCGGTAGCCGACATCATCGCCGCCGGCATCATTCCCGGCGGGCTGGAGATGATGGACAACCTGTCGATCCGCGCCGCCGAGGACTTCATCCACGCCGGCTACCCGGTGGACGCGGCGGCCATCCTGCTGTGCGAGCTGGACGGCGTGGAAGCCGACGTGCAGGACGACTGCGAGCGCGTCGACGGCGTGCTGCGCGCGGCCGGCGCCACCGACGTGCGCCTGGCCTGCGACGAAGCCGAGCGCGTGCGCTTCTGGGCCGGGCGCAAGAATGCCTTCCCGGCGGTGGGGCGCATCTCCCCGGACTACTACTGCATGGACGGCACCATCCCGCGTCGCGAGCTGCCGCGCGTGCTGCACGGCATTGCCGAGCTGTCGGAGGAATTCGGCCTGCGCGTGGCCAACGTGTTCCATGCCGGCGACGGCAACATGCACCCGCTGATCCTCTTCGACGCCAATGTGCCCGGCGAGCTCGAGCGCGCCGAGGCGATCGGCGGGAAAATCCTCGAACTCTGCGTGGCGGTGGGCGGCAGCATCACCGGCGAGCACGGCGTGGGGCGCGAGAAGATCAACCAGATGTGCGCGCAGTTCAACAGCGACGAGCTGACCCTGTTCCACGCGGTGAAGGCGGCGTTCGACCCGGACCGCCTGCTCAACCCCGGCAAGAACATCCCCACCCTGCACCGCTGCGCCGAGTTCGGTGCAATGCACGTGCACCTCGGCCAACTGCCCTTCCCCGACCTGGAGCGCTTCTGATGCCCGATGCCAGCAGCGAACTGCTCGAGCAGGTGAACCAGGCGCTCGCCGCGCGCACGCCGTTGCGCATTCGCGGTGGCGACAGCAAGGCCTTCCTCGGCCGCCCGGTGAACGGAGTGGAACTGGACACTCGTCCGCACAGCGGCATCGTCAGCTACGACCCGACCGAACTGGTGCTGACCGCCCGCGCCGGCACGCCGCTGGCGGAGATCGAAGCGGCGCTGGAGGCGGCCGGGCAGATGCTGCCGTGCGAGCCACCCGATCATTCAGGCGCGACCTTCGGCGGCGTGGTGGCTGCCGGGCTCTCCGGCCCGCGCCGACCCTGGTCCGGTTCGGTGCGCGACTACGTGCTGGGCACGCGGCTGATCACCGGCCACGGCAAGCTGCTGCGCTTCGGCGGCGAGGTGATGAAGAACGTCGCCGGCTACGACCTGTCGCGCCTGCTGGCGGGCAGCTTCGGCTGTCTGGGGGTGATCACCGAAGTCTCGATGAAGGTGCTGCCCAAGCCGCGGATGTGCGCCAGCCTGCGCCTGGAAATGGGCGTCCACCAGGCGCTGGGTGAGCTCGCCGAATGGGGCGCGCAGCCGATCCCGATCACTGCCGCCTGCTATGACGGCACCGCGCTGCACCTGCGCCTTGAAGGCGGCGAAGGTTCGGTGTGCTCCGCGCGCCTGCGCCTGGGCGGCGAGGAGATCGACAGCGGCTACTGGCAGGACCTGCGCGAACAACGCCTGGGGTTCTTCGCCGGCCCCGGCACGCTCTGGCGGCTGTCGCTGCCCAACGCGACACCGGCGCTGTCCCTGCCGGGCGAACAGCTGATCGACTGGGGCGGCGCGCAGCGCTGGCTGAAGTCCGAGGCGGACGCCGAGCTGATCCGCCACAGCGTCGCCGAAGTCGGCGGCCATGCCCTGCGCTACACACCGGGTGACGATGGCTTCCACCCGCTGCCCGCCGCGCTGCTGCGCTACCACCGCAGCCTCAAGCAGCAGCTCGACCCGCAAGGCCTCTTCAACCCCGGCCGGATGTACAGGGAGCTCTGATGCAAACCAACCTGAGCGAACAGGCCAGGCACCTGCCGCGCGCCGAGGAAGCCGAGCGCATCCTGCGCTCCTGCGTGCACTGCGGCTTCTGCACGGCCACCTGCCCGACCTACCAGTTGCTGGGCGACGAACTGGACGGCCCGCGCGGACGCATCTACCTGATCAAGCAGGTGCTCGAAGGTGCCGCGCCCAGCGCCAGCACCCGCGAGCACCTGGACCGCTGCCTGAGCTGCCGCAACTGCGAAACCACCTGTCCTTCCGGCGTGGACTACCACAACCTGCTGGACATCGGCCGCGCGGTGGTCGAGCAGCAGGTGCCGCGTACCTTCGGCGAGCGCCTGATGCGCCAGGGCCTGCGCGCCGTGGTGCCGAATGCTGCGCTGTTCGGCGCGCTGGCCAGGGCCGGGCGCACCTTCCACCCGCTGCTGCCGGAGGGCCTGCAAAGCAAGCTGCCGCGCCATCCGCATCCCCCCGTGGAGCGCCCGAAACCGCGCCACACGCGGCGCATGCTGATGCTCGAAGGCTGCGTCCAACCGGCGCTGTCACCCAACACCAATGCCGCTGCCGCGCGGGTGCTGGATCGCCTCGGCATCAGCGTGATCCCGGCGGCGGATGCCGGTTGCTGCGGTGCCGTGGACTATCACCTGAATGCCCAGGAACAGGGACTGGATCGGGCGCGGAGGAACATCGACGCCTGGTGGCCGTCGATCCAGGCCGGCGCCGAAGCCATCGTGCAGACGGCCAGCGGCTGCGGCGCCTTCGTCCGCGACTACGGCCATCTGCTGGAGCGCGATGCGCAGTATGCGGACAAGGCCCGGCGGGTCAGCGAACTGACCCGCGACCTGTCCGAGGTTTTGCGCGATGAACCGCTGGAAGCACTGCATCTGCACGGCGACCGTCGCCTGGCCTTCCACTGCCCCTGCACGCTGCAGCACGCGCTGAAGCTCGGCGGCGCGGTGGAAGGCGTGCTCACGCGCCTGGGCTTCAGCCTCACCAGCGTGCCGGACAGCCACCTGTGCTGTGGCTCGGCCGGCACCTATTCGCTGACACAGCCGGAGCTGTCCCGGCGCCTGCGCGACAACCGCCTGAAGGCGCTGGAGAGCGGCGGCCCGGAAGTCATAGTCACCGCCAACATCGGCTGCCAGACGCACCTGGGCGGCGCAGGTCGCACGCCGGTGCGGCACTGGATCGAACTGGTGGAAGAGGCGCTCGCCGATGCGCCATTGGAATCCCTTCAAGGCGAGGTGCAAGCATGCTCAGCAAAGCCGTTCTGACCCAGCAGGAAGTCGGCCGCATCCTCGCCGCCGCGCGCGCCGAAGCGCAGCGCAACCACTGGGCGGTGTCCATCGTGGTGGTCGATGACGGCGGCCACCCGCTGGCGCTGGAGCGCCTCGACGGCTGTGCCCCGGCCAGCGCCTACATCGCCACCGAGAAGGCCCGCAGCGCGGCACTGGGCCGGCGCGAAACCAAGGGCTACGAGGACATGGTCAACGGCGGCCGCACCGCCTTCGTCACCGCGCCGCTGATCACCTCCCTCGAAGGCGGCGTACCGGTCGTGCTGGACGGCCAGGTGATCGGCGCGGTGGGCGTTTCCGGGGTGAAGGCCGGCGAGGACGCACAGGTCGCCAGCGCCGGAGTGGCCGCGCTTTGAAAGCGCTCACACGGCCCTGGCGACAGACAGCCACCGGCCGAGTTGTGGTCGCCGCCGGCCTCAAGCGAACCGGCGGCGACACCCCGAAAAGCTTGCCCGAACCCGCTTTCAGAAGCCCCGCTGCGCGCCGCGTTGCGGGGCTTTTTCAATGCCTGCCGGCTCGCGCGCCGCCCGGGCAGGCGCCACCTGAAAGAGTTATCCACCGCTGACGCTTTGCCTCCGACAACAACAAGGGACAATCCCCATGCAAACCTGGCAGCAGCTCTATACCCCGCTCGGCAGCCTCGGCCTCTCGGCCCTGGCGGCCCTCGTGCCGATCATTTTCTTCTTCCTCGCCCTGGCGGTGTTCCGCCTCAAGGGCCACGTCGCCGGCGCCATCACCCTGGTGCTCTCGCTGCTGATCGCCATCAGCGTCTACCAGATGCCGGTGGACAAGGCGCTGGCCTCGGCGGTCTACGGTTTCTTCTACGGACTCTGGCCGATCGCCTGGATCATCGTGGCGGCGGTGTTCCTCTACAAGCTGACGGTGAAGAGCGGGCAGTTCGAGATCATCCGCAGCTCGGTGCTGTCGATCACCGTCGACCAGCGCCTGCAGGTGGTGCTGATCGGCTTCTCCTTCGGCGCCTTCCTCGAAGGCGCGGCGGGCTTCGGTGCGCCGGTGGCGATCACCGCGGCGCTGCTGGTCGGCCTGGGCTTCAACCCGCTGTATGCGGCCGGCCTGTGCCTGATCGCCAACACGGCGCCGGTGGCCTTCGGCGCGCTGGGCATCCCGATCATCGTCGCCGGGCAGGTGTCGGGCGTGGATGCCTTCAAGATCGGCGCCATGGCCGGTCGGCAACTGCCGATCCTGTCGGTGATCGTGCCCTTCTGGCTGGTGGCGATGATGGACGGCTGGCGCGGCATCCGCGAGACCTGGCCGGCGCTGCTGGTGGCCGGCGGCACCTTCGCCATCAGCCAGTTCCTCACCTCCAACTTCATCGGCCCGGAGCTGCCGGACATCACCTCGGCGCTGCTGAGCATGGTCTGCCTGACCCTGTTCCTGCGCGTGTGGCAGCCGGCGAACGTGCGTGAGACGGAGTTCTCCAGCATCAATGCCGACGGCACGGCGACGCTGGGCGCAGTCGGTGGCGGCAGCGGTCTGCAGCGCCGGGAATCGCAGTACAGCTTCGGGCAGATATTCAAGGCCTGGTCGCCGTTCCTGATCCTCACCGTGCTGGTGACCATCTGGACCATGAAGCCCTTCAAGGCGATGTTCCTGCCCGGCGGCGCGCTGGAGAACTGGGTGGCGGTGATCGCCGTGCCCTACCTCGACCAGCTTGTCCTGAAGGCTGCGCCTATTGTGGCCAACCCGACGCCGATGCCGGCGATCTACAAGTTCGACCTGGTGTCGGCCAGCGGCACGGCGATATTCCTCGCCGCGCTGATATCCATGGCGATCCTGCGCATCGGCGTGAAGAGCGGCGCGGCGACCTTCGGCGAGACGCTGAAGGAGCTGAAGTGGCCCGTGCTGACCATCGGCATGGTGCTGGCCTTCGCCTTCGTCACCAACTACTCGGGGATGTCCACGACCCTGGCGCTGGTGCTGGCGGGCACCGGTGCGGCCTTCCCGTTCTTCTCGCCTTTCCTCGGCTGGCTGGGGGTGTTCCTGACCGGCTCGGACACTTCGTCCAACGCCCTGTTCGGCTCACTGCAGGCCACCACCGCGCACCAGCTCGGGGTCAGCGACACACTGCTGGTGGCGGCCAACACCACCGGCGGGGTGACCGGCAAGATGATCTCGCCGCAGTCCATCGCCGTGGCCTGCGCGGCCACCGGGATGGTCGGGCGCGAGTCGGACCTGTTCCGCTTCACGGTCAAGCACAGCCTGATCTTCGCCGCGTTCATCGGCCTGATTACCCTGGCGCAGGCCTATGTGTTCACGGGGATGCTGGTGCACTGATTCATCAAAGGAGCTTTACGTAGGGCGCATATCGCGCCAGCGTTATCCGCCGTGCGGAGGGCGGCGGATAACCTGCGCCAGGTTATCCGCCCTGCAGGACTAAAGTCTCCTGTAGGAGCAAATGCCCCTCACCCTAACCCTCTCCCGCAAGCGGGAGAGGGGACTGTTCGGCGCAGGATGAAATCACGCTGTCAGCCGGCACAATCGGCCCCCTCTCCCTTCAGGGAGAGGGCTGGGGAGAGGGAAGCGCCCCAACGCCGATGTTCAGCCAAACCAACAACTCAGAAATCCACCTTCCCCCGCCCCGCCTTGATCGCCCCGCGCTTGCTCTTGCCTTCCAGCCGGCGCGTCTTCGAGCCCAGCGTCGGCTTGGTCGGGCGGCGCTTCTTCTCCACTTTCGCGACGCTGCGGATCAGCTCTGCCAGGCGGTTCAGCGCGTCCTCGCGGTTCTGCTCCTGGGTGCGGTACTGCTGCGCCTTGATCACCACCACGCCGTCGCTGGTGATGCGCTGGTCGCTCAGGGCCAGCAGGCGTTCCTTGTAGAACTCAGGCAGGGATGAGGCGCGCACATCGAAGCGCAGGTGCACGGCGCTGGATACCTTGTTGACGTTCTGTCCGCCAGCGCCCTGGGCGCGGATGGCGTTCAGCTCGATCTCGGCGTCGGGGATCTGCACGGTGTTGGAAATTTGCAGCATGGCTGTCGGAAGAGTCGGAAAGTCAGCAGCATAACGGCTGGCGACCAGTCTGTCGCCAAGCCGCAGTACAGCGCCGCGCAAGGCCCATTCCTGACTTCTGCGTCAATTTTTGTATACGTATTTGTGTACAAGTTTTTCTTGCAATGTCATCAATTCACCATTAGAACCCAGCCTGTCACCGACCGCAGTTCACCCTGCGGGACGCCGGCCCCGAAGCCACAAAAAATAAGAACAACACAGAGGTGCAGCATGGTTTCTTCCGCGATGACGGCCCTTGGCGCCGCCCGCCCCCAACTGCGTTCCAGCCGCCGCCTGAGCACCGGCCGCCGGTTCGCCCTCGGTACCGCGCTGGTGCTCGCCCCGCTGGGCATGGCGCAGGCCGATGACGATGATCGCTTCTTCGAGTGGACCAGCAACACGCTGGGCTTCCGCTACGGCAAGGGCTTCACCAACCCGAACAACCCGCACGACATCAGCAAGCGCATCTTCAGCTTCAGCCACGCCGACGGTTACCGCTACGGCAGCAACTTCTTCCACCTCGACGTGCTGCAGTCCGACAGCGATGACCCGCGCAAGGGCACCGACAGCGGCAGCAGCGAGGTCTATGGGGTATTCCGCAGCCAGCTGTACGCCTCGCGGGTGTTCGACCTGCCGCAGGGCAAGGGTCTGGTGAAGGACCACGCCTTCACCTTCGGCTTCGACGCCAGCCGCAACAACAACCTCGGCTCGGCGAAAAAGCGCGCACTGGTGTTCGGCCCCACCATCAAGTTCAACGGGCCCGGCGTGCTGGACCTCTCGCTGTTCTACTACCGCGAGAAGAACCACTCCGGCATCCCCAACGTGAAGCACCCGGACCACACCTTCGACACCACCTACATGGTCAACCTGACCTGGCTGCGGCCGTTCCAGCTGGGTGACCACGGGGCAAAGTTCCAGGGCTTCCTGAACTACACCGGGGAAAAGGGCGAGGACTACAACGACAACGACACCGCGCCGGAAACGCTGGTGCGCACCTCGCTGATGTTCGCCACCCTGCCCGGCACCAAGCGTCAGCCGAACCTGTGGCTGGGCGTGGGCTACGAGTACTGGCACAACAAGTTCGGCGTGGACGGCGGACGCGGCACCCGCACCTCGACGCCGACGGTGAACGTCGAATTCACCTTCTGACAGGGTGCGAATTGTAGGAGCGCGCCATGCGCGCGATCGCGGGCATGGCCCGCTCCTACAGGTGTAATCCGCGTCTCGGCCTATGTTCGGTCGTAGGGCGGATAACGCTGGCGCGTTATTCGCCCTACAAAAGCTCATCCGCCCATGGCGCGCTGACATGAAAAAGCCCGGCATCTGCCGGGCTTTTCCGTTCGGGCGCCACAAGAGGAATCAGCTCTCCTTGCAGGCTACGCCGTCGGCGGGCTCGCCGCCTTTCCAGTCCTTGTACAGGGTGGCGTCTTCACCCTTGGTCCACCAGATGTACTGGCCGGCGGCGTACTTGGCGCCGGAGGCGGAGATGACGTTGGCGAAGACCAGGCTGGAGGCGTCGGTCACCGGCACCACGGCCAGGCTGTTGTCGCCCTTGTTCAGGTACTGCACGCTGATCTTGCGGCCGTCCTCGCACTTGTACGAAACGCTGCGCGAATCCAGCTTGGCGTCGCCGGGCAGGACCAGCGCGTCGACCTGGGGTGCTTTCTTCTCTTCACCGCCGCAGGCGACGAGGAGGACCGGCACGGCGGCCGCGAGCAGCCAAAGTGCTTTTTTCATGAGTATCCCTCTGACGAAAAATGGCCCGGACACTCTAGGAAAGGTCGGGCCGCACGGTCAATCGCGGGCGGCCCGACTCAAAGTCGGGCAGTGGCGCTGTGATCTCGACTGGCAACTTCACTGGGCGTCGGGCTGCACCTCCGGGGCGGCCTGCTGGAAGGCTTCGAGGGATTCGCAGCGCGCGGCGATGGCGAGCAGGCGCGGGCAACCGGAGAGGTCGCAGTCGAAGCGGCGGGCGTTGTACAACTGGGGAATCAGGCAGGCCTCGAAGTAGCCGGGGCGCTCGCCCAGGGACAGCGGGCCGGTCCAGTGGGCGACGCCCTTTTCCACCGCGTGCAGGCCGGTCTCGACCCAGTGGCGAATCCAGGCACTTTTCGCCTCGTCCGCCACACCCAGCGGGCCGCTGAGGTACTGCAGCACCCGCAGGTTGTTCAGCGGATGGATGTCGCAGGCGATGTGCAGGGACAGCGCGCGGACCTGCGCACGTTGCAGCGCATCGCGCGGCAGCAGGCCGGGTTGCGGATGGGTTTCGTCGAGGTATTCGAGGATGGCCAGAGATTGGGCAATGCGCGCGTCGCCGTCCACCAGCAGCGGCACCAGCTCCTGCGGGTTGAGCGACTGGTAGTCGGCGGCGTGCTGTTGCCCGCCGTCCTTCACCAGGTGCACCGCGACCTGGCGGTAGGCCAGGCCCTTGAGCCCGAGGGCGATGCGCACGCGATAGGCAGCGCTGGAGCGCCAGTAGGAATACAAGGTGAGCATGGCGGTTCTCCGTGGGCGGCCACGCTATCCGCGCGGCCGCCGGGCAAGCGAGTTACTGGTCGGAGATCACGCCACGACGAATCTGGTCTTCCTCGATGGATTCGAACAAGGCCTTGAAGTTGCCCTCGCCGAAGCCCTGGTTGCCCTTGCGCTGGATGATCTCGAAGAAGATCGGGCCGATCACCGTGTTGGTGAATATCTGCAGCAGGATGCCGTCATCGCCCGGCGCGCCGTCGATGAGGATGTTCAGCTCGCGCAGTTGCTCCAGCGGCTCGCCGTGGCCGGCGACGCGGGTGTCGACCTTGGCGTAGTAGGTGTCCGGGGTGCTCATGAAATCCACGCCGTTGGCGCGCAGCTGGCGCACGGTGGCGTAGATGTCCTCGGTGGTCAGGGCGATGTGCTGGATGCCTTCGCCGTGGTATTCGCGGATGAATTCCTCGATCTGCGACTTGTCGTCCGCCGACTCGTTGATCGGGATGCGGATCTTGCCGCAAGGCGCGGTCATGGCGCGGGACAGCAGGCCGGTGAGCTTGCCTTCGATGTCGAAGTAGCGGATTTCGCGGAAGTTGGCGATGCGCTCGTAGAAGCCGGACCAGACGTCCATCTGGCCGCGCTTGACGTTGTGGGTCAGGTGGTCGATGCACAGCAGGCCGACGGCGTTGTCGTTGGCGGTGCGGCCTTCGATGAACTCGAAGTCGACGTCATAGATGCTCTTGTCGCCATAACGGTCGACGAGATATAGCAGCGAACCGCCGATGCCCTCGACGCAGGGGATGTTCAGCTCGCCGAAGTTGGCGTGGCTGCCCACCAGTTTCGCGCCCTGGGATTCGACGTAGGCGGCGGCCTGCGCTGCGTTCTTCACCCGAAAGGCCATGGCGCAGGCACTCGGCCCGTGCTTCTTGGCGAACTCGTGGACGTGGCCGGTGGGGCTGCCGTTGAGCACGATGTTGATGTCGTTCTGCTGGAACAGGAAGACTTCCTTGGAACGGTGCTTGGCAGTCTCGGTGAAGCCCATGCCGGTGAACAGCTGGCGCAGCTGCTGGATGCCCTGGGCGTCGGGGGCGGTGAATTCGACGAACTCGAAGCCGTCGGTGCCGATGGGATTGTGTTGTTCGATCTTGGTCACGGCGTTCATCCGGCCTCCTCGTTGTCGTTATCGGCTGGCTCGGCGCGCGGCCGCCCAGGCGTCTGGAATGCCTCCATCTCAACCGTCGCGGGGCTCTGGAACAAGCCGGGTACCGCCGGTTTGCGCCCTGGCGGTGCGCTTGTCCCGGCAAGAAATCCTTACACCGCCCAAGGCCCCGTGCGGCATGCTGCCGCACCGTAAAGAATTCGTGACAAGGTGGTGCGCCAGCCTGCCAGTGCGAGTGCCGCGCTCTCGTCAGGGCGCCGTGTGGCGGCTACCATGCGGCCCATATCCCCTGCCCGAATCGGACATTGGCCCGCACTATGGCCCGCGCCGCTCCCCCTGATTTCGAAGCCACGCCGGCGACCCTGCGTGCCCTGGCCCGCAGCTACCCGCGCGGCCTGCACATCGAGCCGCACTCCCACGACTGGGGGCAGGTGCTCTACGCCATGTCCGGTGTGATGTGGCTGGAGACGCCTTCCGAAGCGCTGCTGGTGCCGCCCAACCGTGCCGTCTGGCTGCCGCCGCAGGTGCCCCACGGCATCCGCGTGGTCAGCGAACTGCAGATGCGCAACATCTACCTGCGGCCGGGCACGGCGGATTCCCTCGGCGAGCAGGTGCAGGCATTCGAAGTGGGCGGGCTGCTGCGCGAACTGATCGTCCGGCTGGTGGAGCACGAAAGCGAGCCGGATACCGACTACTACCAGGCGTTGTCGCAACTGGCGGTGCTGGAGCTGCAACGCGCCCGCAGCCTGCTGTTGCGCGTGCCATTGCCGGACGACTCCGACCGTCGCCTGCTGAACCTGTGCCTGGCGGTGATGGCCGAACCGACCCAGGAGATATCCTTCGAGCAGCACGCCGCCGACGCCGGCGCCAGCGTGCGTACCCTTGCCCGCCTGTTCACACGCAGCCTGGGCATGGGCTTCGCCCAGTGGCGCCGGCAGGTGCAACTGGCCACCGCAGTGGCGCAGCTCAACGAAGGCCTCGCGGTGAGCCAGATCGCCCATGGGCTGGGGTATCAGCCGGGGAGCTTCAGCGAGATGTTCCGCCGTGAGCTGGGCGTGGTGCCTTCGGAGTATTGCGCCAGGTGAAGCGTCCCCTGTAGGAGCGGGCCATGCCCGCGATCCGCCGGCAACGACGGCGCCAGCCGCGACTTCGGTGTTACGGGCCTGCTGCTTCGGCTTGGATATTTCTGCGCCGCTTCGGCGTGCGCATGAGCTTCGTGTTTCGCCCCCTCGGGCGAGTCCCTTTTGGCAAACGTCGGATAGCCGCCCTCCCAAAAGGAACCAAAAAGTCTCGCCCCTACATCCGGCTTTTCGCTTCGCGAAAAGTACCCTCGGTTCTTCGGAGTTTCAGGGGCCCGCCGCGAAGGGCCATCCCTGGCCAGTCGCGGCTTCCGCGGCATCCATGCCGCTCTACCCCTGAAACTCCGATCACCTTCGGCCTCCTGAAAGGGGCACTCCGGAGCGCTTGGACGTTTCTCTGGAAATCTGAAAAAGCAAAGCCAGACCGAGGAATCGTGTGCCCCGCAGAAGAGGTACTAGTTCGCGAGGGGCCGTAGGGCGCATAACCCGGAACGGGTTATCCGCCGATTAGGTCGCGGCGGATAACGCTGGCGCGTTATGCGCCCTACGATCCTGCACCATTGGCATCAGAGCAAGCGCCCGCGCTGCCGGCGGATTGAGGGCATGGCCCGCTCCTACAGGGAGCGCTGCCGGCCGGCATCTGAGACAGTCATCCAATACTCCCCACCCATATCTGTCCGATATTCCGAAGCCAATGACCGGCGGCGCTTCGGCGCGGCTCCTAGACTGGCCCCATTCCCGCCAGCCGCCGGAAACACCCGCGGAGTACAAGATGAACTACCTGATATCCCTGGCCATCGGCATCTGCGTCGGCCTCGCCTACCACTTCCTCGACTTCCGTTCACCGGCGCCGCCGCTGGTGGCGCTGGTCGGCCTGCTGGGCATGCAGATCGGCGAGAACGCCCTGCCGCTGTTGACCCGCTGGTTCCCCTGATCCCTTCTCCCCTGATTGCCAAGGACCCGTGCCATGAAAGCCCTGCAATTCGACCGCACCGGCGACCTCACCGCCCTGAGCTTCACCGAGATCGCCGACCCGGTTCCCGCCGCCGATGAAGTGCTGGTGGAAATCCACGCCGCCGGCCTGAACCCCAGCGATGTGAAGAACGTCCTCGGCCGCTTCCCCTACACCACCCTGCCCCGCGTGCCCGGCCGTGACTTCGCCGGCACCGTGGTGAAAGGCCCGGACGAGCTGCTGGGCAAATCCGTCTGGGGCACCGGCAGGGGGCTGGGCTTCAGCCGCAACGGCAGCCACGCCCAGCTGATGAGCGTGCCGGTCGGCGGCGTGGCGCTGATGCCCGAGCGCATGAGCTTCGCCCAGGCCGCCAGCTGCGGCGTGCCCTTCACCACCGCCTGGGACGCGCTGGAGCGCAGCCAGGTCGGCACCGGTACCCGCCTGCTGGTGATCGGTTCCGGCGCCGTCGGCGCGGCGGCCATTTCCCTGGCCAAGGCCCGCGGCGCCCAGGTACTGGGCGCGGTGCGTCGCGCCGAATCGCAGGTGGAGCTGAAGGCTCAGGACGTACCGAGCATCCTGCTGGGCTCGGCGGACACCCTGGCGGCGCAGGTGGAAGAACACTTCCCCGGCGGCGCCGAGGTGATCTTCGACACCACCGGCTTCTGGCTGCCGGCGGCGGTCTCCGCCCTGGCCACCTTCGGCCGTATCGCCATCATCGCCGCGCCGGTGGACGGCCACGTGCAGCTGCCGGCCCTGGCGCTGTATCGCCGGGGAGGTTCGGTGGTGGGGGTGAATTCGCTGCTGTATGACACGGTCGCCTGCGCCGCGATGCTGCGCCAGTTCGGCCAGTGGTTCGACGACGGCAGGCTGCCGCTGCCCACCGGCCTGCGCGAAGTGCCGCTGAGCGAGGGCGTGCAGCGTTATCACGAGATCAACGAAGGCAGCAGCGAGAAGATCATTCTCGTGCCCTGAGTCCGGACACGGCTGGGAGGTTTGCCTCTCAGCCGGCTATCTGCATCGGCCCCCGCCGCACATCGCCCTGCACCTGCTCCAGCGCCAGGCACTGGTCGAGGAACATGCGCATGTAGCCGTAGCTCTTGCAGATCGCTTCACGCAGCGCCAGGCAGCGCGGCATGGGGAGCTGCGGGCCGCAGAGAGTGCAGATGATCTCCAGGGCTTCCCAGGGATGATCGTCATCGTAGCGGGCGTGCATCTTCAGCCAGCGCATGGCGTCCTTGCGGGTGCCGGCCGGCAGGGTGCGCTCGTAGGTATCGGTGGAGCAGACCAGGGCCGACCAGTCGCCGGTCGCGCCTTCGATGGCGTAGTTGGTGGCGGCCATGGCCAGCGCCAGCTCCTCGGTGGCGCAGCTGTGCCAGCACCAGTGGCCGAGGGCGTGGAGTTCGGCGGGTACCAGTTGGGCCTTGAGCTCGGCCAGGGTGACGCCATAGGCCTCGGCCCAGCGTACCCAGTAGTCGGCGTGGTTCAGCTCGACGCGGATATTGCGCATCAACCAGCGGCGCGCCATGTCTTCGCCGGGGCTACGGCCGAATCGGGTCTTGAGCAGGTTGTGGGACATGTACAGGGGGAACTGCTCCACCACCTGCCAGCCGCCGATCAGGAAGGCGCGCATGGTCTGCCGGCTCAGCTGGCCGTCACGCATGCGCGTGTAGAGGGGGTGCTCGACCACCGACAGACGGCTGGTTTCACATTCCTGCACCAGGCGCTGGGCCCAGTGCGGATAGCTGGAAAGCTCCTTGAGCGGCCCACTGCGAACAAAGGTGTCGTTCATCCAAGGCTCCGTTGCTGGTCGATCCATGCAAGCACCGGTAATTCAGGCCTCAGGTTAGTCCTCTCCTGGCTGCACGTCACCGTCCGGAGGTTGTGTCGGATGCTACAGCTGCGACATGGGTCTCACGCAGGAAGCTCCGGTTGAAGGGTTGCGGGCGCGCCAGCCCGTAACCCTGTGCGTAATCGATGCCGATTTCCCGCAGGACCTCGAGGATTTCCTGGGTTTCGACGAACTCCGCCACCGTGCGTTTGCCCATCACGTGGCCGATCTGGTTGATCACCTGGACCATGGCGCGGTCGATGGGGTCTTCGAGCATGTCCTTGATGAAGCTGCCGTCGATCTTCAGGTAGTCCACCGGCAGGTGCTTGAGGTAGACGAAGGAGGACATCCCGGCACAGAAGTCGTCCAGCGAGAAGCGGTAGCCCAGGGCCTTGAGCTCCTGGATGAAACGCGTGGCGTTGACCAGGTTGGCGATGGCGCTGGTCTCGGTGATCTCGAAGCACACGCTGGCAGGCTCGATGCCGTAGCGCGGCTGCACGTCGCGAAGAAAATCGAGGAAGGTTTCGTCACCGATGGTGGCGCCGGAGAGGTTGATGGCGCAGGTATGGATCGGTTCGTAACCGCCCTCGGCGTTGCGCTCGGCCAGGGTCCGGAAGGCATTCTCGACCACCCAGCGGTCGATGTCCGGCATCAGCCCGTAACGTTCGGCGGCAGGGATGAAGTTGATCGGCGCGACCAGCCGGCCGCACTCGTCGTTCAGGCGCAGCAGCAATTCGACGTGCGCACCTTCCATCACGCGGTCATCGACCGGGAAGATCGACTGCGCATAGAGGCAAAAGCGCTCCTCCTCCAGCCCCAGGCGGATGCGCTGTACCCAGGCCATCTCGCCGACGCGGTTGGACAGTTCGGTATCGTCCGGGCGAAACACCTGGGCGCGGTTGCGGCCCTTTTCCTTGGCCATGTAGCAGGCCATGTCGGCGCAGCGCAGCGCCTCCTCCACCGACACCAGCATGGCGGAGATGTGCACCACACCGATGCTCACGGTGATGTTGAAGCCACGGCCTTCCCACATGAAGTGCAACGCCTGCACGGTCAGGCGGATGCGCTCGGATATCTGCACCGCCATGTCCGGTGGGCAGTTTTCCAGAAGGATACCGAACTCATCGCCCCCCAGGCGCGCCAGGGTGTCGCCATCGCGCAGGCACTGCTGCAGCACGGAGCAGACCTGGCGCAGCAGTTCGTCGCCAGCGGCGTGGCCGCAGGTGTCGTTGACCAGCTTGAACTGGTCCAGGTCCAGGTACATGAGCGAATGCTGGTCATGGGAGTCCGCCGAGCTTTCCAGGGCCTGCTTGAGGCGGAACTCGAACTCGCGGCGGTTGGTCAGGCCGGTCAGCGCATCGTGGGTCGCCTGCCAGGATAGGCTGGCCATGTACTGGCGTTCGCGGGTCATGTCGTGCAGCACCAGCACCACGCCGACCACCCGGCCGTCCGCATGGATGGGCGTGGCCACCAGGGTCACCGCCACACTGGTGCCGTCCAGGCGCTGGATCAGCTTGCTGGTCTCGCTGCCGCCGTCCACCTCGCCGCGCAGGATCTGCCCCACCAGCGGCAGGCCCTCGGCCTGGGAGTTCTCGTCGAGCACCCGCAGCAGCGAACGCAGCGGCAGGCCGACGGCCATGGAATTGTCCCAGCCGATCAGGCGTTCCGCCGCCGGGTTGAAGTAGGCAATGCACTCGTGTTCGTCGAGGCTGACCACGCCGTCGCCGATGGCCGCCAGGGTGGTCTGCGCGCGTTCCCGCTCGGTATCCAGGGCGCTTTCGAAGGCACGCTGCTGGTCCAGCAGCTTGCGGGTGCGCCAGACCGCCAGGAGGATCAGCGCCAGACCGGTCAGCCCGTTGACCCCCAGCAGCACCCACATGATCATCCGCGAGCCCTGCCCCAGTGCGGCGGAGAAGGCCATGGCTGCCGGCGTGACGCCGTCGTTGATCGCCTGGATACGGCTGTTCCAGTAGCTCAGGTCGCCGGGGCGGACGTCATTGGCACGGATCTTCGCGCTCATCTCGTCAGACAGCTGCTCCAGCTGGTCAAGGTAGGCGTCGCCGATGATCCACATCTTCACGGCCTGGTCGAAATAGCTGTACTCGTGGAAATAGCGGTACAGCCAGATCAGCGCGCCGACATCGTCGGGATGGATGCCGCCCTGCAGCGCGCCGGCGCGGGCCAGTTCGAGGTCGGGTTGGCTGAGGTCGAGGGCGGCGCGGAAGGTGCGGTCACCCTGGGGAATCGCGATGGCGGTGCGGTAGCGCTCGTAATCCATCGTGTCACGGCTCTGGCCGTAGAGTTGCAGGTAATGGATGGCGTCCTTCTGGCCCTTGGACCAGAGACTCTCGCCACCCACATAGGCGCGCACCCCCGAAAGGATAAAGAAGCTGCCGCTGCCGATCAGCGTCTGTAGCAGGACCACGACCATGAACGGCCAGACCAGCTTGAGCAGACGCGTCGTACGCCGGGTCGGCAACAGTCCCATTGCATCCATAACCAGTTTCGACTTCCTTCTTTCAATTCCTGGCAGGCCGCAGGGGTAGTGACGGCTCACCCCGGGACTTTTCTGTCAGGCCGCCCCTTTTCTTAACTTCTAGCCGATCGCGGGAAATCCTCAAACTGTCTGCATGAGCTTGGCGGTCCGGATTCCAGCCGTCCGGCGGAAAAGTGCCAATTCGTTGTGTGAAATGCCTTCCGTCGCCATCCCACGATTCATCCGAAGCAGGCCGATTAGTGGCCTTGCGACACTCAAGGCCATGTGCCATACCTCGATCGTGCAATCTGCAAAGTGCAATCTGCACGGTGAGCGAGCACGTTGAAAGCGCACGGCGAACAGTGCGATCCGCAAGCAACGGATGGAGCGGCCATGCCACGGCGGGATATGGACAGGCGGTACGACCGGCTGGTGGGGCTGACCTACGAGTGCGTACTCGACGAAGCCAACTGGCTGCCGCTGCTCACCGAGCTGATCTCAGCCAGCGGCCGCCAGCAGGGTGCCCTGTTGTTCTGGGACCAGACCGAGAGCGGCGCGCTGGCCAGCGAGATCAACCTCTGCGACCCCGGCGCCATCGAGACCTACAACCGCGAGTTCTGCACCATCGATCCGTCCAAGGGCTTCATGCTCCACCGCCCGGTCGGCCAGTGGTACCACGACCGCGAGGAATACGGCCCGCAGCGCATGGCCCGCGACCCGTACTACCAGGAATTCCAGCGCCCCAACGGCATGCACAACGTGTCGTGCCTGAAACTCAACGAGCAGGCCAACTCCGGCGTCTACCTGTCGGTGCTGACCAGCCTCGGCGCGCGCTACCCCACCCCGCAGGAACAGACCCTGCTGACCCGCCTGAGCGAGCACCTGACCCGCGCCGCGCGGATGTTCGGGCGTATCGACGAGATGCGCCAGCAACTGGCCCACCGCGACCTGCTGCTGGACCAGCACCCCACGCCGCTGTGGCTGCTCGAAGGCAACGCCCGCGTGCTGTACGCCAACCAGGCCGCTCAGCAGCGACTCGGTCTGCGCGGCGGGCTGTTCCATGAGGTATTCGGCCGCCTGCACTGCCGCCAGCACGACGCGAAACTCCAGGCCCTGGTACGCCAGGCCGCGCCCCGCGCCGACAAGGGCAACGCCGGCTGGCTGCCGCTGGGCGATGGCAGCGGGCAGGAACTGCTGGTCACCCCGGTGCCCGCCGAGGCCAGCTTCAACCAGCCCTTCCAGCGCCCCCTGGTGCTGTTGGCGCTGCTCGACGCACACCGCCAGAGCCGCCTGCTGGGCGAACTGTTCGGCCTCACCCCGGCCGAGCAGCGCCTGGGCGACCTGCTGGTCCGCGGGCTGACGCCCGAACAGTGCGCCGACCAACTCGGCACTTCGATCAATACGGTGCGCAGCCAACTGCGTGCGTTGTTCCGCAAGACCCACACCAGCCGCCAGGCCGAACTGGTCAGCCTGCTGGTGCGGCTCGGGCAGCGCTGAATTTTCGCGGCCGTCATTCATTCAGATGATGGCCCGGGGCCAAGTGCCCCCTAAGGTGTTGGACGGATCACCGGCAAGGCCGGTGGCGCTTTCTCATCACTGAGCGGTATCCCAGGTGGACGGCATGGACAACGGCACCCAGCAGAATCCGAACTCGCTAACCGAAGCTATCGAGCAACTCGAACAGCAGCTGCGTCACCTCAGGGACGACGAGACCGACCTGCTGGCGCTCGCCACCGGCAGCGCGCCGCCGGCCGTGGCCCCGCGCGTGGTGCCCTTCCCCCGGCGCCGCGAACGGCCGATGGGTGAAGGCGCCGGCAACGCGGTGCTGATGGACTACCTCTACGGTATCGACAGCACCCTGCGTTCGCTGCTGCCCGATGGGCCGACCGAAGAGTTGTTCCGCTACGCCAGTTCCGCTCCCGCCTCCCGCGCACTGCGCTCGCGCCGCCAGTTGCTGGCGCGCGAGATCGACCGCTGCTGCCAACAGCTCAGCGGCCAGGCGCGCATTCTCTGTGTGGGCTGCGGACACCTGCGCGAGGCCGAGTTGGCGCGCTCGCTGCGCCATGGCCAGTTCCGCCAGTTCACCGCGCTGGATGCGCAGGCGCTGTCCCTGCAGACGGTGGAGGCCAGCTATGCCGCGCTCGGCGTGCAGACGCAGCAATGCAACCTGGACGACCTGTTCTACGGGCGCCAGGACCTCTGCCATTTCGACCTGATCTACTCGCCGGGCCTCTACGAGGTGCTGGACGACAACGACGCCCGCGACCTGACCCGCAACCTGTTCGCCCGCCTACTGCCCGGCGGGCGCCTGCTGATGGGCAACTTCCTCCCCGGCGTGCCGGACATCGCCTACCTCGAAGGCCTGCTGGACTGGCGCCCGCACTACCGCAGCGATGCCTGCCTGCTCGACCTGCTGCTGGGCATTCCCTACAACGACATCGGCAGCGCGCGGGTCTTCCACGACATGGGTAACTGCGTGGCCTTCCTCGAAGTCACCCGCTACGGCTGATCAGCCCTGCTGCAGGTGTCCGTACAGGCGCGCATAGAGCCCGCCTTCAGCGATGAGTTGCTGGTGGTCGCCGTCTTCGGCGATGCGCCCGCCGTCGAACACCAGCACGCGGTCGGCCTGTTTCACCGCGGACAGGCGGTGGGCGATGATCAGCGTGGTGCGCCCTTCGAGGAAGCGCTCCAGCGCCTGGTGCAGGGCGTACTCGGTGGCGGCGTCCAGGGCGGAAGTGGCCTCGTCGAGTATCACCACCCTCGGTTCGGCGAGCACCATGCGGGCAATTGCCAGGCGTTGCCGCTGGCCACCGGAGAGACGCACGCCGGAGCGCCCGACCACGCTGTCCAGGCCCTGCGGCAGGGCGCGGATGGTGTCCGCCAACTGCGCTACTTCCAGCGCGCGCCAGCAGGCTTCGTCACCGCGCTCGCGGCCCATGGTCAGGTTGGCGCGCACGGTGTCGTTGAACAGCGCGGGATGTTGCAGCACGACCGCGACATGTTCGCGCACGCAATCCAGACCGATCTCCTCCAGCGCCGCACCGCCGTAGCGGATGCTGCCGGACTGCGGCTGGTAGAGGCCCAGCAACAGTTGCACCAGGGTGCTCTTGCCGCCGCCACTGGCACCGACGATGGCGACTTTCTCGCCGGGAGCGATATCCAGGTCGAGGCCGTCCAGCACCAGTTCGTCGCGGTAGGCGAAGCTCAGGTCGCGCACCTGGATGCCGACGCTGGTCTGCCCGGCAAACGGATCGCGGCGGTGCTGGTAATGCGGCTCATCGGAGCGCGCCAGCAGCTCGTTGATGCGGGTCAGCGCGCCCCCGGCGGCGTAGTAGGCGTACTGCAGGCTGAGCAGCTGTTCCACCGGGCCGATCATGAACCAGAGGTAGCTGAACACCGCGAGCATCTGGCCGATGGACAGGTCGGAGAACAGCACGGTGAGCATGGCCGCGGCGCGGAACAGGTCGATGCCGAACTGGAACAGCAGCCCGCTGGCGCGCCCGGCGGCGTCGCTCCTCCACTGCGAGGCAACGGCGTAGTCGCGCACTTCGCGAGCGCGCACGCCGAGACGTCCGAGGAAGAAGCCCTGGCGATTGCCGGCGCGCACTTCCTGGATGGCTTCGAGGGTTTCGGTCAGCGCCTGGGTGAAGCGCGAGGTGCTGTCGTTCTCCAGCTTCTTCAGGTGCTTAACGCGCTTGCCCAACTGCACCGTGGCGAAGATCACCAGCGGGTTGAACAGCAGGATCAGCAGCGCCAGCTTCCAGTGCATCCAGATCAGGATGCCGGCGGTGCCGCAGAGCGTCAGCAGTGCAACCAGGAAGCGGCTCAGGGTGTCGCCGACGAACTTGTCGAGGGTGTCGAGATCGGTCACCAGGTGCGCGCTGACCGAGCCGCCGCCGAGGGTCTCGTACTCGCCCAGGGCGATGCGTTTCAGGCGTTCGATCAGGCGCAGACGGATGCGGTACACCACGTCCTTGGACAACCGCGCGAACAACTTGGCCTGCAGCACGTTGAACACCAGCGCGCAGCTGCGCAGCACCAGGGTCACCAGCAGCATCAGGCCGATGTAGCCGACCGGCTTGTGCCAGCCCGCGGGCAGCCAGTGGTTCATCACCTGCAGGGCGGCGTCGCCCTTGCCCAGCAGCACTTCGTCCACCAGCAGCGGCAACAGCAGCGGGATCGGCACGCTGCAGGCGGTGGCCAGCACGGCGACCAGGTTGGCCAGCAGCAGGGCCTTGCGATGACGGAAAGCGAGCCGGCGAATCTCCGCCCAGCTCAGGCGGTCAGCGGACAGCTCAGGCATGCCGCCCGCGCTCCAGCCAGCGCTCCAGCAGCGGAGCGAGCTCGCCCAACGGCTGGTAGCCGTTGGTCAGCAGGGCCAGCTGGCCGTCGCGCTCGGCCAGCAGCGTGGGGAAGCCGGCGATGCCCAGGTCGCGGGCCCAGGAAAAGTCGGCCAGGGTGGCCAGGTGGTTGTCCTGGCTGTCGAAGGCTTCGGCGAACTCGATGCGCGGCAGGCCGACCTGCTCGGCCAGTTCGGCGAGCACGCCGGCCTGGGTGACATCGCGGCCTTCGGCGTAGAACGCCTTTTGGATTTCGCCGACCAGCGCCCAGGCGCAGTCCTCGTCCAGGCGGCGCGCGGTGACCACCGCGCGGCAGGCGGGCTCGGTGTCGTAGACGAAGCCGTCGGGCAAGGCATCTTCGAAGCGGAACGGCTGGCCGGTGGCTTCATGCACCGCGTGCCAGTGTTCGAGGATGTAGCGCTTGGTGGTCGGCTCCAGCGCGGCGCCCTGCCCCGTGCGCAGCCCACCCATCACCAGCGCCAGCGGCACACCCGCGGCGCGCGCCTGCTCCACCAACTGCCCGGCCACCGGGGCGAAGCCCCAGCACCAGGAGCACATCGGGTCCATCACGTAGAGCAGGCGGCTGGTCATGGATCAGGTCTCCGCGCGGGGATCACGGCCAATGGGGTGCGGCTGGTTGCGCTCGCGTGCCAGTTCGATCTGCTTCTGCCGCTCGCGGGCGCTGGCTCGGGTTTTCTCCGACAGCGTGTCCCAGCAGTGCGGGCAGCTGATGCCGGGAGCGTAGTGCTCGGAGGCACGATCGAGGGCCGAGATCGGGTTGCGGCAGGCATGGCACTGGTCGTAGTCACCTTCGGTCAGGTCATGGCGCACGGTCACGCGGTTGTCGAACACGAAGCAGTCACCACGCCAGAGGGTCTCGGCCTCGGGTACTTCCTCCAGGTACTTGAGGATGCCGCCCTTGAGATGGAACACCTCTTCGAAACCTTCGCTGAGCATGTAGCTCGACGCCTTCTCGCAACGGATGCCGCCGGTGCAGAACATCGCGACCTTCTTGTGTTTCGCCGGGTCGTAATGCTCGCGGATGTAGTCGGGGAATTCGCGGAACGACTTGGTCTTCGGGTCGATGGCGCCCTCGAAGGTGCCGATGGCCACTTCGTAGTCGTTGCGGGTGTCGATCAGCAGCACTTCCGGGTCGGAGATCAGCGCGTTCCAGTCCTGGGGTTCGACGTAGGTGCCGACCTTGGTGTTCGGGTCCACGCCGGGCACGCCGAGGGTGACGATTTCCTTCTTCAGCTTGACCTTGGTGCGGTAGAACGGCTGCTCGTCGCAGTAGGACTCCTTGTGGTCGACATCGGCCAGGCGCGCATCGGTGCGCAGCCAGGCGAGCAGGCCGTCGATGCCGGCGCGGGTGCCGGAAACGGTGCCGTTGATGCCTTCCTCG
Source organism: Pseudomonas sp. PDM22 (assembly GCF_014851965.1). Lineage (NCBI taxonomy): Bacteria > Pseudomonadati > Pseudomonadota > Gammaproteobacteria > Pseudomonadales > Pseudomonadaceae > Pseudomonas > Pseudomonas sp. PDM22. The sequence goes on from NZ_JACVAR010000001.1 coordinate 342,110, forward strand.
GCGAGCAGCAGGGTGCCCTTCACGCCGTTGTCCAGCAGGGTCTGCAGCAGCGGTTCGCGCAGGGCGACGTAGTCGGGCAGGGAGACGAACTTGTACAACGCCGCGACGACGATTCTTTCGGTGGTCATGCATCACTCCAGTGGTCGCCCGCGTAAAGGGCGGACCGGGCTTCTTTGGAATCTAAAGCTGATCGACAGCTGAAAATGACAGCGCCGGCCAAAGGCCGGCGCTGGGTGTCGCATTCTACACGGAGCGGGGCCAGGCCCGCACGCGCTTGGTCAGCTCGCCAATCAGTGATGATCGTGCTTGCTGCCGCCACGGCAGGTCGGCGAATCCGGTGCCGCGCCCTGCTGCGCCCACTCCTCGGGGGTGTAGGTGTGCATCGCCAGGGCGTGGAACTGGCTCATCAGCTCGCCGAGCGTGGCGTAGACCTTCTGATGCCGCTTCACCGCGTTCAGCCCGGCGAACGCCGGGCTGACGATCACGGCCTTGTAGTGCGTTTCCTGTCCGCGGCTGTGCATGTGGCTCTCGTCGAGCACCTCGAGGTGCTGGGGTTCGAGGGCGCTCAGGGCAGTCTGGATACGGTCACGCATGCTCATGTCGGGTCTCGCTGGCAATCAGGCAGTCAATACGGTTGGGGCAATGATACAGGCTCTGGATCAGGGCTTCTTGGCCGGAGCGGCCGGGGCCTTCACGCCCAGCTCCTTGTCCATGTCGGCCATCAGCTTGTTCACCGGCTCTACGGCGGTCTGCAGTTTGGCCTGGGTCAGCTGGGCGGATTCGGCGGTCAGGCGCGGCATCTTCTCCAGCACCTTGCGGCCCAGGGGCGAGGCGTAGAAGTCGTTCAGCTGCTTGAGCTCGGATTCGCTGAAGTTGCTGGTGTAGAGCTTGACCAGTTCGGGCTTGAGCTTGTCCCAACCCACCGCGCGGTCCAGTTCGGCGTTGGCCTTGGCCTGGTAGCGGTCGAGCACCGCCTTCTTGCTGTCCGGCGCCTTGGCCTGGGCGAAGCGCTGGGCGAGCATCTGCTGGACTTGCGCGTAGACCGGCACGGTCAGCTTGTCGGCATGGACCTGCTTGAGAAACTTCTCCGCCTCGGCGTTGGCGTCAGCCAGTGCCACGGAACTGAAGCCAACCAGAAGTGCTGCGGTGCAGAGGGAACGAAGAACGGTCATGGGGCAGTCCTGTGAGTCTGAAGGGTGTCCGGGTGGGACCCGCCATTCTGCGCCTAAGTTCGGAATGTGCTCAAGAGAGTGCCAAATGCCCTGGAAGTGACCGGCTTCTCTTGTCGTACAGTTCCCGAAACGGCATGCTGCGGCGCGTTGCCACATGGATGTGACCGATGAACACCCTCACCCACCCGCCGACGCTCGTCGCCGCGCCGCCCCTGTGCGATGCGCGCGGCCGCCTGAACAGCGCGGCCGTGGGCTGGTCGTCGCGGCCACAGACGCTCTGCCAGCTGTCCGGCAACGCCGGCCGGCGCAAGCGCTGGAACCACTGGTGCATCAACGCGCCGGGCTGGATGCTCTCGATCACCATCGCCGACCTCGACTACCTGGGCTACGGCGCCGTGTACTTCCTCGACCTGGAAACCGGACAGTCGGTGCACCGCACCCAGTTCAGCCCCTTCGGCCTGGGCTGCCACCTGCCGGACACGCCCAACCAGAGCCATCGCTTCGAGCACGGCCAGCTGTGCCTGGGCTTCGACGAACAGCCCGGCCAGCTGCGCATCACCGCCTGCGCGCCGAATCTGGGCGGCCAGCCCCTGAACCTCTCGCTGGAAGTGCAGCGCCCGGCGCACCTGGAGTCGGTCAACCTGGTGGTGCCCATGGGCGGCAAGTGCTTCCATGCCTGCAGCCGGCAGATGGGCCTGCCGATCAGCGGCAGCCTCACCCTCGGCCACAAGACCTATCGCTGCACTGACGGCCAGAGCTTCGCTGCGCTGGATTTCGGCCGGGGCGTCTGGCCGTTCAATACCCAATGGACCCGCGCCGCCTTCGCCGCGCCCGGCGGCATCGCCGGCAACTTCGGCGCCGGCTGGACGGAGAACAGCCACCTGAGCGAGAACGCCCTGTGGTTCGGCGGCGAGCTGCAAGCGCTGGACGGCCCTGTGGATATCCGCCAGGTGCCGCACGACCCGCTGTCGCCCTGGCAGCTGCGCGGCAGCGATGAGCGCGTCGACCTCACTTTTACCCCGCGCAAGCTGCACCGTGCCTGCCCGCGCCTGGGCCCGCTGTTCGCCGAGACCTGCCAGTGGTTCGGCCGCTTCGACGGCTCGCTGCGCAGCGACGAGGGCGACCTGGTGCCGGTCAATGGCGCGCTGGGCTGGGTCGGCTCCACGCACGCCCGTTGGTGACTGCCTGCTGGCGCCTGCCTGTCGCCGAGTCTCGCACGCCAGCCAAACCGCTCTATCACGGCCATTGAGCCGGAGTGGAACCCGGAAGCCCCACAGCGGCCTAAACTGGCCGAGACCCTTTTCCGGAGAAGCACCATGAGCCGCACCGAAACCGACAGCCTCGGTCCCATCGAGGTCCCCGACGATGCCTACTGGGGTGCGCAGACCCAGCGCTCGCTGCAGAACTTCGCCATCGGCGGGCAGCGCATGCCGCTGGCCGTGGTGCACGCCCTGGCGCTGATCAAGAAGGCCGCCGCCCGCGTGAATGCGCAACTGGGCGAATTGCCGGAGAACATCACCAGCCTGATCGAGGAAGCCGCCGACGAAGTGCTGGCGGGCGAGCACGATGACCAGTTCCCCCTCGTCGTCTGGCAGACCGGTAGCGGCACCCAGAGCAACATGAACGTCAACGAGGTCATCGCCGGGCGTGCCAACGAGATCGCCGGCAACGGCCGCGGCGGCAAGAAGCCGGTGCACCCCAACGACCACGTGAACCGCGCACAGAGCTCCAACGACAGCTTCCCCACCGCCATGCACATCGCCGCCGCGCAAGCGGTGCAGAACGACCTGCTGCCGGCCATCGCCGAACTCAGTGGCGGCCTCGCCCAACAGGCCGCGCGCCACGCCAACCTGGTGAAGACCGGGCGCACCCACCTGATGGACGCAACACCAGTCACCTTCGGCCAGGAGCTTTCCGCCTTCGTCGCCCAGCTGGACTACGCCGAACGCGCCCTGCGCGCGGCGCTGCCGGCGGTCTACGAACTGGCCCAGGGCGGCACCGCCGTCGGCACCGGGCTGAACGCGCCCAAGGAGTTCGCCGACGCCATCGCCGCCGAGCTGGCCGACCTCTCCGGCCTGCCCTTCGTCTCCGCGCCGAACAAGTTCGCCGCCCTCGCCGGCCATGAGCCGCTGGTGACCCTAGCCGGCGCCATGAAGACCCTCGCCGTGGCGCTGATGAAGATCGCCAACGACCTGCGTCTGCTCGGCTCCGGCCCGCGCGCGGGGTTTGCCGAGGTGAAGTTGCCAGCCAACGAGCCGGGCTCCTCGATCATGCCCGGCAAGGTCAACCCGACCCAGTGCGAGGCACTGTCGATGCTCGCCTGTCAGGTGTTCGGCAACGACGCCGCGATCACCTTCGCCGCCAGCCAGGGCCACCTGCAGCTCAACGTCTACAAGCCGGTGATCATCCACAACCTGCTCGAATCCGCGCGCCTGCTGGCCGACGGTTGCCGCAACTTCAACACCCACTGCGTCGCCGGCATGGAGCCGGACGCGGCGAAGATGCGCGAGCACCTCGACCGCGGCCTGATGCTGGTGACCGCGCTGAACCCGCACATCGGCTACGACAAGGCCGCCGAGATCGCCAAGAAGGCCTACGCCGAAGGCAAGACCCTGCGCGAAGCCGCACTGGAACTGGGCTACCTGACCGACGCCGAGTTCGACCAGTGGGTGCGCCCGGAGACCATGCTGGAGGCCGGGCAGAATGGTTGAACCGACCCGCTCCGGCGCCACCCCGATCGAGGGCGACGGCAAGCGCGTGCTGCTGGTGCTGGGTTCGCCCAAGCCCGGCGGCTTCTGCCACGCGGTGGCCGACGCCTACGCCCACGGCGCCCGCGCCAAGGGCCATGTGGTGCACACGCTCAGGCTCGGCGAGCTGAACTTCGACCCGGTGCTGCGCGGCGGCTACGAACAGAGCCAGAACCTGGAGCCGGACGTGCTCGAAGCCCAGCGGCAGATTCACTGGGCGCAGCACATCGCCTTCGTCTACCCGATCTGGTGGGGCGGCCTGCCGGCGCTCCTGCAGGGCTTCTTCGACCGCGTGCTGCAGCCGGGCTTCGCCTTCCGCTACCGCTCGCTGGAATCCCGCGAGTTCGAGCCGCTGCTGGGCGGGCGCAGCGCCGACCTGCTGGTCAGCCACGACCAGACCCACTGGCACTACCGCCTGCGCCAGGGCGCCCCGGCCCACCGGCAGATGACCCGCTGCATCCTCGCGCCCTGTGGCATCACCCTGCACCACCTGGAGGAATTCAGCCCGGTGCGCGGCTCCGGCGAGGAGCAGCGGCAAGGCTGGCTGCGCCGGGCGGAACAGCTGGGCACGCAGGTCTGAACGGCCGGCGGAGGGCGGATGGCGCGCTATCCGCCCCACCGCTGCCCCCTTCAGAAGGTATTCCCTACACCTTGGGAAATCCCCTACACCGCGCCAACCTCCCATTTCCCTAGCATGCGCAAGCCCGAATTCCGGGCTTCTCTTTGCCTCTGGAGGCAGCATGCTTCGCAAACTTTCCGCCGAAATGATCGGCACTTTCTGGCTGGTGTTCGGTGGTTGCGGCAGCGCCATCTTCGCGGCCCACGCCATTGGCGTACTGGGTGTTGCCCTGGCCTTCGGCCTGACGGTCGTGACCATGGCCTATGCCATCGGCCCGATCTCCGGCTGCCACCTCAACCCTGCCGTCACCCTCGGCCTGTGGGCCGGCGGCCGCGTCCGTACCCTGGACGTCGTGCCGTACATCGTCGCCCAGGTCATTGGCGGCGTGCTCGCCGGTGCCGTGCTGTTCTACATCGCTTCCGGCAAGCCGGGCTTCGACGCACTGGCGGGCTTTGCCGCCAACGGCTTCGGTGAAGGCTCGCCCACCGGCTACAGCATGCAGTCCGCGCTGGCCATCGAAGTGCTGCTGACCGCGTTCTTCCTGTTCGTGATCATGGGCGCCACCGACAGCAAGCTGGCCCCGGCCGGTTTCGCGCCGATCGCCATCGGCCTGACGCTGACCCTGATCCACCTGATCAGCATCCCGATCGACAACACCTCGGTGAACCCGGCGCGCAGCCTTGGCGTGGCGCTGTTTGCCGACCCGCTGTTCATGAAGCAGCTGTGGCTGTTCTGGGTCGGCCCGCTGGTGGGCGGTGTGATCGGTGCACTGGTCTATCGCGTGGTGCGTCCGACCTCTGCCTGATTCACCCTGCATTGCCGTTACGAAACGGGCGCCTTCGGGCGCCCGTTTTCGTTGGTATGCAGGTAGGGCGCATAACGCCCCCCAGCGTTATCCGCCATCGTCGCAGCCGGTGTAGAAAGCGTTCCGTTTTATGCGCCCTACAGGTATCGGGCATCGAGTATCTCTGTAGGAGCGGGCCATGCCCGCGATCGCGAGCATGGCTCGCTCCTACAGGTGTCCCGCGAGGGAGACTTCAGAAGTACTGGGTGAGGCTGAACTTGGCGTTGCGGCCCTGGCTGTACACGCTGTCGCCGGCCAGCGCGGGGTGGTAATCGCGGTTGAACAGGTTGTCCACGGTGAAGTTCAGCTCGGTGTTCTCCAGGCCCAGACGGCGCGGCTTCCAACTGGCGAACACGCGGTGGGTGTCGTAACTGTCATTCACTGTCTGGTCCCAGAAGATGTCGCCGACGCTGGTGCCCATGCCGCCGGAATACTTGTCGCTGGGCAGGCGGTCGGTCTTGCGGACGAACTCACCCTGCCAGCCGACCTGCGCATCCCACGCCGGGATCTTGGTGCCCAGGGTAGCGACCCACTTGGCCGGCGGCACGTCGCGCGCCCACACGTTGGGGCCCCAGGGGTTGCTGTAGGCGCCGTCGTGCTTGCCGGTCACCCACGAATACGACAGCCCGCCGAACAGCCAGGGGCTGTCGTAGAAGCTCTCGACCTCGAAGCCCTTGTAGGTCACGCCCGGCAGGTTGCGGTAGTTGGACAACGGCAGGTAGTCGCCGCAGCTGCCGGAGATGGTGCCGTTGTCGATGGCCTGCTGCTCGCAGCCGACGCTGCGGGTGCGGAAGATCTCGTCCTTGATCTTGTTCTGGAACAGCGTGGTGCGCACCTGCAGGTTGTCGCCGTTGATGAACAGGTCCGGCAGGTTGACCAGCGAACCGAAGCGCAGCGCGTGGATGCGCTCGGGGTCCAGGTCACGGCTGGTGGCGCTGACCGTGCTGCTGTTCTGCACCTCGTACATTTCGTCGATCACCGGCGCGCGCCAGGTGCGGCTGTAGTCGGCGAAGAAGCCCAGGCGCTCGGTGGCGGTCCAGAACAGCGACAGGCGCGGCGACCAGCCGCTGTAGGTCTGCGAGCTGTAGTCATGGCCCTGCGCGGCGTTGTTGTAGAGCGGCGCGTCGTTGTCCTTGCCCTGGTTGCGCACGTGGTCGAAGCGCAGCGACGGGGTGATGGTCACGCTGCCCAGGGTCAGCGCGTCCTGGATGTAGGCGCTGTTGGTGTTCTGCTTGCCGCTGGGCATGAAGGTCGGCTGGAAGTGGCCGTAGTTGTAGCGCGCGGTATCGTAGGTGGAGCCGGGGATGTACATGTCGGTGGTGCGGGTGTGGCGGTGGAACTGCGTGCCGATGGTGAACGCGTGCTGCACCGGGCCGGTGGCGAACAGGCTGGTGTTGCGCAGCTCAAGCACCTTGTCCTTGTAGTCGGTGTCCATCTTGCGGCCACCGGTGGAGACCTGGAAGAAGGCGTCCGGGTTGCGCTCGTCGGTCTGGTCGATGTGCGACTCGGAGTACTGCACCATCAGGTCGATCAGCGGGTTGTCGATGGGGTGGTATTCGTACTTGCCGGACCAGGTGGTGTCGGTGGTGTCGCGGTGCGCCAGCAGACGCTTGAGCGCATCTTCGTAGCCGTAGCGGTCGATGCTCGACTGGGTCGGCGGTGTCGGATAGGACGCCGAGGAGAACGGCGTCCAGCGGGTGCTATGCGAGCGGCTGTAGGCGAGGCTGATGTCGTTGTCGAGGTTGGGGTGCAGGTTCAGCTTGAACAACCCGGCGTCCAGGTCCTGGGCGCTGTTGGGCAGGCGGCTGGGGTTGATCGGGTAGTTGTTGTTCGGGTCGGGGATGTGCCCGGCGAGCTTGATGTCGCGGCCGTCACGGGCGGTCAGGTAGGCCAGGGCATCGACCTTGCGGTCCTCGGTTCGGCCATAGACGGCGCCGCTGTAGATTTTCTGCTGGTCGTTGGAGTGGTAGCCGTACTTGAGCATGGCGCCGACGTTCTGGTCGTCACGCAGCATGTCCGGCGCGTCCTTGGTCTCCATGTGTACGGTGCCGCCGAAGCCGCCGTTGCCGTTGTAGACCGAGTGCGGGCCCTTCTCCACCTCGATGCGCTTGATCAGTTCCGGTTCGATGAACACGGTGCCTTGCTGGTAGCGCTCGAAGCCGCTCTTGGTCGCGCCGTCGAGGGTGAAGGGCACGTCCTCGGCATCGCCCAGGCCCCAGATATTGACGGTCTGCCCGCCCGGCTTGGGCGAGCCGCCCATGGTCACGCCGGGCAGGGTCTGCAGCAGGGTGGGAATGTTGTCGGCCTGGATGCGCTCGATGTCCTTGCGGGTCAGGGTCGAGCGACCGACGCTGCTGGAGTCCACCGACAGGCCGCTGCCGACGATGGTCTGCGAGTCCAGTTCGATGGCGTTGTCGCTGAACTTGTCGACCTTGCCCGCGCGGCGCACGACGAAGCCGTCGCCGGCCTCCACCAGTTCCAGCGACGAGCCCTTGAGCAACTGCTCGAGCGCCTCGCGCATGCTGTAGCGACCACTTACCGCCGGCGCCTTGAGGCCGTCCAGCTGGGAGGCGTCGTAGAGCACCTGTACGCCGGCCTGCTGCGACAGGCTGCCGATGGATTCGCTCAGCGCCTGTGCCGGCAGGTCGACCTGCCAGTCGGCGGCGCGGCTGTACTCGGCCATCATCAGGCTGCCGAGCAGCACGGCGCAGCCCAGCGGGCGCGCGAACGGGAAGTTGAAACGAGACTGCATGCAAGGCCCTCCCCAGGGTCGAAAAGCGCTGCGCGTTTCGCAGCGAATGACGGGGAAGACCCTCATTCGAGAAAAACCCACACCTGCAAATAAAAATATTTCTCAAAAAGAATCGAATCTGGGTCGTTGGCATTTTTGCAGGAGCGAGGGGCGCCTAGCTCTTGCTCGCGAACGGGCTCCCCGGCAGCAGCGGAGCTGGGCGGGTTCGCGAGCAAGCTCGCTTCTACTAGAGACGCTGGCCGGCGGACCATCAGAGCGGTAGGGCGAATAACCTGGAACAGGTTATCCGCCGTTCCCTTTGCGGCGGATAACGCTGGCGCGTTATGCGCCCTACCTTCAGACCGGGCGCGGGAGCGGGGAAATCAGCGCGGCAGGATGACCGCGCTGCCGTCGGCCTTGCGCTGTACGCGCACATCCAGCAGCACCGGCAAGGCCGCGAGAAAATCGTCCGGACGGGCCAGGCGCACGTTGCCGGAAATGGGCTTGTCCGCCAGGCGCTGGTCACCCAGGCGGATTGGCGCGGCACGGTATTGCGACAGCTCATCCACCAGCGCACCCAGCGGCTGGTTACGGAAGGCGAGCATGCCGTCGCGCCACGCAGCGATGGCGGCAACCGGCACGCGGTCGACCTGCGCCTCCTCTGCTCCACTCGACAACCGGGCACGATCACCCGCGGTCAGCGTCTGCTCGCCCGGCGCAGCGAGCTGCGCCTGCAACGCCACTTTGCCGTGACGCACGGCGACGGTCAGGCCATCGCCCTCGCGGTGGACATCGAAGCCGGTGCCGAGCACCCGCACCCGGCTTTCGCCGGCGGTCACGCGGAAGGGCCGGTCGGCGTCATGGGTCACTTCGAAATAGGCTTCGCCGCGCAGCAATCGCACATCGCGCCAGCCCTCGGAGTAGTCCACCCGCAGTGTGGAATCCGCCGCCAGGAACACCCGCGTGCCATCGACCAGCGTGACCTCGCGCTGCTCGCCCGGCGCGGTGGACTGCACCTGCTGCGGATCGGCCAGGCGGCCGCCACTGAAGTCATTGGCCAGCAGCAACGCCGCGCAGAACACGCTGGCAGCGGCCAGCCCGCGCCAGGGCAGGCTGGAGCCGCGACGCGGCGCGATGGCGGGCCGGCGAAGCTGGTCGAGATCACTCCACAGCTGCTCGATCTCGCGGTAGGCCGATGCATGGGCCGGGTCTTCCGCCAGCCAGTCGGCGAAGGCCTGGCGCTCGCGGGCATCACAGGCGCCCGAGCGCTGGTGACTGAACCACTTGGCGGCCAGTTCGTCGATCACCTGCTGGCGCTCCTCTTGCGGCGTCATGCTTCGCCCTCTCCCTGAACGTGCCGCTTGCAGTGCAACAGCGCACTGGCGACGTGCTTCTCCACCATGCTCAGTGAAATCCCCATGCGCCGCGCCACCTCGGGCTGCGACAGGCCGTCGAACTTGTGCAGGATGAAGGCCTCACGTCGGCGGGGCGGCAGGCTGTCCAGTGCCTGGGAAAGCTGCCGCAGATAACGTTGTCGCTCGAACTGCACCACGGGTTCGCCCCCTTCGGCGGCCGGTTGCTGGTCAGTATCCGTGGCCTCTTCCGGCTCGCAGGCAAAGCGCCGGGAGCGCTGCCAGTGATCACGCAGCAGGTTGCGCGCCACCTGGAACAGGAAGGCGCGCGGCTGCTCTACCTGATGCCGCGAGGAAGACTTGAGCCATTGGGCGAAGGCGTCCTGGGCAAGGTCGGCGGCGTCCGCCGAGCTGCCCAGCTGCTTGCGCAGGAAGCGCAGCAACTCGCCGTGGAAGGAGCGATAGGCCTGGGACACCGAACGGGAGAAACGCTCATCCATCGACGCACGCCTCCCGGCGTCGCCGCCCTGCCCCACACTTGCCCGCTACCACGTCGCCCCCCAGAACCGGGGCGCTTGGCCACCGGCAACTATCGAATTACACAAATGATAATACATATCATTTGCAGAATTGAAGCCGGACGAGAACGATCGGGCGAAAACGATGGAAAGCAAAAGGCCGCCTCACGGCGGCCCTTCGGGAACTCAGACGTTGGCGATGCGCGCCTTTCGCGCCCGGTAGCTGCGCAGCAGCGAAGGCGCCAGCGCGGTGAGCGCCGAGCCACTGACCACCAGCAGCGCACCGACATAGGCCAGGCCGTTGAGGTCCTCGGGCCGCACGAACTCCGGCCACAGCGAAGCAGCCAGCGCCACCGAGGCGAAGGTCACCAGCGGCGTGATCGCCAGGGTCGCACTGACCCGCGAGGCTTCCCAGTGCGCCAGCGCCTCGGCGAAGGCGCCGTAGGCCACCAGGGTGTTCAGGCAGCAGGCCAGCAGCAGCCAGCCCTGCAGCGGGGACAGGTCCAGGGCCTCCAGCGGATGCGCCCAGGGCGTGAGCAGCGCGCCGCAGCCCAGGTAGATCACCATCATCACCTGAACCGAGGTCCACTGGGTCAGCAGCTGTTTCTGCGCGAGGCCATAGAAGGTCCAGATGAAGGCGGCGAAGACCACGATCAGCACGCCGGTGGTGTACTCGCCGAGCGAACCGAACAGCTCGGCCAGGCGCTGGTTGAAGAACAGCCCGAAGCCGAAGATCAGCACTGCCAGACCGAGCGCCTGGCCGACGCTGAAGCTCTCCTTGAAGACGAACAGGCTGCCCAGCAGCAGGAGGATCGGCGCGATCTGAATCACCAGCTGCGTGGTCCCCGGCGTGAGCAGGCGCAGGCCGATCAGGTAACAGACGTAGTTGCCGGTCAGGCCGAGGATGGCGATCAGCACCAGCCCCTTGCCGCGCTTGCCCAGCGGCGAGAAGCGCGGCAACTGGCGGGTGAAGCCCAGGTAGATGAGCAGCAGGCCACCGGACACCACCAGGCGAAACCAGGTGACGGTGATCGGGTCCATGACCTTCAGGACTTCCTTGAGCTTGATCGGCAGGATGCCCCAGAGGACGGCGGTGACCAGGGCCAGGAACAGGCCGAACTGCCAGCGGCCGGATGAAACGTGCATGAGTGCCTCGACGCGTATGCGGTCCGCCATGCTAAGTCATGGCGGTATCGCCCCATAGGAACAGTTGCGTGGTGCAACTGTTCCGGTCGCCGGTCAGATCAGGGTCGAGAGGCGCAGCAGCCACCAGATGAGGATGATCAGCTGGACGAGGAACGCGGCAAAGCGCACCCATACCGCCAGCACCGAGGTGCTGAGCAGATGCACCACCGACTGGACGATGCGCGCCACCAGCAGGGCCGGCGCCAGCGGGTCGGTGATCACTGTCTGCTGGGTGACCATGGCGTAGAGCAGCACGGCGCAGAACAGCGGCACGTTTTCCACGCAGTTGGCGTGTGCGCGCACCAGGCGCTGGCCGAAGGTGCCGGGAGTGTTGCTGCCGTCGGCGGCGAAGACGTTGACCTTCATGCGGCCGGACATCACCAGCAGGCCGCGCTGGTTAACCAGCAACAGGACCAGCAGCACGGTCCAGGCAACCAGGCCGAGCAACGCGAAGGCAGAGGGACTCAGGGACATGCGGGACTCCTTTCTCTTGTTGGTTTGAGCGGAGTCTAAGGGAAGTAGAGTAATTGCTCTATATGTTTGCCGCCGCGCCGCGCAGGGTCTTGCAGGAGCAACCGTGTTTCGCCGGAAAATCCGTGCAAGTGCATTCCCCCTCACCCCAGCCCTCTCCCTGAGGGAGAGGGGGTAGATCGTGCCGGCTGGAGCTGCAGTTTCATCCTGCACCGAACGGTCCCCTCTCCCTTCAGGGAGAGGGTTAGGGAGAGGGCAAATGCCACCGGCCGGCTCGGAGCTGCCGCGAATCGATCGCGGACGGAGTCCGCTCCTACGCACGCCGGACAGATCGTCGGTCGGCACAAAAGAAAACGGGCAGCCCGTCGCCGGACTGCCCGCCTCTTCCAGCGCCGCACTCACAGCTTGGCGATGGAGACCTCGGTGGATTTCACGAAGGCGATCACTTCGCTGCCGATGGCCAGTTCCAGCTCCTTCACGGAACGCGTGGTGATCACCGAAGTGACGATGCCGGCAGCGGTCTGCACGTCGATTTCCGACAGCACATCGCCTTCGACGATTTCCTTGATGGTGCCCTTGAACTGGTTGCGGACGTTGATGGCTTTGATGGTCATGGCGTAGCTCCTTGGGAGAATAGGGATTTCACTGTGGGTTCAAAGCGCCCAGCGCAGTTGCGTGGGCAGTGGGGAAACGGGTTCCGGTTCGGGCGGCTGGGCCGGCAGCGACAGCACGCGTTCGAGCACTTCGGCTTCCAGCGCGGCGAGCCTCGCCGAGCCACGGGCACGCGGCCGGTGCAGCTCGACGTTGAGGTCCAGGCCAATCTCGCCGTCCTCGATGAGGATCACCCGGTCGGCGATGGCCACGGCCTCGCTGACGTCGTGGGTGACCAGCAGCACGGTGAAGCCATGCTGCTGCCAGAGGTTCTCGATCAGCTGCTGCATCTCGATGCGGGTCAGGGCATCCAGCGCACCCAGCGGCTCATCGAGCAGCAGCAGGCGCGGCTGGTGGATCAGCGCGCGGGCCAGGGCCACGCGTTGCTTCTGGCCGCCGGACAAGCCCGCCGGCCACTCGTTGGCGCGGTCGGACAGCCCCACCGCCGCCAGCGCATCCAGCGCCTTCGGACGCCAGTCGCCCTTCAGGCCCAGGCCGACGTTGTCGATCACCCGCTTCCAGGGCAGCAGGCGCGAGTCCTGGAACATCAGGCGAGTCTCTTCGCGGGCGCTTTCCAGCGGCGCGGAGCCGGCCAGCAACTGGCCGTCACTGGCCTCATCGAGCCCGGCCAGCAGGCGCAGCAGGGTGCTCTTGCCGCAGCCGCTGCGGCCGACGATGGCGACGAACTGGCCAGCCGGAATCCGCAGGTCGATGCCCTTGAGCACCTCGCGGTCGCCGAAGCGCTTGCGCACGTTCTCCAGCGCCAGCGGGATGCCTTTCTTGAGTTGCTGCGGCAGCTGCTTTTGAGACAAAGGGTTGACTGCGTTCATGCCGCACCTCCCTTGACCTGATAGGCCGGGTGCCAGCGCAACCAGACGCGTTCCAGGCCGCGGGCGGCGAGGTCGGCGAGCTTGCCGAGCACGGCATAGAGCAGGATCGCCAGCACCACCACGTCGGTCTGCAGGAACTCCCGGGCGTTCATCGCCAGGTAGCCGATACCGGAGTTGGCGGAGATGGTTTCGGCGACGATCAGCGTCAGCCACATGAAGCCCAGGGCGAAGCGCACGCCCACCAGGATCGAGGGCAGCGCGCCCGGCAGGATCACCTGGCGGAACAGCGCGAAGCCGGACAGCCCGTAGCTGCGCGACATTTCCAGCAGCCCCGGATCGATGTTGCGGATGCCGTGGTAGGTGTTGAGGTAGATCGGGAACAGCGTGCCCAGGGCGACCAGGAAGATCTTCGCCGACTCGTCGATGCCGAACCACAGGATCACCAGCGGGATCAGCGCCAGGTGCGGCACGTTGCGGATCATCTGCACCGAGCTGTCGAGGAAGCGCTCGCCCCATTGCGACAGGCCGGTGATCAGCCCCAGCACCAGACCGATGCTGCCGCCGATGACGAAGCCGACGGCGGCGCGCCAGGTGCTGATCGCCAGGTGCTGCCAGAGCTCGCCGCTGACCACCAGGTGGTAGCCGGCCTCGGCCACGGCGCTGGGCGCGGGGAGGATGCGGCTGGACAGCCAGCCGAATTCCACCGCCAGCTGCCAGATGACCACCAGGCCCACCGGCAGGGCCCAGGGCGCGAGGCGCTGGGCAAGGTTGTTGGTAACGCTCATCTCATCTCTCCGGATTCTTCGATCGTAGGGCGCATGAAGCGGAACGCTTCATCCGCCGTTCGGGATCGACGGCGGATAACGCTGCGCGTTATTCGCCCTACGTTTGCTCAGCTCGCTGCAGCCGCCTTGGGCAGCTTTCTAGGAGGTAGAGAATCGTTTGCCACCATCTCGCCGAACGGGCTGACGTAGCCACGCGCCTGCGGTGCCTGTGCCTGAGCCAGTTCCAGATGCGGGAAGAGCAGTTCGGCGACCCGGTAGGACTCTTCCAGGTGCGGGTAGCCGGAGAAGATGAAGGTGTCGATGCCCAGCTCCGCGTATTCCTTCACGCGCGCCGCGACCGTCGGGCCGTCGCCGACCAGCGCGGTGCCGGCGCCGCCACGTACCAGGCCGACACCGGCCCAGAGGTTGGGGCTGACTTCCAGGTTGTCCCTGTTGCCGCCGTGCAGGGCAGCCATGCGCTGCTGGCCGACGGAATCGAAGCGCGCCAGCGAGGCCTGAGCGCGGGCGATGGTCTCGTCGTCCAGGTGGGAGATCAGGCGATCGGCGGCCTGCCAGGCTTCCTCGTTGGTCTCGCGGACGATCACGTGCAGGCGGATGCCGAAGCGCACGCTGCGGCCTTGCCTGGCGGCCTTCTCGCGCACCTGGGCGATCTTCTCGGCGACGGCGGCGGGCGGCTCACCCCAGGTCAGGTACAGCTCGACCTGCTCAGCGGCGAGGTCCTGGGCGGCATCGGAAGAGCCACCGAAATACAGCGGCGGACGCGGCTGCTGGATCGGCGGATAGAGCAGCTTGGCGCCCTTCACCTGCAGGTGCTTGCCGTCGTAGTCGACGGTCTCGCCTTCCAGCACGCGGCGCCAGATGCGGGTGAACTCGACCGAGGCTTCGTAGCGTTCGGCGTGGCTCAGGTGCAGGCCGTCACCGGCCAGTTCGTCCGGGTCGCCGCCGGTGACCAGGTTGAACAGCGCGCGCCCGCCGGAGAGCCGGTCGAGGGTTGCGGCCTGGCGGGCGGCCACGGTCGGGGAAATGATGCCCGGGCGCAGGGCGACCAGGAATTTCAGGCGCTGGGTCACCGGGATCAGCGAGGCGGCGACCAGCCAGGAGTCCTCGCAGGAGCGGCCGGTGGGGATCAGCACGCCGCCGAAACCGAGGCGGTCGGCGGCCTGGGCGACCTGTTGCAGATAACCATGGTCCACGGCGCGGGCCCCTTCGGCGGTGCCCAGGTAGTGGCCGTCGCCGTGGGTCGGCAGGAACCAGAAGATGTTGAGACTCATCGCAGTAACTCCAGATAAGCGCGCCGGCGTGGCGTAGCCGCGCGATGATGGGATTGGGGTATTTCGTGTTGCTTTGTGCAGGAGCGGGCCATGCCCGCAAACCGCGTCGCGCCTGGCGTCAGGCCGGTCGCGGGCATGGCCCGCTCCTACAGGTGTGTCACTGGGCGGCGGCCACCTTGGCCGGCGCCGTCCAGACCACGTCCTTGATGCTCAGCGCCTTCGGGATCAGCTTCAGCTGGGTGAAGGTGTCGGCGATCTTCTGTTGCGCGGCGGTGACTTCCGGGGTGATCGGCTGGGCGCCGTAGCCCTGGCGTTTCACCGCGGTGAAGGTGATGTCCGCCGGCAGGCCGAGCAGCGGCGCGACCTGGTCGGTGACCTGCTGCGGGTTCTGCTGCGACCACTCGCCGACCGAACGCACTTCGTCGATCAGGGTGGTGATGACCTGCGGGTGGTTGTTCGCGTAGGGGCGGGTCGCCAGGTAGAACTGGTGGTTATCCACAAGGCCGGTGCCGTCCACCAGGGTGCGGGCGGAGAGCTGCTTCTCGGCGGCGGCCTGGTACGGGTCCCAGATCACCCAGGCATCCACGCTGCCGCGCTCGAAGGCGGCGCGGGCGTCTGCCGGCGGCAGGTACACGGGCTGGATGTCGCTGTACTTCAGGCCGGCCTTTTCCAGGGCGCGCACCAGCAGGTAGTGCACGTTGGAGCCCTTGTTCAGGGCGACCTTCTTGCCCTTGAGTTCGGCGACGGATTTGATCGGCGAATCCTTGGGCAGCAGGATCGCTTCGCTGGTCGGCGCCGGCGGCTCATGGGCGACGTAGACGAGATCGGCACCAGCAGCCTGGGCGAACACCGGCGGGGTTTCGCCGGTGACGCCGAAGTCGATGCTGCCCACGTTCAGCCCTTCCAGCAGCTGCGGGCCACCGGGGAATTCGGTCCATTGCACCTTGACGCCCTGCTCGGCCAGGCGCTTCTCCAGCGTGCCACGGGCCTTGAGCAGCACCAGGGTGCCGTACTTCTGGTAACCGATACGCACGGTACCGGGTTGTTCGTCTGCCTGGGCGTTGTAGGACAGGGCTGCGATCAGCAGGGCCGCCAGTCCACTACGCAAAGTGAGGGTCCGCATGGGAGTGCTCCTTTATCGAGTGTGCTTGCCGGACCTGCGGTCCCGTTGTCGGGACGGTGAGGGCCTTTTCTTATTTGACGCGGAGACGCTTGCCGGGTTGGGGCTGGGCGTTCGCCTGCGTTGAATGGGTCGGTCAGATGCTCCAGCGGGCGTTGATCAGCCGTTCGTTGAGCAGGTTCGGGTCGATGGGTTTCGGCCGGCGCGCCAGGGCGCCGTGGAACTGTTCCAGGGATTCCAGCAGTCGATGTTCCAGGGTCGATTCCAGGCGCGCCGGGGTATTGCCCTCGGGGTATTGCACCTGGCTCTCCTCGGCGAACACGCCGTGCAGGGTTTCCTGGGCCTTCAACGCGGCGAGGACCGGCTTGAGCGCGTAGTCCACCGCCAGCATGTGGGCATTGCTGCCGCCAGTAGCCAGGGGCAGCACCACCTTGTGTGCCAGCGCCCGCTCCGGCAGCAGGTCGAGAATCACCTTCAGCGCACCGGCGATGGACGCCTTGTACACCGGGGTGGAAATGACCAGGCCGTCGGCGCGCAGCACCTGTTCGATCAGCTCGACCACCCGTGGGCTGTCGAAGCGTGCATGCAGCAGGTCCTCGGCCGGGAAGTCGCGCACGCTGTAGGAGCGCACCTCGGCGCCGTGGGCGTGCAGCCAGTTCCGCGCGATGTCCAGGAGGACACCGGATCGGGAACGCTGGCTG
The DNA here is from genome assembly GCF_014851965.1 of Pseudomonas sp. PDM22. Taxonomy (NCBI): domain Bacteria; kingdom Pseudomonadati; phylum Pseudomonadota; class Gammaproteobacteria; order Pseudomonadales; family Pseudomonadaceae; genus Pseudomonas; species Pseudomonas sp. PDM22. The sequence continues at coordinate 359,107 of NZ_JACVAR010000001.1, forward strand.
GGGCTGCCGGCAAGGGTGACTACATACATCTGCACGCTTCCTTATAACGATCAGAGCGGTACAAATGCCGCCCTGCTAACCAATGTGCATAGACCTTAACAGTCCTTCTCATATTCCAATAAATGGTATTTATTCATTTAGTTATGCGATTTCGATTTATACGCAGGAGCAATTGTCTTCTCCTGGATAATTCCGCGCCTGCATTTCCCCCTCACCCCAACCCTCTCCCTTAGGGAGAGGGGGCAGGCCGTGCCGGCTGATGCTGTGGTTTCATCCTGCACCGAACGGTCCCCTCTCCCTCCGGGAGAGGGCTAGGGTGAGGGCCGATCCGAGCACAGCAGCATCCCGTAGGGGCGGAACGTCAGATGACGTGGGACAGGTGCAGCTCGGTCAGCGCTTCGCCGCGCAGGAAGGCCAGTTCCACGGCGCGACGATCGCGCGGACGCGGCAGCGGCACGGGGAATTCGCGGCGCAGGCGACTGGGCGTACCGCCCAGCAGCAGGACGCGGTCACTGAGGTAGAAGGCCTCATCGAGGTCGTGGGTGACCAGCAGGATGCTGATGTCGTACTCCAGCGCCAACTGCTGGATCAGGTCCTGCAGGCGAATGCGGGTGAAGGCGTCCACCGCGCTGAAAGGCTCGTCCAGCAGCAGCACTTGCGGCCGCCCATAGAGACCACGGGCGATGGCCGCGCGCTGCGCCATGCCACCGGAGAGCTGCTTGGGCAACAGCTCGCCCTTGCCTTCCAGCCCCACGTCGCGCAGCAGATGCTCGATGCGCTGAGCATCGGCCAGCCAGCCGTCGGCGAAGCCGATGTTCTGCGCCACCGTGAGCCAGGGCAGCAGGCGCGGCTCCTGGAACACCACACCGACGCCGCCACCGCCACGACCGCTACCGCCATCCGGGCCGAAGCCCAGCAGCGGGTTGCGCACCAGCGAGCCGGCGAACTCGTCGTCCAGCCCAGCGGCGATGCGCAGCAGCGTACTTTTTCCACAACCGCTGGGGCCGAGCAGGCTGACCACTTCGCCCGGCGCCAGGCTCAGGCTGACATCGTCCAGCACCCGCACGTCGGAGAAGCTCTTGCGGATGTCCCGCAGTTCCAGCAGCGCGCTCATCCGCTCACTCCATTGCCAAGGAAGGTATCGCGCCAGGCCAGCGCACGCTGTTCCAGCGCCTTGAGCAGGCTGTCGCTGAGCTTGCCGAGCACCGCCAGCACCAGAATGGCGGCGATGACGATGTCCGGCCGCGAGGTTTCCCGGCCGTCGCTGAGCAGGTAGCCCAGGCCGCGGGTGGCGGCAATCAGTTCGGCGGCGACGAGGAACATCCAGCTCAGGCTCAGCGCGCCACGCAGTCCGGTGAACAGGCTCGGCAGCGCCGCCGGCAGGAGGATGCGCCGCACCAGGGCGAAGGGCGACAGGTGATAAAGCCGGCCCAGTTCCACCCACTTGCGGTCGACGTTGCGCACGCCGGCCACCAGCGAGAGATAGACGGGGAAGAAGGCGCCGAGGGCGATCAGCACGATCTTCGGGGTTTCGTCGATGCCCAGCCAGAGCAGCAGCAAGGGCACCCAGGCCAAGCTGGGGATGGCCCGCAGCGCCTGGAAGGTGGGCTCCAGGTAGGCCTCGGCGCGCTGGCTGAGCCCTACCCAGGTACCGATCAGCACGGCCGCCGCCGCGCCGATGAAGAAACCGGCCGCGACCCGCGCCAGGCTGGCCGCGACATGCTTCCAGAGTTCGCCCTGGGCCAGTTGCCAGAGCGTCAGCGCAACGCTGCTGGGCGCCGGCATCTGGTGCTCGGCCAGCCAGCCGATGCGCACCGACAGCTCCAGCGCCGCACACAGCAGCAGTGGCACCAGCCAGGCGCGCCAGCTCAGACGCGGCCAACGCAGTTTCAGTGCGCGACGCTGGCGGGCCAGGGGCAGGCTCTGGGACGGCATGGCTTACTGCTCCGCCCTGGCGACGGCGGGCTTGCCGATCACTTCACCGGCCAGTTGCGGCGCGATCAGTTGATCCACCACGGCAGTGACGTCGGTCCCCGGACGCACCAGTTGCTCGTCCAGCAGGATCGGTGCGGCGGCCTTCAGCGCGGCCACCTGTTCAGCACCCGGCAGCGGCTTGCTGAAATCGGTGCGAGAGAGTTGCAGCTTCGCCACTTCCAGCGGCAGCTTGGCTTCCTCGGCGAGCAGCTTCGCGGTCTCTTCCGGGTGCGCCACGGCCCACTGACGCGCTTCTTCATAGGCAGCGATGACCTGCTTGATCAGCTCCGGCTGCTCCTTCTCGAATTTCTCGGTGACGCTGAGCACGCCGTAGCTGTTGAAGTCGACGTTGCGGTACAGCAGTCGTGACCCGGCCTGCAGCTCGCTGGCGGCCATGTGCGGATCGAGGCCGGCCCAGGCGTCCACCCTGCCCTGCTCCAGCGCGGCGCGGCCGTCCGGGTGCTGCAGGTGGACGATCTCCACGTCGTTCTTGTCCAGCCCGGCCTGCTGCAGGCTGCGCAACAGGAACAGGTAGGGGTCGGTGCCCTTGGTGGCGGCGATCTTCTTGCCCCGGAGATCGGCCACCGACTTGAGCGGCGAATCCTTGGGCACCACCAGTGCGGTCCACTCCGGACGGCTGGCAATGTAGACGGTCTTCAGCGGGCTGCCGTTGGCGCGGCTGAGGACGGCAGCCAACCCCGCCGTGGAGGCGAAGTCGGTGCTGCCGGCGTTGAGGTACTCCAGCGAACGGTTGCTGCCCTGGCTGAACACCCAGCGCACCTCGGTGCCTTGCGGCTTGAGGGATTTCTCCAGCCAGCCGAAGTGCTTGAGCACCAGGCTGGTGGGCGCGTAGTAGGCGTAGTCCAGGCGCACCTCTTTCGGGGCGTCGGCGGCTTGGGCGGGGCTGTTGTAGGCGCCGATCGGCAGGCTCGCGAGAAGAGCGACGGCCAGGCTGCGGCGCCAGGTGGAATGACCCATGGTCTTCTCCTTGGCGTGGCTTGCGTCTTCTTCCCGTTTGGCGGGCAAGTCAGATCGAATAGATCGAACAGAAAGCAGAGCTTGAATAAAAAAGCGCGGCGTGGTCCGCGCATGAAGGATAAAAAATGGGCCGGCGAACCGGCCCGATTTCCGCTCGAGGTTGAGACTTCGGCCTCCGGAGCACGCGAGCCAGAGTCAGGCAAGGCACCAGCGGCAGTGAGAGCGGAGTGTGCCAGAGCACATGAGCATCTCGCTGTCGCTGGCGACGCAGGCTGGCCGACGCGCCGCCGCTTCGGATCACTTGTTCGGTTGCGGCGTCAGGCGCAGGTACGGCTTGATGGCGCGGTAGCCCTTGGGGAAGCGCTGCTTGATCTCTTCCTCGTCCTTGAGCGAGGGCACGATCACCACGTCGTCGCCGTCCTGCCAGTTGCCGGGCGTTGCGACCTTGTGGTTGTCGGTGAGCTGCAGCGAGTCGATGACGCGCAGGATCTCGTTGAAGTTGCGCCCGGTGCTCGCCGGGTAGGTGATGGTCAGGCGCACCTTCTTGTTCGGGTCGATGACGAACAGCGAACGCACGGTGAGGGTGTCGTTGGCGTTCGGGTGGATCAGGTCGTACAGCTCGGAGACCTTGCGGTCGGCGTCGGCGATGATCGGGAAGTTGACCACGGTGTTCTGGGTCTCGTTGATGTCTTCGATCCACTTCACGTGGGAGTCCACCGGGTCGACGGACAGGGCGATCACCTTAACGCCCTTGGCGGCAAACTGGTCCTTGAGCTTGGCGGTCAGACCCAGCTCGGTGGTGCATACCGGGGTGAAGTCGGCCGGGTGGGAGAACAGCACGCCCCAGCTGTTGCCGAGCCATTCATGGAAACGGATGCGGCCTTCGCTGGATTCCTGTTCGAAGTCGGGGGCGATGTCGCCGAGTCGCAAGCTCATGGGTCTCTCCTTGTTCGTGTTGGTCACCACTATGCACAAGGTCTTTTCGCATTAAAAAGAATATATTTTGATTTTCTTATAACCAAAACAATCTACTTTTCTCGACCCTGCCCGACGACGACCGTCGCCGGACACTGAGCATAGTCAAGGGAACGTGAAGCCCATGCCGGTGAGTGTTTCATCGCTGAAACGATTGCCTGCCGTTCGTCGCCATTCCTGCGTAGCCCAGGCACGGCGGGGCTTTGCGACATACACTCGATTCAATTAATCCTTTAGTTCGGGAGGTCAGCCCATGTTGGGACAACGCGTCGGCGACGGCCAGGCGGCCACCCATTACCGCAGCGACCGCATCAGCGCGGTCAACGGTCAGTACTTTTTCTCCACCCGCGAGGGAACGCTGGAAGGCCCTTACTTCACGCGCTTCGATGCTGAGCGCGAGGTGATGCTGTACATCACCCGCATGCAGCAGGCCTCCGACCTGTTCGCCCGCGTCGGACGCTGATCTCCTTCAGCTCCTGGCCACACGAACCCCGGCATGCCAGCCGGGGTTTTCTTTTGCCTGCAGATACCCCCGGCTCCAACACTGGGCAAAGAAAAAGCCCCGGCATCGCTGCCGGGGCTTTTTGCGTTCGGCTCTCCTGCGTGGGAAGAGCCGGGTGCCTCAGCGAACAGCCTCGAACAGGCCGGTGGCGCCCATGCCGCCGCCTACGCACATGGTGACGATGCCGTAGCGCAGGTTGCGGCGCTGCAGTTCGCGCACCAGGTGGCCGACCTGGCGCGAGCCGGTCATGCCGAAGGGGTGACCGATGGAGATGGAGCCGCCGTTGACGTTGTACTTCTCGTTGTCGATGCCCAGGTGATCGCGGGCGTACAGGCATTGCGAGGCGAAGGCTTCGTTGAGCTCCCAGAGGTCGATGTCGGCGATCTGCAGGCCCTTGGCCTTGAGCAGCTTGGGCACCGAGAACACCGGGCCGATGCCCATCTCGTCCGGCTCACAGCCGGCGACGGTGAAGCCGCGGAAGAAGGCCTTGGGCTTGAGACCCAGTTCCAGGGCTTTCTCCAGGCTCATGATCAGGGTCATCGAGGCGCCGTCGGAGAGCTGCGAGGCGTTGCCGGCGGTGACCGAGCCGTCCTCGGCGAACACCGGCTTGAGGGAGTTCAGGCCTTCGAGGGTGGTTTCCGGGCGGTTGCAGTCGTCACGGTCGACCACGCCGTCGAGCACTTTCTTCTCGCCGGTGGCCTTGTCTTCCACCAGGTACTTCACGCTCATCGGTACGATTTCATCGTCGAACAGGCCTTCGGCCTGCGCGCGGGCGGTGCGCTGCTGGCTCTGCAGGGAGTACAGGTCCTGCTGCTCGCGGGTGACGTTGTAGCGGCGAGCGACGATCTCGGCGGTCTGCCCCATGGGGTAGTAGATGCCGGGGAACTCGTCCTTCAGGCGCGGGTTCACGAAGTTGTCGAGGTTCTGCTTGCCCATGGTCAGGGTGATGGACTCGACGCCGCCGGCCACGAGGATGTCGCTGCAGCCCGAGGCTACCTGGTTGGCAGCAATGGCGATGGCCTGCAGACCCGAGGAGCAGTAGCGGTTCAGGGTCATGCCGGCGACATGGGTGCCCAGGCGCGACAGTACGGCGGCGTTGCGGCCGATGTTGTGGCCCTGGGCGCCTTCGTTGGAGCCCGCGCCGACCACGCAGTCGTCCACCAGCAGCGGGTCGAGGTTGTTGCGCGCCAGCAGCGCGTCGATGCAATGGGCGACCATGTCGTCCGGACGGGTCATGTTGAATTTGCCACGGAAGGACTTGGCCAGGCCGGTACGGACGCTGTCGACGATCACCACTTCGCGCATGGGAAACCTCGTTGCTTGTTGTTCGTTGGGGAGGATGGTGTGGCCCCGAGCATAGGCGCCAGTGAGGACACAGGGCGACGATCATTCACCAGCCGTATAAGCCTGCCCCCACCCTCGTTGAGCGGGGTGGAAAACAAACCGCCGCCCGGAGGCGGCGGTTTCGAGGGGTTCCACACGGGTCAGACGGTGTCGGTCTTGATCGCGTGATCGCCCAGCAGGCCGTTGAGCACGGTCTGGGTATCCCCCGCCGAGAGCACGCCGTTGCCGGCATGGCCCGCGTACTTGGCGGCGAGGTCGACGTTGGCCAGGTCGACGGTCTGGGTGACGGTGCCATTGCTGATCGGGCTGACGCCAATGGTGGTGGTGCCGGCGTTGACCGAGAAGGTCAGGTAATGCGCCAGCGACGAAGCCGTGGCGGCCTCCCCTTGCAGCAGGTCGGCGAAGTTCAGCACGTCGTGCTCGGCGATGTTGAAGTCCTTGATCACATCGTGGCCGGTATCGCCGGACTTCCAGATGAACTCATCCGCGCCGGTGCCGCCGTACATGATGTCGTCGCCGGGCCCACCGATCAGCTTGTCGTTGCCGCCCTGGCCGAACATCAGGTCATTGCCGGCGCCGCCTTCGAGGGTGTCGTCGCCACCGCGCATGTCACCGGCGACGTTGAGCTGATCCGCGTGCTGGATGATGTAGTTGCTGATCGTGGCCGCCGTCGGCGCGGTGCCATTGGTGGCGGTCAGGTAGTCCACCAGTCCCTGGAAGCCCTGGCCGTTGTGCGTGCCGGCGGCATGCCCGGCCCAGGCCAGCTGGTCGGTGTTGATGACATCGCCGAACAGGATGTCATTACCCGCGCCGCCGACCAGGTGGTCGTTGCCCACGCTCACCGGTGTGCTAGTGCTGAAGCCTTCCTGCAGCGCCGCCTGCAACTGCTCGGCGGTGTTGATGATCTGCGGCTGGCCGACCGTGTTGGAGAGATTGGTGCCGTCGACATTGGTCACCACGGTGCCGGTGGTGTTGGTGTTGTCGAAGTAGCGCAGGTAGTCGCTGTTGATGCCGTTGCCGATACCGATGGCATTGACCGCCACCGAGTTGTCGCCGACGAGGGTGCCGGCATGGTGCAGCATGTCGTTGCCCGAGGTGATCGCGACGTTCATGTCGTTGTAGCTGGTGCTGTTCCCACTGCCGGAGTTGCCGTTGTAGACGGTCGGGTTGCCGTCGGTGAGGAAGAACGCCAGGTTGACGTAGCCGTGGGCCGCATCGGCGTGGTTGGTGCCGACCTGAGTGTTGAACCATGCCGAAGCCTTCTGCATGGCATCGTCATAGTTGGTCGCACCGTTGGCGCTGAGCGCGTTGATCGCGGAGATCAGCAAGGCCACGTTGGCTGCCGTCAGGCCGTTGTAGCTGACGCGGGTGGCGCTGTCACCGAACGACACCAGGCTGACGTTGATGACCCCGTCGTGGCCCTTGATGGCGTTGACCAGGTTCACCAGCGCGTTCTTCGCCAGGTCCATGCGCGACAGGCTGCCGGTACCGGAGGGGTCCTTCATGCTGCCGGAGGTGTCGACGATCAGCGAGATGTTGTAGTTCTTGCCCGGCTGGGTATAGACCGACACCCCACCCGGATCGCCCACCAGCACATCGTTGCCAGCACCGCCACTGATGGTCCCGGACTTATCCACATCCTGCGGGTTGGGCAGGGTGTGCTGGGTGCTGGACCCGTCGAGGTCGCTGCTGTTGCTGCCCACCACCAGGACCGACTGCGGGGAGCTGAGGTCCAGGCACAGGTTCAGCCCGGCGCTGTCGCCGTCGCCATCGGTAAGGCCGACGTGGAAGTTGAGGTCCAGGTTCTCCGGCAGGACCGACTGCCCGGCAGACACGGTGACCAGACGATAGTCGCCGCTGCTGCTGCTCAGCACCACCGAGTTGAAGCCGCCTTCGGACAGCTGGAAGGCCGAACCGCTGGTGAAGTGGCCATCGGTCAGCAGGTTGAAGGAGACCGAGCTGTTCTCACCATTGCCGGCCGGCGGCGAGTAGGTGCCGGTCGCCAGCACCACACCACCTTCGCCGAGCACCTTCCAGCTGAGCACATCGCTGGTGGAGAGTTTCTGCACGTCGAAGCTGACGTCGTAGATCTTCTCGCTGAAGGCGATGTTGAGGTTCTCGCCCGGGGTGATGAGGTTGTTGCCGCCCACACCCATGCCGTTGTCGGAGGGGTTCACGTTGCCGTTGGGGCTGGTGAAGACCACCGAAAGGCCATCGGCGGACAGGGTGACGGAAGGCCGCGGGCCACCAGCGGAGACCTGGGTCAGGTCATATTCCACGGTCGAGATCGGCCGCGAGTTGAGCACTTCGAAGCTGTAGGTGCCGTCGGCATTGACCTTGAGGACGAAGAACGCCTCGTTGGAGCCGTCATAGGCTGTCAGTTGCGAGCCGCCGCCCGGCAGCTGGGTGACCACGTAGGTCAGCCCATCCGGCGCGGTATTGCCGCTGAGGTCGAAGGCACCCCGGCCGTCGCCGCCGAAGCTCACATCGAGCGTGCCGTTGAGCACGAAGCCGGGGGTTTCGGAAACGTCCTGGCACGGCGGTTCGCTGTGCACCACCGGCAGGTCGTCCTGCACGTTGATCACCAGCGAACCGCTGCCCAGGCTGACCGGATCGCCGTCACCGTCGGTGGCCTTGATCAGGCCGCCGAGGTTGAGCGCCAGCTGCTCCGCATCACTGCCATTGTGCAGCGGATGATCCAGCGGCCCGACGAGCTTGAACTCGTAGTTGCCCGCCGTATCCACCGACAGGGTGAAGATGGTCTTGGCGCCGGCCATGGCGGTCAGCAGGTTGCCGACCACGCTGTAGACCAGTGCCACGCCGCCGGAGGTCAGGTGCTGCGAGGTCAGCGAGGAGTAGTCGCCGGTCAGCGAGAAGGCGCCGGGGCCGTCCGCACCGAAGTTCACCAGGCTGGTCAGCGAGCCCTTGGCAGTCGTGGTGTCGCTGGCGCCATCGGGGTTGCCGCCGGGCAGCGCATCCTCCATGACCTGGCCGGTCACGTTGCCACCGGCGATGAGCGCGGGGCCGTCGTCCTTGAACACCAGCTTGCCGCCCAGGTCGATGCTGGCGGACTTATGGTCGCCGTCGCCATCGGTGATGGTCGCCACCAGGGATATCTTGTTGCCCGACAGGCTCACCGGGTCATCGGGGTTGGTGGTGTCGGCATGCTTGAGCGCCATTTGCTGGTCGAGCTTGAGTTCGCCGGTAGCGCTGTCGAGGGTCAGGCTGAAGGCGACCGCGCCGCCACTGTTGCCCACGCGCCCCTCGACCACGGTGTCGCTGACCTTGACCAGCACGATGCTCTGCCCGCCGGTGGTCTGCAGCCCACTGACAGTACCGGTGGTGGCGGAGAGCTTGTAGCTGACGCTGCCGCCGTCGGCGCCTGTACTGGAGGTGAAGGCACCGCTGAAGTTGCCGGTGACGTCGGTGGCCAGCGCCGTTTCATCCACCGTCAGCGTCGGCGCTTTGCCGACATTGGCGCTGATGCTCGGGGCATCGTCGTGGAATACCAGTTTGCTGCCCAGGTCGATGGAGGCGCTCTGGCTGTCACCGTCCTTGTCGGTGATGGTGCCGGTCAGGCTGATCTTGCCGCTGGCGATGCTCAGCGTTTCATCGTCGTTGCTGCTGTCAGGATGGACGAACGCCATGCGCTGATCGAGGGTCAGCGCCCCCCCATCGGGACGAACCACGAAGGCGATGGCGCCGCTGCCTTCGACCTTGCCGACCACGCCATTGCCGTCATTGAACAGCAGGATGCGCGCGCCGCTGGCGGTTTCGCGCAGACCGCTGTCGGTACCGTCCACGGTGGTGACCTTATAGGTGATCGAGCCGGCCCCGTCAGCGCCGAAGTCCGCGGTGAACAGGTTGGCCACCAGGGGCGCTTCGACGCGCGCGTCGCTGGCGAGATTGGACTCGTCCACTTCCAGGCGGATATCGGCGTCGGTGCACGGCTCGATGTGCGGGCCGTCGTCGAGGAAGGTCAGCTTGCTGCCCAGGTCCACGCTGGCCGACTCGTGGTCGCCGTCGCCATCGGTGATGGTCGCGGTGAGGGCGATCTTGCCGGTACCGATACCCAGCGGATCATTGGCATCGCTGGTCACCGGATGCACCAGCGCGCGTTGCTGATCGAGGGTGATTGCGCCGTTGTTGACGGTCACGCTGAACGCCACCTGACCGCTGCCGTCCACGCGGCCTTCGACGCCGTTGGCGGTGTTGAAGAGGAAGATCTTGTTACCGGTAGCAGTGTCCTTCAGGCCGCTGTCGGTGCCGTCGGTGGTGGTGATCTTGTAGGTGATCGCGCCGGCACCGTCATTGCCGAAGTGGCTGGTGAACAGCGCCGCGACGTCGTTCGCCGAAGCCTTGTCGTCGACCGCCAGTTTCGTCTCATCCACCGTCAGGCGGATATCCGCGTCGGTGCACGGTTCGATGTGCGGGCCATCGTCGTAGAACACCATCTTGCTACCCAGGTCGACCTGGGCCGAGGCCTTGTCGCCGTCGCCATCGACGATCGTGGCGGTGAGGGTGATCTTGCCGCTATCCAGGCGCAACGGATCATCGGAGTCGCTGGTGTCGGGGTGCTTGAGCGCCAGGCGCTGGTCGAGCATGAGCGCGCCGTTGTCCTCGCTGACCACGAAGGCGACCGCACCACTGCCCTGTACGCGGCCTTCCACGGTGCCGTTGACGTTGTAAAGCAGAATGGCATCGCCCTGAGTGGTCTTCAGGCCACTGTCAGTTCCATCCACAGTGCTGATCTTGTAGGTGATGCCACCAGCGCCGTCGGCGCCGAAGTGCGACTCGAACAGCAGCGAAACCAGGCTGGACTCGACGCGTGCGTCGTTGTCGAGGTTGGACTCGTCCACTTCCAGGCTGATGTCGTAGATGCTCGACGGGGCGATGCTGGGGCCGTCGTCGAGGAAGGTCAGGCTGCTGCCCAGATCGATATGGGCGCTGGCGCTATCGCCATCCTTGTCGGTAATGGTGGCGGTGAGGGTGACCTGGCCGCTCAGGCTCAGTGCATCATCGGCATCGCTGGTATCCGGATGCACCATCGCGCGCAGCTGTTCCAGGGTGACCTTGCCGTCGCCATCCACGGATACGCGGAAGGCCACGGTATCGGTGCCCTGCAGGCGGCCTTCGATGCCGTTGGCGGTGTTGTACAGATAGATCTTCTGCCCGGTCTCGGTGTCCTTGAACCCGCTGTCGCTATTGTCGGCCCCGGCCAGCTTGTAGGTGATGGTACCGGCGCCATCGGCACCGAAGTGGGTGGTGAACAGATCGGCCACCGAAGCGCTGCTGGTGTCGGGCACGCCGAGGTGGGTCTCGTCCACGGTCAGCTTGATGTCTGCATCGTTGCAGGGCTCGATGCTCGGGCCGTCATCAAGGAAGGTCAGTTTGCCGCTCAGGTCGATGTGAGCCTGGGCGCTGTCGCCGTCCTTGTCGGTGATGGTCGCGGTGAGGGTCACGCTGCCAGTGGCGAGGCTGACGCCTTCGTTATTGTCGCCAGGAGTCGGGTGCACGATAGCGCGCACCTGATCGAGGGTGATCTTGCCGTCCTGCCCCAGGGTCACGCGGAAGGCGACGGTGCCGTCTTCCCCACCCACGCGACCTTCCACACCGTTGGCGGTGTTGAACAGGAATATCTTGCTGCCGGTCGCCGTGTCCTTCAGGCCGCTGTCGGTGTTGTCGTTGGTCGCGACCTTGTAGCTGATCGCGCCCGCGCCATCGTTGCCGAAGTGCGCGGTGAACAGGTCGGACACCGTGGCCGAACTGGTGGCATCGACGTTCAGGTGGGTCTCATCCACCGTCAGCTTGATATCCACGTCCTCGCACGGCGCGATGCTCGGACCGTCGTCGAGGAAGGTCAGCTTGCTGCCCAGGTCGATTTTCGCCGAGGAGCTGTCGCCGTCCTTGTCGGTGATGGTGGCGGTCAGGGTCAGGGTGTTCGCATCGAGGCTGACCCCTTCGTTGTTGTCACCCGGAGTCGGATGCACGACGGCGCGCACCTGGTCGAGGGTGATCTTGCCGTCCTGGCCCAGGGTCACGCGGAAGGCGACCGCGCCGTTCTCGCCGCCGACCCGGCCTTCTACACCGCTGGCGGTGTTGAACAGGAAGATCTGGTCACCGCTGGCCGTGTCCTTCAGGCCGCTATCGGTGTTGTCCTCGGTCTCGATCTTGTAGGTGATCTGCCCCGGACCATCGGCACCGAAGTGCGCGGTGAACAGGTCGGAAACACTGGCGGTGCTGGTGGCATCCAGGTTCAGGGTGGATTCATCCACGCTCAGCTGGAGGTCATGAGCAGTGTTCGGCGTGATGCTCGGACCATCGTCGAGGAAGGTCAGCTTGCCGCCCAGGTCGATCGAGGTGGTCGCGCTGTCGCCGTCCTTGTCGGTGATGATCGCGCTGAGGGCGATCTTGCCGGCCAGGTTCAGCGAATCATTGGGATCACTGGTGTCGGAATGCACCAGCGCGCGCAGTTGCTCCAGTGTGACCTTGCCGTCCGGGCCGAGGGTCACGCGGAAGGCGGTTTCGCCGCTGGTTTCCAGGCGCCCTTCCACTCCATTGGCGGTGTTGAAGAGGATTACCCGCTGGCCACTGGCGGTATCGGTCAGGCCGCTGTCAGTGTTGTTGGCGGCTTCGATCTTGTAGGTGATCGACCCTTCGCCATCGGCGCCGAACTGGCCGTTGAACAGCTCGGCCACCGAGCCAGTGCTGGTCGCCGGTTGGCCCAGGGTGGTTTCGTCCACGCTCAGGTGCAGGTCGCCGCCTTCGATGGGCGCGATGCGCGGGCCGTCGTCGAGGAAGGTCAGCTTGCTGCCCAGGTCGAGCCCGGCGCTCTGATGGTCACCATCGGCGTCGGTCACGGTGGCGGTCAGGCTGATCTTGCCGGCACCGATGCTGAGCGGGTCGTTGGAGTCGGTGTTGTCCGGGTGCACCAGCGCACGGACCTGGTCCAGGGTGATCTTGCCGTCCTGCCCGAGGGTCACGCGGAAGGCGACTTCGCCATTCACGCCACCCACGCGGCCTTCGACACCGGTGGCGGTGTTGAACAGGAAGATCTGGCTGCCAGTGGCGGTGTCTTTCAGGCCGCTGTCGGTGTTGTCCTGGGTCTCGACCTTGTAGGTGACCGAGCCGGCGCCGTCCGCGCCGAACTGGGCGTTGAACAGATCGGCCACCGAACCGGTGCTGGTGGCGTTCTGACCGAGGTCGGACTCGTCCACCGTCAGGTGCAGGCCTTCGGTGCTACCCACGGAAATGCTCGGGCCGTCGTCGAGGAAGGTCAGCTTGCTGCCCAGGTCGAGCCCGGCGCTCTGATGGTCGCCATCGGCGTCGGTCACGGTGGCGGTCAGGCTGATCTTGCCGGCACCGATGCTGAGCGGGTCGTTGGAGTCGGTGTTGTCCGGGTGCACCAGGGCACGGACCTGGTCGAGGGTGATCTTGCCGTCCTGCCCGAGGGTCACGCGGAACGCAACTTCACCGTTCACGCCGCCCACGCGGCCTTCCACGCCGCTGGCGGTGTTGAACAGGAAGATCTGGCTGCCGGTGGCGGTGTCTTTCAGGCCGCTGTCAGTGTTGTCCTGGGTCTCGACCTTGTAGGTGATCGAGCCGGCGCCGTCCGCGCCGAACTGCGCATTGAACAGGTCGCCTGCCGCCACGCTGCTGGTGGCGTCGGTCCCCAGGGCGGACTCGTCCACCGTCAGGTGCAGGCCTTCGGTGTTGCCCACGGCAATGCTCGGGCCGTCGTCGGTGAAGCTGACACGACCGCCGAGGTCCAGCGAGCTGCTGGAGGAAACGCTGTCGCCATCACGGTCGGTTACCGTCAGGTTGCCCTGCAGTTGCACCAGGCCGGAATCGAGCACGGCATTCTGGCTGGCGTAGTTGCCGTCGCTGCCCGGCAGCCCGTGGTCCACGGCGCTGAACTGGGTCAGGGTGACCACACCGGTATCGCCGTTCACCGACAGGCTGAAGATGGTGTTCTCGCCGGTGATGCCAGCAGCGCTGGCGGAGGTGGAAGCGACGATGGCGCCGCCCACGCTGTACAGGTAGATGGTCGCGCCGCCGCTGGTCAGGCCCGAGTCGCTGCCGTTGCCGCTCACCAGGTTCAGGTTGTAGCTGAGCTGGGTGGTGCCGGCGCCGTCGCCGCCGTAGTTGGCGGTCACCTGGAAGGCCGAGCTGTAATCAGCGCTGGAGGTGTCGAAGGCAGCGCCTGCGGTGTTGGCGTCATGGGTCTGCAGCAGGACGTCCACGCCAATGTCGGCGGACAGGCTGGCCTGCGGCGCATCGTCGACGATGCCCACGGTCAGCGTGCCGTTGGCCGGGGTGCCGTTGCCGTCGGTGATGGTGTAGGGGATATCGAAGTTCAGGGTGTCTTCGGAACCCTTGACCGGGTGATCCACCGGCTGCAGCAGGGTGACCTCGAAGGCACCGGTGTTGATATCGGTGAGGGTCACGGTGAAGACCGGCGTGCCATTGGCGCTGCCGGTAAGCACATGACCATCGGGGCTGACGCTATAGGTGATGGCGACGCCACCGGAGGTCAGGCTGGGCAGCCCTGCGGTGCCCCAGGAGAAGCTGCCAACGCCATCTGGCCCGAAGCTGTAGCCCAGGGTGCCGGAGTGGGTCGCCCCCTCCCCCACACCATCGGGAATACCGCCGGGCAGGCCGGCCTCGAACACATTGGCGCCACCAGGGCCACTGGGGCCGGCGCTCGGCACGCCATCCGGCGGGACCACAGGCGGTTCGGCCTCGAGGCGTACATCCGGGGTGCCGTCGAACTCACGTAGGGGCAGGGGCCCGGAGCCGATGGGCCCGGTCGGGAAGCCGATGGTCGGGTCGATATGCCCGCCCACTTCGGTCAGCAGCACGAAGGAGTGCCCGCCGCCGGGTTTGCCGTTGGCGGCGCCCGCGGCGCTCGGGCCGGCGGCGGTGGCTTCGGCAGCCTGGGTCGGGTCCACGCCTGCGGCGATTGCGGCCTGCAGGGCCTTGACGTCGGTGACGTCCTGCTGGGTCGGCGTCGCCGGCTGCTGCTGGGCAACCGCCTGGTCACCCTGCTCCGACTGGTGCGCGGCGGAGAGCATCTGCGAGGTCAGCGGCAGGGCGCTGTCGCGGCCCAACGTGATCTCGCCGCCGCCGGCGACCTTCAGCGCGACTGCGCCATTGGCGCCGGTGACCAGCTGCTCACCGACAAAAACCTTGTCTCCCTGTTCCAAAGGACGACGCGATCCATCGGCGGCTACCGCAAACACTTCGCCGATTACCTTGCTGACGACACCCATCAAAGTAGCCATGAGTCCTTCCTCCGCTGCACATCCCGTGGCCGGTTCCACCGACGCACGATTGACCGAAACAGGCCATGGCACGCTTGTATCCGGATGCTGCGAAGAAAGTTGCGAAGGGTGCGAAAAGGACTGCTAGCGCTTTTGCATCAAAAAGCCAGCGACAATTTTTTGTCATGCTGGCCACGCGTTTTCTTGTCCTTCTGCGGTGGTCCCCGCCCTAACTGCTACAAACCGTACCTGGCTTCTTTTGCAAGCGCCTGCTCCAGCCCATACCCAGGAAACACGAGGGCTTGCACGTTCAAACAATGTGCGGTTTTTCACATGACTCATAAGATTTTTTCCGAATAACCCTTGTGAAAAATTCTTCTGAGGTTTTCGAAAAGTTGTTCTTAGCTCTGATGTTACAGGCGTGAAACGCTTGATAAGAGAAAAAAGCCAATAAATTGGCGACCAAAGAGCATCGAAGTACAAGAACACCAGGAGCAAAGCCATGCGCAGTCGTAACGCGGCACTATGGAGCGGTGTATTTTTGGCGGTGTCGGGGACTCATGGGCAAGCCATGACGCTGACCGAAGCTATACAAAGCACGCTGCAATACCACCCGGAAATCAGCCAGAGCGTAAACAGCCGCCTCACCGCGGATGAAGAGCTCAAATTCGCCAGGGGCGGCTACCTGCCAACCGTCGATCTTGTCGCGGGCTATGGCCGCGAGAACACCGACAGCCCCAGCACCCGCGCAGCGGGTAACCACAACGACGAGACCCTGACCCGCGGCGATGCGGAAATCCGTCTGCGGCAGATGCTGTTCGACGGCTTCGGCACCCCCAACGAGGTCAAGCGCAACGAGTCCAACGTCAACGCCAAGGCCTTCCGCATCCTCGGCACCTCGGAAACCGCCGCCCTGCGCACCGTCGAGGTCTACCTCGATGTGCTCAAGCGCCGCGAGATGGTGACGCTGGCCAAGAACAACCTGCAGGCCCACGAACGCATCGGCGACCAGATCCGCCTGCGCAGCGAGCGTGGTGTCGGCAGTACCGCCGACAACGACCAGGCCATCGCCCGTCTGGCCCTGGCGCAGAACAACCTCTACACCGAAGAGGTGAACCTGGCCGATGCCGAGGCCAGCTTCTATAGCGCCACCGGCCGCATGCCGGACCAGCTCGAAGCCCCCTCCACCGTGAAGGCGGAAGTCCCGGCGGACCTGCTCGCCGCGCGTCAGGGCATGCTCAATGAAAACCCGCTGCTGAAATCGGCCCAGGCCGACGTCAACGCCGCCGAAGCCCAGTACGAGGCCGCCAAGGCGCCCTTCTACCCGCGCTTCGACGCCGAGCTGGCCAAGGCCGCCAACAACAACGTCGACGGCGACGAAGGCCACTACAACAGCTGGGAAGCCCAGGTGGTGATGCGCTACAACCTGTTCAACGGGATGCGCGACAAGGCCCACCTGAACGCCACCTCGCACCAGATCAACGAGGCCCAGGACATCCGCAACAACGCGCTGCGGCTGCTCAACGAAAACCTCTCGCTGGCCTGGGACGCGATGGAGAACTCCAAGAAGCAGACCCAGCCCGCCCGCGAATACGCCGACTACACCCGCAAGGTGCGCGAGGCATACCAGCAGCAGTTCACCCTTGGCCAGCGCACCCTGCTCGACCTGCTGGACAGCGAGAACGAACTGTTCACCGCCAATCGCCGTTACGTCGACGTGCGCTACACCGAGGAATACTCGATGTACCGCGTGCTCGGCAGCATGGGCGCCCTGCTGCGCTCGCAGCATGTCGTCGCGCCGCACGAGGCCGTGGCCCTGTCGGATGTGAAGAACGAGGCACGCCTGCCTGATCTGAAATAAGAAAATCGCACGCGCTCGTCACTCTGCCCCGCGCCGCCCGGCGTCGGGGCGACGGCCGTGAAGCGATACGAAGGGGCACGGAAAACCCGGCGACCGGCCACACCCGGCGAACACCTGCAAGTGTTCGCCGGGTGCCGCTGGCGCGGGTCGTCCCGGCCCGGGAGGAAGTAGCGTGACCATGATCATCCAGGAGCGCGGCACACCCGCACCGGGCGATCCGCGCCTGAGCCATGACGATCCCCTGCTCGACGGACTGCTGATCCTCTGCCGCCTGCATGGCTGCGCAGTGAGCCGCAACAGCCTGTCCGCCGGCCTGCCGCTGCGCGACCAGCGGCTCTCCGCCGCCCTGCTGCCGCGGGCCGCAGCCCGTGCCGGCCTGCAGGGCCGCTTGCTGCGCCGCGAACTGCGCAGCATCTCCAACCTGAACCTGCCGGTCCTGCTGCTGCTCAACGACGGCCGCAGCGCCGTGCTGCGCCAGTGGCGCGAAGACGGCCAGGCGCTGATCCTGCCTTGCGAGACCGAAGGCGGCGAACAGGCCGTCGGCGCCGACGAGCTGGCCGCCCAGTACAGCGGCCAGGCCCTCTTCGCCCGCCCGCGTCACGAACTGGAAGCGGCGCGCAAACCGCTGGTACCGCGCGTCGAAGCCTGGTTCCGCGACACCCTGCGGCTGTCGCGCTGGCTCTATACGGACGCGCTGGTCGCCAGCCTGCTGATCAACCTGCTGGGCATGCTGGTGCCGTTGTTCGTCATGCAGACCTACGACCGCGTGGTGCCCAACCAGGCGCTGTCGACCCTCTGGGTGCTCGCCGCCGGCCTGCTGATCGGCACGCTGTTCGAACTGTTGCTGCGGGTGCTGCGCTCCAACCTGCTGGACATGGCCGGCAAGAAGACCGACGTGGTCCTCTCCGCCACCCTGTTCGAACGCATCACCGGCATGTCGCTCAAGGCCAAGCCCGAGACCGTCGGCGGCTTCGCGCAGAGCATCCATGACTTCCAGGGCCTGCGCGAATTCCTCACCGCGCTGACCCTGACCAGCCTGATCGACCTGCCCTTCTCACTCCTGATGATCCTGGTCATCGGCCTGCTCGGCGGCTGGCTGGTGGCCGTGCCGCTGCTGGCCTTCCCGATCACCATCGTGTTCGCCCTGATCATCCAGAGCCGCCTGCGCGATACCGTGCAGAAGAGCCTGACCCTGGGCGCCGAACGCCAGGCCCTGCTGATCGAGACCCTCGGCGGCCTGGAAACCCTCAAGGCCTGCGGCGCCGAAAGCGAGCGGCAGTACCGCTGGGAGTCCACCCACGGCGCCCTGGCGCGGCTGGACAACCACGCGCGCTTCCTCAGTGCGCTGGCCACCAACGGCACCCTGTTCCTCCAGCAGTTCGCCGGCCTTGCGATGATCTGCGCCGGGGTCTACAGCATTCTCGACGGCAACCTCAGCGTCGGCGCACTGGTCGCCAGCTACATGCTCAACAGCCGCGTACTCGCCCCGCTGGGACAGATCGCCGGGCTGATCACCCGCTACCAGCAGGCGCGCCTGACCATGAAGAGCACCGACGCGCTGATGGAGCTGCCGCAGGAGCGTCAGGCCCGCCAGCGTCCGCTGGAGCGCACCCAGCTGCACGGAGCGCTGGAAGTCCGCCAGCTGAGCTTCAGCTACCCGGAGCAGACCACCCCGGCGCTGAACCACGTCAGCCTGCGCATGGCCCCCGGCGAGAAGATCGGCATCATCGGCAAGAGCGGTTCGGGCAAGAGCACCTTCGGCCGTCTGCTGATGGGCTTCTATCACCCGGACGAAGGGCAGATCCTGCTCGACGGCCTGGACCTGCGCCAGCTCGATGTCTCCGACCTGCGCCAGCAGATCGGCTACGTGGCCCACGACCTGCCGCTGCTGGCCGGCAGCCTGCGCGACAACCTGACCCTCGGCGCGCGCTACGTCAGCGATGCGCGGATGCTCGAAGTGGCCGAACTGACCGGCGTCAGCGAACTGGCCCGGCAACACCCGGCCGGCTTCGACCGCCCGGTGGGCGAACGCGGCCAGCTGCTCTCCGGCGGCCAGCGCCAGGCCGTGCTGATGGCCCGCGCGATGCTGCTCGACCCGCCGATCCTGCTGCTCGACGAACCCACCAGCGCCATGGACAACAGCAGCGAGGAAATCCTGCGCAAGCGCCTGCACGAGGCCTGCCGCGACAAGACCCTGCTGCTGGTCACCCACCGCACCTCGATGCTCAGCCTGGTCGACCGCCTGCTGGTGCTCGACAGCGGCCGCATCGTCGCCGACGGCCCGAAAGACGCGGTCATCGAAGCATTGCGCAAGGGCCACGTCGGCCCGGCAGCGGGGTAATGGCCATGCACTTTTCGCAATCGATCCGCGGTTACCTGGGCGGCAATGGCGCCCGCGACACCGAATTCATGCCCGAGGTGCAGGGCACCCTGCTGGAAGACTCGCCCAACGCCACCCGCATCACCCTCTGGGCGGCGCTCGGGCTGCTGGTGGCAGCCATCACCTGGGCCTACTTCGCCGATATCGAGGAAGTGACCAAGGGCGAAGGCAAGGCCATCCCCTCCTCCAAGGTGCAGACCATCCAGAACCTGGAGGGCGGCATCGTCTCGGAAATCTTCGTCCGCGAGGGGCAGGTGGTGAACAAGGGCCAGCCGCTGCTGCGCCTGGACGACACCCGTTTCTCCTCCAACAAGGGCGAGACTGAGGCCGACCGCAACTCCCTCGAAGCCCGCGTCGAACGCCTGAGCGCGGAAGCCGAAGGGCGCGAACCGGCCTTCACCGACGCCCTAAAGAAAGATGCGCCGCAAGTGGTGGAAGACCAGCTGGCGCTTTATCAGACGCGCATGCAGCGGCAGAACAGCGAGCTGAACATCCTCCAGGAACAGCTGCGGCAAAAGGCTCAGGAACTTCAGGAATTCCGCGCCAAGACCCAGCAGTACCGCTCGAGCCTCGGGCTGGTGCAGCAGGAGATCAACATGTCCGAGCCGCTGGTGAAGGCCGGCGCGGTGTCCCCGGTGGAACTGCTGCGCCTGCGTCGCAGTGCGGTGGAAATCAGCGGCGACCTGAACGCTACCAACCTCGCCATCCCCCGCGCCGAGGCGGCGGTGAACGAGATCCAGCGCAAGGTGGAAGAGTCGAAACTGGGCTTTCGCAGCGACGCGCTGAAGGAGCTCAACGACGTCCGCACCGACCTCAACAAGCTGACCGCTACCAGCCGCGCCATCGACGACAAGGTCAACCGCACCCTGGTGGTCGCCCCCCTGCGCGGCATCGTCAAGCAGCTCAAGGTCAACACCATCGGCGGTGTGGTACAGCCGGGCAACGACATGGTGGAAATCGTCCCGCTGGAGGACAACCTGCTGGTGGAAGCGAGGGTGCGCCCGCAGGACATCGCCTTCCTCCATCCCGGCCAGCCGGCCACGGTGAAGTTCACCGCCTACGACTACACCATCTACGGCGGACTCAAGGCCAAGCTGGAAGTGATCAGCGCCGACACCATCACCGACGACAAGGGCAACAGCTTCTACATGATCCAGGTGCGCACCGACAAGAACCACCTGGGCACCGATGCCAAGCCCCTGCTGATCATCCCCGGCATGGTGGCGACGGTGGATATCATCACCGGCGAGAAGAGCGTGCTGGACTACATCTTGAAGCCAGTGCTCAAGGCGCGGTGGGAGGCTTTGCGGGAGCGGTGAGTTTTTCGGCGGGCTTCGGAGCTGAGGATTACCACCCTCTCCCCAGCTCTCAGCCCCCCTCATTCACTCCAGCTCCCCCCGCCAATGCGCCCCCGGCCCCTCCTCCGCCAACCGGTCCCCCGGATTGCGCAGCGGACAGGCCTCCATCGACAGGCAGCCGCAACCGATGCAGCCATCGAGCTGATCGCGCAGCAGCAGCAACTTCTCGATCCGCTCGTTCAGGTCATCCCGCCAGCGTGCCGACAATCGCGCCCAGTCCGCCGCCGTCGGGTTGTGCCCGCTCGGTAGCGAACCCAGCGCCTCGGCGATCTCCCCCAGGGGAATGCCCACCCGTTGCGCGACCTTGATCACCGCCACCCGGCGCAGCGTGTCGCGTGAATAGCGGCGCTGGTTGCCGGCATTGCGCGAACTGCTGATCAGGCCCCGGGCCTCGTAGAAGTGCAGTGCGGAAACGGCCACGCCAGCGCGTTTGGCCAGCTCGCCGACACTCAGCTCGCGTTGCTTGGAGCAGGAAGAAGTATTTTTCATGGGCTATTGACCTCAACTTAAGTTGAGGTTTTACCCTCGCCAGGCATTCGGTTCAAGCCAGGGAGCCCAGGAACATGACGCAACCCGCCCCGATCACCGCCCATGCCTGCGTGGACAATCCGCATTTCATCCTGCAGATCGAGATCGACGTAACACCCCAGCAACGCCCGCACATCGCCGCGCGCCTGTGCGATTACCTGTCGCACCTGCAGGAGCTGTTCTACCTGCGCCCCGGCTATCTCGCCAGCGAACTGCACGCCGAAGGCGAACCGCAGCGCCTGGTCGGCCGCCTGCACTGGCGCCGCCAGGAAGACTGGGAAGCCGCCTGGGATTGCCGCCAGACCGCCAGCGACCTGTTCGCCGACAGCCTGCTCAAGCTCGGCGCGCGGAGCATTCGCTTCGGCAGCGGCGAGACGGCGTAAGCCGCGCAACCGTCTGAGGCTGTACGGCGACATTGCGAGGCTCTTTCCAGGCAGCCAGTAAGCAGGCAGTAGGATGGGTGGAGCTTGCGATACCCATCAGCTTTGCTTGACAGCCTTGTGATGGGTATCGCTTCGCTCCACGCCATCCTACAAAAGCGGGTCGTTTACGCCCCGGCCGGCAGGCTCATGTGCAGCAACGGGAAGGGCCGGCCTTCGCCATCAAGGGGCGAGCGCCCGGTCTGGACGAAGCCATAGTGCAGGTAGAACCCGACTGCCTGAGGATTCTGTTCATTGACATCGACACTCAGCGTGCCGCGCAACTCGCGGGTGAAATCGAGCAGTGCGCGGCCGATGCCCTGGCCACGTCGTTCCGGGTCGATGAAGAGCATTTCCACATGGCTGTCGTTGAGCCCGATGAAACCCAGCGGACGGTCATCGTCGTCCACCGCCACCCAGACCTCGACGGCGGGCAGGTAGAGGTCACGGACCTGGGGCAGCAGTGCGTCGATGTCCGACGCCTGGAGGAAGTGGTGGGTCGCGCGCACGGCGCCCAGCCAGATATCGAGCAGCCGCGGATTATCCGCAGCGATGCGTTGGCGAATGAGCATGAATGCATCCTGATTCAGCAGATCACAAAGGGATAGCGCGCCACGCAAGGTAACGGCCGTTGGAGCGTCGGCAGCATGAATGCCCGCTTCGCGAATCAACGCCTGGGCGGAACACGGCAGAGGCAGCCGGAAAGAGAGGGAGGTCGATCCTACCCAGCTCTTCCCGGCCGGTAAAGCCTCAGCCGACCAGCCAGCGCCAACCGTCCTCCGCACATTCCAGCCGCGCCTCCAGCTCCAGCCGGGCAAGCAATGCCTCGTCGTGCGACACCACCAGCAGCGCGCCGCGGTATTGCCGCAGCAGGTTTTCCAGCGCTTCGCGCGATGGCAGGTCGAGGTGGTTGTCCGGCTCATCCAGGAGCAGCAGCTGCGCCGGATGCTCGGCATAGAGCTCGCAGGCCAGCGCCGCCTTCAGCCGCTCACCGCCGCTGAGCAGGCCACTGGGCAGCTCGACCCGTGCCGCCGGCAATCCCAGTTGCGCCAGCCGGGTGCGCAACACCGAAGGGTCCGCCACGCGATTGCGCTCCTGCAGCAGGTCCAGTACCGAGCGCTCGGGCGAGAGCGCGGCCAGATGCTGATCCAGATAGGCACTGCGCACCCTCACTTCGCACGAGCCCGCCGCAGGGTCGAGCACGCCCGCGAGCACCTTGAGCAGGGTCGACTTGCCGCTGCCGTTGCGCCCGCTGACCGCTACGCGGCGCGGGCCGCTCAACTGCAAGTCCAGTGGCGCGGCATTGCCGAACGGCAGGCGCAGTGCCTCCAGCAGCAACACGCCACGGGACTCGGGCAGCTCGCAGTCCGGTGCGTTCAGGACCACCATGGCGTCTTCGCGCAACTGCCCGAAAGCCTCGTGAACGTCCCGCGCCAGCCGCTCCCGACGCTCTTCCTGTTGTGTGGCCAGACGCGCAATGCTGGTCTGGCTGCGCTCCTTCTGCCGGTCGACGAGGATCTTCGCCTGGTTGGCTTGCTTCGCCTCCTTGCGCCCCTTCGCCTGCCGGTGTTCCTGGCGCTCGCGCTGTTCCTGCATGGCGTGGTGCTGGCGATCGCGCTCCAGCTTGCGCCGCTGCAACTCGCGCTGGGCGCTGTCCTGCTCCTGCTGGCGTACCTCGCGGTAGAAGGCATGGCCGCCGGAATAACTGCGCAGGCCCGAGGGCGACAACTCGACGATGCGCTGCATGTCGTCCAGCAGCAGAGGATCATGGCTGATCAGGATCAGGCCGCCGCGCCAGCGTTGCAGTTGCTCACGCAGGGCCTCGCGGCCGGCGCGGTCGAGGTGATTGCTCGGCTCGTCGAGGAGCAGCCAGTCCGCCCCGCTGAGCCACGCGCCAAGCAGCGCCACCCGCGTGCATTCGCCGCCGCTGAGACGCGAGGCGGGCGTGTCCGGCAGCAGATGGGCGAGCCCGGCAGCAGCCAGCTCGGCCTCCAGGCGCGCGCGGACATCCCAGTGGCCGTCGAGACGTTCGAAGTCAGCGGGATCGACTCCACCGGCCTCGACTCGCGTCAGCGCATCCAGCAGGGGTTGCACACCGGCCAGCTCGGCAACGCTGCGGAACGCCTGCGGCTCGATACGCTGCGGCAGGTAATGCACCGGCCCGGACGCCTGGCAGCGGCCAGCGCTGGCAGGCAGCTCGCCGGCCATGATCCGCGCCAGCACGGACTTGCCCACGCCATTGCGCCCGACCAGCGCGGTGCGGCGCTCGTCGAAGGTTTCATTGAGGTCGCTCAGCAGCGGCTCGCCGCTGGGCAATTGGAAAGAGACGCCTTGCAGCGCCAGGGTGAACGGGCTCGTCATGCGCAATACCAGATTGATGCCGGAAATCCCCCGGGAACGGGCCAGGGAAGGAAACGGGCCGTGAAACCACGGCGGCATCAATTGCGCATCGGACGAACACCTCGCGAAGGGGAATGAGGGGCGCAGTATAACGGCGGTGCTGGCACGGGGATGCCCGTCGGGCAGAAATCGATGCGCGGACGACCTTTCCAGACTCCCTCGAGAGCGGTGACACTGCACTCCCCGCCAACGCGGCCCCAGCAACACTCCACAAGGAAGTCCCCCATGTCCCGTCTCACCTCAGTGGCCGACCTCTTCCACGAAGAACCCATCCAGTGGGGCCTGCGCGGCGACCCGTACCTGTGGCGGGAAATGGCCGAGCACCTCGCCGCCACGCCCTGGCCGGCCAGCGAGACGGAGCTGACGCAGCTGCTCACGCGGCTTTTCGAGCAACTGGCCGGCATCGGCCTGGATCATCCCAGCCACGTGCACCTGCCGCGACATGCCCACGGCGGCATGTCCAGCGGGATGGTCAGCAGCACTTTCTGGCGCGAGCGAGCCATTCCCCTGCTGGTGGAGCGCTACCGCACCTTGTCCCCGCAAGCGTAGGTATCCACAGGACAATCACGACGCAGGATGGTGTGGAGCGCAGCGATACCCATCGATTCCGCGCGCGGACCGCAGGGCATCCACCGGCCCGTCCAGCGGATCGCTATGAGCTACGCGGCCCGTGGTTGCGCAAGAAGGTTTCCTCCCCCATCGCCGCGATCTGCCCTTCGATCAGTGCATCGAACGGACGCAGCAGGTCCGCGTGGGACTGCGGCGCATCCAGCGCATCAAGTGCATGGACTACCGCCTCGATGGTTGACAGCGCACCCTCGGCCGGCGCCTTGCGCAGGCGGTAACGCGAGGTCAGCCCTTCCGGCAGCACGACTCTCGGCAGCGCCGCGAGATTCGGGTTGAGGTGCAGCAGCTTGCGCGCCTTGCGCCAGGTGCCGTCGGGCACCACCAGCAGGCGTGGTTTATCCACAGGCTGCGCGGCCAGCTCGGCCAGCGCCACGGCGGATTCACCGGGGAACAGCAGCCAGGCATCCCAGGCGGACAGATCGAGGCCACTGAAATCCTCGCCGACCCGCAGCTCTGCATTGGCCAGGCCCAGCGCTGCCAGGCGCGCGGTGTTCAACGCATGCCCAACCTCGCTCGGGTGCTGCAGCAGCAGCACGCGGGTGCGGTTGTCCAGGTGCGGGATCAGCGCGCACAGGCAGTGGTTCAGTGGGCGCTCGCAGCGCGGGCAGCGGGCGCGGCTCATGACTGGCTCGGCTGGGTGCGCAGCAGGTCGCGGAAGTTCTGGATCAGTGGCTCGCGGGAGCGGCCACGGCGCAGGATCAGCGAGAACGGAGCCTGGTAGCCAAAGGTCGCCGGCAGCAGCGCGCGCAGGCGCCCCTGCTCCACCCAGGGGTGTGCGTAGTGCTCGGGCAGGTAGCCGATGTAGCCGCCGGAGAGGATCAGGATCAGCTGCGCCTCCATACTCTCCACAGTGCCGGCGCTGTGCTTGAAGCCATGCCGCGCCAGCTCCGCCTGGCTCCAGTAGCCACGGCCGACCATGCGCTGCTGGGTGATCAGCTCGGCGGGGATGCGCCGACCGTCGAACAGCGGGTGGCGGTCGCTGCAGTACAGCCAGTGCTGCTCTCTATATAAAGGCTGGTAGACCAGGCCGTTCATCCGGCTGAAGAACGAGCCGATGGCCAGGTCGAGACGGTTGTCCAGTACCGCCAGTTGCAGCTCGTACGGGCTCTGTACCTGCAGATGCAGGTGCACCGCCGGGTGCAGGCTGCTGAAGGAGCCGATCACATCGGCCAGCGGCAGCGCCGGGTCGCTCACGGTGGAATCCAGCACGCCGAGGTTCAGGGTGCCGCGCAGCTCGCCCTTGAGCGTCGCCGCGTAGCGCTCGAAGCCTTCCAGCTCGCCGAGGATGCGCAGGGTTTCCTGGTGGAACAGCTCGCCCTTGCTGGTCAGCCCGAAGCCGCCCCGGCCACGGTGGCAGAGCACGATGCCCAGCTGGTTCTCCAGCTGGCTCATGTAGGTGCTGATTGCCGAGGTCGACAGGTTCAGCTCCTGCTGGGCGGCGGCGAAGCCCTGGCTGCGCACCACGCAGGCGAAAATCCGCAGCAGTTTGACGTCGGGCAGTGCGCTCGCGCTCATGAAGACTCCGCAAAACCGCGGCCGGGCCGCTCTAGTTCAGTACTTTCTGTACCTGAAAAACAGATGATAGCAAGCCAGCTATCTATTCAGGAACCGCAGGCCACAAGCCCGGGGGGCCGTCTACTGCGGCAAGGTGGCGCAGTCTAGCGACCGCCATTAGTTTAGAAAACTCTGAAGTGATTATTTGTAGCCAGCGATTTTTTTCACTACCGCCCGTGACCAGAATCGGCCCTGACGTATTCAACAAGCCTGTTTCCAAGAAGACAGCGATCAGCCTGAGGCCCTCCCCATGGACAAGAAACTTCACCAGCCCCTGGGCGGTAACGAAATGCCGCGTTTCGGCGGCATCGCCACCATGATGCGCCTGCCGCATATCCAGTCCCCCGAAGAGCTCAACGAGCTGGACGCCGCCTTCGTCGGCGTACCCCTGGACATCGGCACCTCCCTGCGCTCCGGTACTCGTTTCGGGCCGCGCGAAATCCGCGCCGAGTCGGTGATGATCCGTCCGTACAACATGGCCACCGGCGCCGCGCCGTTCGACTCGCTGAACATCGCCGACATCGGTGACGTGGCGATCAACACCTTCAACCTGATGGAAGCGGTGCGCATCATCGAGGAGTCCTACGACAAGATCCTCGACCACGGCATCCTGCCCCTGACCCTGGGCGGCGACCACACCATCACCCTGCCGATCCTGCGTGCCATCCACAAGAAGCACGGCAAGGTCGGCCTGGTTCACATCGACGCCCACGCCGATGTGAACGACCACATGTTCGGCGAGAAGATCGCCCACGGCACCACCTTCCGCCGCGCGGTGGAAGAAGGCCTGCTGGACTGCGACCGCGTGGTGCAGATCGGCCTGCGTGCGCAGGGCTACACCGCCGAAGACTTCAACTGGAGCCGCAAGCAGGGCTTCCGCGTGGTGCAGGCCGAAGAGTGCTGGCACAAGTCGCTGGAACCGCTGATGGCCGAAGTCCGCGAGAAAGTCGGCGGCGGCCCGGTCTACCTGTCCTTCGATATCGACGGCATCGACCCGGCCTGGGCGCCCGGTACCGGCACCCCGGAAATCGGCGGCCTGACCACCATCCAGGCGATCGAGATCGTCCGTGGCTGCCAGGGCCTGGACATCATCGGCTGCGACCTGGTCGAGGTCTCCCCGCCCTACGACACCACCGGCAACACCTCGTTGCTCGGCGCCAACCTGCTGTACGAAATGCTCTGCATCCTCCCGGGCGTAGAGCGCCGCTGAGCGCACGAGCACACACATGAATAACGACGCCTGCGTAGCACAGGTGCTGGAGGCTGCCCGCGTTCTCGTGGCAGCCTTCGCGCGCACCGACACCGAAGCCTACTTCGCCGCCTTCAGCGAAGACGCCAGTTTCATCTTCCACACCTGGCCGCAGCCGCTGCTCTCGCGCGCGGCTTACCGCGAGGTGTGGGAAAGCTGGCTGCGTGACGATGGTTTCGAGGTCCTTGACTGCCTTTCGAGCAACACCTTTGTGAGCCTGCAGGGCGAAGACGTGGCCGTGTTCTGCCACGACGTCGCCACGCGGCTGCGCATCCAGGGAGAGGAAAGCCTGAACCACGAACGGGAGACCATCATCTTCCGCCGTGATCCGAAACAGGGCCGCTGGCTGGCCACACACGAGCACCTGTCACCGTCTCCGACGCCATAAAGACAGGGCTCCCCGGGAGGAAGTCATGGATAACAAGAACAAAGCACACGCAATCACAACGATCGAGACATTCGGGGTCGAACAGATCCCGGATAGCGAACGCAACGCCACGCCCACCGACCTGTTCCGCATGATCTTCGGTGGCGCCAACACCTTCGCCACCGCCGTGCTCGGCAGCTTCCCGGTGCTCTTCGGGCTGTCGTTCCAGGCCGGCGTCTGGGCCATCGTCCTCGGCGTGCTGGTCGGTTCGATCATCCTCGCGCCCATGGGCCTGTTCGGCCCGCTCAACGGCACCAACAACGCGGTCTCCTCGGGCGCCCACTTCGGCGTGCACGGGCGGATCGTCGGCTCGTTCCTGTCGCTGCTCACCGCCGTGGCCTTCTTCTCCCTCTCCGTATGGAGCTCGGGCGATGCGCTGATCGGCGGCGCCAAGC
The DNA here is from genome assembly GCF_014851965.1 of Pseudomonas sp. PDM22. Classification (NCBI taxonomy): domain Bacteria; kingdom Pseudomonadati; phylum Pseudomonadota; class Gammaproteobacteria; order Pseudomonadales; family Pseudomonadaceae; genus Pseudomonas; species Pseudomonas sp. PDM22. The sequence continues at coordinate 387,341 of NZ_JACVAR010000001.1, forward strand.
GCCTGTTCGACCTGCCGGAAACCGACCTGACCCTGGGCCTGGCCTACGGCCTGTTCGCCGTGCTGGTGCTGATCGTCTGCATCTACGGCTTCCGCTTCATGCTGATGGTCAACAAGATCGCCGTGTGGGCCGCGAGCCTGCTGTTCCTGCTCGGCCTGTTCGCCTTCGCAGGTCCCTTCGACGCTGGCTACGCCGGCACCGTGCAGATGGGCAGCGAAGGTTTCTGGGCCGCCTTCATCGGCGCCGCCCTGCTGGCCATGAGCAACCCGGTATCCTTCGGCGCGTTCCTCGGTGACTGGGCCCGTTACATCCCGCGCCAGACCTCGCAGAAGCGCATCATGCTGGCGGTGATCTGCGCCCAGCTGGCGACCCTGATCCCGTTCCTGTTCGGCCTGGCCACCGCCACCATCGTTGCGGTCAACGCGCCGGACTACATCGCGCAGAACAACTACGTCGGCGGCCTGCTGGCCGTTTCGCCGAGCTGGTTCTTCCTGCCGGTGTGCCTGATCGCGGTGATCGGCGGCATGTCCACCGGCACCACCTCGCTGTATGGCACCGGCCTGGACATGTCCAGCGTGTTCCCGCGCCTGCTCAACCGCGTGCAGGCCACTCTGCTGATCGGCCTGCTGTCCATCGCCTTCATCTTCATCGGTCGCTTCGCCGCGAACCTGGTGCAGAGCGTGTCCACCTTCGCCGTGCTGATCATCACCTGTACCAGCCCCTGGATGGTGATCATGATCCTCGGCCTGGTGATCCGCCGTGGCTTCTACCACGCCGATGACCTGCAGGTGTTCACCCGTGGCCAGGAAGGCGGCGCCTACTGGTTCCACAACGGCTGGAACTGGCGTGGCATGGGTGCGTGGATCCCGAGCGCGGTCATGGGCCTGTGCTTCGTCAACCTGCCGGGCCAGTTCGTCGGCCCGCTGGGCAACCTGGCCGGCGGTATCGACATCAGCCTGCCGGTGACCCTCGGCATGGCCGCCCTGCTCTACGTCGCCCTGCTGCGCACCTTCCCCGAACCCGCTGGCGTCTATGGCCCAAAGGGCCCGCGCTGGGTCGGCAGCCATGACCGCCCGGTGCGCAGCATCAGCGAGCCGACGGCCTGATCCAGGCTTCGTGGCCTGACGCGAAACGCTCTACCTGAAAGCCCCCATCGGACCGGTTGCCGCCGGTCCGATGCCCTACCGCACGCCACAAGCGCGCGGCAACAATGACAATGCAAGTGTGAGGAGCCGACCATGGCGTTAGATCTGATCGTCGTACTGATATATGCCGCTGGCATGTTGTGGCTGGGCTGGTACGGCATGCGCCGCGCCAAGACCCACGAAGACTACCTCGTGGCCGGCCGCAACCTCGGCCCGGCGTTCTACATGGGCACCATGGCCGCTACCGTACTGGGCGGCGCCTCCACCGTGGGCACCGTGCGCCTGGGCTACGTCCATGGCATCTCCGGCTTCTGGCTGTGCGCCGCCCTGGGCGCCGGCATCATCGCGCTGAACCTGTTCCTCGCCAAACCGCTGCTCAAGCTGCGCATCTTCACCGTCACCCAGGTCCTGGAGCGTCGCTACAACCCGATGGCTCGCCAGGCGTCGGCGGTGATCATGTTCGCCTACGCACTGATGATCGGCGTGGTCTCCACCCTGGCCATCGGCACCGTGATGCAGGTCCTGTTCGGCCTGCCGTTCTGGGTGTCCGTGCTGCTCGGCGGCGGCGTCGTGGTGATCTACTCCACCATCGGCGGCATGTGGTCGCTGACCCTCACCGACATCGTGCAGTTCATCATCAAGACCGTCGGCCTGATGTTCATCCTGCTGCCGATCTGCCTGTACCGCGTGGGCGGTTGGGACGAGCTGGTGGCCAAGCTGCCGGCGACTGCCTTCAGCTTCCACACCATCGGCTACGACACGATCATCACCTACTTCCTGATCTACTTCTTCGGCATCCTGATCGGCCAGGACATCTGGCAGCGCGTGTTCACCGCCCGCGACGACAAGGTCACCAAGTACGCCGGCACCGCCGCTGGCGTGTACTGCGTGATCTACGGCCTGGTCGGCGCGCTGATCGGCATGTGCGCCAAGGTCCTGCTGCCTGACCTGGACAACGTCAACAACGCCTTCGCCGCCATCGTCAGCGCCGCCCTGCCGGACGGTATCCGTGGCCTGGTGATCGCCGCAGCCCTGGCCGCGATGATGTCCACCGCCAGCGCCGGCCTGCTCGCCGCTTCCACCACCATCACCGAAGACCTGCTGCCGATCTTCACCGGCCAGCGTTCCACCCGCCTGAGCCTGAACCGCATCTGCACCCTGCTCACCGGTATCGTGGTACTGGGCATCGCCCTGGTGGTGAACGACGTGCTCAACGCCCTGACCCTGGCGTACAACCTGCTGGTGGGCGGCATGCTGATCCCGCTGATCGGTGCGATCTACTGGAAGCGCGCCACCACCGCCGGCGCCATCACCAGCATGGCCCTGGGCTTCATCACCGCCCTGGTGTTCATGTTCAAGGATGGCCTCGACGCCAACACCCCGATCTACTACAGCCTGGCCATCGGCCTGGTCAGCTTCATCGTCGTCAGCCTGCTATCGCCCCGCCCGGCGCCGGTAGCCGACGCGGCCTGATAAGCACTTGCGCTAGGCAAGAGGGCGCGGCGAGCTGATCTCCGCGCCCTTTTGCATGATGACCTCACCCACGAATAGTAAGGAACTGCCATGACCACCTGCGGCGAATTCCTCGTCAAGCAACTCGAAGCCTGGGGCGTCGATACCGTCTTCGGTATCCCCGGCGTTCACACCGTCGAGCTGTACCGCGGCCTGCCCCATAGCGGCATCCGCCACATCACCCCGCGCCACGAACAGGGCGCCGGCTTCATGGCCGACGGCTACGCGCGCGTCACCGGCAAGCCGGGCACCTGCTTCATCATCACCGGCCCGGGCATGACCAACATCCTCACCGCCATGGGCCAGGCCTACGCCGACTCTATCCCCATGCTGGTGATCTCGAGCGTCAACGAGCGCGCGCGCCTGGCCCACGGCAACGGCTACCTGCACGAGCTGCCGAACCAGCGCGCCATGGTTGCCGGCGTCAGCGCCTTCAGCCACACCCTGATGAGCGTCGACGAGCTGCCCGCCGTGCTGGCCCGCGCCTTCGCCGTATTCGACAGCGAGCGCCCGCGCCCGGTACACATCGAGCTGCCGCAGGACATCATCACCGCCCCGGCCGACCACATGCAGGTGCTGCCGCGTGTGCAACTGGCGCGCCCGGCTCCGGCACGCTCGCCGCTGCACGAGGCCGCCGCCAAGCTGGCCAAGGCACAGAAGCCGCTGCTGCTGCTCGGTGGCGGCTGCGTCGCCGCCCAGGCCGAAGCCCGCGCACTGGCTATAGCCCTGGACGCGCCGACCGCGCAGACCATCAACGCCAAGGGCCTGCTGCAGCCGGACCACCCGCTGCTGATCGGCAGCAACCAGTCGCTGATTCCGGTCCGTGAACTGGCGCTGGAGGCCGACGTGGTGCTGGCTATCGGCACCGAGCTGGGCGAGACCGACTACGACGTGGTGTTCGACGGCAACTTCAAGATCGGCGGCGAGCTGATCCGCATCGACATCGACCCGCAGCAGCTGATGCGCAACTTCGCGCCGCAGATCGCCATCCAGGCCGACGCCCGCACCGCCATGCGCGCCCTGCTGGAACTGCTGCCGGCCCGCGAGGCCGACACCGCCAGCCCCGGCGCCCAGCGCGCGGCCAAGGTGCGCGCGCAACTGGCCGAGGACTTCAGCGGCTGGGCGCACTACCGCACCCTGTTCGACAAGATCCTCGAAGTGCTGCCCGACGCGCGCTTCGTCGGCGACTCGACCCAGACCGTCTACAGCGGCAACCACCTGGTGGAACTGGACGGCGGCCGCCGCTGGTTCAACGCCTCCACCGGCTACGGCACCCTGGGCTACGGCCTGCCGGCCGCCATCGGCGCCAAGCTCGGCGAGCCGGGCCGCCCGGTGATCAGCCTGATGGGCGACGGTGGCCTGCAGTTCACCATGACCGAACTGGCCAGCGCCGTGGAAGCGAAGGTGGGCATCGTTGTGCTGCTGTGGAACAACCACGGCTACGGCGAGATCAAGCGCTACATGGAACGCCGCGACATCACCCCGCTGGGCGTGGACATCTACACCCCGGACTTCCTCGCCATCGCCAGGGGCTTCGGCTGCGCCGCCGAGCGCGCCCGCGACCACGACCACCTGCAGGAGCTGCTGCGCACCGCGCCGAGCGATCGCCCGCTGATCGTGGAAGTGATGGAAGCGGCGCCCTTCGCGCCCTGAGCGTAAGTCCACGCAGGCGGGGCGGGTTATCCACAACCCGCCCCGCCGCCCTGCCCTCTCCCAGAGGGAGCGGGAAACGCGCGGAGCCGGGTGTCTGGCGCAGCTACCGGCGCCGGCCACTCCCCCCCAGGTTCCGAACGGTTCCCTCTCCCTCTGGGAGAGGTTAGGGTGAATGCACAGTCACCCGCGATCCGCGCGCTGGACGCGTCGCGCATCCCACCCGGAATCCGACTCATGAAGATCGTCACCCGTGACCGCTGGTTCGAGGTCCGTCACTGCTACGACGGCGTCAGCCTGATCCACGAGCCTTACGTCCGCCCCTTCTATCGCTGCAACATGTGGCACATCCAGGGACGCGAGCGCGACGTGCTGGTGGACAGTGGCTCCGGCCTGGTCAGCCTGCGCGAACAACTGCCCTGGCTCACCGACCGCCCGCTGCTGGCCGTGGCCAGCCACACCCACTTCGACCACATCGCCGGCCACCACGAGTTCGACGAGCGCCTGGTGCACCCGGCCGAAGCGGACATCCTGGCCAGCCCCGACGGCGAACGCACCCTGGCCACCGCCTTCGTCGACGACGAGATGTTCGACGCGCACCCGGACTGCCCGCTGTGCTACGCCGAATACCGCGTCAAGGCCGCACCGGCGACCCGCACCATCGAGGAAGGCGACGTGCTCGACCTTGGTGACCGCACACTGCAGGTGCTGCACACCCCCGGGCACTCGCCGGGCGGCATCAGCCTATGGGAGGAGAAGACGCAGACGCTGTTCTCCGGCGACATCATCTACGACGGCCCGCTCATCGAGGACGCCTACCACTCCAACCTCGACGACTACGCCGCGAGCCTGGCGCGCCTGCGCGAGCTGCCGGTGCGTACCGTGCATGGCGGGCACTTCGACAGCTTCTCCGGGGAGCGGCTGAAGGTGATGATCGACGACTGGTTCAACGCCCACGAATAACGGGCCATCCGAGAAGAGCCAAAACAAAAAACCCGCCAGCTGGCGGGTTTTCCTTTTGCGATGGGCGGGGCGCGATCAGTAGCGCCGGCGCTGCTCCATCAGGCGACGTTGCTCGTCGCGGCGGACAGGGATGGGTTGCAGACGTGGAGGCTCGATCAGGCCGAGCGCGACACCGAGTTTCCACGCAATGCTTTGCAGCCAGACTTTCATGGAATGCCTCCTTGTACGAATTCAGGTCGGGCGGCCCGTTACCACCATGGGCCGCCCTAGGAAGAATAGCCCGGCGTCCCACTCTCCGCCCGTGCCACTCACTCCTTGCAACAAAGACTATCGTCTTCCCCCGCCGCAGCGCCTGACCTGAATCAAGAGCACGACATTTCCCAACTCAGCGGCGAAGCATCCGGCGAATCCACTGCTCGCTGCTTACCAGCGTGATTCCCGCCAGTACCAGCACGGCGCCCGCGATGAAATTCAGGGTCAGCGGCTCGCCAAGAATCAGCACGCCGAAAGCGATGCCGAACATCGGCGTCATGAAGGAAAACACCGCCAGGTTCGACGCCAGGTAGCGGCGCAGCAGCCAGAACCAGGTGAAGTAGCTGAAGAACGACACCACCAGCCCTTGGAACAGCACACTACCCACGCCGATGGCGGTGAAGCTGACGTCATGGGTCTTGCCCAGCGCCAGTGCGGCGAAAGGCAGCAGCAGTGCGGCTATCAGCAACTGGTAGAACAGCGTCAGGATCGGTTTGGCCTCGGACAGCCGCGTGGTGCGCACCGCCACCGTGGTCATGCCCCAGGCGAACCCGGCAAGTACGCCGAAGGCATCGCCCAGCAGCATGCGGCTGTCCAGGTTGGCGAAGTCGAAGCCACCGCCGAAGCACATCGCGATGCCGCCGAAGCACACGCCGATCCCCAGCCATTGCAGCGGCCGCAGACGCTCGCTGGGCAGCAGGAAATGCAGCGCCAGCGCCGAGAAGATCGGCGCCGTGTAGATGAACACCGCCATGTGCGAGGCCGACGTATAGACCAGCCCCTGGGCGATGAAGAAGAACTCGGCGGCGAACAGCACCCCGGCCAGCAGCCCGCCCTTGAGCGTGCCCTGGCGCAGGAAGCCGTCCCAGCCGCCGCGCCAGCACATGATCAGGCCCACCGCCACGGCAGCCACCAGGTTGCGCCCGAAGGCCTGCATGATCGGCGCGATGTCCGGCGCGGCCAGTTTCACCATCACTGCCTGGATACCCCAGATCACGCACAGGCCAGTCATGACCTGGATGGCGAAGGCGTCGGCGCCCTTGCGTTCGACGATATTGGCTTGGGAGTTCATGGCAAGGCTCGGCAGCAAGAGGCACGGCAATTGAAGAAAAGCGGGAAGCCAAAAGGACGATCGGCGGACTTCCTCGAAGAAAGTCCGCCGATCATGCCAGTTCGCGCCAGCCGGCCGCCAACGGAAATCCGCTGTTCAGGAAGCTGCAGACGACATTATTTCCCGGATTTCACCTGGGTCCAGGTACGGGTGCGGATGCGCTCCAGTTTCGGCGGCAGCATTTCCACCGAGAACAGCTTGGCCTGCACGTCCGCCGGCGGGTAGACGTTGGGGTTGTCGTGCAGCTCCCTGGAGATCAGTCCGTCCGCCGCCTGGTTGGGGTTGGCGTAGGCCACGTAGTCGGAGATCGGCGCGACCACTTCCGGGCGCAGCAGGTAGTTGAGGAAGGCGTGGGCCTGCTCGACGTTCTTCGAATCCTTCGGAATCGCCAGCACGTCGAACCAGGCGGCGGCGCCTTCCTTGGGAATGCGGTACTCGATGTGGATGCCGTTGCCGGCTTCCTTGGCGCGATTGGCCGCCTGCATCGCGCCGCCGGACCAGGCCAGGGCCACGCAGACGTCGCCGTTGGCGAGGTCAGTGACGAACTTCGAGGAACTGAAGTAGGTGATGTTCGGGCGCAGCTTCGCCAGCAGTGCCTCGGCCTTCTTGTAGTCGTCCGGGTTGTGGCTGTTGGGCGACAGGCCCAGGTAATGCAGGACCTGCGGGATCACCTCGGTGGGCGAGTCGAGGAAGGCCACGCCACAGGATTTCAGCTTGGCGAGGTTTTCCGGTTTGAACACCAGGTCCCAGGAGTCCAGCGGCGCGTTGTCGCCGAGCACGGCCTTGACCTTGTCGACGTTGTAGGCGATGCCGTTGGTGCCCCACATGTAGGGCATCACGTACTGGTTGCCCGGGTCCTTGCTCTCCAGCACCTTGAGCAGTGCGGGATTGAGATTCTTCCAGTTCGGCAGCTTGCTCTTGTCCAGTGGCTGGAACACGCCGGCCTTGAGGTAGTTGGGGAGGAAGCTGTCGCTGGGCACGACCACGTCATAGCCCGAATGCCCGGAAAGCAGCTTGGCTTCCAGCACTTCGTTGCTGTCGTAGACGTCGTATTGCGGCTTGATGCCGGTCTCGCCCTGGAAACCCTTGAGGGTGTCCGGGCCGATGTAGTCGAACCAGTTGTAGATGCGCACTTCCGGTGCAGCGCTGGCGGCGCTGGCCGTGACGAGGGTGGCGGCGGCGAGCAGGCCGCGCAGCGCGGTATTCTTGTTCATGTCCTTCCCCAGCAGGATGCGCTCGCGCAAAAGGTTGCGAGCAATGAAAAGCAAACGGGCGGATTCTCATCCGCCCGATTCGTCTTATCAGCGTGCAGCGCCTTCGTAGCCCTGCAGCACGTTCACCGCGTTGACGCCGATGGCCTCCACCGCGTAACCGCCTTCCATGATGAACAGGGTCGGAATACCCAGTGCGGCGATGCGCTCGCCCATCTTCAGGTAGTCCGGGCTGTCCAGCTTGAACTCGGAAATCGGGTCGTCCTTATACGTATCCACGCCCAGCGATACAACCACCGCGTCAGGCGCGTAGTCCGCGATCTTCCGGCAAGCGTCTTCCAGCGCGGCGAACCAGCCGTCCCAGCCGGTGCCATGGGGCAGCGGGTAGTTGTGGTTGTAGCCCTCTCCGGCGCCTTCGCCGTGCTCGTTGGCGTGACCGAGGAAGTACGGATACTCCACCAGCGGGTCGCCGTGGATCGAGGCGAACAGCACGTCGTTGCGGCGGTAGAAGATGTCCTGGGTGCCGTTGCCGTGGTGGTAATCCACGTCGAGGATGGCCACGCGCTTGGCGCCCTGGTCGAGGAACGCCTGGCTGACGATGGCGGCGTTGTTCAGGAAGCAGTAGCCGCCCATGAAGTCGCTGCCGGCGTGGTGGCCCGGCGGACGGCACAGGGCGAAGGCGGTGCTGGCGCCCTGGCGCATGTGGTCCTGGGCGGTCAGCGCGACCTGGGCCGAGCTGTACACGGCCTGCCAGGTGCCGGCGGTGATCGGTGCCTCGGTGTCGAAGCTGTAGTGGCCCACTTCGCCCATCAGCGCAGTCGGGATCGGACCGTCGCGCAGCAGGCGGCGCCCCGGGAAGGTGGTGGAGACCAGGTCGCCAGTGTGGCCTTCGGCCGCCCAGCGGGCCCAGGCGCCCTTGAGGAATTCGACGTAGCGGGTGTTGTGCGCGCGCAGGATCGGCTCCATGCCGAAGTCCTTGGGCTCGATGATTTCGCCCAGGTTCTGCGACTTCACGCGGGCCAGCACGGTGTCCGCGCGGCTGGGCATCTCGAAGCAGGGCTGGAGTTTGCCGTCGACCAGTTCGGACTGGCCGAAATGCAGGCGGTGATCATCGCTGTACACGGTAAGCATGGGAGTACCCTCTGAAGGATTCTTGTTGTCCGGTGACGGAATTCTGCCCAGCGACCGTCTCGCGCAGAACAGCGGAAGCGGCCAAAAGGGGATCGATGTGGCCAGAATTTATGACCCTTAACCATCTGCATGCAGTGATTATCCGCTTTGGCCCGGCAAAGACCCACCGCAGCGGCGCTATGCTCAGGGAATTGTCCGGGGGCTGAACCGGTCGAACATCATCAAGCGTTTTGACCACAGGATGGGGGAAGATGCGGGAAACCTTCGTACGCGCCTGCAGCCGTGCGCTGCTGATGCTGACCTTGTTGCTGGCGGGCGTTGGCGCCGTGCTGGCAGACGAGCCGACCGATGTCCAGGCCGGCGATTCCATCCAGCTGCCGGAGCTGCCCGAGGATGCTGGCGTCGAGCAGTTGGGCGCTCGCCTCGAACTGATCCGCCAGCGCGTCTCCGCCGACAGCGACGATGGCCTGCTGTCGAACCTGCGGCAGTCCGCTCTGGCCGTTCAGGCCCGCGCGGAGCAGAACGCCACCGATATCGGCACCGCGCTGTCGCGCACCGAAGACCAGCTCAAGGTGCTCGGCCCGGTCACGCCCAACGAGGCCGAAAGCCTGACCCGGCAGCGTAACGACCTGACGGATGCCCAGAAGGACCTGCAGAAACAGCTGGAGCGCGCCAACCAGCTGGACAAGAACGCCCAGGACCTCGCCGCGCAGATCGTCAACCTGCGCCGCAGCCAGTTCAACTCGCAGATCGCCACGCGCTACCCGCCGCCGCTGAGCCCCAGCTTCTGGTCGAACCTGATCCGCCCCACCGACGACGACCTGACGCGCCTGCAATCCATGCGCGCGCAGATCGGCGACGCCTTCGCCACGGTCTGGCGGCCCGAGCACCGCTCGCCCTTCATCGCCAGCCTGCTCGTCGCCCTGCTGTTGTGGATTCCCGGCCGGCGCCTGCTGGAGCAGTTGCTGACCAAGGCGATGATCCGCTGGATTCCGGTGGGCCGCCTGCGCCGCAGCGCCCTGGCGGTGGCGGTCGGCCTGGCCACCATCCTCACCCTCGGTGGCGGCGCCACGGTGATCCACGAAGGCATGAACTGGCACGGCCAGCTCAGCGGCAACATGGACAACCTCGGCAACCAGATGCTCTCGCTGGTGATCTTCTGCACCTTCACCGCCGGCCTGGGCCGCGCGCTGCTGGCCGTGCAGAGGCCGTCCTGGCGACTGCCCGACCTGCCCGACCCAGTGGCCACCGCCCTTTCGCCCTTCCCCTGGCTGATGGCCTGGATGCTGCTGGTGCTGGGCACGCTGGATCGCATCAACAGCTCCAGCGGCGCCAGCCTCGCGTTGACCGTGGCGGTCAACGGCCTCACCGCCCTGGCGACGGCCTTGCTCTACGGCATTGCGCTGTATCGCTATCGCGTTGCGCGCCGCGAAGCCGAAGGCCACGAAACCTCGCCGCTGGCCGGCATCCTGGTGTTCGCAATGCTGGTCACGGTGCTGCTGATCGTGCTGGCACTGGCCACCGGCTATCTGTCACTGGCGTACTTTTTTGCCGGCAAGCTGCTCTGGGCCAGCGTGGTGTGCGCCACCGGCTACCTGCTGACGAGCCTGTTCGTCGACCTTTGCGAAGTACTGCTGTCGCCGCGCCAGCCGATCGGCGAGCGGCTGGCGGAAAACCTCGGCGTCGATCCGCGCCACCAGGCGCAATTCGCCACCCTGCTGACCGGCGCGGGGCGCACGTTGCTGGTGCTGTCCACTCTGCTGATCGCCTTCTCTACCTCCGGCACCAGCCCCGGCGAACTGCTCCAGGGCCTGGTGCAACTGGTGGAAAGCGGCCAGTCGCTGGGGCGCCTGAACATCGTCCCGCAGGACATCCTGCTGGCCCTCGGCACTCTGGCCGCCGGCCTGTTCGGCCTGCGCCTGCTCAAGCGCTGGCTGGCCGACGAGCTGCTGCCGGAAACGCGCATGGACGCAGGCATGCGCGCCTCGCTGGTGACACTGGTGGGCTATATCGGCATGGTCATCCTGGTGTTGCTGGTGCTCTCGGCGCTGCGCATCAACCTCACCAGCCTGACCTGGGTGGTCAGCGCCCTGTCGGTGGGTATCGGTTTCGGCCTGCAGGCCATCGTGCAGAACTTCATCTCCGGCCTGATCCTGCTCACCGAGCGCCCGGTGAAGGTCGGCGACTGGGTCAGCCTGACCGGTGGCGTGGAGGGCGACATCCGGCGGATCAACGTGCGCGCCACGGAAATCCAGATGTCCGACCAGTCCACGGTGATCGTGCCGAATTCCCAGTTCATCTCGCAGAACGTGCGCAACGTGACCATGGGCAGCGCGCTGGGCGTGGTCGGCATCAACCTCACCCTGCCGCTGGATACCGACGTGCAGAAGGTCCGCGAATTGATGCTCAAGGCCTACAGCGAACACGAGAACATCGTCGAGACGCCGGCCCCTTCGGTGACTTTCAAGGACCTGAGCGCCACCGGCCTGACCCTGGCTGCCTCGGGCAACGTCAGCAGCCCGCGAGCGGTGTACTCGACCAAGAGCGACCTGCTGTTCACCATTTTCAGCGGCCTGCGCGAGGCCGGCATCAGCCTGAGCACACCGCAGAACCTGATTCTGCAGCGGCCGCAACTGGCGCGCCCGGAGCCTGCCGACGAAGCGGCAACACCGCAAGTCGGCGACGATACCGGGCCGAATCCGCCGCCGTAGAATGAAGGGGTTACGCCGGCGGGGCGGCCACCTCGCCGGTCTTTGCGCAACAGTCCCGCGCGGGAGCCGTCGTTGCGCCTGCAGCGTCCCGTGCCCGCCGTTGGCCGGCGCCCGTCGCGGCATCCGGCACCGCCGCCTGCCGCCTTCCTTCCTCGGTTGCCGCCGGGCCTCCCCGCGGCTACGCACGGGAGATCGCGCGATGGACGAAGCCAGACTCAACGAATTCATGGGCAAGCTGGTCACCGACATGGGTGGCGCGGCGATGCTCGCCAACATCATCCTGGGCGAGGAACTGGGCCTCTACAAAGCCATGGCCGACGGCCAGTGGCTGAGCCCGGCACAACTGGCCGAACGCAGCGGCTGCAATGCCCGCCTGCTGCGCGAATGGCTCAGCGCCCATGCCGCCTCCGGCTACATGGAGCACCAGGACGGCAACTTCCGCCTGCCCGAGGAACAGGCCATGGCGCTGGCCATCGAGGACTCGCCGGTGTACGTCGCCGGTGGTGCCTCCGTGGTTGCGGCGCTCTACCACGACAAGGACAAGCTGGTCGCCGCCATGCGCGGGGACGGCGGCCTGGCCTGGGGCGATCACCACCCCTGCATGTTCTCCGGCACCGAGAAGTTCTTCCGTCCCGGCTATCGCGCGCACCTTGTTGCAGAGTGGCTGCCGGCCCTGGACGAAGTGGTCGGCAAGCTCGAAGGCGGCGCGCGGGTGGCCGACGTCGGTTGCGGCCACGGCGCCTCCACCATCGTCATGGCGCAGTCCTTCCCGGCGTCGACTTTCGTCGGCTTCGACTACCACCAGCCTTCCATCGACGTGGCCAACCAGCGCGCCGGGCAGGCCGAAGTCGCCGAACGCACCAGTTTCCAGCGCGCCAGCGCCAAGGATTACCCCGGCAACGACTACGACCTGATCTGCTTCTTCGACTGCCTGCACGACATGGGTGACCCGGTGGGCGCCGCGCAGCACGCACGCCAGGCGCTGAAGGCGGACGGCACGGTGCTGCTGGTGGAACCCTTCGCCAATGACCACCTGGATGACAACCAGAACCCGGTCGGCCGGCTGTTCTATGCCGCCTCGACCTTCATCTGCACACCCAATTCGCTGTCCCAGGAAGTCGGGCTGGGGCTGGGTGCTCAGGCCGGCGAAGCACGCCTGCGCAAGGTGTTCGAGGAAGCCGGTTTCAGCCGCTTCCGCCGCGCGGCGCAAACGCCGTTCAACCTGATCCTCGAAGCCCGCCCGTAACACCTCCCCGATCAGCTACAGCGCCCGGAATACGGGCGCTGTAGCACGGAAACAATTCGTCATTTTGCCGTCATCAATCCGTTATGTGGCCCGTTGAAACTCGCAGGCTTTCAACCCAGGGAAGCCCCCAAGATGTTCAATAAAAAGACTGCCAACAAAGCTGCATCTCTAGCCCTGCTCGTCGCCGCCCTCGCCGGCTGCGCCGCTCAGGCTCCGGTCGCCAGCAAGGAAGCCACCCCCAACAACGACGACTGGTACCTGGTCCGCACCGACGAGACCCTCTACCTGTTCGATGACGCCACCGTCTACCGGGACTACATCGTGACCGGCAAGACCACCTACACCAAGGAAGTCGGCGAGAAGGACAAGTTCGGCCAGAACGTCGTGCTGGTCGTGCGTGCCGAAGACAAGGACAAGGACGCGAAGAAGATCGCCTCCTACCAGTTCTACAAGCAGAGCCTGCCGCCGTCGGCCGGCTTCTACGGCGAAATTCGCCAGGAAGGCGTGATCTACGTGGCCCAGCGCTACGGCGACATGGTCGACATGAACGGCCTGGGTGAACCGATCTTCCGCCACACCGAAATCGCCAGCGGCCCCAACGGCGAGCGTGTGGTCTACCTGATGCAGAAGGAAGAGAAGAAGCCGGTCGGCCTGATCGCCCGCTTCCAGAAGATCTACGGCATCACTCCCGCCAAGGGCTGATGACGCGAAAGCGCGTGCTCCGGGGAGGGAGTGCGCGCTTACTTCATTCCGGCGCCGCAACGGCGCGGGAGCGTGCTAGCTGGCGGGCTCCAGCTGCACAGTGGGAATCGTGTTGGGCGCTTCTATGCCCCAGTCACCGAACTGGTACCAGTCATCGCCGAGCATCTCGGCCGGGTGCATGGTGCGATCCGCGCCGTTGCCGCAGGCCAGGTTGGTCGCCGGGCAATAGCGGTCGCAGCCCCAGCAGATGCGCTCGGGATGTGGAGGATTGAGCGGGAATTTCTTGGCCATGATCAGGCCCTCGAGGGTTTCCTTGTGGGATCCCTGAAGGCTATGCCTGTCAGACCGACCTGATCCTTGATCTGCGACAATTTCGCGCGGAATTCATGCGCATCTTTACGCACGGAAGTGGCTAGGCGGCTGGCCGCTCCAGCGCTGGAAGGCGTGGCGCAGGCTGGCGGTCTCGCTGAAGCCCAGCTCCTCGGCGATGCGGTAGATCGGCATGTCGCCGTCCTGCAGCAGTTCCTTGGCGCGGGCGAAACGCAGTTCGTCGAGCAATTGCTGGTAGCTGGTCTGCTGCTGTTGCAGGTGGCGACGCAGGCTGCGCGAGGAGCAGTTCAGGCGGCGCGCCAGTTCTTCCAGGCCCGGCGGTTCCTGCAGGCGTTCGCCGAGGATCGCGCGGACCTTGTCGAGCCAGGCGCGGCGCGCCGCCAGGTCGATGTTCTGCCGGCGGCACTGTTCGAGCATCTCGCGGTGGGTCACTGCGTCGGCCAGCGGCAGGCGCATGTCCAGCCAGCTTGCCGGGAAGCCGATGGCGCTGCGCGCGCAATCGAATTCCAGCTGGCAGCCGAACAGCGTGGCGTAGGCCGCGCGGCGATCGGCCGGGCCGGCGTAATCGAATTCAGCGCGCACCAGCGGCAACGGCTGGCCGAGCAGGTCGGCGCAGGCCACCTTCAGCGAGCCCAGGCACAGCTCGGTGTTGAACGGGCGCAGCTCTTCTTCTTCGCCGTAGCCGGTGGCGACCAACCAGGCCATGTCGCCGTCCACTTCCAGCGCGAGGTGGAAGTAGGTGCCCAGCAGCACCGGGTAGCTCAGGCCGATGCGCAATGCTTCGCCCAGGGTCGGCGCGGAGATCAGCGCATACCCCAGCAGCCCGTAGGCGGTGATCCGCGTGCGCACGCCCAGGCGCAGGCCAAGGGCCGGCTCGCCAGCGAGGCTCTGCACATTGCCAAAGACCTGCTGCTCCTGCCAGGGGCTGACCAGCCGGCGCAGGTCGAGCAGGTCGTCGCCGGTGATGCCGCTGCCCTCGAGGATGGACTCGCGGCTGTGCCCCTCGGACTCCATCAGCGCGACGGTCAGCGAGGTCATGTGCAGGGAGTTGAGCCAGGTGGAGCGGGAGAAGGTCAGAGGATTCATTCGATGCCCATCGTAGGCGCTACGGCGCGCCAGCGGATGTTACCGTGGCCGGCGCAGGTCAGGGTGAGGCAAGTTGCGTGCCGGCCACCCAGCGTGGCCGTATCGATCCCCACGGGGCGGGGTTTCGACGCCGGGCGGGACAATTCCCGCCCGACTGCAGGGTTACCTTTGCGGACACCGGGACGGTGCGGGTGCACCGCCCTGGCGCTCAAACGTGGAGGAACTCAACCGCGCGAGAGGAAGCGCATGCCCTCTTCCAGACCGCTCAGGGTCAGCGGGAACATCTGTTCCTTCACCAGCTCGCGCACCAGACCGGTGGAGGCGGTGTAGTTCCAGGTGTCCTTCGGGTACGGGTTGATCCAGATGAGCTTCTTGTATTTCTCCATGAAGCGCTGCATCCACACGTAGCCGGCTTCCTCGTTCCAGTGCTCGACGCTGCCGCCGGCCTGGGTGATCTCATAGGGCGCCATGGCGGCGTCGCCGACGAACACCACCTTGTAGTCCGGCCCGTATTTATGCAGCAGGTCGAAGGTGGCGGTGCGTTCGCTGGAGCGGCGCAGGTTGTTCTTCCACACCGATTCGTAGATGAAGTTGTGGAAGTAGAAGTACTCCAGGTGCTTGAACTCGGTCTTGCAGGCCGAGAACAGCTCCTCGCAGACCTTCACGTGGGCATCCATGGAGCCGCCGATATCCAGCAGCAGCAGGAGCTTCACGGTATTGCGGCGCTCGGGACGCATCTGGATGTTGAGCAGCCCGGCATCCTTGGCGGTGTGGTCGATGGTGCCGTCGATATCCAGCTCTTCCGCCGCGCCCTCGCGGGCGAACTTGCGCAGGCGGCGCAGGGCGATCTTGATGTTGCGCGTACCCAGCTCGACCTGGTCGTCGAGGTTCTTGTACTCGCGCTGGTCCCACACCTTGGCGGCCTTGCCCTGGCGCTTGCCGGCGTCGCCGACGCGGATGCCCTCGGGGTTGAAGCCGCCGGAACCGAACGGGCTGGTGCCGCCGGTGCCGATCCACTTGTTGCCGCCGGCGTGGCGTTCCTTCTGCTCTTCCAGGCGCTTCTTGAACTCCTCGATGAGCTTGTCCAGGCCACCCAGGGACTGGATCTGCGCGCGCTCCTCGTCGGTGAGCAGGCGCTCGAACTCCTTGCGCAGCCACTCTTCGGGGATCAGCGCCTTGAGGTGGTCGTCGAGCTTTTCCAGGCCCTTGAAGTAGGCGCCGAAGGCTCGGTCGAACTTATCGAAATGGCGCTCGTCCTTCACCATGATGGTGCGGGCGAGGTAGTAGAACTCGTCCATGTCGGCGAACACGACGCGGTGCTTGAGCGCATTGATCAGGTCGAGCAGCTCGCGTACCGACACCGGCACCTTGGCCGCGCGCATTTCGTTGAACAGGTTGAGCAGCATGGCTGCGTCCTCTCGTGGAGCACATGCCCTGTAGGAGCGAGCTTGCTCGCGAACCCGGCGAAGCCGGAAAGAGCTTCGCGAGCAAGCTCGCTCCTACGAAGAGCAAATCCGTTGATCAGCGCGAAGCGCGACGGCTCATGAAGGCAAGGCGTTCCAGCAGCTGCACGTCCTGCTCGTTCTTCACCAGGGCGCCAGCCAGCGGCGGGATGGCCTTGGTGGGATCGCGCTCGCGCAGCACGGCTTCGCCGATGTTGTCGGCCATCAGCAGCTTCAGCCAGTCCACCAGTTCGGAGGTGGAGGGCTTCTTCTTCAGGCCTGGCACCTTGCGCACGTCGAAGAAGATGTCCAGTGCCTCGCTGACCAGCGTGCCGCTGATCTTCGGGTAGTGCACATCGACGATCTTCTGCAGGGTCTCGCGGTCGGGGAAGGCGATGTAGTGGAAGAAGCAGCGGCGCAGGAAGGCGTCCGGCAGTTCCTTCTCGTTGTTCGAGGTGATGATGATGATCGGGCGCTGTTTCGCCTTGATCGTCTCGTTGGTCTCGTAAACGTAGAACTCCATCTTGTCGAGTTCCTGCAACAGGTCGTTGGGGAACTCGATGTCGGCCTTGTCGATCTCGTCGATCAGCAGGATCACGCGCTCTTCGGCCTCGAAGGCCTCCCAGAGCTTGCCCTTCTTGATGTAGTTGCGCACGTCGTGGACCTTGTCCACGCCCAACTGCGAGTCGCGCAGGCGGCTGACCGCGTCGTACTCGTAGAGCCCCTGGTGGGCCTTGGTGGTGGACTTGACGTGCCAGGTGATCAGCTTGGCGCCGAAGGACTCCGCCAGCTGTTCGGCGAGCATGGTCTTGCCGGTGCCCGGCTCGCCTTTCACCAGCAGCGGGCGCTGCAGGGTGATGGCGGCGTTGACCGCCAGCTTGAGGTCGTCGGTGGCGACGTAGGACTGGGTGCCTTCGAACTTCATCGGTGAATCCTCGAACGATGCGGGCCGGGCGCTCTGCCGGGCCGGGCGAATGGTCGGACAAGCTGCGACTATACCGCGCAGCCAAGGCGAGTGTGAACGCAGACGCGGCATTCAGTCATTGAATGGCGGGTCAGGGGATGACTGATCGCAAATGGCCTGTCGATGACAAGTTTACTTTACATCGAAGAAACCCCGATGTTAAGTTCGCTTTACATCACAAGGAGACCGCGATGA
Organism: Pseudomonas sp. PDM22; assembly: GCF_014851965.1. Taxonomy (NCBI): domain Bacteria; kingdom Pseudomonadati; phylum Pseudomonadota; class Gammaproteobacteria; order Pseudomonadales; family Pseudomonadaceae; genus Pseudomonas; species Pseudomonas sp. PDM22. The sequence goes on from NZ_JACVAR010000001.1 coordinate 404,992, forward strand.
ATCCCGCCCTGCGCCGCTACACCCTGTCCTGCGCCGCCCTCATGTTCATTTACTCCGCCCTGGTCGCACTGATCAGCTGGGGGCTGGACCTGCAGAAGCTGCCTTATGCCCTGCGCGTCCTGGCCGCCGCTTCTCCGGCGCTGCCACTGCTGGCGATGCTCTATGTATTCGACCGCTACCTGCGCAGCGAGCCGGACGAATTCCTGCGTTTCCTGCTGTCCCGCGCCGCCATGCTGGCCGGCGGCGTGGTGGTCGGGCTGTTCAGCGCCTGGGGCTTCCTGGAGCAGTACGCCGCCTGGCCGCGTTTCCCGGTGATCCTCGCCTTCCCGTTGTTCTGGGCCGCCTACGGCGTGGCCGTGGTGCTGCTGCGCCGGCGCTTCGCCTGACCGATCCGAGAAAGGAGCAACCATGCACAATCGCCTCAAGGCACTGCGCGCCGAACGCGGCTGGAGCCAGCAGGACCTGGCCCTGCAACTGCAGGTTTCGCGGCAGAGCGTGATCGCCATCGAGAGTGGCAAGTTCGACCCCAGCCTGCCGCTGGCCTTTCGTATAGCCCGGGTCTTCGGCCTGCCCATCGAGGCCATCTTCAGCGACGCGCAGCCCGAGTGAGGCGGGTCCGCCGACTGGACTACGAAGCCCGCCGGGCATAGGCTGCTGGGTCTGCACAGCTCCGAACCTAAGGAACGCATCATGAGCCGCATTTTCGCCGACAACGCGCAGTCCATCGGCAACACGCCGCTGGTCCAGATCAACCGCATCGCCCCGCGCGGCGTCACCATCCTGGCCAAGATCGAAGGGCGCAACCCGGGCTACTCGGTGAAGTGCCGGATCGGCGCCAACATGATCTGGGATGCCGAGTCCGGCGGCCGCCTGAAGTCGGGCATGACCATCGTCGAGCCGACCTCCGGCAACACCGGCATCGGCCTCGCCTTCGTCGCCGCCGCCCGTGGCTACAAGCTGATCCTCACCATGCCCTCCTCCATGAGCTTGGAACGCCGCAAGGTGCTCAAGGCCCTGGGCGCCGAGATCGTCCTGACCGAGCCGGCCAAGGGCATGAAGGGCGCGATCGCCAAGGCCGAGGAAATCCTCGCCAGCGACCCGGCGAAGTACTTCATGCCGGCGCAGTTCGACAACCCGGCCAACCCGGCGATCCACGAAAAGACCACCGGCCCGGAAATCTGGAACGACACCGATGGCGCGGTCGACGTGCTGGTGGCCGGCGTCGGCACCGGCGGCACCCTCACCGGTGTGTCGCGCTTCATCAAGAACACCAAGGGCAAGCCGATCCTCTCGGTGGCTGTCGAGCCGGTCACCTCGCCGGTGATCAGCCAGGCCCTGGCCGGCGAAGAGATCAAGCCCAGCCCGCACAAGATCCAGGGCATCGGCGCCGGCTTCGTGCCGAAGAACCTCGACCTGTCGCTGGTCGACCGCGTCGCCACCATCGCCGACGAAGACGCCAAGAACATGGCCCTGCGCCTGATGCAGGAAGAAGGCATCCTCTGCGGCATCTCCAGTGGCGCCGCCATGGCCGCCGCGGTGAAGCTCGCCGAAGAGCCGAACATGCAGGGCAAGACCATTGTCGTGGTGCTGCCGGACTCGGGCGAGCGCTACCTCTCCACCATGCTCTTCGACGGCCTGTTCGAGGACCAGGAACTGGTCCAGTAAGCTCTATTCCGCCCCTCTGCGGGGCGGATTCCTACCTGCCGTTCCGAATCGGTGCGGCTCGGGTCACATGCGCTGTCTGCGGACCCGCAGGCAGCCATGGCCCCTCGCCATGTTCCGGCAAAATGGTTAATTCTTGCGCAGCCCGCGACGAAGCGTCGCCCATCTTTCGCGGATGGCCCGGGCTTTCCGCACCGTTGTCAGGAACACAAGAATGAAAATTTCCGCCCCGTTGCTCTCCACCCTTGCACTCTCCCTCTCCGTTGCCGCCGGCGCCGCCCAGGCCGATAACGTGAAGATCTACAACTGGTCCGACTACATCGCCCCGGACACCGTGCCGACCTTCACCAAGGAAACCGGCATCCAGGCGACCTACGACGTCTACGACAGCAACGAGACCCTCGATGGCAAGCTGATGACCGGCAAATCCGGTTACGACATCGTGGTGCCGTCGAACCACTTCATGGCCAAGCAGATCCAGGCCGGCGCGCTGAAGAAGCTGGACAAGAGCCAGCTGCCGAACTGGAAGAACCTCAACCCGGTGCTGATGAAGGCACTGGAAGTGAACGATCCGGGCAACGAGCACGGCTTCCCCTACCTGTGGGGCACCACCGGCATCGGCTACAACCCGGCCAAGATCAAGGAAGTGCTGGGCGACAACGCGCCGATCGACTCCTGGGACATCTTCTTCAAGCCCGAGTACATGGAGAAGCTGGCCAAGTGCGGCGTAGCGGTGCTGGACAACGGCCCGGAGCTGCTGCCGATCACGCTGAACTACCTGGGCCTGCCGCATCACAGCCAGAAACTGGATGACTACAAGAAGGCCGAGGAAGCGCTGCTCAAGGTGCGTCCGTACATCCGCTACTTCCACTCCTCCAAGTACGTCAGCGACCTGGCCAACGGCGAGATCTGCGTAGCCGTCGGCTTCTCCGGCGACATCCTGCAGGCCGCCACCCGCGCCAAGGAAGCCAAGAACGGCGTGGAAATCCAGTACTCCACGCCGAAGGAAGGCTCGCCGCTGTGGTTCGACATGGTCGCCATGCCCAACGACGCACCGGATGAGAAGGCTGCCTACGCCTTCATGAACTACCTGCTGCGCCCCGAAGTAATGGCTGGCGTGAGCAACTACGTGCACTACGCCAACGGCAACCTGGCTGCCGACCCGCTGGTGGACAAGGCGATCAAGGCAGACCCTGCGATCTACCCGCCGCAGGACAAGATGGCCAAGCTGTTCGCCCTCGAATCCATGCCAATGAAGATCGACCGCGTGCGTACCCGCACCTGGAACACCATCAAGACCGGCAAGTAAGCGTCACCCTTGCCTGACAACGCGCGGCCCCGGCCGCGCGTTGTCGTTTTCGTCGCGCAAGTCGCGCTTTGCCGCGCAACTCGCACAGGGCTCGCCAGCGGCGATCCGGGCCGCTATAGTCAGCCCACGCAGCACAGATGCTGCCCCACTGAACAGGTTCGCCTTCCATGTCCCGATACCCATTGCCCGATCCGGCAATCACCGTTGCAGCCTCCCCGGCCTGCGGCGCGGGTGCGGGCGCGGCCTGCCCTCCCCCGCCCCCTGTCGTCGCTGTTGCGTCGCCTCCGCCTCCCGGTGCGGCCTACCCGCCACCCGGCGTGAGCTTCTGACGCCACACGCGTTTTCCATCGCCTGGTTTTCCGCGCTCAACTGACGCGGCGCCCGGTCTGTGTCCGGCCTATTGATGGCCGGTCGTGATCTGCCTGACGACAGGTGCATTGCATGATTTCGCTCAACCGTTCCTCCCTGGCCGCCCTGGCCAGCACCTCCCTGTTCGTGCTGCTGTGGAGCAGCGCCGCCATCATCAGCAAGTGGGGCCTGGCCCATGCTTCGCCGATGGTCTTCCTCATCGCCCGCTTCGGCACCGCGCTGGTGGCGCTGCTGATCCTCTCGCCGCTGATCGGCCTGCGCTGGCCGCGCGAGCGCAAGCAGGTGCGCCACGCCGTGCTCACCGGCCTGGTGATGCTGGGCATCTACCCGATCTTCTACCTGATGGCGCTGGACCTGCACGTCACCCCCGGCGTCATCGCCACCGTTCTGGGCGTGCAGCCGATGCTGACCAGCTTTCTGCTCGAACGCCGGCATTCGGCCCCGCGACTGGGCGGCCTCGCGCTGGGTCTGATCGGGCTGGTGATGGTGGTCTACCAGAGCATCGGACTGTCAGGCCTGACCTTCGCCGGCCTGGCCTGCTGCCTGCTGGCGCTACTGTCGATCACCGGCGGCTCGATCCTGCAGAAGAACATCCGCGAGAACCCGCTGGGCACACTGCCCCTGCAGTACATGGCCGGGCTCGCGCTGTGCATTGGCATCGCGCCCTTCCAGCCGCTGCACGTGGAGTGGAACGCCGCGTTCATCCTCAGTGCGCTGTGGATGGGCCTGATGGTCTCGGTACTGGCCACCGTGCTGCTCTACCGGATGATCGCAGCGGGCAACCTGGTCAACGTCACCAGCCTGTTCTACCTGGTGCCGGCGGTCACGGCACTGATGGACTATGCGGTGTTCGGCAATCGCCTGTCTGCGCTTGGCCTGCTAGGTATGGGACTGATCGTGCTGGGCCTGATGCTGGTCTTCCGCCCGGCAGCCCCGGCACGTGAATCCAAGTCGACACAGGCTGTGGATAACCGCTAGCCAACCCCGATGGACGCAGGCGAGGATCGTTCCTCGCCTGCGCTTCGCTCAGTTGGCTGCCTCGGCCTTCGGCTGCGGCGCCGGGCGCAGTACCAGCCACAGCGCCAGGGCAATCAGCACACCACCCTGCAGGTGCGCCCAGGAAAGCGACTCATCCAGCAGCAGCACGCCCCAGAACACACCGAACGGCGGAATCAGGAAGGTCACCGTCATGGTCTTCAGCGGGCCGATGCTGGCCAGCAGGCGGAAGTACAGGACGTAGGCGAAGGACGTGCAGAGGAAGCCCAGCCCGGCCAGCGCCAGCAGGATCTTCGGGTCGGCCAACGGCGCCAGCGGCATGTCGAGGCTGGTACCGAGGAAGAACGGCAGCAGGCACAGGGTTGCGCCCGTCTGGCTGCCCAGGGCAGAGACGGCGAAGTCCAGTCCGCCCTGGTCGTTGATCCAGCGCTTGGTGAAATACCCGGCGAAGCCGTAGCAGGTCGTCGCCACCAGGCAGGCGGCGGCGCCCCAGAGCACCTGGGCATCGAAGGGGACCGGGCCGGCGCGGGTCAGCACCGCTACGCCCGCCAACCCCAGCAGCACGCCGAGCGCCTTGCCGCCGGTGAGCGCCTCACCGAAGAACAGCGAACCGATCAGCACGCCCATCAGCGGCGTGGTGGCGTTGAAGATCGCCGAATACCCCGCCGGCAGGAACTGCGCCGCCAGGCTGTACATCAGCACCGGGATGCCAGAGGCGATCACGCCGATCAGCAGAAGACGCACCAGCTTGCCGCGGAAATCCCAGCGCGTGCGCAGGGCCAGCATGATCACCACCAGCCCGATGGCCGACAGCAGCACACGGAAGAACGCCGTCGGCATCACGCCGATGGCAGGCACCAGTTGGCGCATGAACAGGAAGCTGGCGCCCCAGATGGCGGCCAGCCCGAACATATTCAGCAGAGCAGCGGGATTCATCGCGAAAAGCTCCAGGGCAGGTAAGCCACCAGCCTACGCCGGCGGCAGACACCATCCATCCATAGCTGACTTTCAAAGTCCACTGTCAGATACGACGCAGGCGAGCCATGCTCAGCACGTCGGCGTAAACGCCGTCGCGCAGGGCGAATTCGCGCAGCGTTCCTTCCACCTCGAAACCGAACTTGCGGTACAGCGCGATGGCCGGCGCATTGTCGGTGTAGACGGTCAGCTCGACGCGACGCAGGCCCATCCAGTTGTCGGCGACGTCCATCAGTTCAGCCAGCAGCCGCGTGCCAATGCCGCGTCCCTGCCAAGCCACCGCGACGCCCATGCCGATGCTGCCGCAATGGCCACGACGCACGCGCGAACACTTGTCCAAGGTGGCAGTTCCTACCAATTCACCCTGATGCACAGCCGCCAGTGTCACCAGACTCTCGTCATCCAGGCACATGCGCTTGCGCCACAGGGCGGGAGCCTGATACGGCATCTGCAGCACCTGGCGAGCCACGGCGGGGTCGTTGTAAAGGGCAGTCAACGCGTCGATGTGCTGTTCGGTACAGCGCTCGATGTGAATCTCACTCATCGGGTATCAGCTCCTTGCCGAAAACGATTGCTCGAGGGAACGGGCTGACCAGCATACGCGCGAAATCTGCAGGAAAGCGGCGTCAAATGCCGACGAATCCGCCCTTTCCCAACCGATTCCTCATGGCTAAGCTCGCTGCACCAGAACCCAGCAGAGGCGCTCCCATGGCTCAGCACTGGCCGGCGACCGAGATCGCGACCCTGATCCTCGAAGGCTTCGACGACTACCGCGCGAAGTTCCACCAGATCACCGCCGGGGCGCCCGCGCGTTTCGAGCAGGCACAGTGGCAGGAAGCCCAGCGCGCCTCCGCCGAACGCATCGAACTGTACGAGGAAATGGTCGCCGAGACCGTGGGCAGACTGACCCGCGCCATGGCCGGCATCGACCTGGTGGACGTGGAGCGCTGGCCCATCGCCAAGAGTGCCTACATCACCCTGATCGACCCGCGGCTGGACGATGAGTTGGCGGAAACCTGGTTCAACTCGATCTTCTGCGGCCTGTTCAGCCACGACAACATCAGCGACGGCACGATGTTCGTGCACACGACCCGACCCTCGCTGCGCGCCCATTCGCGTGATCCGCACACCCGTATCTACCGCCCCGGCGGCCAGCTGCGCCAGGCGCTGGAAAGCATCTTCGACGACTACCGTTTCGCCGTGGACTACGATGACCGCGAACGCGACCTGCAGCGCCTGGACAGCCTGCTGCACGCCAACCTGCCGGACTGGGTGTGCAAGGACCCGACTCTGACCATCGAACTGATCGGCTCGGTGTTCTACCGCAACAAGGGTGCCTACCTCGTCGGCCGCCTGTTCACCCCGGAAGAGCAGTGGCCGCTGGTGTTCCCGCTGGTGCACCACGAAGGGCGCGGCATCCAGTTCGACACGGTGATCACCGACGAGGCGGAAGTCTCGATCATCTTCTCCTTCACCCGCTCCTACTTCATGGTCGACGCGCCGGTGCCGGCCGAGATGGTCGCCTTCCTCAAGCGCCTGCTGCCGGGCAAGCACATCGCCGAGCTGTACACCTCCATCGGCTTCTACAAGCAGGGCAAGAGCGAGTTCTACCGCGCACTGATCAACCACCTGGCGACCACCGACGACCGCTTCGTCATGGCCCCCGGCGTGCGCGGCATGGTGATGAGCGTGTTCACCCTGCCGGGCTTCAACACCGTGTTCAAGATCATCAAGGACAACTTCAACCCGGCCAAGACCGTGGACCACGCCACAGTGATCCAGAAGTACCAGCTGGTGAAGAACCATGACCGCGTCGGGCGCCTGGCCGATACCCAGCAGTTCGCCGACTTCCGCTTCCCGGTACGCAAGTTCGACCCCGACTGCCTCGCCGAACTGCTGGACGTCGCGCCCTCCACCGTGATGCTCGAAGGCGACGTGGTGCTGATCCGTCACTGCTGGACCGAGCGCCGCATGACCCCGCTGAACATCTACCTGGAGCACGCCACGCCGGCGCAGGTGGAAGAAGCGCTGAAAGACTACGGCCTGGCGATCAAGCAACTGGCGGCGGCGAACATCTTCCCCGGCGACATGCTGCTGAAGAACTTCGGCGTCACCCGCCATGGCCGCGTGGTGTTCTACGACTACGACGAAATCTGCTACCTCACCGAAGTCCATTTCCGCCACATCCCGCCAGCGCGCTACGAGGAAGACGAGATGTCCTCCGAGCCCTGGTACTCGGTGGGGCCGATGGATGTGTTCCCGGAAGAGTTCCCGCGCTTCCTGTTCGTCGACCTGAAGCTGCGCCGGCAATTCGCCAAGCTGCACGGCAACCTGTTCGACGCGGATTACTGGAAGGGACTGCAGGAGCAGATTCGCGCGGGGAAAGTGATCGACGTGTTCCCCTACCGCCGCCACGAATCGCCGGAGGAAGCGCTGGCGCGCTAGGCCAAGTCAGGCGCGCTCCTGCTGGAGCGCGCCCTTATGAATAACCGTCAGTTCCAGTGCCGCCGCGAGGCGCGACGGTTATCCCCCAGACCAACCAGGGCTGCCAGAGAAGCCATCAGCACCTCGGCGATCCACGCCAGCAGCAGCCCGCCGGCCAGCGCCCAGCCAATGGCCTCGGGCTCCAGCACCACCTGGTAGCGGTAGTTCTCGTAGGTTTCCTGCAGCAATTCATGGTTTGGCGCCGTCACCATGTGCAGGGCGCGCTGGTACCAGGGGCCCTGCAGGGCCTGCCATTCATTCTCGAACAGCTGGGCACGGCGCATCAGGCGCTCGATGTTGTCGGCGTCACGCTGGAAGACCGGGTCGGCACTCCCGCGGTAATGCGCCACCAGGGCACTCAGGTCACCCTTGAAGAACTGCCCCGATGTGTCCTTGAAGCCCTGCAGCGCCTGAGTCGCCTCGATGCGATGGGCGTCGACGCGTTGCGCGTAATCCTTGATGAAGCCCGGCACCTGGACCGCGACCATCAGCCCCAGTGCAAACAGCACCATGCGTACGTAGCTGCGCAGCATTCTTTCCCCCTTCGTTCTTATGGATGTGCAAGGCGACGCCGGATTCTCCCGCTTGCCGCACCGGCATTCCGGGAATGCTTCACGTCCCGATCAGATGCGGCCCTGGGTGACGATCTCGCCACGCCACCAGAGCATCCATTCGCCGCCCTGCATCAGGGTCCAGTTTTCGTTGTCAGTCAACGGTTCGGTGGCGATCACCGTGACCACATCGTTGGGTGTGGTTTCCGACTGGAAGTCCACCGTGACGTCGGCATCGCGCAGGCGTGCCGGCCCGAATGGCGCGCGGCGGGTGATCCAGGCCAGCTTGGTGCTGCAGAAGGTAAACAGCCAGTCGCCGTCACTGAGCAGGCAGTTGAACACGCCCTTCTCGCGGTAGGAGGCGCAGGCGGTGACCAGGGTGGGCAGCAACACCTCCACCGGCACTGGCTCGGGGAAGGCACGGCGCACGCGGTTGAGCAGATCGCAGAAGGCTGCTTCGCTGTCGGTGTCGCCCACCGCGCGGTAGAGACCGGGCTCGGGATGGAAGTCGGCGAGCTGGCCGTTGTGGGCGAAGGTCCAGTAGCGCCCGCCCATTTCGCGCACGAACGGGTGGGTGTTGGACAGGCAGACCTTGCCGACGTTGGCCTGGCGGATATGGCCGATCACCGCCTCGCTCTTGATCGGGTAGCGCTGCACCAGCCGCGCGACTTCCGAATCGACGCTGGCGGACGGGTCCTGGAACAGCCGCACACCGCGCCCTTCATAGAAGGCGATGCCCCAGCCGTCGCGGTGCGGGCCGGTGCCGCCGCCGCGCTGCATCAGCCCGGTGAAGCTGAAGACGATGTCCGTCGGGACGTTGGCGCTCATGCCGAGCAACTCGCACATGAATCAGTTCTCCTCCATCAGTGCCTCGCGCAGCTGATGCAGCTCGCGTTCCAGGCGATTCTGCATCCTTTTCCGCCCCAGCGGCAGGAACCGCGTGAGCACGCGCAGCAGCAGGGCCGGCAGGTCGTTCAGCTCACGCGGGATAAGGTGCAGATGAAAATGTTCGACGTGCTGGTTGGCCGCGGGGCCATCGTTCACCAGCAGATTGATGCCGACCCGCCCGTAGCCGGCACGACGCAGCACGCGCTCCATGCGCTCGGCCAGCGGGATCAGGTCCTGCTGCGCCGCTTCGGATAGCTGGTGCAGGAAGGTCGCGTGCTCGCGGGCCACCAGCAGCAGGTGCGCGGGGCGCAGCGGGTAGATGTCCAGCAGCACGATGAAATGGTCGTCTTCGTAGAGGATACGGGCCGGCACGCGACCGGCCGCGATGGCGCAGAACACGCAGTCCATGGGAACTCCTCGAAAGGCCGTTCAGTTCATGCTGGACGCGTGCGGGGCAGGACGCAAGGTCGGTCTACAGGCGCGGTTCGATCCGCGCACGATTGTCGTGCCGCTCACTGGGGTGGGAGTTCACGCCTTCCACCAGTTCAGGCTGCATCAGCTGGCGCAGGGTCGGCTCGTCTTCCGCTTCCTTGTCCTGGCGGCGCTTCTTCAGCGAACGCTCCAGTGGCCAGCGGATCAGCACGAACAGCAGGTACAGGCCGAACGCGGCGAGCAGCACCAGGGCGAGGTCGGAGACGGCGCGCCAAGCGTTGTTGCCAACCTTGAACACCACGTCCAGCGCGGTAATGGCGATCGCCGGGGCGTACAGGTTGTTCGCCGGGTCCACCGGGGTCGGGGTGAACAGCAGGACGATGACGATCACCCGCAGGGGTTCGCGCAGCCAGCGCCACATCCAGCCGGTCATCAGGAACCAGACCAGGGTCAGGCCAAGGCCGGCGGCAATATAAGCGCCCCAGGCAAGCGTGTAATCGTGTTCGTTCATGCGCGTGCGTACGTGCGGTGTCGACAGAGGGGTGCGTATGATAGCTGCTTTTCCCCATGGGTGCGCAGCCGGGCGTCATCCATGCCGTCCCCGAGGAGCCGCCATGACCGACCGTCAGCCCCCCATCGCCCGCCGCGAAGCCGCCGCCGATCCCTATGCCTGGCTGGAAAACCGCGATGCCGAGGACGTCCTCGACTACCTGAAAGCAGAAAATGCCTACCTGGAAGATCGACTTCTTCCTCAGACGAAATTGCGCGAAACCCTGTTCCAGGAGATCAAGGGCCGCATCCGCGAGACCGACCTGTCGCTGCCCACGCCCTGGGGCCCCTGGCTCTACTACCAGCGCACCACCGCCGGCGACGAGTACCCGCGCCACTACCGCAGCCCGCGCCCGGCCGATGGTTCGCTGACCGTCGAGGAGAGCGCCGAGCAGTTGCTGCTCGACCCGAACGAGCTGGCCGGCGACGGCTTCCTGTCGGTCGGCGCTTTCAGCATCAGCCCCGATCATTCGAAGCTGGCCTACAGCCTGGATACCAGCGGCGACGAGATATACACCCTCTATGTGAAGGATCTGGCTGACGGCAGCGTCACCACCCTGCCCTTCGACGACTGCGATGGCAGCCTCACCTGGGCCAACGACAACCGCACCCTGTTCTTCGGCGAGCTGGACGATACCCACCGCCCGCACAAGCTCTATCGCCACTGCCTGGGCGAGAGCGGCGCACAGCTGATCTTCGAGGAGCCCGACGGGCGCTTCTTCCTCAACTGCTACCGCGCCAGCTCCGAGCGCCAGCTGATTCTGCTGCTGAACAGCAAGACCACTAGCGAAGCCTGGGTGCTGGACGCCAGTACGCCCGAGGGCGAGTTCGTCTGCCTGGCGCCGCGCGAGGAAGGCCACGAGTACTACCCGGACCACGGCCGTCTTGAGGATGACTGGGCCTGGCTGATCCGCAGCAACCAGACCGGCATCAACTTCGCCCTTTACCACGCCAGCGAAGCGCAGCCGACCCGCGCGCACTGGATCGAGCTGGTGGCGCACCGCGACGACGTGATGCTCGAAGGCCTGACCCTGAGCGCCAGCGCGCTCACCCTGAGCCTGCGCGAAGGCGGCCTGCCGATCGTCGAAGTCCACCCACACGGCCGGCCAGCGCACCGCGTCGATTTGCCGGACGCCGCCTACAACCTCTACGTGCAGGACAGCCTGGAGTTCGACAGCGCGGTGATCCGCCTGCGCTACGAGGCGCTCAACCGCCCGGCGCAGATCCGCCAGCTGGACCTCGCCAGCGGCGAACAGAAAGTCCTCAAGCAGACCCCGGTGGAAGGTCCGTTCGACGCCGACGCCTACGAAAGCCGCCGCCTCTGGGCCGACACCGCCGACGGCGTGCAGGTGCCGATCAGCCTGGTCGGCCGCCGCGAGGTGCTGGAAGACATCGCCCGCGGCAAGCCGGCGCCGCTCTACCTCTATGGCTACGGCGCCTATGGCGAGAGCCTCGACCCCTGGTTCTCCCACGCCCGCCTGAGCCTGCTGGAGCGCGGCTTCGTCTTCGCCATCGCCCACGTGCGTGGCGGCGGCGAACTGGGCGAAGCCTGGTACCGCGCCGGCAAGCTGGAGCACAAGCAGAACACCTTCAGCGACTTCATCGCCTGTGCCGAACACCTGCTCCACCACGGCTACAGTACCCCGGCGCAGCTGGCGATCAGCGGCGGCAGCGCCGGCGGCCTACTGATCGGCGCGGTGCTCAACCAGCGCCCGCAGCTGTTCGCCGCGGCCATCGCCGAAGTGCCCTTCGTCGATGTACTCAACAGCATGCTCAACCCCGACCTGCCGCTGACCGTCACCGAGTACGACGAGTGGGGCAACCCGCAGGAGCCGGAGGTCTACGCCCGCATCCGCGCCTATGCACCCTACGAGAACGTCAGCGCGCAGGACTACCCCGCCCTGCTGGTGGTCGCCGGCTACAACGACAGCCGCGTGCAGTACTGGGAAGCCGCCAAGTGGGTTGCCAAGTTGCGCGTCAGCAAGACCGACGAGCACCTGCTGCTGCTCAAGACCGACCTGGGCGCCGGCCACGGCGGCATGAGTGGCCGCTACCAGGGCCTGAAGGACGTGGCGCTGGAATACGCCTTCCTGTTCAAGGTGCTGGGCATCGAAGGCAACGCCTGATGCTCTACACCTGCCCCTGCTGCGGCTACTTCAGTTTCGGCGACCCTCCGGGGTCGTACGAAATCTGCGAGATCTGCTTCTGGGAAGACGACCACCTGCAGCTCTGCTTCCCCGACGCGCGCGGTGGCGCCAACGCCGTGAGCCTGATCGAGGCGCAGGTCAACTACGTGCAGTGGGGCGCCTGCGAAAGGCGCTTCCGCGCCAAGGTGCGCCCGGCCACTATCGATGACGTGAAGGACGACCGCTGGTTCCCGCTGTGGGAAAAACGCGTGGAGCTACCGGACGAAGAAGCTCCGCTGACCGGCGAGGAAGCCTGCTACTGGCTACGCACGCCGGCCTGAATACCCCTCAGCGTCGGCTACTGACAGCCAGGCCGACGCCCATGGCGACGATCAGCCCGCCCGAGGCCGTCTGCTGCCAGCGCCGCCAGGTCGGGTTGCTGCCCACGCGATGACCGACCCGTCCGGCGACCACCGAGACCACGGCGTTCACCAGGCAACCACCGAGGTTGAACAGCAGACCGAGGCAGAGAATCTGCAGCACGAAGTTCGGGCTGCCTGCGGGCACGAACTGCGGCAGGAAGGCGAGGAAGAACAGCGCCACCTTGGGGTTGAACACGTTGACCAGCATGCCCTGCAGGAACACCCGGCTCAGGCGCGCGGGCTCGAGCTCGGTGCGTTTCTGCTCGCGCCAGGCGCCACGGACCAGCTGCACGCCGAGCCAGACCAGGTAGAGCGCGCCCAGCCACTTGAGCACACCGAAAGCCACGCTGGACATCATCAGCAGCGCCGAAAGGCCGAACGCCGCGGCCAGCATGTGCACCACGCAGCCGGCACCGATCCCGAGGGTCGACATCAGGCCCGCCGCCGTGCCTTGTGCAGCCGAACGCGAGGCGACATAGAGCATGTCCGGCCCGGGCGTGAGGTTGAGCGCGAGGGTGGCGATGAAGAACAGGCTGAGGCTTTCGAGGCTGGGCATGGCGCGGCTCCGGGACGGCAGACGCGCAGCATGCCACGGGGGCCGCTGCTGACGGAAGGATCAGCCAGCGCGGAAGATCAGGTGCTCTTCCCAGTCGTCCTCGGGCACCGAACCTTCGGCGAGCATGCGCCCGGATTGGGAAATGCGCTCGTGATGCACCGCGTCCGGATCGCCGCAGACGAGGTGGTGCCACAGCGGCAGGTCCTTGCCCTCGGACACCAGGCGGTAGCCGCAGGTCGGCGGCAGCCACTGGAACTCGTCGGCCTGGGCCGGGGTGAGCTGGATGCAGTCCGGGACGCTGGCGCGGCGGTTGGCGTAGTCGGTGCAGCGGCAGGTCTTCAGGTCCAGCAGCTTGCAGGCGATGCGCGTGTAGTAGACGGTGCCATCGTCCTCGTCTTCCAGCTTCTGCAGACAGCACAGGCCGCAGCCGTCGCACAGCGACTCCCACTCTTCCTGATCGAGCTGGTCGAGGGTCTTGCGTTTCCAGAAGGGTTCGACTTTGGCGGCCATTTTTTAGTCAGGGGCAATTTCACGGGGCGCAAAGTCTAAGCCCGTCGTGCGCGCAGGCCAAGCGCAGGCGACCATTGACCGCGCAGCGCTTGCCAGAGCGGGCCGCGCTGGTTAGTTTGATCGCCCCACGGGCCCGCTCCGACTGCCTTCTGCCAGCGCCGCGAGACCCGCTAACCGCCCGATCCCACCGCGATGCCCGGCCGACCACGGCACCATCGGCAGATTCCACGCCCTTCAAGGAGCCACCATGAGCGCCAACCCTCGCGTTTCCGAGCACCCGATCGACCCGCAGTTCATCAATCGCTGGTCGCCCCGCGCCTTCAGCGGCGAAGCCATTCCCGAAGCGACCCTGCTGAGCTTCATCGAGGCCGCGCGCTGGGCGCCGTCCTCCTTCAACTCGCAGCCCTGGCGCTTTCTCTTCGCCCTGCGTGACACGCCGAACTGGCAGCGTTACCTGAACCTGCTGGGCGAGTTCAATCGCGGCTGGGCGCAGCACGCCTCGGCGCTGGTGGTGGTGCTGTCCAAGACCACCTTCGCCCCGCCCGGCTCCAGCGAGGAGAAGCCCGCCCTGTGGCACAGCTTCGACACGGGCTCGGCCTGGGGCTTCCTCGCCCTGCAGGCGAGCCTGGCGGGCTGGCACACCCACGGCATGGCCGGCTTCGACCGCGAACTGGCGCGCACCGAGCTGAAGGTCCCGGCGGACCATGAAATCCACGCGGTGATCGCCATCGGCAAGCTGGGCGACAAGTCGATCCTCGCCGAGAGCCTGCAGGCCCGCGAAGTGCCCAATGCCCGCCGCCCGCTGGCGGAAATCGTGGCCGAGGGTGATTTCTCGCTCTGACGGGCAATACGCCATGCGCGCGATCGCGGGCATGGCCCGCTCCTACAGGTTGACTGCGGAGTGCCCCGGTTCGCGAGCAGTAACTAGGCGTCCCCCTCGCTCCAACAGAAAAGCCAAAAGAAAAAGGCCCCGAATGGGGCCTTTTTCATGTCCGCAGCGGTCAGTAACCGCGGGAGAAATCCACCTCGCCGCGCATGGCCTGCCCCGCCCAGAAGCGCGTGAGGTTGTCGCGGAACAGGTCGATCAGCAGGCTCGGCAGCGTCGGCGCGGCGGTATGGCCGGTCAGCAGCAGGCGCGGCGTGTGCCAGAACGGGTGCGAAGTCGGCAGCGGCTCCTGGCGGCAGACATCGATCACCGCACCGGCCAGCTGGTTGGCTTCCAGCGCTGCTACCAGGTCCTCATCCACCACCGAAGTGCCACGCCCGGCGTTGAGGAACAGCGCGGTGGGCTTCATCCGCTGGAACAGCGCGAGGTTGAAGATATCCGCGGTTTCCGGCGTGTCGGGCAGCAGGTTGATCACGTAGTCGGCGGTCTCGGCCAGGCGCGGCAGGTCATCCAGCCCGCCCATGCGCCCGAACGGCACCAGCGAACGCGGGTTCTTCGCCACGCCAACCAGTTCCACGCCGAAGGGCGCCAGCATGTGCGCCACGGCCTGGCCGATCTCGCCGGTGCCGACGATGAGGATCTGCCGGCCACTCAGGCTGCCGGGCGCGCGGTCGTCCCACTGCACGCCGACCTGGCTGGCCAGGCGGCCGAGGAACTGGCGTTCGTGGGCGAGCATGTAGGTGAGCAGGTATTCGGTCATGACCTGGCCGAAGATGCCGACGGCGCGGGTCAGGGCGTAATCCTTGGGGAGGTCGTCGGCCAGCAGCGGGGTGATACCGGCCCAGCTGGACTGGATCCAGACCGGGTGCACGCCCTGGCGCAACAGTTGCGCCGCCAGGGTGGGCTCGCCGAGCCACACGGGGCATTCGGCCGCCGCTTCCACCAGGGTGTCGGGGTTGTTGCCGGAGATCACCGTCAACCGGGGCTCGGCCGCCATCAGCAGGGCGGCGTAGAGGGCGTGTTCGCGATCGAGTACGAGCAGGCGCATGGTCAGGCCTTTCGCTTCGAACGGTGGAGTATTTCCGGCTGGCGCATCTGGACTCGCTTCAAGGGAGCTTCCCTGGGGAAATCGTCGTCAGTTCTAGGGAAGTCAGGCGGCTATAGACACAGCCAGAGACCAAGCGTTCCGCTCCGTTGAACCCTTTTTACCCCTGCATAATGCGCTCAGGCCGCATATTTGCACAGTGCCAGCACTGGGCGAATACGCGGCCTGAAGGGAGTGACGATGCGGTCCGGATCAGACCGGGTCGTTCCGGCGCAGCAATTCCTCAGGGAGGTGCTGGATGTACTCCTCCTCCGCCGGCGGCATCTGCAGGTGGAAACCTTGTTTCTCGATGTTTTCCAGCACCACGTTGATGTCTTCCCGGGCCAGCTGGCGCTCGGGGCTCAGCACCAGATCGAAGGCGTGCTGCGGCGCGCCGAAGGCGACCAGCAGCGCCTCGGGCACGCGGCTGAGGGCTTCGCGCTTGTCGACGTACAGGTACATCTCGTTCTTGCGCGGACTCTTGTAGATGGAGCAGATGCGTTTCATATCGGTGCTTTCCGCGTTATTCGGCAGTAGGGGCAGCCAGGCTGTCCAGTAGGGCCTGCCCCATCAGCTCGCGGCGCCAGCCTTGCAGCGAATCGGGCAGTTGGTAGGGGCCGTTGGGCCAACCGGTCTTGAGCAGGGCTTCGAGAATTTTCTTGCGCAGCATCAGCTCGGGCGCCATCTCCAGGCGCTCGGCTTCCTTCTGGCCGACTTCGCGCAGCTTCTTCAGCACCGGGGTGATCTCCCGCGGCAGCGGCTCGGGCAGGGTCTGCGGCCAGACGGCTTCGGGCAGCTTCGCCGCGTGGGCCATCAGTGCGATCAGGGTGTCGCCGTCCTGGCGCACAGTGCGCGGGTGCATGTCGTCGATACGCGCCAGGGCGACCTTGTCGGCCGGCTGGAAGCGCGCCAATGGCCACAGCGTGTGCTCGCGCAGAATGTGGTTGCGCGGCTTGTTGCGCAACCGCGCCTGCTCCTCGCGCCAGACGCACAGCTCGCGCAGGACGGCCAGTTGCTGGCGACCCAGCTTCCACGCCAGCTTGACGTCGAGGTAGGCCTCCTGCGGGTCACTGACGCGGCTCTGGTTGCTGGTCAGGTCGGTGCCGTCGGCCAGCAGCCACTGCAGCTTCTCGTCGCTCAGGCGCGGGGCGAGCTTCACGTAGACCTCGGCCAGGTGCTGCACGTCCTCGGCCGCATAGCGCACCTGCATGTCGGTCAGCGGACGCTGCAGCCAGTCGGAGCGGGTTTCGTCCTTGGGCAGGTCGAGGCCGAGGATTTCCAGCACCAGCTTGGAATACCCCATGGAATGCGGCATGCCCAGGTAGGCGGCGGCCAGCTGGGTGTCGAACAGCGGCTGCGGCAGGCTGCCGGTCAGGCGCTGGAAGACTTCCAGGTCCTCGCCGCAGGCATGGAACACCTTGACCACCACCGGCGACTCCAGCACGGCAGCGAACGGCGACCAGTCGCGGATCAGCAGCGGGTCGATCAGCCACACGCCGCTGCCGTCGCCCACCTGCACCAGCCCGGCAGCCGGGTAGAAGGTATCGACACGCATGAACTCGGTATCGAGCGCGAGGTAAGGCAGTTCTTTCCAGTCCTGGCACTTGCGCTCCAGGGTGGCATCGTCGCGAATCCACTGAATGTCGAGGACAGTCACGAACATCTCCTTCGTTTCGGTGCGCGCAGTATATAGAGATGCATGATGTGCGAGCATTCCACTCGGCCATCGGTCTGTGACAACTGCATGGCAATCTCTACGCTTTGCCCCGCCCACAACAACAAGAAGGCAGCTTGCGCATGAAAAAGCTTCTCGGACTGGTCGTCCTGCTGGCCGTAGCCGTCGCGGTCTACCTGGCGCTCACGCCCAGCCCCATCGACCCGCTGGCCTGGACGCCGCCCAAGGCGCCACCGATGACCGGCGTGATGGAACCCAACGACACCCTGATGAAAGCCGAACTGCTCGCCCAGGGCCAGATCGTCGGCCCGGAGGACACCGCCGTGGATAGCCAGGGCCGGGTTTTCGCCGGGCTGGATGACGGGCGCATCGTGCGCATCGGCGCCGACGGCAAGGCCGAGACCTTCGTCGAGACCGGCGGCCGCCCCCTGGGCCTGGCGTTCGACAAGAGCGGCAAGCTGATCGTCGCCGACGCCTGGAAGGGCCTGCTGGAGATCGACCCGCAGGGCAAGATCCGCGTGCTGACCGATTCGGCCGACGGCGTTCCCTTCGCCTTCACCGACGACCTGGACATCGCCAGCGATGGCCGCATCTATTTCAGCGACGCGTCCAGCCGCTTCCACCAGCCCGACTACATCCTCGACCTGCTCGAAGCCCGCCCTCACGGTCGCCTGCTGCGTTACGACCCGGCCACCGGCAAGACCGAAACGCTGCTCAAGGACCTGTACTTCGCCAATGGCGTGGCGCTGTCGCAGAACGAGGACTTCGTGCTGGTCAACGAGACCTACCGCTACCGCATCACCCGTTACTGGCTCAAGGGCGAGAAGGCCGGGCAGCACGATGTCTTCATCGACAACCTGCCCGGCCTGCCGGACAACCTTGCCAGCGACCGCAGCGGCACCTTCTGGGTTGCCCTGCCCTCGCCGCGCAAGGCCGACGCCGACATGATCCAGCAGATGCCCTGGCTGAAACGCCAGCTCACCAAGCTGCCGCGCGCCGTGCTACCCAAGCCGGTGCCCTACGGCCTGGTGATCCAGGTGAACGAGAAAGGCGAGATCGTGCGCAGCCTGCATGACACCAGCGGCCAGCACCTGCGCATGGTGACTTCGGCCAAGCCGGTGAACGGCGTGCTCTACCTGGGCAGCCTGGAGAACGACCGCATCGGCCGGCTGCCGATCCACTGAAAGGCGCCGGCTCCCAGGACGCTTCAGGCCGGCGTCTGCTCCTTCAGGGCAGGCGCCGGTGCGGGCACGGCGGCGGGTTCCAGCAGCTCCAGCATGCGCTCGCGCACCTCGCCCATCAGCGCATCGACGCCGCGCTCGGTGAACTGGGTGGAATCGATCGGCGCACCGACATGCACCTCTACCGGCATGCCGAGGTTCAGCTTGAGGCCGCCCGCCGGCAGCAGTTGCTGGATGCCACGAATAGCCACCGGGACGATGATCGCGTCGGTCTGCTGAGCCAGGCGGAAGCAGCCCTTCTTGAACGGCTGCAGCTTGCCATCCTTGGAGCGCGTGCCCTCGGGCGCGGCCCAGAGGACGATGCCGCTCTCCATCATTTCCCGCGCCTTCGCCAGGTCAGCCATGGCCTGGTGGCGGTTGTGCCGGTCGATGGACGGGAACTCCGCCGCGCGCATCGCCGCGCCCCAGACCGGCACGGCGAACAGCTCGCGCTTGGCGAGCATGCGGATCGATCCGGGCATGGTCACGAAGATCGCCGGGATGTCGTAGAAGCTGGAATGGGTGCAGAGGATCATGTAGCGACGGCCGTCGCCGAAGTCCGGCACCTCCCCATGGCGACTCATGCGCGCGCCGGTCAGGCGCAGCAGGCTACCGGACCAGTCGCGGGTAAAACCGTCGACCTTGGCGCGGCGCAACCGGCCGATGGCTCCCAGTGTCAGGACCCGGACGCTGTAGCCCAGGGTAATCAGAACGGTCGCCAGTCCCACCAGGGCGACGCGCAGCGGGCCCGCCTTGCGCGGTGCCGATTGCTGGTCGTGCATGTTCGCCAACTCCCACCAACTTTTCATCGTACAAGCCTTATGATGCGCCCAAGCCCCGTCACGACACAGGAACGCGCCCATGACCCAAGCCCGCCTGCTCACGCCCGAGCAACTGGCCGCCCGCCTCGATGACCCGAATCTCGTCCTGCTCGACTGCCGTTTCGCCCTCGAAGACCCGGCCTACGGCGCTCGCAGCTACCTGGAGAACCACATCCCCGGCGCGCACTTCGCCGACCTCAACCGGGACCTTTCCTCCCCGGTGATTCCGGGCGTCACGGGGCGCCATCCGCTGCCCGATCCGCAGCATCTGCAGGAACACCTGCGTGCCTGGGGCCTGAACGCCGACAGTGAAGTGGTGCTGTATGACGACGGCCCCGGCGCCTTCGCCGCCCGCGCCTGGTGGCTGCTGCTGTGGCTGGGCAAGAGCGAGGGCGTGTACCTGCTCGACGGCGGCCTGACCGCCTGGCGCAACGCCGGCCTGCGCCTGACGACCGCCGAAACACCGCTGCGCCCCGGCGACTTCAAGGGTGAGCCGGACAACAGCCTGCTGATCAGCGCCGGCGAACTGGCCGCGAAACTCGGCGGGGCCGAACTGCCGCTGATCGATGCCCGCGGCCTGCCGCGTTTCCGTGGCGAGGTCGAACCCATCGACCCGGTCGCCGGGCACATTCCCGGCGCCCAGTGCGCCGCCTTCACCGACAACCTCGGCAACGACGGCCGCTTCCTGCGCCCGGAACACCTGCACCAGCGCTTCGCCGGCCTGCTGCGCGGACGCCCGGCCGAAGACCTGGTGGCCTACTGCGGCTCCGGCGTCACCGCCTGCCACAACCTGTTCGCCCTGAGCCTGGCAGGCTACCCGCTGGGTCGCCTGTATGCCGGTTCCTGGAGCGAATGGATCACCGATGCCCGCCACCCGGTGGCAAAAGGCGACTGACCTCCCCGCTCTGGCGGAAAAAACGGAAGGCGCTTCACACCGGCGCCTCCCGTTCCTATGGATAGGTGTCAGGGCATCGGTCAGACTCGTGCCCATTCTTCAAAGGAGTGATCCCATGCCTTCGCGCATCCGCCAAACCCTGCTCGCCAGCCTGCTGCTGGGCCTGTGCAGCACCGCCCCGCTCTATGCCGTCGCGCTGGAAGCAACGCCCTGCGCCATCCAGGACCAGTGGTCCGACCTCTACGGCGAGGACCTGGTGAAAGCGGCCAAGGCCGGCCACGCCAGCGCCCAGTACACCCTGGGTCTGGAGTACGACTCCGGCAGTGACGAGTACGACCAGGACTACGAGAAAGCCGCCTACTGGTACGAAAAAGCCGCCAGGCAGGGCCACGCCTGCGCCCAGTACAACCTCGGCAACGCCTACGACAATGGCGATGGCGTGGAGCAGGACTCGACCAAGGCGGTGTACTGGTACCAGAAGGCCGTCGACCAGGGCGACAAGGATGCCCAGTACAACCTCGCGATCATGTACGAGAACGGCACCGGCGTGACCCGCAGCTACAAGAAGGCCTTCGCCCTCTATCTGCTGTCCGCCGAACAGGGCGACGTGGACGCCGAGTACGAGGTGGGCGAAAGCTACGCCAAGGGTCGCGGCGTGGCGAAGAACCCCGCACAGGCCCGCGCCTGGTACCAGAAGGCGGCGGACCAGGGCCACGAAGAGGCCGAGGAAAAGCTCTCTGCGATGCCGGAGTTACCACCGAGCATCTAATCGCCAGAAGGAATATGAAGGAAAGCTGCGCCGACCAAACAGTTTAAAAACAGGCCTTTACATCATCTTCATCGCACTACACTTCAATTCGAGCGGCTAAGTCCGCTTCCGGCGGGGCCGAGGATAATCATCAGAAGCTGCCAAGACGCCCAGCCCCGCCGGTCATTGATGACGAGGATGTCATGGGAATCGCCGCGAACGATCTTTGCCAGTATGTGATTCGCCCCACCCTGCATTATCTGGGGCGTCACAGTGTCGCGGCCGAATCGCTGCTGCTGGGGGCAGCGGCCTGTCAGTCGGCGCTGGGGAGCGCCCTCGATGACAGCCATGGCCACGGGCTGTATCGCATTGGTGAACAACGGCACCAGACGCTCTGGGATGGATTCCTGGCGCTGGACCCCGAGCTGGCCAGCCGCGTGCGAGGGCTGGCCAGCCAGCATGCCTTCCTCGACGCACCGCACCTCGAACTCACGGTCAACCTGCGCTACAGCACCGCCATCGCCTGGATGCTGGTTGAGGCGGAGCACCTGCCCCTGCCGCTGACGGACGACCCCATGGAGCTGGCACGCGTGTGGCGCCAGGTTTTCCACCCTCACGGACGCCTCCACGACTTCGTCGACGCCTGGCACAGCTACGTCGGAAATTTCAGTCGGGTCGCCTGAACATCCCTCATCCAGATGGTGACCGATCGGTCAGAAATTATTTACATACAGCGACGAACGGACATCATTCAGATGGAACGCTCGTTTGAGCCCCGAAGCCCAAGGTAGAGCGCCTGCCGACCACTACCCAAGACCCGGGAATCTTGGTAGCTTGCGCGCCGATAAACACAGGAGTTGCTCTTACAATGAAAACAACATGGCTCAAGACCACCCTCGCACTGACCATTAGCGCTGCCTCCGCTCAGGTGCTTGCCAACGGCATCGCCATCAACGAGCAGAGCGCCAGCGGCGCCGGTACCGCCTACGCGGGCCGCGCTTCCTCGGCATTGGACGCCAGCACCATCTACGGCAACCCTGCCGGCATTTCCAAGCTCAAGCGAACTGAAGTCAGCGGCGGTCTGGCCGTGGTGTCCGCCAAGGACGACATCAGCGACGCCCACAGCTCTGCCTCGGGCTCCAACAAGGGTGACTCCGTCCCGGTTGCTGCCGTTCCCTTCGGCTACTTCTCCACCCCGCTGGACGACAAGGTCAGCATCGGCCTGGGCGTCTATGTGCCCTACGGCATCATCAACGACTACGAAAGTGGCTTCCAGGGCCGTTCCCACGGTTCCTACAGCAAGGTCCAGGTGATCACCGTCCAGCCGACCATCAGCTACAAGTTCAACGACGTGGTGGCGGTCGGCTTCGGTCCGACCATCAACCGCATCGACGGCAAGCTGGAGAACTACCTGAACACCGGCGCGCTGAACGGCGCCCTGGGTGGCAACGGCGGCGACACCAAGATCAGCATCAAGGGCGACGACACTGCCACCGGTTTCAACGTCGGCCTGCTGATCACCCCGACCGACAGCACCTCCATCGGCGCCACCTACCACTCCAAGGTGAAGTACGAGCTCGAAGGCCACACCACCGTGTCCAACTCGCCTGCCGGCCTGTTCGACTCGCGCATGGACGCCAGCCTGGACATCACCCTGCCCGAGTCCCTGGACCTGTCCATCACCCAGAAGCTGGATGACCGCTGGACCGTCTACGGTGGCACCACCTGGACGCGCTGGAGCCGTCTGAAGTCCATCGAGGTACAGAACACCGGCGCCCCGCTGGCCGCGTTCGACACCATCGGCGAAGACCTGAGCTGGCACGACACCTGGTCCGCCGCGATCGGTACCTCCTATCAGTTCAACGACCAGTGGGTCCTGCGTACCGGCTTCGCCTACGATCCGTCGCCGACCACCAACGAGCACCGTACCGTGCGTATCCCGGTGGGCGATCGCAAGATCTTCACCCTGGGCGCCGGCTACTCGCCTAACGCCGACATGACCTTCGACGTGGCCTACGCCTACCTGTGGGAATCCACCGCCGGCGTAAACCAGCCGGACGGTCAGGAACTGGCAGGTATGCAACTGCAGCCGGCCTACAGCGCCAAGTACGACAACAGCGCCCACGGCCTGACCGCGCAGATGACCTATCGCTTCTGATAACTTCTGTGCCATGAAAAAGCCGGGCAGATGCCCGGCTTTTTCATGCCCGTGAATTTTCCGGAGAAGGCCGCTCAGGCCGCCTCGTCAGGCGCTGCGTGCTCGCGGCAGATCAGTTCGCCCTCACGCGCTTCCAGTCTTTCCCCCGTCAGCCCGCAAAGCGCGCCGTCATCCAGCTTCTGGTGGAAGCGACAGGTACGGCACAGACCGAACCCCGGCACGTTCTCCTGGCGCTGCACGGTCGCCAGCAGTTCGCGCAGCAACTCGACCAGCAACTCACTGCGCTCCCCCAGCGACTCTTCGGCGCGGCGCAGGAAAGCAGGCGGCACCAGCGCATCGATCAGCCCCCTGCCCTCCGGCGTCAGCTCCAGGTGCACACTGCGACGGTCCTGCGCATCCGGACGCTTCGCGATCAGCCCCTTGGCCTCCAGTGCCTTCAACGACTGGGACACCGTGCCCTTGGTCAGCCCAAGGAAGTCCGTCACCCCCAGCGGCGTATTCGAATAGCGGTTACAGCGCGCCAGGTAGTTCAGTGCGCTCAGCTGGATCGGCTGCAGATCAGCCATCAGCGGCTGCTCGCGGGCCCAGGCACGCATCAGGCTGGCGATGCGTTCGAGGTAGTCGTACAGGGTCGTATCGGTCATGGGCTGATCCCTCCGATAGATAGTATCGATCAAAAACCAGTTTGACAGAAGGTTCTTTTCGCACGCAGACTGAACTGGTATCGAATCGATACATAATCAATCAGGAGAAGGATCATGAGCAAAGCTGTTTACTACCATGCCGGTTGCCCCGTCTGCGTCGAAGCCGAGCGCGCACTGCTGCCGTTGCTGAACCGCGAGGTCGAAGTGGTGCACCTGGGCGAGCAGTCGCCGCGCGTGGCCGAAGCCGAGGCTGCCGGGGTGAAATCCGTACCGGCGCTGGTGGTCGATGGGCAGGTGCTGCACCTGAACTTCGGCGCCTCCCTGGCCGACCTGAAATAAGGCCGGGCGGTATGAGCGACTACCAGCCGTTGCACTGCGATCTCCATGACTATCTGGAGATCGCCTGCCTCTACCGCTACTGGCTGCGTATCGAGCTGCGTGACGGCCTGGCGTTCGACGCCCAGGCCTTCACCACGCACACGCGAAGGACCGCGGGCGGAGTGCTGGAGGAGTTTCTCGAGGTGCGGGTGGACGATGCCAGCCGGGAGTTCCGGCTGGACCGTCTGCACGCCATTACGCCTTTGTCGGCGCAGGCGCTGTTCGGAAGGGTGGAGCTGCAGGCGGCCGGCTGAGCAGCCGCCACGCCCTCACCACATGAGGTCGTCGGGCACCACGTAATCCTTGTACGGATCGTCCTCGTCCGGCTCGCCGCTGGGTTCGCTGAGGACGATGATGCGACGCTCGTCGCGCTCCTGGATGCGCAGCGCGGCATCGCGCGGCACGATCTCGTAGCGGCCGTCGTAGCTGACGATGGCCAGCCTGCCGCGGCTGAGCTTGTCGCGGACCATGTCGTTGACCGCGATGCGCTTGACCTTCTTGTTGTCGACGAAGTTGTAGTAGTCGTCCGACTCCAGTTTCGGCAGGCGCGTGCCTTCGATCAGTTGCTTGATCTGTGCGGTCTTGGCCTTCTTGTCGGCCTTTTCCTGCTGCTGACGGTTCAGCTCGGCGTCGCGGGCCTGCTTCTCGGCCTGGGCCTGCAGGGCCGCCTGACGCTGGCTGTCGTCCTTGGCAACCTGGTTCTTGTGCTCCAGGCGCTGCTGCTTCTGTTTCTGCTTGCCGGCCTGCTTGGCCTGCTTCTCGTTGACCAGCCCGGCTTTCAGCAACTGATCACGCAATGACATGCTCATGAATCAAGGCTCTCCAACAGCCCATAGTGATGCAGGACAAATCCCAGACCAACGCATAGGTGCGGCGGGATCGTCCTCAGGGGGTATAATCCTCGGGCCTGTGCCAGCGCAGCGCAAGTGCCTGGCTCGAAATCACTCATCTGGAGCGGACTCGTAACCTCCATGCTGAAGCTCATCGTTCTCGCGGTACTGGCCATCTTCCTCGTCGCCATTCTCTACGTGCACCTGCGCGGCAAGGTGCGGCTGCCCTTCCTGCGCCAGGTCGTGAACCACTCCGCCTGGTTCGCGCCCTACAACTCGCTGATGTACCTGAACTCCAGCGTGCCGTCCAAGCCCTACCTGGACCGCGAGCGCTTCCCCGAACTCGACAAGCTGCGCGACAACTGGCAGATGATCCGCGAGGAAGCCGAGCAGCTGTTCGACGAGGGCTACATCCGCGACGCCCTGAACAACAACGAGGCCGGCTTCGGCTCCTTCTTCAAGAAGGGCTGGACCCGCTTCTACCTGACCTGGTACGACGGCCCCCTGCCCTCGGCGCAGCAGTTGTGCCCCAAGACCGTGGAACTGGTGAGCAGCATCCCCAACGTCAAGGGCGCGATGTTCACCCGCCTGCCGCCGCGCAGCCACCTGAACAAGCACCGCGACCCCTACGGCGGCTCGCTGCGCTATCACCTCGGCCTGGCCACGCCGAACTCCGACGAGTGCCGCATCTTCGTCGATGGCCAGCCCTATGCCTGGCGCGACGGCCAGGATGTGATGTTCGACGAGACCTTCGTCCACTGGGTGAAGAACGAGACGGACGAATCGCGCCTGATCCTCTTCTGCGATATCGAACGGCCGCTCAAGTCGCCGCTGCTGACCCGCATCAACCGCCGCGTCAGCGCTTTCCTCGGGCGCGCCACGGCGCCGCAGAACGTCGAGGGCGAGCGCGTCGGCGGGATCAACCAGGCCTACTCGGTGCTGATTCGCCTGGGCGATGCCGTGGGCAGCAAGGTGAAGGTGTTCAAACGTGCCTATCCCAAGGCCTACCGCATCGGCCGTCCTGTACTCGCGGTCGTTCTGCTGGTGCTGATCCTGCGTTGGCTGTTCGGTTGATCACCAGCCACTGTAGGACGCGCGGGGGCGCCCAGCCCATGCGCGCGATCGCGGGCATGGCCCGCTCCTGCAATTGAACTTCGGCGCCGAAGTTCGCGCATTTACAAGAAACCATGAAAAAGCCCCGCAATCGCGGGGCTTTTTCATGGGCGCCAATTCAACGGTGGCAGCACTTATCCACAGCTGAGCGGGTTCTTCTCGTCACGTTTGGCAGCGCCCCACAGCTCGTCCATCTCTTCCAGGTTGCTGTCTTCCAGGGTGCGGCCCTGGTCGCGCAGGGCTGTCTCGATATAGCGGAAGCGGCGCTCGAACTTGGCGTTGGCGGCGCGCAGGGCGGTTTCCGGGTCGATCTTGAGCTTGCGCGCCAGGTTGACCACCACGAACAGCAGGTCGCCCACTTCCTCGGCCTGGCCCTCGGTATCGCCGCCGGCCATGGCCTCGAGCACCTCGTCCAGTTCCTCGCGGACCTTATCCACCACCGGCAAGGCGTCGACCCAGTCGAAACCGACCTGGGAAGCGCGCTTCTGCAGCTTGGCGGCGCGACTCAGCGCCGGCAGGGCGTTGGGTACGTCGTCCAGCAGGGACAGTTGCACCGGCTCGGCGGCCTTGGCGGCGCGCTCCTCGGCCTTGAGCTCCTCCCAACGCTGCTTGACCGCCGCTTCCGCCAGCTTCGCCGGGTCGGACTCGCCATACAGGTCGCCGTCGGGGAACACATGGGGGTGGCGGCGGATCAGCTTGGTGGTGATGCCATCCACCACCGCGTCGAACTCGAAGCGCCCCTCTTCCCGCGCCAGCTGTGCGTAGTAGACGACCTGGAAGAGCAGGTCGCCCAGCTCCTCGCGCAGGTGGTCGAAGTCGCCGCGCTCGATGGCATCGGCCACCTCGTAGGCTTCCTCGAGGGTGTACGGAACGATCGTCGCGTAGCTCTGCTTCAGGTCCCAGGGGCAGCCATGCTGCGGGTCACGCAGCCGGGCCATCAGGTACAGCAGGTCGTCGAGCTTATGCATCCTTGGCACCCGCGCCGCGGTCGCGCCGCGCCTCGATGATGTTGGGCAGCTGCGAGATGCGCGCCAGCAGGCGTCCCAGCGAATCGAGACCGGGGATCTCGATGGTCAGACGCATGATCGCGGTGTTGTCTTCCTTGTCCGAACGGGTGTTCACCGCCAGCACGTTGATGCGCTCGTTGAGCAGCATCTGCGAGACGTCGCGCAGCAGGCCGGAGCGGTCGTAGGCACGGATGACGATATCCACCGGGTAGGTGCTGACCGGCACCGGCCCCCAGCTGACCTGGATGATCCGCTCCGGCTCGCGCCCGGCCAGTTGCAGCGCGGTGGCGCAGTCCTGACGGTGGATGGTGACGCCGCGGCCGAGGGTGATGTAGCCGACAATCGGATCGCCCGGCAGCGGCTGGCAGCAGCCGGCCATCTGCGTGAGCAGGTTGCCGACGCCCTGGATCTGGATGTCGCCGCGCTTGCCGTGGCCGATCTTGCTCGGCTTGCGCGGGATGAGTTCAAGCTGCTCGGTGCCGCGCTCGGGCTCGACCAGCTGCTGCGCGTAATTGACCACGTGGGCCAGGCGCAGGTCGCCGGCGCCCAGGGCGGCGAACAGGTCTTCGCCGGTCTTGTAGTTGGCCTTCTCGGCGAGCTTCTCGAAGTCCACCGGCGGCAGCGCCAGGCGGCCCAGCTCGCGTTCGAGCATGGCCTTGCCGGCGGCGACGTTCTGGTCGCGCGCCTGCAGCTTGAACCAGTGGACGATCTTCGCCCGCGCTCGCGAGGTGGAGACGTAGCCCAGGTTCTGGTTCAGCCAGTCACGGCTCGGCCCGCTTTGCTTGCCGGTGATGATTTCCACCTGCTCGCCGGTCTGCAGGCTGTAGTTCAGCGGCACGATGCGGCCGTTGATCTTGGCGCCCCGGCAGTTGTGCCCGACCTCGGTATGCACGCGATAGGCGAAGTCCAGCGGCGTGGAGCCCTTGGGCAGGTCGATGGCATGGCCGTCGGGGGTGAAGACGTAGACCCGGTCGGGCTCGATATCCACCCGCAATTGTTCGGCCAGGCCGCCGATGTCGCCCAGCTCCTCGTGCCACTCGAGCACCTGGCGCAGCCAGGAAATCTTCTCTTCGTAGTGATTGGAGCTGGCCTTGACGTCGGTGCCCTTGTAGCGCCAGTGCGCGCAGACGCCCAGCTCGGCTTCCTCGTGCATGGCGTGGGTGCGGATCTGCACTTCCAGCACCTTGCCCTCGGGGCCGATCACTGCGGTGTGCAGCGAGCGGTAGCCGTTTTCCTTGGGGTTGGCGATGTAGTCGTCGAATTCCTTGGGGATGTGCCGCCACAGCGTGTGCACGATGCCCAGCGCGGTGTAGCAGTCGCGCATTTCCGGCACCAGCACGCGCACGGCGCGCACGTCGTAGATCTGGCTGAAGTCCAGGCCCTTGCGCTGCATCTTCCGCCAGATGGAATAGATGTGTTTCGCGCGGCCGGAGAGGTCGGCCTTGATGCCGGTGGCGGCCAGGGCGTCCTTGAGCTGCTGCATCACGGTGGCGATGTACTGCTCGCGGTCCAGCCGGCGCTCGTGCAGCAGCTTGGCGATCTGCTTGTACTGGTCGGGTTCGAGGTAGCGGAAGGACAGGTCCTCCAGCTCCCACTTGATGTGGCCGATCCCCAGACGGTGGGCGAGCGGTGCGTAGATGTCGAACACCTCGCGGGCGACACGCATGCGCTTTTCTTCGTCGGCGTTCTTCACCGCGCGGATCGCGCAGGTGCGCTCAGCCAGCTTGATCAGCGCGACGCGCACGTCGTCGACCATGGCCACCAGCATCTTGCGCAGGTTCTCGATCTGCGCCTGGGTGCCGAGCACCAGGGACTGCCGCGGGCTGAGGCTGGTGCTGATCGCCGCCATGCGCAGCACGCCTTCGATCAGCTTGGCGACGACAGGGCCGAAGCGCTGCGCCACGTCCTCGAGCTTGACCTTGCCCTCGCGCACGCCACGGTAGATCACCGCGGCGACCAGCGATTCCTGGTCGAGCTTGAGGTCCGCCAGGATCTCGGCGATCTCCAGGCCCGTCTGGAAGCTGGAGGTGCCGTCCGCCCAGGAGTTGTCAGCCGTGCTGACAGCCCTGTCTTCCACCTCGCGAGCGAACTCGCAGGCTTCCAGCAGGACCTTGCGATCCAGGCCCGGGACCAGGGTCTGGACATGGTCCAGCCAGGCCTCGAGATTGATGCTGCCGTCGGTGTTGACCGGCTGGTGCGCTCTCACCTGTACCATCGTGTCTACCCTTCCCCACGGTGCGCCACAACACACCGCTCACTGCGCCGGCCTTTCTTGCTTGAGCCGGTCGGATTGCGCGAGCCTTCCTAGCTCGCCTCGAACAAAGCCATGGCCTCGACATGGGCCGTCTGCGGGAACATGTCGAGAATGCCGGCGCGCTTCAGACGATAGCCCTGTCGGGCCAGCTCGCCAGCGTCACGCGCCAGGGTCGCCGGGTTGCAGGACACATAGAGTACCCGCTCCGCGCCCAGTGAACGCATCTGCCGTGCCGGCTCGAAGGCTCCGTCACGCGGAGGGTCGAGCAGCACGGCGGTGAAATCCTCCGCCGCCCAGGGGGCGTCGGCAAGCGGTTTCGTCAGGTCCGCCTGATGGAACCGGGTATTGACCAGGCCGTTGGCCCGGGCGTTGGCGGCGGCGCGCTCGACCATGGTCTGCACACCTTCCACGCCCACCACCTCGCGCACCTGGCGCGCCAGCGGCAGGGCGAAGTTTCCCAGGCCACAGAACAAGTCCAGAACACGCTCGTCGCTGCCCGGCTTCAGCCAGTCCAGCGCCTGGGCGACCATCGCCTCGTTCACCGGCTCGTTCACCTGAACGAAGTCGCCGGGGCGGTAGGCCAGGGTCAGATTCCAGGCTTCGAGCCGGAAGCCGAGGTCGCGGTTCCCACTGTTTTCTGCAGCATCGGAGCAAAGCGTCGGTTCGCCGTCACCCTGCAACCACAGCTGCACATCCCGTGCCGAACAGAATTCCAGCAGTCGCGCGCGGTCGCTATCGGACAAAGGTTCGATATGCCGCAGCAGCAGCGCGCTGGAAGTACCGTGGAACAGTTCGACATGGCCAAGAGACTGTGGCTTGGCGAAGCCGCGCAGCAGCTCCGGCAGCTCGCGGGCGAGACCTTGCAGTTCGGGCACCAGCACCAGGCAGTCGTCGAAGGCGACGATGGCCTGGCTGGCAGCAGCGCGGAAGCCGACCTCCAGGCGCTTGGCCTTGACGTCCCAGCGCACGGCGAGGCGTGCGCGGCGGCGGTAGCCGAACTCCGGCCCGATCAGCGGTGCGGCCCACTCTTGCGGGACCAGGCCGGAGAAGCGCTCCAGCTGCTCCGCCAGGGTGCGCTGCTTGAGCGCCAGCTGATCGGCATGGGACAGGTGCTGCAGGCTGCAGCCGCCACAGGTGCCGGCCACCGGGCAAGGCTCGGCGCGGCGGTTGGCGGCAGCGGTGAAGATACGTTCGCTACGGGCGTCGACGATTTGAGCGCGGGCGGACAGCACGCGGGCTTCCACCGACTCGCCCGGCAGGGCGTTGTCGACGAACCAGGTGCGCCCGTCGATGTGGGCGATGCCGCGACCGTCGTGGGCCAGGCGCTCGATGTTCAGGCGCTGTTTCTTGCCCACCGGTACCGCAGGGCTGCGCGCTCCGCCGCTGGGCTGGAAGCGCAGGCCGGATCTCTGCTTGGCCATGTCAGTTGGAGTCGAACACGCCCGAGGACAGGTAACGGTCGCCACGGTCGCAGATGATCGCCACCAGGGTCGCGTTTTCCAGTTCGCGCGACAGACGCAGCATGGCCGCCACCGCACCACCGGAAGACACGCCGCAGAAGATGCCCTCTTCGCGGGCCAGGCGGCGCATCACGTCCTCGGCTTCGTTCTGCTGCATGTCGACGACGCGGTCGACGCGGGTGGCATCGAAGATCTTCGGCAGGTATTCCTGCGGCCAGCGGCGGATGCCGGGGATGGCCGAGCCTTCCATCGGCTGCAGGCCGACGATCTGCACGTTGGGATTTTGCTCCTTGAGGTAGCGCGACACGCCCATGATGGTGCCGGTGGTGCCCATGGAGCTGACGAAATGGGTGATCTCACCGCCGGTCTGCTGCCAGATTTCCGGGCCGGTGGAATGGTAGTGGGCGATCGGGTTGTCGCCATTGGCGAACTGGTCGAGCACCTTGCCCTGGCCTTCGCGCGCCATCTGGTCGGCGAGGTCACGGGCACCTTCCATGCCCTGCTCCTTGGTCACCAGGATCAGCTCGGCGCCGTAGGCGGTCATGGCGGCCTTGCGCTCGGCGGTGGAGTTGTCGGGCATGATCAGGATCATGCGGTAACCCTTGATCGCCGCCGCCATCGCCAGGGCGATGCCAGTGTTGCCGGAAGTGGCTTCGATCAGCGTGTCGCCGGGCTTGATGTCGCCGCGCAGTTCGGCACGGGTGATCATCGACAGCGCCGGGCGATCCTTCACCGAACCCGCGGGGTTGTTACCCTCGAGTTTCACCAGCAGGGTGTTGGAAGTTTCCCCGGCCAGGCGCTGCAGGCGCACCAGCGGGGTATGGCCGACGCAATCGGCGATAGTCGGGTACTGCACGGTCATGGAAGCACTCGGATCTGGAACAGGGCGCTCTATGATACCGGCAAAAGCCGCCCCGCCATACGAAACTTCCTAACAAGCCGTGTACAGGGGCCGGCGTCGGCCTCAGGCCGCCGCCGCGTCGGGCAAGCGCAGGTGCACGCGCAGCCCCGCCTCGGCGCAGTCCGCCCAGAGTTCACCGCCCTGCATGCGCAGCGAGCTGCGGGCGATACTCAGGCCCAGGCCGAAGCCTTCGCCGGTACGCGCATCGGAGAGCCGGGTGAAAGGCAGGAAGATGCGCTCCAGGTCACTTTCCGCCACGCCGGGACCATCGTCTTCCAGCCACAGGTGCCAGCCACCGGACTCGCGCCGGCCGCTCAGGCGAATGCGACCGTTTTCCGGCGAATGACGGATGGCGTTGCGCAGCGGGTTTTCCAGCGCCTGGGCCAGGCCGTTGAGATGGCCGCGCACGCGGCAGTCCGCCGGTACCTGATAAAGGAAGCGCTCGGTACTCCAGCCTGCCTCGAAGCGCGCGTCGTCCACCAGCAGGTCCCACAGCGAGCGCAGGTCGATTTCTTCCAGTTCCACGCGCGGGCGCTCGGTGTCCAGCCAGGCCAGTTCCAGGGTGTCGGCGACCA
Organism: Pseudomonas sp. PDM22; assembly: GCF_014851965.1. Lineage (NCBI taxonomy): Bacteria > Pseudomonadati > Pseudomonadota > Gammaproteobacteria > Pseudomonadales > Pseudomonadaceae > Pseudomonas > Pseudomonas sp. PDM22. The sequence continues at coordinate 437,470 of NZ_JACVAR010000001.1, forward strand.
GGCGCTGCATCACCTCCACTTCCCGCTCGACCCGCTGGCGCAGCGCAGCTTCGCTGATCGGGCTGTCGCCGGCCACCCGCAGGCGGCTGAGCGGCGTGCGCAGTTCGTGGGACAGGTCGCGCAATAACTGGCGCTGCAGGCCGACGTGGCCGCGCAGGCGCTCGGCCATGTGATCCAGCGCGCGGCCGAGTTCGCCGAGTTCGTCGCGGCGGGCGATCAGTTCCGGGCCGGCGACCGAACCGAGGTCATCCGCCTGCAAGGCGTTGGCGTGTTCGCGCAGCCGCCCGAGCGGGCGTACCAGCCGGCGATAGATCAGCCCGCAGAGCATCAGGGCAAGGATCGTCGGCACCAGCGCATGACTGATGGATTGGCGCAGGAAGCTCAGGCCGCCCGGCAGGTAGCGCTGCGGCAGTTGCACCACCAGCCGGCCAGCGCCCGGTTCGTCCGGGAAGGGAATACCGATATACGGCAGGTTCACCGAGCGCGAGCTTACCGGCCAGTCCAGCCCGCGCTGGAATGTCAGGTGCGCCACGTCCTCCATGGGCAGCGGCTGCGTGCCCAGCGACTGCAGACGAGCATCGACCACGACCATCCATACCGGCTCGCGCTGTTTCATCTGCGCCAGCCACGCATCGACGCCCGCCGCCCCGCCGGAACGCCAGGCTTGCTGGGCCTCGTCGGCGTAGCCGGCGAGCACCTGCCGAGCCGCCTCGGACAGGAAGTAGCTGTCGCGCTCCATCTGCTTGCCCCAGTTCCAGGACAGCCAGATCACCGACAGGCACAGCACCACGAGGGCGACGGCGAGCTTCCAGAACAGCGAGTGGCGGCCGGGCATGTCAGTCCTCGGCCTCGGCGAAGACGTAGCCCTTGCCCCACACGGTATGCAGCGTGTGACGGATATAGCCGATGGCCTGCAGCTTGCGGCGCAGGTGGCTGACGTGCATGTCCAGGCTGCGGTCGTGGGCGGTGAAGGCGCGATGCAGCACGTGCTGGTAAAGGAAGGGCTTGCTCAGGGTCTCGCCCTGGCTGCCGAGGAAGGTTTCCAGCAGGCGGTACTCGGTGCCGGTCAGGCCGGCCCATTGGCCATCGAGGCCGACGTCGTCCTTCTGCGGGTCCATCTGCAGCCCGGTCGGCGCAGGCGTGCTGTTCAGCGACTGGCTGCCGCGCTCCAGCGCCACCCGGCGCAGCACGGCGTCCACGCGCACGCTGAGTTCGGCAAGGCTGAAAGGCTTGGGCAGGTAATCGTCGGCGCCCTGGGAGAAGCCGGCGATACGGTCCTGCTCGGCGCCCAGGGCGGACATCAGGATGACCGGCACCGCGCGCTCACGGCGCAGGGTGCGGAGGATGTCCAGTCCGCCGGTGCCGGGCAGCATGATATCCATCAGCACCAGGTCGTAATCGCCGCCGCGCGCCTGGGCCAGGCCTTCGTCGCCGTCCTGGCACCAGGTGACCGCGAAGCCGCGTTCGCTCAAATGGGAAGACAGGTGGGCGCCCAGGGTCGGGTCGTCCTCGATGGTCAGCAGGCGCAGGCCGGACGAAGCTATGGCATTCATATCAAATAAGAGTGATTAGCAATTGCGTGAAGTATTCACGATTCCACGCGCTCCCGGCAAGGCAAAGGGCTTCCGACGAAGGTCTGAACCGCTACACTGCCGGGGATAAACGCATCGGAGGAAGCGAGTGTTCAAGGATCTCGGCATCAAGGGACGGGTACTGCTGCTCACCCTGCTGCCCACCAGCCTGCTGGCGCTGGTGCTGGGCGGCTATTTCACCTGGGTGCAGCTATCGGACATGCACGCCCAGTTGATCGAGCGCGGGCAACTGATCGCCGAGCAACTGGCGCCGCTGTCCGCCCCGGCCATGGCCAACCACAACAACGAGCTGCTCGAGCGCATCGCCAACGAAGCGCTGGACCAACCCGACGTGCGCGCCGTGACCTTCCTCGACCCGGACCGGGAAAAACTCGTCCACGCCGGCCCCAGCATACTGACGCCAATGCCCAGTGGAGACGGCTCGCACCTGAGCATGGCGAGCAACCTGGACACCACCCATTTCCTCCTGCCGGTGCTGGGCAAGCACCGCAGCCTGTCCGGCGACCCCGACGACGACGCCGAGAAGCTGCTGGGCTGGGTCGAACTGGAACTGTCGCACCACGGCACCCTGCTGCGCGGCTACCGCAGCCTGTTCACCAGCCTGCTGCTGATCGGCGCGGGCCTCGCTGTCACCGCCCTCCTCGCCCTGCGCATGAGCCGCGCGATCAACGCGCCGCTGGGGCAGATCGCCCAGGGCGTCGCCCAGCTCAAGGAAGGCCGCCTTGAAACCCGCCTGCCGGCGCTGGGCAGCCACGAGCTGGACGAGCTGGCCGGCGGCATCAACCGCATGGCCGAGGCGTTGCAGAGCGCCCAGGAAGAGATGCAGCACAACATCGACCAGGCCACCGAGGACGTGCGGCAGAACCTGGAGACCATCGAGATCCAGAACATCGAACTGGACCTTGCACGCAAGGAGGCCCTGGAGGCGAGCCGGATCAAATCCGAGTTCCTCGCCAACATGAGCCACGAGATCCGCACCCCGCTCAACGGCATCCTCGGCTTCACCAACCTGCTGCAGAAGAGCGAGATGACCAGCCGCCAGCAGGACTACCTGGGCACCATCCACAAGTCCGCCGAGAGCCTGCTGGGGATCATCAACGAGATCCTCGACTTCTCGAAGATCGAAGCCGGCAAGCTGGTACTGGAGAACATCCCGTTCAACCTGCGCGAGCTGATCCAGGACACCCTGACCATCCTCGCCCCCGCCGCCCACGAGAAGCACCTGGAACTGGTCAGCCTGATCTACCGCGACACTCCGCTGCAGCTGGTGGGCGACCCGCAGCGGCTGAAGCAGGTGCTGACCAACCTGGTGAGCAACGCCATCAAGTTCACCCACGACGGCAGCATCGCCGTACGCGCCATGCTCGAAGACGAGAGCGACGACCGCGCGCAGCTGCGCATCAGCGTGCAGGACACCGGCGTGGGCCTGACCGACGCCGACCTGCGCGCGCTGTTCCAGGCCTTCAGCCAGGCGGACAACTCCCTCTCACGCCAGGCCGGCGGCACCGGCCTGGGGCTGGTCATTTCCAAGCGCCTGATCGAGCAGATGGGCGGCGAGATCGGCGTGGAAAGCAGCGCCGGCGATGGCTCGGAGTTCTGGATCAGCCTCAACCTGCCCAAGGCCCGCGACGACGGCGACGACCTGCCGCACGCCCTGGCCGGCGGCCTGCGCGTGGCGCTGTACGAGCCCCACGAACTGACGCGCACCGCGCTGCACCACCAGCTGGAGGACTGCGGCCTGGAAGTCACCGAGTTCCCTGACCTCGTCACGCTGGAGAAGACCCTGCTGGCCGGGCCGTCGGACAAGGCGCCGATCACCCTGGCGCTGCTCGGCGTGACCGCCGCCGACCACCCGCCCGAGGCGCTGCGCCAGTCCATCCGCGAACTCGAACAGCACGGCTGCAAGAGCCTGGTGCTGTGCCCGACCATCGAACAGGCGCACTACAACGACGTACTGCCAGACGCCCAGGTGCAGAGCAAACCCGCCTGCACGCGCAAGCTGCAGCAGGCACTGAATGAACTGCTGCACCTGCGGCCGACCCGCAAGGACAAGAACGTCAACGGCAAGCTCGAGCGCATTCCACGCCTGCTCTGCGTCGACGACAACCCGGCCAACCTGTTGCTGGTGAAGACCCTGCTGACCGACATGGGCGCCGAGGTGACAGCCGTCGACAGCGGCCTCGCCGCCGTCGAAGCGGTGCAGCGCGAGCGCTTCGACCTGGTCTTCATGGACGTGCAGATGCCGATCATGGACGGCCGCCAGGCCACCGAGGCGATCCGCCTCTGGGAAGGCGACCGCGAGGTAAGCCCGGTGCCGATCATTGCCCTCACCGCCCATGCCCTGGCCAACGAGAAGCGCGCCCTGCTGCAGGGCGGCATGGACGACTACCTGACCAAGCCGATCGACGAGCGCCAACTGGTCCAGGTGATCCTCAAGTGGACCGGCCTGGCGCTGGGCGAGCCGCGCGACGAGCGTCCGCGCCAGGCCCAATCATCCCTGGAAGGCCTCAGCGTGCTGGACCCAGAGGAAGGCTTGCGGCTGGCCGCCGGCAAACCGGAGCTGGCTGCCGACATGCTCGGCATGCTGCTCGCCTCGCTGTCCGCCGACCGCCAGGTGATCCGCCAGGCCCGCGAGCGCAACGATCGCAACACCCTGCTCGAACGTATCCACCGCCTGCACGGTGCCACCCGCTACTGCGGCGTACCGATGCTGCGCGCGGCCTGCCAGCGCGCCGAGACGCTGCTCAAGCAGAACGATCCGGACGGCCCCGCCGCGCTGGACGAACTGGACAAGGCCATGGCCGAGCTGGCACAGGCGACCGAGGGCCGGCTGGAAATCGAAGCCGGCCAGACGCACTGAAGACGGAATTCAATCGATGCGCATCATCCTGTTCAGCAACCAGACCTACGACCGCGACAGCTTCCTCGCCGCCAACCATGGCCTCGGCTTCGAGCTGCATTTCCAGCAGGCGCAGCTGCGCGAGGACACGGTCGCCCTGGCCATGGGCTTCGAAGTGGTCTGCCCCTTCGTCAACGACGACCTGTCGCGCCCGGTGCTGGAGCACCTGGCAGCTGGCGGCACGAAACTGATCGCCCTGCGCTCGGCCGGCTACAACCACGTCGACCTGGCTGCCGCCCAGGCGCTGGGGCTGGCCGTGGTCCGCGTACCGGCCTATTCGCCCCACGCGGTGGCCGAACATGGCGCAGGGCTGGTCCTGGCGCTGTGCCGGCACCTGCACCGCGCCTACAACCGCACCCGCGAAGGTGATTTTTCCCTGCACGGCCTGACCGGCTTCGACCTGTACGGGCGCACTGTCGGGATCATCGGCAGCGGGCAGATCGGCGAAGTCTTCGCCCGCATCATGAGCGGTTTCGGCTGCCACATCCTGGCCTACGACCCTTATCCCAATCGCGCCATCGAGGCCCTGGGCGGCCGCTTCGTCGAGCTGGATGAGCTGCTCGCGCAGTCCGACATCATCAGCCTGCACTGCCCGCTCAACGAGGCCACCCGGCACCTGATCAACGCCGACAGCCTGGAACGCATGAAGCGCGGCGCCATGCTGATCAACACCGGCCGCGGCGCGCTGGTCGATACACCGGCGCTGATCGAGGCGCTGAAAAGCGGCCAGCTCGGCTACCTGGGCCTGGACGTCTATGAAGAGGAAGCCGACATCTTCTTCGCCGACCGCTCCGACCAGCCGCTGCAGGACGACGTACTGGCGCGCCTGCTGACCTTCCCCAATGTGATCATCACCGCGCACCAGGCCTTCCTGACCCGCGAGGCGCTGGCCGGGATCGCCCAGACCACGCTGGCCAACATCGCCGCCTGGCGGGCCGGCAATCCGGTCAACCTGGTGAAAAACTGAGCAGAAGGCGCTCGCATCCGCACGCCACGCGCCCTAGAATGCCGCGCTTTCCCGGAGGACCCATGGCCCAGCACGATTTCCGCTACACCCTGCTCAACCCGCAATTCACCCTCAACGAGTGCCGCGCGCTGACTCCGGGCCGCTACCAGGTCACCGGCATCGGTGGCTCGATCAAGGCCGGCGACACCATGCTGGTCAGCCTCAAGGGCAGCAAAAGCCTGAGCATGACGCTGGAAGTGGAAAAGGTCCGCCACCTGATCAACCCGCCGGGGCAGTGGATGGCCGTGGCCAAGGGGCCGGTGTTCCGTGAACTGGGTATCCACGAGTGGAAGGTCAACTGCGACGGCTGCGAGGCTACACTGGACTTCGAATTCGCCGTCGATGCCACCCTCGGCAAGGCTGCCCAGCAGCCCGCCGCCGAGCAGCGCATCGCCGAACTGGGATGGGCCAAGGTCGACAACCGCCACCTCTGCCCGGATTGCCAGAGCAAGGAGACTGCATGAAAGCCCTGATCGCCAGCGCCTGCACCGCGCTGGCCCTGGCCGGTTGCGCCAGCAAGCCGGTTCCCGAAGCAGAGCAGACCTACCGCGTGGAGTGGGTCGGTGAGCACCCGCTGATCGACTACACGCACATCAGCCTGACCCTGGACGGCAATGGCCGCGCCTACGGCAGCGCCGGCTGCAACCACTGGTTCGCCAGCTACAAGCTCGAGGGCGACCAGCTGACCTTCGGCCAGCCCGGCGCCACTCGCAAGCTGTGCGCCGACCTGGTGATGGAGCAGGAACAGCAGTTCCTCAAGATGCTTGGCGAAGTGCAGCGCTGGGATATCACCGAAGAAGGCGAGCTGCGCCTGTGGCCGGTCTCCGGCCGCGCCATGCGCATGTGGCCCGAAGGCTGAGGCGTTTTTCGCCCGAGCTAGAAGAGCGTGAGCTGCTCGTGGGCGCCGCGCAGATCGACCAGGCGCACGCCCACGCCGATCAGCCGCACCGCCTTGTTGCCGCGTTGGAACGCCTGCCCCAGCAATAGCCGATAGCTTTCCAGGTCCCGCGCGGCGCCTGCCTGTTCCAGGGTGGTCTGGGTGAAGTCGTGGAACTTCAGCTTGATGAACGGCTTGCCCGGCCGGTAGCTGGTGTCCAGGCGCGTCATGCGCCGCTCCAGCTCACCCAGCAGCGACGGCAATTCCTCCTGGCAGGCCGCCAGGTCCGGCAGGTCCTGGTCGAAGGTGTTCTCCACGCTGATCGACTGGCGGCGGCTGTCCACCTGCACCGGACGGTCATCGACGCCCCGCGACAAGCCCCAGAGCCGTTCACCGAAACTGCCGAATTCCTTGGCCAGCTGGATACGCGACCAGTCGCGCAGGTCCGCGCAGGTACGGATACCCAGACGCGCCAGCTTCTCGGCGGTGACCTTGCCTACGCCATGCAGCTTTTTTACCGGCAGTTCGGCGACGAAACCGTCCACCTCATCGGGCGTGACCACGAACAGCCCGTTGGGCTTGCGCCAGTCACTGGCGATCTTGGCGATGAACTTGTTCGGCGCCACCCCGGCGGACACCGTGATGTGCAGGGTTTCCCAGACTCGCTGGCGAATCTCCCGGGCAATGCGCGTGGCGCTGCCGCCGCAGCGCTCGCTGTCGCTGACGTCGAGATAGGCCTCGTCCAGGGAGAGCGGTTCGATCTGGTCGGTGTAGTCGCGGAAGATCGCGTGGATTTCCCGCGAAGTCTCGCGATAGACATCCATGCGCGGCCGCACGATGGTGAGGTCCGGGCACAGCTTCACCGCCGTGCGCATGGCCATGGCCGAATGCAGCCCATAGGCGCGCGCCTCGTAGTTGCAGGTCGCGACCACGCCACGCTTGTCCGGCGACCCACCCACCGCCAGCGGCTTGCCCGCCAGGCTGGGGTCGTCGCGCATCTCGATGGCGGCATAGAAGCAGTCGCAATCGATGTGGATGATCTTTCGTTGCCGAGTCACGAAGAAGACGCCTGCATCACCATCGGAAGCCGCCCCAAAAGGCAGCGGAAAACCCGGCCATGGTAATGCAAAACGTCGCCGCTTCGGTTATCCACAGCCAGGAAAACTCCGCCGGCGGACAACTTCCCCGCTGCCGTTCGCCGCAGCTAAATATCTGATAGAAAATCACTTTTCCCTATTTTTCGTTGACACACAGGCCCATCGGCGTAGAATGGCTGACGCGGGATGGAGCAGTCTGGTAGCTCGTCGGGCTCATAACCCGAAGGTCGTAGGTTCAAATCCTGCTCCCGCAACCAGACACAGAAAAAGGGTCACTCTTCGGAGTGACCCTTTTTCGTTTGCGCGCGATTTAAATTATTGATCGAAAGCGAAATATCGATTGACAAGACCTTTCACATCCGTAGAATGGCCGCCGCGGGATGGAGCAGTCTGGTAGCTCGTCGGGCTCATAACCCGAAGGTCGTAGGTTCAAATCCTGCTCCCGCAACCAGACACAGAAAAAGGGTCACTCTTCGGAGTGGCCCTTTTTCGTTTGTGCGCGTTTAAATTATTGATCGAAAACGAAATATCGTTTGACACAAGGCTTCATATCCGTAGAATTGCCGCCGCGGGATGGAGCAGTCTGGTAGCTCGTCGGGCTCATAACCCGAAGGTCGTAGGTTCAAATCCTGCTCCCGCAACCAGACATCAAGAAGAAAGCCACTCTTAGGAGTGGCTTTTTTCGTTGTGCGCAAAAAAGGATCGCCCACGGGTGGCGTCTCACGGATCAGGAAAATACTCTTCCGGGGACTTGGGAATTCGCGTCAGTGCCCCTACTCTGTCGCGCTAAATCGATTGAGGTGCCCGATGAGCGCCAACCCCACCACACCCGATACCCCTGCCGCCGAGGAAGCTCCTGCCCGAGCGACCTGGCTCAACTGGGTGAACGCCAACCGCCAGGCACTCGGCCTGGGCGTGACCCTGGTGCTGTTCAGCCTCGCACTGATCGCCTGCTATCACCTGCTGCGCGACATCGACGCCTACTCCCTGCACGACGCCCTGCTCGACGTACCCACTACCTCGCTGCTCGGCGCCTTCGCCGCCACCGTGGTCGGTTTCATCTTCCTGCTCGGCTATGAATGGTCGGCCAGCCGCTTCGCCGGCGTGAAGCTGCCCGTCCCGGCGCTGCTGACCGGCGGTTTCTCCGCCTTCGCCATCGGCAACGCCGTGGGCCTTTCGATGCTCTCCGGCGGCTCGGTGCGCTATCGCCTCTATGCCCGCCAGGGACTGGGGGCTGGCGACGTCGCCTTGATGACGCTGTTCGCCAGCCTGTCGCTGGGTTGCGCGCTGCCGGTGCTGGCCGCGCTCGCCGCGCTGAGCGACCTCTCCGACGCCTCCTTGGCCCTGCATCTGCCGGAATGGCTGGTGGCAGTGCTGGCGCTGGGCATCATCGCCCTCTGCCTGTTGCTGGTGGTTGCCGTCGAACGCCGTCGCCTGCCGGAACAGCCTTCGCCCGACAGCCACCTGGTCCGCTTCGGCCGCCGCACCCTGCGCCTGCCGGGCCTGCGCCTGTCGCTGCTGCAACTGCTGATCACCGCGCTGGACGTGGCCGCTGCCGCCACCGTGCTCTATCTGCTGCTGCCCGAAGCCCCGCCCTTCGGCGCTTTCCTGCTGGTCTACCTGATTGCCCTGGCCGCTGGCGTGCTCAGCCACGTGCCGGGCGGCGTCGGCGTGTTCGAAGCCGTGCTGCTGGCGGCCTTCGCCAACCAGCTGGGCGCCGCGCCGCTGGCTGCCGCACTGCTGCTGTATCGCCTGATCTACGTGGTCCTGCCGCTGATCGTCGCCTGTCTGCTGCTGCTGTTCCTCGAGGCCCGCCGCGTGCTGGTGGCCAAACAGGCGGTGCGCATCACCTCCGGCTTCGCCGCGCAGATTCTCTCCCTGCTGGTGTTCATCTCCGGCATCGTGCTGCTGTTCTCCGGCGCCACGCCATCCATCGACACCCGCCTGGACGAAGTCGGCTTCCTCGTGCCGCACCGCCTGATCGATGCCTCGCACCTGGCCGCCAGCCTGATCGGCGTACTTTGCCTGCTGCTCGCCTACGGCCTGCGCCGCCGCCTCTCCGCCGCCTGGGCACTGACCATCGGCCTGCTGATCGCCGGCGCCGCACTGTCGCTGCTCAAGGGCTTCGACTGGGAAGAAGCGCTGATCCTCAGCTTCACCGCCGCCCTGCTGGTGATCTTCCGCAGCGCATTCTACCGCCGCAGCCGCCTGATGGACCTGCCCTTCTCGCCGCTGTATCTGGGCGCCGCTGCCTGCGTTATCGCCGCGTCTATCTGGCTGCTGCTGTTCGCCTACCAGGATGTGCCCTACAGCCACGAACTCTGGTGGCAGTTCGCCCTGGATGCCGACGCCCCGCGTGGCCTGCGTGCCGCGCTGGGCAGTTGCCTGCTGCTGGCCGCGCTGGCGCTGTACTGGCTGCTGCGCACCGCGCCGCCGGCCATCCACGCGCCGACCCGCGAGGACCTGGACACCGCCGCCGGCATCCTGGCCAGCTCCGCGCAGCCCGACGGCGGCCTGGCCCTGTCCGGCGACAAGGCGCTGCTGTTCCACGAGGGCAACGACGCCTTCCTGATGTACGCCCGCCGTGGCCGCAGCCTGGTGGCGCTGTTCGATCCGGTCGGCCCGGCCCAGGCCCGCGCCGAACTGATCTGGCAGTTCCGCGACCTCTGCGACCTGCACCACGCGCGCCCGGTGTTCTACCAGGTGCGCGCGGAGAACCTGCCGCTGTACATGGACATCGGTCTCACCGCGCTCAAGCTCGGCGAGGAGGCGCGGGTCGATCTGCGCCGCTTCGACCTGGAGAGCAAGGGCAAGGAGATGAAGGACCTGCGCTACACCTGGAACCGTGGCCAGCGCGACGGCCTGAGCCTGGAATTCCATGACGCCGGCAACGCGCCGATGGACGAGCTGCGCGCCATCTCCGATGCCTGGCTGGGTGGCAAGAACGTCCGCGAGAAGGGCTTCTCCCTCGGCCGCTTCACCCCTGAATACCTGCGTTATTTCCGCGTCGTCGTGGTCCGCTTCCAGGGCCGCGCCGTGGCCTTCGCCAACCTGCTGGAAACCTCCGGCAAGGAGCTGGCGAGCATCGACCTGATGCGCGTGGCCCCCGACGCACCCAAGCTGACCATGGAATTCCTCATGCTCGGCCTGATCCTGCATTACAAGGAGAGCGGGCACACCCGCTTCAGCCTCGGCATGGTGCCCCTGGCCGGCTTGCAGCCGCGCCGTGGCGCCCCGCTGACCCAACGTCTCGGCGCGCTGGTTTTCCGCCGGGGTGAGCAGTTCTACAATTTCCAGGGGCTGCGGCGCTTCAAGGACAAGTTCCAGCCCGACTGGGAACCCCGTTACCTGGCCGTGCCCGCCGGACTGGATCCGCTGGTGGCCCTGGCCGATACGGCCGCCCTCATCGCAGGCGGCCTGAGTGGATTGGTAAAACGCTGATATGTTGAAACGACGCTGGCGACACCTGCTCGCCCTCCTCCTGCTGGTCATCATCGCCGTGGGTCTGCTGCTGTGGAGCCGGCCGGCTTCCCAGGCTTCCCTCGAACACCGCCAGCTCGCCGACGGCAGTGCCGTCGCCCTGGCCATCCCCGGCAAGCAACCGAACGCCCGTGTACTGCTGGCCGTGCAGGCCGACCAGAAACTCGACGACGGCCAATTGCTGGCCCTGGCCCACGACAGCGGCGCCCGCGTGGTGCAGTTCGTCTTCCCGGAAAAGGACTGCGCCACCCAGCAGGCCCGCATCAAGGCTGCCGGCGAGCTGCTCGACGGCCAGCCGACCCTGGTCGCCGGCATCGGTCCGGGCAGCGCCTGGGCCTTCCGCTGGCTCGCCGGGCAGACTGACGACAAGGCCAAGGCCCTGTCGGTCGGTTTCTCCCTGGAGAAGCCCGACTGCGCCGCCACCCCGCTGCCGACGACTGCCGCCCACGGCCACTGGCTGGCCGCCTGGAACGACAACCCGGACGACGCCAGCGCGCGCTTCGCCCGCGGCCTGAAGAATGCCGAGACGGTGATCACCGACTACGACACCCCGCTGCCCAAGGTCCTCGCCGACCAGTTGCGACAGCAGCTACAAGGCGGTGGCGACAACGTGCCGGTGGTGGAAGTCCCGGCCGCCAAGCCCTCGGAGACCGTCACCCTGTTCTACTCGGGCGACGGCGGCTGGCGCGACCTGGACCGCGACGTCGCGGCGCAGATGGCCGAGCTGGGCTATCCGGTGGTGGGCGTCGATGCCCTGCGCTACTTCTGGGAGCACAAGACCCCGGAACAGAGCGCCGCCGACCTCGCCCTGCTGATGCAGCACTACCGCGAGAAATGGGGCGCCAAGCACTTCGTGCTGGCCGGTTACTCGTTCGGCGCCGACGTGCTGCCGGCGATCTACAACCGCCTGCCGGCGGACGCCAAGAAGGACGTCAGCTCGGTGATCCTGCTGGCCTTCGCCCGCAGCGGCAGCTTCGAGATCGAGGTGCAGGGCTGGCTCGGCAAGGCCGGCCAGGAAGCCTCCACCGGCCCGGAAATGGCTCGTCTGCCGGGGCCGAAAGTGCTCTGCGTGTACGGCATCGAAGAGAAGGACGAAAGCGGCTGTACTCAGCCGCAGTCGGTGGGTGAGAACCTGCAACTGCCCGGCGGCCACCACTTCGACGAAGACTATCCAGCCCTGGCCAAGCGGCTGGTGAACGCCATCCGCTCCCGCCAGTCAGCCGACGACGAAGGCTGACCGACATCAAAAGGGCCGCACATTGCGGCCCTTTCACTTTGGCTTCACGGTTTTTCAGGCACGCTTAAGGCTCTATGCTCAGACTGACAGCCCCGTCGTCAGAACGCGGCGCACGAAAAAGAGCCACACAAGGAACCGTCATGAGCCTTTCCAAGTCCCCGTCACGCTACGGCAGCCTGTCCATTGCCCTGCACTGGATCATGCTGGTGCTGATCGCCGCCACGTACTTCTGCATGGAGTACCGCACCAACTTCCCCAAAGGCAGCGACACCCGTGCGCTGTTTTCCCAGTTTCACTTCATGTTCGGCCTGAGCGTCTTCGTGCTGGTCTGGCTGCGTATCATCGGCCGCTTCATCTACCCCACCCCGCCGATCGTCCCGGCGCCGCCGGCCTGGCAGATGGTGCTGGCGAAGCTCGCGCACCTGGCGCTCTACGGCCTGATGATCGGCCTGCCGCTGGCCGGCTGGATCATCCTCAGCGCCGCCGACAAGCCGGTGCCGTTCTGGGGCCTGGAGCTGCCGCACCTGGTGGCCAAGAACCCGGACCTGGCCAAGCAGGTGAAGTACTGGCACGAGACCATCGCCGTGCTCGGCTACTGGCTGATCGGCATTCACGCGCTGGCCGCGCTGTTCCACCACTACATCAGCCGCGACAACACCCTGGTGCGCATGCTGCCGGGCAAGGGTGAGGCGAAGCCGGAATAACCGCGAACCTTATCCACAGTTGCCGGCAAGCTACGCAACTGACCTGTAGGGGCGGGCCATGCGCGCGGTCGCGGGCATGGCCCGCCCCTACAGGGAATTACAGGCGTCAATCCTGCCGATACGGCAGCGCCGCGCGGGCCTCTTCGGCGTAAGCCAGGATGCCCGCCCTCTCCCCCACCAGGAACTCCTCCACCGCGTCACGCAGCCCCGGATGCCCCAGTCGATGCCAGGAGCGCGTGATCACCGGCTCGAAGCCACGGATCAGCTTGTGCTCGCCCTGCGCTCCGGCGTCGAAGCGCTTCAGGCCATGGCCGATGGCGAAGTCCAGCCCCTGGTAGAAGCAGGTTTCGAAGTGCAGCCGGTCGAACTCCGCCAGGCAGCCCCAGTAGCGGCCGTACAGCGTGTCGCCGCCCAGCAGGCTGAAGGCCATGGCCACGGGCCGGCCATTCTGGTGGGCGAAGACCACGCGGATCGCCTCGGGCATGCGCTCGCCGATCAGGCTGAAGAACGCGCGGCTCAGGTAAGGCGCCTGCCCGCGTACCTCATAGGTACTGCTGTAGCAGGCGTAGACGAAGTCCCAGTGCGCCTCGGACAGCTCGCGCCCCTCCATCCAGACGAAGTCCAGCCCGAGCCCGGCGACCTGCTCGCGCTCCTTGCGCAACTGCTTGCGCTTGCGCGAGCTGAGCGCGTCGAGGAAGTCCTGGAAATCGCGGTAGCCGCGGTTGCTCCAGTGGTACTGGCAGCCCAGGCGCTCCAGCCAGCCATCGGCATCGCGCAGCAATGCATCGGCGGCGGTATCGGTGAAGTTCACGTGCACGCCGGAGCAATGCCCCTCGTCCACTTCGCCCGCCAGCGCGCCAACAAGGCTCAGCGCCGCCTCGGGCGCGCCCAGCAGGCGGGCGCCGCCGACCGGCGTGAAGGGAATGCCCACCAGCAGCTTGGGGTAGTAGGGGATGCCGGCGCGCAGGCAGGCATCCGCCCAGCTCCAGTCGAACACGTACTCGCCGTAGGAATGGCTTTTCAGATAGGCCGGCGCAGCGGCCAGCAAGCGGCCATCGTCACCCAGCAGCACGCGATGGGACGGCTTCCAACCGGTACGGCCGCCGACGCTGCCGCTTTCCTCCAGCGCGGAGAGAAAGGCGTAGCGCAAGAACGGCTGGTCGTCCGGCAACAGGGCGTCCCACTGGCGGGCATCGACTTCGGCGAGACGGGAAAGGGTCTGGATTGGCATGGCCGACAGTCTGGCGCGGTGCATCGGCATTGGGAAGATTCGGGCGGAAAATCTCCGGCGAAGATGACATTCGCGTTCGTCGGTATCCGGCGAAAGGCTTGTCCTGGTGGTCTATGTTGGGGGTTAACGAGGCTTGCCCGCGCATGACGCCGGCACCGTTCCGCTCGCCAGCCGCCCTGCGTGGGCCGTTGGTGAATAGCCAGGAGGACGCCCCATGAGCCTGATGCAATGCGAGTACCGCAAGTACACCATCACCGCCGATGTCGTCGAACACCCCGGCCTGCCAACTCCCTGGGCCGCCGGCTGCCACATCACCGCCCCGGACGGGCAGACCACCAGGCGCAAGACCCTGCCGGTTGAATACGCCTTCATGTCGGACCTGGAAAAGGCCCAGCACGCGTCCATCGCCCACGGAAAGTGGCTGGTGGACCAGAGCCTGGACCACGACCGCCAGCTGTTCTGACCAGCTGCCTGCATAGCCCGGTTCATCACTGACCGGCATCTCCGACAGGCGTACCTGAAGCGCCAGGAACTCCTGCGCCGATGCCTGCCAGGTCTGCCCCCGTGCCCACTGCGCGCAGACCTGGCGATCCAGTTCCAGTGCCCGCAGGCAGGCGCTGCGCAGGTCGGTGTCCATCACTCCGGTGACACCCTGCTCCAGCACATCCAGCGGCCCTGCCACCGGGAACGCCGCCACTGGCGTGCCGCACGCCAGCGCCTCATACATCACCAGCCCGAGGGTGTCGGTCAGCGAGGGGAAGACCAGCACGCTGGCGCTGCGGTAGGCCTCGGCGAGTTCGTCGCCGTGGCGATAGCCAAGGAATTCCACCTGTGGATAAACCGCTTCCAGCGCGGCCCGCTGCGGGCCGTCGCCTACCACGCGCTTGCGCCCCGGCAGGTCGAGGGCGAGAAAGGCTTCGAGGTTCTTTTCCTGCGCCAGCCGGCCGACATAGAGGAACACCGGCTCGTCCAGCGGTGCGCCCGCCCCCGGCTGGAAACGCAGGATATCCACACCCTTGCGCCAGAGCGCGAGGTTGTCGAAGGCGTGATCGGCGAACGTGCTACGCATGCGCTCGCTGCTGACCAGCACGGCTGCGCTGGGTGCATGGAAGCGGCGCAGGAAGGCATAGCCCCAGCCCAGCGGCAGCCAGGGCCAACGGGTGTTCACGTATTCGGGAAAGCGCGTGTGGATGGCGCTGCTGAATCTCAGGCCCCGGCGTACCAGCCATCGCCGCGCGGCCCAACCCAGCGGGCCCTCGGTGGCGAGGTGGACGCAATCGGGAGCGAAGCCGCTGATCTTCTCGCCTACCTTCCACAGGTCCCACGCCAGCGGGATCTCCGGGTAGCTCGGGCACGGACGGTGGCGAAAGTCCTGCGGGGAGAGCAGGCCGACCACGTGGCCCTGCCCTTCCAGCTCGGCCACCAGCGCCTTCAGGCTGGTGACCACGCCGTTGACCTGCGGTAGCCAGGCATCGGTGACGATCAGCAGCCTCATGCTGCCGACTCGACCACCACGGGCTCCTCGGCGCGCGCCTGCTCCTCGGCCAGTCGGTAGAGCTGGATGCTACCATCCCAGTGCTCGATCAGCGCCGAGCAGGACTCCACCCAGTCGCCGCAGTTGAGGTACTCCACCTCGCCAATCTGGCGGATTTCCGCATGGTGGATGTGCCCGCAGACCACGCCGTTGAGGCCGCGCCTGTGCACCTCGTGGGCGATGGCTTCCTCGAAGTCGCTGATGAAGTTCACCGCCGTCTTCACCTTGTGCTTGAGGTACGCCGACAGCGACCAATAGCCGTAGCCATAGCGGCTGCGCCAATGGTTGAGCCAGCGGTTGAGGGTCAGGGTGAACTCATAGGCGGAGTCGCCGAGGAAGGCCAGCCACTTGTGGTAGCGGGTGATCACGTCGAACTGGTCGCCGTGGATCACCAGCAACTGACGACCGTCAGCGGTGGTGTGGACGATCTCGTCGACCAGGCGGATGTTGCCCAGCAGCAGCGAGGAATAGCGGCGCAGGAATTCGTCGTGGTTGCCGGTGACGTAGATCACCTCGGTGCCGCGCTTGCTCATGGTCAGCAGGCGGCGGATCACGTTGGTGTGCGCCTGCGGCCAGTAGATGCCGCCGCGCAGCTTCCAGCCATCGATGATGTCGCCCACCAGGTAGATGCGGTCGGCGTGGTAGCGCTTGAGGAAGCCGGCCAGGTGCTCGGCCTGGCAATCGCGGGTGCCCAGGTGGACATCGGATATCCACAGGGTGCGTACCCGTTGTTTCTTCGTCGGCGTCATGCGTTGCGCGCTGCTCATCGTCGGCGACCTCCGGTGGGGTTTCTCCGAGTGTCGACCCGCGCGGTGAAGCGAAGGTGACCGACTCGCGACAGTCCCGTTACAGCCCTCGGCGCGCTAGACTGTCAGCCTGCCCGCCAGCATGAAAGCAGCCTTGCATGAGCCAGATTCTCTCCCTGCGCCACTACAGCCATGACCACCTCGCCCACAGCCACAGCCATGCGCAGCTGGTGCTGGGGCTGTCCGGCAGCCTGGATTTCGAAGTGGGCGGTCGCGGCAGCCTGGTGACCCGGCAGACCTTCGCCGTGGTGCCGCGTGACGAGCACCATGCCTGCGCCAGCCCCGATGGCAGCCGCTGCCTGGTGGTGGACCTGGAGGACGAGGAAGACCTGCTCGGCGGCCTCGGCCTGCACAGCGATGCCGGCCGCCGCCTGCTGGAAACCCCCGGCCAGCGCCTGCTCAGCAACGACCAGGCGCAGCTGGTGCACTGGCTCGCCGGCAGCTCGCTGCATGATCCGGTGCTAGCGCGCCAGGGCGCCATCCTGCTGCTCGCCAGCCTCGCCGCCGGCCAGCAGCGCCTCGACGAACCGGCGCAACTGCCGCTGGCCAGCCTCGACAGCTACATCGACCGGCATGCCGCGCACCCGCTGCAGGTGGCGGACCTGGCGCGGCTCGCCGGATTGTCCGCGGCGCGCTTCCATGCGCGCTTCCTCGCCGAAACCGGGCAGACGCCCATGGACTACGTGCGCCAGCGCCGCCTGCACCTGGGCCGCGACCTGCTACGCGGCTCACACCAGTCGGTCGGCGAGATCGCTGCGCAGGTCGGCTACGCCTCGCAGAGCGCCTTCACCGCCGCCCTCGTCCGCCAGTTCGGCACCACCCCGCGCCAACTGCGTCAGCAGTCGCGCGACAATTCCCGCTAGCCGCGCGACAGACAACCGCGCGCCAGCAACCTAGACTGCCGGCAATCAAGCAAACCAGCAGGAGCTGCGATGTCGGCAGACACCATCGAGTGGCGGGATTTCGAGCGCGTCGAACTGCGCGTGGGCACCATCATCCAGGCCGAACCCAACGTGAAGGCGCGCAAGCCCGCCTACATCCTCCAGGTTGACCTCGGCCCGCTGGGGATCAAGACCTCCAGCGCGCAGATCACCGCACACTATGACGCCAACGAGCTGATTGGCCGCCAGGTGCTGTGCGTGTGCAATTTCGAGCCAAAATCCATCGCCGGCGTGCGCTCGGAAGTGCTGGTCACCGGCGCCTACGACAGCGACGAGAAAGTGGTACTGGCCGGTTTCGACAAGCCGCTGCCCAATGGTGCGCGGCTCGCCTGAGCCTCGTTTCACCGCGCGCCGGCTGGCCTGGCGCGCCTTCCTCTTTTTCCAGACAAGGCCCCGCCACGACAGTCGGCGGGAGCTCAGGCATGAAGCGCGTTACTGAACTCACTCCCCGCGGCGCCCTGATCGGCCTGCACATCGGCGCCCTGATGTTCGGGCTGTCCGGCATCTTCGGCAAACTCATCCTCGCCGGCCCCCTGGTCATCGTCTTCGGCCGCGCGCTGTTCGGCTCGCTGTCACTGGCGGCGGTATTCGCCGGACATCTGCGTGAACAGAAGCGCCCCACGCTGAAACAGGCCGCCATGCTGCTGGGCGGCGGCGTGTTGCTGTGTACGCACTGGCTGACCTTCTTCCTCGCGGTGAAGGTGGGCAACGTGGCGGTGGCCACCCTCGGCTTCGCCAGCTTCCCGGCCTTCACCGTGCTGCTGGAGGGCCTGCTGTTCCGCGAGCGCATCCGCAGGGGCGAGTACCTGGTAGTGGCATTGGTGTGCATTGGCCTGGTGATGGTCACGCCGACCCTGGACCTGCGCGACGGCGCTACCGCCGGCCTGCTCTGGGGCACCCTCTCCGGCCTGCTGTTCGCCCTGCTGTCGCTGGCCAACCGGGTGAGCGTGCGCGGCATCGACCCGATCCAGGCGGCGCTGTGCCAGAACCTGACGATCATCGCCTGCCTGCTGCCGCTGGTACTGCTCGACCTGCCCTCGGTGCGCGGCATGGACTGGCTCTGGCTGGTCGCCCTGGGCTTACTCTGCACCGGCGTCGCCCACAGCCTTTTCGTCGCCAGCCTGCGGCTGATCAAGGCGCGTACGGCGGCGGTGATCTTCGCCCTGGAGCCGGTCTACGGCATCGCCTTCGCCACCGTACTGTTCGGCGAAGAACCGAGCCTGCGCATGCTGGCGGGCGGCGTGCTGATCATCTTCGCGACCTTCCTCAGCGCACGCGGATCGCACTAGGTTTCACTTGTAAGAGCGGGCCATGCCCGCGATTCGCGCGCATGGCGCGCTCCTGCAGGTTGATGCATGGTTCCCAGGAAGTCCTGGGCAAAAAGAAGGCCGCCGCGCAGCATGCGAAACTCGAACCTTGCCCCGGGGAGGGAATGCCAAGGATTCATCGCACGACAGCCTGCACGGCGGCCTGTTTGGTGTGGCGCCTGTGGACAAGGCGCCGGGAAATCAGTTGATGCTGTAGCCGCGCCCGCTCAGGCAGGCGCCCAGCGCGCGACGGTAGGTGTCGGATTGGCCCGCCGGCGGCGCCTGGGTGGCGGCGGCGGGATCGAAACCGCTCTGGCCGACGGCCCAGCTGTGGCACTCGTAGCGGTCACGGCTCTGCTGCTCCGGTGACTGGCCGCTGGCGGGATAGGCGATCACTTCGTAGCTGGTGGTCGGGGCAGCCTGCACGGCTGGCGGCGTCTCCACCGCGACGTACTGGCGGCGGTCGGCGTTCCACAGGTAGTAGGTCCCGGCGGCGACGAAGTAGAGCATGCTGCCGATCCAGACTTCCCGCGCGTAATCCGGCAGGCCATAGCCATGCCCCGGGCCCCAGCCATGGTACGGACCCGGTCCCGGGCCGCCCGGCCCACCATGGGGCCCTGCCACGGCCGCAGCCGAGAGGCTCAGGGCCAGCAAGGTGGCGACGGATTTGAGCGCGATGCGCGAGGACAGCTTCATTTCACCTCCAGTCACGGGCGATCCACCGCCCGCCGTTCGTGGTGAGAATTGTCTCGCGCCCGCCCCCTGCGCAGTGTCAGCAGTCGGTAAAGACTGGGTAAAAAGCCCGATACACGCGGTATCAGTCCTGTTGCAGCAACCACCGGCAATAGCGCTGCACGCCCTCTTCCACGCCCATCATCGGCGCGCGGTAGCCCGCCTCGCGGAGGAAGGCGATATCGGCGCAGGTGTAGCACTGGTACTTGCCACGCAGCTCGTCCGGGAACTCGGTGTACTCCAGCAATCCGGCGCGGATCGCCGCGTCCAGGGTCAGCGGCTGCAGGTCCTGCTGTTCACGCAGGGTGTTGATCACCGCCAGGGCCACGTCGTTGAACGGCTGGGCACGGCCGCTGCCGAGGTTGAAGATGCCGCTGCGCTCGGGGTTGTCGAGGAAGTGCAGGTTGACCTTCGCCACGTCCTCCACCGAAACGAAGTCGCGCAGGTGGCCACCGGCCGGATAGTCACCGTATTCGCCGAACAGCCTGACCTTGCCGGTCTCGCGGAACTGGTTGAAGCAGTGGAAGGCCACCGAGGCCATGCGGCCCTTGTGCTGCTCGCGCGGGCCATAGACGTTGAAGTAGCGGAAGCCGGCAACCTGGGTGCGAGCAGTGGGCAGTACCTTGCGCACACGCTGGTCGAAGAGGAACTTCGAATAGCCGTAGACGTTCAGCGGCTTCTCGCAGGAGCGCATCTCGCGGAACTCATGGCCACCGCCGTATACCGCTGCCGACGAGGCATAGAGGAACGGCACGCCCAGCGACAGGCTGGCGTCCAGCAACTCGCAGCTGTAGCGGTAGTTGTTGTCCATCATGTAGCGCCCGTCGCGCTCCATGGTGCTGGAGCAGGCGCCCTGGTGCAGCAGCGCGCGCACCACGCCGAAGTCACCGCGCGCGTAGCGCTCGATGAAGTCGCGCTTGTCGAGGTAATCGCTGATGTCGCAATCGGCGAGGTTGGCGAACTTGTCGCCTTCGGTCAGGTCGTCGACCGCGATGATGTCGGTCTCGCCGCGCTGGTTCAGCGCCTTGACGAGGTTGCTGCCGATGAACCCGGCAGCGCCTGTGACGATGATGCTCATGGCGGGCATCCTTTGCGGAGAATGGATGCCACCAGCCTAAAAGCGAGACGCAAGTCTCCTTTTGATGTGAAGCAAAGAAGTTAGCCAGCTATCGAATTAATCTGCCGGGCGGTACAGCTCGGATTCAGGAGCGGTCGTTGTGGCCCAGATCGCGCTGCGGATCGATGCGGTCGCGCACCCGCTGCTTGAGCACCTTGGCCTCGGGGAAGCCGCCGTCGGCCTTGCGCTCCCAGATCTGCTCGCCGTCGCAGGTAATCTGGAAAACCCCGCCGGTGCCCGGTACCAGGCTGACCTTGCCCAGGTCGTCGCCGAAGGTGCTCAGCAGTTCCTGGGCCAGCCAGGCGGCGCGCAGCAGCCACTGGCACTGGGTGCAATAGGTGATGACGATTTCGGCTTTGGCTTCGGACATGAATCAGACTCTGCTGTAGGACGCGAACCTATAATACCGGTCTGAAACGCCCTACCGGACTCTTCTCTTCATGCGCCGACTGCTGTTCGCCCTCCTCCTGCTCCTTCCCCTCGGCGCCCTGGCGGCGAATACCCCACCGAAGATCGGCCTGGTTCTCTCCGGCGGCGCCGCGCGCGGTCTGGCCCACATCGGCGTGCTCAAGGCGTTGGATGAACAGGGCATCCACGTCGACGCCATCGCCGGCACCAGCATGGGCGCGGTCATCGGCGGCCTGTACGCCGCGGGCTATACACCCAGGGAGCTGGAACAGCTGGCTCTGGGGCTGGACTGGAAGCAGGCGCTGTCCGACTCGCCGCCACGGGTCGACGTGCCCTTCCGCCGCAAGCAGGACGACCGCGACTTCCTGGTGAAGCAGAAGCTCAGCTTCCGCGACGACGGCACCCTCGGCCTGCCGCTGGGCGCGATCCAGGGGCAGAACCTGTCGATGCTGCTGGAGAGCCTGCTGGTCCACACCAGCGATACGCGCAACTTCGACCAACTGGCGATCCCTTTCCGCGCGGTGGCCACCGATATCTCCACCGGCGAGAAAGTGGTGTTCAGCAAGGGCCACCTGCCCCAGGCGATCCGCGCCAGCATGTCGATCCCGGCGGTGTTCGCCCCGGTGGACGTCAACGGCAAGCTGCTGGTGGACGGCGGCATGGTCGACAACATCCCGGTGGACGTGGCGCGGCAGATGGGCGTCGACGTGGTCATCGTGGTCGACATCGGCAACCCGCTGCTGGACCGCAAGCAACTGACCACCGTGGTGGACATGCTCAACCAGTCCGTCACCCTGATGACCCGCAAGAACTCCGAGGCGCAGCTGGCCACCCTGAAGTCCAGCGACATCCTCGTGCAGCCGCCCCTGAGCGGCTACAGCTCCACCGACTTCGGGCGCGTGCCGCAACTGATCGACGCCGGCTACCGCGCCACCAGCATCCTCGCCCCGCGCCTGGCAACACTGCGCAAGCCCGCCGATGCCGAGGCGGTTGCGCTCAGCGAAGCGCGCGCGCCGGGCGAGCGGCAACCGGTGATCGACCGGATCGAGGTGGAGAACAACTCCAAGGTCAGCAACGACGTCATCCTCCATTACATCCGCCAGCCGCTGGGCGAGCACCTGGACCTGGAGCGCCTGCAGCGTGACATGAGCACCCTCTACGGCCTGGACTACTTCGACCAGGTGCAGTACCGCGTGGTGCACAACAAGCCGGGCGCGGACGGCAAGTCCGACAATGTGCTGGTGATCCACGCGTACGGAAAGCGCAGCGGCACCGACTACCTGCGCCTGGGCCTGAACCTCTCCGACGACCTGCGCGGCGACAGCACCTTCAACGTCGGCGGCAGCTACCGCATGAACGGCATCAACCGCCTCGGCGCGGAATGGCTGACGCGCCTGCAGATCGGCGACCGCCAGGAGCTCTACAGCGAGTTCTACCAGCCGCTGGACGTGGGCTCGCGCTACTTCGTGGCTCCGTACGTGTTCAATGAGGCCCAGAACGTCGAGGCCACGGACAACGACGACCCGATTGCCGAGTACCGGCTCGAGCGCTACGGCTACGGCCTCAACCTGGGCCGGCAGATCGCCAACAACGGTGAATTCCGCCTCGGCGTGGCCCAGGCCTTCGGCAAGGCCGATGTGCGGGTGGGCGAGCAGGACCTGCCGGACTTCCACTTCACCGAGGGGTACGCCCAGCTGCAATACTCCTTCGACACCATGGACAACGTGGACTTCCCCCGCGAGGGCGAGAACATCCAGACCTCCTTCCGCGAGCACACGCCATCCCTGGGTGACGACGACCGCTACCGGCAGTGGGAATTCCACCTGGACAAGGCGCTGAGCAGCGGCCCGAACACCTGGGTGCTGGGCGGCGGCTACGGGCGCACCATCGACGACGCTGACGTGGTGGTGTCTAGCTTCCTGCTCGGCGGCGCGCGGCAGCTCTCCGGCTATCGCCAGGACGCGCTGGCCGGGCAGAACTACAGCCTCGGCCGGGTCATCTACTACCGGCGCATGACCGAACGCTCCTTCCTGCCGCTGGACTTCCCCTTCTACCTGGGCGGCAGCCTGGAGCGCGGACGAGTCTGGAACAACGACAACAGCTACGACACCGGTTACGTCAACGCCGGCAGCATCCTGATGGGCTTCGAGACGCCGCTGGGGCCGCTGTCCTTCAGCTACGGCCTGAACGATGCGAGCGAGCACGCGGTGTACATCAACCTGGGGCGTAATTTCTGAGGCGGCGCCGCGCCGGGAACGGCGCACAACCGTTTGCAGTGTTATGCCCTGATGCTGACGCGCCCCTACAGGGTATGGCGGGAGCGATATCCTGCAGGTATGAAAAAGCCCGGCAAGTGCCGGGCTTTTTCATACGCGATGAAGCTCAGGCAATCAGCGCCAGCAGCTCGCGCGCTTCGGCCTTGGCCTTGGAGTCACCGCTGGCGATCACCTGCTTGAGGATGCCGTAGGCCTCTTCCAGGTTGCCCTGGTCGATGCACTGGCGGGCGCGATCTAGGCTGGCCAGCAGCTCGTCGTGCTCGTGGCCGATATCGTCCGGCAGGTCGAAGGTCAGCTCCTCCTCCACGCCCATGGTCTTGCTGCCATGGCCGAACATCTCGCCGTGCTCGCCCAGGTCCAGCTCGGTGATTTCCGGCAGCTCGTGCAGATTGCTGCGGAAATCCGACGGCACTTCCTGTGCGACCTTGGGTGCAGCAGCCTTGCCTTGTTTGGTGGAGTCGAAGGGGTTGTCGAGCTTGTCCCAATCCAGGTCCAGCGACAGATCGCTGAGGTTCATCGCGAAGTCCGGTTGGTCCTGCGCAGCCCTGGATTGCTCCACGGGAGTGGCTGCGGGCTCGCCCAGTTCGAGGTCGTCCCAGTCAGTGAGCGTCTCGCCGGTGGGCGGTTGCAGGGTGTCTTCCGGGCGAATCAGCATTGCCGGGTAGCGCGACTTGAGCTGGTCGATCTGCTTCTGGTCACCACCGGCAGCCACCAGGGCGTGCTCTTCCTCATGGAAGCCGGCCACGTCACCCAGCTCGGCCAGTACCAGCAGCAGCTTCATGCGCAGTTCGCGGCGGTTCGGCTCGGCGTTGACGGCCTTGCGCAGCATGTCGCGGGCCTGGGTGAAGCGGCCGTAGGCGATGTAGATATCCGCACCTTCCAGGCTGTCCGAGCTGGCGGCAGGCAGACGGGCGACGCCCGGTTCCGGCGTGGCGACCACCACCGGATGCGACACCGGCACAGGAGCCGCCGCCACCGCGGCAGCTGCCAGTGGCTTGGCCTGCGGAAGTGACTTCACCGGCTCGGGCGCAGCCGAGCGCAGGGGCGGCATCTCGACCGGCTTTTCCTCGCGCCTGCGACGGGCGAACAGCAGCCCGACCAGCAGCGCGCCAAGGGCGCCGGCGCCCAGCCAGGGCCAGTAGTTGAAGCCGGAGCCCTGGGCATCCTGCGCCGGGGTTGCCGGCTGTGCGCCGCCCGGAGCGGGGGTGTTCTGCTGCGCCGGCGCCACGGCATTGGGAGCGGCGGGCACGGCATTGGTCGGGGCATTGCTGGTCGGTGCATCTGCTGCAGGAGCATTGGCTGCCGGGGCATTGCCGGAGGCTTCCGCGCCCTGGCGGCGATCCAGTTCGGCCTGCAGCGACTGCACCTGCTGGTCGCGGCTCTGCAGGGCCTGCTGGAGGGATACCAGCTGCTTCTGCAGGTCGTCCATGCGCTGGTTCATCTGGTCGCGCTGGGCGTTGGCCAGCAGCAGGTCAGCTTCCACCTTGGCGACGCTGGCATCAGCGGCCGGCACTGCCGGTGCGGCAGCATTGCCCTGGGCCTGAGCCGGAGCGCTGGCCACAGCAGTGGCTGCGCCGCCGGGCTGCTCGGCGGCCGGCGCTGGAGCGGCGGAAGCGGGCTGCGGCGCCGAGGCCGTGCTGGCGCTGCCGGCGTGCTCCTGGCCCTGCGGCAGGATCAGCGTCTGGCCGACCTTCAGGCGGTGCGGGTCACCATTGACGAAGGCCTGCGGGTTCAGCGCGACGATGCTGTCCATCAGTTGCGCGCGGGAAGCGCCGCTGCCCGTCAGGCGCGAACTGATCTTCCACAGGGTGTCATTGCGCACCGTGGTGTAGCGGCCATCACCCGCCGGCAGCGGCGGTTGTGCCGGCGCGTGGCGCACGGGCTCCGGGCGGTAGGCGTCCGGGCGGTAACCGGAAGAGCGCGAAGGCGCGACGTCGCGCGCCGCGACATTGGCGGCCACGCTGCGGTTGGCGCTGTACTCCGGCGGATCGATCAACACGGTGTACTCGCGCAGCATGCGACCGTTGGGGCGCTCCACGGCAATCAGGAAATTCAGGTAAGGCTCGTGCACCGGCTGCGTGGACACCACCTTGATGTAGCCACGACCATTGCGGATCACCGGGGTGAAGCGCAGGTTCTGCAGGAACACGAAGCGGTCGACGCCAGCGTTCTCGTAGTCGGCGGGACTCGCGAGCTTCGCTATGAGTTCGTCGGAGGTCATGTCGCCGGTTTCGAGCAGGGCGATCTCGGCATCCAGCGGCTGGTTCAGCCCGGAGTGCAGCGTGATATCGCCGAGCCCGAGGGCATTCGCGTGAGCGGAGACAAAAACCGAAAGTGCGGCAAGCGTCAGCGGAATTCTATTTATTCGAGCCATAACCCCATCCCATTGTCCGGGTCTGCACGCCATTCCCTGACCGCTCTAAAGCGGCAGGTTGAACCTGTCCACACACTGGAACCATGCCGGACTGCAGACCGCAACGCACCACTCCTCTGTACCTTGCAGGGTACAGGCCGTCTGATATCACGGATTAGGTGGTGCTCAGGGTTTGGTCAAGATAAATCGTCGAAAAACCGGCGAATGGTTAAGGGGTGGATAGCGAATGGCCAGCGGCCCTGCAAAGGACCGCCAGAAAAATGGCTACTTTACCCGAATAACGTGATGAATTGCTCAGTTTCGCTCGAGGTTGCCGAGAATTCGACTGAGCGTTTTCTGACACAGCGCGATTTCTTCTTCCGAAATCCCCGCCAGCACTTCGTTGCGGACGGCGGCGGCGATGTTCTCGATATCGGTGATCAGAACGTCTGCCTTGGGGGTGAGGGCGATGCGTTTGGCGCGGCGGTCTTCGGCGACGGCCTGGCGACGGACCAGCCCCTGGGCTTCGAGACCATCGAGCAGGCGCGCCAGGGTCGGACCTTCGACACCGACCGACTGGGCCAGCTCGCGCTGGGTGGGGGCGGCGGCGTGACGGGCCAGGTGCAGCAACACCAGCCAGCGAGCCTGGGACAGGCCGAGGTGGCTGAGACGGCGGTCGAGTTCGGCTCGCCATGCACGCGAAGCCTGGGCCAGTTGGGTACCGAAATAGTGCTTATCGTTGTCTGACATTGTGCTGCGTACGGTAGGAGGTTGGACGGCTAATTGATTTGACTAATTATTAGCCAGCTAATCAAGCCCGTACAATGACAGATTGTCGCAGGGTGTAAATCGCTCTCTCACCATTTCGCGTACTGGTCTTCGACGAACCCCCACAGGTCGTCGATGCGCACCTCGGCCTGTCCCGCCGGTCGCAGTACGCCGCTGAAGCGCCCGAAGATCTGCTTGAAGTTGCTGGCCAGCACGCCGAGATTGAGGCGTTCCTGGTGCAGCCCATGGGCCTCGAAACGCAGTTCGACCTGGCCATCGTAGGAACGGATGGCCCAGGGTTGCAGCGGATGGTCGCGGTCGAATTCGAAGCGCACGGTGTCGACCTTCACCAACTGGCCGTCGAGCCAGTAGCAGTTCTCGGTGAAGCTGGTCTCGTTGACCCCGCACGACAGGTTCAGCCCGACGCGCCGCCCTTGCGTCTCACCGGACAGACAGGCCCAGTTCCAGAACGTCTCGCGGCGCATGTAACCGGCGGACCAGTCGTGGTGCGCGTAGGCATCCAGCTCGCGCAGGTCATAGTCGCCCAGCGCGCTGCGCACCTCGCCGTGGCACTGCACGCCGGCCACCTTGCGCGCGTAGACCCAGCCGTTCACCGCCGTTGGCGTGCAGAGGCTCATGGGCTGGAACGCCGGCTGCTCCTCGCTGAAGCGCGCGTCGATGCGGGTGCCGTCGTCCAACTCGACCAGCAGGCGCTTCTCGAAAGGCGCGGAGCTGTTCTCCAGGCGCAGCAGGTTGCGCCCCTGGCGCAGTTCACAGACGCCGTCGTTGGGCGCCTGCGAGAAGTTCGTCCCCATGCCCAGCGGGCACTTGAACTGGCGCTCGATCATCCGCCCGCTCTCGGGGTGGTAGAGGTAGACGAAACCGATGGTGAGCAGGCTGACATCCGCCAGCGCGCAACCGCCGATCAGCGTCGGGCTGATCAGGCCGAAGTACTGGAACTGGTGGAAGCTGCGCCACTTGCTCAATGCACCAAGGCGGCGGCCCATCGGCGAGCGGAAGTCGAAATCGCGGTAATTGATGGTCGCCGGGGTGCCGGGAAAGATGCCGTAGTGCGGTTGGCCGTTGGGCTGGATCAGCTGCTGCATGGGCGCGGGCTCGGTGACGGGGTGCGGCGCATGCTAGCACCGCGCCTGCACGCGCCGCAGTCACGCACGGCGCCAGCTCGGGGGACCGAATGGGCCATCAGGCGACGACCTGGTTGCGTCCGAACGCCTTGGCTTCGTACAGGGCACGGTCGGCATGCTCGTAGATGCTGCGCAGCGGGTGGCCGGTCTCCGGCCACAGGCAGGACACGCCGATGGACAGCGTCACCTCGTCCGCCGTCAGCGACCCTTCGTGAGCGATGCCCAGCGCCTGCACCGACTCCCGCACGACTTCGGCGCGCTCCCTGGCCTCGCGCTCACTGGCGCCGTAGAGCAGCACGGCGAATTCCTCGCCCCCCAGGCGCACAGCCATGTCCAGCGGCCGCCGTGCGCTGGCCGTCAGCACCTCGCCGATGCGCTGCAGCACGCCGTCGCCGGCCTGGTGACCATAGCGGTCGTTGTAGGCCTTGAAATGATCGACATCGCAGAGCAGCAGCGCCAGCCCCACGCTCTCGCGCTGAGCCTGGCGCCACAGGCGCTCCAGCTGGCGATTGAAACTGCGGCGGTTGTGCAGGCCGGTCAGGGCGTCGTGCTCGGCCATGACCTTCAGCAGGCGGCTGATGAGGAAGTGCTGGCGGGACTTGTAGTCCAGCAGGTAGCAGCCCACTGCGCCGACCAGGTTGGCCAGCAGCAGGAACACCACGTTGCTGATCAGCTTGGGCAGCGGCAACCCCGCATAGAGCTCGAAGCCCACGTAGGCCAGCAGGATCACCGAAGCGCTGCCCACCGCCTCGGCGAAGCGCAGGCCGATCAGGAAGTAGGCCGCCATGCTGACCAGCAATAGGCCCTCGTAGGGATAGCTCTGGTCCACGGTGTGAGCGATGCCGGCCACGGCCGCCGCGCCGATGCCGACACTGAGGATGCAGGCCAGGCTCAGCGGCACCAGCAGCTGGGTGTGCCGGCGCTGCAGGATCAGCCCGCCGCAGACGCTCAGCAGCACCAGCACGCCGATGCGCACGGCGAGCATGTCCCAGTGTTCTGCAGTCCGGATCAGGAGAAAGTCGATGGCCGCCAGCGCCAGCCAGATCAGCACACCGATGGTCAGCGCGGTGCGCTTGAGATCGAAGCTGTCTTCGAGCAGGTAATGGCGGTACTGGGTCTCGAGGTCGGGTTCGAAACGCAGGCGGCGAAAGCCCCGGGAGAGCTGTTCGGCATAGGCATTGGAGCGGACGTCGTCCAGCCAGCTTTGTTGTTGTGGCACGCTCACCTCTTCTGGTGGAGGTCTAAGTGCCACCATAGCCGTTCGGGACGTGCGTCACAAGTTTGTCGTTTTGCCCCGTCACGAAACTGACGGGGCAGCCCACTCACCAGCGATCGTCCCGGGAGTTCCGGTAACGGTCGTGGCCGTAGTAGGAGTCGTTGCAGTAACGGCGATCAGAATGCCCATGGCGCTTGCGGCAATCACGGTCGTCGTCGTCATCGTCCTTGGACATGATGACCAGACCCGCCACCAGGGCGACTGCCGCAACGCCGATCAAGGCGTTCTTCCCGCCCTCGGTCAGCCCGCCGCCACTGGCGCATCCACTGAGTTGCCCAACGACCAGCAGCCCCGCCACTACCCGCACCCAGCTCGCCATCTGTCACTCCGACAGTGATCCGTACTGACCGGTTGGACTGGTGGAAAAAGGCGCCGTTGCTGGCACATTGATATTTCATCTGTAACGCCGTGTGTCGGCGCGATCAGACTTCCAGCTCGGCCTGCAGGGCGGCACGCACGCAGTGCAGGACACCCAGAGGCACGCGGCCTTCGAACAGCTCGGCGATGGCGCTCACCGGCGGCAGTTCGCCGTCCTCGTCGAGGAAGGCATCCTGGACTTCGCCGAGCAGTTCCTCGGGCAGGTCCAGTGCCTGTTCCAGGGTCAACTGCTGGCGGCCGATGGCCTCGGCCAGCAGGCTGTAGACGTTCTTCTCGCTGCAATCGAGCTGGCGGGCGATCTGCGCGGGGGTCATGCCGGCGCGGGCCAGGGTCACCAGTTCGTGGCGCAGGTCGGTGACCGGTGCGGGGGTATCCGGCGCCTTGTCCGACTCGGTGAGGACATCGAGGAAGGCCTGGCCGTAGCGCTCCAGCTTGCGCGCGCCGACGCCGCTGACCTGGGCCATGGCGGACAGCGTGGTGGGCTGGCTGCGGAGCATTTCCAGCAGGGTGGCGTCGGGGAAGATGACGTAGGGCGGCACCGAGTGCTCCTCCGCCAGCTTGCGCCGCAGGGTGCGCAAGGCTTCCCACATCTCGCGCTCCTCCTGGCGCACCAGCTGGCTGGCCGGGCTGGCGCCACCGGAGGAGGAGGACTTGCTGCGCTGCGGCTTCGGATCGCGGCGCAGGGCCAACGTCTCCTCGCCGCGCAGCAGCGGACGGCAGGCCTCGGTCAGGCGCAGGCCGTTGAAGCCGTCGACATCCACGTCGGCGAAACCACGGGCGACCAGTTGGCGGAACAGCGTGCGCCACTCGTCCTCGCCACGGGATTTACCGATACCGAACACCGCCAGGTGCTGGTGCCCGACGCTGCGCACTTTTTCGGTGTCCTTGCCCAGCAGCACGTCCACCAGGTGGCCGACGCCGTAGCGCTGGCCGCTGCGGTAGATGGCCGACAGGGCCTGGCGCGCGGGCTCGGTGGCGTCCCAGGTTTCCACGCCATCGACGCAGATGTCGCAGTGGCCGCAGGGGTTGGGCATCACTTCGTCGAAGTAGGCCAGCAGCGCCTGGCGGCGGCAGCGGGTTTCCTCGCACAGCGCCAGCATGGCTTCGAGCTTGTGCCGTTCGACTCGCTTGTGGCGCTCGTCGCCCTCGGAGTTCTGCATCATCTGCCGCAGCAGCAACACGTCCTGCAGGCCGTAGGCCATCCAGGCGTCGGCGGGCAGGCTGTCGCGGCCGGCGCGGCCGGTTTCCTGGTAGTACGCCTCCAGGCTCTTGGGCAGGTCCAGGTGCGCGACGAAGCGCACGTTGGGCTTGTCGATGCCCATGCCGAAGGCGACGGTGGCGACCATGATCAGCCCTTCCTCGTTGAGGAAGCGCTTCTGGTGATATGCGCGCAGGTCGTTGGACAGGCCGGCGTGGTAAGGCAGCGCCGGGAAGCCCTGGTTGGAGAGGAACTCGGCGACCTCCTCGACCTTCTTGCGCGACATGCAGTAGACGATGCCCGCGTCGCCGCGCCGCTCGCTGAGGAAACCCAGCAGCTGCTTGCGCGGCTGCTCCTTGGGCACGATGCGGTAGAAGATGTTCGGCCGGTCGAAGCTGGAGAGGAACTGCTCGGCGTCCTGCAGGTGCAGGCGCTGGATCATCTCCTCGCGGGTACGCATGTCCGCCGTGGCGGTCAGGGCGATGCGCGGCACGTGCGGGAACAGCTCGGCGAGCTGGCCCAGTTGCAGGTATTCGGGACGGAAGTCGTGGCCCCACTGCGACACGCAGTGGGCCTCGTCGATGGCGAACAGGCCGATTTCCAGGCGCTGCAGGAAGGCCAGCATGCGCGACTGCACCAGGCGTTCCGGGGCGAGGTAGAGCAGCTTGATCTCGCCGCGCTGCAGGCGGTCGGCGATCTCGCGCTGGGCCTCGGGGCTCAGCGAGGAGTTCAGCGCCGCCACCGGCACACCCAGTTCGTCCAGCGTGGCGACCTGGTCCTCCATCAGCGCGATCAGCGGCGAAACCACCACCGTCAGGCCCTCGCGCAGCAGCGCCGGAACCTGGAAGCACAGCGACTTGCCGCCGCCGGTGGGCATCAGCACCAGGGCATCGCCGCCGCCGGCCACGCGCTCGATGATCCGCGCCTGATTGCCGCGGAAGGCGTCGTAACCGAAAACGTCTTTGAGGATGCGCAGGGCCTGATCGAGCATGGGGGACTCCGAATGAAGCCGCGCATTATACGCAAGCGATCCCGCTGCGGCCGGCACCTTGTCCGGGAAACTGCGGAAAAATCCGTCACATGCGTCCGAGCCCTGCGTCGGCGCGGGCTGCACGGGCATTTGGCTTTTGCCGCGGGCCTGCGGAAAGACTACAATTCGGGACCGATCACCTCCGAGGTAGTACCCGATGTCCTTCGCCGACCAATTGTCCCGCCTGCAAGCCTTTCTCGATGCCGATGACCTGCACGAGGAAGCCTTGGACTACGTGGCGGCACACGGCTACCTGACCGCCCTGGCGATCTGCCCGGAGGAAGTGCCGGAGCGCGAGTGGATCGACGCCCTGTTCGCCGAGCCGCCGCACTACCGCAGCGAGGAAGAGCGCAGCGAGATCGAATCCACCCTGGTCCAGCTGAAGGCGCACATCATCCGCCAGATGGCCGGTGACGAGGAGCTGGAGCTGCCGTGCGAGCCCTACCTGGGCGACGAGCCGGACGACTCCGACATCCGCGGCTGGTGCATCGGCTTCATGGAAGGTGTGTTCCTGCGCGAGGCCATCTGGTTCGAACAGGCCGAGGAAGAAGTCAGCGAGCTGCTGCTGCCGATCATGGTCGGTTCCGGCCTGTTCGACGAACAGGCCGAGTTCGACGAGATCGCCAGTGATCGCGGGCTGGTGGACGACATGGTCGCGCAGATCCCCGAGCTGCTGACCAACCTGTTCCTGCTGTGCCAGGCGCCGGAAGAGAAGCCGGCGCTGCTGAAGCCGCGCACTCACTGATCCGCCACCGGAGCTGCGCCGCGCGGCTCCGGACTCGTTTCGCGCCAGTCGATGCCTCGAGAAATCCGCCAGAGCCGCCACGCCTGGGTTCGCTACTGCCTGCTCGGCGTCGGCTGGCTCAGCGTGGCCCTGGGCGTGATCGGCATCTTCCTGCCGGTCCTGCCCACCACACCCTTCCTCCTGCTCGCCGCCGCCTGCTTCATGCGCAGCTCCCAGCGCTTCTACGACTGGCTGGTGAACCACCCCAAGCTCGGCCCGTGGATTCGCGACTACCTGGACGGTGAAGGCATCCCGCTCAAGGGCAAGGTCTACGCCATCGGCCTGATGTGGTGCAGCATCCTGATCTCCGGCTTCGTGGTGCAACGCCCCTGGGCCTGGGCGTTCATGCTGACCAGTGCGACGCTGGTGAGCATCTACCTGATCCGCACCAAGACCCGGCGCCTAGACTGATCGCGGAGTCAGCTGCAGCACCTGGCCGCCCTCTTCCTGCACGGGCGCCACCACCGGCCCCACCGCATCCACGGTAAAGCCAAAGGTGTTGATGCCCCCCTCGCTGCGCACGAACACCGAACCACCATGCATGCTCGCCACCGCCTTGACGATGGACAGCCCCAGCCCGTGGCTGCTCTGGCTGTTGGCGCGGGCCAGGTCGGCGCGGTAGAAGCGCTCGAACAGGCGCGCGCGCTGTTCGGCGTTGATCGGCTCGCCGGGGTTGCTGACTTCCACCAGCGCGGCGCCGCGCTCGCCACTCAGGCGCACCTCGATACGACCGCCCGGTGCGGTGTGCTGGGCTGCGTTGTACAGCAGGTTGGTCACCGCACGCTGGAACAGCGCCCGCTCGACACAGGCACGGGCATCGCCACGAAGGTTCACCTGCACGCCCTGCTCGTCGAAGATCACCTCGAGGAAATCCACGGTCGTCGCCACCTCAGCCGCCAGCGAGGTTTCTACCCGCTCGGCCGCCAGCCCACCCTGATCGACGCGAGCGAGGAACAGCATGTCGTTGACGATGGCGCGCAGGCGCTCCAGTTCCTCCAGGTTGGACTGCAGCACCTCTTCGTAATCCTGCGCGCTGCGCTCGCGAGACAACGCCACCTGGCTCTGGCCGATCAGGTTGGCCAGCGGCGTGCGCAGTTCGTGGGCAACGTCGGCGTTGAACGACTCCAGGCGCAGGTAGGCCTGCTCCAGCCGATCCAGCGCCTCGTTGAAGGCGCCCGCCAGCGCTGACAACTCCGTCGGCAGGCCCTCCAGGCGCAGGCGCTGGGACAATTGCTTCGGGCTGATCTGCCGCGCCTCGGCGGAGAGTTCGCGCACCGGCCGCAGGCCGACCCGGGCAATCCAGTGCCCGCACAGCGTCGCCAGGGCGATGCCCAGGGCGGACAGCACGAACAGGGTGATTAGCGTGGCGTGGCGGGCGTGCTGGAAGGCCACGCTGTCGATCGCCGCGAGCAGCACCAGCGCCGGGCGCGAGCCGCTGGCCGGCAGCACGCCGACGCGGGCGCTGAGCGGCGAATCGTGGCCGGGCAGTTCCAGTTCGGCGTAGCCGTTGCCGCTCCCGAGCATCCGCCGTACCGCGTCGTTGGGCTGGCCGTAGCGGAAGCGCGAATCGTCGCTGTCGATCCAGAAGCGGATCAGCTGGTACTCCTGGCTCAGGGTATTGAGCTTGAGCTGCATGTGCGGCCAGCGTTCGGCCAGGTCGGGCTTGTCGAGCATGCGCGCGACCATGTTGAAGCGGGTATCCAGCTCCGAGCGCTGCAGACGCTCGATCTGCCCGTCCAGCACGCAGTAGAGGGCCGAGCCGATCAGCAGGAAGATGCCCAGCGCGGCGCCGGCGAACATGCCGGCCAGGCGCGTGGACAGCGACAGCCCCCTCATGCCTCGCGCTCCTGGGTGGTGCGGCTTTCCAGCACGTAGCCCATGCCCCGGATGGTATGCAGCAGCTTGGTGTCGAAGGGGCCGTCGAGCTTGGCGCGCAGGCGCTTGATGGCGACCTCGACGACGTTGGTGTCGGTGTCGAAATTGATGTCCCAGACCAGCTCGGCGATGGCCGTCTTGGAAAGGATTTCACCACTGCGCTGGGCCAGCACGCAGAGCAGCGAATACTCCTTGGCGGTCAGCTCCAGGCGCGTGCCGCCGCGCTGCACACGGCGGCTGACGAGGTCGATGGCGAGGTCGGCAATGCGCATCTGCGTCGCGCTTTCCAGGTGTGCGCCACGGCGGGTCAGGGCCTGCAGGCGCGCCACCAGTTCAAGGAAGGAGAACGGCTTGATCAGGTAATCGTCGGCGCCCTCGCGCAGGCCGCGCACGCGGTCTTCCACCCGCTCGCGGGCGGTGAGCATGATCACCGGCGTCTGCCGCTGCTCGCGCAGGGCGCGCAGCACGCCGTAGCCGTCGATGCCGGGGAGCATCACGTCGAGGACGATGACGTCGTATTCGCCATTGAGCGCCAGGTGCCGGCCGTCGATGCCGTTGCTGGCGACGTCCACGGTGAAGCCCTGCTCGCTCAGCCCGCGTTGCAGGTAGTCGGCGGTCTTGCTCTCGTCTTCGACAATCAGTACGCGCATGCCAGCCCTCCGTTCGTGACGCCCGCAGTCCGGCATGCTACCCAGCCGCTCCTCATACCGCACCTCCCAGCGCGGCTGATGTCGGTTGCTGGCGATGGAACAGCCGGTCCAGCGCCAGGTACACCACCGGTGTGCTGAACAGGGTCAGCGCCTGGCTGAAGACCAGCCCGCCGACCACCGCCACGCCCAGCGGCTGACGCAGTTCCGAGCCGGTGCCGAAGCCGATCATCAGGGGGATCGCCCCCAGCAGCGCGGCCAGCGTGGTCATCATGATCGGCCGGAAGCGCGCCAGGCACGCCTCGCGGATCGCGTCGTAGGGCGACAGCCCACGCTGGCGTTGCGCGGCCAGGGCGAAGTCGACCATCAGGATGCCGTTCTTCTTGACGATGCCGATCAGCAGCACCAGGCCGATCAGCGCCATCACCGAGAACTCCAGGCCCCAGCCCCAGAGCAGGAACACCGCGCCGATGCCGGCCGAGGGCAAGGTGGAAAGAATGGTCAGCGGGTGCACGAAGCTCTCGTAGAGCACGCCCAGGATCACGTAGACCGCAAACAGCGCCGCAAGGATCAGCAGCGGCTGGCTCGCCAGTGAACTCTGGAAGGCTGCTGCGGCGCCCTGGAACTCGCCGCTGATGCTCGACGGCATGCCGATCTCCGCCTGCGCCCGCTGCACCAGGTTCACGGCGTCGCCCAGGGCCACGCCCGGTGACAGGTTGAAGGACAGCGTGACGGCCGGGAACATGCCGTTGTGGTTGATCTGCAGCGGCCCGGACTTGGCCGGTGTGACCCGCGCCAGGGCTGCCAGCGGCACCATCTCGCCGGTCAGCGGCGAACGCAGGTGGAACCAGGCCAGGCTTTCCGCGCGGCCGCGCTGGCGCGAATCCAGTTCGAGGATCACCTTGTACTGGTTGACCTCGGTCTGGAATTCGCCGACCTGGCGCTGACCGAAGGCGTCATAGAGGGTCTGGCTGACGTCCTCGGCGGACAGCCCGAAGCGCGCCGCCGCCACCCGGTCGATCGCAAGCGAGGTGACGCTGGCGCCCATCTGCAGGTCGTTGGACACATCCTGCAGGCCGCCCTCCTCCTTCAACCGCTGGGTCAGGCGATCCGCCCACTGCGCCAGCGCCGCGCTGTCATTGCTGCGCAGGGCGTACTGGTACTGGGTGCGCACCGGCCCGGTGGCGAGGTTGATGTCCTGCGCCGAACGCAGGTAGAGGACGATACCCGGCACCTTGGCCAGCTTGGGCCGGATGCGGTTGATGAACTCGTCCACCGAGACGTCGCGGTCGCCACGGTCCTTGAGCACGATCCAGAAACGCCCGTTTGCCAGGCTCTGGCTGCCGCCGGTGATGCCGATGGCGTGGTTATAGCTCTGTACCGCCGGGTCGGCGGCAACGATCTCGGCGAGCTGCTTGTGCTTCTCGGCCATGTCGGCATAGGAGATGTCTTCGGCGGCCTGGGTGGTGCCGAAGACGAAGGCGGTGTCCTGGGACGGGAAGAAGCCCTTGGGAATGCCGACGTAGCCGCCCACCGCGATGGCCACGCAGACCACGAAGCCGGCCAGCACCGTGCGCTGGTGATGCAGCGACCAGTCCAGCCCCTTGGCGTAGCGTGCCAGCAACCAACCGGCGATGCCTCCGTCGTCGTGCCCGTGCCCGCTTTTATGGTGATGGGGCGCCCCCATGAAGCGCGAGGCGAGCATCGGCGCGATGGTCAGCGAGGCCAGCACCGAAATCAGGATGGCCGCCGTGACGCTGACAGCGAACTCGCGGAACAGCCGCCCGACGATGCCGCCCATGAACAGCAGCGGGATGAACGCGGCGATCAGCGAGAAGCTGATGGAGACCACCGTGAAGCTGATCTCCGAGGCGCCGGCCAGTGCCGCCTGCACCCGGTCCTTGCCCTGCTCCAGGTGGCGGTGGATGTTCTCCACCACCACGATGGCGTCGTCGACGATGAAGCCCACGGCGATGATCAGCGCCACCAATGTCAGGTTGTTCAGGGTGAAGCCCAGCAGGTACATGGCCGCGAAGCTGGCGCTGAGCGACACCGCCAGCACGGTGGCGACGATCAGGGTGGCCGACAGCTGGCGCAGGAACAGCCCCATCACCAGCACCACCAACCCCATGGTCAGCAGCAGGGTCAACTCCACTTCATGCAGCGAGGCGCGGATGGTGCGGGTGCGGTCGTTGAGCACTTCCACTTCGACGCCCGCCGGCAGCATTTCGCGCAGGCGTGGCAGCTCGGCCTGGATGGCATCGGAGGTCTCGACGATGTTCGCGCCGGGCTGGCGCAGGATCACCAGCGCCACGCCGGGGCGGCCATCCGGCCAGGCCTGCACGTAATCGTCTTCCGGCGCCTTCACCACCTTCGCCAGATCGCGCAGGAACACCGGTGCGCCGGCGCGGTAGGCAACCACGAGGTCGCCGTACTCGCCGGGGCTGAACAGCTGGTCATTGGCCGCCAGGGTGGACACGCGGCCGTCGCCGAACAGCGCACCCTTGGCCTGGTTGATGCTCGCCGACTGCAGCGACTGGCGCAGGTCGGCCAGGGTCAGGCGGTAGGCGGCGAGCTTCTCCGGCTGCGCCTGGATGCGGATCGCCGGACGCTGCTGGCCGACCACGAAGATCTGCCCGACCCCGCTGATCTGGCTGAGCTGGCGTGACAGCAGCACTTCGGCAAGGTCACTGAGCTCGATCAGCGGCATCAGCTCGGAATTCACCCGGACGATCATGATCGGGCTGTCCGCCGGGTTGATCTTGCGCCAGGTCGGCAGGTTCGGCATGTCCGCCGGCAGACGCCCGGCGGCGGCGTTGATCGCGGCGGTGACCTCCTGGGCGGCGACGTCGATGTTCTTTTCCAGGTCGAACTGCAGCGTCAGGGTGGTCGAGCCCAGGGCGCTGGTGGAGAGCATCTGGGTGATGCCGGGGATGGCGCTGAACTGCACCTCCAGCGGGGTCGCCACCGAGGACGCCATGGTCTCCGGGCTGCCGCCGGGCAGCAGCGCCTGCACCTGGATGGTGGGGAAATCCACCTGCGGCAGTGGCGCCACGCCGAGGCGGAAGAACGCCAGCAGGCCGAGCAGCAGCGAGGCGATGGTCAGCAGGCAGGTGGCAATGGGGTGGCGCACGCACCAGCCGGACATGCCGGCGCGCACGCTCATGGCTCGCTCCGGCGGGCCAGGGTCTGCACGTCGCCCTGCACGTCCACGCGGGCGCCGGGGGTCAGGCGCGAGTGGCCGTCGAGCACCACTTCATCGTCCGCCGCGAGGCCTTCGACCAGCGTGCGGCCATCCACTTCCTGGACGATGCGCACCGGCACCTTCTGCGCCTTGCCGTCCTCGATGCGGAACACGAAGGCACCGTCCAGACCACGGCGCACGGCACGGCTGTCCAGCACCAGGCCGTTGCGCAGCACGCCGGACTGCAGGTCGATGGCGACGAACTGCCCCGGCCAGAGCTGGCCGTCCTTGTTGTCGAAGACCGCGCGCACGCGGATGGTCCCGGTGCTGCTGGCGACCTGGTTGTCGATGCTGCGCAGGTGGCCCTCGCCGAGCAGCTGGCCGCCGTCGCGGCTGCGCGCGACCACCGGGGAGTCACCCTTCATCAGCGGTTGCAGCTGCGGCAGGCTTTCCTGCGGCAGGGCGAAGACCACCGAGATCGGCGACATCTGGGTGACGGTGAACAGGCCGCTGCTGTCATTGGTGCGCAGCAGGTTGCCGACGTCGACGTTGCGGATGCCGACGCGGCCGGCGACCGGCGAGGTGATGCGGGTGTAGGACAGGCGCACGCGCTCGGCGTCGATGGTGGCCTGGTTGCCGCGCAGGGTCGCACGCAGGCGCGCTGCCTCGGCTTCGGTCTGCTCCAAGGTCTGGCGGGAAATCGAGCCGCGCTGGCTCAGCGTCTGGTAGCGCGCCAGGTCCTGCTCGACGATGCGCAGCTGCGCCTGATTGCTTTGCCTGGTCGCCTCGGCCTGCTCCAGCGCGGCGTTGATGGCGCGGTCGTCGATGGTCGCCAGCAGTTCGCCTTCCTTGACCATCTGCCCCTCTTCCACCAGCAACGCGGTGAGCTGGCCTTCGACCTGCGGGCGCACCAGCACGCTGTGCAGCGAGGTGACTGTACCGACGCCATCGAGGTTCTGCGTCAGGTCCTCGCGGGCCACGCGCGCCAGGGTCACCGGCACGCCGGCTGGCTGGGCCGCCGCCTGCGGCGCCTCGTGCCGGCCGGCAAAGCCCCAGATGCCCGCTCCCAGCGCCGTCACCCCCAGCAACCCTGCCGCCAGCCAAACCCGCCGTTGCCCCTGCATCCCGCTCTCCTGCGTCTGGTTCGGCCACAGCGGCCGCATCCTGGGGTTATAA
The DNA here is from genome assembly GCF_014851965.1 of Pseudomonas sp. PDM22. Classification (NCBI taxonomy): domain Bacteria; kingdom Pseudomonadati; phylum Pseudomonadota; class Gammaproteobacteria; order Pseudomonadales; family Pseudomonadaceae; genus Pseudomonas; species Pseudomonas sp. PDM22. Next base: position 476,528 of record NZ_JACVAR010000001.1, read on the forward strand.
GCCAGAACCCGGGACCGCACGCTGACCCTTAAATGACAATCCTGTCAGATTCGCCGGCAAGGCCCGTACGACGGGGCTTTTCGCCCAATGGCGATGCGCCAGCGCAAGTTTTCGAAGAGCGCCTAGACTCCACACATCCCACATGGAGCGCTGGCGATGCAGCCACCCCGAGGAGCCCTCTGGCTGTTCGCCAGCCCGCTGCGTCTGCGGGCCGGCGTGCTGCTGCTCGCGCTCCTCGCGCTGACCGCCGGCGCCGCCTGGAACTTCGACACCATCCTGAAGAACGCCGAGCAGCGCTACGGCAACCTCGGCACCGCCAAGACCCGCATCGAATCCTGGGGACGGCTGATCCAGGACAGCGAGAACCTCGACGAGAGCGCCAAGCTCAAGGCCGTCAACGCCTTCTTCAACGGCGCCCTGGTATTCACCGACGACCGCACCGTCTGGCGCCAGGAGGACTACTGGGCGACGCCGGTGGAATCCCTCTACAAGGGCGCCGGCGACTGCGAGGACTACTCTATCGCCAAGTTCGTCACCCTGCGCCGCCTCGGGGTCGCCAGCGACAAGCTGCGCATCACCTACGTCAAGGCGCTGCAGCAGAACCAGGCGCACATGGTGCTCACCTACTACGCCTCCCCCACTGCCGAACCGCTGGTGCTGGACAACCTGATCCCGCAGATCAAGCCCGCCTCCCAGCGCAAGGACCTCCTGCCCGTCTACGCCTTCAACGCCGAGGGGCTGTGGCTGCCCGGCCCCGGCGGCGGCAAGCGCACCGGCGACAGCAAGAAACTGTCGCGCTGGCAGGACCTGTTGACCAAGATGCGCGCCGAGGGCCTGGACCTCGACGAGACGCGATAGGAGAAACCCGGCATGTCATTGCTCAAGCAACTGTTCCTGGCGATCTGCCTGTTCCTCGTGGTGGCCTTCGCCGGCAGCTTCGCCGCCAGCCTGGAAAGCTCTCGCGAGCAGATGATCAGCCAGTTGCGCTCCCACGCCCAAGATGCCGCCACCGCACTGGGGCTGTCGCTCACCCCACATGTGGACGACCCGGCGATGATCGAGCTGATGGTCAGCTCGATCTTCGATTCCGGCTACTTCGCCACCATCCGCGTGGTGAGCATTCCCGAGGGCAAGGTGATAGTCGAGCGCGACAGCGACACGCAGAACCAGCAGGTGCCGGGCTGGTTCGCCAAGCTGGTCAACCTCAAGGCCCAGGGCGGCGATGCGCTGATCATGCGCGGCTGGGAACAGGCCGCGCGGGTCGAGGTGGTCAGCCATCCGCAGTTCGCCCTGGCCAAGCTGTGGGACGGCGCGCTGGGCAGCCTCGCCTGGCTGCTGGCCTGCGGGCTGGTCAGCGCCATCCTTGGCGGCTGGCTGCTGCGCACCCAGCTCAAGCCGCTGGACCAGATGGTGCAGCAGGCCCACGCCATCACCCGCCGCGAATTCCTCACCCTGCCCAAGGAGCCGCGCACTCCCGAGCTCAAGCGTGTGGTGCAGGCGATGAACCAGATGGTCGACAAGCTCAAGGCGCTGTTCGCCGAGGAAGCCACCCGCAGCGAGAAACTGCGCGAAGAGGCCTACCAGGACAGCCTCTCTGGCCTGGCCAACCGCCGCCTGTTCGACGCGCGGCTGGATGCGCAATTGTCCCCCAGCGAACAGAACGCCGCCGGCTATCTGCTGCTGCTGCGCCTGAACGACCTGGCCGGGCTCAACCAGCGCCTGGGCGGGCAACGCACCGACGCGCTGATCCGCGACGTCGCCGAGTTGCTGGAGCGTGAGCGCGAGACCCACGGCACCCCGGACTGGCTCGCCGCGCGCAGCCGTGGCGGCGAGTTCACCCTGCTCGCCCCCGGCGTCGACAGCGCCAGCGCCGAACTGCTGGCCGACCAGCTCAGCGCCGCCCTGGAGAACCTGCGCGGCACCGGCGCCAGCGACTGCAAGCCGGTGGCGCACCTTGGGCTCGCGGCCTTCCGCCCCGGCGAATCCGCGGCAAGCGTAATGTCCCGCGCGGACCAGGCCCTGGCGCAGTCACAGGCCACCCCGGACCATCCCTGGCAGCGCCTGGACAGCTCCGGCGGCCAGCCCGCGCAGGACTCCCGCGCCTGGCGCGAGTGGCTCGACGACGCCCTGCAGAAAGGCAAGTTGCAGCTGTGGTTCCAGCCTGTGCGCGCCTGCGCCGAGAAAGGCGAACTGCTGCACCAGAAAGTCCTCGCGCGGCTGCTCGATCCCAAGGGCGAGGCCGTCGCCGCCGGGCAGTTCCTGCCGTGGATCGAACGCTTCGGCTGGTCCGCGCGGTTCGACCTGGCCATGCTCGAACACGCCCTCGCCCACCTCGCCCAGCAACCGGCGCCACTGGCCTTGTCACTGTCGGCAGAAACCGTGCGCAGCGCCGAGCCCCTGCGCCAGCTGTTCGAAATCCTCCGCGCCCACCCGCAGGAAGCGCAACTGATGACCTTGGAAGTGGACGAACGCTACCTGCCGCCGCCGGCCGAGCTCGAGAAGCTCGCCCAGTCGGTGCAGGACGTCGGCGCCAAGCTGGGCCTGCAGCACTTCGGCGGACGCTTCAGCCTGATCGGCAACCTGACCCGCCTGGGCCTTGCGTACCTGAAGATCGACGGCAGCTACATCCGCGCCATCGACCAGGACAACGACAAGCGCCTGTTCATCGAAGCCATGTACCGCGCCTCCAACAGCATCGACCTGCCGCTGATCGCGGAGATGGTCGAGACCGAGGGCGAGCTGCAGGTGCTGCGGGAGATGGGGATTGCCGGCGCGATGGGGCGACTGGTCGGGGCGCCGAAGCCTTCGCAGAAGAACGGCGGGTAGACCGCCGGCCCAGCCGGCGGCTCACGGGTAGGGCCCGCTCCTGCAGGGAAGCACTGAGCGGGGCTGGTTCGCGAGCAAGCTCGCTTCTACAAAAAAGCTCCTGAAACGTCAGTCCTTCTTGCCCTTCTTCGCACTGGCGTAAGCCGCCTCCAGCGCGTCGTTGATGGTCTTGAGCACCTTCACCCGCGCATAGCGCTTGTCATTGGCCTCCACCAGCGTCCAGGGCGCGATCTCGGTGCTGGTGCGGTCGACCATGTCGCCCACCGCATCCACGTAGAGGTCCCACTTGTCGCGGTTGCGCCAGTCTTCCTCGGTGATCTTGAAACGCTTGAAGGGGATCGACTCGCGCTCCTTGAAGCGCTCCAGCTGGGTTTCCTGGTCGATGGACAGCCAGAACTTCACCAGCACGATGTTGTAGTTCGCCAGTTGCTCCTCGAAGTCGTTGATCTCCGCATAGGCACGCAGCCAGTCAGCATCGGAGGCGAAGCCCTCGACCCGCTCCACCAGCACGCGGCCATACCAGGAACGATCGAAGATGGTGAACTGCCGGCGTGCCGGGATATGCCGCCAGAAGCGCCACAGATACGGCTGCGCGCGCTCCTCCTCGGTCGGCGCGGCGATGGGCACGATGCGGTACTGGCGTGGGTCCAGCGCATCGGTCACGCGGCGGATCGCGCCGCCCTTGCCGGCGGCGTCGTTGCCTTCGAACACGGCGATCAGCGAGTGGCTGCGGAAACGCTTGTCGCGCATCAGCGTGGCCAGGCGCGCCTGTTCCTTGGCCAGTTGCTCCTTGTACTGGTCCTTGTCCAGCGAAAGGCTCAGGTCCAGTGCATCCAGCAGCCCCTTGTTGTCCAGGCTGGAAACCAGCGGCGCGGCATGGGGCTGCGGGGTCGGGCGGTCCTTGCGCTTGAGCGCGGCCTGCAGGCTTTCGAGGATGGTGCGGCCGACCGTCAGGCTGCGGTAGCGCTCATCGGAGCCCTCCACCACGTACCAGGGCGCATAGTCGCGGCTGGTGCGGCGCAGCACGCGCTCGCCGTAGCGCACGAACTTGTCGTAGACCTCGTTCTGCTTCCAGTCGATCTCGCTCAATTGCCAGCTGCGGGTCGGGTCGTTCTCCAGCGCCTTGAGGCGTTCCTTGAGCTGCTTCTTGGAAAGGTGGAACCAGAACTTGAAGATCAGCGCGCCTTCGTCGGAATACATCCGCTCGAAGCGTTCGGCATCGCTGATCAGGCCATCGAGCTGGCTGTCCTTGATCTCGCCGGTGACCCGCGCATAAAGCATCTGGCTGTACCAGTTGCCGAAGAAGATGCCGGTCGTGCCCTTGGGCGGCAGGCGGCGCCAGAAGCGCCACTGCGGCGGCCGCGAGAGTTCCTCGTCGGTGGGCAGGAGGAAGCTTTCCACCCGGATCAGGCGCGGGTCCATCCACTCGTTGAGCAGCTTCACCGTCTCGCCCTTGCCGGCGCCCTCGATGCCGTTGATCAGGATGATCACCGGGAAGCGCGCCTGCTGCTTGAGCTCGTACTGCGCCTCGAGCAGGGCTTCGCGCAGCACCGCGACTTCCTTCTCGTAGGTTTCCTTGTCGATGGAATGACCGATCTCGGCGGATTCGAACATGCACCTCTCCTTGTCTCGAAGTGAGTAAAAGGTAGCGGAAGTGACGCAGGCTGTCTGCGCGGCGGATCGGCTAAACTGCCGGCTTCGTTTCACAACCCTGCCCCCACATGCCAGACATCAGCAGCGCCCAGATCGACTGGAACGAGAACGGCCAGCCGACCTCCCGCGTCTACGGCGACGTGTATTTCTCTCCCGTCTCCGGGATCGCCGAAACGCACCACGTGTTCATCGACGGCAACCGCCTGCCCGAGCGCTTCGCCGCACTGCCTGCTGGCGGGCGCCTGTGCATCGGCGAAACCGGCTTCGGCACCGGGCTGAACTTCCTCTGCGCCTGGCAGCTGTTCGAAGAGCAGGCGCCGAGCGATGCGCGGCTGCACTTCGTCAGCACCGAGAAGTACCCGGTGGCGCTGGACGACCTGCGCCGCGCCTTCGCCCTCTGGCCGGAGCTGGCGCACCTGTCGGGGCAGTTGCTGGAACAGTACGTGGCGATCAACCCCGGTTTCCAGCGCCTGGTCTTCGCCGGGGGCCGCGTGGTGCTGACCCTGCTGGTGGGCGATGTGCTGGACACCCTGCCCGAACTGGACGCACGCATCGACGCCTGGTTCCTCGACGGCTTCTCCCCGGCGAAGAACCCGGAGATGTGGAACGACGCGCTCTACGCCCAGCTCGCCCGCCTCTCGGGGCCGGGCACCACCATCGCCACCTTCACCAGCGCCGGCTTCGTCCGCCGCGGGCTGGGCGCGGCCGGCTTCAAGATCCGCCGCACCCTGGGCTTCGGCAAGAAATGGGAGATGTCCCAGGGCGAATTCCTCGGTGTCGAACAGCCGGCCGGCAAGCCCTGGTACAGCCGACCCGTTCACCCCAAAGGCCCTCGGGAAGCACTGGTGATCGGCGGCGGCATGGCCGGTTGCGCCAGCGCCGCCAGCCTGGCCGCGCGGGGCTGGAAGGTGACGCTGATCGAGCGTCACGCGGGCCTCGCCGAAGAAGCCTCGGGCAACCCGCAAGGCGTGCTCTACCTCAAGCTGTCCGCCCACGGGACTGCGCTGTCGCGGTTGATCGTCAGCGGCTTCGGCCACACGCGACGGCTGATCCAGCGTCTGCAGAAAGGCGAGGAATGGTCCGATTGCGGTGTGCTGCAACTGGGCTTCGATGACGCCGAGACACAGCGCCAGGCCAAGCTGACCGAGGCCTTCCCGGCGACCCTGCTGCACCTGCTGGACAAGGCCGAGGCGGAATCCATCGCCGGCATCGGCCTGCCGGCCGGCGGGCTGTTCTACCCCGAAGGCGGCTGGGTGCACCCACCTGCGCTGTGCCGGCACCTTGCGCAGCATCCGAACATCCGCGTGCTGACCGGTGAGGAAGTCCGCCTGCAACGCGAAGCCGAAGGCTGGAGTGCCTGGAGCGGCGAGGAAGAACTCGCCAGCGCGCCCATCGCCATCCTCGCCACCGCCGCCGAAGTGCGCCGTTTCGCGGGCGCCGAATCGCTGCCGATGAAGCGCATTCGCGGGCAGATCACCCGCGTGCCGGCCACCGCCGAGAGCGCCGCGCTGAGTACCGTGGTCTGCGCCGAAGGCTACGTTGCCCCGCCGCGTCACGGCGAGCACACCCTGGGCGCCAGTTTCGAATTCAAGCGAGACGACACTGAGCCATCATTGGAAGAACACCTGGGCAACCTCGACCTGCTGGCGGAGATATCCACAGACCTGAGCGCTCGGATGCACATTGCCCAGCTCGACCCAACCACGCTGCAGGGCCGCGCCGCCTTCCGCTGCACCACCCCGGACTACCTGCCGCTGGTGGGCCCGCTGGCGGATCGCGAAGCCTTCGCCCAGTCTTACGCGGTGCTCGGCAAGGATGCACGCCAGGTACCGGAGACGCCGTGCCCCTGGCTCGACGGCCTGTACCTGAACAGCGCCCACGGCTCGCGCGGACTGGTTACCGCGCCGCTGGCCGGCGAACTGCTGGCGGCCTGGATCGACGGCGAACCGCTGCCCCTGCCGCGCGCCGTGGCCGAGGCCTGCCACCCGAACCGATTCTTCCTGCGCGACGTCGTGCGCGGCCAGAAGAACTCCTGAACACCTCGCGGTCCATCGACAGGGCCGCGACCAGCTTCCAGAGCGGACCACCGACATGGATGCACTGCTGCTTGAATCTTCCGCCATCGGCCTGATCCTCGGGCTGCTGCTGGGCCTGACCGGCGCCGGCGGTTCGCTGGTGGCGCTGCCCCTGCTGCTCAGCCTGCACCTGCCACTGCACGATGCCATCGGCGTCAGCCTCGGTGCTGTCGCACTGTCTGCCGCCATCGGTGCGGTGCCGCGCGCACGGCAGGGCCAGGTGGCATGGAAGCCGCTGTTCTGGCTGGTGATCACCGGCTGGCCGGGCAACGCCGTCGGCCAGTGGCTGGGCAAGTACGTGCCCGACGCCTGGCTGATCGTCGGCTTCTGCCTGCTGGTGCTGTGGTCGGCCTGGCGCATGTGGCAGGGCTCCAGCCAGCCACGCAACTGCGACAAACCCATGCGCAACGGGCCGCTGCTGGGCGTCGGCCTGGCGGTGGGCTTGTTGTCCGGCCTGATGGGCGTGGGCGGCGGCTTCCTGATCGTGCCGGGGCTGCTTTGGTTCACACCGCTGTCGATGATGGCGGCGACAGCCACCTCCATGGCGGTGATCGCGCTGGTATCCGGTGGCGGTTTCCTGCTCTACCTCACCCACGCCCAGCCGCCGCTGCCCTTGCTGGCGTGCCTGGCGGCCGGCGGTGCGCTCGGCGTGCTGTTCGGCAACCGCCTGGCGGTGCGCCTGGGTGGCGCGACGCTGCAGCGCCTGTTCGCGCTGATGCTAGTGGCCGTCAGCCTGTCGCTGGCCGCGCAGAAACTGATGAGCTGACAGCCTTCAAGAGCGATTAGAACTCTTCTTCCTCGGCGCCGGCCCCCGGCGTCTCGAACAGCTCGGCCGCCCGCAGCAGCCCGGCGAGGATCGCGTGCTGCTCCCATTCCGGCAGCCCGGCGAAACGCTCCAGTGCGTGCTCGGGCAACAGCGTCGGCCCATTCCTGAGCGCTCGGCGCCCGACCGCTTCCAGGCTCAGCCACTGCTTGCGGCGGTCATCGTCGTCGCGCCGGCGGGTCAGCAGGCCCTTGCTTTCCAGGCGGGTCAGCGCGCTGGAAATGGACGACTGCGACAGCGCCACCTGCCGCGCCAACTGACCAGCGGTTATCTCCCCCTCCAGTTCGACCACCTGCAGGATCAGCAGCTGCAGCGGCGTCAGTTCACCGTCGCGGCCCAGGCTCTTGGAGTGCACTTCCGCCGCCTGCTGCAGCCGTCTCAGGGCCTGCAACATGGAGAGTGCGTGGGCGTTACGCATCGCAGTCTTGCTCTCGGCCATCTCAGTCCACCTGCTGCTCCGTCATTTTTTCTCAATGAAATCAGATAGAACTCTCGCCAGATCGACGGGTCATCCCCTAAGGCGTCCATGAGGCGCCACCCACTTGATCCCCAACGGAGAACCGGTAAGGAAATGTGCGGACTAGCAGGAGAGTTACGTTTCGACAAACAGGCTGCGGACCTTGCCGCGGTCGAACGCATCACCCATCACCTCGCCCCGCGAGGCCCCGATGCCTGGGGCTTCCACAGCGAAGGGCCGGTGGCCCTGGGGCACCGGCGGCTGAAGATCATGGACCTGGCCGAAGCATCCGGTCAGCCGATGATCGACACCTCGCTGGGCCTGTCGCTGGTGTTCAACGGGGCAATCTACAACTACCCCGAACTGCGCGGCGAGCTGGAAGCCCTTGGGTACCGCTTCTTTTCCGGAGGCGACACCGAAGTACTCCTCAAGGGATACCACGCCTGGGGTGAACAACTATTGCCACGCCTCAATGGCATGTTCGCCTTCGCCATCTGGGAACGCGACAAACGGCGCCTGTTCATCGCCCGCGACCGCCTCGGCATCAAGCCGCTGTACCTGTCGCAGACTGGCAAGCGCCTGCGCTTCGCCTCCAGCCTGCCGGCGCTGCTCAAGGGCGGCGACATCGACCCGGCGCTGGACCCGGTGGCGCTCAACCACTACCTCAACTTCCACGCCGTGGTCCCCGCGCCGCGTACCCTGCTGGCCGAGGTGCAGAAACTGCCGCCGGCCACCTGGATGACCATCGACGCCGAAGGCCACACCGAGCGCCAGCGCTGGTGGACCCTGGACTACGGCCCGCTGCCGGACGAGCGCGAGCTGACCCTTGACGACTGGGAAGACCGCCTGCTGAGCAGCCTGCGCGATGCCGTGAGCGTGCGTCAGCGTGCCGCCCGCGAAGTCGGCGTGCTGCTCTCCGGCGGGGTGGATTCCAGCCTGCTGGTCGGCCTGCTGCACGAGGCCGGCGTCGAGGACCTGCTGACCTTCTCCATCGGTTTCGAGGATGCCGGCGGCGAGCGCGGCGACGAATTCCAGTACTCCGACTTGATCGCCAAGCGCTACGGCACGCGCCACCACCAGTTGCGCATCGACGAGAACGAAGTGATTTCGCAATTGCCGGCAGCCTTCCGCGCCATGAGCGAGCCGATGGTCAGCCACGACTGCATCGCCTTCTACCTGCTCTCGCGGGAAGTTTCCAGGCACTGCAAGGTGGTTCAGAGCGGCCAGGGCGCCGACGAGCTGTTCGCCGGCTACCACTGGTACCCGAAGGTGGCCGGCGCCAAGGACCCGCTGCAGGCCTACCGCGCGGCCTTCTTCGACCGCACTCACGGCGAGTACCTGGACACCGTGCGCGAAGCCCTGCGGGTGGAGGACGTGGCCAGCGAGTTCGTCCGCGAGCACTTCGCCCAGGCCGGCGCGGATGACCCGGTGGACAAGGCCCTGCGCCTGGACAGCACCATCATGCTGGTCGACGACCCGGTCAAGCGCGTGGACAACATGACCATGGCCTGGGGCCTGGAGGCACGCGTGCCGTTCCTCGACTACCGCGTGGCCGAGCTGTCGGCGCGCATCCCGTCCCGCTTCAAGCTCGGCGACGGCGGCAAGCAGGTGCTCAAGGCGGCCGCACGCAAGGTCATCCCCAGCGAAGTGATCGACCGGCCCAAGGGGTACTTCCCGGTGCCGGGCCTCAAGCACCTGCAAGGCAATACCCGCGCCTGGGTCAGCGAGTTGCTGCTGGACCCGAGCCAGGACCGTGGGCTGTTCGAGACGGCGATGTTCGACCGCCTGCTCAGCGACCCGGCAAGCGACCTCACCCCGCTGCGTGGTTCCAAGTTGTGGCAGTTGGCGGCCCTCAACCTCTGGCTGACGGAACAAGGCCTATGAGGGACTGTTGATGCTTCGCTGCGGCCACGCCAGCGCCGCCCATTACGCAGCGCCCGGCACGAAGCGGAAGTGCGGTGGTTCCAGCAGCCAACGCATCACGTCTTGCTGCGCAATAGACGGGCTGGCCCTTCGGGTTGCGCGGCAAATCGCGCCATGCGTCGTTGCGGGACTAGGCAAGGGAATGACCATTGCCGGCGTCCCGCGTCTAGCCTGGCGCGATTTGGCGCAGCAACGCGGCTCGCAGCAAAGCAACAACAGTCCCTCGGCTCGGCAATGCCGCCTCATGCGGCGTTGCCTTTTCTTTCAGCCCAGGACAGAAGCCTTATCAGGGAGCGCAAGATGAAACCCCATTCCAATCTGCCCCATCCTCACAACCAGAGGTTGCTGCGCGGCCAGACACCGACCTACGAGCGGCTGCAGGCGCGTTTCGCCGGTGATCACGCGGAAAGCCACGGCCCGCTGATCCTGCAGTGCGGCTGGGGTCGCCTGCTGATCGGCCACACCTTCTCCAGCCCCGACAAGCTCGCCGCCGAGCTGCTCAACGAACAACCCGGCGAACGCGACATCGCCCTTTACGTGGCCGCGCCGCAGCAGGTGCTGGCCCATGCCCCGCAGCAACTCTTCCTCGACCCTTCCGATGCGCTGCGCCTGTGGTTCACCGACTACCGCCCGGCGCGCCGCCCCTTCCGCGGCTTCCGCATCCGCCGCGTACACAGCGATGACGACTGGGCGGCGATCAACCGCCTGTACCTGTCGCGCGGCATGCTGCCGGTCGATCCGTCCAACGTCACCCCGCGCCACCAGGGTGGCCCGGCCTACTGGCTGGCGGAGGACGCCGAGACCGGCACGGTGATCGGCACGGTCATGGGCATCAACCACGCCAAGGCCTTCCGCGATCCGGAAGGCGGCTCCAGCCTCTGGTGCCTGGCAGTGGACCCACAGTCCAGCCGGCCTGGCGTCGGCGAAGCGCTGGTGCGCCACCTGATCGAGCACTTCATGAGCCGGGGTCTTGCGTACCTGGACCTGTCGGTGCTGCACGGCAACCAACAGGCCAAGTCGCTGTACCGCAAGCTGCGCTTCCGCGAGCTGCCGACCTTCGCGGTGAAGTGCAAGAACGGCATCAACCAGTCGCTGTTCCTCGGCCCCGGCCCGGAGGAAGGGCTCAACCCCTACGCCAGGATCATCGTCGACGAGTCCCATCGGCGCGGCATCGAAGTACAGGTGCAGGACGCCGACGCCGGCCTCTTCACCCTCACCCAGGGCGGCCGGCGCATTCGCTGCCGCGAGTCGCTGTGCGACCTCACCAGCGCCGTGAGCATGAGCCTGTGCCAGGACAAGACCCTCACCCACCGCGCCCTCGACCGCGCCGGCCTGCGCCAGCCGCAGCAGCGGCTGGCGAGCAGCGTGCAGGAGAATGCCGCCTTCCTCGAGGAGCACGGCGCGCTGGTGGTCAAGCCGGTGGACGGCGAACAGGGCCAGGGCGTCGCCGTGGACCTGCGCTCGCCGGAAGAGGTCGAGGAAGCCATCGCCCATGCCAAGCAGTTCGACACCCGCGTCATCCTCGAGAGCTACCACCCCGGACAGGACCTGCGCATCGTGGTGATCGGCTACGAAGTGGTGGCCGCCGCCATCCGCCGTCCCGCCGAGGTGATCGGCGATGGCCGGCACAGCATCCGCAAGCTGATCGAGGCGCAGAGCCGCCGTCGCCAGGCCGCCACCGGTGGCGAAAGCCGCATCCCGCTGGACGGCGAAACCGAGCGCACGCTGGGCGCGGCCGGCTTCACCTACGACGACGTGCTGCCCAGCGGCCAGCGCCTGGCTGTGCGGCGCACCGCCAACCTGCACACCGGCGGCACCCTGGAAGACGTCACCGAGCGCCTGCACCCGGCGCTCGCCGACGCCGCCATCCGCGCGGCGCGGGCGCTGGAGATTCCGGTCACCGGCCTCGACCTGCTGGTCACCGAGGCCGACCAGGCGGAGTACGTGATCATCGAAGCCAACGAACGCCCCGGCCTGGCCAACCATGAGCCACAACCCGTCGCCGAGCGCTTCGTCGACCTGCTCTTCCCGCTGAGCCGCGAACTGCTGCACCGCGACAACCGTGACCAGCCACACCCCAACGTGGAGGCCCCGGCATGACCCAACTGCCACAACCGGACCTGAACTACCTGCAGCGCGTGCTGCTGGAAATGCTCGCCATCCCCAGCCCTACCGGTTTCACCGACACCATCGTGCGCTACGTCGCCGAGCGGCTGGAGGAGATCGGCGTACCCTTCGAGATGACCCGCCGTGGGACCATCCGCGCCACCCTGCTGGGGCGGCGCAAGAGCCCGGACCGCGCGGTCTCGGCACACCTGGACACCATTGGCGCGATCGTCCGCGAGATCAAGCCCAACGGCCGCCTGGCACTGGCGCCGGTGGGTTGCTGGTCGAGCCGCTTCGCCGAGGGCAGCCGCGTCACGGTGTTCTGCGAGAACGGCGTATTCCGTGGCAGCGTGCTGCCGCTGATGGCCTCCGGGCACGCCTTCAATACCGCCGTGGACACCCTGCCGATCAGCTGGGACCACGTCGAGCTGCGCCTGGATACCTACACCGCCAGCCGTGCCGACAGCGAATCGCTGGGCGTGGCCATCGGTGATTTCGTCGCCTTCGACCCGTTGCCGGAATTCACCGAAAGCGGCCACATCAGCGCCCGCCACCTCGACGACAAGGCCGGCGTCGCCGCGCTGCTGGCTTCGCTCAAGGCCATCGTGGAAAGCGGCCAGGTGCCGCCCATCGACTGCCACCCGCTGTTCACCATCACCGAGGAAATCGGCTCCGGCGCGGCCGGCGCGCTACCCTGGGACGTGAGCGAGTTCGTCGGCATCGACATCGCCCCGGTGGCCGAGGGACAGAACTCCAGCGAGCACGCGGTGAGCGTGGCCCTGCAGGACTCCGGCGGGCCCTACGACTTCCATCTTTCCCGTCACCTGCTGCGCCTCGGCGAACGCCATGAGGTCGCCGTACGGCGGGACCTGTTCCGCTACTACCACAGCGATGCGCAGTCGGCGATCACCGCCGGCCATGACATCCGCACCGCCCTGCTGGCCTTCGGTTGCGACGCCACCCACGGCTACGAGCGCACCCACATCGACAGCCTTGCCGCCCTGGCGAAACTGCTGACGGCGTACATGCTCAGCCCACCGGTGTTCGACAGCGATGCGGAACCCAGCGAAGGCACGCTGGAGCGTTTCAGCAAGCAGCTGGAGCATCCGGTGCACATGGAAAGCACCACCCACGTGCCGCCGGTGGACGACCTGATCGACAGCGGCGATGGGTCGTCCGACAAGGGCAAGGACTCGGACAAGAGCAGGAAGTGAAGCTGCGCTGAGCGCAGCGCGGGACTACAATCCCGCGCTGCGATTCACGAGCACGATTCACGAGTAGCCCGCCATGCTGATTCCCTTCGAGCTGATCGAAGCCGACACCCTGAACAACCTGCTGGAAGACTTCGTCACCCGCGAAGGCACCGACAACGGCGACGACACGCCGCTGGACGTACGCGTCGAACGCGCGCGCCATGCACTCAAGCGCGGCGAGGCGGTGATCGTCTTCGATCCGGAAAGCCAGCAGTGCCAGCTGATGCTGAAAAGCGAAGTGCCAAAGGAGTGGCTGGAGGACTGAAGCACGCGCCCAGGAACACCTCACACGCAGGATGGCGTGGAGCGCAGCGATACCCATCGATTGCGCGCACCCACAGCATGGGTATCGCAAGCTCCACCCATCCTACGATGAAGCTCAGCGGCAAGATGGGAGCACGACGTAGGGCGCATAACGCCAAGGGCGTTATCCGCCGGATGCTTAACGGCTCAGGGGGCCAGACGCGGCCCGAGGAGCACCACGCTGGCGCCGATCACGCACAGCGCCACGCCCACCCAGTCGCTCCACAGCGGGCGACTCTTCTCGACGAAGGCCAGCCAGAACAGCGACGCGGCGACATAGATGCCGCCGTACGCGGCATAGGCGCGCCCGGCGTAGTTCGCCTCGACGCGGGTGAGCAGCAGGGCGAAGACCGTCAGGCTGAGCAGGCCGGGAATTATCCACAGGGCGCTCTTGTCCAGGCGCAGCCAGAGGTAGAAGGCGTAGCAGCCGGCGATCTCGCAGAACGCGGCGAGGACGAACCAGAGGTAGTTGATCATGGGGTTCTTTCCGTGACGGGAAGTGCGCCGGTCAGCCGCGCAGGCCGCCCTCGCGTTCCCAGGCGCAGCGCACTTTCAACTCGCCTTCGCGCGGGCTGTGGAAGCCGTTCTCGGATTCCCAGCGGAAGGTGTGGCTGCCGTTGACTTCGGTTTCCAGGTGCACCACCGCGCTGGCCCAGTAGAGGCGGCGCAGCAGGGCTTCGAACTGTTCGACCCAGAGTTTCCACTCGTACTCGATGGTCTGGTAGCTGGCGCCGAAATGGATCACCTGGGACTGGTACAGGCCCGCGCCTTCGGTCTCGCAGCGGCTGAACATCTCGCGGCCAAGGAACGGCCAGGCCTCGCCCATGGGCAGGCTGTCGAGCACCTTGCGGTTGGCGGCGCGGCGCAGGCGGCGCTCCATCGAGTCGCCGGGCCAGTCGCGGATGCAGCCATAGACGATGGATTCACAGTGCAAGCGGGTTCTTCCTTCAATGACACGCAAGCCTTCTAACACAGGCCTGGCATCGCGCAAAGCGCGAATCCCCGCAGCTGCGCAGTAGCCCGAAAAAGCAAAAGCCCCGCGAAATGAGCGGGGCTTTCACCGGGGTCCAACGTACATCAGCCAGGCAGGCCGGTGACTAAAACTAACCCTTTGCACCGGCCTGGGCAAGCCCTCTCTTTCATTGCACCGAAAGGGGGCAATTCGGGGATGAAAATCAGGACAGGCTGCGACGCTTGGCCTGCATCTTCTCGGCCATTTTCGCCATCTCGTCGTAGATCGCCTGGGGGTTCTGCTGCTTGATCTGCCAGGCCATGCGGCCCTGCTCGTGGGGCAGGATCATGAAGACGTCGCGGGCCACTTCCTGGTGGATGTAGTCGGCGATGTCGGCGGCGCTGATGGGCGAGCTTTCCAGCAGCTTGCCGACCTGGGTCTTCATCTCCGGGCTCGGGCCGCGGAAGGAGTCCAGCAGGTTGGTCTGGAAGAACGACGGGCAGACCACGTGGACCTTCACGTCCACCAGGCTGAGGTCGGCCAGCAGGCTTTCCGAGAGCGCCACCACACCGGCCTTGGCCACGTTGTAGTTGCTCATCGCCGGGCCCTGCATCAGGGCGGCCATGGAGGCGATGTTGACGATGCGCCCCTTGCTCTTCTCCAGCAGCGGCAGGAAGGCCTTGCAGCCCTTGACCACGCCCATCAGGTTGATCGAGATCTGCCAGTCCCAGTCTTCCAGCGAGAGTTCGCTGAAGAAGCCGCCGGAAGCGACGCCGGCGTTGTTGACGATGATATCGATGCCGCCGAATTTCTCTTCGCAGGACTGCGCCAACTGGGTCAGCTGGCTGTAGTCACGCACGTCGCAGCGCTGGGTGAAGCCGTCACCGCCGGCCTCGCGCACCAGCTTCAGGGTTTCCTGCAGGCCTGCTTCGTTGACGTCGGCCAGCGCCAGCTTCCAGCCCTCGCGGGCCCAGCGCAGGGCGATTTCGCGTCCGAGGCCGGAACCGGCGCCGGTGATCATGATGCGATTTTGCATAGGGGAGGTCTGCCTTTTCTTGTCTTGTTCGGGACGGGTGATCGACAGGGTCTGTCGACGACTGTGGCCCGAAGTGTAACCAAGGCTTTCCGCTATCAGCGGCGAAATCAGGGCGCTGAATGCCCCTGGCAAACCGCCGGCGCACTAGCGCTTCGCGGGTTGCGCGATCAGGCCTGGAGGAGCACGCAGAGCTTGCCCAGCACCAGGGCGATGCCGGCGGAGACAAGAAGGTGGGCGGCGCAGTTGATGCGCTCGCGCTTGAACTGGGCGAAGCCGCTGATGCGGTAGCGCAACATGAAGACACCCAGCGCCACGGGAAGGGCCGGGCCGAGGAAGGCGAACTGCCAATAACGATCCGGATTGACCACCGGGTCCAGGGTCATGGCTTCGGCCAGCGGCGGCAGGCCCAGTCCGCACTGAACGAGCAACCACACCACGCCGAGCACAACCAGTACAACGCCCAGCATCCCTACGACTCCCTGATGGCAAAGGCCCAGTATGTTAGTACAGGTGCCCCCCGAGGGCTGTGCGACGAATCACCCTGTGGCGTATCGGCGCTGTGACGAAAGCCGAGGGAATCAGTTTTTCTCCACGCCTCGGCGCCAGGGTTTCCCACCTCGCCCCAGCCCTCTCCCTTGCGGAGAGGGTCAGGGTGAGGGGTTGCAACTGGCTCAGATCCGCCCGAGCAACAACAACACCAGCAGCACGATCAGCACCACGCCGATCACACCGGACGGGCCGTAGCCCCAGTTGCGCGAGTGGGGGAAGACCGGCAGGCCGCCGATCAGCATCAAGATCAGGATGATCAACAGGATGGTCCCGAGTCCCATATCGTCTCTCCTCTTTCAGTCGACGAGGGGCGATGGCTCGCGGTGTTGCGATTGGCCAGCGCTTGTAATGTCCGACCGGGAGGGTGCGCGGAAGATTCAAAGAATCTGCGTGCGCCAGGCTCAGCTCAGGTCAGCTCAGCTCAAGTCGCGGGGCAGCGAGCCCTTGCGCAGGCGCAGGAACATCAGCGCGGCGGTGCGCGCATCGCCGATGGCGGTATGGCGTCCTTCGATGGGGATATCCAGATTGCGCGCCAGGGTATCGAAGCGCAGGTCCAGGTGCAGGTCGGGAAAGCGCCGGCTCATCTTGCGGTGGTAGATCTCCGAGACCTCCACGCGGGGGTTGTCCAGCCGCGCGCCGAACTGTTCATGCAGGTGCCGGCGCAGCACCGCGACGTCGAACGACAGGTAGTAGCCCAGCAGCGGCCGTTCGCCGATGAAGGCCTGCACCCGGCGCAACGCCTCCACCAGCGGCAACTGGCCTTCGAGGTCGGCACGACGCAGTTTGTGGATGCGAATCGACTCGCCGTCCAGCGACGGCGGCGGCTCCACCAGCAACTCCAGGCGCTCGCCGAGGATCAGCTTGCCACGCCGGATCACCACCGCGCCGATGCTGAGGATGTCGGCCTTGCGCGGGTCGAGACTGGTGGTCTCCAGATCCAGCGATACCAGCTCTTCCGCCTCCGCCGGATCGTGCCGCCACCAGTAGAGGCGGCGGCGCCAGGCGGACCAGTGCGGATCGGGGGCAGCGACGCAGACGTTCATCGGGTCTCCAGGTGGAATTGGCGGGTCAGGCTCTGCTTGAACTTCTTCACCGTGTGCAGCCCGAAACGCAGCAGGTCGCGCTCGTGGCGGCTGAGACGGGAAACATCGAGCTCCTGTTCGCGGCCGTCGCGCTGACCGTCCAGTTGCTGGCGCAGGCGCAACTGGAGGAACAGCTCGAAGGCTTCGCTCAGGTTGTCGACCAGCGACTCATCCAGCACGCCGAGCGCCTTCAGCGCGGCGAGGCGGCCGAGGGTGCCGCGCTCGTCCAGCCCTTCGCGTACGGCCAACACGCGTGCGCCGTGGACGATGGGGAAGATGCCGCCACGCTTGACGTCCAGCTGCGCGTCCTGGGTCTTGAGCTGGCCGAGGAAAGTCAGCGGCGTATCGAATTGCAGCGCGGGGAGGGCCAGGTCGCTCATCCAGCGGCTGCTGTCGCCGGCCATCTCGTACAGGCAGTCGCGCAGGCTGTCGAACAGCCTCCGGTTGCCTGCCACCGGCCAGGCATCGGCGAGGATCGACAGGCGCATCAGTTGTTCGGGGCGACCTTGCAACGGCAGCTCGCGCAACTCGCGTTGCCACTCCGATAGCGGCTTGCACCACTCCGGCCGACTGGCCATCACACCACCGGGGCACGGTGGATAACCGAACTCCAGCAACGCGGCGGAGAAGCGCTGCATCAGCAGCAGGCCCTGCTCCACCGGCAGGCCGTCATCGAGAATCAGCGCGTTGTCCTGGTCGGTCTTCAGCAGCTGTTCCGCGCGTCCTTCGCTGCCCATCACCAGCAGGCAGCAACGGCCGCGCAGCACCGGCGGCACCTGCAGTTCGAACAGGCGCTCAAGCAGTTGTTCGTTGAGCGCGCTGACCAGTTGCATGATGAAGCGCAGGCGGATGCCATTGCCCGCCAGGGTCGCAATCAGGGTGTGCAGGGTCTCGGCGGCGGCGCGCAGCTCGGCCTCGCTTTCAGCGCGGGCGATGCGCAGCGCCAGCACGTGGGAATGGGTGGAGAACAGGCTGAGCACCTGGGTCAGGTGCAGCAAACCGACCACCCTGCCCTCCTCGCACACCGCCACGCGTTCGATGCGCTGGCGAGTCATGAGGATCATCGCGTCGAAGAGGAAATCGCCCAGCTCGACATGGCTCAGCGGACGGTGCGCCAGCGGGCCGATGGGTTGTGCCTCGCTGAAGCCGTCGCGAAAGTGCGCGGTCATCAGGTCGGTGCGGGTGACGATGCCCAGCGCGCCATCCTCGCGCACCAGCAGCGCGTCCGCGCCACGGCTGAGTTGCAGGCGCGCTGCATCGCCCAGCGGCAGGCCGGGCTCGACTTCGATGGCGGGCAACAGGTGTTCTGGGGCGATGCGGGTGAGGATGAATTCGGCCAGGTTCTGCCCATCACGGCGCTCCAGCTGGCGCTTGCTGGCCAGGTCCGCACGGAAGAAGCGGGCGAACTGCGGGTTGTCCGTGCACAACTGGTGGAACACCGCCGCCGGCAGTTCGTAGACGATGCTCTCTTCCACCGCCTGGTAGCGGTGCTTGCTGCTGCCGGAGAACAGCCCGCGCACGTCGAACAGGTCCTCGGCGCCATACTGGGCGAACAGCTTGCCGTCTTCGCCGCGCTCCTCGATCACGCCCTTCATCAGCACGAACAGGCAAGGCACCGGCGCACCGGCTTCGAGCAGCACTTCGTCGACCGTGTAGTAGCCCACGCTCAGCGCGTCGCGCAGTTGCTCGCGCTCCAGCGGGCGAAGCTGGTCGAAGGGTGGCGAGGCGAAGTTGAAATCGTCGGACATCCGTCATCCATCCCTGTCAAAAAAGCGGGGCCGGGGGTGTTTCCACCCCCGGCCCCGGCAGGTTAGCTCAGGCTATCAGTGGGCGGCTGCGCCACTGGCACCCAGACCGGTCTGCGAACGGATGAACTGCGGGAAGAAGCGCGCGCGCTCTTCGTCGGCAGCGGTCGACTTGTCGGTGATGGAGAAGAACCAGATACCGATGAAGGCCACGGCCATGGAGAACAGCGCCGGGTACTCGAACGGGTAGATGGGTTTCTCGTGGCCGAGGATCTGCACCCAGATGGTCGGGCCGAGGATCATCAGTACCACCGCGGTGATCAGGCCCATCCAGCCGCCGATCTTCGCGCCGCGGGTGGTCAGCTTCTTCCAGTACATGGAGAGCAGCAGCACCGGGAAGTTGCAGCTGGCGGCGATGGAGAAGGCCAGGCCGACCATGAAGGCAATGTTCTGCTTCTCGAACAGGATGCCGAGCACGATCGCGACGACACCCAGGCACACGGTGGTGATCTTCGAGACGCGCAGTTCATCCTTCTCGTTGGCCTTGCCGCCCTTCAGCACGCTGGCGTACAGGTCGTGGGACACGGCCGAAGCGCCGGCCAGGGTCAGGCCGGCAACCACCGCGAGGATGGTGGCGAAGGCCACGGCGGAGATGAAGCCCAGGAACAGGCTGCCGCCGACGGCATCGGCCAGGTGCACGGCCGCCATGTTGTTGCCACCCAGCAGGGCACCGGTGGCGTCCTTGAAGTCCGGGTTGGTGCTGACCAGCAGGATCGCGCCGAAGCCGATGATGAAGGTCAGGATGTAGAAGTAGCCGATGAAGCCAGTGGCGAAGAACACCGACTTGCGGGCTTCCTTGGCGTCACTGACGGTGAAGAAGCGCATCAGGATGTGCGGCAGGCCAGCGGTGCCGAACATCAGCGCGAAGCCCAGGGAGAACGCGGAGATCGGGTCCTTCACCAGGCCGCCGGGACTCATGATGGACTCGCCTTTGGGATGGACCTTGATGGCTTCGGAGAACAGGGTGCTGATGTCGAAGTTGACGTGCTTGAGCACCATGATCGCCATGAAGGTGGCGCCCGAAAGCAGCAGCACGGCCTTGATGATCTGTACCCAGGTGGTGGCGAGCATGCCGCCGAACAGCACGTAGAGCACCATCAGGATACCGACCAGCACCACCGCGACGTGGTAGTTCAGGCCGAACAGCAGTTCGATCAGCTTGCCGGCGCCGACCATCTGCGCGATCAGGTAGAAGGCCACGACCACCAGCGAACCGCAGGCGGACAGGGTGCGGATGTCCTTCTGCTTGAGGCGGTAGGACGCCACGTCGGCGAAGGTGTACTTGCCCAGGTTGCGCAGGCGCTCGGCGATCAGGAAGAGGATGATCGGCCAGCCGACGAGGAATCCGATGGAGTAGATCAGGCCGTCGTAGCCGGAGGTGAACACCAGCGCGGAAATGCCGAGGAAGGACGCGGCGGACATGTAGTCGCCGGCGATTGCCAAACCGTTCTGGAAGCCGGTGATGCTGCCGCCGGCGGTGTAGAAGTCGGCGGCGGATTTGCTGCGCTTGGAGGCCCAGTAGGTGATGCACAGGGTCAGGCCAACGAAGGCGACGAACATGACGATGGCGGAGACGTTCAGCGGCTGGCGCTGTACCTCGCCGGTGAGGGCGTCAGCCCAGAGTGCAGGTGCGAACGCGGCCAGAGCGAGGGCCGCAGAAATTCGGCCTTTCATTGCTGGGCCTCCTTGAGGATTTCCTGATTCATGCGGTCGAATTCGCCGTTCGCGCGGCGCACGTAGATGCCGGTGAGCACGAAGGCCGAGAGGATCAGCCCGACGCCCATGGGGATGCCCCAGGTGACGGACGAATCGGCACTGATCTTCGCGCCGAGCAGCTGCGGCTGGAAGGCGATGAGCAGGATGAAGAGCACGTACAGGCTCAACATGATCAGGGAGAGCAGCCAGGCGAAGCGCTCGCGCTTGGCCACCAGCTCTTTGAAGCGCGGATTGGTATCAATCCGCTGGTAGATGCTGTCGTTCATTTTGTTCTTGTCCTCACAGCGGGGATGACGCGGATGTCGTCGATCCCTAATTTATTTGAGCGCTGCAAGGGCTCCAGACGACTTTAGTCGTAGCGTTTAGCCAGACTTCGCGGACAAGCCCGGAATAGACGCTGTGAAATAAAAAAATCCCTCGCGAACCCGGAGGTTCGCGGGGGATTTTTCTACATCGGAACAGGCGATTCGGGGCTGGCGTCAGCGCTCGGCCACCAGACGCTCCATCATCGCGGCAGGGGTGTAGCGGTACAGGGTTTCGGCGCTCACCGGTGTGGGACGGGCCTCAAGGAAGCGCGGCAGGTCGTCCGGCGAATCGACGCCCCAGATGAAGAAACGGCCCGGGTCGTAGAACGACTCCTGCTTCACCCGCGCGTTGGTGGTCAACAGCTTCTTGCCGAAGAACAGGGTCTCCAGCACCCGCAGGGTGTAGCCAGCCTGGCCGGTCTGGTTGACCTCCACCAGCACGTCGGCGCCCAGGGTCATCCGCAGGCTTTCGCGGTAGGGGTAGATGGCGCTGACGTGATACGGCGAAGCAACCTGGGTGGACTTGTCGCGCACGATGTGGAAATCAAGCTCGCAGCCCTGCTTGCGCAGAGCCTCGGCGATGGCCAGCACGGTGGCCGAACGCCCCTTGTCGCGGCCGAGGAACGTGCAGGTACGGCCGGTGCCAGTGCTGCTCGAACTGCTTGCCAGCTGCCTCGCCGCCGCCTCACTGAAGGGGAAGAACTGGTCAAGCCGTTCGACGTCCAGCAGAGAACACTGCTCGGGATCGAAGCTGTAGACGCGGTCGAAGAGGCCGCGCACCGAATCGATGAACTTGCGGTCCACCAGGTCGCGAACCAGCAACACCTTGTGGCCATTGAAGGTACTTGCGATGCCGGCGTTGATACCGTGCAGCAGCTCTCCCTCGTTGCAGACGAGGATGTCTCCGGGGCGTTCACCATGGCGCGCGTTGACTCTCCGGCCCAGCCATTCCAGCGGCATCGGCACCGGTAGGCGCTTGCCCAGTGATCGGAACAACCGATAGATGCGCCGAACGTAGCCGGGCACCTGGACGATACGGACGTCGAAGTTGTCCTTCAGCGACTCGATCATCGCCCGCTCGTACTCGGCCTTCCAGCCCAGGAAGAAGATTTTCACTCGATCAGAACACACGCACTGCAATACCCGTGGAAAGCGACGCAGGGCAACATCGAACCGACAGCCCAACGGGATGCCGACCACTTGCACCAGCGATCGAGGCTCGACGCGAGCCAGTCAATGGAAGAGGTCGATTATCCCCCAGGAACCACAGCCGTGGAAACCGGGCGTCGCCCGCCCCTGCATGGCCACCGCGAAGGACGCGCACAAAGAAAATCCCCCGCAGTCGCAATGGCTGCGGGGGATTGTCCTGTATAGCGCGAGGGTGCGACCTAGGCGATCACAGCCATTCCTTCACGCGATCCGGGTGCGCCTCGACCCATTTCTTGGCGGCCACGTCCGGCTTCTCGCCGTTCTGCACGGCCAGCATGACTTCGCCGATCTCCTGGCCGTCCTTCCACTGGAACTTCTTCAGGAAGGCCCAGACTTCCGGTGCCTTCTTCTCCAGTGCCGGGTTCGCCACGCTATCCACGTGCTCCTCGTCGCCATAGACCTTCTTCGGGTCTTCGAGGAACTTCAGTTTCCACTTGGCGAACATCCAGTGCGGAATCCAGCCGGTCACCGCAACGGCCTTCTTGTCGTTCTCCGCGCGGGTCAGCTCGGAGATCATGCCGCTGCCGGAACTGGCCACCAGCTTGTAGTCCAGGCCGTAGTCCTTGATCGCCTGGTCGGTCTTGAGCATCACCCCGGCGCCGGCGTCGATGCCGACGATGCGGCCGCCGAAATCTTCCTTCTGTGCATTGAGGTCTTCGATGCTGTTGGCTTTCACGTACTCCGGCACGATCAGGCCGATCTTCGCGCCCGGGTAGTTCACACCCAGGTTGACCACCTTGTCCTTCATCTTCTCGTAGTAGGCGCCGTGGGTGACCGGCAGCCAGGCCGAGAGCATGGCGTCGAGCTTGCCGCGCGCCACGCCCTGCCACATGATCCCGGCGGCGACCGGCATCAGCTTGACCTGATAGCCGAGCTTCTCGCGCATGATCTCGGCGGCGACGTGCGTGGTCGCCACGCTGTCCGACCAGCCGTCCACGTAACCGATGGTGATTTCCGGCTTGGCCGCCGCACCGGCCAGCCCGGCAGCCGCCGACAGCACCAGCCCTGCGCCCAGGCCCAACAGGCGTCGCATCATTCGCATGGTTTTCTCCCCGTGATTTTATCGGCGCGCCTGGGCGAACCCGGCGCATTTCGCGGTCTTGGCCGCCCCTTCATGATCGGCGCACCCTGATGGCGAACTGCTCTGAGAGCGACGCCAAACGGTCCGATCCGCGACAGAACCCGTCCATCCACGACCGCGCCATTCCAACCACGACCCCGCTGCCGGCCTATCGCCTCCATACAGAGGCTCGATTACCCGGCGGGGTTCCCCCGCAGTAGTCTTTCAGCAACGGAGAATCATTCTCGACTGGAGGATCGCCACCATGCTCAAGACCGTCACCTTCACCCTGATGCACTTCATGATCGCCTTCAGCGTCGCCTACGCGCTGACCGGCAGCATCACCGTGGGCGGGCTGGTCGCGGTGGTCGAGCCGCTGTGCAACGCGGTGGGCTTCCACTTCCACGAGAAGTTCTGGAAGCGCATCGAGGGCAGCGCCGCAGGCGATTCGGCACCGACGCACCACTGGATTCACCGCCACGCGTGAGTGCCCCGCGCAGGCACTGACGGCGGCCGACGGCGTTGCTAAGATGCGCGCCTCGCCACGGTTCGCGTGCTCCCATGCCACAGTCCTCGCGCTTTCCGCTCCTCCCCTATTGCCTCGCCCTGCTGCTTGCCCTGATCGCCCTCTGCGGGCTCTGGTACGGCCTGGGCAAACCGGTGGTCCTGCCCGACGCGGCCACGCCCACGCACAAGCTGCAGTGCGCGTCCTACAGTCCGTTCGCCAAGGACCAGTCGCCCTTCGACCAGCCTTTCGTGCTGCGCCCGGAGCAGATGGACGCCGACCTGGCCCTGCTGGCGACGCGCTTCGACTGCGTGCGCACCTATTCCATGACCGGCCTGGAAGGCATCCCGGCGCTGGCCCGCAAGCACGGCCTGAAGCTGATGCTCGGCGCCTGGGTCAACGCCAACCCGGTGGACACCGAGCGTGAAGTCGAGGCGCTGATCAAGGCCGCCAACCAGTACCCGGACGTGGTTCAGGCGGTGATCGTCGGCAACGAGACCCTGCTGCGCAAGGAAGTCACCGGGCGCTACCTGGCCGGACTTATCCACAAGGTGAAGGCCCAGGTGCGCCAGCCGGTGACCTACGCCGATGTCTGGGAATTCTGGCACCAGCACCCGGAAATCGCCCCGGCGGTGGACTTCGTCACCATCCACCTGCTGCCCTACTGGGAAGACAACCCCAGCGGCATTGACGATGCCCTCGCCCATGTGGCGAAGATCCGCGAGGACTTCGGCCGCGAGTTCGCTCCCAAGGACATCCTCATCGGCGAGACCGGCTGGCCCAGCGAAGGCCGCCAGCGCGAGACCGCCCTGCCCAGCCGGGTCAACGAGGCACGGTTCATCCGTGGCTTCGTGCACATGGCCGAAGAGAAAGGCTGGCACTACAACCTGATCGAAGCCTTCGACCAACCCTGGAAGCGCCAGAGCGAAGGCGCGGTGGGCGGCTACTGGGGGCTGTTCAGCGCCGACCGCGAGGAAAAAGGCGTGCTCGCCGGGCCGGTCAGCAACCTACCGGGCTGGCCGCAATGGCTGGGGCTTTCCGCCGTGATCCTGCTCGGCGCCCTGCTGGTGGGCGGCCGCCCGGCCTCTGCCCGCAGTGCTTTCCTGCTGCCGCTGGCCGGCGCGCTGGGTGCCGGCTGCGTCGGCCTGTGGCTGGAGCTGTCGGTGATCACCAGCCGCTTCTGGGGCGAATGGCTCTGGGCGGCGGCGCTGGCCGGCCTCAACCTGCTGGTACTGCTGCACATCAGCCTGGCGCTGTCGGCCCGCGCGGGTTGGCGCTCGCAGGCGTTCGACGTCCTGCAGCGCCGCGCCGGACTGTGGCTGGCGACCGCCGGTTTCGCCGGCGCGGTGCTGATGCTCGGGATGGTCTTCGATGCGCGCTACCGCAGCTTCCCCAGCGCGGCCCTGCTGTTCCCGGCGCTGGTCTACCTGTGCCGGCCGGTTGCCGCCCCGCGCCGCGAAGCGCTGCTGCTGGCACTGATCATCGCCGTCGGGATTCCTGCACAGCTGGCCATGGAAGGCCTGGGCAATCTTCAGGCACTGGGCTGGGCGGCGGTAAGCCTGATCCTGCTGGGCGCGCTGTGGCGCGGGCTACGCCCGGCGGAACGAAAGGCCTGAGTCAGCGGGCCGGTGCGCGCACCAGGCGCAGCCCGGCCAGCACCACGGCGAAGACGGCAAGCCCGGCGTTGTAAAGCACCAGCGCCGGCAGCGTGACCAGCATGGCCAGCACCGCCAGCCACCAGCCCGCCTGGCGCGGCACGAAGAAGGCCAGCAGCGAAAGCCCCAGCGCCAGCTTGCCGAACACGCCGAAATGAATCGCCCAGCCCAGTTGCGAGCGCGTGCTGCACTCCCAGCGCATGGCTTCATCGGCGCAGATGCCCACCCAGCGACTGTCCTCCATCAGGCCGAAACGCAAGCCATAGCTGGCGGCCAGCCAGAGCGCCAGGGCGAGCAGCAGGAGGATCAGGGGCAAACGACGGGACATGGCGCCACTACTCCGGGAGGCGGGAAATCGGCGCCCAGCATAACCAGCGCCGGGGCCGATGCAAGTGGGGCCAAAGCCTGCTTAAACTTCCTTCACCCACGGAGCCTTCGATGAAGCGATCGACCCTGTTCCTGCTGGTCTGCGCGGCTTCCAGCTTCTGGTGGCTGTGGCCGACCGAACGCCCCCACGCACCGCAGCAGCACAGCCAGGCCCTGTCCGCTGGCGGCTTCCGCGTCGAGCGCTATTCCATCTATCCGCTACAGGACTTCAGCATCGAGGCCCGCGTGCTCGGCCGCGAGGATTACCGCCTGGGCCGCGAGGCTGAACTCTCGCCCACCGACCTGGCGCTGGGCTGGGGACCGATGGATGATCCGAAGGTGCTGGCCGATATCCGCATCAGCCAGGGCAACCGCTGGTTCTACTGGCACGCCGACAAGCTGCCGATCCCTCGCCGCGAACTGGAAACCCACGCCGCCAACATGCACATGATCCCGGCCAATGACGACGTGGCGCGCGCCCTGGCCCAGGTCAGCGCCGGGGAGCATGTGCGCCTGTCCGGCAAGCTGGTGCGCGTGGAAGGCGACGACGGCTGGCGCTGGGTCAGCTCGCTGACCCGCGAGGACACCGGCGCTGGCGCCTGCGAGCTGATCTGGCTGGAAAGCCTGGAGCGTTTCTGAAGCGTCCTGTTGCCAGCGGCGCGGGGCTTTGGGCATGCTCCGGAGCATTCGCAGCACAAGGACACCTTCATGCCTCGCGCCACCCTGCGTCCTGCCGCCCCCGGCGACATTCCACTGATCCTCGAGCTGATCCGCGAACTGGCCGACTACGAAAAGCTGGTCCACGAAGTGAAGGCCGACGCCCAGCGCATGCACGACCACCTGTTCGGCCCGCGCCCCTATGCCGAAGTGCTGATCGGTGAAGTGGACGGCGAGCCCCAGGGCTTCGCGCTGTTCTTCCACTATTCCACCTGGCTGAGCCAGCCGGGGATCTACCTCGAAGACCTCTACGTGCGCCCCGCCGCCCGTGGTGCCGGCCTGGGCAAGGCATTGCTGACCGAGTTGGCGCGGCTGGCGGTGGAGCGCGATTGCGGACGCCTGGAATGGTCGGTACTGGACTGGAACGAACCCGCCATCGGTTTCTACCGCAGCCTGGGCGCGCGCCCACAGGACGAATGGACCGTCTATCGTCTAACCGGCGACGCCTTGCGTGACCTGGCGCGCAAGGGCTGAAACGCATATCGCACTTGTAGGAAATGTGCTGGTCTTAATGCCCGGTCACCCTAGAGTTGGCCTCCTCTTGAAAGGACTCCGAACCATGACATTTCTTCGCCGCGTGGCCGCCCTGATCGGCGGCCTCGCACTGGGGCTCGCCGGGCCCGCTTTCGCCCGCGATGTGGATCAGGCCAGCTACGGCTATCCGTTGCTCAACCCGTTCGAGGCGACCATCGCCACTACCCCGCCGGAGCTGCGCCCGCAGTTGCCAACGGACGACGACATCCGCCAGTCGGACTACGCGCTCAAGCTGCGCCCGGAGCGCGAGCATGAGCTGCCGAGCAACTTCTGGCCGGTGAAGAAGCTGCACTACCGCCTGGCCTGGCAGAACCACGAAGCACCGCTGGTGTTCATCATCGCCGGCACTGGCGCCCACTACTCCAGCACCACGCCGGAGTACCTCAAGCGCCTGTTCTACAACGCCGGCTACCACGTGGTGCAACTGTCCTCGCCGACCAGCTGGGACTTCATGGTCGGCGCCTCCCGCGTCGCCACGCCCGGCTACACGCCCGACGACGCCGATGACCTGTACCGGGTCATGCAGGCCGTGCGCGCGCAGCATCCGGACCTGCCCGTCAGCGACTACTACCTGACCGGCTACAGCCTCGGCGCGCTGCACGCGGCCTTCGTCAGCAAGCTCGACGAAACCCGCCGCAGCTTCAACTTCAAGCGCGTGCTGCTGCTCAACCCGCCGGTGAACCTCTACACCTCGGTGAGCAACCTCGACAAGCTGGTGCAGACTCACGTCAAGGGCATCAACGACACCAACACCTTCTACCAGGTGGTGCTGGCCAAGCTGACGCGCTACTTCGAGCAGAAGGGCTATGTCGACCTCAACGACGCCTTCCTCTTCGACCTGCAACAGTCCAAGCAGCACCTCTCCAACGAAGAGATGGCCATGCTGATCGGCGCGGTGTTCCGCT
Source organism: Pseudomonas sp. PDM22 (assembly GCF_014851965.1). Taxonomy (NCBI): domain Bacteria; kingdom Pseudomonadati; phylum Pseudomonadota; class Gammaproteobacteria; order Pseudomonadales; family Pseudomonadaceae; genus Pseudomonas; species Pseudomonas sp. PDM22. The sequence continues at coordinate 504,343 of NZ_JACVAR010000001.1, forward strand.
TCTCCTCCGCCGACATCGCCTTCACCTCGGACCTGATCAACCGCCGCGGCCTGATCACCCCGCCCAAGTACCCGATCACCGAAGGCACCAGCCTGACGCCCTTCTTCAAGCGCGCCATGCAGTGCGACTTCGAGTGCTACATGACCGACCAGCTGATGCCGCTGTGGCGCGCCAAGTACGACGGCGGCAGCCTGCCGCAGCTGGTTGACCAGGTCAGCCTGTACGGCGTTCAGGATTACCTGAAGGAGAGCCCGAAGATCGCCGTCATGCACAACGCCGACGACGTCATCCTCGGTCCGGGCGACATCGGCTTCCTGCGTCGCACCTTCGGCGACCGCCTGACGCTCTATCCGCGCGGCGGCCATTGCGGCAACCTCAACTACCGCGTGAACGCCCAGGACATGCTCGACTTCTTCAAGGGACAGGATGCCACGGCCACCGGCATCGCCACCGCGCAGACAGGGAACTGACTCCATGCCACTTCGCCATTCCTGGACTCTCGCCCTGCTGCTGGCCTGCGGCCTCGCCCAGGCCGAGACGCCGCAACCCATAAAGACCCCGACGTCCACCGCCTTCGACATGGTGCCGGACGAGGACGGCTTCAAGCACCCGCTGGACGCGCTGAAGTTCAACCCCGGCCTCGACCAGCGCGAGTTCGAGCGCGCCACCTTCGACGCCCTCAACGTCTACGACCCCTGGGAGTCGTGGAACCGCCGGGTCTACCACTTCAACTACCGCTTCGACGAGTGGGTGTTCCTGCCCGTGGTGAACGGCTACGAGTACGTCACCCCGCGCTTCGTACGCACCGGCGTGAGCAACTTCTTCAGCAACCTGGGCGAGGTGCCGACCCTGCTCAACAGCGTCGCCCAACTCAAGCCCGAGCGCGCGGCGAACAGCACCGCGCGACTGCTGTTCAACACCATCCTGGGCATCGGCGGCCTGTGGGACCCGGCCACGGCCATGGGCCTGCCCAAGGTCAGCGAAGACTTCGGCCAGACCCTGGGCTACTGGGGCGTACCGGACGGCCCGTACCTGATGCTGCCGATCCTCGGCCCGTCCAACCTGCGCGACACCGGCGGCCTGGTCACCGACTTCATCGCCGCCCGCGAAGTGAATTACCTGGACTACTCCGACCTCAGTCGCGAGTACTGGGAGCTGCCGGTGCTGGAGATCGTCAACAAACGCTACAGCAACAGCTTCCGCTACGGGCAGATGAATACGCCGTTCGAGTACGAAAAGCTGCGCTACTTCTACACCGAAGCCCGGCGCCTGCAGATCCAGGAGTAAGCCGGAACCGCCGCCTTCGGGCGGCGGTTTTCTTTCCGAATAAGCATCGAATTCATCGATAGTTAGACTGAAAAACTCGCAACCATTTATCCATCAATTGGGACTAGGATGATCTCCATTCACAGATCAAGGAGGTCCCCATGACCCGTTTACGTACCGTGATCGACCAGCACATCGGCCACCCGGCCTCCGACGGCGCCGGCGTGCGCCTGACCCGCGTGATCGGCGGCCCCGGCATCGTACGCTTCGATCCGTTCCTGATGCTCGACCAGTTCGACACGCAGAATCCCGACGACTACATCGCCGGCTTCCCGGCCCACCCGCACCGTGGCTTCGAGACCGTCACCTACATGCTCGAAGGGCGCATGCGTCACGAAGACCACCTGGGCAACACCGGCCTGCTCAAGCCCGGCGGCGTGCAGTGGATGACGGCGGCCCACGGCATCATCCACAGCGAGATGCCCGAGCAGGTGGAAGGCGCCATGCGCGGCTTCCAGCTATGGCTGAACCTGCCGGCGAAGGACAAGCTTTCCCCGGCCGGCTACCGCGACATCGAACCCGAGGACGTGCCCCGCGTGACCACCGCGCAAGGCGTGGGCGTGACCGTGATCGCCGGGCGCTTCGACGATGGCCAGACCGTCACCGAGGGTGCCGTGCAACGACCGAGCACCGAGCCGCACTACTACGACCTGGTGCTGCCGGCAGGCACCTCCGTGGCACCGCGCATTCCGGCGGGCCATCGGGTGATGCTGTACGTCTACGAAGGATCGCTCAAGGTACCGGGCGAGCGCGGTGACGAGGCCGTCGCCACCAACCGCCTGGTGCGCCTCGGCCAGGGCGACGAGATCCAGCTGTCCAGCGACAAGGGCGCACGCGTCCTGCTGCTGGCCGGCAAGCCGCTCAATGAACCGATCGTGCAGTACGGCCCGTTCGTGATGAACAGCCGGGAGGAGATCGAGCAGGCCCTGCGCGATTACCGCGATGGTGTCTTCGCCGTCTGAAGCCTCGCCGGCCCCCTGTAGGAGCGGGCCATGCCCGCGATCAGCGGACAAGGTCCGCTGTTACAGGCGTCTGCGGTTTACAGCGACCAGTCTTCCATCCCCAGAAAGCGCGCGATCTCCGCGCGCTTTTCCATGGCGTCGCGATATCCCAGTTCGATCAGAGCGTTGCAGTACCCCGGCTCGAACAGCAGGTAGCTGAGCACGCCCGCCCCGCTCGCCTTGGTCGCCCCCGGCCCGCGCAGGAACAGGCGCAGCGGCCTGGGCAATTCGTGGCGGTACTGCGCGGCGATCTCGTCCAGCGGCCGGCTCGGTGAAATCAGCAGCACATCCACCGGCGCCAGCCCCAGCGTCGCCCGACGAGCCTCTTCGGGCACCAGTGAGCTGAGGAAGTTGATGCGGTGCAACAGTTCGATGTCGCCTTCGAGGCTGTCGATGAAGGTGCTGTTCAACAAGTGGATGCCCACCTGCGCCAGGCTCGGCGGCTGGCCCGTGCGGTAGTTGGCCACCTGCTCGTTGGCGCTGCCCACCGTGGGGTTGCCACTGACACCGATCACCAGCACCCGGTTCGCGCCCAGGTGCAGCGCCGGGCTGATCGGCGCCTGCTGGCGTACCGCGCCGTCGCCGAAGAACTCGCGGAGAATCTTCACCGGGCGGAACAGCAGCGGTATCGCCGAACTGGCCAGCAGGTGCTCGATCTGCAACCGCGTCGGCACGCCGATGCGGCGGTGGCGCAGCCAGGGATCGATGGTGGCGCGGCCCTGGTAGAAGGTCACTGCCTGGCCGGACTCGTAGCCGAAGGCAGTAACCGCCACCGCACGCAGATTGCGCCGACGCACAGCGGCGGCGATGCCGGAGAGGTCCAGTTCACGTTCGAGCAGATAGCGCAGCGGCGTGCTGTCCAGCAGCGCGACCGGCTCGCGCTTGCCCAGCCCCAGCAGGCTGTGGCCAAGGAACTTGAAAGCCTGGCTGAACACGCCGGGCCAGTCGGCGCGGTACACCTGCCCGGTGCGGAAGCCCTTCCAGACCTTGGTCAGCCGCTCCACCGCACCGGTAAAGGACAACGCCCCGCAGGCCAAGCCGACGGCATTGATGGCGCCGGCGGAGGTGCCGACGATCACCGGAAAGGGATTCTCCGCCCCCTCCGGCAACAGTTCGGCGATGGCGGCCAGCACGCCGACCTGGTAGGCCGCCCGCGCGCCGCCGCCGGAGAGGATCAGGCCGGTGACGGCCGATGATCTTGCGGGAGTGGCGGGAGGAGTGGCGGAGTCGGTCACGGCAGAAGTCCTTGTCGCGTCGTTTCCAGCGTAGCCCGCCGGAGCGTTACTTCTTCTTGTCGTAGAGCTTGGGCTCGCCCTCGGGGCGGCTCTTGAAGCGGCGGTGCGCCCAGAGGTACTGCTCGGGCTGGCGACGAATCTCACTCTCTACCCACTGGTTGATGCGGATGCAGTCGGCCTCTTCGCTCTCGCCGGGGAAATCTTCCAGCGGCGGGTGGATGGTCAGGCGGTAGCCGGAACCATCGGCCAGGCGCGACTGAGTGAACGGCAGCACCAGCGCGCGGCCCAGGCGGGCGAACTTGGTGGTGGCGGTAACGGTGGCCGCCTGGATGCCGAAAAGCGGCACGAACAGGCTCTGCTTGGCGCCGTAGTCCTGGTCCGGCGCGTACCAGATGGCGCGGCCGGCGCGCAGCACCTTGAGCATGGCGCGCACATCTTCGCGCTCGATGGCGGTGGCGTCGGCGTTATGCCGCTCGCGGCCGGTGCGCTGGACGAAGTCGAACACCGGGTTGTCGTGCTCGCGGTACATGCCGTCGATGGTCTGCACCTGGCCGAGCAATGCCGCGCCGATCTCCAGGGTGGTGAAGTGCATGGCCATGAGGATCACGCCCTTGCCTTCGGCCTCGGCCTTCTTCAGGTGCTCGATGCCTTCGATATGGGCGAGCCTGGCCAGTCGCGCCTTCGGCCACCACCAGCTCATGGCCATCTCGAAGAAGGCGATGCCGGTGGATGCGAAATTTGCCTTGAGCAGGCGCTTGCGCTCGGCGGCGGAGAGTTCCGGGAAGCACAGCTCCAGATTTCGCGCGGCAATTGCCCGGCGACTGCCGACCACGCGATACATCAGCGCGCCCAGCGCACGGCCCAGAGTCAGCAGCGCCGGATACGGCAGCTGCACCACCAGCCAGAGCACGCCGAGGCCGAGCCAGAGCGGCCAATGGCGGGGATGGAGGAACTCACGGCGAAAGGTGGGGCGGTCCATGGAACTTTCCGGTCACGATCAAAGCCCGACATTCTACCTTGCCGACACGTCCTGTGCCTGCCGTGAGGCCTAGCAATCGGCCACGCTTGCGGCTGCCGGGGCGGTCCGCTATAAGTCCAACCATTTTGATGACGCAGTCCGACCATGAGCCAAGCTGACCTTCTCGACCACGATCCCGTATTCCAGCTCAAGGGCAGCATGCTGGCCGTCACCGTTCTGGAACTGGCCCACAATGACCTGCCGCGCCTGGACCGCCAGCTCGCCGACAAGGTCGCCCAGGCGCCCAACTTCTTCCGCGACACCCCGCTGGTGCTGGCGCTGGACAAGTTGCCCGACGGCGAAGGCCAGCTCGACCTGCAGGGCGTGCTGGACATCTGCCGCCGCCACGGCCTGCGCACCCTGGCAGTGCGCGCCAGCCGCGAGGAAGACATTCGCCTGGCCACCATGTTCGATATTCCCGTGCTGCCGCCGTCGGGCTCCTCGCGCGAGCGCGCGGTCGAGCCCAAGGACGCCGTCCCGCAGGTGACCGGCGCCGCGCCAGTCCGTCGCCCGCGTGGCGAGAAGCTCTCCGAGAAAGTCGTCGAGCAGGCCGCCGGCGCTGGCGTGCAGGCCGACAAATCCGTGGAGAAGCCGGCTGAGCAAGCCGCCGAGGCCAAACCCGAGAAGCCGGTCGACGCCCCTGCCGAGGCAACCGCCGAAGCACAGGAAGCCACAGCAGAAGCTGCCCCGGAAAAGCCTGCCGAGCCGCCGGCGCCGGTCGTCCGCCCGACCAAGCTGGTGACCACCCCGGTACGCGGCGGCGTGCAGATCTATGCCGCCGGCGGCGACCTGATCGTGCTCGCTCCCGTCAGCCCCGGTGCGGAACTTCTCGCCGACGGAAATATCCATGTGTACGGTCCGATGCGCGGTCGTGCCCTGGCCGGTGTCAAGGGCGACACCAGCGCGCGGATTTTCTGCCAGCAACTGGCCGCGGAACTCGTGTCCATCGCTGGTAATTACAAGGTCGCCGAAGACCTTCGACGCAGTCCGCAATGGGGGCAGGCGGTGCACGTCAGCCTGTCGGGTGACGTGTTGAACATCACCCGCCTTTAACGGATACTGCCGCGACTTTCAGGGACCAGAATTCTTCGTTTTTTCTTTGGGGTGAATCACCTTGGCCAAGATCCTCGTAGTCACTTCCGGTAAGGGTGGCGTCGGTAAAACCACCACCAGCGCAGCCATCGGCACCGGCCTGGCCCTGCGCGGCCACAAGACCGTCATCGTCGACTTCGACGTAGGCCTGCGTAACCTCGACCTGATCATGGGCTGCGAACGCCGCGTGGTTTACGACTTCGTCAACGTCATCAACGGCGAAGCGACCCTCACCCAGGCCCTGATCAAGGACAAGCGCCTCGAGAACCTGTTCGTGCTGGCCGCCAGCCAGACCCGCGACAAGGACGCACTCACCCAGGAAGGCGTCGGCAAGGTCATCGAAGAACTCAAGCAGTCCTTCGACTACGTGATTTGCGACTCCCCGGCCGGCATCGAGAAAGGTGCCCACCTGGCCATGTACTACGCCGATGAGGCGATCGTCGTGACCAACCCGGAAGTGTCCTCGGTCCGCGACTCCGACCGCATGCTTGGCCTGCTGGCCAGCAAATCCGCCCGCGCCGAGAAAGGCGAGGACGCGATCAAGGAACACCTGCTGCTGACCCGCTACAACCCCGAGCGCGTCACCAAGGGCGAAATGCTCGGCGTCGAGGACGTCGAGGAAATCCTGGCCATCCGTCTGCTCGGCGTGATCCCGGAATCCCAGGCGGTGCTCAAGGCATCCAACCAGGGCGTACCGGTCATCCTCGACGAAGAAAGCGATGCCGGCCAGGCGTACAGCGACGCCGTCGAGCGACTGCTGGGCAAAGAAATGCCCCACCGTTTCCTCGACGTGCAGAAGAAAGGATTCCTGCAACGACTGTTCGGAGGACGTGAATGAGCCTTTTAGATTTCTTCCGCAGCCGGAAGGCGCAAAACAGCGCATCCATCGCGAAAGAAAGACTCCAGATCATCGTCGCCCACGAGCGCGGCAACCGTTCGCAACCGGACTACCTCCCGCAGTTGCAGAAAGACCTGCTGGAAGTGATCCGCAAATACGTGCCCATCGACCAGGAACAAGTCCAGGTCGAGTTGGCCAACCAGGGCAGCTGTTCGATCCTGGAACTCAACATCACCCTGCCGGAGCGTTGATCCGGCCCGGGTGAATCTGCGGCGGCTTCGGCCGCCGCAGTCGTTTCTGTCCCACTTACTTTCGCGTACGAGCTTCCATGCCGCTTTCCCAGATCGAATTCGTCCATGAGGACGCCGCCCTCCTGGTGGTGAACAAGCCTACCCTGCTGCTCTCCGTGCCCGGCCGCGCGGACGACAACAAGGACTGCCTGATCACCCGCCTGCAGGAGAACGGCTACCCCGAAGCGCGCATCGTCCACCGCCTGGACTGGGAAACCTCCGGCCTGATCGTGCTGGCCCGCGACGCCGACAGCCACCGCGAGCTGTCCCGCCAGTTCCACGACCGCGAGACCGAGAAGGCCTATACCGCACTGTGCTGGGGCGAACCCGAGCTGGACAGCGGTCGCATCGAAGCGCCGCTGCGCTACGACCCGCCGACCAAGCCGCGCCACGTGGTGGACTTCGAGCAGGGCCGCCATGCGCTGACCTTCTGGCGCGTCATGGAGCGCCACGGCAACTGGAGCCGCGTCGAGCTCACGCCGATCACTGGCCGCTCGCACCAACTGCGCGTGCACATGCTGAGCATCGGCCACCCGCTGCTGGGTGATCGCCTGTATGCCGAAGGCGAAGCCCTGGAGCTGCGCGACCGCCTGTGTCTGCACGCCAGCATGCTGGCGCTGACCCATCCGCAGACCGGCGAGCGCCTGCGCTTCGAGTCGCCCACGCCGTTCTGACCGCTCTCTGATCGGCGTGCAACCGTAAACGGTTGTACGCCCGACACCCCGTCCCCAGGCCGCAGATTCGTGCATTTACGTTAAACTTCCGGCCATTCGCTGTCCGGAGTTACCCATGCGTACAGAACTCAACCAGGGCCTGATCGATTTCCTCGCGGCCTCCCCCACCCCCTTCCACGCCACCCAGGCCCTCGCCCTTCGTCTCGAAGAGGCCGGCTACCAGCGCCTGGACGAGCGCGACGCCTGGCGCACCGAAGCCGGTGGTCGCTATTACGTCACCCGCAACGACTCTTCGCTGATCGCCTTCAAGCTCGGCACTGCGCCCCTGCTGGAGAACGGCCTGCGCCTGGTCGGCGCGCACACCGACAGCCCCTGCCTGCGCGTCAAGCCGAACCCCGAGCTGGTGCGCAACGGCTACTGGCAGCTGGGCGTCGAAGTCTACGGCGGCGCGCTGTTCGCCCCCTGGTTCGACCGCGACCTGTCCCTGGCCGGCCGCGTCACCTTCCGCCTGGCCGGCAAGGTCGAGAGCAAGCTGATCGATTTCAGGGCGCCCATCGCGGTGATCCCGAACTTGGCGATCCACCTCAACCGCGAAGCCAACATGGGCTGGTCGATCAACGCGCAGACCGAACTGCCACCGATCCTCGCCCAGGTCGCCGCCGGCGAGACCCGTGACTTCCGAGACCTGCTCGGTGAACAGCTGCAGCTGGAGCACGGCATCACCGCCGACGCCATCCTCGATTACGAGCTGAGCTTCTACGACACCCAGCGCGCCGCCGTGATCGGCCTCGACCAGGCCTTCATCGCCGGCGCCCGCCTGGACAACCTGCTGTCCTGCTTCGCCGGCCTGCAGGCCCTGCTGGGCAGCAGCGACGAGCAGAGCGGCGTGCTGGTCTGCACCGATCACGAAGAAGTGGGTTCCTGCTCCGCCTGCGGCGCCGACGGCCCGTTCCTGGAGCAGGTGTTGCGCCGCCTGCTGCCCGAGGGCGATGCCTTCACCCGTACCGTGCAACGCTCACTGCTGGTTTCCGCCGACAACGCCCATGGCGTGCACCCGAACTACGCCGACAAGCACGACGGCAACCACGGCCCGAAGCTCAACGGCGGCCCGGTGATCAAGATCAACAGCAACCAGCGCTACGCCACCAACAGCGAGACTGCCGGTTTCTTCCGCCACCTGTGCCTGGAAAACGAAGTGCCGGTGCAGAGCTTCGTGACCCGCAGCGACATGGGTTGCGGCTCGACCATCGGCCCGATCACCGCCAGCCAGATCGGCGTGCGCACGGTCGACATCGGCCTGCCGACCTTCGCCATGCACTCCATCCGCGAGCTGGCCGGCAGCCAGGACCTGCACTACCTGGCCAAGGTACTCAGCGCCTTCTACGATAGCGCCGACCTGCCCTGACCCGAACGCCCGGCACAAGCCGGGCGTTTTTCTTCCAGCACTCCGCTCCTGCAATCAATCCGGCACTTCCACACTCACGTGGATGGCATCGTGCCGCCAGAACTCCAGGTCACAATCGATGATGCGCCCATGCTGGTCGCCGTTGATGCGGGTGATGCGCAGCGCCGGGCTGCCCTCGGCGACGCGCAGCACGCTGGCTGCCTCGCCGTGCAGGGCCGTGGGCACCATGTCGAAGCGCACGCGGCCGTAACGGATGTCATAGCGGCTGGCATACAACTCTGTGAGTGAGCAGGTCAGGTCGCTGTCGAGAATCCCGGGGAAGTATGCCGGGTTGAGGTAGTGCTCGACATAGAGCACCAACCGTCCATCCACCCGCCGCAGCCGGCGGACCTGGTAGACGCTGGACAACGCCGGCAGCTCCAGCAGCTCGCAGATCGCCGCGCTGGCGGGAATCTGCCGGGCCGACAGCACCTCGGTTTCCGGCACCCGGCCCTGCCCTTCCACCATGGCGTGGTAGTGGCTGCGCACCAGCGGGTTGTACAGCAGCCGCGGCGGCGAGACGAACCAGCCACGACGCTCCTCGCGGTAGATCAGCCCCTGGGCCTCCAGTTGCCCCAGCGCCTCGCGCAGGGTGATCCGCGTGGTGTCGAACAGCTCGCTCAGCTTGCGTTCGGCCGGCAGCTTGCCGCCGGCGCTGAGCAGGCCGCTGTCGATCTGTTCGATGAGTGCGCGGCAGATCGCCGTGACCGTGGGTAGCGCCGTATCGCGCATTCGATTCCCTCTTTTGGACTAGTCCAGCCCCAGAACGGGGCATTTCTTTCCCCCGACGGGGTGCGGTCATCCTAGGAAAGCCCCATGACCGTCCCGTGACAATGCCTTTTCAAGCAGTCGCCATGCCAGTTAACGACACCAGCGTAGCCCAGGCGAATCGGGGCATTGGCGATGGTCTACGCTTTTCCCCTACGACCCGCCGGCCGCTCAGGGCCGGGCCGGCGCGCCTGGGGCTTACATCAAACTGTCATCCACCCCGCTTAGATTGGCCTGCGTCTTGCTGATCTAGACCACGCTTGAAAACACTGAACGTCATCCGAAGGAGCACCGAATGAAACGCTTGCTTGCTTCACTGCTGGGATCGGCCATTGCCTTGGGCAGCGGCCTCGCCATGGCGGCCACCGCCGATCTGCAATCGCTGGAAGCCGCCGCCCGCAAGGAAGGCCAGGTCAACAGTGTGGGCATGCCCGACAGCTGGGCGAACTGGAAGGACACCTGGAAGGATCTGGAAAGCAAGTACGGCCTCAAGCACATGGACACCGACATGAGCTCGGCCCAGGAGCTGGCCAAGTTCAAGGCCGAGAAAGAGAACGCCAGCGCCGACATCGGCGACGTCGGCGCCGCCTTCGGCCCCATCGCCCTGCAGATGGACGTCAGCCAGCCCTACAAGCCCAGCACCTGGGACCAGGTCCCGGAATGGGCCAAGGACAAGGACGGCCACTGGGCGCTCGCCTACACCGGCACCATCGCCTTCATCGTCAACAAGCAACTGGTGAAGGACGTTCCGCACAGCTGGGCCGACCTGCTCAAGGGCAAGTACAAGGTCACCATCGGTGACGTCAGCGCTGCCGCCCAGGCCGTCAACGGCGTACTGGCCGCGAGCATCGCCAACGGCGGCGATGAGAAGAACATCAAGCCGGGCCTGGAGTTCTTCGCCCAGCTGGCCAAGCAGGGTCGTCTGTCGCTGACCAACCCGGTGATCAACACCCTGGAGAAGGGTGAAGTGGAAGTCGGCATCGTCTGGGACTTCAACGGCCTGAGCTACCGCGACCAGATCGACCCGTCGCGCTTCGAGGTGCTGATCCCCTCCGACGGCTCGGTGATCTCCGGCTACACCACCATAATCAACAAGTACGCGAAGAACCCGAACGCCGCCAAGCTGGCCCGCGAGTACATCTTCAGCGACGCCGGGCAGATCAACCTGGCCAAGGGCAACGCCCGTCCGATTCGCGCCGAGCACCTGACCCTGCCGGATGACGTGAAGGCCAAGCTGCTGCCCAACGAGCAGTACGCCAAGGCCCAGCCGATCAAGGACCCCAAGGCCTGGGAAGAGACCTCCAAGCGTCTGCCGCGCCTGTGGCAGGAAAACGTCATCATCAACATGCAATGACGCCCAGCCGCCCCGGCTCGCACCGGGGCGGCCGCGTTCCAACGAAGGCCCCGCCCATGCGCCACGACGTCATCCTGGTCGTCCTCGACGGCCTCAACTACAGCGTCGCCCACGACTGCATGGGCCACCTGCAGGCCCTGTGCAACGCCGGCCGCGGCCAGCTCTACCGGCTCGAATGCGAGCTGCCTTCACTGTCGCGCCCGTTGTACGAATGCATTCTCACCGGCGTGCGCCCGATCGACAGCGGCATCCTGCACAACGACGTGTCGCGCCTGTCCAACCAGCGCAGCCTGTTCCACTACGCCCGCGATGCCGGCCTGACCACCGCGGCGGCGGCCTACAACTGGGTCAGCGAGCTGTACAACCGCACGCCGTTCGACCCGGCGCGCGACCGTCATACCGACGACGAATCCCTGCCGATCCAGCACGGCCACTTCTACTGGACGGACCACTACCCCGACTCGCACCTGTTCACCGATGCCGAGTCGCTGCGCCGCCGGCATGCGCCGAACTGCCTGCTGGTGCACCCGATGAACATCGACGACGCCGGCCACAAGCATGGCCTGGGCACGCCGCAGTACCGCAACAGCGCGCGGCACGTCGACATCATCCTCTCCGAGTACCTGCACCAGTGGCTGGCCGCCGGCTACCAGGTGATGGTCACCGCCGACCACGGCATGAACGACGACCGCAGCCACGGCGGCATCCTCCCCGAGGAGCGCGAAGTGCCGCTGTTCGTCTTCGGCGAGGCGTTCAGCCTCGATGACCAGGCGCGCCCCCGCCAGATCGAACTCTGCGGCACGCTGTGCGAAATCCTTGGCGCCGCCCACGACAAACCGGTCTGCCGGGAGTTGCTCAAGGCATGAGATCGAACACCGGAAAACTCTTCGCCCTGCTCTGCCTGCTGCCCTTCGCGCTGTTCTTCTTCGCCTTCCAGCTCGCGCCGCTGCTGTGGGTGATGATCAACAGCGTGCGCACCGGCGATGGCTGGGGCCTGGGCAACTTCAGCGAAATCTTCGGCTCGCCGTTCTACCTGCAGGCGATCCGCTACAGCCTGGAGATTTCTGTCTGGTCGAGCCTGATCGGGCTGGCCATCGCCATCCTCGGCAGCTACTCGCTGCGCCAGGTGGACAGCAAGCTGCGCGACTTCGTGATGGCCTTCGCCAACATGACCAGCAACTTCGCCGGTGTGCCGCTGGCCTTCGCCTTCATCATCATCCTGGGCTTCAACGGTGCCATCACGCTGCTGCTGAAACAGGCGGGGATCATTGAGGACTTCAACCTCTATTCGAAGACCGGCCTGATCATCCTCTACACCTACTTCCAGATTCCCCTGGGGGTGATGCTGCTCTACCCGGCCTTCGACGCCCTGCGCGAAGACTGGCGCGAGTCCGCCGCGCTGCTGGGCGCCAGCCAGTGGGCGTTCTGGCGCCACATCGGCATCCCGGTGCTGACGCCTGCGCTGCTGGGCACCTTCGTCATCCTGCTGGCCAACGCGCTGGGCGCCTACGCCACGGTCTACTCGCTGACCACCGGCAACTTCAACGTGGTGCCGATCCGCATCGCCGGGCTGGTCTCGGGCGACGTGTTCCTCGACCCGAACATGGCCAGTGCGCTGGCGATGGTGCTGGTCGGCCTGATGAGCATCATTACCCTGGCCCACCAGTGGCTGCTGCGCCGGAGCTACCATGTCGAGAAACGTTAGTCCGCTGTACCACCGAGTGGTGGTCTATGCGCTGTTCCTGATCCTGCTGGTGCCGCTGGCCGCCACCCTGCTCTACTCGCTGGCCACCTCGTGGAGCGCCAGCGTGCTGCCGGACGGGCTGACCCTGAAGTGGTTCCTGACCCTGTGGAGCGACCCGCGCTTCCTCGTCGCCTTCGGCCAGTCGCTGCTGGTGTGCTTCGGCGCGCTGATCCTCAGCGTGGCGCTGGTGCTGCCGCTGATGTTCGTCATCCACTACTACTTCCCGCGCCTGGACGCGCTGATGAACGTGCTGATTCTGCTGCCCTTCGCGGTGCCGCCGGTAGTGTCGTCGGTCGGCCTGCTGCAGCTCTACGCCTCGGGCCCGGTGCCCATCGTCGGCACGCCGTGGATCCTCATCGGCTGCTACTTCACCATCGCCCTGCCCTTCATGTACCGGGCGATCAGCAACAACCTGCAGGCGATCAACCTGCACGACCTGATGGACGCCGCCCACCTGCTCGGCGCCAGCACCTGGCAGGCCGCCCTGCTGGTGGTGCTGCCGAACCTGCGCAAGGGCCTGATGGTGGCGCTGTTCCTGTCCTTCAGCTTCCTCATCGGCGAGTTCGTCTTCGCCAACCTGCTGGTGGGCACCCGCTACGAGACGCTGCAGGTGTTCCTCAACAACATGCGCAACAGCAGCGGCCACTACACCAGCGCGGTGGTGGTCTCCTACTTCCTCTTCGTCCTGCTGCTCACCTGGGCGGCGAACAGACTTAACAAGGACAAGACATGAGCTTCCTCAGCGTCGAGACACTGAACAAGAGCTACGGCAGCACCACGGTCTTCCAGGACATCGACTTTGCCGCCGAGCGCGGCGAGTTCGTCACCCTGCTCGGCCCCAGCGGCTGCGGCAAATCCACCCTGCTGCGCTGCATCGCCGGTCTCACTGCCGTAGACAGCGGGCGCATCCTGCTGGACGGCGAGGACATCGTGCCCAGGAGCCCGCAGAAGCGCGGCATCGCCATGGTGTTCCAGAGCTACGCGCTGTTCCCCAACATGACCGTGGAGCAGAACGTTGCCTTCGGCCTGCGCATGCAGAAGGTACCCGCAGCGGAATCCGCCCAGCGCGTGCGCGAGGCGCTGGAAATGGTCGAACTCGGCCCGCTGGCGGCGCGCTATCCGCACCAGCTGTCCGGCGGTCAGTGCCAGCGCGTCGCCCTGGCTCGCTCGCTGGTCACCCGCCCGCGCCTGCTGCTGCTCGACGAGCCGCTGTCGGCGCTGGACGCGCGCATCCGCAAGCACCTGCGCGAGCAGATCCGCCGCATCCAGCAGGAGCTGAAACTGACCACGGTGTTCGTCACCCACGACCAGGAAGAAGCCCTCACGCTATCCGACCGCATCGTCCTGATGAACGCCGGGCGCATCGTCCAGAGCGGCGACGCCGAGACGCTCTACACCGCGCCGGAAAACGCCTTTGCCGCCGGTTTCATCGGCAACTACAACCTGCTCGACGCCGCCCAGGCAATCAAGCTGCTGGACCGCCCGTTCCGCCAGCAGGTGGCGATCCGCCCCGAGTCCCTGCGCCTGAGCGTGGAGCCGGGCGAAGGCATCCCGGTTCGGGTACTCTCCCACAGCCTGCTGGGCAACGTGATCCGCTACCGGGTCGACGCCAGTGGCGTCGAGCTGACCGTGGACGTCCTCAATCGCAGCGCCGAGCGGCTGTACCCGGCCGGCACCCAGCTCGGCCTGCAAATCGACCTTGAAAGCATTCGGGAGGTGGCCTGATGGCCCTGGTGATATTCGACCTCGACGACACCCTGATCGACGGCGACTGCGCGAGCCTGTGGAGCCAGCGCATGGCCGATCTCGGCTGGGTGGACGCGGAGTCGTTCCTCAAGCGCGACGCCGAACTGATGGCGCTGTACGCGCAGGGCAAACTGCCCATGGAGGACTACATGGCCTTCGCCCTGGAGCCGATGGCCGGGCGCAGCGTGGATGAGATCGAGCGGGAAGTGGCAACCTTCGTCGAGGACGTGATCGAGCCCCTGATCCACACCGATGCCTGCGCCAGCCTCGCCCGCCATCGCGAGGCTGGCGACCGTCCGCTGGTGATCTCCGCCTCGGGCGTACACCTGGTCCAGCCCATCGCCGAACGCATCGGCATCGACGAAGTGCTGGCCATTGACCTGGAAGTACTCAACGGCCACTACACCGGCCGCACCGAGGGCGTGCTGACCTACCGCGAAGGCAAGGTGCTGCGCCTGCTCGACCTGCTGGAAGGCGACGACAGCGCGCTGGCTGACGCGCACTTCTACTCCGACTCGCGCAACGACCTGCCGCTGCTCAAGCTGGTGGGCAAGCCGCACGTGGTGAACGCTGACCCGGTGCTGCTGGAGCACGCGCAGAAGATGGGCTGGGACGTTCTGAACTGGAAGTAGGATTCCCATCAGCAATGAAAAGGGCCGCATCAGCGGCCCTTTTCATTGCTGCAATCGACTCAGCTCAGGCTTTCGTCGATCAGCACCACCACCTTGCCCTGCACCTGGTTGCTCGCCAGGGCATCGAACGCGCTCTGCGCGTCGCGGACCGGGAAGGTGCGTTCCAGTTGCGGGCTCAACTTGCCGGATTCGAACAGCGGCCAGACCTTCTGTCCCAGCTCGGCGATCAGCTGCGCCTTGTAGTCGGCGTCGCGCGAACGCAAGGTCGAGCCGATCAGCTGGACACGCTTGCCCAGCAGCAGGGCCAGGTCCAGTTCGGCCTTGCGACCGCCCATCAGGCCAATGACCACCCATCGACCGTCGCGGCCGAGGATTTCCAGGTCCAGCTTGGCGTAGTTCGCGCCAACAGGGTCGAGGATCACATCGAAGGGAGCGAAATCCCGAAGCGATTCGAGGCTCTCGCCGCGCAGGGCGCCGCCCTCGGCGCCGAGGCCCTCGCAATAGGCGAGACGGTCGGCCGAACCGACGCTCACCCAGCACGGGCTGCCGAAGGCCTTGCACAGCTGGATGCCGGCCGAGCCGACGCCGCTGGCGCCCGCGTGCAGCAGGACTTTCTCACCGGGCTGCAGCGCACCGAGCATGAACAGGTTCAGCCACGCCGTGGCGTACACCTCCGGCAGCGCGGCGGCCTCGGCCAGGCTCAGGCCCGCAGGCACCGGCAGCGCATGACGCTCGTCCACCACCACTTCCTCGGCCATGCCGCCACCGGCCAGCAGGGCACAGACGCGGTCGCCCACCTGCCAGGTGCTGCCGGCGCCGACCTCGGTCACCACGCCGGAACATTCCAGGCCGATGATGTCGCTCGCCCCCGGCGGCGGCGGGTAGAGACCGGCCACCTGCAACAGGTCGGCGCGGTTGAGTCCCGCGGCGGCGACCTGGATGCGGATCTGTCCCTGTGCGCAAGTCGGGTTCGGGCGCTCGGCCCACTCCACTCGCCCTTCGATGCCTTGCAATGCGTTCACGCTGCCTCCATAGTGACTTCGCAGGGCCCGATCCGTAAGGTCGGGCCCTTTCTTCGCGCCGAATTCACCTGCGATTGAACCCGGCGCCGCCAATTAAGGCCTAATATGCGTCATAACTCCGCGATCAGTCGAATCAGCATGAAGCGATTTTTGCCCCGTACCGCCCTGTTGTTCATCCTCGGCGCCACCGCCTTTTCCTCGTTCGCGGCGACCACCAGCCCGAACGTCTGGGACGGCCTGCAGCCCGACCGGGATCAAGTGATCGCCAGCCTCAACATCGTTGAGCTGCTCAAGCGCCATCACTACAACAAGCCGCCGCTGAACGACGAGCGCTCGGCGAAAATCTACGACAGCTACCTGAAGACACTCGACCCGGCGCGCATGTACTTCACCGCCGCCGACATCGACCAGTTCGCGCCCTGGCGCACCCAGTTCGACGACTTCCTGAAAAGCGGCGAACTGGAGCCCGGCTTCACCATTTACAAGCGTCACCTCGACCGCCTGAAGGAGCGCCTGGACTTCGCCCTGGCCACCCTGAACAAGGGCGTCGACAAGATGGACTTCAACACCGACGAATCGCTGGAAATCGACCGCGAGAAATCGCCCTGGGCGAAAGACAGCGCCGCGCTCGACGACCTGTGGCGCAAGAAGGTGAAGGACGAAGTCCTGCGCCTGAAGATCGCCGGCAAGGACAACAAGGCCATCCAGGAGCAGCTGACCAAGCGCTACAAGAACCAGCTGATGCGCCTGGAGCAGACCCGCAGCGAAGACATCTTCCAGGCCTACATCAACGCCTTCGCCCAGACCTACGATCCGCACACCCAGTACCTGTCGCCGGACAGCGCGGAAAACTTCGATATCAACATGTCTCTCTCGCTGGAAGGCATCGGCGCCGTACTGCAGAGCGACAACGACTACGTCAAGGTCGTGCGCCTGGTACCGGCCGGCCCTGCCGAGAAGAGCAAGCAGATCGCCACCTCCGACAAGATCATCGGCGTCGCCCAGGGCAAGGGCGAGATGGTCGACGTGGTCGGCTGGCGCCTGGATGAAGTGGTCAAGCTGATCCGCGGCCCGAAAGGCTCGCAGGTCCGCCTGGAAGTGATCCCGTCGACCAACGCGCCGAACGACCAGACCAGCAAGATCGTCACCATCACCCGCGAGGCGGTGAAGCTGGAAGACCAGGCAGCGAAGAAGTCGGAAATCACCATCGACCACGAAGGCAAGAACTACAAGCTGGGCATCATCGACGTGCCCGCGTTCTACCTCGACTTCAAGGCGTACCGCGCTGGCGACCCGGACTACAAGTCCACCACCCGCGACGTGAAGAAGCTCATCGCCGAACTGCAGAAGGACAAGGTCGACGGTATCGTCATCGACCTGCGCAACAACGGCGGCGGCTCCCTGCAGGAAGCCACCGAGCTGACCGGCCTGTTCATCGACCAGGGCCCGACCGTGCTGGTGCGCAACAGCGACGGCCGTGTCGACGTGCTCAACGATGACGAGGGCAAGGCCTTCTACACCGGCCCGATGACCGTGCTGGTCAACCGCCTGTCCGCCTCGGCTTCGGAGATCTTCGCCGGCGCCATGCAGGACTACCACCGCGCGCTCATCGTCGGTGGCCAGACCTTCGGCAAGGGCACCGTGCAGACCATCCAGCCGCTCAACCATGGCGAGCTGAAGCTGACCCTGGCCAAGTTCTACCGCGTCTCCGGCCAGAGCACCCAGCACCAGGGCGTGATCCCGGACATCGCCTACCCGTCCATCGTCGACGACAAGGAAATCGGCGAGAGTGC
Source organism: Pseudomonas sp. PDM22 (assembly GCF_014851965.1). NCBI lineage: Bacteria > Pseudomonadati > Pseudomonadota > Gammaproteobacteria > Pseudomonadales > Pseudomonadaceae > Pseudomonas > Pseudomonas sp. PDM22. The sequence goes on from NZ_JACVAR010000001.1 coordinate 522,320, forward strand.
CCTGCCCGACTCCATGCCGTGGGACACCATCAAGCCCGCGCTGAAGGCCCAGGCCGATCCGTTCAAGCCGTTCCTCGACCAGCTGCGCACCCGCCACGACGCGCGCACCGAGCACAACGCGGACTTCGTCTATGCCCGCGAGCGTCTCGCCCTGGCCCAGGAGCTGATGAAGGAGAAGACCGTCAGCCTCAACGAAGCCAAGCGTCGCGCCCAGCAGACCAGCATCGAGAACCGCCAGTTGGCCATGGAGAATGCCCTGCGCAAATCCAAGGGCCAGGAGCCGCTCAAGGAGCTGAAGAAGGAAGACGAGAACGCCCTGCCGGAAGAAGACAAGACCAAGCCGCAGGACGACGCCTACCTCACCGAATCCGGGCACATCCTGATCGATTACCTGAATCTGGACTCCCAGGTCGCCAAACACTGATCGGATGTAATCAAACAGTCATGACGCTGTCGTGAAATGCACAGGGCCGGGAAACCGGCCCTTTTGCTTTTTACAGCCACCGAGAACCGTCATGACCGTCACCGAGCAGTTGAGCGCGCTGGACCAGATCCTCGCTCACGGCGACCTGCACTGCCTGTTCCAACCCATCCTGTCGCTTTCGGAAAGGCGCCTGGTGGGCTATGAAGCGCTTACCCGCGGCCCGTCCAATGGCCCCCTGCACTCGCCCCTGCCGCTGTTCAGTATCGCCCGCAGCAGCGGCCGCCTCAGCCAGCTGGAGCTGCTCTGCCGACGCAAGGCCTGCGCACGCTTCCGCGACCTGAAGCTGGAGGGCAAGCTGTTCCTCAACGTGTCCCCGGAGTCCCTGCTGGAACCGACCCACCAGCCCGGCCGCACGTTGCAGTTGCTGCAGACCTTCGGCATCTCGCCCAGCGACGTGGTGATCGAGCTGACCGAGCAGACCCCCATCGAGGACTTCAGCCTCCTCGACACCGCGCTGCACCACTACCGCGCCATGGGCTTCTCCATTGCGCTGGACGACCTGGGCGCCGGCTATTCCAGCCTGCGCCTGTGGTCCGAGCTGCGCCCCGACTACGTGAAGATCGACCGTCACTTCATCGAAGGCATCCACCTGGATGCGGTGAAGCGCGAGTTCGTCGGCTCGATCCTGAAGATGGCCCACGCCTCCCGCGCCCAGGTGATTGCCGAAGGCATCGAGATTCCGGAAGAGCTGGCGGTGCTCTCGGAGATGGGCGTGGACCTGGTGCAGGGCTACCTGCTCGGCCGCCCCAACGAAACTCCGCCGCGCGATGCGCGCGCCCTGCTGCCAGAAGTCGACAACGCCGGTGCACTGCTTGCCGAGGATCAGTCCGATCTCGAACCGCTGCTGCTGGAGCAACCGGCCGTGCGCGACAGCACGCCCATCGGCGATGTGCTGGAAGCCTTCCGCGCCCAGGCCAACCTGAACTCCCTGGCCGTGCTGGACCGCGATGACCAGCCGGTAGGCATTGTCCACCGGCACGCGCTGGCCGACGCGCTGCTCAAGCCCTTCGCGCCGGAGCTGTATGCACGCAAGCCGATCAGCCGGTTGATTAGCGACGACTTCCTCGCCGTGGAGCGTAGCCAGTCGCTGCAGCAGGTCAGCCGCCTGCTCACCAGTCGTGCGCGGCAGCGCATCGAGGAAGACTTCATCATCACCCTGAACGGCCGCTACCTCGGCCTGGGTCGGGTGATCGACGTGCTCAAGCTGATTACCGAGCAGAAGATCCGCCAGGCCCGGCATGCCAACCCACTGACCCTGTTGCCGGGTAACGTGCCCATCCAGCAGTGCCTGGCGCGCCTGCTGCAACAGGGCCGCGAGGCCGTGGTGTGCTACGTCGACATCGACAGCTTCAAGCCCTTCAACGATCTCTACGGCTACGCGCGCGGCGACGAAGTCCTGCTGTGCCTGGCGCAGTGCCTGGGCGAGCGGGTGGACCCGACGCGGGACTTCGTCGGCCACATCGGCGGCGACGACTTCATGCTGGTGCTGGGCACGCAGGACTGGCGCGAACGCCTCAATCACCTGCTGGAGGATTTCCAGGGGCAGTGCCGGCGCTTCTATAGCCGCGAGCATCTGGACGCAGGCTGCTTCGTCGCGCACAACCGCCAGGGGCGGCGCGAGGAATATCCCTTGCTATCACTGTCGATTGGCGTAGTGCACGTGAAGAGCGGTGCCGGGCAGCGCCTGGATGCCAGCCAGTTGGCCGGGCTGGCCTCGGAGGCCAAGCGCCACGCGAAGAACATGCCCGGCTACAGCCTGCACATCCTCACGGCCGAGTGAATCAGAGGCCCAGCTCTCGGGCGCGCGTTTCGTAGTGCTCGGCCTGGGCATCATCGGGCTCCAGTCCGGGGCCGCCGCTGCGATACAACTCGCCGAGCTTGCGCGCCGCCAGCGGGTGGCCCGCCTCGGCTGCCTGACCCCAGTAACGTGCGGCTTCCTGCGCATCAGCGGCATGGCGGGTATCACCCTTGAGCGCTTGCACACCTACCTGGTAGGCCGCCTTGTGGTCACCCTCTGCCGCAGCGAGACGCAGCAGACGCAACCCTTCCTCGCGAGCGCCAAAACCCTGTCCGCGGAACAGCAGCAGGTGTCCGTAGAAGCTCTGCGCCCCAACATCTCCCAGAGCGGCCATGCGCGAAAACTGGCCCTGCATCCAGGCCCAGGAACGCGGCTGGCGAACCATCCACGGCCAGCCCATCAGGCGTCGCGCCAGGGCGTAACTCAACCGCGCTCGCAGGCGCCAGAACAGCTCGCGGGGTGTCGCCACGTCAGAGTTCCTCGGGGTACTCGAACTCGAAGACGCGCGCGACTTCCGCCGCATGCCAGCCGGCGGCAGCGGGGCCGTCCGGGGCGCCGGAGAAACGCCCCAGGCGCTCGACATACTCGAAGAAACCGGTGCGAGGCAGGCGGCTGGCGCCCTGACTGATCACCAGCGAGCTGCGCAGCGGACGACCACCGCGGGCATCCAGCGCAGCCAGGTGTTCCAGCGCGGCGGTCAGCACGGTCATCGCCGGGGTCGGCAGTTGCAGGCGCTCGATCAGCGCACGGTAGGTGAGCAGATGGCGTTGGCGGCGGGCATCTTCCAGCTCGCCGAGCAGGCCTTCCCAATGCTTGCGACTGATCTGCACGCTCAAGAAGCGGACTCCCCAGTGCCCAGGGCACGACGCAGGCCATGCTGGATGGCGTCGCTGGCTTCGCGCTCGCCGTTCTCGATCTGTCCCAGGTAGGACGGGCTTATACCCACCGAACGCGCCAGCGTCTCAATGGATAAGCCTCGGGCTTCACGCAGTGTTTTCCAGTCCGGCTTCTCGTCGAGTGCCGGGGCGGCAACGGGTTTGACGACCTGGGCGACACCACGGCCGGCGGCAGCCAGCAGGGCCTGGTATTCGGCCCAGGGAACCACGGCGTACTCCGCTTCGCCGTCACGCATGATGACTTGAACGTTCATGACAACACTCCTTGCAGGCGGCCATCTTAACAGCCTGATGCGCGCCTGTGCCGGCTATACTGCGCAGCGCCTCTCGCCACCAGACATGGGGACCGACTTGCAGCGCCTCCTTCCATTCTGCCTATGCCTGGCCAGCGCACTGTGTGGCGCCGAGGAACTGCGCTGGGGCTATTCGCCAAGCAACGGCATGCCCTACGCAGAAAGTATCGACCATGAATTGGCACCTGGCTTCATTCGCGATCTGGGCGAAAGCGTCGGACAGCGCCTGGGGCTCGAGGTTCGCTTCGTGGAAACGCCGGACAAGCGCGCAGAACCGGCGCTCGCCCAGGGTGCGATCCATCTGCTGTGCATCAACAATCCGCAGTGGATGAAGGCGCCGGAGAAGCTGCACTGGTCGCCGAGTCTGTTCGAGGAAGAGGATGCCCTGGCCCAGCGTGCGGACGCGCCGCCAGTGGAAAACCTCGCGCAACTGCACGACATCCGCATCGGCACCAGCCTGGGGTATGTCTACCCCGCCCCGCTGATGCAGGCCTTCGCCGAAGGCCGGGTGAAACGCGCCGACGTGCGCGACCTGGATACCCGCCTGCACATGCTCGAAGCCCATCGCCTGGACGCACTGATCGAGATGCGCCGCCCGCTGGAATTCCTCCTCGCACAGCACCATGAACTGCCCGTGGCGATCAACAGCAGCAATGTGCAGCGCTACTCCATCTACTGCTCGTACGGCCCGGCGCTGCCGCTACCCGCCGAGCGACTGGATGCCGTGCTGCAGGCGATGGTGAATGACGGCTCGATCCAGCGCCTGCTTGGCGAACAGACGGCGCGGCTGGGTCAGAGGCGCTGAATCGCTTCGGGCGGCGGGAGTTGCTTCAGGGCTTCGCGGGTTTCCACGCCTTGCGCATCGCGCCAGACCTTGAAGGCATCGATCTCCGATTGCCAGCGACGAATCACCCAGGCCAGCACCGCCAGGTCATCGAGAAAACCGACGCCCAGCAGCCAGTCAGGCACCAGGTCCACCGGCGAGAGGAAGTACAACAGCGCCGCCACCACCGACACCAGCGCCTGGGAACTGATGCCACGGTAATCGCCGCGCACCCAGGCCACCAGCAACTCCTGCAGCAGCTTCAGGTCGGTCTTGGCCAGCTTCACCCGGCCACTCTTGCGCGACACCGCAAACAGCAGCGCCGGCAATCTCCCACCAGCGATGAAACGGCTGGCGAGCTTCAGGAAACGGTCAAATCCCGGAGGCTTTTTCATCGACTCACCTCGATAGGAAGATTCGTACAGGGCTGGTTAAGGTTATCCACCTTTCCTGTGGATAACTCTGTTGAAAGCCACCCCCCATACCGCCAAAACGCCCGAGCCACGAGGCCTGCAGACAGATCGGCGATTTTTTGTTCAGCCCTGTAAATGCGTTAAAAATCATGCAGTTGCGGCTAAGCGATGGGCCCGCCAATGTCAAGGGGAGGACATTGTTTCATCTGCGTCAAATATGTGCATAAGGGTAACACCGGCCCCAAGGTTACTCCCTTTCAGACCCGGCGGTCAGCGCAGCGTTCCAGAGCGCTTCCAGCACAAATGAAAACGCCCCGTGGGTAACGGGGCGTTTTCTCTGGTACGAAGGTACTCAGTTACTGCTTGGGCGCTTCCGCGGCCGGGGCAGGAGCTTCGGCTTCAGGCTGGTTCGGGTCCTTGATGGCCAGCAGTTCCAGATCGAACACCAGGACCGAGTTGGCCGGGATGGTCGGGCTCGGGCTCTGGGCGCCGTAGGCCAGCTCGCTCGGGATGAAGAGCTTGATCTTCTCGCCGACGTGCATCAGTTGCAGGGCTTCGACCCAACCCGGAATCACGCCGCCAACCGGCAGGTCGATCGGGCTGCCACGCTGGATGGAGCTGTCGAAGACCGTACCATCGACCAGCTTGCCTTCGTAGTGAACGGTGACGACGTCGGTGGCCTTGGGCTGCGCGCCGTCGGCTTTCTTCACGACTTCGTACTGCAGACCGGACTTGGTGGTGACCACGCCCTCACGCTTGCCGTTTTCCTCGAGGAATTTCTTGCCGGCTTCCAGGGCCTCGGAATTCTTCTTGGCGACCTGCTCTTCAGCGCGCTTCTGCAGGGCGGTGAAGGCTTCGGTCAGCTCTTCGTCGGTCAGCTTCTGCTTCTGCTTGCCGACGGCGTCTTCGATACCCAGGGCGACGGCTTTCGAATCCAGGTCATTCATGCCTTCCTGGGCGAGGCTCTTGCCCATGTTCAGGCCGATGCCGTAGGAGGCTTTCTGCGCAGGAGTCTTGAGTTCCACTTCGGCGGCCTGTTTGTCGCAGCCCGCGAGAACCAGGCCGACCAGCGCGATCGCTGCCGCCAACCGATGTTGTTTCATGCTGAATCCTTGTCTTTGCGCCGTCATGGCTGAAGTAATGAAGCCGCGAGCTTATCAGGCGCTCGTGGCCAGTGGCTATGGGCAATAGGAACCACTACCGGGGGAGAAGTTCCCACAGCAAACTTATAAGAAAATTAACAGGATAAGTCAGACGGGCAGCACGGAATCGCTGTGATCGAAACGGGCAACTTTCGACGGGAAGCTTCGCAGGAAAGCCAATTGCAGATAAGAAAGGCAGGCAAAGAAAAAGCCCTCAGGTATTGCTACCTGAGGGCTTTTCGAATTGTGGCGCAGCGGACGGGACTCGAACCCGCGACCCCCGGCGTGACAGGCCGGTATTCTAACCGACTGAACTACCGCTGCGTCGGACCTCGAGTGGTGGGTGATGACGGGATCGAACCGCCGACCCTCTGCTTGTAAGGCAGATGCTCTCCCGGCTGAGCTAATCACCCTTCGTCTCGAAGTGGGGCGCATTCTACGGAGGACATTTGCACCTGACAAGCCCCCGGATGAAAAAAATTTTCAGATGTTCCAAAGGCTTAGATGAAGAGTGCGAATGACGAAACGGGGTTGGCCTGAACCGCGCCGAACGGAATAATGCACCCTTTGTGTCCAGGAGTTAGCCCCTCATGTGGTTCCGCAACCTGCTCGTATACCGCCTCACCCAGGATCTGCAGATCGACGCCGATGCCCTGGAGAAAGCCCTGGCCAGCAAGCCGGCGCGCTCCTGCGCCAGCCAGGAACTGACCACCTACGGTTTCTCCGCGCCTTTCGGCAAGGGCCCGGACGCCCCGCTGGTGCATGCCAGCGAGGGCTTCTTCCTGGTCAGCGCGCGCAAGGAAGAGCGCATCCTCCCCGGCAGCGTCGTGCGTGACGCGCTCAAGGAGAAGGTCGACGAGATCGAAGCTGCGCAGATGCGCAAGGTCTACAAGAAGGAACGCGACCAGCTCAAGGACGAGATCGTCCAGACCCTGCTGCCGCGCGCCTTCATCCGCCGTTCGGTGACCTTCGCCGCCATCGCCCCGAGCCTCGGCCTGATCCTGGTCGACACCTCCAGCGCGAAGAAGGCCGAAGACCTGCTGTCGACCCTGCGCGAAGCCCTGGGCTCGCTGCCGGTTCGCCCGCTGACCGTGAAGACCGCGCCGACCGCCACCCTGACCGACTGGGTGAAGACCCAGGAAGCCGCCGGCGACTTCTTCGTCCTCGATGAGTGCGAGCTGCGTGATACCCACGAAGACGGCGGTGTGGTGCGCTGCAAGCGCCAGGACCTGACCAGCGAGGAAATCCAGCTGCACCTGACCTCCGGCAAGCTGGTCACCCAGCTGTCCCTGGCCTGGTCGGACAAGCTGTCCTTCGTCCTCGACGACAAGGTCGCGATCAAGCGCTTGCGCTTCGAAGACATGCTGCAGGAGAAGGCTGAACAGGACGGGGGCGAAGATGCCCTCGGCCAGCTCGACGCCAGCTTCACCCTGATGATGCTGACCTTCGCCGAGTTCATCCCGGCACTGATCGAAGCACTCGGTGGCGAGGCGATGCCCGAAGGCATCTGATGCCCCGGCAGGCGCCGCGTCCGCGCGGCGCCTGACAACACAACAAGGCCCACATAAAAAGAAGGACGGCCCATGCGTGCTCTCATCCTGCTCAGCCGCTTCATGGGCAACACCTTCGCCCTCTGGGTGCTGCTCTTCGCCATCCTGGCGTTCTTCGTTCCCTCCCTGTTCACCCCGCTCACCGTCGCCATCGTGCCCATGCTCGGCGTGGTGATGTTCGGCATGGGCCTGACGCTCAAGGTCGAGGACTTCGCCGAAGTCGCCCGACATCCCTGGCGCGTCACCCTCGGGGTGATTGCCCATTTCGTCATCATGCCCGGCATGGCCTGGCTGCTCTGCCAGTTGATGCACCTGCCGCCGGAAATCGCCGTCGGCGTCATCCTGGTCGGCTGCTGCCCCAGCGGCACCGCGTCCAACGTGATGACCTGGCTGTCACGCGGTGACCTGGCGCTGTCGGTGGCCATCGCGGGCGTGACCACCCTCCTCGCCCCGCTGCTCACCCCGGCACTGATCTGGCTGCTGGCCTCGGCGTGGCTGCCGGTCTCCTTCGGCGCACTGTTCTGGTCGATCCTGCAGGTCGTCGTGGTGCCCATCGTCCTAGGCCTCGCTGCCCAGCGCCTGCTCGGCGCGCGGGTGCGTCACGTGGTGGACGTGCTACCGCTGATTTCGGTGATATCCATCGTGATCATCGTCGCCGCCGTGGTCGCCGCCAGCCAGGCGAAGATCGCCGAATCCGGCCTGCTGATCATGGCCGTGGTGATCCTGCACAATGGCTTCGGCTTCCTGCTCGGCTACTTCACCGCCAAGGTCTTCGGCCTGCCGCTGGCGCAGCGCAAGTCTCTGGCGCTGGAAGTCGGCATGCAGAACTCCGGCCTTGGCGCGGCCCTGGCCAGCGCACACTTCTCGCCGCTGGCGGCAGTGCCCAGCGCACTGTTCAGCGTCTGGCACAACATCTCCGGCGCGACGCTTTCCACCTGGTTCCGCCGCATGACCGACGAGCCATCGGTCCGGGAAAAAGCCCCGCAATAGGGCAGAAAACCGGCGCCGGCTTGCCCGGCGCACCGGTTTTGTGCAAAATACTGCACATTGTGAGGACGACCTCACCACCTTCCGGTGCTCCAGCGGGGACGGCCCTCCATACCATCCACCGTCTGGAGAGCTCCATGTCCTGGATCATTCTGTTCGTCGCCGGCCTGTTCGAAGTCGCCTGGGCCGTCGGATTGAAATACACCGAAGGTTTCACCCGTCCGATACCGACCGCTCTGACCGTGCTGGCGATCATCACCAGCATGGGGCTGCTTGGCCTGGCCATGAGAAATCTGCCGCTGGGCACCGCCTACGCCATCTGGACCGGCGTCGGCGCAGTGGGCACCGTCATCGTCGGCATCGTGCTGTTCGGCGAGTCCATGGCGCCGGTACGCCTGCTCAGCGTTGCGCTGATCCTGTGCGGACTGGTCGGCCTGAAATTGAGCCACTGACGCTGTATCGGTTCTCGATACCGGCGGGCTGTCGCTTTCCCGAAAATTTGTCGGTATGCTGCGGGCCACTGTGTTTGCTTGGGTCACTGTGGCTCGTGACCAGGCGGGGCCACGCCCCGCCAACCGGCTTCGACTGCACCTTGCAACTCAGGACGAGCGCGGACTTTTCCGCAAAACAATATTCAATTGTTCAAGGTGTATTTCCATGTCGAATCGTCAGACCGGCACCGTCAAGTGGTTCAATGACGCCAAGGGCTTCGGCTTCATCACTCCGGAAAGCGGCAACGATGTCTTCGTGCACTTCCGCTCCATCCAGGGCACCGGCTTCAAATCGCTGCAGGAAGGCCAGAAGGTCTCCTTCGTTGTGGTTGAAGGCCAGAAGGGCCTGCAGGCTGACGAAGTTCAGGTTATCTGAACCGCGACACGCCCATGAAAAAGCCCCGGCATTGCCGGGGCTTTTTCTTTGCGGCGAGAACGATCAGCGCGCCGCACCCCGCAGCACGGCGACCTGCTCCTGTAGCGCCAGCCGCTGGGCATCCTCCGGTGCCACCGGCTGGCCGGCCACCAGGCAGACCCGCGACCACAGGCGACGGAAGAAGCCCTTCTGCGGATCGCGGCTGAAGAAGCTGCCCCACAGCCCCTGCAGCGCCATCGGAATCACCGGCACCGGGGTCTCCTCGATGATGCGCTCCACGCCACCGCGGAACTCGTTCATCTCGCCGTCCAGGGTCAGCATGCCCTCGGGGAAGATGCACACCAACTCCCCTTCCCGCAGGTACTCGGCGACCTTGGCGAAAGCCTTCTCGTAAGTCTCGGCGTCTTCGTTACGCCCGGCGATGGGCACCGCGCCCGCGGTGCGGAAGATGAAGTTGAGCACCGGGATGCGGAAGATCTTGTAGTACATGACGAAGCGCACCGGGCGACGCACGGAACCGGCGATCAGCAGCGCATCGACGAAGGACACGTGATTGCACACCAGCACGGCCGGGCCTTCATCGGGGATGGCTTCGAGGTTGCGGTGGTCGACCCGGTACATCGAGTGGGTCAGCAGCCAGACCAGGAAGCGCATGGTGAACTCGGGAACGATCTTGAAGATGTACACGTTCACCGCGACGTTCATCAGCGAGAGCACGAGGAACAGTTCGGGGATCGACAGCTTCGCCACCGACAGCAGCAGGATCGAGACGATCGCCGCGACCACCATGAACAGCGCGTTGAGGATGTTGTTGGCGGCGATCACCCGTGCGCGCTTGTCCTCCTCGGTGCGTGCCTGGATCAGCGCGTACAGCGGCACGATGTAGAAGCCGCCGAAGATGCCGATGCCGAGGATATCCGCCAGCACCGCCCAGGACTGCGAATGCTCCAGCACCGCCAGCCAGTTGTAGGGCTGCTCGCCCTGCGGGAAGCCGCCCGAATGCCACCACAGCAGGATGCCGAAAAGGCTCAGGCCGATGGAGCCGAAGGGGACCAGGCCGATCTCCACCTTTTTGCCGGAGAGCTTTTCGCAAAGCATCGAGCCCAGCGCGATACCGACCGAGAACACGGTGAGGATCAGCGTCACCACGCTCTCGTCGCCGTGCAGCAACTCCTTGGCATAGGTCGGGATCTGCGTCAGGTAGACCGCGCCGAGGAACCAGAACCAGGAGTTGCCCACCAGCGAGCGCGACACCGCCGGGCGCTGGCGCAGGCCGAGCAGGAGGATGCTCCAGGACTGGCGGAAGATGTTCCAGTCGACCTTCAGGTCCGGCAGTGCGGCGGCCGCCCGGGGGATATTGCGGCTGGCAAGGAAACCGCAGACGGCGACCAGCACCACCGCTATGCCGACGCCGGCGGCGTAGTCCTGCCGCGACATCAGCACGCCGGCGCCGATGGTGCCGCAGAGGATGGCGAGGAAGGTACCCATTTCCACCAGAGCGTTGCCGCCGACCAGTTCGTCCTCGCGCAGGTGCTGCGGCAGGATCGAGTACTTCACCGGGCCGAACAGCGCCGAGTGGGTGCCCATGGCGAACAGCGCGAGGAACAGCAGCGGCAGGCTGCCGAACACGAAGCCCGCGGCGCCCACTGCCATGATCACGATCTCGGCCAGCTTCAGCGCGCGCATCAGCGCGTCCTTGTTGAACTTCTCGCCGAACTGTCCGCCCAGGGCGGAGAACAGGAAGAACGGCAGGATGAACAACAACGCGCAGAGGTTGACCAGCAGGTTGCGGTCACCGCCGACGGTGAGGTGGTAGAGGATCGCCAGGATCAGCGACTGCTTGAAGATGTTGTCGTTGAACGCACCCAGCAGCTGGGTGATGAAGAAGGGCAGGAATCGCTTGGTGCCCAGCAGGGCGAATTGCGAGTGTTGAGACATCGTCCTTGTATACCTGCGTAGCGGCCTTGAGCCGGAATGACAGCACGGATATGACGGCAACAGCGTGAAGAAAAGCCACATTTCCCGCACAAATCCATTCGAACCGTGCAAACCGGGCAAGAAAAAACCCGTCGCGAAGGACGGGCTTTTCAATTACCGGGATGACCTCAGAAGCCGACGCTGCCCTGCACGTAGAAGGTGCGCGGCTCGCCGAGGTAGATACCGGCATTGTTGTCGCTGGAGCGGGTGTAGTTCATCTGGTCGAAGAGGTTCTTCACCCCGGCGGCAACCTTCAGGTTCGACGCCTGAGGACCGAAGTCATAGCCCACGCGGGCATTCCACAGCACATAGCCGGGGATGTCGCCGTACTGGCCATCGGCGGTCGGCTCGGTGATGTAGTTGCCGGTGAAGCTGCCGTTGGCATTGGTGGTCGGGCCGGGCGCGCGCTGCTTCGACTGGGCGAAGCCGTCGAAGTTGTAGGTCCAGCGGTCATGCTCGTAGCGCAGGCCGATGGTCGCCACCTGGCGCGAATAGAGCGGCAGGTCGCGGCCCTTGAAGCCGGGGATCTCGCCTTCGTAGGTCGCGCGGGTGTAGGTCAGGGTGCCGTAGGCGGTCAGGCCGGCAAGTACCGGGTCGAGCGCGGCCATATCGTAGTGCGCAGAGGTCTCGATACCCTGGTGCTTGGTGGCGCCCAGGTTGGTCCAGCCCACGTCGTTGCTGATGTACTGCAGTTCGTCGTCGAAGTCGATGTAGAACAGCGTGACTTCGCCACCCCAGGTGCCGTTGTCGTAGCGGGTGCCCACTTCGTAGGTCTTCGCCTTCTCCGGCTGCAGGCCGCTGGCAGTGTCGTTGCCGCTGCCACCCTGGCCGAGCTGGAAGTACTGCAGGCTGCCGAAGGAGGTCTCGTAGTTGGCGAACAGCTTCCACTCGTCCGACAGGTGATACATCACCGCCAGCGCCGGCAGCGGCTCGTTGTAGTCCTTGCTGCGGTTCTTTTCCTGGACCGGCTTGCCCTTGTTGTCGATCACCGGGCGCTCGTGCCAGTCGGTGGAGATGCGCTCGAAGCGGATGCCCGGGGTGACGGTCCAGTTGCCCACGTCGATCTTGTCGTCGAGGTAGATGGCGTTCGCCTCGGTGCCGCCGGTGCGGTCCTGGTAGGTGTGGCCGTCGCCGCCGGGAGTCGGCAGCGTGGTCGGGATGTTGTTGATCAGCGCGACCTGGCTGGCGCGCTCGTGCATCGCTTCCTTCAGGTAGCGGTAGCCAATGCTCGCTTCCTGGGTGGTCGGGCCGACCATGAAGATCCTCGACACGCGCGGCTCGATACCGAAGGTGTGGTAGTCGCGCGGGTACGACGCCAGGGTCTTGAGGTCGCGGTTGGCGATGGTGCTGCCGCGGAAGCTGTCGCTGTAATAGGTCAGCACTTCCACTTGCGTGAGGTCGTCGATCTGCCGCTTGTACTTGAGCGAGACGTCCTTGCGGCGGCCGGTGAAGTTGTCGTAGTCGCGCACCGACTGGTACGGGTCCTTGTCGAACTGCGCCTGGGTCAGGCCGCCGGGCATGTCGGCGCTGCCATCGTAGTAGTGGAAGTTGGCGGAGAACTCGTCAGCGTCGGTGGGGGCCCAGTGGGTCTTGAACATCACGTCGTCGATATCGGTGGCGTCGTTGCTGTCGCGGTAGCCCGCGCCTTTCACGCCCGAGTACAGCAGTGCAGCGCCCATGCCGTTGTCGGCGGTGCCGCCGAGGAAGGCGTTGTAGAGCTTCTTCCAGCCGCCGTGGGAAGCGGTTTCCACGGTGCTGCCGACGTCGCCGGAGAATTCCTTGGGAATCGCGCGGGTGACGAAGTTGATCACCCCGCCGACGTTCTGCGGTCCGTAGCGCACGGAGCCGGCGCCACGCACGACGTCGACGCTGTCGAGGTTGCCCACCGACAGCGGGAACATCGACAACTGCGGCTGGCCGTAGGGCGCCACGGCGGCCGGGACGCCATCGATGAGCACGGTGGAGCGCGGCGACAGTCGCGAGGTCAGACCGCGCACGCCGACGTTGAGGGAGACATCGCTGCCGCCGGTGCCATTGTTGTCCTGCACCTGCACGCCGGGAATGCCGCGCAGCACGTCGCGCACGTTCTGTGCGCCTTCTTCGATCATCTGCTCGCGGCGCACCACGGTGCGCGCGCCGGGGTGGTTCTGTACCACCTGCTGGTCGGCCTCGCCGAGCCAGTCTCCGACCACAGTAACGGTCTCCAGCTCCTTGGTCTCTTCCTCGGCCTGCGCTGGCAGCAGCGGCGTGGCCAGGGCTACGGCGATCGCCAGGCGCGACCACGAACGAACGTGCGACATGCTTCCCCCTCCCCGGGTACTTCGTGAAGGGGCGGGAAATTAGAACTGATTGTAAATTTTGTAAATGCAAATGTATCGCAAATGACAAAATATTCCGGTTGACTCAGATTCTCTTTTCGGCATCTCGAACGACTGTTCATCAGCCACGGCAATAGGCCAGCAGCCCTTCGGTGACGGGCTCTGGCCAATAACGACGCCGGAAAAATCAGACGGGGCGGAAAGATCGCGCACAGGCCTGGCGGTATTCGCCGGGGCCGACGCCATAGGCCTGCTTGAACTGCCGGCTGAGGTGACTCTGGTCGGCGAAACCGAGCTGCATCGCCACATTCACCGGCATGCAGCCCTGCTTGAGCAGCGCCCTTGCCTGCTCCAGCCGGCGCTGCTTGAGCCAGGCATGTGGCGGCAGGCCGGTGGCCTTGCGAAACACGCGGGCGAAATGGAAAGGCGACAGCCCGACGGCAGCGGCCAGCTCTTCCAGCGACGGCGGCTCCATCAACCGCGAACCGAGCAGCTCGCGGGCGCGGGCCACAGCCACGGGCTCATTGCCCGCCGGCGGTGCCTCGGGAATCCGTGCGTGACGCTGGAACAGCAGCAGGAGCGCCTCGCGCCAGCAGGTCTGGCGCTGCAGTACGGTGGCATCGGAATCCACCAGGCGGTGGGCGGCGAACAGCGCCTGCACCAGTTCCGGGTCGAACACCACGCTGGCATCGAACGACGGCGTACCGCCTCCGCCCAGCTCCAGCTCCAGCTCCTCCAGCACGCCGGACACCTGCGCCAGCTCCGGGTAGAAGCCGCGGTAGCGCCAGCCGGCCTCGTCGGCCTTGGAACCGGTGTGCACCTCGTCGGGGTTGATCAACACCACGCTGCCGGCCGGGGCGAAGTGCTCGGCGCCGCGATGGTGAAAGCGCTGTGCGCCCTGCTCGATCATGACGAAGGCGAAGCCTTCATGGACGTGGGGCGAGAACACCTGCTCGATATAGCGCGCGTGCAGCAGCTCGACGCCACCCAGCTCCTGGGCGCGCCAGAAGCGGGTGCGTTCGCCACTCGCGTCGTGTTCTGCCATGCACTACTCCGCCCTGGAATGATCTAAACGCCGAGCCATTGCTGGCACCTCTGTGCCTGTGCTTGCCCTCACCCCAACCCTCTCCCAGGGGGAGAGGGGGCAATCCGTGCCGGCTGACATAGCGGTTTCATCCTGCGCCGATCGGTCCCCTCTCCCATGGGGAGAGGGTTAGGGTGAGGGGTTTTGAAGCCGCGAACAGAGTATCACTCAGCCGTTGAAACCAGCTTCCAGCGCGGCCTTCACCTGCGGCCATTCCTGGTCGGTGATGCTGTAGAGGATGGTGTCGTCCAGCCGCCCGCCGGCCAGGCGCCGGTGGTTGCGCAGCACTCCCTCGCGCACCGCGCCGAGCTTCTCGATGGCACGCTGGGAGCGCTCGTTGCTGGCGGCGGTCTTGAACTGCACGCGGACCATCTTCCAGCTGTCGAAGGCGTGGCGCAGCATCAGGTACTTCATGGTGGCGTTGAGGCCGCTGCCGTGCTGGGCCTGGTCCAGCCAGGTGGCGCCGATCTCGCAGGCCGGCAGCGCCGGGAGGAAGTCCATGAAGCGCGTGGTGCCGACGATCTGGTTGCCCAGCCGCACCACCAGCGGCAGCGCACGGCCCTCGCGCTGGTCGGCCAGGCCCTGGCGGTACCAGTCCGGGCGCCCCGGCGCGCTCATGAACTGCAGGACGTCGCGGTTCTGCTCCGCCAGCGTCACCAGGTCCGGCACGTCGGCCTCCACCATCGGCTCCAGGCGCAGGGCCCCGCGCTGCAAGGTGATGGGTAACGGTCTGAACATGGCGCCCTCCTCGAAACACGACGCGAAATCTTCGCTCACATCAGAGCGTAGCGGCCGGCTGAAGTGCCGCGCGCCGGATGGCGCTCGACGGACGGACCGCGAAAAGGCCGGCAAGCTACCAGCCCGGCGCTCCGCTCTCAAGTGTGAGGCGTGACACAGCGCCACTGAGACATTGGTAGCAGGTGTCTGACAGTTCCGGACTTTGATGCGAAACTGCTTCGATGCCACAGTGCTCCTGCGGGGGAGCCAGTTCACTTCCGGAGTCAGCATGTCGTTGTCCAGTGGGTTGATCGCAACGGTCGCCCTGCTCTACATGGCGGTCCTGTTCGCCATCGCGTTCTATGGCGACCGCCGTCGCGCCCCTCTTTCGCCGCGTGTCCGCGCCTGGGTCTACAGCCTGTCCCTGGCGGTCTACTGCACCAGCTGGACCTTCTTCGGCGCCGTCGGCCAGGCCGCCGACCAGTTGTGGTCCTTCCTGCCGATCTATGTCGGCCCCGTGCTGCTGATGCTCTTCGCACCCTGGGTGCTGCAGAAGATGATCATGATCAGCAAGCAGGAGAACATCACCTCCATCGCCGACTTCATTGCCGCGCGCTACGGCAAGTCGCAGGCGCTGGCGGTGGTGGTGGCGCTGATCTGCGTGGTCTGCGTGCTGCCCTACATCGCCCTGCAGCTCAAGGGCATCGTCCTCGGCGTCAACCTGCTGATCGGCGCCGGCCCCGACTCTACCGGCATCCGCGCCCAGGACACGGCGCTGATCGTGTCGCTGATCCTCGCGCTGTTCACCATCGTCTTCGGTACCCGCAACCTGGACGTCACCGAGCACCACCGCGGCATGGTGCTGGCGATCGCCTTCGAGTCGCTGGTCAAGCTCACCGCCTTCATCGCCGTCGGCATCTTCGTCACCTACGGCCTCTACGACGGCTTCGGCGACCTGGTCGACCAGGCCCGCGTCGCCCCGCAGCTCACCGAATACTGGAAGGAGACCGTGCACTGGCCGGCGATGCTGCTGCAGACCGGCGTGGCGATGACCGCCATCATGTGCCTGCCGCGCCAGTTCCACGTACTGGTGGTGGAGAACATCGAGCCGCGCGACCTCAACCTGGCGCGCTGGGTGTTCCCGATCTACCTGGTGCTGGCCGCGCTGTTCGTGGTGCCCATCGCCCTTGCCGGGCAGATGCACCTGCCCGCCGGCGTGATGCCCGACTCCTTCGTGATCAGCCTGCCGCTGGCCGAGGCGCATCCGGCGCTGGCCCTGCTGGCCTTCATCGGCGGCGCTTCGGCGGCCACCGGCATGGTCATCGTGGCCAGCGTGGCGCTGTCCACCATGGTCTCCAACGACATGCTGCTGCCCTGGCTGTTGCGCCGCAAAGGCGAAGCCGAGCAGCCGTTCGAGGTGTTCCGCCACTGGCTGCTGACCGTGCGCCGGGTGAGCATCGCGCTGATCCTCCTGCTGGCCTACGTCAGCTACCGCCTGCTGGGCTCCACCGCGAGCCTGGCCACCATCGGCCAGATCGCCTTCGCCGCCATCGCCCAGCTCGGCCCGGCGATGATCGGCGCGCTGTACTGGAAGCAGGCCAACCGCCGCGGCGTGTTCGCCGGCCTCGCCGCCGGCTCGCTGCTGTGGGCCTATACGCTGGTGCTGCCGGTAGTCGCCAAGGGTCTGGGCTGGCCGCTGCAGACATTCCCCGGCCTGGCATGGCTCGCCGGCCGCCCGTTCGGCCTGTCCATCGAGCCGCTGACCCTGGGCGTGCTGCTCTCGCTGATCGGCAACTTCGCGCTGTTCGGGCTGGTCTCGGTGTTCTCCCGCACCCGCGTCTCCGAGCACTGGCAGGCCAGCCGCTTCATCGGCCAGGAAATCTCCCAGAAACTCAGCTCGCGCTCGATGCTCGCGGTACAGCTGGAAGACCTGCTGATGCTCGCCGCCCGCTTCGTCGGCGAGGAACGCGCGCGACAGAGCTTCATCCGCTTCGCCTACCGCCAGGGCAAGGGCTTCACTCCCAGCCAGAACGCCAACGACGAGTGGATCGCCCACACCGAGCGCCTGCTCGCCGGCGTACTCGGCGCCTCCTCCGCGCGCGCCGTGGTGAAGGCCGCCATCGAAGGCCGCGAGATGCAGGTGGAGGACGTGGTGAAGATCGCCGACGAAGCCTCCGAGGTGCTGCAGTTCAACCGCGCGCTGCTGCAGGGCGCCATCGAGAACATCACCCAGGGCATCAGCGTGGTCGACCAGTCGCTGCGCCTGGTGGCCTGGAACCACCGCTACATCGAACTGTTCGAGTACCCGGACGGGCTGATCTACGTCGGCCGCCCGATCGCCGACATCATCCGCTACAACGCCGAGCGCAATCTCTGCGGGCCGGGTGATCCGGACCTGCACGTCGCCAAGCGCCTGTACTGGATGCGCCAGGGCACGCCGCATACCTCCGAGCGGCTATTCCCCAACGGCCGGGTGATCGAGCTGATCGGCAACCCCATGCCCGGCGGCGGCTTCGTCATGAGCTTCACCGACATCACCAACTACCGCGACGCCGAGCAGGGCCTGAAGGACGCCAACGAAGGCCTGGAGCAGCGCGTGCAGGAGCGCACCTTCGAACTGTCGCAGCTCAACCAGGCACTCACCGAGGCCAAGGGCACCGCCGAGGCGGCGAACCAGTCGAAGTCGCGCTTCCTCGCCGCCGTCAGCCACGACCTGATGCAGCCGCTGAACGCGGCGCGGCTGTTCTCCGCCGCCCTCGCCCACCAGGAAAAACTGCCCGAGGAGGCCACTGAACTGGTGCGCCACCTGGACTCGTCGCTGCGCTCGGCGGAGGACCTGATCACCGACCTGCTGGATATCTCGCGCCTTGAGGGCGGCCGTGTCAGCGCCGACGTCGCGGGCTTCCCGCTGAGCAACCTGTACGACACCCTGGGCGTGGAGTTCCGCGTGCTGGCCCAGGAGCACGGCATCGACTTCCATGTGCGCGGCAGCAAGCTGCGCGTGGAAAGCGATATCAAACTGCTGCGCCGCGTGCTGCAGAACTTCCTCACCAACGCCTTCCGCTACGCCAAGGGCCATGTGCTGCTCGGCGTGCGCCGCGAGGCCGGGCACCTGCGCCTGGAAGTCTGGGACCACGGCCCGGGCATCCCACCGGACAAGCTGCAGGTGATCTTCGAGGAGTTCAAACGCCTGGACAGCCACCAGACCCGCGCCGAAAAGGGCCTGGGCCTGGGCCTGGCGATCGCCGATCGACTGTGCAAGGTGCTCGGCCACCGTCTGGAAGTACGCTCCTGGCCGGGCAAGGGCAGCGTGTTCAGCGTCAGCGTGCCGCTGGCGCGCCAGCCGGCTCCGGCGCCGCTCAACGGCCACAAGGTGGAAACCCCGGAACAGCTCAACGGCGCGCAGGTGCTTTGCGTCGACAACGAAGACAGCATCCTCACCGGCATGAACAGCCTGCTGACCCGCTGGGGCTGCCGCGTGCTCACCGCACGTAGCCGCGAGGAATGTCAGGCGCTGCTGGAAGGCGATGCGCGCCCGCAACTGGCGCTGATCGACTACCACCTCGACGACGGCGAGCTGGGCACCGACCTCATGGCCTGGCTGCGCACCCGTCTGGGCGAGCCTGTGCCCGGCGTGGTGATCAGCGCGGACGCCCGTCCCGAACTGGTGGCGCAGATCCACGCAGCCGGTCTGGACTTCCTGCCCAAGCCGGTGAAACCGGCGGCGCTAAGGGCGTTGTTGAGTCGGCATTTGAGTTTGCGGTGATGGTCCTCAGCGCGGGCTTGGCACCCTCTCCTCCGCCCTCTCCCTTCAGGGAGAGGGGATTCCCGGCCAGCTCCGCACTCAACTCAAACCACCCTCCCCCGCCACTGCAGCAACACCACCCCGGCAATGATCAACCCGACGGCCAGCAAGCCCTCGACTGACAGCCGCCGCACCGGGAAACCGGCCCAGCCGAACTGGTCGCACAACGCCGACATCAGCATCTGCCCCGCCACCACGCAGGCCAGGAAAGTCGCCGCCCCCAGCTGCGGCGCCAGCATTACCGCAACCGTCAGGTAAGCCGCGCCGAACAGCCCACCCAGCCAGCCCCACCACGGCGTGGTAGCGATGCCAGCTGCCGGCGGCAACGGCACACGGAAGGCCAGCAGGGCGATGATCACCGCCGCCAGACTCACGCCCAGGGACGTCAGGCTGGCACTCAATGGATGCCCCAGCTGGCGACCGAGCAGGGAATTGCTGCCGGCCTGCAGGGCGACCAGCGCGCCCACACCAATGGCAGGCAGCAGAAGAAGCAATTTCGACATCGACTTTCCTCCGTTTCTTGTCGATGCCTTCAGCTTCTGCTATCCATCCCGCGCATGGAAATGAATGATCGGTACAGCACAGATGCACTCGATTCATGACTTGCGCCGCATCGACCTCAACCTGCTGGTGATCCTCGATGCGCTGCTGGACGAGCGCCACGTCTCCCGCGCGGCGGAGCGGCTGGCGATGACACAGCCGGCGGTGAGCCATGCGCTCAACCGCCTGCGCGACCTGCTCGACGACCCGTTGCTGGTGCGCGCCGGCAACCAGATGCAACTGACCCGCCGCGCCTTCGAACTGGCCGAGCCGCTGCGGGAAATCCTCGGCGGTGTGCGCCGGCTGGTGCTGGGCGACGATTTCGACCCGGCCAGCGCCGAGATGGAGTTGCGCCTGGGCATGTCCGACTACGGCGCCTGGGTAGTGCTACCGGCCCTGCTGCCGCTCCTGCGCCGCGAGGCGCCGGGCATTCACCTGGACGTAAGGCAGGCCTCGCGGGTGGGCATGGCCGAGCAGGTGGCGAGCGGCGAGCTGGATGTCGCGCTCGGGGTCTTCCCGATGCTGCCCGAAGGACTGCGGATGCAGCAGTTGTTCGAGGAACGCTTCGTCTGCCTGTGCTCGAGGGAAACCCTGGGCGAAAGACAGCGCCTGGACCTGGACGACTATCTCGCCGCCCCGCACCTGCGGGTCGCCCTGCAGCAGAGCCCGGCGGAAGAGATCGACAGTCACCTGGAAAAACTCGGCCGGCGCCGTCAGGTGGCCGCCACCGTACCGCACTTCAGCGTCGCGCCCAGCCTGTTGGCGGGCACCGACCTGGTGCTGACCATCGCCGCGCGGATGCTCCCGGATGATCTCGAAAACTGTGGCCTGGCGAGCTTCGAACCGCCGCTGAAACTGGCACCTTTCGACTTCGTGCAGATCTGGTCGGAGGCCAGCGAGGACGACCCGGCACGACGCTGGCTGCGCGGCAAACTGGCCGAGGTGACCCGCCGTACCTGAGCCGTTACTCCGGAGTTTCCAGCCGCCGGAGGATTTCCCCGACGCGCTCGCCGAGCATCTCGTTGGCCGAACGCTTCAGGCCGCGCGCCAGCTCCACCAGCACCACCTGTTCGGCCACCGGCCGCAGGCGCTGGAAGACTTCGGCAAGGCGCTCGAGGTCCGCTGCGCCGGGCAGCAGGTCGGCGCCTGGCTTGTCCACCAGATGGGTCACCACCAGCCGCACGATGCCGGCGGCCAGGTGTTCGGTGTCGGTGCGCAATACCGCCAGATGATCCAGCAGTGCCGCCAGCGGAATACCGGCGCGGTACAGCTCGACGCCAGCGTTAAACAGGCGCGGGCTGGGAATGCTGATGCGCTCGCCATCGAAGGCCAGCAAACCCTGCGCCAGCGCCTGGTCGATCACCGCGTCATCGAGCTCATCGCCGAAGAGTGCCTGCAAGTCGCTGAACTCGATGCTGCCGGGGGACTCCAGATTCCACGGGCCGACGATGGCTTCGTCGAGGCCGAGCACATGGTCCAGGTCGTGGCCATGCTCCCAGCTCTGCAGCAGCTCCTTGATGTTGGCGATGTTGTAGCCGCGCTCCAGCAGGCGGTTGATCAGCCGCAGCCGGCGCAGGTGGCTGGCGAAATACACCCCGGCGCGGCCGCGGCGCTCGGGCGGCGGCAGCAGGCCGCGATCCTGATACGCGCGCAGGTTGCGCACCGTGGTGCCGCCCTCGCGGGCGAGCTCATCCACCGTGTACTCGCGCTCGTCCTCCACCGTGGAGGGCGCATCGTCCGGGCGTTGCAGCAGGCGCTGCAGCAGATTCAGGGGTGTGCTCATGGCGCGGATGATAGTCACCGTTGCGCCCTCAGAACAATCGAAAGCACTAGTCCCAAAGTGATCCGCCGCACAGCCCGGCAGCCCAACCAAAGACGGGAACTGCACCCGCCGCAAATCCCCCGCCGCTCCACAACCCGCGCCGCCAGCGGCTCCGCGTCCCGGTAACACTCAAGGCCCGGCGCGCACGGCATGGCGCATCGACCGCCAATGGGTCAGCATCGATCGTGACATTGCTCAATGTCACGATAACAACAACCAGCCTGGAGAAAGTCATGTCCCAAGGCGCCTGGGTGCCCACCCCCGAAGACCTGCGGCACTTCCGCGAGACTCAGCAACTGGCCTACCGCTGCTGCGAAACCATTGCCGGCGAACTGCGTCCGGGCATCAGCGAGCGCGAGACCGCCGCCCTGATGAAGACCTGGCTGCTCGATCACGGCGTGCGCGACTGGTTCCACCAGCCCTTCGCCTGGTTCGGCCCGCGCACCTCGTTCAAGGGCTTCGACGGCCTGCGCCACCTGGGCGGCTTCAACCTGGCCTTCTACCCCGGCAAGCAGCGTCTGGAAGAAGGCATGCCCTTCATCCTCGACTGCGCGCCGACCCTGGGTGCCTACACCGCCGACGTCGGCTACTCCGGCGCGCTGGGCCACAACCTGCTGGTGGAGCGCCTGATGGACGACCTGCTGGCGCACCGCAACCTGATCGTCGAACAGGTCCGCCGGCGCCTGCCGCTGGCCGAAGTCAGCCAGTCGGTCGACCGCCTCTGCCAGCGCCAGGGCACCCTGCCGCGGCACAAGGCCTACCCCTTCGAAGTGCTGGCCCACCGCGTGGAAAAACTCGGCGCGCGGGACAGCGGCCCCTCGCTGGCGCGCTTCGGCGTGCGCAACATCGCCACGCTGATGAAGAACGCTCTGGTCACCGGCCGCCGCGAAGGCTGGTCACCGCTGTGGTCGAGCAACGACCGCTCGCAACACGCCCCGACACCCGGCCTCTGGGCGGTCGAGCCACACCTGGGGCTGCGCGGCGTGGGCGCCAAGTTCGAGGAGCTGCTGGTGGTCACCGCAGACGACGCCTACTGGCTGGACGACGACCTGCCCCACGTGCGCCGCTGGATCGCCCGCGGCCTGATCAGCGCCCCGGCGCGGCGGGAGGTGGCATGAACGCGATGCTGGAAAAGGCACTGCCGACGCCGGAGCGCCTCGACGTGCAATCGGGCAACGTACGCCTGGCCGTGTGGCGCTGGGGAGAACCGCACCTGCCGATGGTGCTGTTCGTCCACGGCTATCCGGACAACCATGAAGTCTGGCTGCCGCTGATCCGTCGCCTGTCCGGGCGCTACCAACTGGTTGCCTACGATGTGCGCGGCGCAGGCGAATCGGACAAGCCGCGCAAGACCCGCGACTACCGCCTGGAACTGCTCAGCCAGGACCTCAAGGCCGTGCTCGATGCGGTCAGCCCGCAGCGCGCGGTGCACCTGGTGGCCCATGACTGGGGCTCGATTCAGACCTGGGAGAGCGTCACCGATCCGCAGCTGCGCGCGCGCATCGCCTCCTACACCAGCGTCTCCGGCCCCTGCCTGGACCACGTCGGCTTCTGGATGCGCGATCGCCTGCGCCGCAAGACACCGCGCGCGCTGTTGCAGATGGCCAGCCAGCTGCTGCACTCCTGGTACATCTACTACTTCCATCTGCCGTTGCTGCCGTCGCTGTCGTGGCGCTTCGGCGCGGCGAAGGCCTGGCCGCAGTACCTGCGCAAGGTCGAGGGCATCCGCAACCCCGCACGCAACCCGCACCAGGCCAGCGACGGCGAGCATGGCGTGAAGCTCTACCGGGCCAACTTCATCACCTCGATCTTCAAGCCGCGCAAGCGCCATACCGAGGTGCCGGTGCAACTCATCGTGCCAACGCGCGACCGCTATGTCGGCCAGCAACTGTTCCAACAACTCTCGCTGTGGGCGCCACGCCTGTGGCGCCGTGACGTCACCGCCGGACACTGGCAACTGCTCGCCGACCCGACCCGACTGGGCAGCTGGATCGACGAATTCGTCAGCCACATCGAAGGCGGCGAAGCCACGCCGGAACTGCAGCGCGCCGCACTGAAACCCGGTGCCGGCCCGTTCGCCGGCAAGCTGGTGGTGGTCACCGGCGCGGGCGGCGGCATCGGGCGGTCGACCCTGCTGAGCTTCGCCGAACGCGGCGCCAGCGTACTGGCTGCGGACATCGACCCGGCCGCCGCCGAGCGCAGCGCCGAACTGGCCCGCGCGGTGGGGGCCAGCGCCTACAGCTACTGCGTGGACGTGGGCGACAGCGCCGCCATGGAACGCTTCGCGCAGTGGGTGAAGAGCAGCCTCGGCGTGCCCGACGTGGTGGTCAGCAACGCCGGCATCGGCATGGCCGGGCCGATGCTCAAGACCACCCCGGAGGAATGGGAGCGCCTGCTGCGCATCAACCTGTGGAGTGTGATCGACGGCTGTCGGCTGTTCGGCAAGCAGATGGTCGAGAGCGGCAAGCCAGGGCACCTGGTCAACGTCGCTTCCGGTGTGGCTTTCGCGCCGTCACGCAATTACCCGGCCTACGCCACCAGCAAGGCGGCGGTACTGATGCTCAGTGAGTGCCTGCGCGCCGAGCTGGCGGGCAATGGCATCGGCGTCAGCACGGCGTGCCCGGGCTTCGTCGATACCGGCATCGTCCAGGCCACGCGCTTCGCCGGACTGGATGACGAACAACAGGCGAAACACCGCGCGAAGGTACAGCGCTTCTACCGTCGGCGCCGGCTCAGCCCGGACACCGTCGGCGAACGTATCACCCGCGCGGTGGAACGCAACCAGCCGGTGGTGAAGGTTGGCAGCGAAGTGCATCTGGGCGCCCTGCAATGGCGCTTCATGCCCTGGCTGTCGCGCCTGTTCGCCCGCCTCAACCTGACTGCCTGAGAATCCCCATGAACAACCCTCATCACAAGCTGGTGCAACGCAAGGTGCAGTTCGACTACAGCGACTCGCCCCTGCACTGGATTCCCGGCGAGCCCGAGGCTTCGCACGTGGTCAATGTCATCCACATGATGTTGCCGGCCGGCGAGCTGTGGTTCTGCCGGCTGTACAACAAGGCCCTGCCCTTCGTGAAGGAAGGCCGTCTGCGCGACGACGTGCAGGGTTTCATCCGCCAGGAGGCGATGCATGCCCGCGCCCACAATGGCGCGCTGGAGCGCTACCTGAGCCACCACGGCATCGACTCGACGCGGTATATCAAGGTCATGGACTACCTGTTCGAACAGTTGCTCAGCGACACGCCGCTGGGACTTACCCTGTTCAATCGCACGGCCTGGCTCAAGCGCTGGTGGATCGGCCAGCGCTGCGCCATCGTCGCGGCGGTGGAGCACTTCACCTGCGTGCTGGGCAAATGGATCCTGGAGGCCGACGCGCTGGACCGCGCCAAGGCCGACCCGGTACTGCTCGACCTGTTCCGCTGGCACGGCGCCGAAGAGGTGGAGCACCGCAACGTCGCCCACGACCTGCACGTGCACCTGGGCGGCACCTTCATAAGCCGCCAGCTGTGGATGTTCGTGGTCTGGCCGCTGATCATCTACCTGTTCGCCTTCGGTACCCGCACCCTGTCGCGACAGGACCCGAGCATCACCCGGCCACGCTCCTTTGCGGCGATCTGGCGCGACGGTTCGAAGTCCGGCGTGCTGCCGAAGATCAGCTCGGTGGCCACCAGCTTCCTGCGCTACTTCAAGCCCTGGTACCACCCCGACCACGAGGCCAATACCCAGGAAGCGCTGGACTACCTGGCCCGCTCGCCGGCTGCCAGCCGGGCCGCGCGCGCTTCGTAACACCTGCCGGCGCGCCCGCGCAGTGGATGCGCGGCGCGCGCCGATCGCATACTGCGGCATCCGTTACTCGATTCAGGGATGCCGCCGTATGCCGATGGGAACCTACCCGCTTCACCCCGCCCTGTCCTCCCGCTTGGAGCGCCTGCCGGAGCAGGTGGACGTGGTCATCGCCGGCAGCGGCATCATGGGTTGCGCCACTGCCTGGCAGCTCGCCGGCCTTGGCCTGAGCGTACTGGTGCTGGACAAGGCCGGCCTCGCCAGCCAGCAGTCCACCCGCGCCTGGGGCTTTGTCCGCCAGCAGGCGCGCGACCCGGCGGAAGTGCCGCTGATGATGGCCGCCATTCCGCTGTGGGAGCGTCTTGAAGAGGAGCTGCAACTACCGCTGGAATGGCGTCAGGGCGGCTGCCTGTACCTCGCTGAAACACCGGAGCAACAGCACAAGTACGAGGACTGGCTGAAGGTCGCCGCCAACTTCGGGCTCGGCACCCGCCTGCTGGGTCGCGCAGAAGTCGCTCAACTGATGCCGGCGCTGAGCGACCCTGCGCTTGGCGCCCTCTACACCGCCAATGACGGCCAGGCCGAGCCGCGCCGCGTCGCTCCAGGTTATGCACTGCGTGCTATGGAGCGCGGCGCCGTATTCGTCGAAGGCTGCGGCGTCACCGGTATCGACCGCGCCGCCGGCGCCATCTGCGGCGTGCAGACCGAGCGTGGCTATGTGAAAACCCGGCAACTGCTGGTCTGCGCCGGTGCCAGCAGTTGGCGCCTGGTCCAGAGCCTCGGGCTGACATTGCCGCAACAGGCCGTGCGCTGCACCGTCTCGCGCACCAGCCCCGGGCCGGATGTCGGCGCGCAGAGCTTCATCGGCCACGGCATCGGCTTCCGTCAGCGCGCCGACGGCAGCCTCAACCTCGCCGACGAAACCCAGGCCGACATCGACCTGAATCTCGACTATTTGCGCGGTGCCAGGCATTACCTGCCGCACCTGCCGGAACACCGCACGGGCTTCTCCTTCAAGCTCAACGGCGCACTGTTCCACGATCTGTGCCAGCGCCTGCCCGGCTCGGAAAGAAGCGTGAACGGCCCGGTCCTCGGCGAGCGTGATCCGCAGGTGAAGGCGAATACCGCGCGCGTCTTCCAGGCACAGAAAAATCTCGCCAGAGCATTCCCGGCGCTGCGCGATGTGAAGGTGGTGGAAAGCTGGGCAGGCCTGATCGATGTGCTGCCCGACGGCATCCCGGTGCTCGACGCCCCGCCGGAAGTGCCTGGCCTGCTGATCGCTACCGGGTTCTGCGGCCACGGCTTCGCCATGGGGCCCATCGTCGGGCAGCTGATGAGCCAGTGGACTCACAAGGGCGAACCAGGGATGGACCTTCATGCGTTCAGGCTACGGCGCTTCGCCGATGGGACGGCCGGCAAGCCCTACTCACTGTTCTGAAGGTGCGTACCTGTAGGAGCGCGCCATGCGCGCGATCGCGGGCGTGGCCCGCTCCTACAAGGAAATTCAGGTGTTCAGGCGATAACGCAGACCCGCGTTACTCGCCCTCTTCCACCAGCGGCGCATCATCGCTCAGTGCCCGCTCCAGCCAATCCGTCGGCAGGTTCTTGCTGGCCCGCGCACCCAGCAGTTTCACCTGCTCGGCACGGCTGATCAGGTTGCCACGCCCCTCGCAGAGCTTGTTGCGCGCCGCCGCGTAGGTCTTGTCCAGCTGCTGCAGGCGAGTGCCCATCTCGTCGAGGTCCTGCACGAAGAGCACGAACTTGTCGTACAGCGCGCCGGCACGCTCGGCGATCTCGCGGGCGTTCTGGTTCTGCCGCTCCTGGCGCCACAGGCTGTCGATCACCCGCAGCGTCGCCAGCAGGGTGGTCGGGCTGACGATCACGATGTTGCGCTCGAAGGCTTCCTGGAACAGGTTCGGTTCGGCCTGCAGCGCCGCCGAGAAGGCCGCTTCGATGGGCATGAACAGCAGCACGAAGTCGAGGCTGTGCAGGCCTTCGAGGCGGCGGTAATCCTTGTCGGACAGGCCCTTCACATGGCTGCGCAAAGACAGCA
Organism: Pseudomonas sp. PDM22; assembly: GCF_014851965.1. Classification (NCBI taxonomy): domain Bacteria; kingdom Pseudomonadati; phylum Pseudomonadota; class Gammaproteobacteria; order Pseudomonadales; family Pseudomonadaceae; genus Pseudomonas; species Pseudomonas sp. PDM22. Next base: position 549,672 of record NZ_JACVAR010000001.1, read on the forward strand.
CATGGGCCTTCAGCGCCTGCTGGCGGATCACCTCGTCATCAGCGGCGATGAACTGCTGGTAGGCGGTCAGGCTCACCTTGGCGTCCACCACCACCTGCTTGTCGCCAGGCAGGCGGATCAGCACGTCGGGCTGGAAGCGCTCGCCATCCGGCGCGCGCAGGCTGACCTGGGTTTCGTACTCGCGGCCCTTCTCCAGGCCGGCATGCTCCAGCACCCGCTCGAGCACCAGTTCGCCCCAGTTGCCCTGGGTCTTCTGGCCCTTCAACGCGCGGGTCAGGTTGGTGGCTTCCTCGCCCAGGCGCAGGTTCAACTGCTGCAGGCGCTCCAGTTCCCTGGTCAGCGAGAAGCGCTCACGAGCCTCGGCCTGGTAGCTCTCTTCCACGCGCTTCTCGAAGGACTGGATGCGCTCCTTAAGCGGGTCGAGCAGTTGCCCGAGGCGCTGCTGGCTGGACTCGGCAAAGCGCTGCTCGCGCTCGTCGAAGATCTTCCCGGCCAGCTCGGCGAATTGCGCACGCAGGTCATCCTTCGCCGCTTGCAGGTCGCCCAGGCGCTGCTGGTGATTCTCCTGCTGCTCGCGCAGCTCGGCCGAGAGCGCTGCATGCTCGGCAGAGAGTCGACGCAGCTCGACTTCCTTGTCGGCACGCTCGGCCTGCCAGTCCTGCTCGGCGTTACCCAGGCGCGCGCGCTCGTCCTTGCCCAGTTCGACCTCACGACGCAATGCCGCTGCCTCGGCGGAGAGTTCACCATGCCGGCCGCTCAAGCGCTGGAAGGCCTCGCGATCCGCCTCGGCCTGGGCGGACAGCCCGTCCTGTGCCAGTTGCGCGGTGGCCAGGCGCTCGCGCAGAAGGGTTGCCTCCTGCTCCACCTCCACCCTGCGCGCCTGCAGACGCCAGGCAAGCGCCGCCATGGGCAGCAATCCGGCGAGCGCACCGAGCAACAGGGCGGAAAGATCGAGGGGCATGCAGAACTCCGGGTGTGGCAATGGATCGCGCCAGTCTAACAGTCACCCGCGCGATGAGCCCTCGTCCGCTGTAAAGGCCCTGGAACAAGGCTCCTGAGCAAGCGCTCGGGACAATCCACAGAAGCTGTGGATAACTCAGTGGAGAACTTGCTTAAAACTGCCCATACCCCCAGTGAACTGGGGCCGTGTGACAGATTGGTGATTTTTTCACCAATAGAAATTTCCTTTATTTTTCAACAAGTTAAAAAACGCAAGGAAATTCACGAGGTGGCCAACTGCAATGTTTCGGGGACTTGACAGAGTGCGTCAGCATTGTGCACAAGTGCGCGCCACGCAGCAGCCGACCGCCCCGTTTCAGGGCAGTGGATAAGAAGTATTCTCAGGCAGACAGTGCATTCAACACAGGCGACGCGCGCGCCGGAAGCTCCGTCTTCCGACGCCGTTACCCGGAGAATTTCATGCGATCTGAACCTGGCGGCGCGGCAGTCGCTGCGGCCGGACGATGCGGGGTGGTTCGGGAAGCTGAATCGACTGCCGCTCGGCGGCGCTGACCCGCGCATAAATGCGCTCGGCAGCACTGCGGCTATTGCAGTCGTAGAAGAACTGGTTGAGGTACACGCGCCAGCGACGATCGTCGCTGGGATGGACGGCTATCCGTATATCCATGGTCTGGCGCTCCCTGCTTGGCCATCCCGAAACATACACCGCTCACCATGACACGACAGTGGCAAAACGATGAACGGTCAGGCCGGATGCGGCAGCCTGCCATCCACCAGATACTGCTCGCGCCGGTAGAGTCGCGGGCTGTCGGGCACCTGCGCATGCTTGAAGGCGACGTACTCGGAAGTCGTCTCGCACAGCCACGGCATCAGATTGCGCGGACGCTTCTCGGTAAACGCTGCGGGAACGAACAACGCCACATTGATACCGCCCTGCGGACAACGCGCCGAGCGATACTCGAACGCTTCCACACCCGCATCGCGCATGGCGCTACCCAACCCTTGGGTGACGCTGTAATCCTGCGGATCGAGCAGCGCCTCGTGCTCACGGAACGGCGGCAGGTGAAGGCGCACGCCTTTCTGCACCTGGAAACGCGCCTCGAACGAAGCATGCTCGGAAAGGATTCGCCCACTGGGCGGCGGCGTCGCCATCCCTTCCCAGAGCACGAAGCGGTAGAACGCCGACTCCGCCATGGCCGTTTCCAGCTTGAGCGCGCCATAGAACAGGCTCGGCTCATGCCGCCGGCCGAAGCGCGAGCCCCAGCGTAGCGGTGGATAGCGGAACGGCGTCTTCAATAGATAGTGCAGCGACTCGGCGGGCGGTGGCATGCGGGGCTTGCTGGTCTCCAGCAACTCCTCGAGCAACGCCTGCTCCTCCAGGGTGTCCACCAGTTGCAAAGTCGCCACCTGGCCCTGGCTTTCCACCAGACGCACCAGGCGCCCACGAATGGGGGCGATGACCGAATCCTCATGCTTCGCCCAGAGACGGGCACCGGCTGCGAAGGACATTCAGACCTTGCCCCGGATGGCGTCCAGGTATTCGACCACTGCGACCAGGCCCTGCACCTGCTCCATCAACGCCAACGGCACACCACCCAGGTGGCGGTTCTCGGTGCGCAGGAAGTGGCGCATGTCTTCATGGTTGCCGCCGAACAGCGCGAACAGCGCGCGGTAGATGCGCACCAGCAGCAGCGCCAGTTCGCCGGTCTTGCTGTCCACGCGCAGGCCGTTCTGCTTCCAGCGACTCACCGCGCTGCGGTCCACGCCGACGATGGCAGCCAGTTCCTGCTGGGTCATTGCCAGGTGTTCACGGGCAGTCAGCACAGCCTTCGCTAGGACGGCATCGGCAGCCGGGTTTTCCATCAGCAGAGCGCTCATGGCGGGACTCCATCCAGTGCATTTACTGCAAACATATCATCAAATGCTGAATACGCACAAAGGTAAAAGGACGCAGCCACCTCCTGGCGACTCATGCCCGGCTTTGTATCCACAAGCTGACAAACTGGAAAAACTCTTTACCAGACATTTACTTAGCCTTGGCACTCATTGACGCAGCACTGCGGTCAGATGAAATACCCGGATCGTCCGGGACGATGAAAGCAGAAATACGCACCGCCGTTGCGGTTGCGCCAGGAGAACACCATGAAGAAGTCCGTCGCCCTGCTCTGTGCTGCCCTGATGCTTGGCAGCCCGCTGGCCAGTTTCGCCCAGCCCGGCCCCGGTCCGGACAATGGCCCGAACAACGGCCAGGACCGGCAGGACAACCGCGGGCCGCAACAGCAGCACCAGCAGCCGCAGCGCGCGCCACAGGGCGGCTACAACCAGCAGGCACGCCCCGGCCAGAACAACGCCCATGGCTATCGCAACCCGGACTACCGTCCGCAGGCCGGCATGCCGGTGCCCCACCGCGACTGGCGCCGCGGCGTGGTCGTGGAGCCGAGCTATCGCGGCGACCGCTACTGGGTTACCGACTGGCACGCCCGTCACCTGTACGCACCGCCACGCGACCATCGCTGGCTGTACGTCAACGGCGACTACATCCTGGTCGCCATCGCCAGCGGCGTGATCGTCAACATCCTCAGCGGTTACTGATTCACTTCAGGCGCTGTCGCTGACCATCGAGCCGCTGCCGCTGCCGCCTCCCCGGCGGATCGCCTCGGCCAGCGCCGCAGCAGTCTGCTGCATGGCGGCGCTGGTGCTGGCGATGCGGCTCTGCAGCGCCATCAGCGCGGCGGTCCGCTCGGCCTCCGAGGAGTAATGACGCCGCTGCGCCTCGGCCAGCTCGCGCTGCTCCTGCTGCAACTGCTTCTGCAATTCCTTCAGGCGCTTCTGCAATTGCTCGACCGTCGTGCTGGAGCTTCCGGAACTGCCGGAACTCTTGCTGCTCTTGCCGCTCGGTGCTGTTCCGCCGGCCTGCAGACGCGGGCTTTCAGCATTGCTGCCGGCGCTTTCATTGGCAGTTACTGCCGATGTACTGGCATCGCTCGCCACGCGAAGCTGGGTGGCAAAAGTCTGGATGGCGGGGGTGATGGAAAGGCTCATGCCGGATGTCCTTTGTTCCGGGAATTCAGCCGCTCTATCGGCCACCGCAGGAAAATCTTGAAAGCTCCTTCGCACGGCCTGGCAAAGCCCCTAGGATAGGCGCCTTTATTTCCAGCCTGTCGCCATGGACAAGAAACGCGCCTACCAACTGATCCTCTCCCGCCTCGCCGAAGACCTGGAGATCGCCGTGCGCGCCGCACAGACGGCCCACGAGACCGCGACCCACGAGGAGAACATCGCCGAGAACAAGTACGACACCCTCGGCCTGGAAGCGGCCTACCTTGCCGCCGGCCAGTCGCGCCGCGTGGAGGAGATCCGCCACGCCCTGGCGCTGTTCGAGAACCTGCAACTGCGCGACTTCGATGAAGAACAAGGCATCCAGACCAGTGCCCTGGTGCAACTGGTCAACGAGCAAGATCAGCAGCGCTGGGTCTTCATCGGCCCGGATGGCGCCGGCCTCAAGGTGCAATGCGAAGGCAGCGAAATCCTCGTCATCACTACCCGCGCACCGCTGGGTAGCGCGCAGCTTCATCGCCACCCCGGCGACGAAGTGGAAGTCGGCACCGGCAGCGCCCGCCAGCGCTACGAAATCCTCGACGCCCGCTGACAGGTCGTGTGCCGGGCTGCCGCAAAGCAGTCGAGCGCATCGATGAAAAATCTGAGCGGAACAGACAATACCCGGCACGCCGGCTGACGCAGACTAAGCTTCAAGGCCACACCCCATCCCTCCCGGCCTCAAGGAGAAGCACCATGCTGTTCAACTGGTCCGAGTACGTCCCCGCCGTGAAGAAAGCCTTCGGCGCCCTGGGCAAGAAACACCCGAAGATGATCGCTGCCTACCAGTCCCTGGAAGCTGCTGCCGCTGACGGCGACGCTCTGGATGCCAAGACCCGCGAACTGATCGCCATCGCCGTGGCCATCACCACCCGTTGCGACGGCTGCATCGGCGTGCATGCCGAGGCCGCGCGCAAGGCCGGCGCCACCGAAGCCGAGATCGCCCAGACCCTGGCCACCGCCATCTCCCTCAATGCCGGCGCCGCCTACATCTACTCCCTGCGCGCCCTGGAAGCCTACGAGTCCGCTGCCGCTCCGAAGTGAGCACCCGCCCGCGGCGCCCCAGCGCCGCGGGCTTGCCCCTTTCCCTTCAGGGCTCGGATGAGTTATCAGTGGGGCATAGCCAGCCAAAGCCTCAGCCCATGTCGCAGCCCACCTTCGGATTCTGGAAACTCACCCTCGCCATCGCCACCGGCATCTGGCTCGGCTGCCTGGCCGTCGCCGCCACCGCCTGGCTGATCTGGCCCGACCTTCCGACCGCCGTCGTCACCCGCCTCGCGCAACCATCTGCGGAAACTTCGACCAGTCCCCCGCCAGCGCGCAGTAACGAAGAGATGTTCCGGCAGTACCTGCAACGCCAGCAGGCCACGCAGGAACAGCAGAATCGACAAGTGGAGAAATCGGAGCAGGAAAAGCGCTTCAACAGCGCGCCGTGCCAGTTCTGGCGGCAGCAGTACCAGGCGAATCCCACGGAGGGGAATCGGCAGAAGATGGATGGGTATTGCGGATGATGCTTGATGAGAAGAGGCCCGGCGTTATCGCCGGGCCAGCGCGTTACTGATTTTGCAGGGCGAGAACCAGGGAGTTGACGGCGATACTCTTGAAGATCGGCGACGACTCCGCAGCAATGGCATCGAAGAGGAAGTCCACCACAAATGGCTCGCCAGTGACTGCCAGCGCCTGATAAGCGCCGGCTCGCGTAGCGTCGACGTCACTGGCCGCGAACTCTTGCAGACGGGCCACGGCCGATTGGCCACCGATCTGCCCCAACGCCGGAATCACAGCATCAACTCTCGCCGGAACATAGGACTGCTCCAGCAGATAATTCAGCGCCGAGTCACCACCTACAGCAGCCAACCCCGTGAAGGCCTGCGGATAGTAACCATCCTGAGCCAGTTGAATCAGTTTTTCAGTTACGGTCGTCATTATGAATTCACCCGAAAAGAAACGAAGAGGTTATTGAGCAGCCGATGCTGCAGTCGTTTCGCTCAAAGGCGATGGGTGGAGGCTCGAGGCCTTCAGATGATTAAGCGCGCCGCAACGGACACACTTCACTTGTATTTGGGTGTATTCACCCACCCGCGCAAGCAACCTGCTGCAGCTGCCGCAGCGAAAGTCATTCAGCATCTCTGCCTCCGGCTCCTGAACCATGACCCGATTCTCCGGCAGCTCGGAAGGCACATCAATGTGACGGCCTGGATGTGCGGCCAATACGCGGTAATAAGCGGGCAACGCACATGCATCGCCACGTCGGACGAGGCAACTCGAAGTTGGTCCGGCAATGGAAAGGCTTTGGTGGCGAAAGGAGAATGACGTGCCGTGTCGCCCAGAGCGGGTCGCAGACAGGCAGAAGCTGCCTTTGCCGCTGACCGATTGCCAGCCCCAAAAAGACAAACCCCCTGAAACGCTAGGCATTTCAGGGGTTCTGGCCATATGTAATGGCGGAGAGATAGGGATTTGAACCATATGTCGCCTAACCGTGCCCCCTTGCAGGCCGCGTAAGACCTGAGTCTCTGATCTGGCGGCGCGGGCCGAAAGCTCCAGCGCTGCCGCCTTCCACCCGCCAGTTACTGGGTCGCCTCCAGCGCCGCGGCGTAATTCGCTGCCCACTTCTTCCGCAGGTCGGCGCGCAGGACGGGATTGCCGCGATCATAGGCACCCGGCCTCCAGGTACGCAGGTAAAGATTCCAGGCCACGGACTCCTTGCCCAACTCGGGCAGGCGGGCTGGACCGGTATGAAGCAGCAGACGCGCCAAGGCGGCCGCCAGAACGTCGCCGTGCTCAATGGCGCTCCACACACCCGTTGCGGCCTGTACGCCGCACACGGCGTACAGGCCGGTGGCTAGGTCGCGGACGCTCTCGACGCGGTACCGCAGAAGGCCGGTCACCATCCCGCCGCCCTGCACCGCCTGCCAGAACGACTTCGGCGGACCATTGCCCATCTGGCGCCACTAGGTGAACCGCTACTCCTGCAGCCCAATGGCCAGCCGCATGACAACCGCCTGCGGGTTTTCCATTTTCGCGGGCAGCAGCAACAGCGCCGGCTCGATGATCGAGTGGCAAACGGAACGGATGTCCATGGCTTTCTCCAGAAACAAAAAATCCCGCGTGAGGCGGGCCTTGGTTAGAATGCGTGTCGATTATGCAGGATTAATAAATACGACTATGCAGACAGCCGATCACGCAACAATGAAGAAGAACGGTGACATTGAAGCGCTCCGGGCGCTCGCAATTATCCTCGTTATCCTGGCTCACATCGCAGTCATACTTTCACCCACTTCACAATACTGGATAATTCTAGAAAATTTTAGATTTGGATATGGGGTAGATTTATTTTTTTGCGTATCCGGATTTATCATTACAAAGTCAATAAAGAACGAAATCCCAGACTCTAGATCATGGTCGTCATTCATCAAATTTTCCGCACCATTCTGGGTAAGAAGATTCTGGCGACTAATGCCTTCTGCGCTATTCTGGATATGTATATGCCTAGCTTGCTCCTACTTCCTGAGCAATAAAGGCGTCTTCCTTGAGTTCAACAAAATACTTCCATCCGCCACAGCTGCGGCATTCCAATACTTCAATATCATATACTCTTCAGCGCGAGACGCGGGGACCCTTGGAGATACAGGAATCTATTGGAGCCTCTCTCTAGAGAACCAATTTTACTTTGCGCTTCCGTTGATTGCGGTGCTGTTCGGTAAGCGCTGGATGCCTGTTTTTTTTGTTGTGCTGATTCTGGCCCAGTTTTTTATCAATCGACAACTCGTACACCCAACTCCAGAGCTATGGGCCGTGCGCACCGATGCTATTTCGTTCGGCGTCCTTCTTGCCCTTTGGCATGGATCGCAATCATACGAAAGAGTTGAGCCCACCTTCCTAAATAATGGCTACATACTAACCCCCCTTCTACTCGGGGCCATTGTTCTGCTGGCGAGCCTTACCGCCCCACTCCCCCCGCTACCTTTTGCGATGGGCCTGACCGCAGTCGGTTCAGCCGTTCTGGTTTGGATTGCAAGTTACAATCAGCGCTACTTTACGAAGAATAACTATATATCCAGAATAATGAATTACCTTGGGTCAAGATCTTACTCAATATATTTGACTCACGTAATATGCCTCTCCCTTACAAAACAATTTTTTTTCAGCGCACCGACAGCTCCGACGCCAACAAACTTTGACACACCACACACAATATTTTACATACTATCTTTCCTAGCAATGACGCTAAGCTTTTCAGAAATAAGCTACAGGCTGCTGGAAACCCCCTTAAGATCAAAGGGGACGGTACTTTCAAAAAAAATGCAAAGCAAAGGTTGCTATGAAGTCTCTAGCTGACACAATTGGCGCTCGCGGTCGCGACAATAATTTCTTATTTATTCGCCTGCTAGCTGCTACAGCGGTAGTAATAGGCCACTCATTCCCGCTTGCAGCGACACAATGTGGCCACTGCATAGAGCCTCATATAGCCCTGGGCATACCTACTCCAATACACGGAATCGGAGTTGACATATTCTTCGTCGTCAGCGGATTCCTTATTACGGCGAGCGCAGAAAAAAACAGTCTAAAAGACTATATGATTTCTAGGATCCTCAGGATATATCCCGGACTCATTGCCTGCCTCTTGCTGATGGCCTTTGTGATTGGCCCCATATTCACCGCGCTACCTGCAAGAGACTACTTTTCGAGCAGCACAACATACACCTACCTACTAAAACCGCTATCAGTATTTAACAGCACCCAATTCAACCTGCCGGATGTTAAATTCACTGAAACCAATAATGGAACCAGTGTTAACGGAAGCCTGTGGACGATTCCTGTAGAGATGAGAATGTATCTACTCATGGCCTCTGCAGCAATTCTTTCCATATACCCAAGAATACCATTTAAGAATTCCATACCAACAGCTTTTGCCATACTAATTACTCTCCATTTTACAACAGAGCAATTCTCAACCGGCACTATAAAACTAGCCTGTCTATTCCTCTCTGGGGCTCTTCTTTACGTCTTCAGATCACGCATTCCATATAGCCCGTTGCTTTTGGCTGGTCTTTTTGGCTTGTGCATAGTATTCAAAAACTCAGACGCCGCTGACGCGATATTAAATATAACCATCTGTTACGCGACGATTTTTTTCGCCTATTGCAAGAAAATCAAACTGCCCAGCCACATTGAAGACTACTCTTACGGAATATATCTCTATGCCTTTCCGATACAACAAGTAGCAGCAAACCTACTGCCCTGGGCAGGCCCTTACTGGATCATAGCCATATCAGTCCCTGCATCATGGGCCGCAGGGGCTATATCTTGGAATTTGATCGAAAAGCCATTTCTTGCTCTGAAGAACGGATTAAAAAGCAAAGCAAATCCCAAGACATGCCAAGACGCAGGAGTCTGATCTTGGAGCACAGAGCGGCGTGCCTCGACATAAGGCACGCAACTAGCTTTTTAGTAAGCAGTTTGCGTCATGCGGCCGACAATGTAGCCAGTACTTGTAAATTAATCACCCCTCGTTTCTTAGACACCTCCAAACCTCATGATGAGGCCCATTAGGAGATGCCATGAGCAACCAGCGTTACCCCGAAGAACTAATAATCGAAGCGGTCAAGCAAGTGACCGAGCGCGGCGTTCCCGTCGCCGAGGTGGCAGCGCGGCTGGGCATGTCGGTGCACCGCCTGCATGCCTGAATCAAGCGCTGCAGCAAGCCCCGGGAACAGCGGCAGCAAGAAGATGATCAACAGGCCGAACTGCGTCGTCTGCGTGCGGAACTCAAGCGGGTAACCGAAGAGCGAGATATCTTAAAAAGGCCGCCGCGTACTTTGCCAAGGAGTCCGGCTGAAGTGCGCCGTCATCAACAAGTTGTCGGCGGAGTGCCCGGTACGTCGTGTCTGCCAGACCTTCAAGTACATCCCAGCGGTTACTACGCCTGGTTGTCCGAGCCGAAATCCGTACGCGCAGGAAGACCAGCGTCCACTCGGGTTGATCAAACATGCCTGGCTGGAAAGCGGCGGGGTCTACGCGATCGCAAGATCCACGACGACCTGCGTGAGCTGGGGGAGGCCTGTGGCCGGCACCGCGTGGCTCGCCTGATGCGGGGAGAAGGGCTGCGCTCGCAGACCGGCTATCGTCGGCGCCCCGGTTATTACGGGGGCAAGCCGGCGGCGGCCTCGCCCAACCGCCTGGAGCGGCAGTTCAACGTCAGTGAACCGAACAAGGTCTGGGTCACTGAAATCACCTACATCCGCACTTATGAGGGTTGGTTGTACTTGGCGATGGTGCTGGATCTGTTTTCACGCCAGGTGGTTGGCTGGCCGATGAAGCCACGGATGTGCAGCGACCTGGCCATCGATGCCTTGCTGATGGCGGTGTGGCGGCGCAAACCCAAGTTGGCAGAGTTTCCTCAAGACCAACAATCTGATCAGCAGCATGAGTCGACGCGGCGACTGCCATGACAACGCGGCAGCGGAAAGCTTCTTCCAGTTGGTGAAGCGGGAACGCATCCGACGGAAAACCTACGCCACCCGCGACGAAGCAAGCAGTGATGTGTTCGATTACATCGAGATGTTTTATAACGCCAAACGCCGGCACAGTAGCGCTATGCAGCTATCGCCAGTGGAGTTTGAAAAGCACTGTTTCCAGAGCTCGGAGAGTGTCTTGGAAACTAGGGGCGATTCATCCCAAGGATCGCCGGCGGCTGTCCGAGTTGGTCGAACGCTGGAGCGTTCTTCATGGCCGAGCGCGGAGTGACGGTGTAAACCGCGCGCGGCTGTTGCTGCAACTGAGCGATGACCTGGACGACCCGGTGGCGCTGCATCTGACGGATAACTGCTACACGGAGTATCGGGCGCAGCAGTTGGCGTCAGGGGCGTATGGCCAGACCTTAAACAACCGCTTGGCGTATCTAAGGGCGGTGTACAACGAGCTGCACCAGTTGGGCAAGATTGACTATGCGAATCCGCTGCAGCGGGTGAAGTTGCTCAAGCTCCAGGAGCGGGAGTTGACCTGGTTGGTTGAGGAACAGATCCGCACGCTGCTTGAGGTCATCAGGAAGCGCTGTAAGACGCCGCACGTGGAAATGGTGGCGAGGGTTGGTCTGGCAACGGGAGCGCGCTGGGGAGAGGCTGAGGGGCTTGTTCCTGGACGAGTTCGCGGTGGTTGCGTGACCTTCGTGAACACGAAGTCGAAGCGGGGCTCGGTCAGTGCCTATCGATAGCGTCCTCGAGGATGCCCTGCAGGATCACTTCACCAGATACGGGACTTTCTCGAACTGCCGCAACAGCTTCGATCAGACCATCAAGACTTGTATCGCCCTGCCCACTGGCCAGGCATCCCACGTACTGCGCCACACGTTTGCGTCGCACTTCATGATGAATGGCGGGAATATCCTGACGCTGCAGAAGATCCTGGGGCATACGTCGTTGGCGATGACTATGCGCTATGCACACCTGTCGCCGGATCACCTGCAGGATGCTGTGCGATTTAATCCGCTGAGAACGCTAGACACGCTCCGGCAGTGAATAGCTGACCTTCAGTCCTTTCACCTTTACGAAGCCTTGCTTGCACAGGGCCTGGTAGACGCGATCAGCCTCTAATGCGGGGACGTCCTTGCCGAGGGTTGCTCGGATGGTGCTGATCAGCGTTTTGGTGGAGGCCGGTTTTGAAGCCTTGCGACGCACCAAGTCGACCATGACTGTCTTCAGGTGCGCATCGTTCGCGGGAGCGGTCTTTGCCGGTGCTTTCTTGACCGGCTGGGAGGCCTGGGCGCTCGCGGCACTGGCAGCCAGGGTGGCCTGCAAGGCGGGAAGCTCCTTGAAGCACGGCATGGCTTCGATACTTTCGGACCTGGTCGCCAGGATGCCTTTGCTCTCCAGGTGCTTCAGGAGGGGATCAAAGCCCTTGTCAGCCGATATGACGTGGAAGGAAGCCGTGGGATCTTCCAGGGCGAAGCGCCCCAGGTAGTAGGCAATATGGAAGTCGAGTGCGTTGGGGCCTGCGGCGTCGATCCGGACGTAGTCGGCGCGCTCCCCCATCCGCTGAATTCCGATGACCAGGTCAGTCGATAGCTTGGAGTTGTTCGGCCCCAGGAAGACCCGCAAGCGAAAGTGCGCTTCCTGCAGCAGATCGAGTGATCTGACGGGAATGCTTTCGTAGTCGATCAAAACGTAGTGAGTGCGCATCCGTTGCTGCTCAGGCTGTCCATGCTCGTGGCATTTTGCTGCAGACGCTGAGGGAACGGAAGCAGGCTCGCGTCGAGGGCTTCGACACTTTTTCGGCACTGGCACTGGCGCAGAAAAGACAAAGCCCCTGAAACGCTAGGAATTTCAGGGGCTTCAGCCATTGCAATAATGGCGGAGAGATAGGGATTTGAACCCCTTTTTGGGGTTGGCCTTTGATGGTCATTATTGGCTAACACCGCAGAAAAAGGGGCTTTCAGAAGGGGCATATAGGCCATTGATAGTAAGTGGCGGCGAGTGATTTCGACACTTTCTCGACACATTCGCACGATGAGCTTAGCGGTTTAAAGACCTAAAACCTGGGAGGTGCCGGGGTGGTCGATTATCTGTGACATTATTCCCAATACCGCATGATTTGCTTGAAGAGCACTCGCCTCTGTATGAGAAGCCCCACCATATCGGACATTCGGAGAACTGTTGGCAATATCAAGCAGGGACTTACTAATATTTATGCCGACTCCGGATTTTAAACTTTCGGCAAGAAATATTAGGTCATGCCCTTTTCTTCCCTTTTCGTAATTTAACCCAGCTTTCTCCAGAATTCCTTTAATTAATTTCTCGGCTGACTGTTGCGAGGCCCACATGGACTGTTCAAAATTTCTCGCCAAAAGACTGGAGGTGGACTCTTCGTAGTCTGCGGAAGAGATCCTAAACAGCTCGTTTGCGGGCAGTCTCTCTCGCCACGTGAAGCACTTGATAAGAAGTTTGTAGAAGTTAAATATCGCGACCAGGTCATTATCGTTCAGTCGGTCTGAATATGCCTGCGTAAGACCTTCTATTTCGCAAAGTATGTTGCATCCCGCTCCGCTTTTGTCTTTTGGCGTAGAAAGTTTCAATCCTTTGTTGTTAAGATTTTTGTCAATGAAGAAATTCACTGTTCCGTAGAAGTGACCCAGGCGAATACGCCAAATTGAGTTACCTACCTTGAGTGGAGCAAATCCAAAAGCAAATTCCAACTTCAGATGATCGCCATATACATCTTCATACCATTTATTTGCCTTTGCAATTATGATCTCTCCGCTAAAACCTTCCTGGTAAGCGAGTTCTTTCGGGGGGAATATGTTTCCTCCCCAGCCAAAAGCCTCCCACAGTAAACGCCCTATATGGAGAGGTCTTTTCCAGGGCTCGAGCTTGCGCTCGGCAAGTTCATCATCGATTGCCCTCATTAGAGATTCGAATTCCGAGTTGGAGTCAGGCATTTTCGGCCACGAAAATTTCTTCCCGCTCAAGGCTAACTCCTTTCTTACTTAGAGGAATAGAATTATTTTAGTTTCTCTTTAAGCACGCCAATACTTCATAAAGTAATAGGCTCAATATTTCGAGGAATTCACCATTACTTTTCATATTCAACTTTCAGTTCTTCAGCGATAGCCGTCGCCCGGAGAACCTCGTTGAGAGCGGTTTGAGCTTCTAACTCGCTCATCCATATTACGTTTCCAGAATCCCACCCTAGAAACTTAATAGCTTTTAGTATAGACAAACAAATAGCAGGCATACCGGATAGTTCGAGCGACAGGCCTTGAGGCAGAAAATGAATGAATTGATTTCTCAAGTCCAATACTTTTTCCATACTCCTGTCCAACTCATCTGTGGCGGGAAGTGCTCTGCTATGAACAAAGAAACCCATGACTTGTTCGTTCTTGACTTTAGAATAGAGATTTCCGAAGGAATCCATTCGCTCCTCCGGTAGCGGCCTATCTTCCTGATATGCTGAGAGCCACTTCTCTGCAAGCTTGGCTGGCATTACTCTGAGATTGTTACCAGCCCTTAAGCTGATAACCATAGCGGCTTGCATTGCGTTGTGAATCGATATAATTACCCATTTCCAGCTTTCAAGATTTCCTCTGGTCAATAGCAAGCTTTCGCTAACCATCCGAACTGAGGATATAAACTCTTGTTTCTCGTTGGTGCGAAGCCATCTCTGCATTCCCAGTCCCACCATCAGTTTATGAATCGCAAGACGATCTATATTTGGTATTTCAAACACGCTAGCTAAAAGGAGACGGGCTCATCTTTCCATTACTTTTCAAATCTGACTGAGCAAGAGGAGGTCTGCATCAATCCTCGCAAGCTTCAGCCTTCTTCTGTGCAGTACGCGCAGTAGGGTTCTGGCTGTGTTGCTGCCACCAGAACTGGCATTGGGAGGATTGGAAGCGCTGTTCCTGTATAGCTCTGGCTTTCTCCGCTTGCACCTGGGCGAGCTGATCAGCGCGCCGTTGCTCTCTAGCCTCTTCCTCTGCCGCTATTCGCTGTTGCATTTCTGCCTGCGCACGCTTGGAGTTTTGCTCGGCCTGCTGCATGGTCTGCTGCATATAGGCAGCAGCTTCGTTGAGTGCGGCTTTGATTCGCTGTTCCTGGATGTAGTCGTAGAGCAGCTTCCCACCCCACAGACCGCCGACGATGATGATAGCGGCCAGAATGATGGCGTGGCTGGGATCCATGGGAGTGTGGGCGTGGCGAGGTGGCGCGGCTCTCCGGCCTCGACGTTCGTTGCGATCGTCGATTTCCTCATCCATGTCGAAACTCAGGCTTTTGAGTTGTTCGTCAGTCTCGCGCTTATCCATGCACGTCTCGTCCCTGCTTCCTGAAAGGCTGTCTGATCACAAGAGCGTCAGACCTGGCCTCTTTTTTTTCCACTATCACTCGTCCGCTGGAGCGCCATGCGAACCAGCGTTTGCTCACTTCAGTGGTGAGCGTCATCCCGCGCCTTGATTGGCCAAATTTTGATTCGCGTCTTCGTAGTCGGGACTGGTCTGCCCCACCTCTGGCATCACTTCGCCTGTCAGCAACCACCAACGGAACTGCGGGAAAACCTTTGCAATCGCGAGAATTTCCTCTTCTTTGATTTCCCTGTTCTTGGACGGGTTCTTCAGGTTGCTCCAGGTGTAGCGGCTGATGCCGGTCAGTTCCTCCAGCTTAGGCAGCCGGATATCGGACCACGACAAAATGGTTATGACGCGCTGTTTGATCATTACTTATTCATCTAAATAGACTCTAGTCAAATTGACTTGAGCTGAATATGCTTCATTTCAGCTAGAGTCAATCTGACTTTAGCTGTTGCCAGTATTGACCAGCATAGTGCAGCAAAGGCCATGAATGTAGAAGGACTCAACCCGTCTCAAAAAGACCTTTCTAGCCCGCCTCCGGTGATGCCCTGGAGGGAGTTCGCCGACTGGATTCGCATGGGCGACCGTCATGACGTTGTCTGGGGTTGGATTCGCAACGGCTACATCCCTCACGAGAAGGTCGGCAAGCACGTGTTGGTCAACGTCGCGTTGTTCACCAGCCAGCTTATGGAAAAGGAGATGCCCCTATGACCGAACACCAATCGAGCCCCGACATTTGCACCGTCCCCGCCTTCGCAGAAATGTGCGGCGTGAGTGTTGAAGAGGCTGAGGAGTGGGTGCGTAACGGCACCATCCCCAGCACCACCATGGGGGGAATGCAGGTGGTGAACATGGTCCGCTTCCGAGCTGAGCTGCTCAGTGGCAAAGAGAACTTCGATGCGGGGGACTACAGCAATGACTAGCAACCGCGTCGCCCTGGATACCGAGAGCGCCCTTACCTATCTGGGCCAAACCGTCCTCTTCGAATTGGTATGGGAACAAGACCCCGAGCCGCTCTGGTGCCTGCTTCATGTTGTTGGCGTCGTCCTGGCACTCGAAGGCGTTCACAGTGATCCCTATTTCCTCGTCGTCGCGGCTAACGGCGAGGGGCACTACCCGAACGAATTGTTCTGGTCCGACATTCGCACGATCCGGGTGATGCGGCACCGCGACCGGCATGGTTCCGGCAACGTACTGGACCGCATCGCCCACCCTAACGATCCGCGCTCAAGGGCCGCGCTCCCGGCTCGTCGGAACAGCCCTACCGTTCCGGCGAACGGAAGCACGGGCGGAGCGAACCCTTGAACGCGTGCCCGTCACCAGCCTCGGCCGGTGAGCGTGGGGCAGCTTCTCCGCCCCGCGCTCCCGAGCCCTCGGCGGCAAGAGCGGGATGACAAGGGCAGAGCCCTTGGTGTTGGGCGATGCCGGTCGTGCATGTCCGAGCGGAGTGAATGGGCTTAATTGGATAGTGTTGGACTACGTTTCCGGTCCCATTCGCCTTCGGCATAGCCCCGTTCCAGCACCTGATTTTGTGGTGAGATAACCACTGCGGCGCGCCCCAGAGCCCCGTTTCAAAGCCTCTCAATTCCACCATTTCCGAACGCTGAATCACCGGCGCGAGCGCCTGTATTCCAGCGACGGGCGCGCTCATGCCCAGGAAATGCAAACGAGGACAACGCGATGAGCCTAGAGGGACTGATTAACGTTGTTGCTCTCGTGCTGATGACTTACCTCCTCGACGTCGGCGCCCAGCTCGATCAACCCGCAATCCCTGCCTGTTGGTTCAATCCGGCTCAGCTGGAGTGCTGGACGTCGCCGCGCCCACCGGCAGGTAGCGTAAGGCACGAGCGCCCCGCCGGCTGGGCGCGGCTGACGTCCCTGTAACACGTCTAACAACACACGCAGTGAAATGGACATTAATGGATAACGTTGGAGAATTTAGATGGCAAAGTTCAGTGATCAACGTCGACTGCTAGTTCAACCGGACGGTCAAATCATCGACTCCCCGCGTGGCCGCCTCTTCATCGACTGCTACACGGCGAAAATGACCGACCTTTCTGGAGTGCGCGTTTTGCGCTGCGGCGTGGATACCGTCCGCCAGTTGTACAACGGACTGATTCGCCCCGAAGTCATCGCGCTATTCGACTCCCAGGAACCTATCGTCGAGTTCGCCGGCTACGAGTGGTCCAAGGGGCGTATTGGGCGCGACTCCGGGTATCAGTTCCGTCTGCAGAATGCAGACCTCGGCCTGATCCTGCTGATCAAGAACCACAACATGAAGCTGGAGAGCATCGGTTCTCACCTCAAGATTGAGGTTTCGCCTCATGCGATTGATGGCGTGGCACCGAAGGCGCTCCAGGGACTCATGGATTCACTCGCGGCAGCAGTGATGACGCACTGCGAACCCAACCAATGCGCCGTCCACATCGCCCTGGATGTGCAAGGTTGGACCCCGAAAGAGAACATCGTGGATCGCATGTACTGCCGATCCAATCGGGTACGCCAGATCAGCGGCATCGACCGCATCGAGTTCAACGGCAACGCCTCGGTCTACGGACGTGGTGAAACCTACATGTTCGGCTCGCCGACAGGCATCCAGCTGGCGGTCTACAACAAGTCGCTACAGGCCCGCGCTACCGACAAGCTCGACTACTGGAACGCCGTCTGGTCAACCCACAACGGAGATCCGTTTGGTGACAGCGACGCAGCCTACAACCCCAAGCAGCCGGTTTGGCGCATCGAGTTCCGCTACCACCACACCATCATCAATCAGTTCGCTCAGGGCTCCGTAAAGGCATCTGGCGGCGTGATTGGCACCCGGACCTATGAAGGTATCTCCCAGCACCTCGATCATCTCTGGGTGTACGGCTGCGAGGCGTATCGGCTGCTCGGCCTGCGTACTCAGCATGACCCGTTCTGGACGCTGATCATGCAAGACGTGAAGGTCCAGGTGGAGGCCGATCCGCTCATTGAACGTGTCGAGTATCGGCGCTATCGCAAGACGGCCATGGGCTTCTCCGGCAAGAACTGCGAGATGTTCCTGGGCCAGTTCATCAGCCTCATTGCACGCGAGCGTATCCCCGCAAAAAGGCGATTGAGTCCGCCTACAGCCTCGAATTCTGGCACGTGATCGAAGACCACTACTTAGCGAAAGGTTGGACTCGGCGGGACCTCGAAAAGCACATCAAGAACCTGATCTCCGACCGCTATTTGCGAAGGGGATATGCCGTCTGATGAGCATCACCAAGCTCGATGATGGCCGATGGTTCGTCGACGTCGAACCCATCAAGGGCAAGCGCTTCCGCAAGCGATTCAAGACCAAGGGTGAGGCTCAACGCTACGAAGCCACAGTGCGCCAAAAGTGCATTGAGAACCCTGCATGGTCAGCTAAGTCCAAAGACAGGCGGCGACTTTCTGAGCTGGTTGATCGCTGGGGGATACTGCACGGCCACACCCTCGCAGACGGTGAGAACCGAAAGCGCCTCCTACACATGGTGGCTAAGGACTTGGGCGATCCCATTGCCAGTCAGCTGACGGCTCCCCATTACGCCGAGTACAGGACTCGACAGCTGGGCGCTGGTGCCAATGGGAAGACCCTAAATAACCGGCTTGGCTACCTGCGCGCGGTATTCAACGAGTTGCTGCAGCTAGGTGATGTCGACTTCGCCAATCCGCTCCAGCGTGTCAAACCGCTCAAGCTTCAGGAGCGCGAATTGACCTGGCTGAATGAAGACCAGATCAGGACCCTGTTCGGAGCCATCAGGAAGCGCTGCAAGACCCCACACGTCGAGATGGTGGCCCGGGTATGCCTGTCCACTGGTGCCCGCAGGGGTGAGGCGGAATCGCTGGGGCCTGCCCGTGTACGTGCCGGATGCGTCACCTTCGTGAACACGAAGTCAAAGCGGACGCGCTCTGTCCCCATCGATGGGGAGCTGGAAACTGCGTTGCAGCGGCACTTCTTGGAACACGGCCTGTTCTCCAACTGCCGGAACAGCTTCGACCAGACCATCAAGACCTGCATTGCCCTCCCCGCTGGCCAAGCGTCCCACGTGCTGCGACACACCTTCGCGAGCCACTTCATGATGAACGGCGGGAATATCCTCACCTTGCAGAAGATCCTGGGTCATGGCTCTCTGGCGATGACAATGCGCTATGCCCATCTTTCGCCGGATCATCTGCAGGATGCGGTGAGGTTCAACCCGATGCGAGGACTAGACACGCTCTGGCAATGAGTAGGTGACCTTCTCGCCATTCACTTTCACGAAGCCCTGATCACAGAGCTGCTTGTACACGGCTTCGGCCTCCGCGAGCTTGACTCCACTGGCCTTCCCCAGCGTCGAATGGATCGTGTTGATCAGCTTCGCGATGGTTCTCGGCTTTGCGCCTTTGCGGCTGATAAGGTCATGCATCGCGACTTTCAGCTGGCCGGAGACTGGAGTCTTTGTCTTCTTCGGAGCAGGTTTGCTGGGTGCCGGACTGCTCGCGGGTGACTTGTTTCCACTGGCAGCGGTCGCGGCAATGGTCGCTTCGAGTGCCGGAAGTGCTTTGAAGCAGGGCATCGCCTCGATGCTCTCAGAGCGCACGGCATAGATGCCCTTGCCCTTGAGGTGCTTCAGCAGCGGGTCGAAGCCTTTGTCAGCGGAAATGATATGGAAGAACGAGGTTGGCTCTTCCAGGGCGAGACGGCCAAGGTAATACGCGATATGGAAATCCAGGGCATTGGGGCTCGAAGTCTCTAGAACGACGTATTCGCCCCGCTCTCCCATGCGCTGCATCGCAACGACCAGCTCAGTCGGGAGCTTCGAATTCTTGGGACCAAGGAAGACCCGCAGGCGGAAGTGCGGTTCCTGAAGCAGCTCCAGGGATTTGACCGGGAGGTTCTCGTAGTCGATCAGAACGTAGTTCGTGCGCATCCTTGCATCCTGGGCATTCAAGCTCAGGGCATTGTGCGATAGCTCTGACGGTAACGAAAGCTCAGCGCCTTCGACACTTCTTCGACAAACGCAGGACGCAGAAAAGACAAAACCCCTGAAACGCTAAGCATTTCAGGGGTTTCGGCCATATGTAATGGCGGAGAGATAGGGATTTGAACCCTAGGAACTGTTGCCAGTTCAACGGATTTCGAATCCGTCCCGTTCGGCCACTCCGGCATCTCTCCGTGCGGCGCGCATGATACCAGCTTGAAGCCCGAAGGCGAAGCCCTTATTCAGGATTTTTTCGCGTGGTATCAGGCGCTTGCGTGCACTGGTCAGATCAGAGCGGTACGCCGAGGCGGTGGGCCACTTCTTCGTAGGCCTCGATGACGTCGCCCAGACCCTGGCGGAAGCGGTCCTTGTCCATCTTCTTGCGGGTCTCTTTGTCCCACAGACGGCAGCCGTCCGGGCTGAACTCGTCGCCGAGGACGATCTTGCCGTGGAACAGGCCGAACTCGAGCTTGAAGTCCACCAGCAGCAGGCCGGCGTCGTCGAACAGCTTGTTCAGCACTTCGTTGACCTTGAAGGAGTAGGCCTTCATTTCGGCCAGTTGCTCCAGGGTCGCCCAGCCGAAGGCCTGGACGTGGGATTCGTTGATGAACGGGTCGCCCAGGGCGTCGTTCTTCAGGAACAGCTCGAAGGTCGGCGGAGTGAGCTGCAGGCCCTCTTCGACGCCCAGACGGCGCACCAGACTGCCGGCGGCGTAGTTGCGCACGACGCACTCGACCGGAATCATGGCGAGCTTCTTGACCAGCACTTCGTTGTCCGACAGCAGGGCGTCGAACTGGGTCGGGATACCGGCGGCTTCGAGCTTCTGCATGATGAAGGCGTTGAACTTGTTGTTCACCATGCCCTTGCGATCAAGCTGCTCGATGCGCTTGCCGTCGAACGCCGAGGTGTCGTTGCGGAACAGCAGGACGAGGCGGTCGGCGTCATCGGTGGTGTAAACCGACTTGGCCTTGCCGCGATAGAGTTCTTCGCGTTTTTCCATGATGGGCTCCGCTTGCTTAAGGGGTGGGCTCAGGCGATGGTGCGCCAGTCGAGTCCAGAATGCTGATCGGCCACCTGCAGCCAGTCCGGGTCGCACCCAAGGGTGTCGACGAAGCTTTGCCGGGCCAGCTGCGGCGAGTTGTTCTTTTCGCTGAGATGCGCCAGCACCAGGTGCTGCAGGCTTTCCCAGCCCAGCTGGGCCACGAGTTCGGCGGCCTGCCGGTTGTTCAAATGTCCCCACTGGCCGCCTACACGGACCTTGAGTGGGTAGGGATACGGACCGCGGGCCAGCATGTCGGTATCGTGATTCGCTTCGATGATCAACGCATCGAGGCCACGATAGCATTCCAGCACCTGCGCCGTGGCGGCTCCCAGATCGGTGAGCTGGCCAAAGCGCTTCCGGCCATCGGAAAACACGTACTGCAGGGGCTCCCGCGCATCGTGGGAGACGCTCACCGCAGTGACTTCCAGGTCTTTCAGTACCAGGCGGTCGCCGCATTTGAGCAGCCCCGCCGGTGTCACCGGCTTGCGCATTCCCTGCAGGGTGCCGGCGCTGAGGTACACGGGTATTCGATGGTGCCGGGCCAGCAGTTCGACGCCGTTGATGTGATCGGAGTGCTCGTGCGTGACCAGTACCGCGTCCAGCTGCCCGGGCTCTACGCCCAGGCGTGCCAGACGGCGGATGGTTTCACGCAGCGGGAAGCCGCAATCGATCAGTATCCGGGTGTCAGAACTGCTCACCAAGGCCGAATTGCCCCGGCTTCCGCTCCCCAGGACCGCGAAGTGCATTCCGCATACTCTCCTGGAGTTTTTCCAACACACCCTGCGCCACGTCAGCCGGTGCGGAGGTGTTGATGTCTTTGTCGACGGTGATCTGGACGGTGTTGCTCACGCTGGTCAGGCGAACCTGGTAGCGCTGGGCCTTGGCGTCCTCTTCTTCCTTGGTCTTCTCGCCACCGCCGAACAGGCGGCTGAAGAAGCCAGGCTTGTCTTCGTCCTTCTTCTTCGCGCCTTCGGCGATGTTGACGTAGTACACGCCCAGGCTGCGGTTGAGGTCGTCGACACGGATGTCGGCACGATCCAGCGCACGGCCGACGCTGACCCAGGCACGATCGAAATCGGAGTCGACGGTCAGCACCGGGTTGCCGCTGCCGTCCTTGTTCAGCTGGACGGCACCGGGGGTGTCGTAGTCCGAGTGCGCGGCGAGCAGGGAGACGGAGCCGCCCTTCTCGGCGCTGGTGGCCATGCTGGCGATCATTTCGTCGAGCAGCGCGGCGTCCAGGCTCGGCACGGCCGGCTTGGTCGGCCAATCGCCAGTGGCGGTGCTGCCGGCCGGGCGGGTTTCGCTCAGCACGTAGACTTCACTGGTGTTGGTCTGCACGCCAGGCTCGATGCGCACACGAACGCGCGCTTCGCTGTCTGGCTCGACGCCCGACACACGGCTGCTCAGACGACGCGCCAGGGGCGCGGAGAGCTGCGACAGCGGCTGCCAGTTGGTGCTGAATTCGCCAGTCTGCGGACGTTCGTTGGCGATGGAGAAGCCGTTGTCCTGGAAGAACTGGTGAGCGACCGGCCAGACTTCGGCCGGCGGACGCTGGGCAACCAGCCAGCGCGAGTCGCCGCTCTTCTGCAGGCTGAAGTCGCTGACTTCGCCGGCGCCGGACAGCGGCTGCGGACGCGGCACTTCGAACTCGCCTTCCTTCTCGGTGCTGGTGGCGACGTTCATCGGAATCGGCAGCAGCGGGTCGAGCTGCTTGCTCTGCATGCCCTCGGGCACCTTCATCGGTGCGGTTTCGCGGGCGTTGAGGTAATCGTCGCCACGGTCGCGGAAGTAGCCTTCCGGGCCCCACAGCCAGCCGCAGCCGGAGGTGTTGCCGATAACCAGGGCGAGCGCAGTCAGTCCTGCCAGTCGCTTCATGCGAGGGAGCTCCTTAAGCCAGGACGCCGGTCTGGCGCATGGCCTGACGCAGCGGTTCGTGGCAGCGCGGGCTGAGCCAGGTCAGAGGCAGGCGGATGCCCTCTGGAATCAGCCCCATTTCGTGCAGGGCGAACTTGACCGGGATGGGGTTGGATTCGATGAACAGCGACTTGTGCAGCGGCATCAGGCGATCGTTGATGGCGCGGGCAGCGGCGGCATCGCCACGCATGGCGGCGGCGCAGAGGTCGCTCATGGCGCGCGGGGCGACGTTGGCGGTCACCGAGATGTTGCCCTTGCCGCCCATCAGCATCAGCTCGACGGCGGTAGCGTCGTCACCGGAGTAGACGAGGAAGTCCTTGCCGACGCGATCCAGTACTTCCTTGCCGCGCTGCAGGTCGCCGGTGGCTTCCTTGATGCCGACGATGTTCGGCACCTTGGACAGGCGCTCGACAGTCTCGGGCAGCATGTCGCAGGCGGTACGACCCGGCACGTTGTAGAGGATCTGCGGGATGGCCACGGCTTCGGCGATGTGGCGGAAGTGCTGGTACAGGCCTTCCTGGGTCGGCTTGTTGTAGTACGGGGTCACCAGCAGGCAGGCGTCGGCACCGCCGGACTTGGCGGCCTCGGTCAGCTCGACGGCTTCGCGGGTGGAGTTGGCGCCGGTGCCGGCGATGACCGGGATACGGCCGTTGACCTGGTCGACGACGCGACGGATGACGTCCAGGTGTTCGTTCACGTCCAGAGTGGCCGATTCACCCGTGGTGCCGACCGCTACGATGGCATTGGTGCCTTCCTGCAGGTGGAAGTCCACCAGCTTGGCGAGGCTGTCCCAATCCAGTCGACCCTGAGCATCGAAGGGGGTGACCAGCGCCACCATACTGCCCGCAATCATGCAACCGCTCCTGCCGGAAAAAGAAAGCCGTAATGGTACTGTCGCCACCGGCCACGCACAAGGTGACGCAGCGACCCGCGAGCGGTCAGACATTCCCCTCATCGGCGCTTTTCGCTACCCTTTCTCCTTTGTCGATGCGGCCCGCTTGGCCGCCACTCCCAGGAAAGCTGCATGTCCACCTCTCACCCTCGTGAACAATTCCTTCTGATCAGTGCTCTGGGCCCGAACCCGATGGAGTTGACCAGCGTGCTGTGCCGCACCTGCGTCGACAACCGCTGCTCGGTGGTCAGCAGCCGCCTGACCCGTCACGGCGAGTTCAGTGCGCTGATCCTGCAGATCTCCGGCAGCTGGGATGCCCTGGCCCGCCTGGAAGGCGGCCTGCCGCCCCTGGCCAAGCGTCACGGCTTCACCCTCAGCGTCACGCGCAGCAATGTCCACGTCACCCGCGCCCAGGCCCTGCCCTATGTGGCCTATGTCAGCGCCGTCTATCGTCCGGACATCCTCAACGAGCTGTGCCAGTTCTTCATCGATCACAACATCGAGCTGGAAAACCTCACCTGCGACACCTACCAGGCGCCGCACACCAACACCAGCATGCTCAACGCCACCATCACCGTGACGCTGCCGGCCGGCACCCAGATCAGTTGGCTGCGCGATCAGTTCCTCGACTTCGCCGATGCGCTGAACCTGGACGCGCTGATCGAACCCTGGCGTCCGCAGCATCCGTAAGGATGCTCCCAAGGAGAAAATTCCCATGGCAGTCGAACTGAACAAACCCGTCGCCGATTTCCAGGCCCCGGCCACCAGCGGCGTCGAATTCCGCCTGTCCGAACTCAAGGGCAAGCAGGTCGTCCTGTACTTCTACCCCAAGGACAGCACCCCTGGCTGCACCACCGAAGGCCAGGGCTTCCGCGACAGGATCGAGGACTTCGCCAAGGCCAACACACTGGTGTTCGGCGTCTCCCGCGATGGCATCAAGTCCCACGAGAACTTCAAGGCCAAGCAGTGCTTCCCCTTCGAGCTGATCAGCGACAAGGATGAGGCCGTCTGCCAGCTGTTCGACGTGATCAAGCTGAAGAAGCTCTACGGCAAGGAATACATGGGCGTGGACCGCAGCACTTTCCTGATCGACGCCAAGGGCGTGCTGCGCCAGGAGTGGCGCGGCGTGAAAGTGCCCGGGCACGTGGACGCCGTGCTCGCCGCCGCTCAAGCGCTGAACCAGTAAGCCGCTGAGCCAGCGCCAATGAAAAAGGCCGCTGATCAGCGGCCTTTTTCGTTTACATCATCGGGCTGACTTGCGGCTCCAATGGCGGCTGTCGCGGCCAGGCATCCAGCACGGCCTTCACCAGAGTCGCCAGCGGGATGGCGAAGAACACCCCCCAGAAGCCCCACAGCCCGCCGAACAGCAGCACCGCGCAGATGATCGCCACCGGGTGCAGGTTCACCGCTTCGGAGAACAGTAGCGGCACCAGCACGTTGCCGTCCAGCGCCTGGATGATCGCGTGGGCGGCCATCAGGTAGATGAACTGGTCGCTCCAGCCCCACTGGAACAGCGCGATCATCGCCACCGGCACGGTGACCACTACTGCGCCGATATAAGGCACGACCACCGACAGGCCGACCAGCAGCGCGAGCAGCGCCGCGTAGTTCAGCCCCAGCAGCGCAAAAGCGATGTAGGTCGCCACACCGGTGATGAAGATCTCGATGACCTTGCCACGGATGTAGTTGGCAATCTGCTGGTTCATCTCGTTCCACACCTGCTTCATCAGCCCGCGCTCACGGGGCAGGTAGCGGCGGAACCAGTGGTAGAAGCGGCGGCGGTCCTTGAGGAAGAAGAACACCAGGATCGGCACCAGCACCAGGTAGATCATGATGTTGACCACCACCGGCAGGCCCGACAGGGAGAAGGTCAGCGCCCACTGGCCGAGCTCACCCAGTTCGCTGCGCGCCGCCTCGACGGTGTGCAGCACCTGCTCCTCGGTGACCATGTCCGGATAGCGTTCAGGCAGCATCAACAGGGTCGCCTGCCACTCGCCGAGCATGCCGGGCAGTTCGTTGAACAGAGTGAACAGCTGCTTCCACAGCAGCGGCACCAGCACCAGCAGGAACACTGCGAGCAGCCCGAGGAACAGCGAATAGACCAGCCACACCGCGAACAGATGTGGCACACGCAGGCGCTCCAGCACGCCGACCATGCCCTGGATGAGGAAGGCGATGACCATCGCCGCCAGCACCGGCGCGAGCATCCCGCCAAAGGTCAGGATGACGGTAAATCCCAGTCCGAGAATGACCGCCAGCACTATCGCCTCCTCGTCGGAGAAATAGCGCTGCATCCAGTCCTGCAAAACCTTGAGCATCAACGAAACCTGCGAAACGAATGGGGTAACGTCGCGGTTACCCGCGATCAAGGGCTACTTCTTGCGCAGCCAGTAGCGATAGACGCCGGCTTCGACCTCTTCATGCAGCAGCGAGTGCCCGGCAAGATCGGCGAAAACGCGGAAGTCGCGCTGCGAGCCCGCATCGGTGGCGATCACCTTGAGCACCGCTCCACTGGGAAGCCGGTTCAGCTCCAGCTTGGCCTTGAGCAGCGGCAACGGACAATTGAGACCGCTGGCGTCCAGCTCCGCGTCACAGGCGGGGACGGACGGCGTGGAATCGGACATCGAAACGAACTCCAGTCAGGGCGCCCAAGAATACCGAAAGCGTTGGAAAAGTAACCAGGCCCTGCAGAGACGCTGTTCATTAATGAAGCCGTCAGACTCGGGGTTGAAAGGGCCACGGAGCGGAAATACCCGATTCGAATTGCGCCGCACTTCCGCCCTGCAAACTAGGCATAGGCGTAAGCGTGCGGCTAAAGTAGAGCCTTTCTCGGAACGAGCCTCGTGTACATGAAAGTACTCCGCCCTGCCCTGCTGTCGCTCGCTGTCGCCTTCGCCATGCCGGCCCTGGCGGACGACCTGCCTTCCCTGGGGGACGCCAGCTCGTCCATCGTCTCCCCGGAGCAGGAGTTCCAGCTCGGCCGCGCCTGGCTGAGCATGCTGCGCAACCAGGTCGACACGCTCAACGATCCGCAACTCAAGGACTATGTCGAGTCCAGCGTCTACCGCCTGGCGGAGTCCAGCGAACTGCAGGACCACCGCCTGGCGTTCATCCTGATCCGAGACAAACAGATCAACGCCTTCGCCGCCCCTGGCGGCGTGGTCGGCGTCAACGGCGGCCTGTTCATCTATGCCCAGACCGAAGGCGAGTACATCGCAGTACTGGCGCACGAACTCGGCCACCTCAGCCAACGCCACTTCGCCCGCGGCATCGAAGCACAACAGCGCATGCAGGTACCGGTGATGGCCGCCATGCTGGCCGGCATCATCGCCGCCGCCGCCGGCGCCGGTGATGCGGGTATCGCTGCCATCGCCGGCACCCAGGCCGCGGCCATCCAGAACCAACTGCGCTTCTCCCGGCAGAACGAACAGGAAGCCGACCGCGTCGGCGTTGCCACCATGGTCCGCGCCGGCTACGACCCGCGCTCCATGCCCAACATGTTCGAGCGCCTGGCCCGCCAGTACCGTTACGAGGGCAAGCCGCCGGAATTCCTGCTGACTCACCCGGTCACCGAATCGCGTATCGCCGACACCCGCAACCGCGCCGAGCAGTACCCCAAGGGCGGCAAGGAAGACTCGCTGCGCTACGAGCTGATGCGCGCCCGCGTCCAGCAGATGTTCGAAGACACGCCGGGCATGGCCAGCAAGCAGTTCCGCGCGCAACTCGACGAAGACCCGAAGAACGACGCTGCGCGCTACGGCCTTGCGCTGTCGCAGACCAAGATCGGCCAGCTCAACGACGCCCGCAGCAACCTGCAGCAGCTGCTGGCCAAGGCGCCCAACGACATCAGCTACAACCTGGCCATGTCCGATCTCGACATCACCGCCAACAAGCTGCCCGACGCCCAGGCGCGGGTGCAGAAGATGCTCGGCCAGTACCCGGACAGCTACCCGCTGATCCAGGCCAATGCCGACCTGATGATGAAGACCAACCGCGCGGCCGATGCCGAGAAAACGCTGTTCAAGCTGTCCCAGCGCCGCCCGCTGGACCCGGACGTGTGGAACCGCCTGGCCGACGCCTGCACCCTGAGTGGCAACGCCATTGGCGTGTACCAGGCCCGCGCGGAGTACTACGCACTCACCGGCGACTACAAGCAGGCGATCGAGCAGCTGGACTTCGCCAAGCGCCGCGCCGGCGGCAACTTCACCCTGGCCGCGCGCCTGGATGCCCGCCAGCAGGAGTTCCGCGAGCAGGAGCGCATCCTCAAGGAAATGATGGGACGCTGAGCCCTTCTCCCGCCCACAAAAAAGCCCGGCATCTGCCGGGCTTTTTCATTCACGCATGCTGATCAGGCATTGCCCGCCAGCTTCAACTTCGCCGCCTGGGTAAAGTCGAGCATGCGCTTGAGCGGCTTGATTGCCTTGGGAATCAGCGCCGGGTCGACGAAGATTTCGCCCGAGCCGTCCTTCAGGCACGCCAGGGTGCGCTCCAGGGTATTCATGGCCATCCACGGGCAGTGCGCACAGCTGCGGCAGGCCGCGCCATTGCCGGCAGTGGGCGCCTCGATGAATTCCTTGTCCGGGCACAGCTGCTGCATCTTGTAGAAGATGCCGCGGTCGGTGGCGACGATGAAGCGTTTGTTCGGCAGCGTTTGCGCGGCCTTGATCAGCTGGCTGGTGGAGCCCACGGCATCGGCCAGGTCCACCACCGCTTCCGGCGACTCCGGGTGCACCAGGATCGCGGCGTCCGGGTAGATCGCCCTGAGGTCTTCCAGCTGCTTGGCCTTGAACTCCTCGTGAACGATGCAGGCACCGTCCCAGAGCAGCATGTCGGCGCCAGTCTCGCGCTGGATATAGCGGCCCAGGTGCTGGTCCGGCGCCCAGAGGATCGGCTCGCCGTTGTCCATCAGGTGCTCGACGATCTCCACAGCGCAACTGGAGGTCACTACCCAGTCGGCGCGCGCCTTCACGGCTGCCGAGGTGTTCGCGTAGACCACCACGGTGCGCTCGGGATGCTGGTCGCAGAAAGCGGAGAATTCTTCCACCGGGCAGCCCAGGTCCAGCGAGCAGGTCGCCTCCAGGGTCGGCATCAGTACGCGCTTTTCCGGGTTGAGGATTTTCGCGGTCTCGCCCATGAAGCGAACACCGGCGACCACCACGGTCTGCGCCGAATGCTGGTTGCCAAAACGGGCCATTTCCAGCGAGTCGGAAACGCAGCCGCCGGTCTCTTCGGCCAGCGCCTGGATCACCGGGTCGCAGTAGTAGTGTGCGACGAGCACGGCGTTCTGCGCCTTCAGCTCGGCGGCGATGGCCGCACGGTAGTCGGCTTCCTCCTGCACGCTCAGCACCCGCGGCTGCTTCGCCGCCAGATGGGCCTGGACCAGCAGGCGTTCGGAAATCTGGGACATCGTGTGAAAACCTCAACAGGCACGGTCTGATTATGCCGGCGATTTTATCACCACCGCCTTACGACGCGGTGCACCGTGGATGGCCATACGGCAGACTTTTTCCGGCACATGGCAAAAGCCCCGTGATCTTTCGATCACGGGGCTTTTGTCTTACATGTTGGTGGGTCGTGTGGGATTCGAACCTACGACCAATTGGTTAAAAGCCAACTGCTCTACCGACTGAGCTAACGACCCAACGTGGGGCGTATAATACTGATTTCTAACGCAAAAACAACACCCTTCGAAAACTTTTTTCAGAAATATCGCGTCGGGTCGGAAATTCCCGCGGCCAAAAAGCCCTCGGAACGCAGTCGGCAGCTGTCGCATTTACCGCACGCACGCCCGTCATCATCGGCCTGATAGCAGGAAACCGTCAGGCTGTAATCCACGCCCTGGGCGATGCCCGCCTCGATGATCTGCGCCTTGGAAAGGAACTGCAGCGGCGCCTGGATGCGGAAGCCGTCGCCCTCCACACCGGCCTTGGTCGCCAGGTTGGCCATGCGCTCGAAAGCCTCGACGAACTCGGGACGACAATCCGGGTAGCCGGAATAATCCACGGCGTTCACGCCGATGAAGATATCCCGTGCACCGAGCACCTCCGCCCACCCCAGCGCGAGCGAAAGGAAAACGGTATTGCGCGCCGGCACGTAGGTGACCGGGATACCTTCGCCGGGTGCCTCGGGCACATCGATGCGGCTATCGGTCAGGGCGGAGCCGCCGATGCCGTTCAGGTTCAGGCCGATCACCTTGTGCTCGATCACGCCCTGCTGGCGAGCGACCCGCTCGGCTGCCTGCAACTCGGCACGGTGACGCTGTCCGTAATCGAAACTCATGGTGTAGCAGTCGTAGCCTTCTGCCTTGGCCATGGCGACCACGGTCGCGGAGTCCAGGCCGCCGGAGAGCAGGATTACGGCTTTCTTGTCGTTCATGGATGGCTTGATGGACATGAGAAGGTCTCCTCCGCGCTCAATGGCCCGGCTCGTCGTTCCAGAGAATCTTGTGCAACTGCAGTTGCAGGCGCACTGGCAAGTTGTCGCTGACGATCCAGTCGGCCAGCTCACGCGCGTGCACTTCGCGGTGGCTGGGCGAGAACAGCACCTCGCCGGCTCGTTGCTCCAGGCGGTACTCGATCAGCTTGGACACCGCCCAGTCATAGTCCTCGCGGGAGCAGATGACGAACTTCACCTGATCGTTGGACGTCAGCTCGCCGATGTTCTCGTAGCGATTGCGCACCACCTCCCCTGAGCCCGGAGTTTTCAGGTCGAGGATGCGGCTGACGCGGCGGTCGGTGGCGGAGATATCCAGCGCACCACTGGTTTCCAGCGAAACCTCATAGCCGGCATCGCACAGGCGCTCGAGCAGCGGGATGCAATTGGGCTGGGCCAAGGGCTCGCCGCCGGTCACGCAGACGTAGCGCGGGCGGTAGTGGGCAACCTGGTCAAGGATGGCGTCGAGTGACTGGATTTCACCGCCGCTGAAGGCATAGGCGGTATCGCAGTAATTGCAGCGCAGGGGACAGCCGGTCAGGCGAACGAACACAGTCGGCAAGCCGGCGGTGCGCGTCTCCCCCTGCAGCGAGTAGAAAATCTCGGTAATGCGCAGGGTCTGTTGCATATCAGCCACGGGCGTGACGGCTACACAGACCATCCGCCTCCGTTGCGTTGGAGTCGTGGGCGCGCTGGGCGCCCGGCAAGCCCGGAACACAGCAGACATCAGCCGAGCTGAAACCACTGGTGCTTTCCGGGGGGCGGGAATTCTAACGAAAAAACCCGCGACGGGCGCGGGTTTTCGGACAGTGCGGTGCGGAGCCTTACTTGAGGTTCTTCAGGTCACGCTGGGACAGCTGGGCGGCGGAAGAGCCCGGATACTGGGCCACGACCTGCTGCAGGATGCCACGGGCCTTGTCAGTATTGCCCAGGCGGCGCTCGACATCAGCGAGCTTGTACAGCGAGTCCGGCACCTTGGCGCTGCTCGGGTAGGCCTGGCTGACGCGAGCGAAGGCCTGGCCGGCGCCCTGCAGGTCACCCTTGGCGAGATTTACTTCGCCAAGCCAGTACTGTGCGTTGCCAGCATACTGGCTGTTTGGATACTTGCGCAGGAAGGCGCCGAAGGCCTGGCTGGCCTTGTCGAAATCCTTGGCCTTGATCAGGTCAAAGGAGGCGTCGTAGTAAAGCTTTTCTTTTGCCGGGTCACCCGGCTCGCTGCTGGCAGCGGGCTGCTGTTGCTGGGCGGCGGCTACGCCTGCCCCGGCGGCAGCTCCGGCACTGGCGCCGGCAGCGGAGGAATCCTGTTGAACAGCAGCACCGGCCGCTCCTGCACCTGCACCGCTGGAAAGGCGGCTGTCGATGTCCTGGAAGCGTTCCTGGTTTTCCTGCTTCATTTGCTGGATCTGGTTCTGCTGCTCTTCGAGCATGCCGCGCAGACGGGACATCTCGTCCTGCATCTGCTGCAGCTGCATGAACAGCTGAGCCTGACCGGAGACGGGAGTAGTCATCCCGCCTCCGGCGTAGGCGCCATCGGCGCCTGCGGTGCCATAACCCGAGGGCGGTGTGCTGGCATAGCCACCATTACCGTCCTGTACCGGAACCGCGGCTGCCGCCATGAGGGGCAGTCCGCATGCGATCAAGGTCAGAAAACGCAGGCGCATCGGCATCAGGTCTTACTTCTTCAGCTCAACGCGACGGTTCTGGGCCCAGGACTGCTCGTCGTGGCCAGTGGCAACCGGACGCTCTTTGCCGTAGGAAACCAGTTCCAGCTGAGCCGGGGAAACGCCCTGCAGTACCAGGTAGCGCTGTACGGCCTTGGCACGACGCTCGCCCAGAGCCATGTTGTACTCGCGGGTGCCGCGCTCGTCAGTGTGACCTTCCAGGACTACGCGCTGGCCGGAACCTTTCAGGTCCTTGGCGTGTACGTCCAGGGCACGCATGGCTTCCGGCTTCAGGTCGGAGCTGTCGTACTCGAAGTAGAAGGTGGTGATAGCGCGCAGAGCGGCTTCGTCGCTCAGGGAGCCGTCAACGGCACCGCTGTTGGCGCCGTAGCCAGCGTTCGGATCAACGCCGCCATTGGCGCCTTCGCCAGTAGCATCGCCTTTCTTGGACGAACAGCCGACGGCAACAGCCATGGCGAGGGCGATAACGGCAAATTTGCCGAATTTCAGCATTTCCATCATGTAACTCCTAATGAACCCCAGTGTATAAATTTGAAACAGTTGGCAACCGTCAGTTCAGGTAAGGGGACCAGGAAGGCTCGCGCACGTCGCCTTGAGCGGTGGGTAGCGGTAACCGAACACGTCCGTTGATGCTCACGAGCATCAACACGCCCCGGTCCTGCTGGCGGGTGGCATATATTAGCATCGTGCCATTTGGCGCAACAGTGGGCGAATCATCCAGGTTGGTGTTGGAAAGTACCCGGAGATTACCGCGCTGAAGGTCCTGCGCCGCGATCTGGAAGTTGGTGAAACCGTCCTGGCGGTGAACCATGACCAGGGTCTTCTCGTCCGCCGACAGTTTCGGGTTGGCGTTGTAGTTGCCGATGAAGGTCACACGGTCGGTAGCGCCCGAGTTCACGTTCATCTTGTAGATCTGCGGCTTGCCGCCACGATCCGAGGTGAAGTACAGGGTCGAGCCGTCCGCGCCCCAGAAGGGTTCGGTGTCGATCGCCGAGTTGTTGGTCAGGCGACGCAGCTGGCGGCTGCCCAGGTCCATCACGTAGATCTCCGGATTGCCGTCACGCGACAGCACGAAGGCCAGGCGGTTGCCGTCCGGCGAGAAGGCCGGGGCGCCATTGAGGCCTTCGAAGTTGGAAATCTGCTCGCGGCGACCGGTGTCGACGTACTGCATGAAGATGCGCGGACGCTTCTGCTCGAAGGACACGTAGGCGATGCGACGGCCATCGGGCGAGAAGCGCGGCGAGAGGATCGGCTCGCGCGACTGCAGCAGGGTCACCGGGCGGGCGCCATCATAGTCGGAGCGCTGCAGGGTATAGCGGGTGTTGTCCACCGAGAAGCGCTCTGCGGTCACGTAGAGCATCTTGGTGGAGAACGCCCCCTTGATGCCGGTGAGCTTCTCGAACGACTGGTCGGCGATGTAGTGCGACATGTCGCGCAGCTGGTCGGTGGTGCCGCCCACGCTGCCGGTCAGGACCTGCTCCTGGGTCGACACGTTGAGCAGGGCGTACTGGATCTGCAGGCGACCGCCACTGGGGACGATGCTGCCGACCAGGACGTACTGCGCACCGAGGGCCTGCCAGTCGCGGTAGATCACCTCGCTGGCCTGGGCCGGCTGGCTGATCATGTTCTGGCGCGGGATCGGCTCGAAATAACCGGAGTTGCGCAGGTCGCTGCCGATGATGTTCGACATGTCTTCGGGCAGGACGTTGCCGCCCTGCCAGCCGAACGGAACCACGGCAATCGGGACGGCCGAGTCACGACCGCTGGAGATCACCAGCGGGTCGGCGGCCTGCGCTGCGCCGGCCACCAGGGCCAGGGCGAAGAGCGCGAAGCGAATCAGGGTACTCACAGATCTAAATCCTCCGGTTTGAAGACCATTCGGCGCTGACGATACAGGCTATCGAAAGTGGCACGATCCAGTTTTTGCAGTTCGGGAACACGGCCCACGTTTTTGACCGCTGCCACCGCCGAATCGTCGAACGGCTTGTCACCACTGGAGCGGGTTACGCTTACGCCGGTGATCGCCCCGCTCGGCAGCATCTGAATCAGCACTTCTACGCTCATTCCGTTACGAGCTGAAGGAGGACGGCTCCACTGCTGGCTCACCAGGCTGACGATCAGATCGTCGAAGTTGCCCGCCACCTCGTCACCTTGCTCGTCGGCCAGGGCCTGCTGCCGTTGCGTGTCGTTGGACAGCAGGTCAGCCAGCGCCTGGGCCTTCTTGTCTTCCGTGGCCTTGCGGGCTGCGGCAGCGGCTGCAGCAGCAGCCTTCTTCTTCGCAGCCTCGACCGCGGCAGCCTTCTTCTTGGCATCATCCGCGGCGGCTTTTTTCTTCGCGTCCTCGGCGGCCTTCTTCTTAGCCTCCTCGGCAGCTTTCCTCTTCGCCTCTTCAGCGGCCTCTTTCTTGGCCTCTTCCTCGGCTTTCTTCTTGGCGATATCCGCCTGCTGTTTCTGCTCGGCAGCCTTGGCCTCAGCCGCTTTCTTGGCGGCTGCGGCAGCATCGGCCACCTTCTTGGCGTCGTCTGCCTTCTTGGCTTCAGCGGCTTTCTCGGCGGCATCTGCAGCCTTTTGAGCCGCATCGGCCTTCTTTTGTTCCTCGGCTTTCGCAGCAGCCAATGCCTGCTGCTCAGCCTTCTTCTGCTCGAGCTGCTCCTGCTCGTATTGCTTGGCCGAAGTCTTCTTCGCCTCGCCGGCTATCTTCTGGTTGGTCTGCTGGGTCGCCTGGCTCTTGGACTTCAGCTGGTACAGCGTAGCCTGGACGATCGGCCGCGAAGGCGGCAGTTCAGGCGTACTGGCCCAGCTGACGAACAGCATGGCGAAGATCAGGACGTGCAGAGCCACGGCCAGGACCGTTGGCCAGAAGTAGCCTTCCGATTGAGAGCGCTCGAGCTGGTGCATCAACTACCTGGTGCCTCGGTAATCAGACCGACGTTGCCGACTCCGGCTTTCTGCAGACCGCCCATGACGGCCATGACAGAGCCATAGTCGACTGCCTTGTCCCCACGGACGAAGACCTGGACTTTCTTACCCTGACTGCTGTTTTGCGCCATGATCGCGGTAGCCGCGGTCACCAGCTGATCGAGGTCAACGGCAGTCTGGCTGGCCTTGCCCTGATCCGGGTCCACTTCGGAGCCCATGTTCCAGTAGTAGGTCTTGTCGGCCTTGATGGAGATGGTGAGCACGCGGGAATCGTTATCCTGCGGCAGCGCTTCGCTGGAAACCTTGGGCAGGTCGACCTTGACGCCCTGGTTGAGCATGGGCGCGGTCACCATGAAAATGACCAGCAGTACCAACATCACGTCGATGTAGGGCACCACGTTCATTTCCGCGACCGGCTTGCGCTTGTGACGAACTCTTGCCATGACGGCTTACCTCTTGGTCGTCGATCAATCGTCGCTGGTGTGCACTTTGCGGTGCAGGATCGCCTGGAACTCGTCGGCGAAGGTGTAGTAGCGACCGATGAGCATTTCCGAGCGGGCGGCGAAGCGGTTGTAGGCAATGACCGCGGGGATGGCCGCGAACAGGCCGATGGCGGTGGCGATCAGTGCTTCGGCGATACCCGGCGCCACGGTGGCGAGGGTGGC
Organism: Pseudomonas sp. PDM22; assembly: GCF_014851965.1. Classification (NCBI taxonomy): domain Bacteria; kingdom Pseudomonadati; phylum Pseudomonadota; class Gammaproteobacteria; order Pseudomonadales; family Pseudomonadaceae; genus Pseudomonas; species Pseudomonas sp. PDM22. Next base: position 585,078 of record NZ_JACVAR010000001.1, read on the forward strand.
CTGTTGCACGGTGGCCAGGCCACGGAAGGAGTTCATGATGCCCCACACGGTGCCGAACAGACCGATGTACGGGCTGGTGGAACCGACGGTGGCGAGGAACGGCAGGCTGGTTTCCAGCTTCTCTTCCTCGCGGGAAATGGCGACGCGCATCGCGCGGGAAACGCCTTCCATCACCGCATCCGGGTCAACGCCGGCCTGCTGGCGCAGACGGGAGAATTCCTTGAAGCCGGCACGGAAGATCTGCTCGACCCCCGAATCCGGATCGGGGTTGCTGCCCGCCTGACGATAGAGTTTGGACAGGTCAATGCCCGACCAGAAGCGCTCTTCGAAAGTTTCCAGGGCCTTCTTCGCCGAGCGCATCATGTTGCTGCGCTGGAAAATCATGATCCAGGAAGTGACCGATGCGGCCACCAGGGTCAGCATCACCAGCTGTACCACGACGCTGGCGTTACTGATCAAGCTCCACATGGAAGTATGGTCGACGACGTTCGGTTCCACGTTAATCTCCTGCTGAAAGGGTGTCCGGACTGCCGGCAAATGCCGCACGCAACACATCTGGGATAGCGCGGGGTTTCAGGTTGTCCGCCCGCACGCACGCCACCAGGAATCGCCCCTCGCAGAGCAAGGTCGAATCCGACGCCCGTCGAACCTGTTGACGAAACTTCAGGCTCGCACGGTTCAACTCCTCCACCTCGACGCTGACAAGCAGCTCGTCATCCAGGCGGGCCGGCGCGTGATAGCGCGCTTCGGCCGAATGAACGACGAAAAGCAGGTTCTCCCCCGCCAGCTGTGACTGGGCGAAGCCCAGATCACGCAGCCGCTCGGTACGAGCCCGCTCCATGAACTTGAGGTAGTTGACGTAGTAGACGATGCCGCCGGCATCGGTGTCCTCGTAATAGACCCGATACCGCTGCTGGAACGGCTGACCCCCGTGTTGCGCGCGCATACTCTAGAACCAAGTAAAGACTTTGCCAATCGGCAATCGTCTACAAATGCAATTAATTACCATCTTCAGGGACGAACAGATCCGATGTCGTCCCCTCCCCCATCCGCTTCGGCACATTCAGGCCGAAATGCAGGTACGCATGCCGGGTCACTACACGCCCCCGAGGTGTGCGCATGATATAGCCTTGCTGGATCAGATAGGGCTCCAGCACGTCTTCAATCGTGTGTCTTTCTTCGCTGATGGCCGCCGCGAGGTTGTCGATCCCCACCGGGCCACCGTCGAACTTGTCGATCATGGTCAGCAGCAGGCGGCGATCCTGGTGATCGAAGCCTCTTTCATCCACGTCTAGCAGGTTCAGCGCCTTGTCGGCGATGTCGCTGCTGATGTGGCCGGTGCCGCGCACCTCGGCGAAATCCCGCACCCGCCGCAGCAGGCGGTTGGCGATCCGCGGCGTACCGCGCGCGCGCCGGGCAATCTCGTAGGCGCCCGCCGGCTCGATCTCCAGACCGAGGATGCCCGCCGAACGGGCGACGATGCTGGACAGGTCGTCCACACCGTAGAACTCCAGACGCTGCACGATACCGAAGCGGTCACGCAGCGGGTTGGTCAGCATGCCGGCGCGAGTGGTCGCCCCCACCAGAGTGAAGGGCGGCAGATCGAGCTTGATCGAACGCGCAGCCGGGCCCTCGCCGATCATGATGTCCAGCTGGAAGTCTTCCATGGCCGGATACAGCACTTCCTCGACGATGGGCGAGAGGCGGTGAATCTCGTCCACGAACAGCACGTCGTTGGGTTCGAGGTTGGTCAGCAGCGCCGCCAGATCGCCAGGCCGCTCCAGCACCGGGCCGGAAGTGCTCTTGATCGAAACCCCCATTTCCTGGGCGATGATGTTCGCCAGGGTGGTCTTGCCCAGGCCGGGCGGGCCGAAGATCAGCGTGTGATCGAGGGCCTCCTGGCGCCCACGGGCCGCCTGGATGAACAACTCCATCTGTTCACGCACCACCGGCTGACCGACGTAGTCGGCCAGCTTCAGCGGGCGGATGGCGCGGTCGAGCTGCTCTTCGCGGTCACGACCGGTTACAGAGGAGATCAGGCGATCGGCTTCGATCATCGATGGCTACCTAGACCATGCCCTTGAGGGCACGACGGATGAGTTCTTCGCTGGACAAGCCTTCCTCCTGCACGGCGGCCACGGCGCGGCTCGCCTCCTGGGGTTTGAAGCCCAGTGCGATCAGCGCACTGACCGCATCGGACTCGGCGCTTGAGACTGCGGCAACCAGTCGGGGTTCCACCACCAACGGCGCGATGGAAGGAATATTTTCCCACGCCTTGAAGCGATCTTTCAGCTCCACCAGCAGGCGTTCGGCAGTCTTCTTGCCCACGCCCGGAATCTTCACCAGGGTGGAAGTATCCTGCGCCTGCACGCAACGCACCAGCTCATCGACTTCCAGCCCCGACATCAGCGCCAGCGCCAGCTTCGGGCCCACGCCATTGAGGCGGATCAGCTCGCGGAACAGCTCGCGCTCGCGCTTCTCGGCAAAGCCGTAGAGCAGGTGGGCATCCTCGCGCACCACGAGGTGGGTGTGCAGGGTCACCGGCTCGCCCAGGCTCGGCAAGCGATACAGGGTGGTCATCGGCACTTCGAGCTCGTAGCCCACGCCATTCACATCGACGATCAGGTGCGGCGGTTGCTTTTCCGCCAGGGTGCCACGCAGGCGTCCAATCACGGGTGTTTGTCCTTGCTCAATGTTTTTCCGGATATCACAGGCGCAAGCGTCCGCCACGTCGGCGCGCGCCTACCAGGCCGTGTGGCACCAGGCTCTGCCGGGTGTGCGCGTGGCACAGGGCGATGGCCAGGGCGTCGGAGGCGTCGATCTGCGGCTTCTGCACAAGCTTGAGCAAGTGCATGACCATCATCTGGACCTGCTGCTTGTCCGCACCTCCGGTGCCGGCAATCGCCTGCTTGACCTGGCTCGCCGTGTACTCGGCGATCTGCAAGCCCTCTTCCGCCGCAGCGACTATCGCCGCACCGCGCGCCTGCCCCAGCTTCAACGCCGAGTCGGCATTGCGCGCCATGAACACCTGTTCGATGCCCATCATGGTCGGCTGGTAGGTCTGGATGACCTCGCGCACGCCACGGAAGACGATCTGCAGGCGCTCGAACAGTTCGCCGTTGCCGGTACGGATGCAGCCCGATGCCACGTACTCGCAGCCACGGCCGGTGTCGCGCACCACGCCGAAGCCGGTTATCCGTGAACCTGGGTCGATACCGAGAATCAGGGTCATGTCCGTCCGATCAAACCTTGTCCGTAACCTGTACTTCAGATAACAAAAACCGGAAGCGGGAGGCGCCGCTGACGACCACTCCCGCTTCCGGCTTCAGACCAGCGCCGGTGGAGGGATCAGCCCAGCTGGGCCATCACCTCGTCCGGGATATCCGCATTGGAGTAGACGTTCTGCACGTCGTCCAGGTCTTCGAGCATGTCGATCAGCTTGAGGACCTTCTGTGCGGTGTCCAGGTCCAGGGTCGCGGTGGTCGACGGGATCATGGTGATCTCGGCGTCGTCGCCCTTGAAACCGGCTTCGGTCAGCGCTTCATTGACCGAGATGAAGTCGACGAAGGTGGTGAAGACGTCGATGGAACCGTCATCGTTGACCACCACGTCGTCGGCGCCGGCTTCCAGCGCGGCATCCATCAGGGCTTCCTCGTTCACGCCCGGCGCATAGCTGATCTGGCCCTTGCGCTCGAACATGTAGGCCACCGAACCATCGGTACCCAGGTTGCCGCCGCACTTGCTGAAGGCATGACGCACTTCGGCCGCGGTGCGGTTGCGGTTGTCGGTCATCGCTTCGACGATGATCGCCACGCCGCTGGGTGCGTAACCTTCGTAGGTCAGCTCGGCCATGTTGTCCGCTTCGCTGGAGCCCACGCCACGCTGGATGGCGCGATCGATGGTGTCGCGGGTCATGTTGGCGGTCAGCGCCTTGTCCACGGCCAGGCGCAGACGCGGGTTGTCCGCCGGGATCCCCCCGCCCTGCTTGGCAGCGACGGTCAGCTCACGGATGAGCTTGGTGAAGATCTTGCCCTTCTTGGCGTCCTGACGTTCCTTGCGGTGCTTGATGTTGGCCCATTTGGAATGACCAGCCATAACTCACTCCGTATCGCTTGTTTGCTTCGCTCGCGGCGCCCGGTTTGCGGGCGCCGCGGCAATCTGGATCGACTTACTCGGCGGCCTTCTGCTGCTCGCGCAGGCGGATGTTCAGCTCGCGCAGAGCCTTGGCATCCACAGTGCCCGGAGCCTGGGTCATGACGTCGCCGGCGCTCTGGGTTTTCGGGAAGGCGATGACTTCGCGGATCGAGGCCGCGCCGGTCATCAGCATCACCAGGCGGTCCAGGCCGAAGGCCAGGCCACCGTGCGGCGGTGCACCGTACTTGAGGGCGTCGAGGAGGAAGCCGAACTTCTCTTCCTGCTCCGCATCATCGATGCCGAGCACGCGGAACACCGCCTGCTGCATGGACTTGTCATGAATACGGATGGAGCCGCCGCCCAGCTCGGTACCGTTGAGCACCATGTCGTAGGCACGGGACAGCTTGCCGGCCGGGTTGGCCTCCAGCTCTTCCGGGGTGCACTTGGGCGCAGTGAACGGGTGGTGCAGGGAAGTCAGGCTGCCGTCGTCGTTCTCTTCGAACATCGGGAAGTCCACGACCCACATCGGCGCCCACTCCTTGGTGAGCAGGTTGAGGTCATGGCCGACCTTGATGCGCAGCGCGCCCAGGGCGTCGCAGACGATCTTGGCCTTGTCGGCGCCGAAGAACACGATGTCGCCATCGACCGCGCCAACGCGATCGAGGATCTCGTTCAGGTTCGGCTCGGCGATGTTCTTCACGATCGGCGACTGCAGGCCTTCCACGCCCTTGGCGCGTTCGTTGACCTTGATGTAGGCCAGGCCCTTGGCGCCGTAGATGCCGACGAACTTGGTGTAGTCGTCGATCTGCTTGCGCGGCATGCTCGCACCGCCCGGAACGCGCAGGGCGGCAACGCGGCCCTTCGGATCGTTGGCCGGGCCGGAGAAGACCTTGAACTCGACGTCCTTCAGCTGATCGGCCACGTCGACCAGTTCCAGCGGAATGCGCAGGTCAGGCTTGTCCGAACCGTAGCGGCGCATGGCCTCTTCGAACGGCATGTGCGGGAATTCGTCGAACTCGACGTTCAGCACTTCCTTGAACAGCTGGCGAACCATCTTCTCGGTGATCTCGATGATGTCGCTTTCTTCGAGGAAGCTGGTTTCGATGTCGATCTGGGTGAATTCCGGCTGACGGTCGGCACGCAGGTCTTCATCGCGGAAGCACTTGGCGATCTGGTAGTAGCGGTCGAAGCCGGCCACCATCAGCAGCTGCTTGAACAGCTGGGGCGACTGCGGCAGGGCGAAGAAGTGACCCGGGTAGGTGCGGCTCGGCACCAGGTAGTCACGCGCGCCTTCCGGAGTCGGGCGACCGAGGATCGGGGTTTCCACGTCGAGGAAACCGTTGTCGTCCAGGTAGCGGCGGATGCTGCTGGTGATGCGCGCACGCAGCTTCAGCTTGGCGGCCATCTCCGGGCGACGCAGGTCGATGAAGCGGTAGCGCAGGCGGGTTTCCTCGCCCACGTCGGAGTATTCATCCAGCGGGAACGGCGGGGTTTCGGCCTGGTTCAGCACTTCCAGTTCATGCCCCAGCACTTCGATGGCGCCCGAAGCCATGTTCGAGTTGCGCGCGCCTTCAGGGCGCAGGCGCACCTTGCCGGTGATCTTCACCACGTACTCGCTGCGCACACGGTCGGCCTTGGCGAAGGTCTCGACGCGATCCGGGTCGAATACCACCTGGGCCAGACCTTCACGATCACGCACGTCGAGGAAGATCACCCCGCCGTGGTCGCGGCGACGGTGTACCCAACCGCAAAGAGTGACTACCTGGCCGTCCAGGCTCTCGTTCAACTGGCCGCAATAGTGGCTGCGCATCATGGTGTGTTTCGCTTCTCGAAAGTCTTGAATTCTAGGGAACCGCTCATTCGCTGGCGGAGCAGGCGCCGGCACCGCAACCGGTGGCCGGACAGACCGCTGGAGCATCGCCGGAGGCCAGGTTCTTCTTCGCTCCGGTCTTGAAGTCGGTCTCGTACCAACCGCTGCCGCCCAGGCGGAAGCCCGGAGCCGACAACATCTTCTTCAATTCGGGAGCCATGCAGGCCGGACAATCGACCAACGGCGCATCGCTGATCTTCTGCAGCGATTCCAGCTGATGCGCGCAGGACTGGCACTGGTACTCGTAAATCGGCATGGAACACCTTGGCTGTGTAACGCCACGGGTCCGCGTCCCGCGGCAAAGAGGCCGATTATAGCCTGAAAAATCCACGGGTTGCAGCCGGACTCCGGTGGCGGAAAAGCCAGCCGGACGCACAACCTTTTAATAGAAAAGCTCAATCGATTGCCTTGATATAGACCAAGAGCTTCGCACCTGCACAGGTGATAGCCTCGAACCCAACACCTTGAATCACCCATGTCACGATGAGGAGATCGCCATGGACATCGATATCGGAATCGCCAAACAGGATCGCGCTGCCATCGCCGACGGCCTGTCCCGTCTGCTGGCCGACACCTACACGCTGTACCTGAAGACCCACAACTTCCACTGGAACGTCACCGGGCCGATGTTCAACACCCTGCACCTGATGTTCGAAGGGCAGTACACCGAACTGGCACTGGCCGTGGACAGCATCGCCGAACGCATCCGCGCCCTGGGCTTCCCGGCGCCGGGCACCTATGCCGCTTATGCGCGCCTGTCCTCGATCAAGGAAGAAGAAGGCGTACCGGACGCCCAGGAGATGATCCGCCTGCTGGTGCAGGGCCAGGAAGCCGTAGTGCGCACCGCACGCAGCATCTTCCCGCTGGCCGACAAGGTGGCGGACGAGCCGACCGCCGACCTGCTGACCCAGCGCATGCAGGTACACGAGAAGACCGCCTGGATGCTGCGCAGCCTGCTTGCCGAGTGATCCCTCCTTATATAAGGAAGCTCGCCAGTCGGCGGGCCTTCCCCCCCCTACGAATGGCCTAAGCGGTTGATTTGAGAAGGCAAGTGGTTTGCGGTTAAATAACCGCCGTGCGCTTCGCGCATAGGCCGCCCAGCACGCTTTCATTTTCCTTTCCGGCGTCGCACCTGGGGACGGCTGCTTCTTTTTTTCGTTACCCGCTCAAGGTGAATCCGTAGCCATGCTCAAGATCGTCCATCTCGTGACGGGCGTTGCCGCACTCGTGCTGTCCCTTATCCCGAGTCTGCGCAGTGATGCCCTGCCCTACCTGCAACAGAGCGATGCCATTTACCTGGCTCTGCTCGGCCTTACCAGCCTCCTGCTCGCCCCGGGCAGCAACCTGAAACAGCCTTCGGCCCTGCAAGGCCTGGCCACTGCCCTGGTGGTTCTGGCCGTGGTGCTGCAGGTGCTGATCCTGCTCGCCCCACTGCCCTTCATCGGCGAACAACCGGCCATCGTGCTGCCGCTGCTGAGCCTGGCTGGCGCGGTCGTGCTGCAGTGGGCCGCCAACCCGAACCCGGCACGCCCCCACGCGCCCATCGAAACCTTCCTCGGCGAGAACCGCGAAACCGGCACCGTGAAGTGGTTCAACACCTCCAAGGGCTTCGGCTTCATCTCCCGCGACTCGGGCGAAGACATCTTCGTCCACTTCCGCGCCATTCGCGGCGAGGGTCACCGCATCCTGATCGAAGGGCAGCGCGTGGAGTTCTCGGTAGTTCAGCGCGACAAGGGCCTGCAGGCGGAGGACGTGATCGCCGCCCTGCCCAACCGCCGCTGATCCACAGCCCCATGACAAAGCCCGCCAATCGGCGGGCTTTGTCATTTCTGTACTGATTAACCAGTGCGGCTCAATAGTGCGGCGGCGGAGCGTCATCTTCCGCGACGCCAACCTGTCCCTGCAGGTCTTCCAGGCGCTTGAGCAGCGCCTGCATCTGCAGGCGGGTGCGCTCGATCACCCGCTCCTGCTCGTAGACCACGTCGCTCAGGGTCTGCAGTGCGTCATCCTGAAAGGCCAGCCGGCTCTCCAGGTCCATCACTCGAGTCTCCAGATCCATCATTCACTCCTGGCTGAAGCGAAAGCCATCGCCCAGCGCCATGCGCAGTTTCTCGCGCACCTGCGCCAGTTCTTCTTCTTTATAGGGAACCGCCGGGTGCTTGCCCCAGACCGGCCCCGGCCAGGCGACATCATCCTGCTTGCGCACAATCACATGCACATGCAGTTGGCTGACGACGTTGCCGAGATTGGCCACGTTCATCTTGTCCGCATCGAAAGTGTCCTTGAGCATTTCCGCCAGTTGAGTCGCTTCGCGCCACAACTGTTGCTGATCGGCGGAATCCAGCTGGAAGATTTCACTGACGTCTTCGCGACGCGGAACCAGGATGAACCACGGGTACTGCGAGTCATTCATCAACAGCAGGCTGCTCAGCGGGAAATCACCCAGCGCAACGGTGTCCTGCTGGAGACGGGAATCCAGGGCGAACATAAGACCTCTCCTGTTCGACGAGCCTTGTTTAAGCCTAGCCCCACAGGGGAGCCGAAGGGCGCGAAGAATACTAGAGAGCCCTTCCGACGAACATGCCCGACCGACGCATCGTGCCGGAGCACGCCCTTTGCAGCGTCGCACCAGGATCGTGCATGACGCGGATTGGCATATCCCGACAACAGGCGCGTGCAGGAATCTGCACGGCAATCACGGCAATCAGCAGCGAAAAATCGTTTAAACAGCTACAACTACGGGATGCCAGAAAACGACATGCGTGCTCGTGGATGTTGCAAATCCCCAACGGAAGCCGTGAAATGCGTCAACACGTCGCAAGACGAACACTGTGAGGGCAGCTCCGGGCATTTGTGCACGGTTGTTGCTAGAGGCAAGGACAGCGCACCGACGGCCACCCCTTTGGGAGAAGTGGACGCGGAGGCGAGAGAACTTAAGAAGTGGTCAATGGAATAGAGAACCACAAGGACTGAAGCATCAATGAAGCAATCAGGGGGCAATCTCTTTTTGCAACATGAGAACTGCTTGAATGCGACATGCGTCATGCAGCTTTGCGACAGCCCCGTAAAGATTTTGTGTGTTCATTTGGGCAACTATCGCCAACTGAACACGCGTGCTATAAGTTAGCGCCGACAAAAAAAGAAAGAGCCGTCACCGCGGCATTAGTGATGGCGAATAATTTCAAAACCAAAGGAGCAATCACAATGAAAGTGATGAAGTGGAGCGCCATCGCCCTGGCCGTTTCTGCAGGCAGCACACAACTGGCAATGGCCGAGCCCTTCGTAGGCAATCAGGCTGACGCTAAAGGCTTTGTCGAAGACAGCAGCCTGAACTTCCTGGTTCGCAACTACTACTTCAATCGCAACAAGAAAGACGGCGCCACCGATGCCCGTGACTGGACCCAGGGTTTCTGGGCCAATTACAACTCCGGCTTCACCCAAGGCACCGTTGGTTTCGGTGTTGACGCCTTCGGCTACCTGGGTCTGAAACTCGACGGTGGCAGCGGCTACGGCGGCACTGGCAACCTGCCGGTTCACGATGACGGCGACAAGGCTGACGACTTCGGCAAGGCCGGCGCAGCTGTCAAGATCCGCATCTCCAAGACCGAGCTGAAATTCGGCGACATGCAGCCCACCGCTCCGGTGTTCGCTGTAGGCGGCACCCGCCTGCTGCCGCAAACCGCCAGCGGCTTCAGCCTGATGAGCAGCGAAATCGACGGCCTGGATCTGGAAGGCGGTCACTTCTACTCCGGTACTGGCCAGGACACCACCAACCGTGACGGTGAGATCTGGTCCCAGTACGGTGGCGTTACCGCCAACAGCGCTGACTTCCTGGGTGGCAAGTACGCCATCAACGACCAGTTCTCCGCTTCGCTGTACGGCGCCAAGGTCGAAGACCTGTGGGACCAGTACTACGTGAACCTGAACTACACCCTGCCGATCGCTGACAATCAGTCCCTCGGCCTGGACTTCAACTACTACAACACCCGCGACGAAGGTTCCTCCAAGCTCGGCGACATCAGCAACAACACCTACTCGCTGGCCGCCGCTTACACCATCAGCGCGCACACCCTGACCCTCGCCTTCCAGAAAGTGAACGGCAACACTCCGTTCGACTACATCGGTATCGGCGACAACAACGCCGGCGGCGACTCGATCTTCCTCGCCAACTCCGTTCAGTACTCCGACTTCAACGGCCCGGGTGAAAAATCCATCCAAGGCCGTTACGACCTGAACATGTCCGAGTACGGTGTTCCGGGCCTGACCTTCATGGGCCGCTACATCTACGGTAAGGACATCGACGGCGACAAGATCGATCCGACCAGCCCCTACGCCAACTATGGCTATGGTCCGGACGGCAAACACCGCGAGACCAACCTGGAAGCCAAATACGTCATCCAGAGCGGCCCGGCGAAAGACCTGTCCTTCCGTGCTCGTCAGGCTTGGCACCGCGCCAACTCCGACCAGGCTGAAGGCAACGTTGATGAATTCCGCCTGATCATCGACTACCCGCTGTCCGTTCTGTAATCCAGAGCGAACTGCAGGTAACTAAAAAGCCCGGCTTCTGCCGGGCTTTTTTATTGCAACTTACCTACAACTTCGAACGTATCCATTACTGCTGTTACATCGGCAATACATATGTGCCGGTTACATGGGCGACCAGTTCCTGCGGATTGCTGACCGAGTAGACAGCTACTTCGCAAACGACCTGCCGGCGCCCCAGCTTCAATATCTTCGCCTCGGCCAGCAGGTCTTCCGGCTTGGGCTTGCTGAGAAAGTTGATATTCAGGTTGGAAGTAACAGCCATCTCGACGTTATCCAGCTGCGCCAGGATCACCGCGTACATCGCCGCGTCCGCCAGCGCCATGATGGTCGGCCCGGACACGGTTCCGCCCGGCCTCACCAGCTTTCCATGGAAGGGGATCCGCGCGAAGGCGCTGCGCCCTTCCAGGGCATCGATGCGGAAATCCATCTCGTCCGCCATGGGCAACCCCGCGCGGATGAACGCCTGTACCTGCGCTGCATTCAATCGACTCACACCACTCCTCCGTCTCCACCCGCCGCGCGCTGTACGCAGCCAGACCTGCACCGTACAATGCCCAGCCTATATTCCCCTTCGCAACCGACAAAACGGCCAAAGATGCGTACCAGTCAGTACCTGCTGTCCACCCTGAAAGAAACCCCTTCCGATGCGGTCGTCATCAGCCATCAGTTGATGCTGCGCGCCGGCATGATCCGCAAGCTGGCGTCCGGTCTCTATACCTGGCTGCCAATGGGTCTGCGGGTACTGCGCAAGGTGGAGACCATCGTTCGCGAAGAGATGAACGCCGCCGGCGCCCTGGAAGTGCTGATGCCCGCCATCCAGCCCGCCGAACTGTGGCAGGAATCCGGCCGCTGGCAGCAGTACGGTCCCGAGCTGCTGCGCCTGAAGGATCGCCATGACCGCGACTTCTGCGTCGGCCCGACCCACGAGGAAGTGATCACCGACCTCGCGCGCAACGAGCTGAACAGCTACAAGCAGCTGCCGATCAACATGTACCAGATCCAGACCAAGTTCCGTGACGAGATCCGTCCGCGCTTCGGCCTGATGCGCGGCCGCGAGTTCATCATGAAGGACGCCTACTCCTTCCACGCCAGCCAGGACTCGCTGCAGGCGACCTACGACGTCATGTACGGCGCGTACAGCAAGATCTTCACCCGCCTGGGCCTGGACTTCCGCGCCGTGCAGGCCGACAACGGCTCCATCGGCGGCAGCGGCTCCCATGAATTTCACGTACTGGCCGGCTCCGGCGAGGACGACATCGTCTTCGGCGAATCCACCGACTACGCCGCCAACATCGAGAAGGCCGAGGCCCTGCCGCGCGAAACCGCTCGCGGCGCCGCCAGCGAAGAGCTGCGCCTGGTCGACACCCCCGAGACCAAGACCATTGCCGCCCTGGTGGAGAAGTTCGGCCTGCCGATCGAGAAGACCATCAAGACCCTGGTGGTGCACGCCGCCGAGGAAGGCAAGCTGATCGCCCTGATCGTCCGTGGCGACCACGAGCTCAATGAAATCAAGGCCGGCAACCACCCGCTGGTGGCCAGCCCCCTGCAGATGGCCAGCGAAGCGGAGATCAAGGCTGCCATTGGCGCCGCCCCCGGCTCCCTCGGCCCGCTGAACCTGCCGCTGCCCTGCATCATCGACCGCTCCGTGGCGCTGATGAGCGACTTCTCCGCCGGCGCCAACGTCGACGACAAGCACTACTTCGGCGTGAACTGGGAACGCGACCTGCCCGTACCGGAAGTCGCCGACCTGCGCAACGTCGTCGAAGGCGACCCGAGCCCGGACGGCAAGGGCACGCTGGTCATCCGTCGCGGCATCGAAGTCGGCCACATCTTCCAGCTCGGCACCAAGTACAGCGAAGCCATGAAGCTCTCCGTACTGGGCGAGAGCGGCAAGCCGGTCACCCTGATCATGGGCTGCTACGGCATCGGCGTATCCCGCGTGGTCGCCGCCGCCATCGAGCAGAACTACGACGACCGCGGCATCCTCTGGCCGGCCGCCCTGGCGCCCTTCCAGATCGCCATCGTGCCGATGAAGTACGAGAACGAAGCTGTGCGCGCCGCCACCGACAAGCTCTACGCGGACCTCACCGCCGCCGGCTTCGAAGTGCTGCTGGACGACCGCGACAAGAAGACCAGCCCCGGCGTGAAGTTCGCCGACATGGAGCTGATCGGTATCCCGCACCGCATCGTCGTCAGCGAGCGCGGCCTGGACGAAGGCACTCTGGAGTACAAGGGCCGCCGTGACGCCGAGTCGCAGCCTGTCGCCCTGTCCGACCTGCAAGCCTTCATCACGGCCAAGATCCGCAACTGAGCAGAGCGATGTCCACCGGAAGTACCACAAGCCTCGCGGCTGCCGCCCTGTGCGGCAGCCTCCTGCTGAGCGGCTGCGCCAACCAGTTGTCGCAACGCAGCGAGCATGAAGAGCGAGTCGAGCGCAAGTTGCTCGACCACAGCCTGCAGATCGACGTGGGCACGCCGGGCACCCTGGAACTGCCGCAGCGTCGTATCCGCGTGCAGGAACAGAAGACCTTCGAAGTCACAGAGTTCGAGGTCACCCGGCGCTACGACCGCTACACGCCGTATCAGGGCTGGCGCAAGGTCTACGAAATGCCGCTGGGCATCGTCGCCTTCGTCGGCGGCATCGGCGCCAATGTGGTCAACGTGTTCGCACTCGGCAACCTGCCCGAGAGCGTCACCCGCGGCTGGATTCGCTACGGCATAGACGGCATGAACCCGTTCATGAACGTCGAGTCCAACGGCCGCGCCGAGCAGAACCTGGCATCGATCGACGAGAAGCAGCGCGAAAAGCGCACCGAGTACTCCAGCCTGCCCTGGTCAGAGCGCCCGGTGACCGTTACTGCCGGGAAGAACTCCCAGGAACTGCTCACCGACCGCCACGGAGTGCTGCGCCTGAACCTGCTGGAAGGCCCCTTCAGCGACGACGAAGTCAGCCGCATCGGCCGCCTGCAGTTCAGCGTCCAGGACCCTTCGGACGACACCCGCGCCGATGCCAGCCTGCTGGTCAGCCGCTCCCTGCGCGGCAAGTTGCAGGAAGCCCACGCACTGATCTACGACGACCTGGAAGGTGACGATGTGCACCACTGGGTACACCGGGTGAAGCGCCTCTCCGACCTCGGCCTGGAAGAGGAAGCGAGCGAACTGGAACAGAGCCTGATCGAGCTGACCCGCAACGATCCGGAACTGCAGAAGGAATTCCTCCACAGCCTGATGACCGACGCCGGTCGCCTGGCAGCGGACCCCGGCGTCAGCAACTGACGCCTAGCGGCGAACGATGAAGCCGGTGATGCCCTGGGGTGTCATCGGCTGCAACTCCACCGCAGTCACCTTGGCTTTCACCGGGCCGCGCGCCAGCCACTTCTCCAGCTCGCGCACCGCCTCTTCCTCACCTTCGACCAACAACTCGACGCGCCCGTCCTCGAGGTTGCGCACCCAGCCATCGATCTCCAGTCGATCTGCCTGTTCCTGGGTGCTCTGGCGGTAATAGACGCCCTGCACCTTGCCGCTGATGTAGCCGTGCAGACAGATCCTCGCCATCACTGCTCCTCCTCTCGCAATGCGCTCAGTCGCGCCTGCAGGCCGGCGGCGGTCTGCTCGCCGAGCAACTGCTCGCGCATCTTGCCCTCAGGGTCGATGATGTAGGTTACAGGCAGCGCTTCGCTGCGCGGCAGGCTGTAGCGCGGCGCGGGGTCGTCGGCCAGCACGGTGTACTGCACGCCCAGGTCCTGCGAGGCCTTCGCCAGGTCCGCGTCGCGCAGCCCGTCGAAGTTCACCCCCAGCACCCGGAAGCCCTTAGCCTTGCCCTCTTGCGCCAGATGATTCAGCTCGGGAATCTCCTTGCGACACGGCGCACACCACTCCGCCCAGTAATTAATAACTAGCCACTGGCCATCTACACTCGCAGCGGGTACTTTCTGTCCATGCTGATCGGTGCCATAGTCCGCCGAGCAGCCGGCCAGGATCAGGCCGGCCATCAAGCCAATCACAATACGGAGCCGCACTCCCATGCCTTCAATCCTCGTGTATGCGGGGTGGTCATGATGCTCGATGCCCTGCGCCTGGAGGTGCCGGACATCCTCGAAGAAGACGCCGAGGCAATGAGCAACCTGGCGGTCAGGCTCCAGGAATCGCGGCAACAGCCCCTGCAGGAAGGTCTGCAGAGGGCGCTGGGCACGCTGTTCCGCCTCAACCGATGCGCGCTGACCTTACTGGAAAGACAACGCGCCCTGCAAAGCCTCAGCGAAGAATACCGGCATTACGAACGGTTGATTCGCCAGGAAAAGGTGCCGCCAGCGCTCTTCGTACACTTCTGCAGCGAACTCGCCGCCGGCTTCAAGCGCCTGCTGCTGCAGATCCTGCACGGCCGCAAGCCGTCGCGGCCGCACATGGCCTGGTGCCTGTACATGGCCCAGCACTTCCTCGCCCAGGCCCTGCTGCGGCACTACCAGCAATACCAGCAGCCACCGGGCAGCCTGTGGCGCGACAGCCACCTGCTGTACTGGATCGGCGAGCACCAGGAGTGCCTGGACGAACCGGTGGCGGCGGCATTCGACCCGATCCCGGCCGGCACCCTGCGCGGGCTGTACCAGCAGATACTGCTACTGGCCTTGAGTAACCCTTTCCACCTGACCGAGGGCGAAGCCCCCCAGCTGTTTTCAGCCCTGGCGCCGCTGGCCGCACTCGGCCGCCTGCTGCCCTGGGACGACGAGGAACAGGAAGGCTTCGTCGTCGACCTCGGCTCGGACGAGCCTTGCCTTGCAGTCGAACAGGCCGCTGACGCGCCGCCCGATCAACTGCGCCGACTGGAACTGGGCGCCCTGCTGATCGCCCTGCACGACCCGGCGCCGCTACGCCGCCTGGACCAGGGCGTGCTGCTGGAGCGCGTCCGCCACCATTGGCTTGGACACCAGACGCGCCGCCATGAGCGTGCCGAACAGAAGGGTACCTGCCGGGTAGTCGTCGGCCTTCCGGCTATTCAGCAGCACCTGCTGGACAGCTCGACGAGCCCCTGCCGGGAAGCGACGCTGATGGACGCCAGCGCGGGCGGTGCCCGCATCCTCTGCGCCGGCCAGCAGGCCGGGCAGCTGCCGGTCGGCCAGTTGCTGCTGATCCCCGGCAACGGCGGCACGCCAACCCTTGCGGTAGTGCGCTGGCGGCACCTCAACAACGACGGACTGCACCTCGGCCTGCGCTACCTGAAGGGACTGCCCCGTCCGGTCTGGCTGCGCCGCGCACCTGACGCACAGCGTCACCCCGGCGTCCTGCAGAGTACGCCGGAACCGGGCAACGGCTGGTATCACGGGCTCTGGGTAGCCCAGGGGCAGTTCGTCGAAGGCGAGAACCTGTGGCTGCAACTGGCCAGCTTCGACAACCAGACCATCCTGCCGCTGCCCGTCGCCAACCTCAGCACGCCATTGGTAGCTCGCCACCCGCTGCGCCTGGCCTGATTGTCGATTTTGGGAGAGATGTCACAGGCAAGATCGGCAGTAAGCCCGGAATGCCAGGAGACCTCCTCCCTATAATTCGAACGTTCGTCCTGACTTCCGGGACGACTCTCGCTCGCCGACTATTCAGCGGCCTTCAGAATGCGACTGCGCCAAGTACGCCAGCCTCCATCGACAGGACAGCCCGATGCAGCCTACAGACCATCTTGTCAGCAAGGTTCCCAGCCATATTGTCGCCAGCGCACGGCCGGCCAATGCGGCCAACGGGGGACGCCTGGCCGACTTCAATGTCGCGATTTGGCTGCATTTGCCCGGCGTGGCGGACCTGCCGGTGACGCTGCTGCTCAGCTACCGCGATGGCGAGCGCAGCCGGGAAGTGGTGATCGACCATGGCACGATCAACAAGCAGAGCCGCATCCTGCTGTCTGGCGTGGCGCGCCTGGTGTTCTCCCAGCGGATCGAGGACGCGCAGATCAAGCTGCGCGCGGCCATTCCCCTGTCGCGGGTAATCGCCGAGGAAGTCTTCATGCAGGCGGTGGAACAGCAGGCCGGAGCAACACGTCCGGTAGCCACCAGCCTGTGAAGATTCAGCCCAGCTGACGTACCAGCGTGTCGTCGTCCGACGACTCGGCTGCAGCGGGTTCGGCGGCCTCTTGCGAGACGGACGGCAGGAGCGATTCGGGCCAGCTGCTGAACTGCAGACCAGTGATTCTATTCAACCGCTCCAGGGCGCTCGTCAGATCGCGCTGATGCAGGTGCACTACGTTGTTCTGGTCTTTTTTCATGGATTCGCTGGCCTTGGAGGAACTTCTGAAGGACTCCTGTGTCCTGAATCCTCCATAGCCAGAACTGTGCCAATTCTGAAATAGCCAGAAATGGCGCATTTCTGAAGTGGTACAAAGCTGTCAAAGCATCAGATTCGCCGCAAACTGACGTTTTGCGTCACTCGGAATGTGACGGCTTCAACCATTTCGCCAGACTGTCACCGAAAAGCGCCTGACGATCCGCCTGGTAGCGCGCCAGCGTTTCCCGTAATTCCGGGTACCAGGGCTCATCCAGCTCCGCCGGCAGCGCCTCCAGGCAAGGCAGCGGCCAGGGGCTGCGGTTGAGCAGGTGATGCAGGCTGTAGCTGCCCAGGTCGCGGCACAGCACCCAGGCCGCGGTGGTCGAACCGGCACGGCAGACCAGTTGCTCGCCCTCGAGGAAATCCAGCACTTCTTCCCACTCGTCTTCGGGCAGCAGCCAACCGGCGCGGTGCAGATGCACCAGGCGCGTCGGCAGGCCGTGGCGCTGACGGTCGAAGAACACCCGCAGCACGCCAAGGATCACCAGCAGGCGCGGCAGGGCGCGGCGGCGCCAGAGCCGGGTCGAGGACAGGTTGCAGACGAGCTCGGCACCAAACAGCACGATCAGCCACGACAGGTAGACCCAGAGCAGGAACAGCGGCACGGTGGCGAAGGCGCCGTAGATCAGTTTGTAACCAGGGAAGAAGCTCACATAGAAGCCGAACAGCGACTTGGCCGCCTCGAACAGGATCGAGGTGAAGACACCACCCGCCAACGCGTGCAGAAACGGCACCCGCGCGTTGGGCACCGCCGCGTAGATCAGGGTGAAAGCTGCCACGCTGGCCAGCAGCGGCATGAACTTCAGCAACATTGCCGCCCCCGGCAACGCATGGGGGCCTGAGAGCAACGACAGCGACGTAATGTAGGTGGACACGGCGAAGCCGGTGCCCAGCAGCAGCGGACCCAGGCTGAGGATCGCCCAGTACAGCAGGAAGCGAGTCACGCCCCGGCGCGGCTGACGCACGCGCCAGATGGCATTGAAGGCCTTCTCGATGGTCACCAGCATGGTGAAGGCCGTGACCGCCAGGAAAGCCACGCCCAGCCACGTCAGGTGCCGCGCCTGCACGGTGAAATTGCGCAGGTAGGCCTCGACCGCCTCGCCGGTGGACGGCACGAAGTTGCGGAACACGAACAGCTGGATGCGCTCCCCCATGCCCTCGAAGGCCGGAACGGCCGAGAGCATGGCGAAGGTCACGGTCATCATCGGGACGACCGCGAACAGCGTGGTGTAGGTCAGGGCCGCGGCGCTGTTGGGCGCCTTGTCGGCCAGGAAGCGCTGGACCAGATAGCGGCCGAATTCGACCAGGCCCTGCAAGCGTTCGTGCATGAAGTGTCCTTTGGCTGCACTGAAAAAACCGTCCTCGTAGATCGCGGCGAACGACAGCGGTTCAGTCCAGTCCGAGGAGGCGGTTAGAATAGCCGCCACTTCATCGGCCTTGCGAGTCCCGGCACATGAGCCAGATTTCAATTTTCCACAATCCGCGCTGCTCCAAATCCCGTGGTGCCCTCGAATTGCTCGAAGAGCGCGGTATCCAGCCGACCATCGTGCGCTACCTGGAAACCCCGCCCAGCGCCGCCGAACTCAAGGCGCTGCTCGGCAAGCTGGGCATTGGCGCACGTCAGCTGCTGCGTACCGGCGAAGACGAATACAAGGAACTGGACCTGGCCAACCCGGCGCTGGGCGATGACCAGCTGATCCAGGCGATGGTCAGCCATCCGAAGCTGATCGAGCGTCCGATCGTCATCGTCGGCGACAAGGCAGTGATCGGCCGTCCGCCGGAGAAAGTGCTGGAGATCCTGCCTTGAGCGCGCCCTATATCCTGGTCCTGTACTACAGCCGCCACGGCGCCACCGCCGAAATGGCGCGGCAGATCGCCCGTGGCGTCGAGCAGGGCGGGCTGGAAGCGCGCGTGCGCACGGTGCCGGCGGTTTCCACCGAGTGCGAAGCCGTTGCCCCGGATATCCCGGCCGAAGGCGCGCTCTATGCCACCCTGGATGACCTGAAGGATTGCTCGGGCCTCGTCCTCGGCAGCCCGACCCGCTTCGGCAACATGGCCGCGCCGCTCAAGTACTTCCTCGACGGCACCAGCAGCCTGTGGCTGACCGGTGGCCTGGTGGGCAAGCCGGCGGCTGTGTTCACCTCCACCGCCAGCCTGCACGGCGGCCAGGAAACCACCCAGCTGTCGATGATGCTGCCGCTGCTGCACCACGGCATGATCATCACCGGCATCCCCTACAGCGAGCCCGCCCTCCTGGAAACCCGCGGCGGCGGCACGCCTTATGGCGCCAGCCACTTCGCTACGGCCGACGGCAAGCGCAGCCTGGACGAACACGAAATCACCCTGTGCCGCGCGCTGGGCAAGCGCCTGGCCGAAGTCGCCCGCAAACTGGAGAGCTGAATGGCCCGCAAGAACAAACCGCTGCCGCCCATGGAATGGCTAAAACCCCGGCTGGCCGCCAGCCGCGCGGTCGCCCTCGGCAGCTTCATCGGGCTGATGCTGCTCATCGTCATCTGGGACGTGCTGTTTGCCGACGCCCACGGTGGCGCGCACTGGGTGCCGTGGGCCTTCCTCGGCTTCAAGCTGCTACCGCTGCTGGTGGTGGCGCCGGGAATCCTGATCGGCAGCGCGCGTGGCCACGCCTGGGCGTGCTACGTGATCAACCTGTACTTCATCCTCGGCGTGCTCAACGCCTTCGATCCCAACCACGCCATCTTCGGCTGGGCGGAGATCATCCTCAGCGTGTCGCTGTTCTGTTCGGCGCTGATGTACACGCGCTGGCGCTTCCAGTACGACCGCAAACTGGCGGGCGAAGGCCAGGAGCCACAACAGGAAGCGACGAGCGCCTGATCGGAAACCGCAAATCGGGGAGACCGGGGCTTACCAGCCCATGGTTTCCTTGAGGAAGGGAATGGTCAGCTTGCGCTGGGCCTGCAGCGAGGCCTTGTCCAGTTCGTCCAGCAGGTCGAAGAGGAACTGCATGCTGCGCGCGCCGCGAGTGAGGATGAAGCGTCCCACTTCGTCGGTCAGGTGCAGGCCCCGGCGCGAAGCGCGCAGCTGAAGGGCGCGCAGCTTCTCGTCGTCGGTCAGCGGGTGCAGCTGGAAGATCAGCGAGAGGGTCAGGCGGGATTTCAGGTCCGGCAGCTTCACCCCCAGCTCGCGCGGCGATACCGAGGCCGACAGCAGCAGCTTGCGACCGGAATCGCGCAGGCGGTTGAACAGGTGGAACAGCGCCTCTTCCCACTCGCGCTTGCCGGCCAGGGCGTCAAGATCGTCCAGGCACACCAGCTCGCGCTGCTCCAGGTTGTCGAAGATTTCCGGACCGTAGGCCACGAGGTCTGCCATCGGCAGGTAGACCGACGGCTCCCCCAACTGCTCGGAGCGAATGCAGGCAGCCTGCAGCAGGTGGCTGCGGCCCACGCCCTCGGCGCCCCAGAGATAGATCAGGCTTTCCGTCCACCCCGCCTCGGGCTCGCACAGACGCTCGACATAGCCGAGCGCCGCGGCGTTGGCACCGGGGTAGTAGTTGGCGAACGTTGCGTCATCGCGCAGACGTACGCTGAGTGGGAGCTGCATAGGAGTCATGCCGGGCCGGGCGTTTCTTCAATCGCTTGGGGTGGGCCTTGGTGACTGAAAGTTTATCCAAATCAGAAGGATAACGCAGCTACCACGTGCGACTCAGAGCCATCGGCGCCGGGAAGCGGGACTTTGCCCGCTTCCGGAGCGCTCGTCACCAGTGGAAGCGCAGGGTGTTCTGGGCCGGAACGGCTGCGTTCGGTACCGGCTGGCCATTGGCGTCGACCGCCGGTTGCGCCGGCTCGGCCGGGGCTTCCTGCAGGCGGGCCAGCGCCAGTTGCGCACGCAGTTGCTCGGTGCTGGCAGTCACGCGGTAGACGAGCTTGTTACCCTGGACTTCCACCAGCTTGGCGCCCATCGGCTCCAGCAGGCGCGAGACTTCGGCGTAACGGGCCAGGTCGGCGCCCTCGATCTGCAGGACCTGGGCCGAAGCCGAGCCTGCCGAACCGACGAAACGCTGCGACAGACGCTGCGACACACCGAGCATCACCGCATCGGCCAGCGCGTCCGGGGTATCGCCCTGGGCCTGGCCCTGTTCACGGCTGTCGCCCATCCACACGCGCCAGGTGGCGGTCCACTTGCCGTCGGCTTCCTTGGCGTCCACCGCCAGCAGGGCATCGGCGCCGTAGCGCTCGGAGGCGGCCTGCAGCGCGTCCGGCTGGGCCGCGTTGAGGTTCTCGGGGGTGCCGACCTGCTGCTCGCCGAGGTCGGCCATCGGCAGGCGCAGCGGCAGTCCGCGGCGCTGGGCCGCACGGTTCAGCGGGGCGGAGGCTTCCTGACTGTCGCCCACCAGGCTGCTGCCGTTGGCGCTTTCGTTCAGCCACCAGGCCAGCACGCTCGGCCGGCTGGCACCCCACACCGGCAGTCCGGCCTGGCGCAGGGCGTTGTCGGTGGCGGTCGGATCGAAGTCCACCACCAGCGCCATGGGCGGGCCGTTCTCGAAGCCGTACTGGCTGATCAGTTGCTGCGGGTCCTTGAAGTAGCCGACCAGCGCCGGGCTCTGTGCGGCGCTGGCGTTGCCGGTCAGGCGCAGCACCAGGGTCTGCAGGGCACGGGTCAGGCCGGCATTGCGCTCGTCCGGCTGCTGGGAAGCGACCGGTTCGTGCACCTGGTACAGGTTGCCCAGCGTTTCAGCGAAGGACGGCAGGCTGAACAGCGACAGGCAGAGGATCAACAGGCGGGCGGTCAGGCGCATGGCGGGCTCTCGCGGCAAAAACGAAGATGCCAGCGTGCAACGAGCTGGCAAGGAAGGCCTATACCTTAAACAGCCGTCCGGCCAGCGGCAACAGCGCGAGATGGCCGCTGCCGGGCAAGCCTGATAAAATCCCGCGCCTCCCGCGCAGGCCGGGAAGCGCGAACGGCGCACCCGGCGGCAAGACGAATCATCCCTTCTATAGGCCTGGATTTATGAGCAACAAGCAACCCTCGTTGAGCTACAAGGACGCCGGTGTGGACATCGACGCCGGCGAAGCCCTGGTCGAACGCATCAAAGGCGTCGCCAAGCGCACCGCGCGTCCGGAAGTCATGGGCGGCCTGGGTGGCTTTGGCGCTCTTTGCGAAATCCCGGCCGGTTACAAGCAGCCCGTACTGGTCTCCGGTACCGACGGCGTCGGCACCAAGCTGCGCCTGGCACTGAACCTGAACAAGCACGACAGCATCGGCCAGGACCTGGTCGCCATGTGCGTGAACGACCTGGTCGTGTGCGGCGCCGAGCCGCTGTTCTTCCTCGACTACTACGCCACCGGCAAGCTCAATGTCGACGTGGCCGCCACCGTGGTCACCGGCATCGGTGCCGGCTGCGAGCTGGCTGGCTGCTCCCTGGTCGGTGGTGAAACCGCCGAGATGCCGGGCATGTACGAAGGCGAAGACTACGACCTGGCCGGCTTCTGCGTCGGCGTGGTGGAAAAGTCCGAGATCATCGACGGCTCGAAAGTGGTCGCCGGCGACGCCCTGATCGCCCTGCCCTCCTCCGGCCCGCACTCCAACGGCTACTCGCTGATCCGCAAGATCATCGAGGTCTCCGGTGCCGACATCGAATCCACCCAGCTGAACGGCCAGCCCCTGGCCGATCTGCTGATGGCCCCGACCCGCATCTACGTGAAGCCGCTGCTGCAGTTGATCAAGCAGACCGGCGCGGTCAAGGCCATGGCCCACATCACCGGCGGCGGCCTGCTGGACAACATCCCGCGCGTTCTGCCGGACAACGCCCAGGCCGTGGTTGACGTAGCCAGCTGGCAGCGCCCGGCGGTCTTCGACTGGCTGCAGGAAAAAGGCAACGTCGACGAGACCGAAATGCACCGCGTGCTGAACTGCGGCGTGGGCATGGTCATCTGCGTTGCACAGGATCAGGTCGAGGCTTCCCTGAAGGCCCTGCGTGACGCCGGCGAACAGCCGTGGGTCATCGGCCGCATCGACGCTTGCGCCGCCGACGCCGAGCGCGTGGTCCTGAACAACCTGAAAGGTCACTGATGTCCACACCTTGCAATGTCGTGGTGCTGATTTCCGGCTCCGGCAGCAACCTGCAAGCCCTGATCGACAGTCTCGCCGGCGCTGACACGCCGGCGGTGATCCGCGCGGTGATCTCCAACCGCGCGGACGCCTATGGCCTGGAGCGTGCGCGAAAGGCCAACATCGAGACTCGCTTCCTCGACCACAAGTCCTACGCCGACCGCGAAAGCTTCGACGCCGCGCTGATCCAGGCCATCGACGGCTTCGACGCCGATCTGGTGCTGCTCGCCGGCTTCATGCGCATCTTGAGCGCGGACTTCGTGCGTCACTACCAGGGCCGCCTGCTGAACATCCATCCGTCCCTGCTGCCCAAGTACAAGGGCCTGCACACCCACCAGCGTGCGCTGGAGGCTGGCGACGCCGAGCACGGCTGCAGCGTGCACTTCGTCACCGAGGAACTTGATGGCGGTCCGCTGGTCGTACAGGCGGCAATCCCGGTAGAGTCTGACGACACGCCGGAAACGCTGGCACAGCGCGTTCACGTGCAGGAACATGTGATCTATCCGCTGGCCATGCGCTGGTTCGCCGAAGGCCGAGTCAGGCTGGGTGAACATGGCGCCACGCTGGATGGGGAGCTTCTGCCCGCATCCGGCCATTCGTACCGAACCTAGGAGATTCGTGATGCGTAGAGCCCTGCTGTTCCTGATGGCTGTACTGACCCTGCCGGCCCAGGCTTTCGAGCTGAAGCCGTTCGAGGCCAGCTACACCGCCGACTGGAAACAGATGCCGATCAGCGGGACCGCTTCCCGCAGCCTCAAGCAAGGCGACGGCGGCCGCTGGGAACTGGACTTCAAGGCGTCCATGCTGCTCGCCAGCCTCACCGAGACCAGCACGTTCAAGGTCGAGAACGACACCTACCTGCCGCTGACCTACCGCTGGGCCCGCGAAGGCCTGGGCAAGAACAAGCAGACCGAGCTCGATTTCGACTGGGCCGAGAAGCAGGTGCTGGGCAGCGACCGTGGCGACCAGGTGCGCCAGCCGCTGAACAAGGGCCAGCTGGACAAGTCCACCTACCAGCTCGCGCTGCAGCATGACGTGGCTGTCGGCAAGAAGGCCATGAGCTACCAGGTGATCGAGGGTACCGATACCGATACCTACGACTTCCGCGTGCTCGGCGAAGAAAAGGTCCGCACCCAGGCCGGCCTGATCACCGCGATCAAGGTGGAGCGCGTGCGCGACCCCACCAAGAGCAACCGCAAGACCATCCTCTGGTTCGCCAAGGATTGGGACTTCCTCCTCGTGCGCCTGTACCAGCAGGAGTCCGACGGCAAGGAATACCAGATCATGCTCAAGGAAGGCACCGTGGGCGGCAAGGCCGTCCAGGGCGAGAAAGGCTGATCCTTCAGCGCAAAAGAAAAAGCCGGGCAGATGCCCGGCTTTTTTGTGCCGCGAAACCCGGGTCGGCGAATCAGCCCTCGTTTGACGGCTTGCGCTTGAAGCGGCGGGCGATCCAGCCGATGGCCAGGGCCGGAACGATCCACAACTTCTTCAGCAGGACCAGCAGGGTGGCGAACAGGCCGACCTTGGCGGCGACCTTGCCGGCAATCAGCGCGCCCAGGCCATAGGCAGCAACCTTGTCGACGCTGGGGTTGAAGTCGACATAGCGGCTGCCCGGGTTGAACTCGGTCATCGCCAGCACCTTGCTGACGTTCTTCTCGATTTCCGGCAGCTGCTCCATGCCCGCGACGAAGTTCAGCACCAGCACGCCTTTGCGGCCCAGTGCACGGATGTTGTAGTTCAGCGTGTGTTCCTTGGCGTCGCCGAACTGCAGCTCCTTGGCCCAGTACAGCTTCTTCTCCGCGGCGTCATAGCGCGGCGGCGCGGCCCAGCCGATCAGCTGGATCGCCTCGAAGCCCTGCTGCTCGCGCTGCGGGTTGGCTTCCTTGAGGTCGTCCTGCATGTCCTTGAGCATCTCGGCGTAGTCGATCTTCGCCGCATCCTCGTCGGAAACGTAGCCGCTCTCCTCGTACTGCACGGTCACCGCCCAGGACTCGGCGTCGAAGGGCGACACGCCGGCCGGCATCAGCATGCCCAGCGGCGGCTCGTCGTTGGGCGGGTTGCCCCATGCCTCGAGGACGCGCTCGGCATCCTTGCCGTCGAGGAAGACGAAATTGTCCGGCAGGTCGAAGGTCGCGAGGTTATCGCCGACCACCACCTTGCCCTTCTGGAAGTGCAGACTGGCGACGAAGGTCTCGGGCGACATCTCCTCGTCCGACTCGGCGGCGGGAGCGGGAGCAGCGGCAGCCGCGGGGGCTTCGCTCTGGTTGGAAGTGGCGGGAGCGGCGAACGCCGGGGCGGCGACAGCCTGTGCGAGCAAGGCAGCCAGGAAGAGGGCTTTGCCATCCATAGGGTGAATCTCCTGAATCGTATCCATGACATCGACGGCCAATTGCAGTGCCGCCGGGCCCGAATTGTCGCACTCCAGCGTCGAACCTGTAACAGGAAATTTCACTTCCGCCGCTCTGGCGCAAGGAAAAGCCGGGCATGGGCCCGGGCTACACCTCAGGGCTGGCTGGCGATAGCCTTCTCGATCGCCGCCTGCAGCTGCGGATCGTCCGGTTTGGTCAGGCTGGAAAACTGCGCCACCACCTTGCCCTGGCGGTCCACCACGTACTTGAAGAAGTTCCAGCGCGGCACCTGGTCGGCCTGCTGGGCGAGGTCCTTGAACAGCGGGATCGCCTCGTCGCCGCTGACGTGCTGCACCGAGGTCATGTTGAAGGTCACACCATAGTTGCCGTAGCAGACCTTGGCGGTCTCGGCGGCATCGGC
This sequence comes from Pseudomonas sp. PDM22, assembly GCF_014851965.1. Lineage (NCBI taxonomy): Bacteria > Pseudomonadati > Pseudomonadota > Gammaproteobacteria > Pseudomonadales > Pseudomonadaceae > Pseudomonas > Pseudomonas sp. PDM22. The sequence goes on from NZ_JACVAR010000001.1 coordinate 610,786, forward strand.
GTCTTCCTGCTTGAAGTCGTCGGAGGGCACGCCAAGCACTTCCAGGCCCTGCCCCTTGTACTGCTGGTAGACCGTCTCGAGGCCCTTGAACTGCGGAGTGAAGCCGCAGTGGCTGGCGGTGTTCACCACCAGCAGCGGCTTGCCGGCGTACAGTTCGCAGAGATCGAGGCTGTCCTTGGAGCGCAGCTTGGGCAATTCGCCCTGGGTCTTGAGCAGCGCCGGGCAGTCGGCGGCCTGTGCGGCCATCGGCAGCAGCAGGGTCAGGGCGAGCAGGGAAAGACGTGGGCGCATCGTGGGAATCCTCCGGTGATCAGGCCACGCTACCCCGCGCGCCGGTCATCAGCAACTGCCCATTCCGAGCTGCATCAGCGCCAGCCCGCCACGCTGCCAGCCCCACCAGGCAAGACCGGCCAGCGCCAGGCCAAGGCCCAGCACCAGTGCGATCAGCAACGGGCGCTTCACGCGGCCCCCAGTGCCGCGCGCTCGACCGGGCGCTCACGTACCGGCCAGTTGAGCAGGCCGGCCAGCAGGCTGAGGAGGATGGAAACCTGCCAGACCAGGTCGTAGTTGCCGGTGTGGTCATACACGTAGCCACCCAGCCAGCCGCCGAGGAAGGCGCCGATCTGGTGGAACAGGAAGGTGATGCCGCCGAGCATCGACAGGTTGCGCACGCCGAACAGCGTGGCGACCGTGCCGTTGGTGAGCGGCACGGTGGAAAGCCACAGCAGCCCCATGGCGATGCCGAAGGCGTAGGCCGTCCAGACGCTCAGCGGCGCCCAGATGAAGGCGACGATCACCACCGCGCGCAGCAGGTACAGGCCGGTGAGCAGCCGCGGCTTGCTCATGCGTCCGCCGAGCCAGCCGGCGAGGTAGGTGCCGAAGACGTTGAACAGCCCGACCAGCGCCAGCACCGTAGTGCCGACGGTGGCGGGCAGGTGGCGGTCCACCAGGTAGGCCGGCAGGTGCACGCCGATGAACACGACCTGGAAGCCGCAGACGAAGAAGCCCAGGGACAGCAGCCAGAACCCGGAATGCCCGGCCGCCTCGCGCAGCGCCTCGCCAAGAGTCTGCTCGTGGCCCTGCATGGGCAACGGCTTGTCGCGCATCAGCGCCGCCAGCGGCACGATGAAGGCCACCAGCAGGCCCAGCGCCAGAAGCGCGGCGGACCAGCCCAGCCAGCCGATCAGCCCGAGAGTGCCCGGCAGCATGATGAACTGACCGAAGGAACCGGCGGCGGCCGAGATGCCCATGGCCATGCTGCGGCGCTCCAGCGGCACCGCGCGGCCGACTGCGCCGAGGATCACCGAGAACGACGTGCCCGACAGGCCGATGCCGATCAGCAGGCCGGCGCTCATGGAAAGGCTGAAGGCCGAGTCGGAATAGCCCATCAGCACCAGGCCGACTGCGTAGAGAATGCCACCCACCAGCACGGTGCGCATGGCGCCGAAACGGTCGGCGATGGCCCCGGTGAACGGCTGGGCGATCCCCCAGATCAGGTTCTGCAGGGCGATGGCGAAGGCGAAGGTCTCGCGCCCCCAGCCGAATTCGGCGCTCATCGGCGCGAGGAACAGGCCGAAGCCATGGCGGATGCCCAGGGACAGGGCGAGGATCAGGGCGCCGGATAGCAGTATCCAGAACCCCGTGCGCGACAGCTTCGACATCAGTTGCTCCTACACGGGTATATACCCGCTTTTATTCGTTCTTCTAAACAGCACGCAGGCCGCTGCTAGCTCTCCAGCGCGGCCAGTTCATCCAGCAAGGCTTCCAGCTGACGGCGCTTGTCATCGCCCAGGTGCGCAGCCACATCCTGCTGCGCCACGTCCCAGGCGTCGCGCCCGCGCACGATGCGCTCGAGCCCGGCCGGCGTCAGCGCCACGATGCGGTTGCGCTGATCCTCGCCCTCTTCCAGCTTCACCAGGCCATCGGCCTCCAGCGGCTTGAGGTTGCGCCCCAGCGTACTGCGGTCCAGGCCCATGGCATCGGCCAGCTCGGAGATGCTCGGCTGCTCCAGCCGCGACAGGTGCCGCAGCAGGGAGAATTGCGCAGTGGTCAGCCCGACGCCCTTCAGGGCATCGTCGTAGACGCGAGTCACGGCGCGAGCCGAGCGGCGCAGTTTGGTGCAAAGGCATTGGGTCGTCAGCATGGATACGTGTATATACCCGCAACTGTTGCTCGGTCAATGGCCGGCGCGACCGATTGTCCCTTCTGACCGATTGTCCCTTCTGATCGATTGCCCCATCTGGCCTATTGTCCCAACTGCCAGTGTGTGGCGTTGGCGCAGCCAAGGGCATCGTGCGGAGCCGGCCGTATAACTGCGATCAGCCAGCCCCGCGCTTTCGACGGGGCGCATCACGGTCCGAGGTCCCCGATGCCCGTCTACAAAGCTCCGCTGCGCGACACCCGCTTCCTGCTCAACGAAGTCTTCGATTTCCCCAGCCACTACCAGAACCTGGTCAACGGTGGCGAAGCCACGCCGGACATGGTCGACGCCATCCTCGGCGAATGCGCCAAGCTCTGCGAGGAAGTGATCGCCCCGCTCTATCACAGCGGCGACGAGGAAGGCTGCCACCTGGAGAACGGCGAAGTACGCACGCCCGCGGGCTTCAAGGAAGCCTACGACGCCTACGTCGCCGGCGGCTGGCAGGGCCTGTCGCACCCGGTGGAGTACGGCGGCCAGGGCCTGCCGATGAGCCTGGGCGCGCTCAAGCAGGAGATGCTGGGCACCGCCAACTGGCCGTTCTCGATGTACCCGGGCCTGTCGCTGGGCGCGATGAACACCGTCATGCAGCACGGCACCGAGGAACAGAAACACACCTACCTCACCCCGCTCACCGAGGGGCGCTGGGGCGGCACCATGTGCCTGACCGAGCCACAGTGCGGCACCGACCTGGGCCAGGTGAAGACCCGCGCGGAAACCAACGCCGACGGCAGCTACGCGATCACCGGTACCAAGATCTTCATCTCCTCCGGCGAGCACGACCTCACCGAGAACATCGTGCACATCGTCCTCGCGCGTCTGCCCGATGCGCCCAAGGGCACGCGCGGCATCTCGCTGTTCATCGTGCCGAAATTTCTACCATCCCAAAGCAGCGGGTCAGCCGGCGCGCTCGGCCCGCGCAACGGCGTGACCTGCGGCGCACTGGAAAAGAAGATGGGCATCAAGGCCTCGGCGACCTGCGTGATGAACTTCGACGGCGCCACCGGCTACCTGATCGGCGAGCCGAACAAGGGCCTGGAGTGCATGTTCACCTTCATGAACAGCGCGCGCATCGGCACCGCCATCCAGGGCGTCGCCACTGCCGAACTGGCCTACCAGGGCGCGCTCGCCTATGCCCGTGAGCGCCGCTCGATGCGCGCCCTCTCCGGCACCAAGGAGCCGGGCGAGATCGCCGACAGCCTGATGCACCACGGCGACGTGCGCCGCATGCTGCTGACCCAGAAGGCCGTGGCCGAGGGCGGCCGCGCGCTCATCTACCTGGCCACCCAGTACGCCGACAAGATGATCCAGGGCCTGCTGACCAACGACAACGCCGAGTACGACCGCTGGGACGACAAGCTCGGCTTCCTCACGCCGATCCTCAAGGGCTGCCTGACCGAGCTGGGCCTGGAGAGCGCCAACCTCGGCATGCAGGTGTTCGGCGGCCATGGCTACATCAAGGAACACGGCATGGAGCAGATCGTCCGCGACGCGCGCATCGCCACGCTCTACGAGGGCACCACCGGCATCCAGGCGCTGGACCTGCTCGGTCGCAAGGTGCTGCTGATGACCCAGGGCAAGGCCGTGCGCGACTTCACCCGGCAGGTGGCGAAGTTCGCCGTCGAGCTGCTCAAGCAGGAACCGGCCATGCGCGGTCGTGCGCTCACGCTGCTCAGGCTCTGCGCGCAATGGAACCTGCTGACCCTGCGCATCGCCCTCACCGCCCGCAAGCAGCGCGACCTGGTGAGCACCGCCAGCCACGACTACCTGATGTTCTCCGGCTACGCCGCGCTGGCGTACTCCTGGGCACTGCAGGAAGCTGCCGCGCGCAAGCGCCTGCGCCAGGGCGGCAGCGAGTCGAGCGACTTCTACAAGGCCAAGATCGCCACCAGCGACTTCTACTTCGCCCGCCTGCTGCCCCGCGCCAAGGGACATGCGGCAGCGATGGCGAAGCCGGTGCGGTCGATCATGGGGCTGAAGACGGAGCATTTCGCCTTCGATTGACGCATGCGCTTTTTGTAGGAGCGAGCAAGCTCGCTCCTACAGGGTTGCTCCGGCGGCGCAGGGTATCGAGAACGTAGGATGGGTGGAGCTTGCGATACCCATGCGGTCGGTGCCTGAGCAGTGTTGGGTATCGCTGCGCTCCACGCCATCCTACAAGGATGTCCAGGCCAGGCTCGTGGCAAGGCGAGATCAGAGCGCCAAGGCCACCAGCACGGCGCACTCGATCATCTCCAGCATCGCCCCGGCGGTATCCCCGGTGGTACCGCCCAGGCGGGCGATGAAGCGGCTGCGCAGCCAGACGAACACCACCAGCGCGACCACCAGCGCCAGCAGGCCGGTGAGGCCCACCAGCACCATCAGCGCCGCGTTGGCCGCCAGCATCCACGGCATCGCGCCGCGCGGCAGATGATCGGCCAGCGCCTGGCCCAACCCGCCCTTGCGCGCATAGTCGGTGGTGAAGAACAGCAGCGGCAGCGCACAACGCCCCAGCCAGGGCGCCAGCAGCAAACCCCAGTGCTGGTGATTGCCAAGGATCGCGGTGATCGCCGCGAACTTCAGCAGCAGCAACAACACCAGCGCGACCACCGCCGCCGGACCGCAGCGCGGGTCCTTCATGATCGCCAGGGTACGTTCGCGATCACCCAGGCCGCCGATCCAGGCGTCGGCCGAATCGGCCAGGCCGTCCAGGTGCAGGGCGCCAGTGAAAGCCACCCACACCAGCAGGATCAGCGCCGCCTGCAACAGCAGGTGCACGCCACTAAGCAACTCGCCCATGGCGAACAGCACGGCACCGATCAGCAGACCCACCAGCGGGTAATACAGGGTGGCACGGCCAAACTGTTCGGGCGTCGGCATATGCCCCAGCCGCACCGGCAGGCGGGTGAGGAACTGCAATGCCACCAGCGGCAGCAGCCAGTCGCTGAGGTGGGCGGCGTGCGCGTCCGCCCCGCTCTGCTCGGCGGGCTCGGGTGCCTCTTGCTCGCGGTTCCGGTGCGGGTCGTTCATCAATTGCTTGCCTTGTGGATGCGCCAGCCGTCGCCGTCGCGGGTCACGTCCAGCGCCATGCATTCGCCGTGGGCCACCATCACTTCCAACAGGCGCCTGGCCGGCAGGCCGCTGGCCAGCGCGCCGAGCAGGCGCATCACACCGCCGTGGGTGACGACCAGCACGGACGATCCGGCGTGGGCTTGGTAGAGACGCTGCAGCGCCGCGAAGACGCGGGATTCGAAGTCACCCATGGCCTCGCCACCGGGTGGCGGGAAGGCGTATGGATCGTTCCAGAACCGCTCCAGCGCCGCGGCATCGCTCTCCATCAGCTTAGCTGGCGAAATGCCTTCCCACTGACCGAAATCCAGCTCCTGCAGGCCCGGCTCGAAGCCCAGCGGCAAGCCATGGCGCGCCGCCAGCTCCTCGGCGAAAGCCGCGCAACGCTGCAAAGGCGAGCTGACCAGTGCCGACCAGCGGCACTCATCGCCCAGCGCGTCGCGCATCTGCGCCCAGCCGGTTTCGGTCAGCGCATCGTCCAGGCGGCCGCGAAAGCCACCGCCGAGTTCGGTCTCACCGTGACGCAGCAATTCCAGGCGCAGTGTCACGCAGGGCGATCCGACACCGCAGCCTCGGCGAAGGTCGCCATGCCGCTGTGCAACCGACATGCCTGACGCAGCAGCGGCACTGCCAGCGCCGCGCCGCTGCCCTCGCCCAGGCGCAGGCCGAGGTCGAGCAGTGGCTGCGCGTCGAGCGCGGCCAGCACGCGGTTGTGTCCCGGCTCGGCACCAGCGTGGGCGAACAACAGCCAGTCGCGGCAGCCGGGGTTCAGGTGCGTGGCGCACAGCGCGGCGGTGGTGCAGATGAAACCGTCCACCAGCACCGGAATACCCTTCTGCGCGCAGGCGAGATAGGCGCCCACCAGCGCAGCGATCTCGAAACCGCCGAGACGGCACAGGGCCTCGAAGGGCTCGTCGCAGTGGGCGCGGTGCAGCGCCAGTGCGCGGTCGATCACCTCGACCTTGCGTGCGACGCCCTGCGAATCCAGCCCGGTACCGGGGCCGACCAGCGCCTGCGCCGGCTCGTCCAGCAAGGCGCAGGCGAGAGCCGCCGCCGAGCTGGTATTGCCGATGCCCATTTCGCCACCGATGAACAGCTCCGCACCGGCCTGCTGCGCGCGGCGCACGGATTCGCGGCCGGCTTCCAGTGCGATCAGGCACTGGGCCGCGTTCATCGCCGGCTCCTGGGTGAAGTTCGCGGTACCGGCGCCGACCATCACATGCAGCACACCCGGAAGCGGCTCCAGTGGTGTGGCAGTACCCAGGTCGATCACCTCCAGGCGCGCGTCAAGGTCGCGGGCCAGCACGCTGATCGCCGCCCCGCCGCGCACGAAGTTGCGCAGCATCTCGACGGTCACCGCCTGCGGATAGGCCGACACGCCTTCGGCGACCACACCGTGGTCCCCGGCGAACAGGGCGATCCAGATATGTTCCAGAGTCGGCCGCTCACGGCCCTGCAGCCCGGCCAGGCGGATGGTTTCCTCTTCTAGCCGGCCCAGCGCGCCGCGCGGCTTGGTCAACTGGTCCTGGCGCGCGGCGGCCTTGTCCTGCGCCACGCGGTCGATCGGCTGGGTGCCTTGCAGCCACCATTGCAGACTCATAACGCTTCCCCCTTCAACACCATGGGCAGGCCGGCGACGGTGAACACCACGCGCTCGCTGACCTCGGCCAGGGACTGGTGCAGCCAGCCGGCCTCGTCGACATATCGGCGGCTGAGCTCGCCCATCGGCACCACGCCCAGCCCGGTTTCGTTGCTGACCAGAATGATGCGTCCGGGCAGTTGCGGCAGCGTTTCCAGCAGCGCGTCGATCTCGCCGCGCAGGCGCCAGCCGTCTTCATGGATCAGCAGATTGGTGACCCACAGGGTCAGGCAGTCCACCAGCACGCACTGCTGCGGCGCCGCCAGGCGCTCCAGCGCGTCGGCCAGGGCCAGCGGCTCTTCCACCAGGCCCCAGTGTTCGGGGCGGCGCTCGCGGTGCTGGAGAATGCGCGTGGACATCTCGCCGTCGCCGGCCTGGGCCGTGGCGACGTAGGTGACCGGCAGGCCGCTTTCCGCCGCCAGGCGCTCGGCCAGGCGGCTCTTGCCCGAACGGGCGCCGCCGAGGATCAGTTCAAGCATGGACTCTCCGCAATGACGACGTCCCTGTAGGATGGGTGGAGCCTGCGATACCCATCGCATCGCAGCAGGGATTTGATGGGTATCGCTCCGCTCCACCCATCCTACGCTGTGCGATGGTGGCGTTCGGATCGCGCACCTCCGCCGTAGGGCGCATAACGCCGCAGGCGTTATCCGCCGAAACCCTGGCAAGCAGAAACCGCGGATAACCGCGAACGGTCATCCGCCCTACAGTCCGCACAGCCGACTCAATTTTTCCGTATCCAGATGCGCCTCGACCTGATCGGCCAGGCGCTCGATGTCGCGTTCGCGCAGGGCGTGGTAATCGATGCGCTGCACCTCGCGCAGCCCGGCCCAGCGCAGCAGCGCCGAGCTGGATGCGCTGGACTCGAACAGCCCGTGCAGATAAGTCCCCATCACCTGCCCGTCGGCGCTCAGCGCACCGTCACTGCGGCCATCGCTCAGGCGCACGGCCGGGTTCGCCAGCGCCGGGCCTTCGCTGACGCCGGCATGAATCTCGTAACCACTCACCGGCGCGTCCTCCAGCGCCAGCTGGCCGCTGACATTGCGCAGCTGTTTCTCCGGTTCGAGGACGGTGCGGAAATCCAGCAGGCCGAGGCCGTCGCTCTCCCCCGCCTCACCTTCCAGCCCGTACGGGTCGGCCAGGGTGCGGCCGAGCATCTGCAAGCCGCCGCAGATGCCCAGCAGTTTGCCGCCGTAGCGCAGGTGACGGCGGATTGCCTCTTCCCAACCCTGGGCGCGGAGGAAGGCCAGGTCCGGCCGCACGCTCTTGGAGCCGGGCAGGATGATCAGGTCCGCCGGCGGGATCGGCTGGCCGGGGCCGACGAAGCTCAGTTCGACCTGCGGGTGCAGGCGCAGCGGATCGAAGTCGGTGTGATTGCTGATGCGCGGCAGCACCGGCACGACCACGCGCAGGCGCTCGCCGGTCTTGGCGGTCTGGCGGGTATCGATGGCGTCCTCGGCTTCCAGATGGAAGTCCATCAGGTAGGGCAGCACGCCAAGCACCGGCACGCCGGTACGCTCTTCCAGCCAGTCGAGGCCGTTCTGCAACAACGCGATGTCACCGCGGAAACGGTTGATGACGAAGCCCTTCACCCGTGCCCGTTCGCTCTCGGAAAGAAGCTCCAGGGTGCCAACCAGATGGGCGAACACGCCGCCACGATCGATGTCGGCAATCAGGATCACCGGGCAATCCACCGCCTCGGCGAAGCCCATGTTGGCGATGTCGTTGGCGCGCAGGTTGATCTCCGCCGGCGACCCCGCGCCCTCCACCATCACCACCGCGTACTGCGCGCTGAGGCGCTGGTGGGATTCGAGCACCGCCTGCATCGCCACGCGCTTGTAGTCGTGGTAGGCCACGGCGTTCATGCTGGTCACCGCGCGGCCGTGGATGATCACCTGGGCGCCGGTGTCGCTGTTGGGCTTGAGCAGCACCGGGTTCATGTCGGTGTGCGGCGCCAGGTGGCAGGCCTGCGCCTGAACCGCCTGGGCGCGGCCGATCTCGCCGCCGTCGGCGGTCACCGCGCTGTTCAGCGCCATGTTCTGCGGCTTGAACGGCACCACGGCCACGCCCTGTCGGCGCAGCCAGCGGCACAGCGCCGTCACCAGCGTGCTCTTGCCGGCATCCGAGGTCGTGCCCTGCACCATCAGCGTGCTCAACGCAGGCTCTCCATCTGGTTGAAGGTGCGCAGACCGTGCTCCAGGCGCTCCCAGCCCTTCTCGTCCGGCGGCAGGCCGAAGCGCAGGCTGCCGGGCGTCTCGAACAGGCGCACGAGGATGCCCTGGCGCGCCAGGTGATCGCGCAGCGCGTGGGCGCGCATGGAGACCACCCACTGGAACAGCGCCGTGCCGCCCTGCGGGGCGAACCCATGTTCGCCGAGCAGCCCGGCCAGATGCCGGCTCGCCTCATGCAGGTCGCGGCGGCGCTGGATCTGTTCCTGGAACTCGCCCAGCACGGCCTGCGCGATCCACCGCGTCGGGCCGCTCACCGCCCAGGGGCCGAGCAGTTTCGCCAGGCTATCCAGCAGGCGCGGTTCGGCGAAGGCGAAGCCCAGCCGGGCCCCGGCGAGGCCGAAGAACTTGCCGAAGGAACGCAGCACGATCAGTCCCGGACGGCTCGCACAGCTGGGCGCCAGGCTGTGCTCGGGCGTGCAGTCCATGAAGGCTTCGTCCACCACCAGCCAACCGCCGCGTTCCTGCAGGCGCGCGTGCCACTCCAGCAGCACGCCGGCCTCGATGCGCCGACCGGTAGGGTTGTTCGGGTTGACCACCACCAGCACGTCGAAGCGCTCCAGGTGATGAGGGACCTCCTGGTCGCTGACCTCGCGCAGGATGTGTCCGGCGGCGCGCCAGGACTCGGCGTGCTCGGCATAACAGGGTGAGATCACGCCGACCTTGCCCGGCCGGCGCAGGCGCGGCAGCAACTGGATCGCCGCCTGGCTGCCGGGCAGCGGCAGCAGCTTCTCGGCGCCGTAGTAGCGGCGCGCAGCGGCTTCCAGGCCGTCGCTGTCTTCGGGCAGGCGCATCCAGGCGGCTGTCGGCACGCTGGGCAGCGCCCAGGGCCAGGGCGAAATACCGGTGGACAGGTCGAGCCACTCGGAGAGCGGAATGCCGTATTGCTGCGCCGCTTTGCGCAACCGGCCGCCATGTTCGAGCATCAGAGCACTCCCAGGATGAAGATGACCACCAGCCACAGCAGCACGCCCTGACGTACCAGGGCCAGCGCGCGCCAGATGTCCGCGGCGGTCGGCGCCGGGCCTTCGCCCAGCTGCGGGCGTTCATGGAGTTCGCCGTGGTAGCGGGCGGAACCACCGAGCGATACCCCCAGGGCGCCCGCACCGGTCGCCATCACCGGGCCGGCGTTGGGGCTGTCCCACTGCGGCGCCTGTGCGCGCCAGCAACGCAGGGCAAGCCGGGTATGACCGAGCAGCGCGTAGGTGAAGGCCACCAGGCGTGCCGGGATGTAGTTGAGCACATCGTCGATCTTCGCCGCGGCCCAGCCAAAGCGCTCGAAGCGCGCATTGCGGTAGCCCCACATGGCATCGAGAGTGTTGCTCAGGCGATAGAGCACCACGCCTGGTGCACCGGCCACGGCAAACCAGAACAAGGCGGCGTACACCGCGTCACTGCCGTTCTCCAGCACCGACTCGGTGGCGGCGCGGGCCACGGCGGTGTCGTCCAGTTCGGCGGTTTCGCGGCTGACCATGTAGCCCACGCGTAGGCGCGCTTCGTTCAGGTCACCGGCGCGCAAGGCCAGCGCTACCGGCTCGGCGTGTTCGCCCAGGCTGCGCAGGCCCAGCGCGGCGTACAGCGCGAGCGCCTGCACGACCCAGCCGACATAGGGCAGCAGGCTGAGCAATAGCGCGATCAGGGTGAGCGGGATCACCGCCAGTACCCAGGCGGTGACGCCGTGGCTGCGCCAGCCGAGGCCGGGGGTGTCCTTGCCGGCGTCGGCGCGGGAGCGATTGAAACGCCGCTCCAGCCGATCCGCCAGACGTCCGAAGGCCACCAGCGGGTGCCAGCGTCTCGGTTCGCCGAACAGGGCATCCAGCACCACGCCGAGGACGCTCAGCAGGGCCGGGCTCATGGCTGTTCTCCCCAGTGGTTCTCGTACAGCAGCTCGCTGAGCGCGCGCGGTTGGCGCCAGCCTTCCAGGGCCAGCATCGGCGCCGGGTAGAACTCGCTGACCGGGCCAAGGCAGATCACCGCCACCGCCTCGGCGCCCACTGGCAGGCCGAGCAGTTCACCCAGCGCGGCGGGGTCGAACAGCGATACCCAGCCCATGCCCAGGCCCTCGGCGCGCGAGGCCAGCCAGAGGTTCTGGATGGCACAGGACAACGAGGCCAGGTCCATGTTCGGCAAGGTACGGCGACCAAAGACGTGCGCTTCGCGGCCATCCATCAGCGCGGCCACCAGCACTTCGGCGCAGTCGAGCACGCCCTCGACCTTGAGACGCATGAACTCGTCGGAACGCTCGCCCAGTGCCTCGGCGGTGCGCACTCGCTCCTCTTCCACCAGGCCATGGATCGACTGGCGCAGCTCCCGCGAGGTGACGCGGATAAATCGCCACGGCTGCATCAGCCCGACGCTGGGTGCCTGGTGCGCCGCTTCGAGCAGGCGCGCGAGCAGTTCGGGCGCCACCTCGCCGCCGCTGAAATGACGCATGTCGCGGCGCTCGGCAATGGCGCGATAGAGCGCGGCGCGCTCCTCAAGGCTGTAGGCGTGCTCGGTCATGGTCTCAGCAGGTCGGCTGCGGCGTCCGGATTGGACGGCAGGTAGAAATGGATGTAGGAGGCGGTGAGCCGGCCGCGGCGAAACACCGCTTCGGCCACCGGCTTGTCGTTGGGGCAGACACCTCGGGCCAGCGGCTCCTCGCTGCTGTCCAGCAACGAATGGTGGAAGGTGTGCCCGCGCAGGGTGCCTTCGGGCAGCGTCACCGCTTGCAGCGCCAGCGCGGCGAGGCGCTTCTGCATGCGCGCTTCGCCCGGCAGCAGGCCGAGCAGTGCGGCGCGTTCACCGGCCACATCGGTCAGCGCATCGAGCAGATAGAGCATGCCGCCGCACTCGGCGAGGATCGGCTTGCCCATCTCGTGGTGCGCGTGGATGGCCTGGGCCATGGCGCGGTTCCCGGCCAGCGCCTGCAGGTGCAGTTCCGGGTAGCCGCCGGGCAGGTAGAGGCTGTCCACTTCCGGCAACGCGTCATCACGCAGCGGCGAGAAGAACACCAGCTCGGCACCCAGCTCACGCAGCAGGTCCAGGTTGGCCTGGTAGAGGAAGGCAAAGGCGTTGTCCCGCGCCACGCCGATACGCACGTCATCGAGGCGGGAAGATTCGCGGCGCGGCTCGGGTGCGGCAAAGCTCACCGGCAGCGGCAGCTCGGTACTGGCGCTGGCCGCCAGGGCATCGGCGGCGGCGTCCAGGCGGGCGTCGAGGTCAGCCAGCTCGTCGGCCTGCACCAGGCCGAGGTGTCGGCTGGGCAGCTCCACTTCAGTATCGCGCGGCAGCGCGCCATACCAGCGAATCCACTCCGGCAGGCTGTCGCGCACCAGGTCGCGGTGACGCTGGCTGCCGATACGGTTGGCAAGCACCCCGGAGAACGGCAGGTCGCTCTGGTAGGTCGCCATGCCAACGGCCATGGCGCCGAAGGTCTGCGCCATGGACTGGCCGTTGATCACCGCCATCACCGGCACATTGAAGCGCCGCGCCAGGTCGGCCGCAGACGGCGAGCCGTCGAACAGGCCCATCACGCCTTCGATGAGGATCAGGTCGGCCTCGCCGGCGGCCTCCCACAGCAGCCGACGGCTCTCTTCCTCGCCAACCATCCACAGGTCCAGCTGGTAGACCGGCGCGTCACTGGCGCGGGCGAGGATCATCGGGTCGAGGAAGTCCGGGCCGCACTTGAACACCCGCACCTTGCGCCCGAGGCGTGTGTGCAGGCGTGCCAGGGCGGCGGTCACGGTGGTCTTGCCCTGCCCGGAAGCGGGGGCGGCGATCAGCAATGCGGGGCATTGGCGCGAGGTCATACGACGCGCTCCGCCACAACGGGATGCATCAGAACTCCACCCCTTTCTGCGCCTTGATGCCGGCCTTGAAGGCGTGTTTCACCAGGCCCATCTCGGTCACGGTGTCGGCGGCCTCGAGCATCGCCGGCTGCGCGCCACGGCCGGTGGCGACCACATGCTGCATGGGCGGACGGGCGGCGATGTCGGCCAGCACGGTGTCCAGCTCCAGGTAGCCGTGCTTGAGGGCGATGTTCACCTCGTCCAGCACCACCAGGCCGACTTCGGGGTCGGCCAGCAGCTGGCGCGCCACGTCCCAGGCGAACTGCGCCTTGGCGATGTCGCGCTGGCGGTCCTGGGTTTCCCAGGTAAAGCCTTCGCCCATCACATGGAAGCTGACTTCCTCGGGGAAGCGGCGGAAGAACGCCTCCTCGCCCGTGGTCGCGGCACCCTTGATGAACTGCACCACGCCCACCTTCATGCCGTGGCCCAGTGCGCGGGCGACCATGCCGAAGGCCGAGCTGCTCTTGCCCTTGCCGTTGCCGCTGTTGACCAGGAACACGCCGCGCTCCCCCTGGGCCTGGGCGATCTTCTCGTCGATCACTGCCTTCTTGCGCTGCATGCGCGAGCGATGGCGCTCGTCCTTTTCCGGGGATTCAGTCATGGGTGGTTGCTCCTGAAACGAATTGCGCAGGCGTCAGGCTGCCGGCCGGGTGGCAGCGAACGAGGAATGGAACAGGCAGGGATGAACCACAGGCGCGCAGAAGCGCCATGCGGCAGAGGTCGCCCAGCACAGAGGCTGTCGACCTGGGGAATAGGGATTTCACCTGAAGGATTCTCCGCCGCTCTCACCCGCGCGGCACTGACCAGTCGGGGCAGGCGGAGGACGGCAACGCGCGGCGCGCAGCGCCGACGTCGGCAGCGCCTCCCGCGATGCCATGCGATGCAGCAGGCCGGTCTCCGGGCTTGCGAGTGACGCCGTGAGGCTGTCGATGAACCGCGCCTTCCCATGCCGTGGCACAGTGGCTGTCTGCGGTTCGAAGCTCGCTTACCGTTGCGGGGGCAGCGCCGGAATGGTCGATTGCGCATCGATTTCACCGGCTTCCCTGTTTCACTCGCGGCTTGCGCCGAGAGCACCTGAAGCAGGCGCGCAGCTTAGTGGCTGGCGGCCTGGGGCGTCAATTGAACAGGATGTCGCCGGGCTTGTCCCAGCAGCAGGCGGCCGCTCTACAATGCGACACACCTGTCCAATCATGGCACTGTGTAACTCCGCTAGAATGCGAACCATGACGATGACCGCCCAGCCCGGCCAGCTTCAGCTCGACACCTCCGCCAGCCCACCGCTGATGCATGTCAGCGGCGACTGGACGCTCGCGCATTTCTCCGCGCTGGAAGCCCAGGTAGCCGCCCAGCGTCACGCCGAGTCCCCCGCCGCGCTGGACTTCGCCGGCCTCGGCGCGCTGGACACCGCCGGCGCCGCACTGCTCGCCGAGATCATCGGCGGCGCGCGCATGAGCCAGCTGGAACAGATCGCCCGCAACCTCCCCGCCGAGCGCCAGGCATTGCTGCGCGCCGTCGGCAGCGCCATCACCCAGTGCCGCCTGGACGAAAAGGCGCCAGAGCCCGGCAACGCGCTGGTCGACGTGCTGGAACGCATCGGCATCGCCACCCTGACCTTCCGCGAGCACCTGGTCGGCCTGCTCGGCTTCATCGGCCTGACCCTGCAGACGCTGCTGCGCAACCTGCTGCGCCCGCGACGCTGGCGGCTCACCTCGCTGGCCGCGCACATGGAGGAAACCGGGCTGGACGCCGTGCCCATCGTCGCCCTGCTGACCTTCATGGTCGGCGCGGTGGTGGCCTTCCTTGGCGCCACGGTGCTGCAGAAATTCGGCGCACAGATCTATACCGTCGACCTGGTGGGCTTCTCCTTCCTGCGCGAATTCGGCGTGCTGCTCACCGCGATCCTGCTCGCCGGCCGCACCGCCAGTGCCTTCACCGCGCAGATCGGCTCGATGAAGGCCAACCAGGAAATCGACGCCATCCAGGCCCTGGGCCTGGACCCTGTGGAACTGCTGGTGTTGCCGCGGGTGCTGGCCCTGCTGCTGACCCTGCCGATGCTGACCTTCCTGGCGATGATCTCCGGCATCTTCGGCGGCGGCGTGGTCTGCGCCCTGGCCCTGGATATCTCGCCGCGCATGTTCCTCTACATGCTGCAGAACGACATCGCCGTGCAGCACTTCCTGGTCGGCATCGTCAAAGCCCCGGTGTTCGCCTTCATCATCGCCGTGATCGGCTGCCTGGAAGGCTTCCGCGTCAGCGGCAGCGCGCAGTCGGTGGGCGAGCACACCACCTCCAGCGTGGTCCAGTCGATCTTCGTGGTGATCCTGCTGGATGCGGTCTTCGCGCTGTTCTTCATGGAGATGGGCTGGTGAGCGAACCGATCATCGTCGTCCGCGACCTCGCCAACCGCTTCGGCACCCATGCCGTGCACGAGCACCTGGACCTCGACGTGATGAAAGGCGAGATCCTCGGCGTGGTCGGCGGCTCGGGCACCGGCAAATCGGTGCTGCTGCGCAGCATCATCGGCCTGCGCCAGCCCAGCGAAGGCAGCGTGCATGTCTTCGGGCAGAACCTGCCGGCGCTGCCGCCGCTGGAACGCTCGAAGCTGGAAAGGCGCTTCGGCGTGCTGTTCCAGAACGGCGCGCTGTTCTCCTCGCTGACCGTGAGCGAGAACATCTGCCTGCCGCTGATCGAGCATGCCGGGCTGTCCCGCGCCGATGCGCAGTTCATGGCCAAGGTGAAGATTTCCCTCGCCGGCCTGCCGCCGGATGCCGGCGGCAAATACCCGGCCGAGCTTTCCGGCGGCATGGTCAAGCGCGCCGCCCTGGCCCGCGCCCTGGCGCTGGACCCGGACATCCTGTTCCTCGACGAACCCACCGCCGGCCTCGACCCCATCGGCGCGGCGGCTTTCGACCAACTCATCCTGACCCTGCGCGACGCCTTCGGCCTCACCGTGTTCCTGGTCACCCACGACCTGGACACCCTCTACACCATCTGCGACCGCGTCGCTGTGTTGTCGCAGAAACGCGTGCTGGTGGTGGGGCCACTGGACCAGGTCGCCCGGACCGACGACGCCTGGGTGCAGGACTACTTCCACGGCCCGCGCGGCCGTGCTGCGCTGCAGGCCACCGAACACCTGCGGGAGGAAAGCTGAATGGAAACCCGTGCCCATCACGTGCTGATCGGCCTGTTCACCCTGGTCGTGTCGATCGGCGCGCTGCTCTTCGCCCTGTGGCTGGCGCAGTCGAGCAACGACCAGAAGTACAAGATCTACGACGTGATCTTCAACGAGGCGGTGACCGGCCTGTCCGAGGGCGGCACCGTGCAGTACAGCGGCATCCGCGTGGGTGACGTGGTGTCCCTGCGCCTGGACCCGAACGACCCGCGCAAGGTCCGCGCACGCATCCGCGTCTACGACAGCACGCCGATCCGCGAAGACACGCGCGCCAAGCTGGCCCTCACCGGCGTCACCGGCCAGGCCATCATCCAGCTCTCCAGCGCCGCCCAGGACAGCCCACCGCTGGCCAGCAAGGACGGCGAGGTGCCGGTGATCAAGACCATCCCCTCGCCCTTCGCCAAGCTGCTGGCCAACGGCGAAGACATCGCCACCAACATCAACAACCTGATCAACAACGTGAACCGCATGTTCTCCCAGGAGAACGTCGACCGCATCAGCCGTACCCTGGACCACATCGACCAGGCCACCGGCGTGGTCGCCGAGCAGCGCGACGACATCCGCCAGACCTTCAAGGAACTGGCCGCCGCCAGCGAGCAGGCGCGCATCACCCTGGCCAACGCCAGCCAGCTGCTCGAACGGGCCAACCAGACTCTGGGCGGCAAGGGCCAGGACATCCTCGACGACACCCAGAAGACCCTCGCCTCCCTGCGCACCAGCAGCGAACGCGTGGAACAACTGCTGGGCAGCAACTACGACTCGGTGAATGGCGGCCTCAATGGCCTGGGCGAGATCGGCCCGGCGATCCGCGAACTGCGCTCCACCCTGGAAGACCTGCGCGGCGTCACCCGCCGCCTGCAGGAGAATCCCACCGGCTACCTGCTCGGCCGCGAGCGCAACAAGGAGTTCCAGCCATGACCGCCCTTCCCCGCCTGCTCGGTGTCGCCGCCCTGGTCAGCCTGCTGGGCGCCTGCTCGATTCTCCCGGAAGCGGAGAGCCCGGACTTCTACCTGCTGCCCGCCACCCAGCAACCCGCGCGCAGCAATGCGGCGGTCAACTGGTCGCTGCGCGTCAGCGCCCCCAACGCCAGCCTGGCGCTGGACAGCAACCGCATCGCCGTAGTCCCGCAGGGCAACCAGCTGAGCAGCTACCAGGGCGCGCGCTGGAGCAACCGCGCACCGGGCCTGCTGCGTGACCGCCTGCTCGACGCCTTCACCGCCAACGGCAGCGTGCGCGCCCTGAGCAGCGACGAAGCCAGCCTGCAGGCCGACCTCGACCTGACCGGCGAGCTGCGCGCCTTCCAGAGCGAGTACCAGAACGGCCAGCCGGTGATCCACATCCGCTACGACGCGCGCCTGGTGCGCACCCTCGGCCAGCGCATCGTCGCCTCGCGCACCTTCGAAGTCCGCCAGCCGGTGGACGGCAAGCAGGTACCCGAAGTGGTCAGCGCCTTCGGCAAGGCGGCCGACCAACTTTCCGCGCAGGTGGTGGAGTGGACGTTGCAGCAGGGGCAGATGCAGAAGCTCACGCCACCGACACCAGAGTAAGCACAAGGCCGGCGATTGCCGGCCTTTTTCATTGGGGCAGGGCGTCCTGCTGACGTACTTCGCCCTTCATTTTTGTCAGACGCAGCCGATACCTCCCCCGCGCGAGCACCTGTTCTTGCCCGCTCGGAAGGTAGCCCCTATGCTGCGCCCGTCACGGCCAAATCCGTGGCCGGGTTTGACAGCCCGTTGGAGTGGCGCGATTGCGCCAGCAGGTGCATGCGAAAAGCAGCGAACGCTTTTCGTAGGCCTTGTCACGACTGCGATTTCTGATTGCAGGGTTTATGGCAGATCGCGCGGGGAGACCTCCCCGTGAGGTCTGCCGGCTCCACTTCCCGGTCTGTCAACCCCGCGTGGTCTGCCTCCATTGTTTGACAGCAATGGCGGCAGCTCCTGACCTCAACGAAGTGGAGTTACGCCAATGTCGTCCGACAACAACACCTTCGATCCCGAATCAGCCCGTTTTCACACCCTACCGGGCAGCGATCAACCCCTTCGATTCGAAACCCCGCCGGGTTGGCCGGAGGAATCCCATCTCATCATGAGCTACGGTGCGCTGGTCGCCCGCGAATGGTTGTTCGCCCCAGGCGGGGAATCGCTCTGGAGCAAATTCGCCAAGGGCCGCACGCTGCAGCGTTCCCTGCTGGACCGCATGGCGTATGAGATTGGCTTCCTCACCCAACTGGAGCGGCAGCTCGAACGCCTGCAGCAGTAACGAAATGGCGGCTCTGGAGTCATCCCGAGCCGCCATTCCAACGAGGGGTGCATCTGTAGGAGCGAGCTTGCTCGCGAACGCCCTCAGCGGCACTGGTAGGGGCTTTCGCCCTCCAGTTCCTGGTCCGTTTCCACGTCCTTGATGGTGACGATGGCCTTCGGATAGACCGAGCAGAGTGAGTTGCGCACCGTATAGATGCCGCTGCCGTGGGCGAGGAACTTGCCGTTGCTCAGGGCCTTGCCGGACTCGTCACGGGCGCTGACTTCGTAATTGCCGGTCATGGTGATGCAGCCGGCGAGCGCCAGCAGGGAAAGGACGGGAACGAGGACTTTCATGGATTCTCCTTGGACGCGAGGCGCCCCTTCTGCCGGGGCATAGGGCGCAGGTGTCTATCCGTGACGGGTTCGCGAGAGCGGGAATGGCCAGCCAGCATGGCAAGGCCGATGCGGATACGACCGATGCCGGTCGCCGCAGTTCAGCCAGCGCCCCCGCAAGAGCGCCGGCCGACGGTGTTTCAGACGAGAGGTTGCCTCAGCGCTTGCCCATCGAGCGACGCGAGCCGCGCGGATGCGGCGGGCGGTACTCGGCCTGGTCGTGAGGCTTGCGATGCTGGTAGGCGGTTTTCGCCTGCTGCTGCGCAGCAAGGGCGGCCTTGGCCAGCTCGGCCAGGGAGAGTTTGGGTTGTTCCTGCGCGTTGTCGGCGCTTTCGTCGCGGGGCGGCTGCTGAGAGGACGTCATGGGTAGACCGGTTCTGAAAGGTTTGAAACGGTGCACATGATAGCCGAAGTCGCCCTCTTCCGGCTGCCCGCCCGCACGAGCGGCGTGGGCAGACCTTCAACCCGCAAGCAAAGCCATCAACTCGTCGGCGGGAACAGCGTGTCCGGACGGGTCACGTACTCGGTCGCTTCTGCTTCGGTCATCACCCAGATCTGGCTGATCCGGCTATCCAGGCCCATCTTGATGCCGACGAACTTGCCGGTGATCTTCGGCAGCATGCCGTAGACCATGAAGCGGTTGTTCTCGTCGCGGATGCGGATGGTGACCGACAGCGGGTAGCTGATGGTCTTCTTGTACAGCCCGATGGTGATCACCTGGCGCAACAGGCTCGGCTTCGGCCGCTTGAGGGTGATCACCGGGTACACCGCGCTATCGACGAAACCCACCATCATCCCCGAGGGAATCACCCGGTCGGCCAGCGCCGGGCTGCTCAGCCCCAGCATCAGGGCCAGTGCGCCGAGTAGCTGAAGCGTCCAGCGTTGCAGCGAAGCGCGTGAAAGTACTGCTGATGTCATCGGATTTCCCGCCCTGGTTTTCCTGTTTTCGTTATCGCCCGGTTATGGCTTCCGGATCTGAGCGTGGAGCGTAGCGGTTCGCTGCGCCGCTGTCCGCACATTGATTCACAGCCTCCGGAGATTCCCACGGCAAGTTCGCGGATCGTCGCGCGACATTCCCGTGCAGGTCGGCGTCACGCGGCCGCCGGCCACATTGCGGTCGCCCCGCGCGCGCTCTATCGTGACGCATCCCGCCGTCACTCCGAGAACCCGCCATGAGCTCCCTGCGCGAAGCCCTCGCCCGCTTTTCCCGACTCGACCTGGCCGGCGGCCCGACGCCACTGGACAAGCTGGAGCGGCTGTCCGCACAGCTGGGCCGCGAGCTGTACGTGAAGCGCGATGACACGACGCCCTTCGCCCTGGGCGGCAATAAGGTACGCAAGCTGGAGTTTCTCACCGCCGATGCCCTGAAGGCCGGCGCCGACACGCTGGTTACTGCCGGGGCTATCCAGTCCAACCATGTGCGCCAGACTGCCGCTGTCGCGGCGAAGCTGGGCCTGCGCTGCGTGGCGTTGCTGGAAAACCCCATCGGCACCGATGACCACAACTACCTGAGTAACGGCAACCGCCTGCTGCTGGACCTGTTCGGCACCGAAGTCGAACTCGTACCCAACCTCGATACCGCGGACGAGATGCTGGCGCAAACCGGCGAGCGCCTGCGCCGCGAAGGCCGCAAGCCCTACCTCGTGCCCATTGGCGGTTCCAATGCGTTGGGCGCCCTGGGTTACGTGCGCGCCGGGCTGGAACTGGCGGAGCAGATTCATGGCAGTGGCCAGGAATTCTCCGCCGTGGTGCTCGCCTCCGGCAGCGCCGGAACCCATGCCGGCCTGGCAATCGCCCTGGCCGATTCCCTGCCGGAACTGGATGTCATCGGCGTGACCGTCTCGCGTACCGACGCAGCACAACGACCGAAAGTCGAAGGGCTGGTTGAACGCACGCTGGAACTGCTCGGCCACGACGCGCCGGCCCTGCCGAAGGTGCAACTGTGGGACGAATACTTCGGACCGCGCTACGGCGAACCCAATGCCGGCACGCTAGAGGCGGTGCGCCTGCTGGCAAGCCAGGAAGGCCTGTTGCTGGACCCGGTGTACACCGGCAAGGCCATGGCCGGATTGCTCGACGGCATCCGCCGTGATCGCTTCGTGAAACCCGGGCCTATCCTGTTCCTGCACACCGGAGGTTCGCCGGCGCTGTTCGCCTACCATTCGGCGAATTGACCTACCTAATAATCAGAACTAGGTATGTAATTTTTTATTATTTTATTGCATAACGATTCTGCCCATATAGTCGCCACGCGTTGACTAACCTGCTTAAAACACCAAAAACGGGGACCACCATGACCTTCTCCGCACTGCGACGTCATTTCCTGCTTGCCAGCCTGACCCTCTCCCTCGGAGCCAGCCTCTTCGGCCAGGCCCAGGCCGCCGACGACCTGCTCGCCCAGATCAAGTCGAAAGGCGAAGTCCGCGTCGGCCTCGAGGGCACCTACCCACCCTTCAGCTTCCAGGACGAGAACGGCAAACTCGCCGGCTTCGAAGTGGACTTCTCTCACCTGATCGCCAAGGAACTGGGCGTCACCGCCAAGCTCCAGCCAACCAAGTGGGACGGCATCCTCGCCGCGCTGGAGTCCAAGCGACTGGACTTGGTGATCAACCAGGTAACCATCTCCGAGGAGCGCAAGAAGAAGTACGACTTCTCTGACGCCTATACCGTTTCCGGCATCCAGGCGCTGGTGCGCAAGGGTGACGAAGGCAAGTACGACGCGCCGGAGAAACTGGCGGGCGTGAAAGTCGGCGTGGGCCTGGGCACCAACTACGAACAGTGGCTGCGCGAACACGTGCCGCAGGCTGACGTGCGGACCTACGAAGACGACCCGACCAAGTTCCAGGACCTGCGCAGTGGCCGCATCGACGTGATCCTGGTGGACCGTCTGGCGGCCTTCGACATGGTCAACAAGACCAAGGGCGCCATGGCGCTGACCGGCGCCCCCTTCGCCCGCCAGGAAGCCGGCATCGCCCTGCGCAAGGGCAACCCCGAATTGCTCGCGGCGCTGAACAAGGCCATCGAGAAGTTCAGGGCCGACGGCACGCTGAAAAAACTGTCGGAGAAGTGGTTCCAGGCTGACGTCACCCAATGATCGAAGAAAGCCTGCAGCTTGCGCTGGATTCCGCGCCCTTCCTGTTGAAGGGCGCGGTCTTCACGGTAGTCCTCAGCGTAGGCGGCATGTTCTTCGGACTGCTGCTCGGATTCGTTCTGGCGCTGATGCGCCTGTACGGTTTCACCCCCGTGCGCTGGATCGCGCGCATCTACGTGTCGTTCTTCCGCGGCACGCCGTTGCTGGTCCAGCTCTTCATGATCTATTACGGCCTGCCCCAGGCCGGCATCGAACTCGACCCGCTGCCGGCGGCGCTGATCGGCTTCTCGCTGAACATGGCCGCCTACGTCTGCGAAATTCTCCGCGCCGCCATCGGCTCCATCGACAAAGGCCAGTGGGAAGCCGCCGCCAGCATCGGCATGACTCGTGCCGAGACCCTGCGCCGGGTGATCCTGCCGCAGGCCGCGCGCACTGCCCTGCCGCCGCTGGGCAACAGCTTCATCTCGCTGGTCAAGGACACCGCCCTGGCCGCCACCATCCAGGTCCCGGAACTGTTCCGCCAGGCCCAGCTGATCACCGCACGCACCTTCGAGGTCTTCACCATGTACCTCGCTGCGGCGCTGATCTACTGGATCCTCGCAAGCATCCTGTCGCACCTGCAGAACCGCCTGGAAGACCGGGTCAACCGCCATGACCAGGAGCACGACGCATGATCGAAGTACGCCAGCTGACCAAGCAGTTCCGCGGCCAGGAGGTGCTCAAGGGCATCGACCTGACCGTCGAGGCCGGCGAAGTGGTCGCGATCATCGGCCCCAGCGGCTCGGGCAAGACCACCCTGCTGCGCTGCCTGAACCTGCTGGAGGCGCCCAACGGCGGAACCATCAAGGTCGGTGCCATACTCATCGACGCATCCAGGCCGCTCAGCGGCCAGCAGGGGCTGATCCGCAAGCTGCGCCAGCACGTGGGCTTCGTCTTCCAGAACTTCAACCTGTTCCCCCACCGCACCGCGCTGGAGAACGTGGTGGAAGGCCCGATCATCGTGAAGAAGGAGCCCCGCGCCCAGGCCATCGAGCGCGCGCGCCAGTTGCTGGCGAAGGTCGGGTTGGCGGGCAAGGAAGACTCGTACCCCAAGCGCCTCTCCGGCGGCCAGCAGCAGCGCGTCGCCATCGCCCGCGCCCTGGCCATGCAGCCGGACGTGATCCTGTTCGACGAGCCCACCTCGGCACTGGACCCGGAGCTGGTCGGGGAGGTCCTGTCGACCATCCGCGGCCTGGCCCAGGAAAAGCGCACCATGGTCATCGTCACCCACGAGATGAGCTTTGCCCGCGACGTCGCGAACCGGGCGATCTTCATCGACAAAGGCGTGATCGTCGAACAGGGAGACGCCAAGGCGCTGTTCGCCCATCCCCGGGAAGAGCGCACTCGCCAGTTCCTCAGCAAGTTCCTCGACCAGGGTGAGAAGCGCGCAGCCGAATAAAATCTAATTATTCGATCAATATGCGCCGATATTTGCGCTTTTTTATCGATCAAGTGCGAGAGAAGATAGTCCCATGAACCGCGCGGACTGGCCCACCGGCCAGCCGCGCCCCACGAGGACTAAGTCATGATCGAACGCAGACCCTTCCAGCAACTCGGCGGCGCCAACCACGGCTGGCTCAACGCCAAGCACCACTTCTCCTTCGCCGAATACTACGACGCCGAGCGTATGGACTGGGGCAACCTCCGCGTCTGGAACGATGACGAAATCGCCGCCGGCACCGGCTTCCCGCCGCACCCGCACCGCGAGATGGAAATCATCACCTACGTCCGCCAGGGTGCGATCACCCACCAGGACAGCCTGGGCAACAAGGGCCGTACTGAAGCGGGCGATGTGCAGGTGATGAGCGCTGGCTCGGGCATCGTGCACTCCGAGTACAACCTGGAGAAGGATGTCACCAAGATCTTCCAGATCTGGATCATCCCTTCGGTACGCGGCGGCACGCCGTCCTGGGGCGCCAAACCCTTCCCGAAAGGCGACCGAGCGGGGCGCTTCGTGACCCTGGCCAGCGGCTATGAGAACGACACCGACGCCCTGCGCATCCGCGCCGAAGGCCGCCTGGTCGCCGCCACCCTGAAGGCCGGCCAGACCGCCGAGTACGAACTGGGCAACGGTCGCCGCGCCTACCTGGTGCCGGCAACCGGCAAGGTCGAGGTCAACGGTGTCGAACTGCAGGCCCGCGACGGTGCCGCCATCGCCGACGAGACGGTGGTGAAGGTCACGGCGCTGGAAGACAGCGAAGTGATCCTGGTCGACGTAGCCTGATTCAGGCGCAGGAAACAAAAAAGGCACGCCAACTGGCGTGCCTTTTTTCTGCCCGCGAATCCTCAGGCCCCTGGAACCAGTTCGATCCCATAGATGGACAGCCCCAGGGCACGGGAGTCCGAGGACATCCCGACACTTAGCGGCGACCTGGGATTGTCGATGGCGATCGCCAGCTGAACCGAGGCCCCCTGCCAGTTGTTGAGCGAAACGCTCACGCGCTGACGGCTCTGTCGCGCGGAGAATACCGCCTCGGTGGAGGCGCCGCCTTCAACCTGGAAGTACGCCTTCTGAGTCGAGTCGGACTTGGGCAGGAAGGCCCCCAGGTCAAGCTCGAGCTTCCCAGTGAATCCTTTGGGCACTGGCACGGAAACGTTGGCCACGCGCCCCTCGGACCAGGCGAACTCGTTCTCGACTGTCGACCACCCGCGCCCGAGCAGAGACTCGGCAAAAAGAGTGCGGTTGTCCGCGACAGACAGGTAACGGGCCGGCAATAAATCCACCACCTGTGCGCCGTAGACAGACATCCCGGCGAAGCGGGCCAGCGGCTCGCGCGGATCGCTGAGGTTGCTGTTGCGCACCACGAAGTGCGGAGCATCGAGCTCGTTCTCGTGGCAGAGCGCCGCACGTGTGAACGAGATGTGCCAGTTCCGGTTGACGCAGAAGAGATCGTTGCCCTGGCGCTTGGCATAGGCTTCCACGCCGAGGACCTTCAGCCACACCTCTCCCCAGTCGCCAGAGTTGTCCAGGTCCAGGACCATCCGCCCACTCCCTGGCTTGAGCGCTGCCAGGGCGCTGTACAGCTCGACGATCTCCGCGGCCTGATAATGGCTGGCATAACCCGGCGGCTTCTTGATGTGGGCGAAACAGCCCCATACCAGCAGCACGGACAGCATTGCGCTGACAGCAACTCTTCCGGTGCCTCGAAGGATGGAGAGCAGGACAATAGCTCCGGCACCGGCTACCAGCGCCGGCACCGCGAAATAGAAGTAGCCGATGTAGGGGAATATGAGAATGTCGATGCCAAACATGGCATAGAGTAGTACAGCGATAGTCGCGGCAAGCGAAGCCAGCAGAACCGGCCGGACAAACTGCACCCTCAACTCGCCCGCCCCCTCGTAACGCCAGAGTACCAGGCCGAAAATCAGCGCCAGCAGCCCAGCGGGCATGCCACCCCAGAAATAGACCGCGAAATTGACAGCATCCTTGAAGCTGTTGGCCTTGTGGGTGCCACCGAAGGACGCGTACTCGCCAATCGGCCCCGGGAAGTTGCGGACCGTAAGGATCAGCAGGGGAACGAAGAACAGCAACAGCACGGCACTGCCGAACAGTAACCGCCTGCGATTGAGCTTCAGGAACCCGGGCGACGCGACACGTCTTGGCCCGCTTTCCAGGAGGAAATTACCCGCCAGCACGACAACGAGCATCACTCCCAGCAAAGCTGCAAAGGACGCGTGCCCGTTGACCAGAAAGCCGGTCGAAAGCCCCAACACCCCGAGCGAGTCGCCCGCTCCCGAGGCAAGCCGTGCAAGGGCCAGCAATGCGACGGCAAATGGGAAGAAATAAAGATCAGGGAACCAGGCACCGCTGAAGAAGCTGTGGTTCTGGAAGGCCGCCACTACGGCGAAGGTGGCCAGTCCCAGGCACGACAGCGAACCGGACAGCGAGAAGCGCCGGAACAACAGCAGGAGCAGCAGAATCCAGAAGGCGTTATAGAGCGCAATCGCTACCAGTTGCCCGGAGAACGGCGACGGCACCCAGTGCAGCACATCGTGGAATAGCCACTCGCCAGCGGCCAACACATAAAGAATCGCTGGCCCCGGGTGATTGAAGCCCACGCGGGAATAATTTCCCACCAGCAGATCGAACGACTTGGCATCTTGGATCAACAGCGAGTTGGCAGCGAAATCGCCGATTTCTACGTTGACCGCACCGATCAGGTCGCGGCAGCTGAGCATGATGAGCGCTGCCACGACGCCGTAGAGCAAGATCCACCACAACAGCCTGGTTGCAGAGCAGCTCGAATCGCCGGATGTCCTTAACACTGCGAGTCCTTTCTTGTTGTCGTTTGAATTCAGCTGGATGCGTTTGCGAAAGCTGATCGCAACGCTATAAGGCCAACCGATCGGGGCGCCAATCTAGCTCACGCATGGAGGCAGAGGCAACCGATGCGAGGTAACGAGAGAGACTTCCCGAAGGGTCACACAAAGACCTTCTGGTCAGACCGACAGGTCCGCCATTAACGCTTGCGGCAGAGGCTCATGCCATCGCCGATCGGCACCAACGAGTAATCCACGCGCTCATCCGTCTTCAGCGCCAGATTGAGCTGCTGGATCGCCCGCGTGTCCACACTTTCAGGATTCGCCTCCAGCACCCGTCCACTCCACAGGACGTTGTCGAAGATCACCAGGCCGCCCTCGCGCAGCAGGGTCAGGGCGTGCTCCAGATAGGCGGGATAGTTCGCCTTGTCCGCGTCGATGAAGACCAGGTCGAAACTGCCTTGCTGATCGCCAGCCACCAGGGCCTCCAATGTGGACAGAGCGGGGCCGAGGCGCAGTTCGATGCGCGAATCGACGCCAGCGTCACGCCAGTAGCCTCGAGCGATTTCGTTGTACTCACCGGGAAGATCACAGCAGAGGATGTGGCCGCCTTCTGGCAAAGCTTCGGCCATGCACAGGGCGCTGTAGCCGGTGAACGTGCCGATCTCGAGGATGCGTTTGGCGCCGGTCAGCCTGACCAGCAGGGCAAGGAACTGCCCCTGTTCCGGAGCGACCTGCCAGCGGGACATCGGCAGGTTGGCCGTCTCGGCGCGCAGGCGCGCCTTGACGGGGGAATCGCGCAGGGAAACGTCGAGAAGGTACTGGTAGAGAGAGTCGTCCAGGTTCAGCGTGCGGGTGGTCATGGGCCCTCCTGAAGATCAGGGGTGGAGGGCGAGACTCTGCACGGCGAGGACACGCTTGGCTTCCAGGAAGGCTTTCTGCCAATAGGCGCTGTCAAGGCTGTCCAGGCGTACGGTCCCGCCCGTTCTGGGCGCATGAACGAAGCGCCCTTCCCCGACATAGATACCTGCATGGCTGACGCCACGTCCACCGCTGGTGGCGAAGAACACCAGATCGCCGCTTTGCAGGGACTCACGGCCAACTGTGGGCGCGCGCAGGGTAATCATCTCGCGGGTGGAGCGCGGCAGCATCAGGCCGGTGGCATCGCGGTAGACATAGCCAATCAGGCCACTGCAATCGAACCCGCCGTCGGGCGTGTTGCCGCCCCAGCGATAGGGAGTACCGACCAGGCCAATGGCACGGATCAGGACATCGTCAGCAGCCTGGGTGTTGTAGACGGGAGCAGTGGGCGCATTCACCACGGGGGGCGGCGACGGCGGGGTACGACTGGCACAGGCGGCCAGCGAGGCGAGAGCAGCGAGGAGAATGATGCGCTGAGGAACGAGCATGTGATGGCATCCCGTCAAGGAGTGCCATCACTTTGTACCAACAGTGACTTGAGCGCAATACTTAAAGTAAAACTTTAAGTTTAGCGAGTCACTGTCTTCGGCTCGAAGCCGGGCTCGAGTACGCGCTTGGCTTCCATATAGCTCAGGCGCCAGTAGCTCTCGTCCAGGCTGTCCACTCGCACACCACCGCCACGGCGGCTGGCGGAGTGGATGAACTGTCCGTCACCGATGTAGATGCCGGCATGGCTGACCCGACCGCGACCACGGTTGTTGAAGAAGATCAGGTCGCCCGGCTGCAGGTCTTCTTTCGAGACCAGCGGGACATCCATGTTGATCATCTCACGCGTGGAGCGCGGCAGGCTGATGCCTGCTTCTTCGCGGAACAGATAGCCCACGAAACCGCTGCAATCGAAGCCGGTCCGCTCGGATTTCCCGCCAAAACGGTACGGCGTACCGATCAGCGAGAACGCGCGATCCAGAATGTCGGATACATGGGCAGTCGAACTGCCGTTATCGTTTTTGGCCCCCTCGTCCTGCGACTCATTCATCAGCGCTATGTTGTGCTGATTGACCTGGAACGCTGCTCGAGTGGCAGGCACTGAAGCGACCTGGTTCGGCTGCGATTCCGGCGAATGGCTGGCGCAAGCTGCCAGCAGCAGAACGAAACTCATGGGCACGAGGGGTGCTAAGCGTTTAAGCATGGGCACGACCGTGTCTCATTAGCTCCATTTATTAGCGGGCTAATTTGCCCGCTCAATGGGGCCAATGCAAGTTTTTTATCGAGGAATGTGACTTAGCAGGCGCGGCATAATGTCTAAGGCTCGACCAACCATTCTTTCTTCGACCACCGAACTGAGGTCGGTCAGACCCGGATTTACCTCGGCGGTAAAGCCTCCCGCGTCCCGCGTGCGCAGCACCGGCTCGATGATATAGGGGAAGCTCGCAGTGGTCCCCACCAGCAGAACAGCATCGAATCCCTTGCGCAATTGCGCATAGAGCGTGTCGATCGCCTCCTCCGGCAGCATCTCCTCGAACAGCACCACTGGCGGGCGCAATACGCCTGCACAGCGCGCGCATTTCGGCGGCAGCGGGCCATCGAGATGCCCGGCCAGTTCGCTGCTTTCCAGACCGCACGACTGGCAGTACAGCGGCGCCAGCTCGCCATGAATCTCGATCAGCCGCTCCGACGGCGAACCAGCACGACGATGGAAGCCATCGATGTTCTGCGTCAGCACCCAGCACTCCGGCTTGAGCCGTTGCAGTTCCGCAATGGCATCGTGGCCGGCGTTGGGCTGCGCATTGAGACAGGCCTTGCCCAGTTCAGCCAGGTATTTCCAGCACAACGCCGGGTCCTTCTGCAGCATCGGGCCGGAGATCGCCACCTCGATGGGTATCCCTTCCGCCGTGCGGCCGTTGTAAAGACCGCCCAGGCCACGATAGGTCGGCATGCCCGAATCGGCGGAGAGCCCGGCACCGGTGATCACCAGGATGCGTTCTGCGCGAGCCAGTGCAGCACCGGTGCGTTCGACGGCCGAAGCCATGCGCCCCTCCCTCGCGGCCGGGCCGCGCGTCAGTGATTGACCGTGTACGACAGCATCATCGAGATATGGCACAGCGGACGGCCACTTTGTTCCTGCCAGGTGTTGAACGCAGTTTGAACCAGCGCCAGGTCCTTCAGGCTGGTCGGCGTCTTGTCGACGATTTCCTGGGCTTTGAGCGCCGCGACCACATCATCGCTGAGAACGAAGGTGTCCTTCCCGGCCATGCGCAGGAAGCGCGGCGCGGACATGCCGCCCAACTGATTGCCCCGCTTGGCCAGCAGCTTCCAAAGGCTGACGATATCGCTGGACGGCCAGTCGGCCAGCAGTTTGCCGAAGCTGCCGTATTCGCGAGCGATGTCGAGGACGAACTGGGCGTTGCGCGGCACGCTCTTGAGCTTGCCGAGGTGACGGATCAGCCGAGTGTCCTGCATCAGGTTTTCCAGGCGCTCACCGCCCATCAGTACGACCTTCTCCGGATCGAAGCCAAAGAAGACCTCCTCGAAGGCCGGCCACTTGGCGTCCACCAGGCTGTGCTTGAGCCCCGCGCGGAAGATGCGCAGGCTGATCAGCGACAGGTAGCGATCATCACTGACCGCCGCCAGCTGGGCCGGGGACCTGTCCTGCGGCAGACGGGCTTCCAGCGCTTCGACCGAGCCGAAGCGGTTCAGGCAGTATTCGTACAGCCACGGGTAATCGCGCATCGGGCGTCCTTGCGAGGTCTTACAGGTTCATCACGTCGAGGAAGCGCGGAGTGGCGGTCTCGTCGATGCGCAGGCTGTTGAAGTCGAACAGGTTGCGGTCGGCCAGCTGCGACGGCACCACGTTCTGCAGGGCGCGGAACATGATTTCGGTGCGGCCCGGCGACTTGCGCTCCCAGTCCAGCAACATTTCCTTGACCACCTGCCGCTGCAGGTTTTCCTGCGAGCCGCACAGGTTGCACGGGATGATCGGGAACTCCTTGAGCACCGAGTAGGCCTCGATGTCCTTCTCGTTGCAGTACGCCAGCGGACGGATCACCACGTTGCGGCCATCATCGGACAGCAGCTTGGGCGGCATGGCCTTGAGGGTGCCGCCGTAGAACATATTAAGGAAGAAGGTTTCCAGGATGTCGTCACGGTGGTGCCCCAGCGCCATCTTGGTCGCGCCAATCTCGTCGGCGTAGGTATAGAGGGTGCCACGGCGCAGGCGCGAGCACAGCGAGCAGGTGGTCTTGCCCTCCGGGATTTTCTCCTTCACCACCGAGTAGGTGTCCTTCTCGATGATGTGGTACTGCACGCCGACGGACTCCAGGTACGCCGGCAGCACGTGCTCGGGGAAGCCAGGCTGCTTCTGGTCCATGTTCACCGCAACGATCTCGAACTGGATCGGCGCCACCTTCTGCAGGTACAGCAGGATGTCCAGCAGGGTGTAGCTGTCCTTGCCGCCGGACAGGCAGACCATCACCTTGTCGCCGTCCTCGATCATGTTGAAGTCGGTGACCGCTTCGCCAACCTGGCGGCGCAGGCGTTTCTGCAGTTTGTTCTGGTTGACCGAAAGGGTGCTGGCCATGGTGCTCTGGAATCCGAAGGGCAAGACGAAAAGCCGGTCATTTTACGCGCAAATCGCCAACGGCGGACACCAGAGACTCAAACCACTGATCCAAAAGGCCTTTTTTCAAGCTTTCAGGACACGTGTCGAAAAAGTGTCGAAATCAAGCAGTTGCCTAAACACATCCCTCGATTTTGGAGCGGTGCGAACTCCCCATAAGAATATCCCGTCGCCTCGTGCACCCACAGCGTTCAGCATCTCCAACCTCGCCCAATATTTTAGGTACTCGCCCCGAGCCACTGGCACTTCAGTACAAGCTTGGTATGCTCAAGCTTCGCCAGCACATGCTAGGACTAACGATAAATGGAGAAACGCGGATGGAAATGTGGGAGTTGGTCAAGCGATTGCTAGCAGGCGCAAATGGGGCAAACAGCACTTATCTCCCCGAGATGATCGCCCGACGCTACAAAACAGAGCTCGAGAAATCAGGTCAAAAATTAGAGTTTTCTGATGAGGTACTGAATGAGGCCGCTGAAGATTTAGTTAACCAACTAAAGGAGCAAGGCCTGCTTCAAGATGCAGGACAAGTCCGCCCTGGACTTGGGAACGTCGCGGCGATGGAAAGAACTGATTTTGGCGATGAGCTTTTGCAAACACTGAGCGTCAAGCAGTACTTGGAATTCTTCGAGAACATGCAAGCACAAGTTGATGCCGGCTACATCCGCCAACTCATCTATCAATTGAATTCTTAAACAACTACTACTTTGATGTCCCTGTTTGATTCTTGGCATCGACAGGGACTGTCGCGAGGAACGGATGACTCGATACCTCACTATAGCCCTTCTGGCAATAGCCACCCAAGCTTCTGCTGACAGCATACAACCTAGCCATAGCTGCTATGAGCCCTCGATACCATACGAATTTAACGATGACTTCGAGCGTCAAAGATTCATCAACGAAGTCGAAGAATATAAGGAGTGCTTATCTGACTTTGTCGACGAGCAGAACGATGCCGTAAAGAACCATCAGGCGGCCGCGCAAGAGGCCATTGAAGAGTGGAACTCATTCGCCAGCTCCTTGAGATAACCTATATCCCCTCCTCAATATGTATCTACTTGACCACAAAGAAGCAGGCACGTCGGCTGACTAAATACACCGTCCATCCTGCATATCAAACCGAAGCGTTAAGAGTGTCGAATACCGACAGTGGATTTAGGCGTACAGCGTCTTGCAGATACTCCGGAGAGAGATGGGCATAGCGCATTGTCATGTTCAGCGACGTGTGTCCAAGAATCTCCTTCAGCGCCAGGATGTTTCCGCCGTTCATCATGAAATGAGACGCGAAGGTGTGGCGTAGGACGTGGGTGCATTGGCCACGCGGCAGCTCGATGTTGCAACGCTTCACCATGCGAGCGAATGCCTCCCGGCAGAACGGGAAACGGTCTTTCTTGGCGAAGTAGGCCTCAAGGCGATCTTGCAGCTCCTGGGAGATGGGGACAGAGCGGACACGCTTCGATTTGGTGTTGGCGAACACCACACAGCCGGCACGAACCATTGGCCAGGTCAGACGCTGAGCCTCTGACCATCGCGCTCCCGTCGCCAAGCAGATCTCTGATATCAGCGCCAAGTGTGGGAACGTCGAGTAGGCCCGCAGTGCAGACACCAGAGTCGCGACCTGAGCTTTCGATAGGAACGAAACCACCTCCTGCTGAGGCTTGAGAGGCTTCAATGTGTCCAGGGGATTGGAGTAGTCGATATCCCCGAGTCGTCGGAGCTCGGTATAGATGGACTTCAGATACGAGTACCGCACGTTGATCGAGCGCGGGAGTGCCCCTTCCTCCAACTCCACCTTACGCAGTGCCACCAAGTCAGAGACGGTAAACGTCTGAGCGACGGGATTCCCCAGCTTCGCAGCGATGAAGAGCAGCATGTTCCTGCGACGTCGCCCGCTGGTGATCGCATGCCCGTGCAGCTCATACCAACGCTCTATGAGCTGAGACAGGCGGCGCGTGTCCTTCGGCCTGGGATTCCACTCCGGTGTCACTGCCAGCTTCGCACGTACCGAAGCTTCGAAGCGTTGGGCCTCGCCCTTGGTCTTGAACCGCTTGCGGAAGCGTTTCCCCTTGATGGGTTCGACATCGACGAACCAGCGGCCATCCTCCAGCTTGGTGACCGCCATTAGATCGCGTACCCCCGCTTCAAGTACCGATCATTGATGAGCCCGATAACGTGTCTTTCGAGGTCGCGAGTGCTGTAGCCCTTGGCGGTGTAGTGATCTTCGATCACGTGCCAGAAGGGAAGCGTTCTCCCGACCTCAAGGGCTTTTTTTGGTGGTACGCGCTCCCGTGCAATCAGGCTGGCGAACTGGCCCAGGAACATCTCGCAGTTCTTCCCCGAGAAGCCCTGAGCCGTCTTGTAGTAGCGGCGATACTCGGTGCGATCAATGAGCGGATCGGCCTCTACCTGCACTTGCGTATCCAGCGTGATGAGCGACCAGAACGGATTGAACTCCTTCGGGCTGTCCAACAGCCGGAAGTTCTCACAGGCGTAGCCCCAAAGGCCTTGCAGATGCGGGCACAGCCCCGCGTAGGTGCGGCAGCCGATCACCTCGCCCGAGGTCATGGTGGAACCTTCGGAGAACTGCTGAACCACCGAATGGTGGAAGCGGAACTCAATACGCCACACGGTTTCGGCAGGGTTGTAGGCGGGTTCGCCATCGCCGAAAGGATCGCCGTTGAGGGAGGCCCAAACGTTTTCCCAGTAGTCGAGTTTGTCAGTTGCTCGGGCTTGGAGCGTCTTGTTGTAGATGCTCAGTTGCAGCCCGCTGGCCGAGCCGAACATGTAGGTTTCACCACGGCCGTATACCGAGGCATTGCCATCGAACTCGATACGCTCGATGCCGCTGATTTGGCGAACACGCCGAGACCGGCAATGCATGCGATCCACCAAATCAGACGGAGGGGTCCAGCCCTGCACGTCGAGGGCAAGATGCACTGCACATTGATTGGTTTCGCAGGCCGAGAGCACCCCAGCGGCCAGGTCATCAAGCACGCCTTGCAGGATCGACGGATCGGCGCCATCCAGGGCGTGTGGGGACACTTCGATCTTGAGGTGCGGACCGATGTTTTCGAGCTTCACGTTGTGGTTCTTAATCAGCAGGATCAGGCCCATATCGGCGTTCTGTAGCCGGTACTGGTAGCCGGAGTCGCGACCAATACGGCCCTTGGCCCACTGGTAGCCGGCGAACTCCACGATGTCTTCCGGCTCATCGAAGATCGCCATGACCTCGGGACGAATCAGGCCGTTGTACAGCTGCCGGACCGTATCCACGCCGCAACGCAACAGACGCACACCGGAAAGATCGGTGAACTCCCCTGCCCTACTGCTGAAAAAGATGCGCCCTTTGGGCGACTCGAAGAACTGCCCGTCCTCCTGAAGTACTGCGCGAATCTGGTGTTCTGCTGCCTTAGTCATGATTCAAACCTATCCAATGCTATCCAATGAGTAACTGGGTTATCCGACGTGTTACAGGGGCGTCGGCCGCGCCTTCGGCCTACCGCTCGTGCCTGGCGCTCCCGGCCGGCGGCGCGGCTCGCCGACTCAAAACGGAAACGCCGACACCGGCTGCATCACCTGCAAAGCGGTGAGAAAGCCGAGCGCATACGCGAGCGCGAGCAGCCCAAGGGCGTTGATGAGGCCGTGTAGGGTCATTGGGTCCTCCAGGGGCGTGCGGGGTATTCGGAATCGGGGACGATGGTGAGCGTCGTCTGAGCGGGCGAGGTGGGCGCTGCTGGGGCGGCTACGAGTTCTACGGGCATTGCAGCGGGTGGCTGCGCCGGCCTGGGGATGGCTCCCGCGCACACGATGGTTTCGTGGTAGCTCTGGTAGAAGAGTTCGGCGACGCACTCGGAGCGGGGCCGCACGCGGTAGCCGGACTCGCTCAGCTGCTGCGAGTTGAGCATCAGCCGGCGCCCTTCGCCGTCGGTGATGGCGAACATGTAGAGCGCGCCTTTCTTGCCGAACTGCTCGCCCTGTTTGTCGCCCTTCACCACCCCGGCCACGACGATCTGCCGACCGGCGAAGGGATGCTCGTCTAGTGGAAGAGTCGAAACACTTGGTTGGCCAAAAACAGCACCAGTAGGAAGAGTGCTACGCGCAGCAGCAGGCGCTGGAGCAGGTACAGCAGCCCCTTGAGGATGAGTTGGAGTGCTTTGCTGAGGATGGGCAGGATCAGGGTTTTGCTGAGCCCCGCCACCCACGACCTTAAGAGGTCCCATATAGCTGACAAAGCCAATAGTGCCGGCCAGCAGTGCCAGTAGAAGAACCAACTTAGGCGACCGGAGCAGGCTTTTCCCTGCTTTGGTGTCCTGGGTCTTTCCGGTGGCGGTGGACTGGTAGAGGCGGAAGGTCTGCTTTCGGATTCGCTTGTATTCGACGATGGTGCCGTCAGCGGGTGGTCGGTTGAGCTGGGCGTCATGCTGGGCCTCCTTGTACCGGCCAGGAATGCCGATCACTGCGAGGTTGGAGTGCTTGTAGGCCATCTCGCAGGTCATGCGGATGTCGTCACGGATGTAGCTGATGTTGGGCGTGGTGAGGACGATGTCCCAGTTGAAGTGCCGGTGCCGGGTCCAGGCATCCAGCCAGCCCATGGGGCGGTCGGCTTCGTGTGCTGCCTCGGGGCCGCCGGGGAAGTCGAATTTCTCCAGATCACGTTCGCGCCAGGACTTGGGGAACAGCAGCTGGGTTTCGTCGAAGATCAGGAACGCTCCCCGCGGTGCCCACTGAAACCACGTGCGCATCTTGTCGAGGTCGGCCAGCGATTCGAGATCGAGGTTGATGATCTGCGCGGTGTTGGGGAGATCTGGGAAGACGGTGTAGGCCCGCTCCAAGGTGAAGCCGCGCACGTTGGTGATGATGACGCGGCCTTCCTTGAGCGCGGGGACGGCATCGTCCTGAATCGCGCCGGACGTCTTGTAGGAGCCGTTGGGGCCGTGGTGAATCTTGATGGACATGATTCACTCACCTCCCTATGAACGGCACGAAGCGCATGCAGAAGCGCGTGGCCAGGGCGGAGAACATGATGTTGAGGGCTTGCGGCACACCGAGGAATTGCAGCGCCGCCGCGAGTGGACCAGGGAGGGTGGCGTACATGGAGCGGACCATGTTGGAGACGCCGAGGCTGTCGATCAGCTCGCGGGCCACGGTGTAGCTGACATCGAGCAGGAACAGGAAACCCTGGAGCGCGCTGTACATCGCCCACTTGGTGGCGACGACAAAGCCGTCCTTGATGAAGTCGTAGATGCCCTGGGTCATGAAGTCCCAGATCCACTGGAAGAACAGGATGATCTGGTCAAAGAAGCTGGACAGCCATTCCATGAGGTCACTCCTTCAAAATGGCGAACGCAGCCAGCACGGATGCCATGAACATCAGCGCGTAGCGCAGGTAGGAGAGCTTTTCTTCGTAGGCGCTGAAGCAGAGGGTTACGGGCTTCTTCCACACGGTGAAGGTGTCGCACGGGAGCTTGCCGCCGCCCTCGCCGAGATTGATGTCGAACACGCCTTTGAGCTGGTCGGCGTTCTCTTTGATCTTGTCGCGGAACTGCTCTTTGGCCTCTTCGACTTTGGCGTCCCACTCGGCCAGGGCCTCATCCCAGCTGCCTTGCTTGGGTTGCTCCAGGGATTCGCTCGGACCGTCGCCGCCATCGGTGCCGTTATCACTGCCGCCACCGGAATTGCCGCCGCCGTCGCTGCCACCATCACCGCCGCCCGTGCCGGGGTTGGTTCCACCATCGCTGCCGCCATCCGTGTTACCGCCGTTGTTGCCACCACCGGAGCCGCTGCCGCTGTTGTTGTTCTCAGCGGGGCCACCCGGCGTGGCGACGCACGTGGTGCCGGACCATGAATAGCCGGGGAAACATTTGTCTTCGGGGTCGACGTCGGGCGGGGTCTGCTGAGCGTTGGTACAGCCGACCGTGCCGTTGACGGTCTTCACGCAATCGAACTTCTTGGCGAGTTCGTCGAGGTAGTCCTGCAGCTGCTGATCCGGGTTATCCGGGTTGTCGCTCATGTCATCGTTGCCGGACGGCGACATGTCGAATTCACACTGAGTACTGGTGCAGTTTTTCGGCTCGCCGGGTTCGTAGACGCACTGCTCCTTCACCTCGGGATCCACCGAGATTACGGCTTGGCCATCAACGAAGGAGAACTGCACGATCTTGGTGTAGGCGTCACGGGTCTTGCACTCAGCATCCGTGGGGCCGGCTGGGGTGCAAACACCTGTGTTAGTGTCGTAGCTACCAGAGCAGGTGTTTCCACCGCGCGACAGCGGCAGGCGGCCGTATGTTTCGCCGAGCTGGTTGTAGAAGACGCAGCGAAAGGAAATCTTGTCGTCCATCGGCAGGACGTATGGCTGCGCTACCGCGTTACGAAGCCCGGTCGTGGGGTAGCCCTTGGCGACGTACCCATCGCATGCCGCCTGGGGAGAGGGATATCGATCCCCATCCACCATGTACCAGTAATACTCTTCGGCAAAGGCGGACGACGAGAAGCCGGCCAGTAGCGCGAGCAGTAGAAGTGCCTGCCTCATGTGAACTCCAAGCAACAAAAAAGCCCCTGCGGACGAACCGGAGGGGCTTCCGCTTTGGATCAGCGCGTTAGAAGAATTCGCCGCAGCGGTACCCGGTGATGAAGGCGCCGGCGAAGAACGCCCCCAACCACACCGACCAGAGCACTTACGCCTTGCGCAACATGCTGTAGATCAGGCCGGCCACAGCCAGGATGACCAGGGCACCGACGATGTAGCCGCCGATGTTGGACATGTCCGACTTGCCGTCGGTGATGGCCTGTTCCACCGCGCTGGTGTCGATGACGCTGGCGGCCCATACCGGCATCGAGGAGGCGGCGGTGACGGTGCCGGCGATGCACAGGTTGCGGAGCGCGGTTACCGGGTTGAGTTTTTGCAGTGCTTTCATGGGTGTTTCCTCTCTACTTGGCTTTACGAAGAAGTGACGCGACCCAGCCAGTTAAAAGCCCCGTCACGAATGCCCCGAGAACGCCCGCAGCACCGATGCTGAAGGCCTCCAGGGAGAAACCGCCGTTGACCAGAATTTCAATTGCTCCAGCGGCCTCGGGCGGAATGAGATAGGCCTGTTGCCATTCGATCTGCTGGCAGCGCATGAGGCCGTCCGCCGTGGACGCCCAGCTGGTGCAGACCTGAATGGCAACCACGCCTGACATATCAGCGGGCCTCCTTGCGCGGGCGGTCGCACCAACTCCAGAAGGAGCGCAGGACGAACCACCACAGGGCGAAGAAGGCGAACGCAGCCGCGACCACAGCGATCACGGAATCCAGCGGATAGGGTTCGAGGAATTCGCGCACCGCACGCACGGCAGGCGATACGGCGCAGAGAATTGCCACGTACAGGACCCAGCCGAAGGCGAAACGGAGCGGCGCTTTCATCTACCTACCCTCCCCCTCAGGACTTGCTGCTGTCGGAGGGTTTCTCAGCGGCGGGCTGAGTCGGGCGCTGGGCTTGTGCCTGGGGTTGCGCCGGGCGAGCGGCTGGAGCCGGTGCGTTAGCCTCTTTGCCCACGGCCAACAGTTCGGTTAGCACCTGGGTATTGGTCGTGCGACCGAAACGGTCCTGGGTCGGGCGGACGACGCTGGCGAACTTGCAGAGCACCGGAGCGCCTTCGAAGACGATGGAGTCCAGCAGGGTCGGCTCGACGTTGTATTCGCTGATCTCGAAACCCTTGGCGTTGCCGCGAGCGGTTTCCGGAATCGGGGAGATAGCCTGAACGCTGGCGAAGATTTCGCCGGACTTGGTGGAGGTGTAGGTGTCGGTCTTGGTAACCCAGAGTTCGACTACGCCGCCAGTGGTTGCAAACATGTTCATCTGAAGCTCCTTTGCCTTTTTCGGGCATGAGTTGACCCGCTGCTGCAAATTGGGCGCGTTGATGGCCGTCTTTCAGCGGGTGTGGTGGTGCCTAGGTTTTGCGGTGGTGCGGGCGGTGAGTGGGGCAACACAAAGGGCTCTGCCCTTGTCATCCCGCTCTCGCCGCCGAGGGCTCAGGAGCGCGGGGCGGTGGTGCTGCCCCTCACTCCCGAGCGGAGGCTATTCAGGGAGGGGGACGGTCAAGGGTGCGCTTCGCCCGGCGCTCCGTTTGTCCGAACGGGAGAGCGCGTTCGGACAAGCCGGTGCGGCGGCCCTGGACCGGCTTGGCCTGGGTGCAGTTGTTGCGGTCGGCCCACT
The DNA here is from genome assembly GCF_014851965.1 of Pseudomonas sp. PDM22. Taxonomy (NCBI): domain Bacteria; kingdom Pseudomonadati; phylum Pseudomonadota; class Gammaproteobacteria; order Pseudomonadales; family Pseudomonadaceae; genus Pseudomonas; species Pseudomonas sp. PDM22. The sequence continues at coordinate 649,652 of NZ_JACVAR010000001.1, forward strand.
TCGAAATTTCGTGGGCCACGCACATCAGCGGAAAGCCCACACAGGTGAGGAGAGCGAACAGCAAGGTAAGGCTGAAGGCGGCGTCAGTGTGCATGGCTCAGGCCTCCAACTCGAAGGGTTCGCGGATCGGCACGAAGGGAGTCGGCTTGCCGCTGTCGTAGACAACGTGCCAATACTTCGGCGGACGGAGCGCGGGCATGTGTTTCGCGCAGGTAAAACCCGGTTCCACCCGGTACGTCGAGTGGATCGAGCGCCACACTCCAGCGACCTTGGCCATCGTGGTAACGACCGTGAAGACCCGCGTAGGGCGGCACTCGGTGCAGGGTGTGAACTGGAAGGCTGCGGGCTTTGCCAGTTCGCGACGGGACCAGCAGACAGAGCAGTCGCAGTCGGGGGCGTGAGGTTGACGAACGTACTTCGACAGCATCGGAAGTCACCTCGCGATCACAAGGCAGACGCGGATGAATCACGGCGAGGGAGAAAAGACACCGCATAGAAGGAAGAACGTCTTCATCGCGGTTGGCTTCGACGGTCAATCGTGCGGAAGCAAGCTCCATCCGACCTTCTTCGTGAAATCGGCGCGCGGCGTCCGCGAAGCCATTGACCACAGCCTTGTGCATCAGGCGGAAAGACAGACGGGCAGCGGCGAGTTTTTCTCGTACACGCTGAGCGCTCAGCGGAGAAAGAAGGCTCATTAGAGGCCCTCCTGTTCCAGCAGGCGGCGACTCAGCAGCGCCACATTTACCATTACGCGGTTGCCGATCTTGATGCGCGGGATGTAGCCCACGCGAATCCAGCCCTCAACCACCCCCTCATCCATGCCGATCCACGAGGCAAATTTCCGCCACGGCATCAGTACGGGAGCGTTTTTGACCGCTTCGAGAGAAACCTTGCTTCCTTCCGTTTCCATGACCTTTCCTGCACTATCAGATGTCAATTATTCGGGGACATCTGGCATTGCAATAAATGCAATGCCATAGGTGCACCATAACAAATCAAGCACTTAATGTGTTGCACTATGTGCTAGATCATTAGAACTTTATGGAATGATCAGAGAAAGAATTATTGCCATCTGGGAATATATGGACTTGTCCGCCGCTAAGCTGGAGAAGCTGACGGCTATTGACCGCAACAATTGGTACCACCTGCGAAACGGCAGGCGACGAGCCAACGAAGACGACATAGAGGCAATAATCAAGATCGCCCCCCAGTTCGCTTTTTGGCTAACGACAGGACAGATTGCCCCGGAGATTGGACAGGTCAGCCCCGAGTTCGAAGAGGCAGACGCCCACTTGCAAGGTCCCCACGTGGGATAGAGCTGACAAGGAAGGCAGCCCTCAAGTGGTTCAAAGGAAAAAAGGGGTAACACCTGCAAGGTGTTGTGCTGCGTGCAAGAACCCAGACACTGGAACGAAGAAGCCCGCCGATATGCGGGCTTTTTTTGTGGTCAGCTACCGACCCAAAGCAGTCGTTGCCATGTTTATCCTTTATGTGGGGAGAGGCAGACCAGACTACGAATGTGAACTTAGGCGCGGCAGCGCTTTCCACCGGTACACGTACAGGAGAACTGGCATGGAAACGCTCCGAGGTCCGCCCGCGAACTGTTCCTCATTCGTACTGATTCTTGACGATGATCCAACCTTGGCCAGAGTTCTAGGCTTGGCGATGGAAAATTACGGAATTCCCGCAGTCGTTCTTGGAAACGCCGACAATGGTCTCGATTGGATCAATGCTAACCCTGGCCAACTGGCCCTTTTGCTCACTGATGTCTTAATGCCTGGTGAGATCGACGGTCTGGATTTAGCACGTAAGGTTGCAGAGCGCTCCCCAGACATCCCCATCATCATCATGTCTGGCGGCTCCTGGAGTCGAGACTTCCCGGCCTACCTCATTCTCGACAAGCCATTTGATCTCACGGCGCTCATGACTGTTGTTAGAGAGGCCCTAGCGCTCCCCACTGAGTAAATAGGGCGCATGGTTAATGCAACACTGATATTGCAGTCCCCTTCTGGCCGATTCGGGTCATCCGCGAATGGCTGCAATTGGCCGATTTCTGCCGCTGGCGAGAGGCATCTACCGACCCGTAACGGACGTTTAGCCTGATATCTCCGGATAGCGAAAAGGGTCTGCGGGTGCGTTAATCGGTGCACCCAGCTCCAGACGCCAGTAACCCACGTCGTGCCAGTGGCCCAGCTTGAAACCGACCTGCGGGAAGGTGCCGATGTGCCGGAACCCGAGCTGCTCGTGCAGACCGACGCTTCCAGCGTTAGGCAGCGCAATACCGGCGTAGGCTGCGTTGAACCCCTGTTTGGCAAGGGTAGGTAGCAGCTCTCCATAGAGGCTCCGGCCCACTCCAGCACGACGCTCACCCTCTGCGATGTAAACGGTCACATCCACTGCCCATCGGTATGCAGCACGCGCCCGGTGCTGGCTGGCGTAGGCGTAGCCAACCAGGCGCCCGTCACGGATAGCGACGAGGTACGGGTATGTTTGCAGGGTGGTGACGATCCGCTGCCGCATCTCTTCGATGGAAGGTGGTACTTCCTCGAAGGAGATCGCCGTACCAGCCACTATGGGCGCATAGATGAGCTGGATTGCCGGTGCGTCTTCAGGGCGTGCTTGTCTGATTTCGATGGGCATGACGACCTCAGATCGAGCGCTGATTCACGCGGGCGGAGAGCTGCTCGGCGCTGTCCTTGCGCTCCGAATAACGATCCACAAGGAAGTCCTGGCGATCACGCAGCAGCAAGGTGAACTTCACCAGTTCTTCCATCACGTCTACCACACGGTCGTAGTACGCCGAAGGCTTCATGCGCCCTGCGTCGTCGAACTCCAGGTATGCCTTGGGCACCGAGGATTGGTTGGGGATGGTGAACATGCGCATCCAGCGGCCGAGCACGCGCAGCTGGTTGACCACGTTGAACGACTGCGAGCCGCCGCAGACTTGCATCACAGCAAGCGTCTTGCCCTGGGTGGGGCGAACAGCGCCGAGTGCTAGCGGAATCCAGTCGATCTGCGCCTTGAACACCGCAGACAGCGCGCCGTGGCGCTCCGGCGAGCACCACACCTGGCCTTCCGACCACTGCACCAGGTCACGCAGTTCCTGAACCTTGGGATGCTCCACCGGCACGTCGTCAGGTAGCGGCAGACCGGAGGGATTGAAGATGCGCGTCTCAGCGCCGAAGTGCTCCAGCAGGCGCGCGGCTTCTTCCACCAGCAGGCGGCTGAAGGAGCGTTCGCGGGTCGATCCGTACAGTAGCAGGATGCGCGGCTTGTGCTCGCTGGTACGAGTTGCCGCTGGCGGCAGGTCGAACAGCGAAAGGTCGAGGTTGGGCAGTTGCTCGGACATGTTTCCTCCTGCTCAGAGCGTGCCGATGCGATCCAGCTCGCGCTTGAGTTCGTCGCGGCTGAGGGTGTCGAAAGGAAGGGCGAAGAAGGCCTGGCAGCGCTGCTCGATGCGGGTCAGCGTGGCGCGAAAGGCGGCGGCGATGGTGCCCTCGTCACCGACTACATCCGAAGGGTCTGCCAGCCCCCAGTGGGACTTCAGCGCCGGGCCGAAGTACACCGGACAGGCTTCGCCGGCGGCCTTGTCGCAGACGGTGATGACGATGTCCGGCGGATTGCGTTCGAAGGAGTCGTTGCCTTTGCTGCTCAAGCCCTCGATGGAGATGCCGGCCTGCTGCAGGGTAGTGAGGCTGCGCGGCAGCACCTGGCCCTTGGGGAAGCTGCCGGAGCTGATCGCCTCGAAGCCTTCCGGCGCCAGGTGGTTGAACAGCGCTTCGGAGAGGATGCTGCGGCAGCTATTGGCCGTGCACATGAACAGGACTCGCATGGAAGGCTCCTCCGCTACGTGGCGGATGTCAGAGGCTCAGGCGCAGCGCCAGGGCCGAAAGAGTGATCAGCAGAACGGGCAGGGTCAGGACGATGCCGACCTTGAAGTAGTAACCCCAGGGGATGCGCATGCCCTTGCGCTCCAGCACATGCAGCCAGAGCAGCGTGGCGAGACTGCCGATAGGTGTGATCTTCGGGCCGAGATCGCAGCCAATCACGTTGGCGTAGATCATCGCCTCGCGCACCAGGCCTTCCGCGTTGCTGCCTTGGATCGACAGTGCGCCCACCAGCACGCTGGGCATGTTATTCATCACCGAAGAGAGCAGCGCCGAGAGCAGCCCGGTGCCGATGGCGGCGCTCCACAAGCCCTGTTCAGCAAGGCGGTCGAGCAGGTGAGTGAGGAAATCCGTGAGGTCGGCGTTCTTCAGCCCATACACCACCAGGTACATGCCGAGGGAGAAGACCACCACCTGCCATGGTGCTTCGCGCAGTACACGGCGGGTGGAGATGCGGTGTCCGCGAGCGGCGATGGCAAACAGGATTGCCGCACAGACGGCAGCGACGGCGCTGACCGGAATGCCGAGCGGCTCCAGGGCGAACAGGCCAACCAGCAACACCAACAGCGTCCACCAGCCGACGATGAAAGTGGCGCGGTCGTGGATCGCCGCTTTCGGCTCCTTCAGCGCATCGAGCGCGTATTGCCTCGGGATGTCGCGACGGAAGAACAGGAACAGCACCAGCAGGGTGGCGGCGACACTGGCGAGGTTCACCGGCACCATCACCGAGGCGTACTCGGCAAAGCCCAGACCGAAGTAATCGGCCGAGACAATGTTCACCAGGTTGGAGACCACCAGCGGCAGGCTCGCTGTGTCGGCAATGAAACCCGCAGCCATGACGAAGGCCAGGGTTGCCGCGGGCGAGAACCGCAGGGCAAGCAGCATCGACATGACGATGGGGGTGAGGATCAGCGCCGCACCATCGTTGGCGAACAGCGCCGAAACGGCAGCACCGAGCAACACGCAGAAGGCGAACAGGCGGCGACCGCCGCCATTTGCCCACCGCGCCACGTGCAGCGCGGCCCATTCGAAGAAGCCGGCCTCATCCAACAGCAGGCTGATGATGATGACGGCGATGAACGTAGCGGTCGCGTTCCAGACGATGGCCCAGACGGTCGGGATGTCGTGCAGCGAAACCGCGCCAGCGGCCAGGGCGATGATTGCACCCAGAGCTGCACTCCAGCCGACGCCAAGGCCCCTTGGTTGCCATATGACCAGAACGAGGGTGAAAACGAAGACAGCAACGGCGACCAGCATTGGAAACTCGCTCGGAAGGGATCAGCAGCAGGCGGCGTCACGGACGGGGCGGCCGTCCATGTTCTGCAGGCGGAGGGTGTTGTCGGCCAGCCATTGCGCGTTGGCTCGCAGGGTGACCTGCAGCATCTCGTGTACCCAGGTGGGCAGTTTGGGGTTGAGGCGGTAATACACCCACTGACCCTGGCGGCGATCCAGCAGTAGGCCGCTGCTGCGCAGTTGTGCCAGGTGGCGGCTGATCTTCGGCTGGCTATCGTCCAGCGCGCACATCAGCTCGCACACGCAGAGCTCGCCCTGGCTGGCGATGAGCAGGGTGGCGCGAGCACGGGTCTCGTCGGCCAGGCTCTTGAAGACCTCGGGTGGAGTGATCATGGCTTCGCCTTACATACGGAAAATCGAATATACGGATATTCATATGTAAGGCGCAAGCCGCGTTGAACTTCAGCGTCCGCTTCTGGCCGGTTGCAGCCCTTGCAACGTGTCGAAAAAGTGTCGATATCGCTACCCATTGCTATCCGAAGCTATCCAGCTCTGATGCAGCAAACAGCCCCAGGCCCTTGATCTATCAGGCGCTATCCAACGCTATCCACTCCAAAACCACGACTGACATTTCTACGCGCAAAGCGACGCGTACCCCAGCCCCTCTATCGGCCTACTGCTAATCTGACCGCATGACGCCTGATCTCGAACCTTCCCTCGACCTGACGGACCAGCTCCTGCAGCTGTTGCGGGAAGCGCCTGAAGGAATCTCCGAATTCCAGCTGATCCAGCACTTGAAGGCTCGGCATTCCACCCACGTGCCGAACCTGCCGCTGACCGACAAGCTGGTGCTGTTCCGCACCCATTTCCTGGTGTTCAACGCGCTGTATCGCCTGCGCGACCGGCTCTGGGACGAGAACGCCGCGCACCTGGAGATCGGCCCGCTGCAGATTCGTCTCTCTCCTTATATGAGCGGCGTGCAGGCGCTCGGCGAGCAGGATGCCCTGCGCGCCTACTACCTCGATGAGAAACACCTGAAGGAAACCACCGAGCGCGACGTGGAGAAATTGCTGGAAAGCTTCTGGACGCGCATGCAGGGCAACGAGGAAAAGGCCGCGGCGCTGGCCCTGTTCGAGCTGGAAGACGGCCCGGTGGACTACGCGCTGATCAAGCTGCGCTACCGCCAGTTGGTCAGCCAGCACCACCCCGACCGGGGCGGCAGTACGACGCGCCTGCAGTCGATCAACAAGGCCATGGAAATTCTGGAGCGCTATTACAGCCGCCCGTGAAACTTCCATTTGCTCTAACCCCACGGACGACGTGGCCTGCAGCCATTCCTATACTGCGACTTAAGGTCGCATAGGTCGGCCGGGCACCGGATGACGCTGGCTACGCGTATTCGGCGCCTCGCTGGGGGGCGACCTTCTATAAGAAGAGGAGAATGCTGACATGATCCATCATGTGTGGGGGCTCTTCACCCATCCCGATCAGGAATGGCAGGACATCCGTGGCGAAGAAGAATCCATCAGCCACATGTATCTGACGCACGTCCTGATCCTCGCTGCCATCCCGGTCATTTCCGCCTACATCGGCACCACACAGGTCGGCTGGGTATTGGGCAATGCGGGACCGGTCAAGCTGACGGCCGCCAGTGCGATCCAGCTGACCATCATGACTTACATCGCCATGCTCGCCGGCGTCGCCGTGATGGGCGCCTTCATCCACTGGATGGCCCGTACCTACGACGCGTCGCCATCGCTGACCCAATGCATAGTGTTCGCCGCGTACACCGCTACTCCGCTGTTCATCGGCGGCCTGGCGGCGCTCTACCCGCACCTGTGGCTGGGCATGATCATCGGCACCGCCGCGATCTGCTACACCGTCTACCTGCTCTATGTCGGCATCCCAACCTTCATGAACATTCCCAAGGATGAAGGTTTCCTGTTCTCCAGCTCGGTACTGGCGGTAGGACTGGTGGTGCTGGTGGCGATGATGGCCCTGTCAGTCATCCTCTGGGGCAGCGGCGTCGGCCCGGAATACACCTGATTGCACGACACGAACGGAAAACCGGGCCCCAGCGGCCCGGTTTTCTTTTGCGTGCTTGCCTGAAACTCGCCCGGCTTGCCTGAACCTGCACCCCGGACGAGCGGCCGCGAGAAATCCTCCACCCGCGCTCCGACTGCGGCATAATCTGCCCCCGTCGGAGAACCACTGTATGCCTGAACAGCTCAACGCTCGCGTCGAAGCCTGCTACCAGCAGGCCGAAGCCTTCTTCCAGCGGCGCTTTCCCCGCCCGGAAGTCAGCTTCCGGCTACGCGGCCAGAAGGCCGGCGTCGCCCACCTGGATGAAAACCTGCTGCGCTTCAACCCGCAGCTGTACCGGGAAAACCACGAACACTTCCTGCAGCAGACCGTGGCCCATGAAGTGGCGCACCTGATTGCCCACCAGATGTTCGGTCCGCGCATTCGCCCGCATGGTGAGGAGTGGCAGCTGATCATGCGCGGCATCTACGGTCTGCCGCCCGATCGCTGCCATACCTACGAGATCAAGCGCCGCCGTGCCACCCGCTACCTGTACCGATGCCACTGCGGCGAGGGCAATGAATTCCCCTTCTCGTCCCAGCGCCACAACCTTGTTGCCCAGGGCCGCCGCTACTACTGCCGGCGCTGCCGTGCGACGCTGATCTTCACCGGCGAAACCCGCCGCGAGTGACACCGCTCAGGCGATAGCCTTGGCTGCCTTGAGCGCCGCAACCTGCTCGTCGGTGTAACCCAGTTCCGCCATCACTTCTGCCGTATGCGCACCCAGCGCAGCGCCGATATGCCGTGGCTCGGGCAGGCCGGCGGAGAAACGGATCGGGCAGGCCATCTGCCGTTGCTCGCCGCCCTTGCCGTTCGGCACCCGGGTTACCAGGCCGCGCTCTGCCAATTGCGGATGCTCCACCGCCTCGGCCAGCGACAGCATCGGCTCGACGCAGGCGTCCAGCGCAGCGAAGCGCTCCTGCCACTGGGCGAAATCCTGTTTTTCGAACTCGATGGCAATCTCGCGCTTGAGCGCCTGCTGCTCTTCCGGCCTGGGCGACAACCCCCGCGCCGCCAGCTCCGGACGGCCGATGGCGGCACAGAACTGCTGCATGAATTGCGGCTCCAGGCTACCCACCGAGAACCAGCGGCCATCGCGGGTGCGGTAATAGTCGTAGAAGCTGCCGCCATTGAGCGCCAGGCCTTCCATCTCCGGCTCCACGCCCGCCGCGAGATAACCGGCACCAGCCATGCCATGCAGGCTGAAGGCGCAGTCGGTCATGCTCACGTCGACCTGCTGCCCCTCCCCCGTCTGCTGCCGGTGGATGACCGCCGCCAGCAGGCCCATCACGCCGTGCAGCGAACCGCCGCCGATGTCCGCCAGTTGCACGCCCAGCGGCAGCGGGCCGCTCTCGCGGCGGCCGGTGTAGCTGGCAACGCCGGCCAGGGCCAGGTAATTGATGTCATGCCCGGCGCGGTCGCGCAGCGGCCCGGTCTGGCCGTAGCCGGTGATCGATACGTAGATCAGCTTCGGGTTGATCGCCTTGAGCGCCTCGTAGCCCACGCCTAGCTTGTCCATCACGCCGGGGCGGAACTGCTCCAGCACGATGTCGTACTCCTGCACCAGTTGCTTCACCACTTCCACCGCCTCGGCCTGTTTCAGGTCCAGCGCGATACAGCGCTTGTTGCGGTTGAGGTAGGCGTGACTGGCGGAGGTACCGTCCACGTGCGGCGGCAGTACGCGCACCAGGTCCATGCGCGTGGGGGATTCCACGCGCAGCACCTGGGCGCCCATGTCGGCCAGCAGCAGCGAGGCGAACGGCCCCGGCAGCAGGGTGGAAAAATCGAGGATCTTCAGTGAGGCGAGCGGGCCGTTCATGGGCACTCCTGTTTCGCTCAATCGATGCGTGGGCGCCGCGCCTCAGAGCTTCATGCCGCGGCTGATGATCTCTTTCATGATCTCCGAAGTACCGGCGAAGATGCGCTGGATGCGCGCGTTCGCGTACATCTTGCAGATCGGATACTCCCACATGTAACCCCAGCCGCCGTGCAGTTGCACGCCTTCATCGACCACCTTGCACAGCAGCTCGGTGGTGAACAGCTTGGCCTCGGCGGCCACTTCGGGGGTGAGCTTCTTCTGGTTGTGGTCCATCACGCAGCGGTCGGTGAAGACCTGCGCCACGTCGATCTGCGTACGCATCTCGGCGAGCTTGAAGCGGGTGTTCTGGAAGTGCGCCACCGGGCGGTCGAAGGCCTTGCGCTCCTTCACGTAGTCGACGGTCGCGTTCAGCGCCGCCTCGGCGCCGGCCACCGCGCCACAGGCGTTGGTCAGGCGCTCCTGGGCCAACATGTTCATCAGGTAGAAGAAGCCGCCCTTGGCGTCGCCCAGCAGGTTCTCCTTCGGCACTTTCACGTTGTTGAAGAACAGCTCGGCGGTGTCCTGGCTCTTCATGCCCAGCTTCTTCAGGTTGCGCCCTCGCTCGAAGCCTTCCATGCCACGCTCGACTACGAACAGCCCCATGGCGTGCTTGTTCGCCGGGTCGGTCTTGGCCGCGACTATCACCAGGTCCGCCAGCAGGCCGTTGGAGATGAACACCTTGGAACCGTTGAGGACGAAGTGGTCGCCCTTGTCCACCGCCGTGGTGCGCATACCGGCCAGGTCGGAGCCGGCGGACGGCTCGGTCATCGCGACCGCCAGGATACTCTCGCCACGGATGATCCCCGGCAGCCAGCGGGCCTTCTGCTCGGCGTTGCCGTACTCGGCGATGTAGGGGCCGCACAGCGCCGAGTGCAGCGGGATCATGAAACCCGGCTCGTTGATGGCGGCCAGTTCCTCACACATGATCTGTTCGTAGCGGAAATCCTTCAGAGCGGTTCCGCCGTACTCCTCTTCCGCCCAGGGCAGCAGGAAGCCCATCTCCCCCGCCTTGCGCCAGACACTGCGGTCCACCACGCCGGCTTCCTCCCATTCCTCCTGGTGAGGCACCACTTCCTTGTTGAGGAAGGATCGGAAGGCATCGCGGAACAGGTTGTGCTCGGTCTCGAAGTGATTGCGCAGCATGGTCGACTCCCGGTGGGTTGAGTGCCCGCAGGGTAGGTGCTGGCTGCGCGCGGCCTCAATGACGCGAGCGCTCAGGGTCGATTGACGCAATCGCCCAGCAGATGCGAGTGTGAAACTTCCCAAAGCTGCACCGGAGAGCGCCCGCATGCAGATTCGCCCTTTCCAGCTGGGTGACATCCCGCCGTACGAAAGCTGGTTCAAGGATCCGCTGCTCGATGCACAACTGGGCCCGATGGATCGCTATTGGCTGGAACAGGTGCTGAAGGATGCGGACAAGGTCCAGTACAGCATTCTGCGTGGCGGCCAACTGATCGCGGTGGTGGGGGTTTGCCTGCCCACTGCGGCGCATCCGTACTACTTCGTCACCGATCTTGCCGTGCGCCCGGAGTTACGCGGCTCGGGTGTCGGGCGCGCGGTGATGACCCTGGTGATGAGCCGGCCGGAACTGCAGGGCAGCCCCTTGTGGCGGGCCAGCGTGAGGCCGGACAACCCGACGGCACTGGCTTTTCTCATCAAGCTGGGCTGGACGCGACTGGAAATGGGCAATCCGTTCGATGAGCTGCTCGAGTTCGAATTCCGCCGACGGTCAGCGGGGCCCGGTTTCCGCTGAGGCAACCCCTGCAGGAGCAAGCTCGCTCCTACAGATTGACTGTCCAACTCCCATAAAAAAACCCCGCCGAGGCGGGGTTTACACAAAGGAGTCAAACGGTAGAGCGGTCGTTCTTAGAACACGTACTGCAGACGGGTCACGACACCGTTGCCGTCGTCGTCGCCGTTGGCATTGCGGATGCCGTCGGTGCTGACGTGAACGTAGTCCAGGGAGACTTTCACGGCTTCGTTGGCGTACCAGTTCACACCGATGGTGTTGGTGCTGGCCTTGGTGTCGCCCACGTCGCGGGTGGCGGTAGCCACGACCACGTTCGGGTCATCAACCTTGATGTGGTCGTAACGGTAAAAGACTTCCCAGGCACCGATTTCCTTGTTGGACGGCTTGATGGTGTCGAACTTGGCGCCATCGAGCTTGTACACGCGGGATTCACCGGTGATGGTGTAGGCCAGCTGGCCATAGTAACCGTCAGCCTTGATGTCTTCGTAAGCGTCGGCATCAGCCTTCAGCTTGCGCTTCAGGTATTCGGCCTGAGCGGAGAACGGGCCGATGGCGTAGGCGAATTCAGCACCCCAGGTGGAGTCGTCCTTGTAGGAACCGGCCGGGCTCAGGGTGGCGCCGCCGAAGGTAGCGCGGTTGCCGTTGTCGCCAGCGTCGTTACCGCCGTTGGTGGCGATGCCACGCATGCCCAGACGCGGACGGATGCGGGAGTCGAAGGCGGTGTCATCCAGGTCACGGTAGGCGTAGTCCACGCCAACGTGCAGGACGTTACCGTCGGTGTTCAGCGGAGCGAACACGCCGCGGAAGTTGAACTGCTTGACGCTGTCGCCGTCGGTGTCGTCGGCGTCCTTGGCGTAAACGCCGGCGTCCAGGTAAGCCATATTGGCGACGACGCCGCCAACCTGGGCACCCATGCCGTCCTGGTGGGTGTTGATCCAGTCAGCCAGTTCGTACGCGGAGGTTCGCTCGGTGGCGGTGACCCACTTGGAGCTGGTGGCTTTTTCCAGACCGAAGTCCGGGTCGAAGCGGCCGAACTTCAGGGTGACCGGGCTGAAGCCGGTGTAGCTGAAGGAGGCTTCGTCGAAGTAACCGTTGTCAGCGTTACCGGAGTTGTGGGACATGTCGTAGTTGATCTGGTATTTCCAGTCTTTGTAGACAGTGCCGCCCAGTTCCAGGTAGGCGCGGCGGAAGTAGGCGCCGTCACCGTTGTTGCCGTTCTTGGTGTAGAAACCATCGAAGCGGCTGTAATCCGCTTGCAGACGGCCACCGAGCTTGAAGCTGAATTCCTTGTCGGTGGTGCCGACTTCAAGACCGCCTTTGGTCTTGATTACGATATCGGCGCCATCGGTGGTGACTGTGCCTGCGAAAGCCTGGGCGGAAACGGCCAGTGCCAGGGCAGTGGCGGCGTAACCGGCGAAGTGCTTACGGATCATCGAAGATTCCCCTTAATGGTATTTGCGTTGAACACGCCGAGTGCCTGGCTGCTGCGCGCCCCCCAAGGACTCGCACAGGCCGTTCTGGCGGCCCCCGTTTGTGTTGCTGGGAATCTTGGCGAGGGGTTATTTCAGATCAGTTGCTCGTAGATAAAACTTTTATTACAAAGGAACTTTTGATTTCCTTATGGCATAAAGGTCCTAAGCCATGTCCCACTAGGCCTTCAGGCATTTCTGAAGGCCGCTTTACCGGTATGCTGTCGCCTTCCCCAGGAAGACCGTTCCCTCCCAGGCTTTCCCATGCACGAACTGCAACCCCTGATCCAGCAGCACGGCCTCACCTTGCTGTTCTTCAACGTCCTGCTCGAGCAGTTGGGCCTGCCGATCCCGGCCTACCCGGCGCTGATCGTCGCCGGCGCCCTGGCGCTGCAAGGCAGCGGCGTGCCGCTGGGCCAGGCACTGGCAGTGGCCGTCTGCGCCTGCCTGATCGCCGACCTGATCTGGTTCTGCGCCGGGCGGCACTATGGCGGCTTCATGCTGCGCAGCGTGTGCAAGGTTTCGCTGTCGCCGGACAGCTGCATTCGTCAGAGCCAGAGCTTCTATCTGCGCGTCGGCCCGCGCGCGCTGCTGATCTCGCGCTTCCTCCCCGGCGCCAGCGCGCTGACCACCACCATGGCCGGCATGACGCGTACGCCGCTGCCGCGCTTCCTCGCCTACGACTGCGCCGGAGCGGCACTCTGGGCGGGCTCCGCGCTGCTGCTCGGGAGTATTTTCAGCAGCGCGGTGGACCGCATCCTCGACCTGATCACCGAGTACGCCAGCGTCGGCGTCGCGGCGTTGCTCGGCGCCTTCGCGCTGTTCATCGTCTGGAAGCTCTGGCAGCGCTTCAGCCTGCTCAAGCGCACCTCGCGGATTCCGCGCATCAGCGTCGACGAGCTGCGCGCGCGCCTGGACGCTGGCGAGCCGCCGCTGATTCTCGATGTGCGTGCACAGTTCGATGACGAGGCGATTCCCGGCTCCATCGCCTTCCGCCTGGACGGGGCGCTGGACGAACTGCGTGGCAGCCTGGAGGACAAGGACGTGGTGATCTATTGCGCCTGTCCCCACGAGCTTTCCGCGGCGATGCTGGCGGAGCGGCTGCAGGCGTTCGGACACCCGCGGACGTGGGCACTGTCGGGCGGGTTGGATGCGTGGCGAGCGCAAAGTCTGGGCTGAGGATTCGGCTGCAGGACCGTCATCGCACGGACGTATCCGGCAAGCGCTACGAGGTGTTCATCCCGCGCCGACTGCACAGGTCCGAATGATTCAGCGCCGCGCGCTGTCGCGGCGCAGTTCGGCGAGGTGGTCGGCCAGGCGTTCCGAGTCGGGTCGCGGCGGGTCCGGCAGCAGGCGCAGGGTGGCCTGGGCCAGACGCATCTGTCGCAGATAGCGCCGGCAGTTGCGGCACAGCAGGAGGTGCCGGCGCAGCGCCAGCTTCTCGCGCCAGCCCAGCTGTTCGTCCAGCAGGTCGCTGGAGCGTGCCACCAGTTCCTTGCAGGTCAGCATTCCCCGGTCTCCTCGAAGTGCTCCACGGTGGCAAACACCTTCAGCCGCGCACGGTGCAACAGCACCCGGACATTGGAGAGCGAAACCTCCAGCAGATTACAGATCTCCTCCAACTCCAGTCCCTGGCGTTCGCGCAGCAGCAATACGCTGCGCTGCAGTTCGGAGAGGCTGAGCAGGGTCTTCTCCAGGCACTGCCGCAGTTCATCCTCGGCCAGCAAGGCTTCGGGCGAGTCCTCGTGCCAGGCCAGCGGCGCCGGGCTCCAGTGGCCGTCGGCGGCGAAGCGGGTTTCGTCGAGGCTGCCGTGGGGCGCAGGCAGGTCGTCAAGCGAAACGTCGCGGCGGACCTTGCGCAGGCGCGATTTGGCGGTATTGGCAGTGATGGTCAGCAGCCAGGTCTTGAGGCTGGAGCGACCCTGGAAGCCATCGAGGTTGCGCACCGCGGCGAGCCAGGCGTCCTGCACCACTTCATCGGCATGAGCGGCGCCGACGATGGCGATGGCCACGGCGCGCATCGCACCCTGGTAGTTGGCTACCAGAGTGCGGAAGGCCTGCTGGTCACCGGCCAGCAGGCGCGACAACAGCTCGCTGTCGTCGGCGGGCACGATCAGCGCTTGCGCAGGATCACGCTGCCGATGGAGTAGCCGGCGCCGAAGGAGCTCAGTACGCCGATGGAGCCGGCGGGCAGGTCGTCCTGGTACTTGTGGAAGGCGATGACCGAACCGGCCGAGCTGGTGTTGGCGTAGGTATCGAGGATCACCGGCGCTTCGTGGGCCTCGGCGTCGCGGCCTATCAGCTTGCGGGTGATCAGCAGGTTCATGTTCAGGTTGGCCTGGTGCAGCCAGTAGCGCTTCACATCGCTGACCGGGATGTCGTTCTGCGCCAGGTGCTCGCCGATCAGCTCGGCCACCATCGGGCAGACGTCCTTGAACACCTTGCGGCCTTCCTGCACGAACAGCTTGTCGCGGCTGCCGATGCCCTCTTCCGCCGCGCGGTTGAGGAAGCCGAAGTTGTTGCGGATGTTGTTGGAGAACTGGGTCAGCAGCTTGGTGCTGACCACATCGAACTGGTGCTCGCTGGTAGCCTGGTCGGCACGTTCGATGACCACGGCGGTAGCCGCGTCGCCGAAGATGAAGTGGCTGTCGCGGTCGCGGAAGTTCAGGTGGCCGGTGCAGATTTCCGGGTTGACCATGAGAATCGCGCGGGCCTGGCCCAGTTGCACGCTGTTCACGGCGGCCTGGATGCCGAAGGTAGCCGACGAGCAGGCGACGTTCATGTCATAGCCGAAGCCCTGGATACCGAGGGCGGCCTGCACTTCGATGGCCACGGCGGGGTAGGCGCGCTGCAGGTTGGAGCAGGCGACGATCACGCCATCGATGTCTTCGGGAGTGCGGCCGGCGCGCTGCAGGGCCTGTTTGGCGGCGGCAGTCGCCATCTCGCAGAGGATGCCCCAGTCTTCGTTGGAGCGTTCCGGAATGCGCGGCGCCATGCGCTGCGGATCGAGGATGCCTTCCTTGTTCACCACGAAGCGGCTCTTGATGCCGGAGGCCTTTTCGATGAACGCCGAACTGGACTCGGACAGTGCCTCGACCTCGCCCTTGGCGATGGCGTCGGCATGCTGCTCGTTGTGACTGCGGACGTAGCTGTTGAAGGATTCCACCAGTTCATCGTTGGAGATGCTGAACGGCGGGGTATACAGGCCGGTTCCGCTGATCACGACTTTATGCACGGTCAATCCTCTTCTCAATCTGCGCCGCCGGGCCGGGCGGCAAGGTTAGGCATCAAGGTGCCCGCCCATTGGCCGGCACTGGATATTCGTCGCTCCGCGTCCTGGCGCGAAGGCTTCGGGATGGCGATCCCCGCAACAGGGCAGTGTGCCACTCCCACCGACGGTGGGCACCTTTGCCCGCCCGGCGGTTTGCGGTTTCACCCCAGGTGCAACCGCTGATCGCTGATTATGCTGCAATTTTCGCCGAAAAGTCGCCGTGCGAGGGCGGCATTTGCGCAAGATCATGGACATAAATCACGCCACGCCTGCCCTGGAGCAACGGATTGAAATTTTCCACCGGCACCATAGGCACAGTGTTGGCGCGCCCAGGCGCGCCAGTCCTTATCCTTCAGTGCATTCCCGACTTTGCCAAGGAGACTTCAGGATGAGTGCCGCGAACCGCCCGGAAATGGACGAACAGACCCTGGAATTCGCCAATCAGGTGATCGACCTGGCCCGCCAGGGTGATACCCCGCGCCTGACCGAACTGCTGCAGCAGGGCCTGCCGGCCAACCTGCGCAACCACAAGGGCGACAGCTTGCTGATGCTGGCCAGCTATTACGGCCACCACGACACCGTTGGCGTGCTGCTCGATCACGGCGCCGACCCGGACCTGCGCAACAACGCCGGGCAGACGCCGCTGGCCGGGGCCGCCTTCAAGGGCGATCTGGAGATGGTTCGCCTGCTGCTCAGCCGGGGCGCACAGGTCGAAGGAGCATCGCCCGACGGCAAGACCGCGCTGATGATGGCAGCCATGTTCAATCGCCCGGAGATCGTCCGCTGCCTGCTGGAACACGGCGCCGACCGCGAGGCCCGCGACGCCAGCGGCCTGACGGCGCTGGCCGCGGCGAAGATGATGGGCGCGGCCGATACCCTGGCATTGCTCGAAGCCGCCTGAGTCAGTCGATGCGCACGTGCTCGGCGAGGAAGTCGAGCACCGCGCGCACCCGCGCCGGCAGGTGGCCCGGCTTGCCCAGGTAGAGCGCGTGCATGGGTTTGCGGTCGCCAGGATTGAAGTCCTCCAGCACCGCCACCAGCCGTCCGGCAGCGATATCCTCGCGTACCTGGAATTCTGCCAGCCGCGCCAGCCCCAGCCCGGCCAGCGCCAGATGACGCACGCTGTCGCCGTCGCTGGCCAGCAGGTTGCCGCTGGGCTCGGGGGCATCCGCCGGCTTGTCCAGGAATGGCCAGTCCGGCTCGACACGCCGGTAGCTGAAACCCACGCAGTTGTGCTCGCCCAGCTCGCGCGGATGCTGCGGCGCAGCGTGCCGCGCCAGATACTCGGGCGCGGCGACAATCTTGTGTCCGGACTCCCCCAGCGAACGCGCCACCAACCGCGAGTCCCGCAGTGGGCCGCTGCGCACGGCGACATCAGCACGCACTTCCAGCAGGTCCACCACTTCATCGGTCAGTTGCAGGTCGAGACTGACGCCCGGATAGCGCTCGAAGAACAGCGGCAGCGCCGGGATCAGGAACTGCCGACCCACCGGCAGGTTGCAACTGATGCGCACCCTGCCCTGCGGCTCGGCACTGACCGAAGCCTCGCGCTCGGCTTCATCCAGATCGGCAAGGATGCGCAGGCTGCGCTCGTAGAACGCCGAGCCTTCAGCCGTGAGCTGCTGACGTCGGGTGGAGCGGTTGAACAGCCGCGCGCCGAGGCGATCCTCCAGGCGCGCCACCAGCTTGCTCACTGCCGAGGGCGTCATCCCGCACTGCTGCGCGGCGGCAGTAAAACCGCCGGTTTCCACCACGCGGATGAACACTTCCATTTCGCCGAAGCGGTTGACGTCAGGGCGGGCCATATTGAATTCAATTCACAGGTGATTTGCTTACAAGCAGTCTATATCAGCAATACGCACGGGGATAAGGTGGCGGCCATTCTACGAATCATCCGGGAGAGCCCACGTGCCCATTGCCTTGTACGCCTTGACCGCCGGTGCCTTTGGCATCGGCGTTACCGAATTCGTGATCATGGGATTGCTGCTGGAAGTCGGCCATGATTTCGGCGTGTCCATCTCCGCCGCCGGCCTGCTGATTTCCGGCTACGCGCTGGGCGTAGTGCTCGGCGCGCCACTGCTCACTGCCCTCACCGCGCGCTGGCCGCAACGCCGCACCCTGCTCGGGCTGATGGTGATCTTCACCCTCGGCAACCTCGCCTGTGCCCTGGCGCCGGATTACGCCACGCTGATGGCCGCGCGGGTGCTGACCTCCTTCGCCCATGGCACCTTCTTCGGCGTCGGTTCGGTGGTCGCCACCAGCCTGGTGCCGGCCGAACGCCGCGCCTCGGCCATCGCGCTGATGTTCACCGGCCTCACCGTCGCCACCATCCTCGGCGTGCCGCTGGGCACCTGGCTCGGTCAGCTCTATGGCTGGCGTGCGGCCTTCTGGGTGGTGACCGGCATTGGCCTGTTGGCCCTGGCGATCCTGGCGATCTACCTGCCGCGCCACAGCGCACCGCCGGCCGCCGGCAACCTGCGTGATGACTTCCGCGTGCTGAAGCGCCCGGCCGTGCTGCTCGGCCTGCTGACCACCGTGCTCGGCTTCGGCGGTGTGTTCACCGTGTTCAGCTATGTGTCGCCGCTGCTGACCCGCCTCGCCGGCTTCTCCGAAAGTGCGGTGTCGCCGGTGCTGCTGGTGTTCGGCGGCGGCCTGGTGCTGGGCAACCTGCTGGGCGGCAAACTCGCCGACCGCAAACTGGTGCCCGCCCTGCTCGGCAGCCTGGTCGCGCTGGCGGTGGTCATGGGCCTGATGAGCTTCGCGCTGGAGAACCGGATTGCCGTGGTGATCTTCATCGCCCTGCTCGGCGCCGCCGGGTTCGCCACCGTGCCGCCTCTGCAGATGTGGGTGCTGGAGAAGGCCCACGGCGCCGGCCAGAGTGTCGCGGCCAGCTTCAACATCGCCGCCTTCAACCTGGGTAACGCCCTGGGTGCCTGGCTTGGCGGCATGACCATCGACCACGGGCCCGGCCTCGCCGCGCTGCCCTGGGTCGGCGCCATGCTGCCGGTGGCAGCCATCATCACGGCGCTGCTGTGCCTGCGTCTGGAACGTGAACCGGCGATGCTGGCCGCGACCGTCCAGCAGGCCCGGTGAACGATCGGCGACACCTGACTGTCGAGGAAAGGGGCGCGCAAAGTCGCGCCCCTTTCTTTTATCCACCGACGGAGGACTCGCCCACCCATGCTGGTTTCGCTTCAGGCACTGCGGGCACTGGCCGCCTGGCTGGTGGTGTTCCATCACTTCATGCAAGTGTTCTTCGACTTCCGCGCCGACAGCCTCGGCGGCAAGCTCCTCTCCACCCGCGGCCAGGTCGGGGTGGACATCTTCTTCGTCCTCAGCGGCTTCGTGATCCACCTCTCCAGCGCCGGCCGGCCGATGTCGCCAGTGACCTTCCTGGTCCAGCGCCTGGCCCGTGTCGCCCCGGCCTACTGGCTGTACACGGCGATCACCGCCCTGATCATCTATGCCTTCGCCGACGTGATGCCGATCTACGGCGTCGGCGGCAAATCGCTGCTGCTCTCGCTGCTGTTCATCCCCAGCGAAAACCCCGGTGGTTTCGGTCTGTACCCGGTGCTGCCGGTGGGCTGGACGCTGAATTTCGAGATGCTTTTCTACGGCCTGTTCGCCCTCTCCTTCCTGGTTGCCGAGCGCTGGCGCCCCTGGCTGGTGACCGCGCTGGTGCTGCTGGTGGCGCAAGTGCTGGCGCGCGAACCCTGGCTCAGCAACTTCTACCGAAATCCGATCATCTTCGAGTTTCTCCTCGGCCTGGGCCTGGCGGCGCTGTACCGGCGCGGCTGGCTGAACCTGCCCCGGCCACTGGCCCTGCTGATGGCTGCCGTGGCGGTGACGACCATCGCGGCGTTCCCCGCCGATCATCCCTGGCGCCTGCTGATCTGGGGCCTGCCTGCCGCCACGCTGCTGGCCGCGTGTGTGGCACTGGAGCCGCTGTTCGAGCGCAGCAAAGTGCTGCATGCGCTGGGCGACTGGTCCTATTCGGTGTACCTGCTGCACGTGATCGTGCTCTGGCTGGCCGCCTACTGGCTGCATGAGCGGCTGGGCCTGACGCCCTATCAGACGCTGAGCGTCGCCGTACCGGCGATCCTGCTGCTGTCCTGGCTGAGCTACGAATGGGTGGAACGGAAGATGGCGCGCCAGGTGCGCACGGCCTATGCGCGCCTCACCGAGCCGCTGGCGGCGAAGCGGACTCAGGCCGGGTCGCTGTAGACCAGCCGATTGCGCCCCTCGGCCTTGCCGCGATACAGGCGGCGGTCGGTGCAGCGGTAGAGTTCATCGGCATCCAGACCGTCGCCCGGCCACTCGGCGAGGCCGAAGGTGGCGGAAATCTCGATGCGCTCCCCGTGGTACATCAGCGGTGCCTCGTCGATGTCGCGGCGCAGGGATTCCACCAGCGGCTTGGCGTCGAAGCGATCGGTGAAGGGCAGCAGCAGGCCGAACTCCTCGCCGCCCAGCCGGCCGATCAGGTCGGTGGCGCGCAGGCGGTGGCGCAGTCGGTTGCACAGGTGCTGCAAGGCCTTGTCGCCGGCATCGTGGCCCCACTGGTCGTTGATGTTCTTGAAGTGATCGACATCCAGCACCACCAGCACCAGCCGCGTCTCATAGCGGGCCGCCTCCTGGATGCAGCGCCTCAGCGCACGCTGGAAGCTCTCGCGGCTGGCCACGCCGGTCAGCGCATCGGTCAGCGCCAGGTGCCGCAGTTGCTTGTAGGCGGCAGCGCGGCGCTCTTCATAGACGTGCATGAAGGCAATCACCAGCACGCCACAGAAGATGCCGTTGCCGATGTCGATCAGCCCCGGTGCATCCAGACGCAGGTGGTTCGCATGCAGGTACATCAGCGTGGCGATCAGCATGAACGGCACGGCGAGCAGGAAGCCACGCCACTTGCCCAGCAGCAGGTAGGCCATCACCGGCATCAGATAGACCCAGACGAAGGCCGAGGCCGAGGCGTTGGGCATGACGATGATGTAGAGGATGAAACAGAAGGTCGGCAACAGGTAGGCGATGATCCACGGCACCAGCCGACGCACACGCTGCAGCCGGTGCGCCGCCCACAGCAGCAGCCCGCAGGTGACCAGTTCGGCGCCAGCCAGCCAGAGATTGCCGGCGAGGTACTGCAGGATCGAGAACAACCCCAGGGTCGCCCCGGTGCAACCGAAGATCAGCCGCATCAGCAGGCGATGGTCTGCCTCCTCCAGCCCGGTAGGTCCGGCACTGGAGTCGAACAGATGGTCGGGATCGCTGTTGCGGTGCATCAGCCCTGCTCCTTGGCTCGACCGCCCGGCGGATCGGCCTGAATGGCGGCAATCGGGCACTCCAGCCCGAATCACATGTGCTGAAGACTACTCCAATTTCCTACGGTGCGTAGCCCAGCCGACGGAAACCGGTCGGATGGGCTAGCCTAGGCTGCATTGTCCATGGAGGAAGTCTATGCGTTCGATCCTTGCCGTCCTGTCCCTGCTCGCGCTTTCCGGCTGTGCTTCGTACCAGAGCGATGAAGTCCAACCCGTCCCCACTGACCGCCTGCTGGCCTACCAGCAACCGGGCAAGGACAGCGTCAAGGTCGATGTCACCCGCGACGTGGGCTACATCGGCGGCGGCTGCTTCGTCGCCCTCACCATCGACCATGAAATCGCCGCGCGCATCGGCAAGGGTGAGTCGGCCAGCTTCCACGTACCGGTGGGCAAGCACGTGGTCGGCATCATCGGCGACAAGGACGGCGACGGCCTGTGCAGCAAGGCCATGCTGCGCCGTGAACTGCTGGTGCCGCTCGAGCCGGGCGGCAACAACGCCTTCCGCATCGTCAGCGACAACCGCACCGGTTTCGACATCAAGCCGGCAGTCGAGTAACCGCCGGCACAGGTGCGCCTCAGCCGTTCAGGCGGGCAACGAGGCGCGCCTGCAGCTTCTCCAGCTCCGCCGTATCGGCCTTGTTCGCCGCGTGGATCCCCAGGCCCTCGCCGGCATAGCGGGGGACGATGTGCACGTGGATGTGGAACACCGTCTGCCCGGCCGGCGCGCCGTTGAACTGGGCGACCTGCACGCCATCGGGGTTGAGCTCTTCGACGATCACACCGGTCAGGCGCTGCACCACGCGCATTACCTTGGCCAACGCATCGGGGTCGACTTCGAGGATGTTGCGCGCCGGAGAATTCTTCGGAATCACCAGGGCGTGGCCGTAGGACTGCGGGAACAGATCGAGGAAGGCAAGCACGTCGTCGTCCTCGTACAGCTTGAAGCAGGGAGCCTCGCCGCGAATGATCTGGGCGAAGATGTTCTGCGGATCGTAAGTGCCTTGCAGGCTCATGCTGGGTTCCTTGTCTGGTGACCGCATCGGGGGCCGGTTGCTTGTCTATGGGCCCGCACCATACCGGTTTGTCGCGCGCGGGTCATGACCGTGGCCACGCAGAGGGCTATCCTGAAGGCCGACTCAAGATCCCGCTCACCTGACCGGAGTATGCATGTCAGACCTTTCCGCGTTCCCCATCACCCGCAAATGGCCCGCCGAACACCCTGACCACCTGCAGCTGTACTCGCTGCCCACGCCCAACGGCGTGAAGGTATCGATCATGCTGGAAGAGCTTGGCCTGCCCTACGAGCCGCACCTGGTCAGCTTCGAGCGGAACGACCAGATGTCCCCGGAATTTCTCTCGCTGAACCCGAACAACAAGATCCCGGCGATCCTCGACCCCAACGGCCCGGACGGAAAACCCCTGGCGCTGTTCGAGTCCGGCGCGATCCTGGTCTACCTCGCCGACAAGACCGACTCGCTGATCGCCCCCGGCGCCAGCGGCCGCTATGAAACCCTGCAATGGCTGATGTTCCAGATGGGCGGGATCGGCCCGATGTTCGGCCAGATCGGCTTCTTCAACAAATTCGCCGGCAAGGACTACGAGGACAAGCGCCCGCTGCAGCGCTACGTGGACGAGTCCAAGCGCCTGCTGGCCGTACTCGACCGCCACCTCGAAGGCCGCGACTGGATCATGGGCGAACGCTACACCATCGCCGACATCGCCACGTTCCCGTGGATTCGCAACCTGGTCGGCTTCTATGAAGCAGGCGACCTGGTGGGCTTCGACCACTTCCAGAACGTGAAGCGTGTGCTGGAGAAATTCCTCGCACGGCCGGCGGTACAGCGCGGGCTGAACATCCCCAAGCGCGACTGACCTCGGAATATTTCCTGCAGGAGCGGGCCATGCGCGCGAATCGCGGGCATGGCCCGCTCCTACAGGCGACTCCGCAGCTCAAGCCTCGACCTGGCTCCACTGCTTCGACAGGCGCTTGTCCGACACCGGCACCTTCGTCCCCAGTTGCTGGGCGAACAGCGAGACGCGGTATTCCTCCAGCATCCAGCGGTACATCACCAGTTCCGGGTCGCGCTTGCCTTCCTGGGCATGCTTGGCCACGCGCGCCGAGTACTGCTCCCAGTAACCGGCCATCTCGCCACTCCACACGCGGTCGCGCTGGACCTGACCGGCGACCTTGTCCAGACGTTGCTCGATCGCTTTCAGGTAGCGCGGGTATTCCTTCAGCCATTCCAGCGGCGTGTCGCGGACGAAGCCGGGGTAGACCAGCTTGGCCAACTGCCCCTTCACATCGTTCAGCGGCACCGTCATGGCGAGGTCGACCTTGCCCTTGAAGCGCTTCTGCAGGCCATGCCAGAGCTTGAGGATTTCCAGGGTCAAGCGGGCGATGCGCTCGGCGTGCTCGGTCCAGGCGCCTCGCTTCTTCTCGGCCAGCGACGCAAGCCCGGCGCCATCGCGCGGCAGGTTGCTTTCGCCGTCGAGAATGGCGCTGTCCAGGCTGGCCAGCAGGATGTCCTCCACCAGTGACTCGACGCGGCCCAGCTCGCGGTAGAGCAGGCCCATGTCGGTCTGCCCCGGCAGCTTGCTGCGCAGGAACTTGGCTGGCTCGGCGAGCTGTTGCAGGAGCAGGCGCTGCAGGGCGCGGCGGTGCTGGTAGTCGGCTTCGGCCTGGGTCGGGAAGCGGTTTTCCTTCACCACGCCGGCTTCTTCCACCAGCGCCGGGTAGACCGTCATCGACAGCCCGGCGACCTTCTGCTGGAGCTTCTCGGCGACTTCGCCAAAGCCCTTGGCTTCCACCGGCTTCTGCGGTTTGTCCGCCTGCGGGATCGCCAGCGCGGCCTGGCTGGCCTCGGCGAAGCGCGCGGTGAGCTCGGCCAGATCGCGGCCTTCGCCGAGGAACTTGCCACGGGCGTCGACCACTTCAATGTTCATCCGCAGGTGGCTTTCCACCTGGGTCTCGGCCTCCGCCCAGGCTTCTTCCGGTACGCGGCTGCCGGTCATGCGCTGCAGTTCGCGGCCCAGGGATTCGGACAACCCGCCCTCGGCGAAGACCATCTTGCCCAGCGCGGCGCGGACGAAGTCCGGCACCGGCACGAAGTTCTTGCGGATCGCCTTCGGCAGGCTGCGCACCAGCTCGATGCACTTGGCCTCCAGCAGCCCCGGCACCAGCCACTCCAGGCGTTCGGCGGGCAACTGCGGCAGCAGCGGCGCCGGCACGCGCACGGTCACGCCGTCACGCACATGGCCGGGCTCGAAGTGATAGGTGAGCGGCAGCTGCAGGTCGCCCAGGCGCAGGCGGTCCGGGTAGAGGCCGGCGGTGACTTCGCTGGCGTCACGGGCGAGGACGTCCTCCTCGCGCATGATCAGCAGGTCCGGCTGCTGCTTGTGCTCGCGTTCGTACCACTTCTCGAAGCTGGCGGACTGGTAGATGTCCGCCGGCAAGCGCTCGTCGTAGTAGGCGAACAGGGTTTCCTCGTCGGCCAGGATGTCGCGCCGGCGCGCCTTGGCTTCCAGCTCGTCGAGCTTCTCCAGCAACTGGCGGTTGGCCGACAGGCACTTGGCGCGGCTGTTGATCTCGCCGCGTACCAGCGCCTCGCGGATGAACATCTCGCGGGACACCGGCGCGTCGATCGGGCCGTAGTTCACCGGGCGGCGGCCGATGATGATCAGGCCGTAGAGGGTGACCTGCTCATAGGCCACCACCTGGCCACGGCGTTTTTCCCAGTGCGGCTCCAGATAGTTCTTCTTCACCAGGTGCCCGGCCAGCGGCTCCAGCCAGTCCGGCTCGATCTTCGCCACCATGCGGGCGAACAGCTTGGTGGTTTCCACCAGCTCGGCGGCCATGATCCATTGCGGCTTCTTGCGACCGATCACGCTGGAGGGGTGAATCCAGAAGCGCCGCTGGCGCGCGCCGAGGTAGTCGCCCTCCTCCGCCTTCTGGCCGATCTGGCTGAGCAGGCCGGAGAGGATCGCCTTGTGCACGGCGGCGTAGTCGATGTCACGGGCCTTCGGCTCGTCCGCCTTGGCGACCGGCTGACGGCCACGGTTGTCGTGCTGCGTGGCCTGCGCGCGAGCGGGCTCGCTCTTGCGCTGGGCGCCGTCAGATTTGGAGCCGAAGGGCAGCTGCAGTTCGCGGCAGATCAGCGTCAGCTGGCGGTGCGCATCGCGCCATTCGCGAAGGCGCAGATAATTCAGGAAGTTCTTCCGGCACCAGTTGCGCAGCGGGTTGGAGCCCAGCGCCTGGCGCTGCTCCTCGAAGCCGCGCCAGAGGTTGATCAGCGCCGCGAAGTCCGAGTCCGGGTCCTTCCACTGCGCGTGGGCCTGGTCGGCGGCCTGCTGGCGGTCCATCGGCCGCTCGCGCGGGTCCTGCACGGACAGCGCGCTGGCCACGGTGAGCACTTCGGGCAGACTGCCCAGTTGCGCCGCTTCCAGCAGCATGCGCCCCAGCCGTGGGTCGATGGGCAGGCGCGCCAGCTGGCGGCCCAGCGGCGTCAGCTGGCCCTCGCGGTTCACTGCCGAGAGTTCCTGCAGCAGGGTGAAGCCGTCGTTGATCGCCTTGCCATCCGGCGGCTCGATGAAGGGGAAGGCCTCGATGTCGCCCAGGCGCAGGTGGAGCATCTGCAGGATCACCGCCGCGAGGTTGGTGCGCAGGATTTCCGGATCGGTGAAGGCCGGGCGGCCGTTGAAGTCTTCCTCGCTGTACAGGCGCACGCAGATGCCCGGCTCGACCCGGCCGCAACGGCCCTTGCGCTGGTTGGCGCTGGCCTGCGAGACGGCTTCGATGGGCAGGCGCTGGACCTTGGCGCGGTAGCTGTAGCGGCTGATCCGCGCGGTGCCGCTGTCGATCACATAGCGGATGCCCGGTACCGTCAGCGAGGTTTCCGCGACGTTGGTGGCGAGCACGATCTTGCGCCCCGGCATGGGCGCGAAGATCTTCTGCTGCTCGGCCGGCGTCAGCCGCGCATAGAGCGGCAGCACTTCGGTGTGGCGCAGGTTGGCCTTGCGCAGCATGTCGGCGGCGTCGCGAATCTCGCGCTCGCCGGGGAGGAACACCAGCACGTCGCCGGGGCGCTTGCCGATTTCGCGCTCGTGGGCGGCGATCTCGTCCAGCGCGCGGAGGATGCCCTGGTCCACGGAGAGGTCGTCGAACAGCGCTTCGCCGTCCTCGTCTACTTCCGCCGCCAGCGGGCGGTACCAGGTTTCCACCGGGTAGGTGCGCCCCGAGACCTCGACGATGGGCGCATCGCCAAAGTGTTTGGAGAAGCGTTCCAGGTCGATGGTCGCCGACGTGATGATCAGCTTCAGGTCCGGCCGGCGGTGCAGCAGGGTTTTCAGGAAGCCGAGCAGGAAGTCGATGTTCAGGCTGCGTTCGTGGGCTTCGTCGACGATGATCGTGTCGTAGCGCTCGAGGTAACGGTCATGCTGGGTCTCGGCCAGCAGGATGCCGTCGGTCATCAGCTTGATCAGCGTGCTGTCGTCGCTCTGGTCTTCGAAACGCACCTGGTAGCCAACCAGCGAACCCAACGGCGTGCCGATCTCCTCGGCAACACGGGTCGCCACGCTGCGCGCGGCCAGCCGGCGCGGCTGGGTGTGGCCGATCAGGCCATGGGTGCCACGGCCCAGCTCCAGGCAGATCTTCGGCAGCTGGGTGGTCTTGCCCGAGCCGGTCTCGCCGGCGATCACCACCACCTGGCTCTTTTCCAGCGCGGCCTTGATCTCGTCGCGCTTGGCGGCGATGGGCAGGCTGTCGTCGTAGCGTATCTTCGGGATGCTCGCGCGACGCGCCTCGGCCTTGGCGCAGGAGGCCTGGAAGCGCTCGGCCCACTGGGCGAGCTTGGCCTCGTCGGGGTGCTTGCGCAGCTCGTGGAGCTGCCGGCGCAGGCGATGGCGGTCGCGGATCATCGCGTGATCCATGCGCTGCAGGAGCTGTTCGGGGGTCGGCGTACTGTCTGTGGTCATCGGCTTCGCGGGCATCAGGCGGGAGCGGCGCGAGCAGGTGCGGAGCCGGTCCCTGGAATGGGCTGTCATGGCGACAATTCGTGAATTGTCGCAAAAGACCGGCACGGGCCGCCATGCCGAATGCTTGGCGACCCGGATTGGCGGGGCGTTGCGCCCCGCCGGATCAGATGCGGAACTGGCCGACCAACTGGCGCAGGCGCTCTCCCAGCCCGTTCAGCTCGGTCGCGGTGCGCGCGCCCTTGGCGGCATCATCCGCCACGCTGTCCACGCCCCCGGCAATCTGGTGGACGCTGCGGTTGATCTCCTCGGCCACCGCGGTCTGCTCCTCGGCGGCGCTGGCGATCTGCGCGTTCATCGAGTTGATGGTGCCGATCAGTTGGGCGATGGCGTCCAGCGACTGGCCGGCCTGGTTGGCCTGGCCACGGGTGCGCTCGGCCATGTCGCTGGCGCGCTGCATGGCGCTCACCGAGCCTTCCGTGGTGCCGCGCAGACGGTCGATCATCTGCTGGATTTCCCCGGTGCTCTGCTGGGTGCGGCTGGCCAGGGCGCGGACTTCGTCGGCGACCACGGCGAAACCACGTCCGGCCTCGCCGGCACGGGCCGCTTCGATGGCGGCGTTGAGCGCCAGCAGGTTGGTCTGCTCGGCAATGGAGCGGATCACTTCCAGCACGCCGACAATGCCCTGAACGTCCTGGCGCAGGGTGTCGAGGGAGTCGCTGCTGCTGCGCACCTCGCCCGCCAGGTCGTTGATCTGCGCGACGCACAGGTCCACTTCTCGCTTGGCCGCCTGGCCTTCACGGTCGGTCTGCTGTGCCGCGTCGGCCGCCTGCTGCGCGCTGCGCGCCACTTCCTGGGCGGCGGCGGTCATCTCGTTGATGGCGGTGGCAACCTGGTCGGTCTCGTGGCGCTGGCCATCCATCGCGCGTTCGGAGCGCTGCGCCTGCTGGGCCACGTCGCCCACCAGCCCGGACAACTGCTGTGTGGTACCGGCGACCTGCTGGACCAGTACATGGATCTTCTCGACGAAACGGTTGAACGAGCCGGCCAGCTCGCCCAGCTCGTCATGGCGACCGAGGTTCAGGCGGTGAGTCAGGTTGCCGTCTCCGGCGGCCATGTCGTCGAGGTTGTTGCGCACCTGCACGATAGGCTGGACGATGGTGCGGCTGAACAGCCCGGCGAGCACGCCGATCACCACCAGCAGCGCCAGCGCCGCGCCGCCCATGAGCAGCAGCAGGTTGTCGATCTTGGCGTCGAAGGCGGCGCCGGCCTCCTTCACTTCACGCTCGACGTCGTCGAGGTTCAGCGAGGTGCCGAACACCAAATTCCACTTGGGCAGGAAGTGGGCATAGCCGATCTTCGGCACGATGGCGTTGCCGCCCGGCAGCGTGAAGCTGTAGCGCACGTAATGCTGGCCACTCTGACCCGCCGCCACCAGCTCGCGGATGGCGTAGACGCCATTGGGATCGCGATAGGTGCTGAAGTCCTCGCCCAGACGCTCGTCGCTGGTGCCCTGGAAGACGCGCACGGAGCGGGTGTCGTAGCCCCAGAAGTAGCCGCCCTTGCCGTACTCGAGGCGCTTGAGGATCGCGATGCCCTGTTCGCGCGCCTGGGCATCACCCTGAGTGGCGGCCTGGTAGACCGGGCCGACGGCGGCCAGCGCCACGTCGACGAAGTTCTTCAACTGGGCTTCGCGGTCCTGGGTGAGGTTCTCGCGGATCTGCGCTTCCTGCTGGCTCGCCAGCTGCTTCAGGGCAACAGTGGAAATGGCGCACAACAGCAGGGTCAGGAGGAGGATCGGCACGATGGCCAGGAGCAGGACCTTGGCGCGCAAACGGAGGGCAGTGTTCAAGGCGTTCACCTCAGGCAGATAAGGGACATGGCTTCCTTGCCCCATCAAAAAACCCGCCTTGCGGCGGGTTTCTTGTATATCGGCTTAAGCCCTGATCTTCTTGAGCTCTTCGTCGCGCAATTCGCGGCGCAGGATCTTGCCGACGTTGGTGGTCGGCAGGCTGTCGCGGAACTCCACGGACTTGGGACGCTTGTAACCGGTGAGGTTGTCGTGCATGTGCTGCATGACTTGCTCCTTGGTCAGGGTGACGCCCGGCTTGGACACCACGAAGACCTTGATCGCCTCGCCGGACTTCTCGTCCGGGATGCCGATGGCGGCGCACTGCAGCACGCCCGGCAGGGTGGCGAGCACGTCTTCCAGCTCGTTGGGGTAAACGTTGAAGCCCGACACCAGGATCATGTCCTTCTTGCGGTCGACGATACGCATGTAGCCGTCTTCCTGGATGATCGCGATATCGCCGGTACGCAGCCAGCCGTCCTTGTCGAGGATCTCGTCGGTGGCTTCCTGGCGCTGCCAGTAGCCCTTCATCACCTGCGGGCCCTTGACGCACAGCTCGCCGCGCTCGCCCAGCGGCAGGTCCTGGCCGTCATCGCTGATGACCTTGCACTGGGTCGACGGAACCGGGATGCCGATGGTGCCGATCTGGATGTTCTGGAACGGGTTCACCGAGACCACCGGGCTGGTTTCGGTCATGCCGTAACCTTCGCAGATGGCACAGCCGGTGACGTCCTTCCAGCGCTCGGCAGCGGCCTGTTGCAGGGCCATGCCGCCGGAGAGGGTCAGCTTCAGTGCGGAGAAGTCCAGCTTGCGGAAGCCTTCGTTGTTGCACAGGCCGACGAACAGGGTGTTCAGGCCGACGAAGCCGGTGAACTTCCACTGCGAGAGTTCCTTGACCATGCTGGCCAGGTCGCGCGGGTTGGTCACCAGGATGTTGTGGTTGCCGGTGAGCATCATCGCCATGCAATGGAAGGTGAAGGCGTAGATGTGGTACAGCGGCAGCGGGGTGATGAGGATCTCGCAACCTTCGTTGAGGTTGGCGCCCATCAGTGCCTTGCACTGCAGCATGTTGGCGACCAGGTTGCGGTGGGTCAGCATCGCGCCCTTGGCCACGCCGGTGGTGCCACCGGTGTACTGCAGCACGGCGACGTCGTCGTTGTGCGGCGAGACTTCCTTCACCGCCTTGCCACGGCCCTTGGCCAGGACATCGGTGAGTTTCTGCGCATTGGGGATGTTGTAGGCCGGAACCATCTTCTTGATGTTCCTGACCACGAAATTGACGATGAAGCGCTTGAGCGGCGGCAGCATGTCACCCACTTCGGTGACGATGACGTTGCGGATGCCGGTCTTGGGCAGCACTTCCTCGGCCAGGTGCGCCATGTTCGCCAGGCACACCAGCGCCTTGGCGCCGGAGTCGTTGAACTGGTGTTCCATTTCCCGCGCGGTGTACAGCGGGTTGGTGTTGACCACGACCAGGCCGGCGCGCATGGCGCCGAAGACCACGACCGGGTACTGGAGCACGTTGGGCAGCTGCACGGCGATGCGGTCGCCGGGCTTGAGATCGGTGTTCTGTTGCAGGTAGGCGGCGAAGTCCCCGGAGAGCTTGTACATCTCACCGTAGGTCAGGGTCTTGCCCAGGTTGCTGAAGGCAGGCTTGTCTGCAAAACGTTGGCAGGATTCTTTGAGTACCGCGAGGATGTTCGGGTACTGGTCAGCGTTGATCTCGGCAGCGATCCCCACTGGGTATTTGTCCTTCCAGAAATTGTCGGTCATGGAAGCCCACTCCTAAGCAACAGCTCATCTTTACCGCGTTCGCGGTTCTTTGTTGTGTTTATGTCGCTTTCCCCTGCTCGGGGAGCGAAAAGCGGGCCGAGATTAGCAGCTTTGAGAAACAGCGACCAGCACCAAACACAGCCTTGTCAGTAAGAAAAATGACCAGAGACAGGCTTTCCGGTCACCAACACTCCACTCGTCGGAAAAGCCCGTGCCAGAAGGCTCGCAGCCTTGTTGGATTGTCCGACAAAGTGGATTTCAGAGAAATGAAACCGGAAAAAAGATCGGAAAGTGCTCCTCGGACCGGTCGCCGCGACAGGGTATATCGTCGGAGTTCGATCAGGCGATTTCGCGCAGCTCCTCGCGGCGTCTTCAATGATCTGCCTCAACACTCTCCGGGGCGGGATCTCGCAAAGTGCTGGTGCACTCTCCTGGAGAACCCTCATGTTTCCCGAATACCGCGAAAAGATTACCCGCCTGAAAGCCGAAGACCCGCATTTCGCCAAGCTCTTCCATAGCCACAACGATCTCGACCAGGAGATCAAGAACATGGAAGCCGGCATCACCCCTGCCTCCCACGACACCATCGAGGCGCTGAAGAAGCAGAAGCTGCAGCTCAAGGACGACCTCTACGAGATCCTCCGCAAGAAGGAAGGTTGCTGTGGCGGCTGCGGCGGTTGACCAGCCCAGGCTGACAACCGGCAATAAAAAAGGGGGCTGATCCAGGATCAGCCCCCTTTTTCATTCACGCTCGCTTCAGGCGGTTTCGCGCAGCTCGCGGCGCAGGATCTTGCCCACCGGGGTCATCGGCAGGGCGTCCTTGAGCACGATGTGCTTGGGCACCTTGTAGCCGGTGAAGTTTTCCTTGCAGTAGGCCTTGAGCTCTTCGACGGTCACACCGCCCTCGCGGGCCACCACGAACAGCTTCACCGCCTCGCCGGACTTCTCGTCCGGCACGCCGACGGCCGCGCAGTTGGCGACTTTCGGGTGGGCCATGACCACGTCCTCGATCTCGTTGGGATAGACGTTGAAGCCGGAGACGATGATCAGGTCCTTCTTGCGGTCGACGATGCGGGTGAAACCGTCCGGATCGATCACCGCGATGTCGCCGGTGCGTAGCCAGCCTTCGGCGTCCAGCACCTCGGCGGTGGCGTCCGGGCGCTGCCAGTAGCCTTTCATGACCTGCGGGCCCTTCACGCACAGCTCGCCGCGCTCGCCCAGACCGACGTCGTTGCCGTCGTCGTCGATGACTTTCAGCGCGGTGCCCGGCACCGGCAGGCCGACGGTGCCCAGGCGCGCGGCATCACCGTAGGGGTTGGTGCTGACCACCGGGGAAGTTTCGGTGAGGCCGTAGCCTTCCACCACGGTGCAACCGGTAGTGGCTTTCCAGCGCTCGGCGGTGGCGGTGACCAGCGCGGTGCCGCCGGAGTTGGTGACCTTCAGGTTGGAGAAGTCCAGTTCCTTGAACTCCGGGCGATCCATCAGCGCGACGAACAGGGTGTTCAGGCCCAGCAGCGCGGAGAAGCGCCACTTCTTCAGCTCCTTGATGAAGCCGGGAATGTCGCGCGGGTTGCTGATCAGCACGTTGTGGTTGCCGTTGACCATCATGCACATGCAGTTCGCGGTGAAGGCATAGATGTGGTACAGCGGCAGCGGCGCGATCATCACCTCGTTGCCGACCTGCATCAGCGGCTTGCCGTCCGGGCCATGCTGCTGCAGGCAGGCGTGCACCTGCTGCATGTTCGCCACCAGGTTGCCGTGGGTGAGCATGGCGCCCTTGGCCACGCCGGTGGTGCCGCCGGTGTACTGCAGCACCGCGATGTCTTCCAGGCCGACCTTGACCGGCTGCAGGCCATGGCCACGGCCCTGGCGCAGGGCGGCCTTGAAGGAGACGGCCTGGGGCAGGTTGTACTCCGGCACCATCTTCTTCACGTGCTTGACCACGGTATTGACCAGCAGGCCCTTGAGCGCGGGCTGCAGGTCGCCCATCTGCGCCTCGATCAGGTATTCGATGCCGGTATCGGGCAGCACTTCCTGCACCAGCTTGCCGAACAGGTTCACGTAGACCAGCGCACGGGCGCCGGAATCCTTGAACTGGTGGCGCATTTCGCGGGCGGTGTAGAGCGGGTTGGTGTTGACCACGATGAGGCCGGCGCGCAGGGCGCCGAACACGGCGATGGGGTATTGCAGGATGTTCGGCATCTGCACGGCGATGCGGTCGCCGGGCTTGAGGTCGGTGTGCTTCTGCAGGTAGGCGCCGAAGGCGGCGGACAGGCGGTCCAGCTCGGCGTAGGTCAGGGTCACGCCCATGTTGCTGAAGGCCGGACGGTCGGCGAATTTCTTGCAGGAGCGCTCGAAGACTTCCACCACCGATTTGTAGGCGGTCAGGTCAATGTCGCTGGGCACGCCGGCCGGGCGTTTGTCGTTCCAGAAATCAGGTTGCATTTATTCTTGTCCTCATACCTGAGCGAAACCGAACCGTCATTGCGGTCATTCGACGGAAGCTAGCAGTTCCTTTGGTCATCGCAAAGACTCCAGGCGGCGTCATAGACTGCGTGAATCTTGCGCCACCATCCCGGCATGGCGCGGGATAGAGCCGACGGCCGCCTAGGACGGGACTTACACGACAATAGCCGGGTGCTGTCGGCAATCCATACAGAAGATGTCCCGGCGTGGCAGAATCGCCCCGTCTGGCCCGCTCCATGGCCCCATTCCAATAAGAATCGACGAACAAGAAACAGGATGGACCCCATGCCCTACGCCGCCTACTGGCTTGCCGCCAGCGACGAGACCCCGCTCTACACCCGCCACTGGGCGCCGGAAGGCCCGTCCCGCGGCGCCCTGATGCTGTCCCACGGCATGGCCGAGCACGCCGGCCGCTACGAGCGCCTGGGGTTTGCGCTGAACGCAGCCGGCTACCACCTCTACGCCATCGACCAGCGCGGCCATGGCCGCACCGCCGAGAACGGCGAATTGGGCCACTACGCCGACCGCGGCGGCTGGGGCAAGGTGATCGGCGACCTGCACACGCTGAACCAGCATGTGCGCGAGGAACACCCGGACCTGCCGATCATCCTGCTCGGCCACAGCATGGGCAGCTACATCGGCAGCGCCTACCTGATGCAACACAGCGCCAGCGTGACGGCGGCAGTGCTGTCCGGCTCCAACTACCAGCCGGTGGCGCTGTACAACAGCGCCCGCGTCATCGCCCGCTTCGAGCGCTGGCGCCAGGGCCCGCTGGGGCGCAGCGCGCTGATCGACTTCCTGTCCTTCGGCTCGTTCAACAAGGCCTTCAAACCCAACCGCACGGCCTTTGACTGGCTCAGCCGCGACCCCGTTGAAGTCGACAAATACGTCGCCGATCCGCTCTGCGGCTTCCGCTGCAGCAACCAGCTATGGGTGGACCTGCTCGGCGGTCTGGCGGATATAACGCCCGTCGAGCACCTGTCGCGCATCCGCAGCGACCTGCCGGTGCTGGTGATCGGCGGCGAGCGCGACCCCGTAAGCCAGGGCAAGCGCCTGAACGATCTCGCCCAGGCGATGACCCGGGCCGGGGTTCGTGACGTCCAACTGAAGATTTATCCCGACGCTCGCCACGAGTTGTTCAACGAGAGCAACCGCGACGAGGTCACCCGCAACCTGATCGACTGGCTGGCGGCGCACTGCCCCGTCCCGCAGGTCGAGAGAACCGAGGAGCCCCTATGACTGCCGTACAGAACGTCCCTTACGAAGAACTCGAAGTCGGCCAGAAGGCCAACTTCCAGCGCAGCGTCACCGAGCGTGACATCCAGCTGTTCGCCGAGGTCTCCGGCGACCGCAACCCGGTACACCTGGACGCCGAGTACGCCGCCACCACCCAGTTCAAGGAGCGCATCGCCCACGGCATGCTCACCGGGGCACTGATCAGCGCGGCGATCGCCACCACCCTGCCCGGCCCGGGCACCATCTACCTCGGCCAGAACCTGAGCTTCACCCGCCCGGTGAAGCTCGGCGACGAACTGACAGTAGAACTGGAAGTGCTGGAAAAGCTGCCGAAGAACCGCGTGCGCATCAGCACTACCGTGCTCAACCAGGACGGCAAGGCGGTGGTCAAAGGCGAGGCCGAAGTCATGGCGCCGACCGAGAAGCTCAACATCGAACTGCCCGCCCTGCCGCCGATCACCATCGGCTGAGGCGCGTTCCGGGGCCGGCCATCCGGCCCCGGAAACTTGTATACAGTTTCCTGCTCGACTACCCTGCCCCCGTCACACCACATCCACTTGGGATAACCGAAGGCTTCGTGCCCGAAACCCCTCACCGGGAATCGGAGCCGCCATGGACCTTCGACTGCTTTTGCTGTCCCTCTGCACCTTCGCCGCGGGCCTCGCCGAGGCCATCCTCACCGGCATCCTGCCCTCGCTCGCCGCCGACCTGCACGTCTCCCTCAGCCTCGCCGGGCAGCTCACCAGCCTGTTCTCCCTGAGCTTCGCCATCGCCGCGCCGTTGCTCGGCTGGCTCACCCGTGGCGCCGACTGCCGTCGGCTGCTGGTCATCACCCTGCTGATATTCGCCGCATTCAACGCGGGCGCTGCGCTGAGTCCCGGCTATGTTTCGCTGCTGCTGATGCGCATCGGCATGGCCGCCTGCTGCGGGCTGCTGATCATGCAGGCCAGCCTGCTGGCGGTGGAGCTGGCGCCGCCGGCCCAGCGCGGGCGCGCCATCGGCCTGATCTTCATGGGCATCAGCGGTTCGCTGGTGTTCGGCGTGCCGGCCGGCGTGCTGGTCAATGACTGGTTCGGCTGGCGCTGGATCTTCGCCGCCATCGCCTTCTACTCGCTGCCGCTGGCCGCGCTGCTGCGGATCGCCCTGCCCCGCCGCACACTGGGTAGCCCGGCCAATGGCGCGGCCTACCGGCGCCAGTTGCGCAATCCGGCGCTGAACCTGGCACAACTGGTATCGATCCTGCTGCTGGGCGGGCACTTCACCCTGTTCGCCTACATCACCCCGTGGTTCCAGCAGGTTGCCGGGATCACCGACAACCAGGGCATCGCGCTCACGCTGCTGCTGATCGGCCTGGCGGCCATCGGTGGCGGCTATCTGGGCGGTTGGCTGAGCGATCGCCTCGGCCATCGCCGCGCGCTGCTGCTGGTACCGGTGCTGTTCGGCCTGGCGATGCTGGCGATCCCGCTGAGCCTCGGCCGCCCGTGGCTGCTGCTTAGCGCACTGATGGTCTGGAGCACCATCAGCTGGATGATCTCGCCGGCGGTGCAGAGCTACCTGCTGGCCAGCGATCCGGCCAGCGGCAGCGCCGGGGTGGCGCTGAACACTTCGGCGATGCACCTGGGCGTGGCCCTCGGCGCGGCGCTGGGCGGTGCGGTGATCAGCCTGGCCGGCATCGCCTGGACGCCGTGGGTGGGCGTCTCGCTGGTCACCGCGTCGATCTTCTGCGCGGCCTTGTC
This sequence comes from Pseudomonas sp. PDM22, assembly GCF_014851965.1. Taxonomy (NCBI): domain Bacteria; kingdom Pseudomonadati; phylum Pseudomonadota; class Gammaproteobacteria; order Pseudomonadales; family Pseudomonadaceae; genus Pseudomonas; species Pseudomonas sp. PDM22. Next base: position 685,538 of record NZ_JACVAR010000001.1, read on the forward strand.
CTGCTGGCTTCAGCGCGAGCGGGCAGACGCCCCGTTCACGGTTTTACGGTGACGCTGGCGGTCATGCCGGCGCTCAGGTGTACGCCCTCGGGCACCTTGTCGAGGTGGATACGCACCGGGATGCGCTGGGCCAGGCGCACCCAGTTGAAGGTCGGTTCGACGTTGGCCAGCAACTGGCTGTCGGGGATCGCGTTGCGGTCGGTAATGCCGCTGCTGATGCTTTCCACGGTGCCGTCGATGGCGATATCGCCACTCATCAGCACCACCCGCGCCGGCTGGCCGATGCGAATGCCGGGCAGCTTGGTTTCCTCGAAGTAGGCGGTGACATAGAAGGACTTCTGGTCCACCAGCGCCATCATCGCCTGGCCGGCCTGCACATAGTTGCCCTGGGCCAGCCGCAGGTTGGTGATCTGCCCGTCGCGCGGGGCGCGCATCTCGCTGCGGGTCAGGTTCAGTTGCGCCAGGCGCACCTGGGCCTGTGCCTCGTCGTACTCGCTCTTGGCGATGGAAGCGTTGATCTGCGCGGTTTCCTTGTCCTCCGCGCTGATCGCCGCGATGCCCAGCTTGCTGCGCCGCGAAGCCTCGCTCACGCGCAGCAGGTACTGCTGGTGCCGGGTCTCGGCCAGGGCCTTGGCCTGCTCCAGGTTCGCCGCGTAGCGCTCGTGGTCGATGCGCATGATCAGGTCGCCGGCCTTGACCTGCTGGTTGTCCTGCACGGCGAGGTCGGTGACCCAGCCGGAGACGTCCGGTGCAATCACCACGACGTCGGCACGCACGCGCGCATCGCGGGTCCACGGCGACAGCATGTAGTAGCGCCACAGCCAGGTGCCGGCCAGGACGGCGGCAATGACCAGGACGATGGTGACGGTTACGCGAAGGTATCCGCGCATACAACTTCTCCTCTCAAGGCGCTGCGCTGAGCGCCCAGGTGATGGCGCAGAGAATCAGCACGAACAACGCGCAGTCGAACAGCGCCTCGTGCCAGATCCAGCGCCCGAAGGGGGTGGCCTGCAGCAGCAGGCGCAATACGACCGTCAGGCCCAGCGCAAGCACCGCATAGATGAACAGCGGGCTGAGGAACACCCCGCCCCAGCCGAACTCATGCAGTCCCATCGGCGTCCTCCAGACGGCACCACTGGCGCCAGGTATGGCGCAATTGCGCCAGCGCGGCACGGGCCAGGCGGTTGGGTTCGTTGTCGCCCTGCAGGTCATGCGCAAGGGCTTCCTCCAGCGGCGGGCAGAGGCTCTCCAGGCGCTGCTCACGCCCGTCTCCGGGCCCTTTCTCGAGTACGCTGCCCAGCGCGCCGAGGAACTGGTCACGGCGTTTGCGCAACTGCCCCTGGGCGCCGCTGAGGCAGGAGCGCAGGTGGATCAGTTCATTGCCCAGATCGAGCGCCAGCAGACCATCCTGCCAGCGCCGCTGCTCCTCCTTCGGCAACAGGGTGTAGTGCCGCGCCAGGCGGATCAGGCGGTCCGCCATGCGCCCGCCGAACCAGCTCTCGGCTTCGGCCAGCGGCCGCCGGGTCAGGCGCCCGAGGTCTTCGCAGGTAGCCTGGATCAGCCGCCGGTTGAGCCAGTCCGCCGGCAGGGTGAGCAGACGGAACACCAGCACGGCGAAACCCACGCCGATGACGATGCCCTGCGCCGAATTGAGCAGGTTGGCCAGGTCGTACTTCATCACGTTGCTCGGCGCCACCAGGGTGATGAAATGGATCGAGAAGGACGTCGCCGTACCCGCCAGCGCCGGCGTGGCCATGCCCAGCAGCGCAAAGAACAGCGGCACGCCCAGCGCCAGGCAGAGCAGCGGGAAGCCGTTCCACTGTGGCAGCAGCCATTGGCTGACGATGGCGGCCGCCGGAATCGCGTAGAGGATGCCGCGCAGGAAGCCCAGGCCGATGGTGACGGCGTTGTCGCGGTTGGCGAACAGGCTGCAGATCACCGCCGCCAGCAGCATGCCGCCGGTAGCCGCCGGCCAGGCGGTGGCCATCCAGAAGGCCGACATGCCCAACAGCGCCAGCGCGCTGCGCAGGCCATAGAACAACGCCATGAGCCAGTCGCGGTGCCAGGACAGGGTGCCGGTGGCGACATCGTCCACCCGCCCGTCCGCCACCGCGCGCATCGTCTTCTCCGAATTCAGCGCCTTGAGCAGCAGCAGCGCGCAGCGGGTCAGGCAGTAGCGCAGGTCGTTGGAGTAGCTTTCGTCCAGGCCGGCCTCCTGCAACCGTTCCTGCAGCGAGCGCATGGCGTCGACCTGCGGGTCCTCCAGGGTGGCGCGCAGTTCCTCGAACCAGGGTTGCAGGCGCGCGCGGTCCTCGGCATCCAGCACGCTGCGCTGGCGGGCCACTCCACGCGCAGTGCGCAGCAGGCTGAGCAGGTCGCGGGAAAGAATCCGCAGCGCACGCGAACGCATCCGCCCGCGGTAACCCTCGAACCAGGCGTGGTCACGCTGCACATCGACTTCGACGATCTTGCCCAGCGCCTGCAACAGGCCCTTGATCTGCCGCGCGTCGGCATCGATCTCGCTGCGCGCGGCCTGCATGCCGGTGAGCCAGGTAGCGTAGGCCTGCTTGTCCAGGTTGGCCTCGACGCGTCGCGGCCAGAGGATGGCACTGACCGCCGAGGCGCAGAGAATCCCCAGGCAGATTTCCGTACTGCGCGCCACGGCCTGGTCGAAGACGTCCAGCGGGTGGCTGATTGCAGGCAGGCCGATGATCGCCACGGTGTAGCCCGATAGTACGAAGGCGTAGGACACGTGGTTGCGCAGGGAGGTGGAGGCGGCGGTACAGAGGCCGAGCCAGAGCGAAATGGCCAGCAGGAACAGCCAGGGCGTCTGGGCGAACAGCGCGAGCATCACCACCGACATGACCGTGCCGATCAGGGTCCCGATCAGGCGGAAGATGCCCTTGGCCACGACCATCCCCGACAACGGCTGGGACACGATGAACACCGTCATCAGCGCCCACTGCGGCTGCTCCAGGTCGAAACGGAAGGCGCACCAGAGCGCCAGGCCGCCGGCCAGGAGGGTCTTGATCGCGAATTTCAGCGCCAGCGTATCCGGCGCGAGGAATGCCTGTAGCGTAGGTCGCACGCGGTCTCTCGAAAGGGTCCGGATCTATCGCTTAAAGATAGTCGGCAACGGGGATGACAGGATCGTTGTCGATAATATTATTAGCAAGCTAACAATATGTCATCCCGACTTTCGTCGAGGCAAAAAAAACGGGCGACCTAAGTCGCCCGAAGTGCCTTGCGTGCTCTGTGTATCCGTAAGGATCAGCCCTTCTTGTGGCTGTCCTTCCAGATGAAAATTCCGACCCCACCGAAGAACAGAACCATGAGGCCAACGGTAAGGACGCCTGCGAGAACCACTTCGTCGATGAACATGATGCTGGCCTCCTGTTGCCTACATCGTCTGGGGATGTGTGCAGATTACCGGCGGCCGGGCGGGACCAATTGACCTGGATCAATGGTCGACAGGGCGCTTTGCGGGGAGGGCCGGAGCACTGACGCAGGTCAAGTTCCGGAGGGTGTCGGGTGCGGCGGGAAGCCGCGCAGAGCGGGGCCTTGCGGCCCTGGGAGGGGATAAATCAGCGTTTCTTCGGCTTGCTCTTGCCCTTCTTGCGCGGCTTGCCCAGCGGCAGCGCCTGCTCGAAGGCCTTGCGCACGTCCTGCAGACGCTTTTCGTGCACGTCGTGGATGCGCTTGTCGCGCTCGGCGGTGAAGTCGATCAGCTTGTCGTCGTTGCTCATGGCAGGGCATGCACCAGGCGGAAAGTCAGATTCAGGCGCGGAGCAACCGGACGGCGCGTCTTGGCAACCTGATGTTGCCAATAATGCTGTGTCGCGCCGGACATGACCAGCAGCGATCCGCCGGACAACTCGATGGAGTGTTCGATTGTGTTTCGCCCCTTGCGCCGCAGATCGAAGCGCCGCGTACCGCCAAGGTTCAGCGAGGCCACCACCGGGTTGCGCCCCAGTTCCGGCTCGTCGTCGCTGTGCCAGCCCATGGAGTCCTGGCCGTCGCGGTAGTAGTTGAGCAGCACGCCGTTGAAACGCTGGCCGGCGGCCTGTTCCACCGCCGAGCGGATTTCCGCCAGCAGCGGCGTCCAGGGCAGCGGCGCGTGGGTCTGGCCGGAATAGGTATAGAAAGCCTCGGGATCGCCGTACCAGTTGACCAGGCGCGGCACCGGGTAATCGCGCCCGTGCAGGTGCACGACGGTCTGTTCCCAGGGCGTCTGTTCGAGCAATTGCTCCAGCCACTGGGCCGCGCGCGACGGCGGGCACCAGTCGGGGACCAGGCGCAGTTCGGCATCGGGGAGAAGGATCGGGGCGTCGTCGAACAGCATGGAAAGCTCGGGTACTCAGCGATGGGCCAGTCTACTCCGCCGCCGGGTCAGACCTCGACATCGATCCACAGTCCCTTGCGCTGGGCGGCCTGTACGTCTTCGCCCAGTTCCTCGACTTCCTCCAGTTCCTCCAGCGCCTCGCCCTCGGGCGTGCCATCGGCGAGCTGGCGACGCTTGCGCCGGCGCTGGTATTCCTCGCGCAGCGCCTGTTCGTCAGGGCGACGCTCCAGTTCCACGCCGGCATTGCCCGCGCTGGGGGCAGGCGGAGTCACCGGGGCGACATCCGGTCGCGGCTTGGGCACGTCCTGCTGGGCAGTGACGGGTGCCAGACTATGGGGAATGGGCGGCAGCATCGAGTGTTCCTGGGGGCAAGCCCTGTGGAGAAGTGCGCTGACAAGTCCTCTGGTCAGGCTATCGGCCGGAGCACTACAGACTTGAGTGCGCCTCGCTACACTTTCCACGATTCGCGATGAGTGCGTGCCTCCAACTGCTCTTGCCGATGATTCGGGCGACCGGAGGTGCCGACGGCCATCGCTGAACGCTGCGCGTTCCGGTACCATAGCCGGCTTTTTTTGGGAGGTGTCCATGGCGCAGTATCAACCCGGTCAACGCTGGATCAGCGACAGTGAAGCGGAACTCGGCCTGGGGACCATCCTGGCGCTGGACGGCCGCATGCTCACGGTGCTCTATCCCGCCACCGGTGATACCCGCCAGTACGCCGAGCGCAATGCGCCGCTGACCCGTGTGCGCTTCGCCCCGGGCGATCAGATCACCCATTTCGAAGGCTGGAAGATGACCGTCCGCGAAGTGGACGAGATCGACGGCCTGCTGATCTACCACGGCATCACCGCGCAGAACGAGCAGCACACCGTCCCGGAAACCCAGCTGTCGAACTTCATCCAGTTCCGCCTGGCCAGCGACCGCCTGTTCGCCGGGCAGATCGACCCGATGTCCTGGTTCGGCCTGCGCTACCACACCCTGGAACACCGCACCCGCCTGCTGCAGTCCTCGCTCTGGGGCCTGGGCGGCGCCCGCGCGCAACCCATCGCGCACCAGTTGCACATCGCCCGCGAAGTCGCCGACCGCATGGCGCCGCGCGTCCTGCTGGCCGACGAAGTGGGCCTGGGCAAGACCATCGAAGCGGGCCTGGTGATCCATCGCCAACTGCTCTCCGGCCGCGCCAGTCGCGTACTGATCCTGGTGCCGGAAAACCTGCAGCACCAGTGGCTGGTGGAAATGCGCCGGCGCTTCAACCTGGAAGTCGCCCTGTTCGACCGCGAGCGTTTCGTCGAGAGCGATGCCAGCAACCCCTTCGAAGACACCCAGCTGGCCCTGGTGGCACTGGAGTGGCTGCGCGAGGACGAGAAGGCCCAGGACGCGCTGTTCGCCGCCGAGTGGGACCTGCTGGTGGTCGACGAAGCCCACCACCTCGTGTGGCACCCGGAACAGGCCAGCGCCGAATACCAGCTGGTCGAGCAACTCTCCCAGGTCATTCCCGGCGTGCTGCTGCTCACCGCGACCCCGGAACAGCTCGGCCTGGACAGCCACTTCGCCCGTCTGCGCCTGCTCGACCCGGACCGCTTCCACGATCTGGAAGCCTTCCGCACCGAAAGCACCCAGTACCGCCCGGTCGCCGAAGCGGTGCAGGAACTGGTGGACCAGGGCAGCCTCTCCCCCGCCGCTCGCCAGGCCATCCATGGCTTCCTCGGCAGCGCGGGCGACGAGCTGCTGGCCAGCGTCGAGGCCGGCAATGAAGATGCCCGCGCCCGCCTGGTACGCGAACTGCTCGACCGCCACGGCACCGGCCGCGTGCTGTTCCGCAACACCCGCGCCGCCGTGCAGGGCTTCCCGGAGCGCCAGCTGCATCCCTATGTGCTGACCAACCCGATCGAGTACATGGAACTGCCGCTGGGCGAGCACCCGGACCTCTACCCGGAAGTCAGCTTCCAGGCACAGGCCGAGGACGGCGACGAGAACGCCCGCTGGTGGCGCTTCGACCCGCGCGTCGACTGGCTGATCGACACCCTGAAGATGCTCAAGCAGTACAAGGTGCTGGTGATCTGCGCCCACGCCGAGACCGCCCTGGACCTGGGCGACGCGCTGCGCGTGAAGTCCGGCATCCCGGCCAGCGCGTTCCACGAGGGCATGAGCATCCTCGAGCGCGACCGCTCCGCCGCCTACTTCGCCGATGAAGAATTCGGCGCGCAGGTGCTGATCTGTTCGGAAATCGGCAGCGAAGGCCGCAACTTCCAGTTCGCCCATCACCTGGTGCTGTTCGACCTGCCGGCCCACCCGGACCAGCTGGAGCAGCGCATCGGCCGCCTCGACCGGATCGGCCAGAAGCACACCATCCAGATCCACGTGCCGCACCTGGAGAACAGCCCGCAGGAACGCCTGTTCCAGTGGTACCACCAGGCGCTCAACGCCTTCCTCAACACCTGCCCCACCGGCAACGCCCTGCAGCATCGCTTCGGCCCGCGCCTGGTGGAACTGCTGGACGGCGGCGACGACGACGCCTTCGAGGCCCTGCTGGCCGAAGGCACCGCCGCCCGCGAAGCGCTGGAAGCCGAGATGCACAACGGCCGCGACCGCCTGCTGGAGCTGAACTCCGGTGGCGCCGGCGAGGGCGAGGCGCTGGTGGAAGAAATCGAGGAGCAGGACGACCAGTTCGCCCTGCCGATCTACATGGAGCGCCTGTTCGACACCTACGGCATCGACAGCGAGGACCACTCCGAGAACGCGCTGATCCTGCGCCCGAGCGAGAAGATGCTCGACGCCAGCTTCCCGCTGGGCGACGACGAAGGCGTGACCGTCACCTACGACCGCGCCCAGGCCCTGGCCCGCGAAGACATGCAGTTCCTCACCTGGGAACACCCCATGGTGCAGGGCGGCATGGACCTGGTGCTGTCCGGCTCGCTGGGCAACACCTCGGTGGCGCTGATCAAGAACAAGGCGCTCAAGCCCGGCACCGTGCTGCTGGAGCTCCTGTTCGTCAGCGAAGCCGTGGCGCCGCGCAAGCTGCAGCTGGGCCGCTTCCTGCCGCCGGTGGCGCTGCGCTGCCTGATGGACGCCAACGGCAACGACCTGTCCTCGCGTGTCTCCTTCGAGACCCTGAACGACCAGCTGGAAAGCGTGCCGCGCGCCAGCGCCAACAAGTTCGTGCAGGCGCAGCGTGATGTACTGGCCAAGCAGTTCGCCCAGGCCGAGACCAAGATCACCCCGCGCCATGCCGAGCGCGTCGAAGCGGCCCGCCAGCAGCTGACCGCGACCCTGGACGAGGAACTGGCGCGTCTAACCGCGCTCAAGGCCGTCAACCCCAGCGTCCGCGACAGCGAGCTGGACGCCCTGCGCAAGCAGCGCGACGACAGCCTGGCGCTGCTGGACAAGGCCTCCCTGCGCCTGGAAGCGATCCGCGTGCTGGTCGCTGGCTGATCCCCGCCATCGCGTCATGAAGAAGCCGCCATCGGGCAACCGGTGGCGGCTTTTTTCATGCCTGGCCGGTGCACCGGCCGACTTCGAAACACCCCGTTACGCCGCTCTATTCCCGGCACGATCGGACACACCGACTACCATTGACGCTGCGCAAGGGAATCTCGCCCATGGGGGGATAGAGTTTCCTTACCAAGCCACTCATTGAGGGAACACATCATGTACGAGCGCATTCTGGTAGCGGTGGACGGCAGCCCGGTTTCCGACCGTGCCCTGGTCGAAGCGGCCAAGCTGGCCCAACTGAGCGGCGGCGAGCTGCGGGTCATCACCATCGTCGACAGCCCGCTGCGCCATCTGCCCGACTACGCCGTGTATTACAACCCGGAGCCGCTGCGCGAAGCCGCGCTGAAGGCTGCCGATGACATCCTCGCCAAGGCGAAGGACAAGGTCGCCGAGTTCCCGGTGAAAACCAGCTTCGAGCGGGTCTGCCAGGAACGCGCCAGCGAAGAGATCGCCGAGCGCATCGAGGTCGAGGCCGAAGCTTCCAAGGCCGACATCATCGTCATGGGCACCCACGGCCGCCGTGGCGTGCGCCGGCTGATGCTGGGCAGCGTGGCCGAAGGCCTGCTGCGCGTCAGCAACCGCCCGGTGCTGCTGGTTCGCGAGAAGTAACAGCCCACGCAAAGACAAAAGGCCCTGCGGCGAGAGCCGCAGGGCCTTTTTCATGGCCGCCGTTCAGGCCGGCCCTCAAGTCATTGCGCGGCAGTCATGTCGCGCCTGCAGGAGTGGAAGATATCCAGGTCCGGCTGGTACAGGCTGGTGTGCACGCCGTAAAGACCGAGCACCGAGTGGAACAGGTTGTCGTGGCTCAGCTCGGCGCCGTCGGCCTTCTTCTCCAGGCAACCGCGATCCACGCCCATGCCGCCCAGCGCACCGCTGCCGAACCACATCACCATGGGCACGTGGGTCTGCGCCTTCGGGGCGATAGCATAGGGCGCGGCATGCAGGTAGACGCCATTCTCGCCCAGCGACTCACCGTGGTCCGAGACATAGACCATCGAGGTGTCGAAGCGCTCCTGGTTCTGCTTGAGCAACTCGACCACCCTGGACAGGAAGAAATCGGTGTAGAGGATGGTGTTGTCGTAGACGTTCACCAGTTCCTCGCTGCTGCAACTGCCCAGCTGGTTGGTGCGGCACACCGGGGTGAAGCGCTCCAGCGACTTGGGATAGCGCTCGTAGTATTCCGGGCCGTGGCTGCCGTCGGCGTGCAGGACAATGATGGCGTTGTCCTTCAGGCCATCGATGTAGGCCTGCAGGTTCTGCAGCAGGGCTTCGTCCAGGCAGTTCTTGCCGTCGCAGAACGGGCCCGGCTGGTCCTTCGGAATATCGCGATTGGGCACGCGCAGGCAGGTGCCCTTGCAGTCGCTGTTGTTGTCCAGCCAGAGCACCGACACGCCGACGCGCTGGAGGATGTCCAGCAGCCCCTGGTTGGTCTTGCCCTTCTTGTCGCTGTAGTCCTCGCGGGGGAACCTGGAGAACATGCAGGGCACCGACACCGCGGTGGAAGTGCCGCAGGAGCTGACGTTGGTGAAGTTGAGGATGTCGAGTTTCTTCAGTTCCGGGTTGGTGTCGCGGGCGTAGCCGTTGAGGGAGAAGTGGTCCGCGCGGGCGGTTTCGCCAACCACGAAGATCATCAGCGACTTGCGGCCATCGGCACTCACCTTGCGCGGCATCACTGCGTCCTCGCCGATGGGCTGCACCACCAGGTTTTCCTTGATGCCCAGGCGCTGCTTGGTGAACTTGCTCACCGCGTAGATGTAGTTGGTCGGGTTGATGAAGTGGGTCAGCTTCTCTTCCTGGCGGAACACCGGGGCGTAGGTGGAATAGAACGCCCCCACGCAGACGGCGACCACCACCAGGCAGCCGAAGATCACCAGCACCTTGTTCAGCAGGCCACGGAAGAACGGGCTGTAGCGCACCGGTGTCAGCCAGATGATCGCTGCCGGGAGCACGCCGAGCACCAGCAGGTAGCCGAACATGCGTGCACTGAACAAGGCGGCGGCTTCGCCGGGGTTGGTCTCGACGACGTTCTGCACCATCACGGTATCGATCACGACACCGTAGGAATTCATGAAGTACGCCGCGGCCGCGGACACCAGCGCCACCAGGGTCAATGCCGGCTTGAGCAGCGGGCGGAACGACACCAGGGTCAGCAGCAGGGTGAAGGCCGCCCACAGGAAGAAGCCGAACGAGGCGAAGAACGCCACGCCCCACAGGCCCTCCATGGGCACCAGGCTGTTCAGCGCCCGCCAGGTGGCGAAGTTGTAGAACAGCACCAGTGCCAGCGAGAACATCAGGACCAGCCGCGCGGAACTGACCTGGGGGAAGAGGCGGCGCTTGCCCTCGGACATCGAGCGCACTCCTTACATCGAGAGTCGGATAGGAAATGGGATGGCCGACCCTGCCGGCCGGCGGCGCAACTCTAGCGGGCAGTTAGTCAAAAAAGTGTCAAGTTGGCTACAAGCTTCCGGTCGGCGGTCGGAACCGAGATCGGCTGGACACTTGGTACTACCGTACGTCGCGCGCCTCCCGGCATTGCGCCGAAAATTCAACGAGTTCCTTGCAGCGTCACCCGGGCTTCCTAGACTTGAAGCAAAGTGATATCAATCTGCCTCCTCCCCCGACATCCGGAGCATCCCGCCCATGGACTGGCACCAGGACGCCTTACCCGATGCTGTGCTGCTGGAGTGTTCACACAACCCCGGACTGGTCCTGCTGGCCATCCTGATCGCCTGCGTCGCCAGCTTCGTCGCGCTGAACATCACCGCGCGGATGGTCCGGGCTCCGCAACACGCACACCGCTGGCAGTGGGTCGGCGGCATCTGCCTGGGCAGCGGCATCTGGTCGATGCACTTCGTCTCCATGCTGGCCTTCCACGCTTCGGTGCCACTGCATTTCGCCGGCGGCCTGACCCTGCTTTCGCTGCTCATTGCCATCGCCATCTGCGTGGTTGCCATGCGCCTGCTCGCCCACGCCGGGCTGAGCCCGCTGCAGTACCTGCTGGCCGCCTGCTGCATCGGCGCCAGCATCGCCGGCATGCACTACACCGGCATGGCCGCCATCGAGTCACCACCGATGCAGCACTACGATCCGCTGCTGGTCACCCTCTCGGTGCTGATGGCCGTGCTGGTGGCCTTCGTCGCCCTGGTGCTGGCACCGGTGCTCAATCGCCAGCCGGCAGGCCGCCAGTGGATCTACCAGATCCTCGCCAGCCTGCTGCTGGGCGGCGCCATTTCCAGCATGCACTTCACCGGCATGGCCGCACTGACCCTGACCCTGCCCAGCTGGGTAGCGCCGGTGGCGGACCTGGGGCGCAACAACGCCATCCAGCTCGGCCTGATGGTCGGCCTGCTGGCGCTGGCCGTGGTGCTGGCCGGGCTCTGGGCGGCCTGGATCGAGGACAGCCTGGAAAGCAAGGTGAGCGAGCTGAGCCGGGTCAACGCCCTGCTCAACCAGCTGGACAGTGCCAACGCCTCGCTGCAGAAACTGGCGCGCTTCGACGGCCTCACCGGCCTGCATAACCGCAACGCGCTCAACGACGAGTTCGAGGCCCGCCTGCAACGCAACCGGCAGAAGGGCCAGGGCATGGCAGTCATCCTGCTGGACCTGGACCACTTCAAGCGGGTCAACGACTCCCTCGGCCATGCCGCTGGCGACGAACTGCTGTGCATCGTCTCCGAGCGCATCCGCAGCGCACTGCGCAGCACCGACCTGCTGGCGCGCTTTGGTGGCGACGAGTTCTGCATCCTCGCGGACCTTGGCGAGGATCACGAAGCGCGCATCCTCGCCCAGCGCCTGATGCAACGCATGAAGGAGCCGATCAGCATCGCCGGGCGCAGCCTGGTGATGACCATGAGCGTCGGCATCAGCCTGTTCCCCAACGACAGCGAGCAGCCCGAGGAACTGCTCAAGCACGCCGACCTCGCCCTGTACCAGTCCAAGGGCAACGGCCGCAATGCCACGCATTTCTTCAGTCCGCACCTGAAAACCAAGGCGACCCAGGAACTGCAGCTGGAAGAGGAGTTGCGCAAGGCACTGTGGGACGACGAACTGGTGCTCTACTACCAACCCATCCTGCGCATCGACCACGGCGAAGTGGAGCAGCTCGAAGCCCTGGTGCGCTGGAAGCACCCGACCCACGGCCTGCTGGCACCGGATCGCTTCATCGGGCTGGCGACCGCCAACGGGCTGATCGGCGCGCTGGATGCCTGGGTGCTGCGCCGCGCCTGCGAGGACCTGCGCCGCCTGCACGACCTCGGCTACAAGGACCTGCGGGTGGCGGTGAACTGCTGCGCCAGCAACCTGGGCCGCGAAGGGCTGGTCGATGAGGTCCAGCAGACTCTCGCCGACACCGGCCTCGCCGCCCGCTACCTGGAGATGGAAGTCACCGAGAACGCCGTGATGTCCAACATCAGCCAGGCCATCCCGCTGCTCAATCGCCTGCGCGACCTGGGCGTGAGCCTGTCCATCGACGACTTCGGCACCGGCTATTCGTCCCTGTCCTACCTGCGCCAGCTGCCGCTGGATGCGCTGAAGGTGGACCGTTCCTTCATCCGCGACGTGCCGCAATCACGGCGTGACAGCGAGATCGCCCAGGCCATCATCGCCATGGCGCAGAAGCTGCACCTTAAGGTGATCGCCGAGGGCGTGGAGCACGCGCAGCAACTGGCGTTCCTGCGCGACAACCATTGCGAGCTCGCCCAGGGCTACCTGTTCAGCCGGCCCCTGCCCCTCTCCGCGCTGGTGGAGTTCCTCGACGCCTACCGCGAGGACAGCGACTCGGCGCTGCTGCGCAGCCAGGCCTGAGGCCCGTGATCCAGGCTCAGAAGTCGAACTTGCCGGCGCGCCAGCGCGGCAGCCAGCGCAGGGAGTCGGCAGTGGTGCCGGTGGGGCGGTACTCGGCGCCCAGCCAGCCTTCGTAGCCGACATCGTCGAGCACCTGCAGCGGTACTGCGAACTCCATCTCGCCCGAGCCCGGCTCACCGCGCTCGGGGTAGTCGGCGAACTGCACGTGGCCGATCTGGCCCATCAGCGCGTAGATGCAATCCACCAGTTCCAGGCCCATGCGCGCCATGTGGTAGAGGTCCAGCTGCGCGCGCAGGTTCTCCCGCGCCACGCGCTCGAGCATGTCCTGCAGGTGCTCGGGGGTGTTGAGCAGGAAGTCCTTCATGTCGTGGCAGTTGATGGCTTCCATCAGCACGTCGGTGCCGCTGCCGGCGAAGGCATCGCAGGTGGCGCGCAGGCGCTCGGCGAGGGTCTGCAGCGCGACCTCGCGCTCCTGCCCCTCGACCAGCCGGCCGGCCAGCACGTTGATGTGCTGCGGCTTGACGATGCGCGCATAGTCCAGCGCCTTGGCCAGCGCCGCTTCGAACTCCGCCGCACGCTCCGGTACGGCGGCGATGCCGGGACCGCCCTGCATCAGGTCACCGGCCGGCAGGTTGATCAGCACCAGCGGCAGGCCGGCTTCGTCCAGTGCGGCTTTCAGGTCCTGCGCGGGGACGTCGTAGGGAAACTGGATCTCCACGCCCTCGAAACCGGCCTTGGCGGCGGCGTCGATACGCTGCAGCAGCGGGACTTCGGTGAACAGCAGGGACAGGTTGGCGCAGAGTTTCATGCGGGGAATTCCTTTGACTGACGGTATTGCTCGACCAGGGTAGCCGGGTCGCGTTCGAGATTGCCCTGGCTGCCATGCAGGCGCATCAGCTGCGCGGCAAGGCCGCTCATGGGCGTGGCCGAGCCTTCCTCGCGGGACAGCCTGACGGCGGTATCCAGGTCCTTGAGCAGTGTGCGCACGTGCCACTTCACCGGCTCGAAGCGGCTCTCGGCCATCTGCGGGGCAAGAATCTGCAAGGGCTTGGAATCGGCGAAACCGCCGGCCAGGGCCGGGGCGATCAGCCTGGCATCGACGCCGGACTGCTCCGCCAGCGCCACCACTTCGGCGATCACCAAGGCGTTGCAGGCGACGATCATCTGGTTGCACACCTTGGTCACCTGGCCTGCGCCGACATCGCCCATGCGCGTCAGGCGCTGGCCGAGGTGGGCGAGGATCGGCCGTACGCGCTCGATATCCTCGACACGGCCGCCGGCCATGATCGCCAGGGTGCCGGCCTCGGCACCCGGCGTGCCGCCGGAAACCGGCGCATCGACCCAGCGCATGCCGGTGCGTGCTGCAAGCTCGGCGGCCATCTCGCGGGTGGCGGCCGGTTCGAGACTGGAGAAGTCCACCAGCACCTGGCCGGCGCGGGCGCCTTCCACGATGCCACCAGCGCCGAACACCACTTCGCGCACGGCGGCGGTATCGGCCAGGCAGAGCATCACCACTTCGGCGTCGGCGCAAAGCTGCGCGGGCGTTTCAACGGCCGTGGCGCCTTCGGCGGCCAGCAGCTCGCGCTTGCCGGCGGAGCGGTTCCACACGGCCAGCGGGTAGCCCGCGGCGAGCAGGCGGCGCGTCATGGGTACCCCCATCAGGCCGAGACCGGCAAAAGCGAGGGATGGCAAAGGGGACGACATGGGGTGATCTCCAGTTCGACAGCAGGACGGGCACGGGGAGGCGGCATTCTAACAGGCGCGAAGTTGACCCGGCGGACGACGTGCCAGCTGCCAAACAGGCTCGCCGCCACTATACTCCCGGAGTTTTTTCCGCCATTGAACCGGAGAACTCTCCCCATGCTGAAACGCTCCCTGGCGCTCGCCGCCGGTTTTGCCCTGTCCCTGTCCGCCGTTTTCGCCCACGCCGACACCCCGAAAGAACTGAAAGTCTCGGCCATTCCCGATGAAGCCCCCACCGAACTGCTGCGCAAGTTCAAGCCGCTGGGTGCCTATCTGGAAGAGCAACTGGGCATGCCGGTGAAGTTCATCCCGGTGTCCGACTATGCCGGCGTGGTCGAAGCCCTGGCTTCGGATCGCCTCGACATGGCCTGGCTGGGCGGCTTCACCTTCGTCCAGGCGCGCCTGAAGACCGGCAACGCTATCCCGCTGGTACAGCGCGAGCAGGACCAGCAGTTCACCAGCAAATTCATCACTGCCGACCCGAACGTGAAATCGATCCAGGACCTCAAGGGCAAGACCTTCGCCTTCGGTTCCGTGTCGTCCACCTCCGGCAGCCTGATGCCGCGCTACTTCATGCAGAAGGACGGCGTGGTGCCCGAGCAGTTCTTCTCCCGCGTCGCCTACTCCGGCGCTCACGACGCCACCGTGGCCTGGGTCCAGGCCGGCAAGGTCGACGCCGGCGTGCTCAACGCCTCGGTCTGGCAGAAGCTGGTGGACAGCGGCAAGGTCGACACCAGCAAGGTGAAGGTCTTCGCCACTACCCCGACCTACTACGACTACAACTGGACCGTGCGCGGCAACCTCGACCCCGCGCTGGCGGAGAAGATCAAGAAGGCTTTCCTCGCCCTCGACCCGAGCAAACCGCGCGACAAGGAAATCCTCGACCTGCAGGCGGCCAGCCGTTTCATCGACACCAAGCCGGAAAACTACAAGGGCATCGAGGAATCGGCGCGCGCCGCCGGCCTGCTGAAGTGACCCTGAAACTGACCGGCGTGGAGCACATCCACGCCAACGGCCAGCGCTCGCTCGCCGGTATCGACCTCAGCGTCGCTGCCGGTGAACGGGTGGCGATCATCGGCCCGTCGGGTGCGGGCAAGACCACCCTGCTGCGCATCCTCGCCACTGCACTGAAGCCCGCTGCCGGCAGTTTCGACCTGCTCGGCACCCAGCCCTGGGCGCTGAGTGGTCCTGCGCGCCAGCGCCTGCGCTCGCGCATTGCCCTGGTGCACCAGGCTCCGCCGCTGCCACCGCGCCAGCGGGTGGTCACCGCCGTGCTCGCCGGCCGCCTCGGCCAGTGGCCGCTGTGGAAAAGCCTGGCCAGCCTGCTCTACCCCGTCGACAGCGCCGGCGCCCGCAGCGAACTGCAGCGCCTGGACCTGGGCGACAAGCTCTTCGAACGCTGCGACCAGCTCTCGGGCGGACAGTTGCAACGGGTCGGCATCGCCCGTGCGCTGTACCAGCAGGCCGAAGTGCTGCTGGCCGATGAACCCGTCTCGGCCATGGACCCGGTGCTCGCCGGCCATACCCTCGGCGTACTCACCCGTGAAGCGCAGAACCGTGGCGTGACGCTGCTGGCCAGCCTGCATGCGGTGGACCTGGCGCTGGAGCACTTCCCGCGTATCGTCGGCGTACGCGACGGACGCATCGCCTTCGACAAGGCGGCGGAGAACGTCACTCCCGAGGACCTGCGCGCCCTCTACGCCAACGAGCAACTCGGCCAGCAGGAAACTTCCTCGCCGGTGGGCAAACCGCTGGTGGTGCAGATTCCGCGATGCTGAACCCCGCACTTTCCAGGAGCCCGCCGCGCGACCCGGCAGCGTTGCCGCGCCTGCTGCTCACCCTGCTTGCCCTGGCGTTGCTGTGGCCGGGCCTGCGCCTGTCCGAGCTGGATATCGCCGGCCTGTTCAGCGGCGACAACGCGCGGACCATGGCCAACTTCCTCGGCGGCTTCTGGCCGCCGGCCCATGACGAGGAATTCCTCGCCCTGCTCGGCCGCGCCACCCTGGAAACCCTGGCCATCGCCACTGCCGGCATGGCGCTGGCCTGGCTGATCGCCTTCCCTGCCGCACTGCTGGCGACCCGCGCGCTGTCGATCTCCGCCCTGCCCCGCGGTGGCCTGCCGGCCTGGTGGGCGCGGGCGCTGCGCTGGCCAGTGCGCGGGTTGCTCATCGTGCTGCGCAGCGTGCCGGAAATCGTCTGGGCGCTGCTGTTCGTCCGCGCCGTGGGTCTGGGCCCCACCGCTGGCGTGCTGGCCATCGCCATCACCTATGGCGGCATGCTCGGCAAGGTCTACGCGGAAATCTTCGAATCGGTGGACCCGCGCCCGACCCGCGCCCTGTTGCTGGGCGGCGGTTCGCGGCTGCAGGCCTTCGCCTATGGCGTACTGCCCTCGGCCGCGCCGGAACTCATCTCCTACACCGTCTACCGCTGGGAATGCGCGATCCGCGCCTCGGTGGTGATGGGCTTCGTCGGCGCCGGCGGTCTCGGCCAGCAGATCGACCTGTCGCTGCGCATGTTCGCCGGCGGCGAGGTGGCGAGCATCCTGCTGATGTTCCTGGTGCTGGTGCTGGGCGCCGACCTGCTCAGCCGCTTCCTGCGCGGGAGGCTCGAATGACCGGCCTGCTGCGCAGCCTGGGCTGGCTGCTGCTGATCCTGCTCGCCATCGGCGCATCCTTCGCCTACCTGGAGATGGACACCGGCGGGCTGTTCGACGCGCGCGGCCTCGGCCAGATGCTCGACTACGGCCGCGACTTCCTCGCGCCGGACCTGAGCGCCACGCACCTCACGGCAGTCGGTCGCGGCGCCCTGGAAACCCTGGCGATGTCCGCCATCGGCACCCTGCTCGCGGCACTGCTGGGCATGTTGCTCGCGCTGCCGGCGGCCGGGCGTTTCGGGCGTATCGCCCAGAGCCTGTCGCGGCTGTTCCTGAATGCCCTGCGCGCGGTGCCGGAGCTGGTCTGGGGCGCGCTGATGGTGCTGGCCGCCGGGCTCGGCCCGAACGCCGGCACGCTCGCGCTGGCGCTGCACACCGGCGGCGTGCTCGGCCGGCTGTTCGCCGAGGCGCTGGAAAATACCCCGACCGCCCCGGCGGAAGCCGTGCGCCTGGCCGGCGGCGGACGCGTCGCCGCCTTCGCCTACGGCACTCTTCCGGCGGTCTGGCCGCAGTTGGTGGCGTACATGCTCTATCGCTGGGAGAACAACATCCGCATGGCCAGCGTGCTCGGCTTCGTCGGTGCAGGCGGCCTGGGGCAGATGCTGTATTTCAGCCTCAGCCTGTTCCAGCAGGCCCAGGCGGCCACAGTGATCATCGCCATGCTGCTGCTGGTGCTGTGCGTCGACAGCCTCAGCGCCTGGGCGCGGCAGCGCTGGGTGAGCCACTGAGTTCTGTGGCAGATGACGCACAACAAAAAGCCCGGCACATGGCCGGGCTTTTCTTTGAATGCGTCGCTTACGAATCGCCGTGGATGACCTTGTCCAGGTCGATCGGGTCGCCAGGGTTGGTGCCGAGTTTCTGGCGGATGTCCTCGAACATCGCGTCGTACTCCTTGTGGTTGCGCACCATCGAGCCGAACCGTGGATGCAGGCCATGCTTCTGCGCAATGCGGGTGGCATCGCTGGCAAAGTTGAAGGCCTGCTCCTTGGGCATGTC
Organism: Pseudomonas sp. PDM22; assembly: GCF_014851965.1. Taxonomy (NCBI): domain Bacteria; kingdom Pseudomonadati; phylum Pseudomonadota; class Gammaproteobacteria; order Pseudomonadales; family Pseudomonadaceae; genus Pseudomonas; species Pseudomonas sp. PDM22. Next base: position 703,567 of record NZ_JACVAR010000001.1, read on the forward strand.
CCACTCTTCGGTAAAGGAATTACCGTCGATTTCGCCCTTCATGGTGAAGTGGACGATGGTGCCCTTTTCCACATCCTTGCGGACTTCATAGTTGATGTGAGCGTCAATCTCCTGCTGCCCCAGCCCCGGCAGGGACTGGAGATGCAGATGGCCCGGTTCGAACATGGCGAATCTCCTTCTATGGAATCCCGACAGTCTAGCCGGCCTTTTCGAATTGGAAATCGCCCTGCGTCAGTGCACGGACTCTTTTCGAACTCTTTCTTGAACCAACACCCAGGGCGCAATCACCACCGCCCAGAGTTCCGGGTCACGGTCGTGGAAGTCCTGCGCCAGCTTTTCGTCGACCTTGCTCAGATCACCACTGGCCAGCCAGGCGGCAACCTTGGTCCGGTCGTCCTCGGCCACGCCCATCGCGACCTCCACCAGATCGGCGCAAGCCGCGACCTTGAGCAGGTTGCCGCGGGCGAAGAAGGGCGCGAGCTCCTGCCAGGAAATCTTCGCGGTTTCGCCAAGCAACTTGGCATAGAGGGTGCTAGCTTGTTCAGTCATGAATCTCACCTGGTAAACGAACGGCGCCATGATAGCGCCGGGACCGCGCCAGGCAAGGTTCGGACGGCGTTTTCGCTGGTGACGGAAACCCACAAGGAAAAGTCATACAGCGCCGTTTTTCTGTACGTTTGTTTCAATCTTGCGACATGCCCACAATCGGCTGCCCGCCACCCGCTTTTCAAGCGGTCCGGCGGCACTCTACACTGTACCGGTACAGTTGCCGGTGGGTCTGTCCGGGGCAATCCCGGTCCGGTGAGCCGCTGGCGACCAGGACTACAAAAACGAAAACACAAGAAGAGTGGAGCATTATGAAAAAGGGTACTCAGCGTCTTTCCCAGCTGTTCACCGCCATGGCCCTGGCCGGCGTTGCCAGCTTCTCCATGGCCGCCGACACCATCAAGATTGCTCTGGCCGGCCCGGTGACCGGCGCAGTCGCCCAGTATGGGGAGATGCAGTTCATTGGCGCGAAGATGGCCATTGAGCAGATCAACAAGGCCGGCGGCGTCGACGGCAAGCAACTCGAAGGCGTGGTCTACGACGACGCTTGCGATCCGAAACAAGCCGTGGCCGTTGCCAACAAGATCGTCAACGATGGCGTCAAGTTCGTCGTTGGCCACCTGTGCTCCAGCTCCACTCAACCGGCTTCGGACATCTACGAAGACGAAGGCGTGATGATGATCACCGCCGCTTCCACCAGCCCGGACATCACTTCCCGTGGCTACAAGCTGATCTTCCGCACCATCGGTCTGGACAGCCTGCAGGGCCCGACCGCCGGCAAGTTCATCGCCGAGCACATCAAGCCCAAGACCGTGGCCGTGATCCACGACAAGCAGCAGTACGGCGAAGGCATCGCCACTGCCGTGAAGAAGACCCTGGAAGACGCTGGCATCAAGGTCGCCCTGTTCGAAGGCATCAACGCCGGCGACAAGGACTTCTCCGCGATGATCGCCAAGCTCAAGCAGGCCAAGGTCGACTTCGTCTACTACGGCGGCTACCACCCGGAGCTGGGCCTGATCCTGCGCCAGGCTTCCGAGAAAGGCCTGAAAGTCGGCTTCATGGGCCCGGAAGGCGTGGGTAACAAAGAGATCTCCGCCATCGCCGGCCCGGCTTCCGAAGGCCTCTACGTGACCCTGCCGAAGTCCTTCGACCAGGATCCGAAGAACCAGGCCCTGGTTGACGCCTTCAAGGCCAAGAACGAAGACCCGAGCGGTCCGTTCGTGTTCCCGGCCTACGCCGCCGTCCAGGTCATCGCCGAAGGCATCAAGAAAGCCGGCAGCGAAGACACCGACAAGGTGGCAGCCGCTCTGCGCGCCAACACCTTCGCGACTCCCACCGGTGACCTGGGCTTCGACGAGAAGGGCGACCTGAAGAACTTCAACTTCGTGGTCTACCAGTGGCACAAGGACGGCACCAAGACCGAAGCCAAGTAAGCCACCCGCCGCCACACAAAGCCCACTGCCCACGCAGTGGGCTTTGTTTATCCGAGTATTCCGGGGGTCCGTCGCGCCACAAGCGCCGCTTCACGCGACGCCCGAGGAGTTAGGTAATGCCTGAGCTCTATCACTACCTGCAACAGCTGATCAACGGCCTCACCGTCGGCAGCACCTATGCCCTGATCGCCATCGGCTACACCATGGTCTACGGCATCATCGGCATGATCAACTTCGCCCATGGCGAGGTGTACATGATTGGCTCGTACGTAGCCTTCATCGTGATCACGGGGCTGGCCATGATGGGGATCGTTAGTCTCCCTGTCGTTATCATCTGCACCTTCGCCGCGGCGATCATCGTCACCAGCGCCTACGGCTACACCATCGAACGGATCGCCTATCGGCCCCTGCGTGGAAGCAACCGGCTGATTCCGCTGATCTCCGCGATCGGCATGTCGATCTTCCTGCAGAACGAGGTTCTGCTGGCCCAGGATTCCAAGGACAAGGCAATCCCCAACCTGCTGCCGGGCAACTTCATCATCGGCGCGGACGAGATGACCGGCGTGACCATCTCGTACATGCAGGTGCTGATCTTCATCGTCACCCTGCTGACCATGTACGGCCTGTCCATGTTCATTTCCCGCTCCCGCCTGGGGCGCGCCTGTCGTGCCTGCGCGGAAGACCTGAAGATGGCCAACCTGCTGGGCATCAACACCAACAACATCATCGCCCTGACCTTCGTCATCGGCGCCACCCTGGCCGCCGTGGCCGCGGTGCTGCTGGGCCTGCAGTATGGCGTGATCAACCCGCATATCGGCTTCCTCGCCGGCATCAAGGCGTTCACCGCCGCGGTGCTGGGTGGCATTGGCAGCATTCCGGGCGCCATGCTCGGCGGCCTGGTGCTGGGCGTTGCCGAAGCCTTTGGCGCCGACGTGTTCGGTGACCAGTACAAGGACGTGGTGGCGTTCACCCTGTTGGTGCTCGTGCTGCTCTTCCGCCCCACTGGCCTGCTCGGTCGCCCGGAGGTGGAAAAGGTATGAGCCAGAAACTCAAGACCGCCTTCTTCAGCGCCCTGCTGGTGATGGCCGTCGCCTATCCGGTGCTGGGCATCAAGCTCAGCGTGATCGGCATCGGCCTGCAGCTGGAGAACGTCAGCCCTGCCCGCCTGTGGACCATCGCCGCCTGCGCCGTGCTGATGTTCGTCTGGCAACTGGTGCGTGATCGCTTCGCCTTCGGCGGCAGCGTGAAACAGGCGCTGTCGCACCCGCACACCAAGCTGGCCGAACGTCTGACCCACGCCTCCGTGCAACGCAAGATCATCATGGTGCTGATTCTCGTCGCCCTAGCCTGGCCGTTCTTCGGCTCGCGCGGCGCGGTGGACATCGCCACCCTGATCCTGATCTACGTTCTGCTGGGCCTGGGCCTGAACATCGTCGTGGGCCTGGCCGGCCTGCTCGACCTCGGCTACGTCGGCTTCTACGCCGTGGGCGCCTACAGCTACGCGCTGCTGTCGCACTACTACGGCCTGGGCTTCTGGGTGTGCCTGCCGATCGCCGGCCTGATGGCCGCGTTCTTCGGCTTCATCCTCGGCTTCCCGGTGTTGAGGTTGCGCGGTGACTACCTCGCGATCGTGACCCTGGGCTTCGGCGAGATCATCCGCATCCTGCTGCGCAACATGACCTGGCTCACCGGCGGCCCCAACGGCATCAGCAACATCGAGAAGCCGACGCTGTTCGGCCTCACTTTCGAGCGCCGCGCCCCCGAGGGAATGCAGACCTTCCACGAGTTCTTCGGCATCGCCTACAACTCGAACTACAAGGTCGTGTTCCTCTACCTGGTCGCGCTGCTGCTGGTGCTGCTGGTCCTGTTCGTGATCAACCGTCTGCTGCGCATGCCTCTGGGCCGCGCCTGGGAAGCCCTGCGCGAAGACGAGATCGCCTGCCGCGCGCTGGGTCTGAACCCGACGCTGATCAAGCTCTCCGCCTTCACCCTCGGCGCCTGCTTCGCCGGTTTCGCCGGCAGCTTCTTCGCCGCGCGCCAGGGCCTGGTCACACCGGAGTCGTTCACCTTCATCGAATCGGCCATCATCCTCGCCATCGTGGTGCTGGGTGGCATGGGTTCCCAGCTCGGCGTCATCCTGGCCGCCGTGGTGATGATCTTGCTGCCCGAACTGATGCGTGAGTTCAGCGAGTACCGCATGCTGATGTTCGGCGCCCTCATGGTGCTGATGATGATCTGGCGTCCGCAGGGGCTTCTGCCCATGCAGCGCCCGCACCTGGAGTTGCGAAAATGAGCCGACCGATTCTTGAAGTAGCCGGCCTCACCATGCGCTTCGGCGGGCTGCTGGCCGTCAACAACGTCGCCCTGAAGGTCCAGGAGAAACAGGTGATCTCGATGATCGGCCCCAACGGCGCCGGCAAGACCACCGTGTTCAACTGCCTGACCGGCTTCTACGCGCCCACCGGCGGCGAAATCCTGCTGCGCGGCGAGCCCATCCAGGGCCTGCCGGGTCACAAGATCGCCCACAAGGGCGTGGTGCGGACCTTCCAGAACGTACGTCTGTTCAAGGAGATGACCGCGGTGGAGAACCTGCTGGTGGCGCAACACCGGCACATCAACACCAACTTCCTCGCCGGCCTGCTCAAGACCCCGGCCTTCCGTCGCGCGGAAGCCGAGGCCCTGGACTACGCCTCCCACTGGCTGGAAATCGTCAACCTCAAGGACATCGCCAACCGTCCGGCGGGCACCCTCGCCTACGGCCAGCAGCGCCGCCTGGAGATCGCCCGCTGCATGATGACCCGTCCGCAGCTGCTGATGCTGGACGAGCCGGCGGCCGGCCTGAACCCGCGGGAAACCGAGGACCTCAAGGCGCTGATCGCCATGCTGCGCTCCGAGCACGGCGTCACTGTCCTGCTCATCGAGCACGACATGAAGCTGGTGATGAGCATTTCCGACCACATCTACGTGATCAACCAGGGTACCCCGCTGGCGGACGGCACCCCGGAGGAAATCCGCGGCAACCCGGATGTGATCAAAGCCTATCTGGGGGAGTCCTGAGTCATGCTGAAGTTCGACAAGGTTTCCACCTTCTACGGCAAGATCCAGGCGCTGCACGACGTCAGCATGGAAGTCCAGCAGGGTGAGATCGTCACCCTGATCGGCGCCAACGGCGCCGGCAAGTCGACCCTGCTGATGACCCTGTGCGGCTCGCCGCGCGCCTCCTCCGGCAGCATCACCTACATGGGCGAAGAGCTGGTCGGCAAGGAGTCCTCCGTGATCATGCGCAAGAGCATCGCCGTCGTGCCCGAAGGCCGTCGCGTGTTCGCCCGCCTGACCGTGGAAGAGAACCTCGCCATGGGCGGCTTCTTCACCAGCAAGGGTGACTACCAGGAGCAGATGGACAAGGTCCTGGGTCTCTTCCCGCGGCTGAAGGAGCGTTTCAACCAGCGCGGCGGCACCATGTCCGGCGGCGAACAGCAGATGCTCGCCATCGGCCGTGCGCTGATGAGCAAGCCCAAGCTGCTGCTGCTCGACGAGCCGTCGCTGGGCCTGGCGCCGATCATCATCCAGCAGATCTTCGACATCGTCGAACAGCTGCGCCAGGAAGGCGTGACCGTCTTCCTCGTCGAGCAGAACGCCAACCAGGCGCTCAAGCTCGCCGACCGCGGCTATGTGCTGGAGAACGGTCGCATCGTCATGCAGGACACCGGCGCCAACCTGCTGGTGAACCCCAAGGTGCGCGACGCGTACCTCGGCGGCTGATCCTTCCCGCTGCGATGAGAAACGGCCCTTCGGGGCCGTTTTTTATTGGCGAGCGATCCGCACCGTTCTTGTAGGAGCGAGCTTGCTCCTACAGCGGCTCCGCCATTTCTGCCGCATCTCCCGCTGCATCCGACAGACAATCGATCAGGGCTCACCAAGCATCTGCGGATACAACCAGGAGAGCTGCCATGAACGCTGACCATCTCGCCGACACCCTCGCTGTGCTGCGCAAGCTCGCCCAGGGCATCGACCCGCGCCACAACTCCCCCCTGGCCGTCGACGATCCCTGCCAGACACCGGAAGTGATCCGCGCCCTGTTCCACGCCATCCACGCACTGGAAACGCCTGCCCCGAAGCCGCGCGCCCTGCCCCAGCAGGCCGGCAAACCCTGGCAGGCGGAAGAGGAGGCAGTGCTGCTGCAGCGCTTCGAGGCCGGGGAGACCGTGGCCGCCATCGCCCGTGAACATGGCCGCACCACGGGCGGCATCCGCTCACGCCTGAAGTACCTGGGCAAGTTATAGGCCCGGAAACGAAAACGCCGCCCATTGGGCGGCGCTTTCGTTGCAAGGTCGATCAGGTGCCGTAGCTCAGCACCTGCGCACGCTGGCGTAACTGGGAAACGACATCGTCCTCCATGCGGCCTTCGGAGATCAGCAGGTCGCGGCGAATGGTCTGCACCGCCTCTTCGCTCTGCTCATGGTCGGCCAGGTGCTGGCCTTCGATGACACGCCGCAGAATTACGTCTCCATCGTCGTTGGTGAGGGTCAGAATACGGCCGCCATCGGGGCGTGCCGGGCCCAGGGAGGGAGCGTAGGGAGCGAAGGTCTCGGTCAGCAGGGCGCTCAGCCGGTCCATGTCGTATCTCCTTGTTGCGAAATGAAAAACACGCAGAAAAAGACCGCACGATCGGCGATAAAGTTCGCCGTTGTCAGTACCGTTGGTCATGACGGCATGTTTCGCGAATGCTCCAAAGGCCGATTCGCGGCCATGAAAAAGCCCGCCAGGAGGCGGGCTTCTTCGAACGGCGATCCGCGCTTTAGAGCGGTTTGCCGCGGTTGCCGTGGGCGCTGACGAAGGCCTGGACCTTGGCCAGTTCGTTCGGCAGCACGGTGCAACGTTCTTCACGCTGGAACAGGTCGGTCAGGTGCGCCGGCAGTGCCGGAACAGCCTCGATGCCGGCCTTCTCCACGGCTTCCGGGAACTTGACCGGATGCGCGGTACCCAGGGTGACCATGGGCACGGCCAGGCTGCGACGGCACTCGCGAGCGGCACGTACGCCGATGGCGGTGTGCGGGTCCAGCAGCTCGCCGGACTCGGCGAAGACCTGGGCGATGGTCTCGCAGGTTTCCTCGTCGCTCACCGCCAGCGAATCGAACAGGCGCCGCGCTTCGGTCCAGCGGTCATCCTCGACGGCCAGCTTGCCGGTGGCCTTGAAGTTGTCCATCAGCTCGGCGACAGCCTTGCCGTTGCGGCCGTGCAGGTCGAACAGCAGGCGCTCGAAGTTGGACGAGACCATGATGTCCATGGACGGCGACAGCGACGCGTGCAGGGTGTCCTTGTCGTAGCGGTTGCCGGACATGAAGCGGTGCAGGATGTCGTTGCGGTTGGTCGCGACGATCAGCTGGCTGACCGGCAGGCCCATGTTGCGCGCCAGGTAGCCGGCGAAGATGTCGCCGAAGTTGCCGGTGGGCACCGAGAAGGCCACGGAGCGGGCCGGTGCGCCGAGCTGCAGGGCAGCGTGGAAGTAGTAGACGATCTGGGCCATGATCCGCGCCCAGTTGATCGAGTTCACCGCCACCAGACGGGTGCCTTTCAGGAAGCCCTGGTCGGCGAAGCTGGCCTTGACCATCTCCTGGCAGTCGTCGAAGTTGCCTTCGATGGCGATGTTGTGGATGTTCTCGCCGAGGATGGTAGTCATCTGACGGCGCTGCACCTCGGACACACGGTTGTGCGGGTGCATGATGAAGATGTCGACGTTCTCGCAGGCCTTGCAGCCTTCGATGGCCGCCGAGCCGGTGTCGCCGGAGGTGGCGCCCATGATCACCACGCGCTCGCCGCGCTTGGTCAGCACGTGGTCGAGCAGGCGGCCGAGCAGTTGCAGGGCGAAGTCCTTGAAGGCCAGGGTCGGGCCGTGGAACAGCTCCAGCACCCACTCGTTGCCGTTGAGCTGGCGCAGCGGCGCCACGGCGTTGTGGGCGAAGACACCGTAAGTCTCTTCGAGGATCTTCTTGAAGTCGGCGTCGGAGATGCTGCCGGCAACGAACGGGCGCATCACGCGGAAGGCCAGTTCGTGGTACGGCAGGCCGGCCCAGGAGGCGATCTCTTCGACGGTGAAGCGCGGCAGGTTTTCCGGCACGTAGAGGCCGCCATCGCTGGCGAGGCCGGCGAGCAGGACGTCTTCGAAGTTCAGCGCGGGCGCCTGGCCGCGGGTACTGATGTAGCGCATGTTCAAAACCTTCGGTTTTGGCTTCAGGCCTCGGGCCTCAGGCTTCTGGCTGTTTCGCCTGCCGCCTGCCGCCCATGGCCTGCAGCCCGATTAATTCAGTTGTTCGACGCGGATGCGTACGACATTGCCGACGACGTCATCCAGCGCTTCCAGCGCGGCGATGGCTTCGATGATGCGGGACTCGAGCACGCGGTGGGTAACCAGGATCATCGGCACCAGACCGTCATGCTCTTCGACTTCCATCTGCATGATCGATTCGATGTTGATGCCGCGCTCGGAGAGGATGGTCGCCACCTGGGCCAGTACGCCCGGATGGTCCTTGGCCTGGATGCGCAGGTAATAGGCGCTTTCGCAGGCGTCGATCGGCAGGATCGGGTGGTCGGAGAGCGAGTCCGGCTGGAAGGCCAGGTGCGGCACGCGGTTCTCCGGGTCGGCGGTCATGGCGCGAACCACGTCCACCAGGTCGGCGACCACCGAGGAAGCGGTGGGCTCCATGCCGGCGCCAGCGCCGTAGAACAGCGTGGAACCCGCGGCATCGCCGTTGACCATGACCGCGTTCATCACGCCGTTCACGTTGGCGATCAGGCGGTCGGCCGGAATCAGGGTCGGGTGTACGCGCAGCTCGATACCCTTGTCGGTACGGCGGGCGACGCCCAGGTGCTTGATGCGATAGCCCAGGGCCTCGGCGTAGTTCACGTCGGCGGTGGTCAGCTGAGTGATGCCTTCGGTGTAGGCCTTGTCGAACTGCAGCGGAATGCCGAAGGCGATGGACGCCAGGATGGTCAGCTTGTGCGCGGCATCGATGCCTTCGACGTCGAAGGTCGGGTCGGCTTCGGCGTAGCCCAGCGCCTGGGCTTCCTTGAGCACGTCGGCGAAGGCGCGGCCCTTCTCACGCATTTCGGTGAGGATGAAGTTGCCGGTGCCGTTGATGATGCCGGCCAGCCAGTTGATGCGGTTGGCGGCCAGGCCCTCGCGGATCGCCTTGATCACCGGGATGCCGCCGGCCACCGCGGCCTCGAAGGCGACGATGACGCCCTTTTCGCGGGCCTTGGCGAAGATTTCGTTGCCGTGCACGGCGATCAGCGCCTTGTTGGCGGTGACCACGTGCTTGCCGTTCTCGATGGCCTTGAGCACCAGCTCATGGGCCAGGGTGTAGCCACCGATCAGCTCGATGACCACGTCGATTTCCGGGTTGTTCGCCACGTCGAAGATGTCGGCAGTAATGGGGGTACTGCCGGTTTCACACTTCGGATTGGGGCGACGGGCGGCAATCTGCGCAACCTCGATACCACGCCCGGCACGGCGGGCAATCTCCTCGGCGTTGCGTTTGAGTACATTGAAGGTACCGCCACCGACGGTCCCCAACCCACAGATTCCCACTTTCACCGGTTTCACGCTGAAACTCCCCATGATTACAGCATCGGGGTGCCTGAGACGCCGATGCCCGCAACGAGGCGGGCATGGGAGCAGGCACCATGTCAGAACAGGCGGACTGCCTGTTCCCTAGTCAAAAGGAACCGAACATTACGAAGCGGTTCCGCATTAGTCAATCAGTGCGCAAGCCGCGGCTTACTTGGCTTCCAGAGCCAGCTTGGCGATCTGGCCGGCCGGCTGGTAGCCCGGCAGCAGGGTGCCATCGGCGAGGATGATCGCCGGGGTGCCCTGCACACCGACCATCTGACCCAGGGCGAACTGCGCGTCCACCGGGTTTTCGCACTTGGCGGCCTTCACTTCCTTCTCGTGGAACATGTCGCTCATGGCCGCCTGACGGTCCTTGGAGCACCACACGGCCTGGAGCTGGGCATCACCCGGCGAGTTCGGGCCCTGGCGCGGGAAGGCCAGGTAGCGCACTTCGATGCCGCGCTTCTGCAGTTCCGGCACTTCGGCGTGCAGCTTCTGGCAGTACGGGCAGGTGGTGTCGGTGAAGACGGTGATGTGCGCCTTGGTTTCGCCCTTGGCCGGGAACACCACCATGTCCTTGGCGGCGATGGCGTTGATGGTCTTGGCCACACCCGCGCTCTCGGCCTTCTCGGTCAGGTTGGTCGGCTTGCCGTCCTTCACCTGGTAGATGTTGCCCTGTACGACGAACTGGCCGTCGGCGCTGGCATAGAGAATGCGACCGCCCTTGAGCTGCACCTGGTAGATGCCTTCCAGGGGGCCCTTGGAGATGTTCTCGATGGGCAGGTCAGGCTGCAGGGACTGCAGGGTGGTGCGGATCGCCTGGTCCGGCTCGGCCGCCAGAGCGAGGGTGCTGACGAGGCCAAAAGCCGCGGCAGTCAGAAGTCGGGACAAACGCATGGAAAGCTCCTGATGTCAGTCGGCGAAGACTATCACACCGGACCGACAAGACCGAGCCAAAGGCTGTAGCGGGAAGCTTCGGCGGGAGTAGCGGTTAAGGCCTGGTCCGCAAAGATCGAACAAGGTGTAGACATCCCTGTCGAGACGACCTGCCCAGGTTCAGCCCCGGCCCGGCCATCCATGGCCGGTCGTTCGCGGGGCAACGCATGCGTTGCCAGCGCCACTCACCCACGCGGGTGGTGCTGGGCATGCAGGTCCTGCAGACGGGCACGGGCAATGTGCGTGTAGATCTGCGTGGTGGAGAGGTCGCTGTGCCCCAGCAGCATCTGCACCACACGCAGGTCGGCGCCGTGATTGAGCAGATGGGTGGCGAAGGCGTGGCGCAGGGTGTGCGGCGACAGGCTCTTGCCGATACCGGCCACCTTCGCGTGGAGCTTGATGCGGTGCCAGAAAGTCTGGCGGGTCATCTGCTCGCCGCGCAGGCTGGGGAACAGCACGTCGCTCGGCCGCCCGGCCAGCAGGTCGCCACGGGCCTCGCGCACGTAGCGTTCGATCCAGCGGATCGCCTCCTCGCCCAGCGGCACCAGGCGCTCCTTGCTGCCCTTGCCGAGCACGCGTACCACGCCCTGACGCAGGTTCACCTGCTCCAGGGTCAGGCCGACCAGCTCGCTCACGCGCAGGCCGCAGGCGTAGAGCACCTCCAGCATGGTGCGGTCACGCAGGCCGAGCGGATCGTCGGTCTCGGGCGCCGCGAGCAAGGCTTCCACATCCGATTCCGACAGCGACTTGGGTAGCGGCTTGCCCAGTTGCGGCAACTCCACCAGCAGCGTCGGGTCTTCGGCGATCAGGCCCTCGCGCAGGCAATAGCGGTAGAAACCGCGCAGCCCGGACAGGAAACGCGCCGTGGAACGGGCCTTGTAGCCCTCGCCCAGACGCCAGGCCAGGTGATCGAGGATCACGTCGCGCCCGGCGGACTCCAGTGCAACGCCGTGCTCGCCGAGCCAGCCATTGAACAGCGCAAGGTCGCTGCCATAGGCACTGCGGGTGTTGTCGGACAGGCCCTTCTCCAGCCAGAGGGCATCGAGGAAGCGATCGATCAGCAAATGTGAAACCGGGGTCATTTCAGGCCATAGCAAAGGAAAATGTGGCGCGGGTAGTCTTTCATATCCCGTATTGCCCTCACCACTCTTGCGCAGGATGTCGTCGCTCCATGGATGAACACAGCACCTACTACGCCCTCGCCGGTATCGGCGCCGCCTCCCTCGCCAGCCAGTGGCTGGCCTGGCGACTTCGCCTGCCGGCGATCCTGTTCCTGCTGCTGACCGGCATCCTGGTGGGGCCAGTCCTTCACCTGCTATCGCCGGAGATGCTGTTCGGCCCACTGCTGTTTCCGCTGGTGTCGCTGGCGGTCGCCCTCGTGCTGTTCGAGGGCAGCCTGACTCTGCACCTGGACGAGTGGAAGGAAATCGGCACGGTGGTGCGGCGCATGGTCACCGTCGGCGCCCTGCTCACCTGGGGCGTGATCGCCCTGGCGACCCACTATCTGCTGGACTTCACCTGGGAGATGGCGCTGCTGTTCGGCACCCTCACCCTGGTCACAGGTCCGACAGTGATCGTACCCATGCTGCGCGTGGTGCGTCCCAACGCCACCATTGCCAACATCCTGCGCTGGGAAGGCATCGTCATCGACCCCATCGGCGCCCTGCTCGCGGTGGTGGTCTACACCTTCATCGCCGCCAGTGACAGTGGCTCGGGCTGGACCGACAGCCTGCTGACCTTCTTCAGCGTGATCGGCACCGGCATCGTTGCCGGCCTGCTGGGCGGCCAGACACTGGGCGTGGCGCTGCGCCGCCACTGGCTGCCGGATTACCTGCACAACCTGGCGTCGCTGTCCGTGGTGCTGGGCCTGTTCGTGCTCTCCAACACGCTGATGTCCGAATCCGGGCTGCTGGCGGTGACCGTCATGGGCCTGCGCCTGGCCAACATGAAGGGCGTCGACGTCCGGCAGATCCTGCACTTCAAGGAGAACCTCAGCGTGCTGCTGATCTCCGGCCTCTTCGTGCTGCTCGCCGCGCGACTGGACCTCTCGGCACTGCTGGGGCTGGGTCCGATCGCCCTGCTGGTACTGGCGCTGATCCAGTTCGTCGCCCGACCGCTGAACGTACTGGTTTCCACCGCAGGCTCATCACTCAACTGGCGCGAGCGCGCACTGCTCAGTTGGATAGCCCCGCGCGGCATCGTCGCAGCGGCAGTCTCGGCGATCTTCGCGATTCGTTTGCAGGAAGCCGGCCACGCCCAGGCCGGCGTGCTGGTGCCGCTGACCTTCCTGGTGATCATCGGCACGGTGATCCTGCAAAGCGCCACCGCCCGCCCCCTGGCGCGCCTGCTGAAGGTGGCCGAGCCGGTGCCTACCGGGTTCCTCATCATCGGCGCCAACCCCGTGGCCCGCGCAGTCGGTACCGGCCTGCAGAATGCCGGGGTGAAGGTGCTGCTCACCGACTCCAGCTGGGAGAACACCCGCGCGGCACGCATGGAGCACCTGCCGACCTACTTCGGCAACCCCGCCTCGCAGCACGCGGAGGCCCATCTCGACCTGATCGGCCTGGGCCACCTGCTGGCGCTGTCGCCCAACGCCGAACTGAACGCGCTGATGTGCATGAGCTTCCGCCACGAGTTCAGCCCCCGCCACCGCTTCATCCTGCCCTCCAGCCAGGACAGCCGTCGCAGCGAGAAGCACCGGGTCAGCGACCGCCATCGCGGTCATCCGCTGGGCCAGAGCCTCGTCACCTACCCGCAGATGGCCGGGCTGATCGCCCGCGGCGCGGAAGTCCGCTCGACGCTGCTCAGCGACAACTTCGGCTGGGACGAATACCAGGCGCAACATGGCCAGCGTGCCCTGCTGTTGTTCGCCCGTGACCCCAGTGGCCGGCTGCACATAGCCAGCCCCGAGCAACCGCTTGCCCCTGCCAGTGGCTGGACGGTGATCGCGCTGATCGAAGAAGAGGCGGAGACCGCCGTGAGTAGGAACGACACCGTGCAGGCGCTGACAACCTGACGACCGGCCATGTCAGCCTATCTTTAGGCTGGTGACAGAATGTGTCCGAAAGACAATGATTGCACCTAGCCATCATAGCGCCCCACGAAGCCCATGCCATGCCTAGCCAACAGAACTCCCGTCTCGGTCAGATCCTTGTCACCAAGGGCCTGATCACCTCCCATCAGCTGGATAAGGCCATCCAGCTCCAGCTCACCAACGGACTGCGCCTGGGCGAAACCCTGATCCAGCAGGGCTGGATCAGCGAGCGCCAGCTCGGCCGCGCGCTGAAGAAGCAGAACAACCTGCGCCTGGCGGCGACATTGGTCGCCGCCCTGCTCAGCCCGTTCCAGCTGGCCAGCGCCGACGTGCAGCGCCAGGCGCCGACGAGCATCACCCGCCACGAAGCCCCCAAGGGCCTCAAGCCGCTGAGCGACCGCGAGATGAGCGACGTCAGCGCCCAGGGCTTCGACGACACCCTGCAGAGCCTGCTGGTCAGCGCCGAGAGCGGCGATGGCGTCGGCGCCATCAAGCAGCTGTCGCGCCTGGTGATGCCGGTGGTCGACAGCCTCGATGCCGAGACCTCGCTGCATGACGTGCAGTACGACACCGCGCACGCTTCCTCGTCCCTGAACCCGGATGGCTCGATCAACGTGCGCCTGCCCAGCTCCATCGGCGAGGTACGCTTCGACAACATCCGCGTCGCCGGCGCACCCAAGACCCAGAGCATGGGCAGCCTGAGCCTGCAGAACATCGACCTGTCCCAGGCCTCGCTGAAGATCAGCCTGCGTCACTGAAGGCAAGCCATCACGCAAGAAGGTGCCCGCGGGCGCCTTCTTGCGTTTCAGGCCTCGAAGCCGGGCAGGACCGGCACCGGACGCTTCTCGTCGTCGATGGCGACGAAGCTGAAGAGCCCGTGGATGGCCTTCTCGCGGCCGTCGGCGGACATGCTCTCGACGAACACTTCCACCTCGACCTTCAGGCTGGTGTTGCCGACCTTCACTACCCGGCCGATCAGCTCGACGATGGAGCCGGCGGGAATCGGGTGCTTGAAGTCGATGCGGTCGGTGGACACGGTCACCAGCGGCAGACGGCAGAAGCGCGTCGCGGCGATGAACGAGACTTCGTCCATCCAGGCCAGGGCGGTGCCGCCGAACAGGGTGTTGTGGTGGTTGGTGGTGGGCGGGAAGATCGCCTTGGTCACGCGGGTTTCGGAAAGCTCCGTACGACGGAGGATTTCCTGTTCTCTGGGGCTCATGCCACTGCTACCTGATGCAATGAGGGTGGCTGCCGGTACTGCGGATGTTGTGCTTCTAATGCGCTGACGAAGGCAGGAGGAACGCCGGATTACGGGAGGAAAAATCCGGGCAAGAAAAAAGCAGCCCGTGGGCTGCTTTTTTCGGGAACAACCGGCGAATTAGGCCAGTTTTTCCTTGATACGAGCTGCCTTGCCGGACAGTTCGCGGAGGTAGTACAGCTTGGCCTTGCGCACGTCGCCGCGACGCTTGACGGAGATGCTGTCAACCAGCGGGCTGTAGGTCTGGAAGGTACGCTCTACGCCTACGCCGTTGGAGATCTTGCGAACGGTGAAAGCACTGTTCAGGCCGCGGTTACGCTTGCCGATGACAACGCCTTCGAAGGCCTGCAGACGCTGACGGTCGCCTTCCTTCACTTTAACCTGGACGATTACGGTGTCGCCGGGGGCGAACGCCGGAATCTCTTTGCTCATCTGTTCAGCTTCGATCTGCTGAATGATCTTGTTGGTCATTTCGTGCTCCTAAGACCTGCGCTCGGCGCGGGCCATCGATACGTTAACTATCGTTCCGCTGGCGGATGTATTCCTCCAGCAGCTTTTTCTCTTCTCCAGAAAGCGAGCGGCAATCCAGAAGATCGGCACGTCGTTCCCAGGTCCTGCCTAAGGACTGCTGCAAACGCCAGCGCCGGATGTGTTCGTGGTTGCCGCTGAGCAGCACCTCAGGAACACGTTTGTCTGCGTACACCTCAGGTCGGGTGTAGTGCGGACAGTCGAGCAGGCCATCCGTGAAGGAGTCCTCCTCGGCGGAGTCCACGTGGCCCAGTGCACCGGGCAACAACCGCGTGACCGCGTCAATCAGCACCATGGCCGGAAGCTCACCCCCGGACAGGACATAATCGCCAACTGACCATTCCTCATCGACATGCTCTTCAATGAAGCGCTCGTCGATGCCTTCGTAACGCCCGGCGATCAGGATCAGTCGTTCCTCGTTCGCCAGCTCTTTCACGGCCGCCTGCGTGAGCTTGCGACCTTGCGGCGAGAGGTAGATCACCTTCGCCGGTCCGCCTGCGGCTTGCCGGGCATCGCCCAGTGCGCCTTCTAGCGGCTTGATTTTCATCACCATGCCGGGACCACCGCCGAAAGGCCTGTCGTCCACCGTCTGGTGACGGTCCTCGGTGTTGCTTCGCGGGTTGAAGCACTGCAGCTGAATCAGCTCCTGCTTGACCGCGCGACTCGTGATGCCATAGTCGCTGATGGCGCGAAACATCTCCGGAAAGATGCTGATCACTCCTATCCACATCGGCTGAGGGCTCTCATCCACAAGGGTTAGAAGTCCGCGTCCCAGTCCACCCGCATCTCGCCGGCTTCCAGGTCCACCGATTGCACGCACTGATCCGTATACGGGAGCAGGCGTTCACGGTCGTCCAGGCTGCCTGCGCAGGGCTTGACTACCATCACATCGTTGGCGCCGGTCTCCAGCATGTGGTCGAGAATCCCGAACAGTTGCCCGTTCTGGTCGATCACCTTGAGACCTTCCAACTGGCTCCAGTAGAACTCGCCATCGTCCAGCACCGGCAGCTCGCTGCGCGGAACCAGGATTTCGAATTCAGCGAAGGTGCGGGCGATCTCGCGATCATCCAGTCCCTTCAGCTTCGCGACCAGGACATTGCCCTGCACGCGACCTTGAACCAGCTCAGCCTGTCGAACCTCGTTGCCACGCTTGAGCGTCCAGCGGCGATAGTCCAGCAGGTTGTCCAACGGATCGGTAAAGGAATACACCTTCACCTCACCACGAATACCGTGCACCGATACGATCTTGCCGAGAACAACCATCTCCTCGGCGGGAGCAGTATTCGTGTTCATCGATCTCAGGCAGCCTTGGCGGCTTCCTTGATCAGCTGAGCAACACGCTCAGACGGTTGAGCGCCTTGGCTCAGCCAGTAGTTCAGACGCTCCTGGTTGACCGAGAACTTGAGCTCAGCGCCAGTGGCGACGGGGTTGAAGAAGCCGACGCGCTCGACGAAACGGCCGTCACGAGCGTTGCGGCTGTTGGTCACGGTCAGGTGATAGAACGGGCGCTTCTTGGAGCCGCCACGAGCCAGACGAATGGTTACCATGCGTACGTTGTTCCTATGGTTTGCTTGCAAAAAAGAAATGCAGCCCTCGGGCACATAGCCCGAAAGGCCGCATATTCTATGAGCTAAAGCCACGCGCCGCAAGCCGCAGCGCGTCCGGCCCGCCAGGCGGCGAGCCGTCTGGCCTCACATCTTGGGCATGCCGCCGGGGAACATGCTCCCCATGCCGCGCATCATCTTGGCCATGCCGCCCTTGGCGGTGACCTTCTTCATCATCTTCTGCATCTGCTTGTGCTGCTTGATGAGGCGACCAACGTCCTGCACCTGGGTACCCGAACCCATGGCGATGCGGCGCTTGCGCGAGCCGCTGATCACTTCCGGATCACGGCGCTCGGCAGGAGTCATGGAGTTGATGATCGCCTCCATCTGCTTGAACTGCTTCTCCGCCGCGTTCTGCGCGTTGCCCATCTGCGACAGGTTGACGCCGCCGAGCATCGGCAGCTTGTCCATGAGGCTGCCCAGGCCGCCCATGTTCTTCATCTGTTGCAGCTGATCGCGGAAGTCTTCCAGGTCGAAGCCCTTGCCCTTCTTGATCTTCTTCGCGAGTTTCTCGGCCTTCTCGCGGTCCATGCTCTGCTCGGCCTGCTCGATCAGGCTGAGCACGTCACCCATGCCAAGGATGCGCGAGGCCACGCGATCGGGGTGGAACGGATCGAGCGCTTCGCTCTTCTCGCCCATGCCGAGGAACTTGATCGGCTTGCCAGTGATGGCGCGCACGGACAGCGCGGCACCGCCGCGGGCGTCGCCATCGACCTTGGTCAGCACCACGCCGGTCAGCGGCAGCGCATCATTGAAGGCCTTGGCGGTGTTGGCGGCGTCCTGGCCGGTCATGGCGTCGACCACGAACAGGGTTTCCACCGGCTTGATCGCCGCATGGACCTGCTTGATCTCGTCCATCATGTCGGCGTCGATGTGCAGACGGCCGGCGGTGTCGACGATCACCACGTCGATGAACTTCAGCTTGGCTTCGCGGATCGCCGCTTCGGCGATGGCGACCGGCTTCTGGCTGGTGTCGGACGGGAAGAAGGTCACGTCCAGATCGTTGGCCAGGGTTTCCAACTGCTTGATCGCTGCCGGGCGATAGACGTCGGCGGATACCAGCAGCACGGACTTCTTCTTGCGCTCTTTAAGGAAGCGCGCCAGCTTGCCGGCAGTGGTGGTCTTGCCCGCGCCCTGCAGGCCGGCCATCAGGATGACCGCCGGCGGAGCGGCAGCAAGGTCGAGGTCCTCGTTGGCCGCGCCCATCAGCTCGACCAGCTCGGCCTGGACGATCTTCACGAAGGCCTGGCCCGGGGTCAGGCTCTTGGAAACTTCGGTACCGACCGCGCGATCCTTGATCTTGGCGACGAAGTCCTTGACCACCGGCAGGGCCACGTCGGCTTCCAGCAGGGCCATCCGCACTTCGCGGAGCGTGTCCTTGATGTTGTCCTCGGTCAGCTTGGCCTTGCCGGTGACGTGGCGCAGCGTTTGCGAGAGGCGATCTGTAAGGTTTTCGAACATGCGCGTTCCTAATCAGGCCCGGTCGGACCAGGGTTTGGCTTGTCAGCAAGCCGCCGATTATAACCAAGTGCGGCCAACGCCAACACCGCCGATGATCCCGATGTGACGGACCGCTTCGCAGGCCAGAAGCGAACTGTTCTCAGCCGCTTTCTAGGCGCGGGCGATCTGTGCCAAACTCACGACCTTTCGGGGTCCCCTTTCGAAGGACTGTTCCAAGGACTTATGCAACCTCTGCTGCCCAGCCTGATCGCCGCCGTCCTTTATATCGGCACCACCGCCTACCAGGGTGCAAGCCTGGCCCGCCGCAACCCGCCGCAGAAACCGCTGCTCCTCCTGCTGGGCCTGGTCGCCCTGCTCTGCCAGGCGTACAGCCTGAGCCAGGAGCTGCTGACGCCCGCGGGCCTGGCGCTGGACTTCTTCAACGCCGCCAGCCTGATCTCCGCCGCGGTTACCGCACTGACCCTGCTGGCGTGCCTGCGCATCCCGGTGCACAACCTGCTGATCTTCCTTTATCCGCTCGGCGCGCTGACCACCCTGCTGGCCGTGCTGATGCCCCACGGCACCATCGAGCCGATCAACGAGCAGCCCGGCATCCTCGCCCACATCCTGCTGTCGATCCTGGCCTATGGCCTGCTGACCATCGCCGTGGTCCAGGCGCTGCTCCTGCTGGTTCAGGACCATCAGCTCAAGCACAAGCACCCGTCGGGCCTGATCCGCAACTTCCCGCCGCTGCAGACCATGGAAAGCCTGCTCTTCGGCTTCCTCTGGGGCGGCTGGTCGCTGCTCTCGCTGTCGCTGATTTCCGGCTGGCTGTTCGTCGACAACCTGTTCGCCCAGCACCTGGCGCACAAGACCATCCTCTCCTGCTTCGCCTGGGTGGTATTCGGCGTACTGCTGTGGGGCCGCCACCAGCTCGGCTGGCGCGGCCACAAGGCGATCCGCTGGACCCTCGCGGGTTTCTGCCTGCTGATGCTGGCCTACTTCGGCAGCAAGCTGGTCAAGGAATTCATCCTGCACATCTGACGCTAACGGCGGCGCCCGAGCGCCGCTGAAGGACCTGCGCGCATGGAAGAGATCCACCCCGGCTACCTGATCGGCCTGCTGGTCTTCCTGATCCTCTGCTCGGCGTTCTTCTCCAGCGTCGAGACCGGCATGCTCAGCCTCGATCGCTACCGCCTGCGCCACCTGTCCAAGAAGGGCAACCGCGGCGCACGACGCACCAGCTGGCTGCTGCTGCGCACCGACCGGCTGCTGGGCACCATCCTGATCGGCAACAACTTCGTCAACATCATCGCCTCGTCCCTGGCGACCCTGCTGGCCCTGCGCCTGTGGGGCGAGGCCGGCGTGGCCATTGCCACCGTGGCACTGACGCTGATCCTGCTGATCTTCGGCGAGATCACCCCCAAGACCTACGCCGCCCTGCGCCCCGAGCGCGTCGCCTTCCCTGCCAGCCTGCCGCTGATCTGGATGCAGAAGCTGTTCAGCCCGCTGCTCTGGCTGATGACCGGCATCAGCAACCTCCTGCTGCGCCTGGGCGGCCTCGACCCGACCCAGCGCGGCAACAAGCCGCTGAGCAATGACGAGCTGCGCAGCGTGGTCACCGACTCCAGCGAGAAGCTCACCAACAACCGCCAGGACATGCTGCTGAGCATCCTCGACCTGGAAAAGATCACGGTGAACGACCTGATGGTGCCGCGCAACGAAGTCCAGGGCATCGACCTGGACGACGAGCTGGAAACCATCATCGGCCAGCTGCGCAACACCACCCACACCCGCCTGCCTGTGTTCCGCAACGACATCAACCAGGTCGAGGGCGTGGTGCACATGCGCCAGATCGCCCGCCTGCTGACCCACAACCAGTTGACCAAGGAAAGCCTCAAGGCCGCGTGCCTGGAGCCCTACTTCGTGCCCGAGAGCACGCCGCTGTCGACCCAGCTGATCAATTTCCAGAAGCAGAAGCGGCGCATCGGCATCGTCGTCGACGAGTACGGCGAGGTGATCGGCATCATCACCCTGGAAGACATCCTCGAAGAAATCGTCGGCGAGTTCAGCAACCAGAACACCCTGCGCAACCCGGACATCCATCCCCAGGCTGACGGCACCTACGTCATCGACGGCTCGGCCAACCTGCGCGACGTCAACCGCGCCCTGGGCTGGCAACTGCCCAGCGACGGACCCAAGACCCTCAACGGCCTGGTCACCGAAGCGCTGGAGCAGATACCCGACTGCGCGGTGTGCCTGAAGATCGGCCGCTACCGCCTGGAAATCCTCCAGTCCGGCGAAAACCGGGTGAAAAGCGTGCGCGCCTGGTTGCCCGGCGCGCCGCCCAGGGAAGCTCCCTACACCGACGAGCTTGCCTGAGCCGCCCCGCCCGCCCCTATAATCCGGACGGCTTACCCAGCCTCCCGCCTGCGCCCGCCGTTACCCGCGACGCCGCGCCGGCCAGTCAATCGCACGCCCCGCCGAGCCTCGACCCGCGTCGTTGCCTTGCGAAGCAGCCGGCCTCGCCCTGACCCGCCGCGAGCCGCGCCCACCCTGCCCCGATCCCGGGCCGCGCTCGCACTCGCGCCATGGCGATGCCTCCTATGACGCTGGACACGACCAGAGAGTCGTCGCCAGCCGTGACTGCCAGGGATAATCCCCGTATGACCAGCGCCACCCTCGAAGCCGCACAACCGGCCGAACAGACCAACTCCACCACCCGCGTCGCGGTCGCCAGCTTCATCGGCACCGCCATCGAGTTCTACGACTTCTACGTCTACGCCACCGCCGCCGCGCTGGTGATCGGCCCGGTGTTCTTCCCGCAGACCTCCGGCACCGCCCAGGCGCTCAGCGCCTTCATCACTTTCGGTATCGCCTTCCTTGCCCGCCCGCTGGGCTCGGCGCTGTTCGGCCACTTCGGCGATCGCATCGGGCGCAAATCGACCCTGGTGGCCTCGCTGCTGCTGATGGGCATTTCTACCACCCTGATCGGCCTGCTGCCGGGCTACGACAGCATTGGCGCCTGGGCGCCGATCCTGCTCTGCGTGCTGCGCTTCGGCCAGGGCCTCGGGCTGGGTGGCGAATGGGGCGGCGCGGCGCTGCTGGCCACGGAAAACGCGCCCAAGGGCCGCCGCGCCTGGTTCGGCATGTTCCCGCAGATGGGCCCGTCGATCGGCTTTCTCGCCGCCAACGGCCTGTTCCTCTGCCTGGCCATGTTCCTCAGCGAAGAACAGTTCCGTTCCTGGGGCTGGCGCATCCCGTTCGTGCTCAGTGCCGTGCTGGTCTTGGTCGGCCTGTACGTGCGCCTGAAGCTGGTAGAAACGCCAGTGTTCGCCAAGGCCATGGAACGCCACGAGCGCTCCAGCCTGCCGATCGCCGAACTGCTGAGCAAACACTGGCGGCCGACCCTGCTGGGCGCCCTGGCGATGGTGGTGTGTTACGCCCTCTTCTACATCTCCACGGTGTTCTCGCTGAGCTACGGCGTCAGTACCCTGGGCTACAGCCGCGAGGACTTCCTCGGCCTGCTGTGCATTGCCGTGCTCTTCATGGCCGCCGCCACGCCGGTCTCCGCCTGGCTGAGCGACCGCTTCGGGCGCAAGCCGGTGCTGATCGTCGGCACCCTCGCCGCCATCGCCTCGGGCTTCGCCATGGAGCCGCTGCTGAGCCAGGGTTCGTCGGTGGAAGTGGCCGTGTTCCTGTCGCTGGAACTGTTCCTCATGGGCGTGACATTCGCCCCCATGGGCGCACTCCTACCGGAACTCTTCCCGACCCACGTGCGCTACACCGGCGCTTCCGCGGCCTACAACCTGGGTGGCATCCTCGGTGCCTCGGTGGCGCCGTACATCGCGCAGAAACTGGTTGGCATGGGTGGATTGAGCTGGGTGGGCGGTTACGTGTCGGTCGCGGCAGCACTCAGCCTGCTGGCCGTGCTGTGCCTGCGCGAGACCCGCGAGGCTGACCTGAACGATATCCGCTGAGCCGGTAACCAGCGGATAACCGGAAACGGATTCGGCTGCCAAGGCAGCGGAATCCGTTGTTCCCGGTGATGATGGAACCTGGCGCCAACGCTGGCCCTGCCAGCGGTTCGCGGGCGTGGCCCGCTCCTACAGGGTCAGCGTTGGGCAACCAGCCACTCCGCCAGATGCTCGCCCCAGACCTGGTAGCCCAGCGCCGACGGGTGATAGCCATCGATGGCGAGGAACTGCGGCTGCATCTCCAGGCTCACCCCGCAATAGCCCGCCCCCTGCGCCAGCGCCAGAGCACTGAGCTGGCGATCCAGCAGCATCGCGCGCCACCCCAGCAACTGCCGCAACAACCAGGGCAAGGCCGTGAAGTGCTGCAACGGCGGCACCGCCGTGCACACCACCCGCGCGCCGCGGCGACGGAAGTGCTCGATCAATTGCCCGAGGGAGGCCTGCCAACGCTGGCGAGAGCTGAAGTGCGTGGTGTCGTTGACGCCGAAGACCAGCGCCACGAGGTCGTAGTCTTCTGCGACTACCAACGGCAGCAGGCGTTCGCAGGCTTCGCCGGCGGTGATGCCGTTCTCCCCCACCGCACGCCAGGCGACGGGCCGCTGGAGACGAGCGGAGAGCGCCAGGGCCAGCCGGCCGGCCAACGCGAAATCCAGGCAGGACGCGCCAACACCGGCGACGGTGGATTCACCCAGCAGCAACAGACGAAAGGGGTCGCCGGCAAGTTCCGCCCCTGCGATGCCTTCGCAGACGCCGGCGGCGGGTGCCAGGCGCAAGGCCGTGCGCCGCGTACGCACGGCCATGGGCAGGGCCAGCGGCAGCAGCGGCAACGCCGCTGCCCACCACATCAGCCCCGCCCAGCGGCTCACAGCTCGACTTTGACCGCCTGGGCCGAACGAGTGGCCTTGGCGCGCGCGGCGTCGATCGATTCGTCGCGCGCCAGGGCGACGCCCATGCGGCGCTGGCCGTCCACTTCCGGCTTGCCGAACAGGCGCAGCGCAGTGTCCGGCTCGCTCAGCGCGGCGCCGAGGTTGCCGAAGGACACCTGCTGCGACTTGCCTTCCACCAGGATCACCGCCGAGGCGGAGTCGCCCAGTTGGCGGATCACCGGGATCGGCAGGCCGAGGATGGCACGGGCGTGCAGGGCGAACTCGGAGAGGTCCTGGGAAATAAGAGTGACCAGGCCGGTATCGTGAGGGCGCGGGGAGACTTCGCTGAACCACACTTCATCGCCTTTCACGAACAGCTCGACGCCGAACAGGCCACGACCGCCGAGGGCTTCGGTGACCGACCTGGCCACGCGCTCGGACTCGGCGAGCGCCTTCGGGCTCATCGCCTGGGGCTGCCAGGACTCGTGGTAGTCGCCCTTCACCTGGCGGTGGCCGATGGGTGCGCAGAAGGTGGTGCCGCCGATGTGGCGGACGGTCAGCAGGGTGATTTCGTAGTCGAAGTCGATGAAGCCTTCGACGATGACGCGGCCCTTGCCGGCGCGGCCGCCTTCCTGGGCGTAATCCCAGGCGGTCTTCAGGTCGGCGTCGGACTTGAGCACGCTCTGGCCCTTGCCCGAGGAGCTCATGATCGGCTTCACCACGCACGGATAGCCCACGGCGGCGACACCAGCGGCGTAGTCCTCGTAGGTGTCGGCGAAGTGGTAGGGCGAGGTCGGCAGACCCAGCTCTTCGGCGGCCAGGCGGCGGATGCCCTCGCGGTTCATGGTCAGCTGAGCGGCACGGGCGGTGGGGATGACGGTGTAGCCTTCGTTCTCCAGCTCGACCAGGGTCGCAGTGGCGATGGCTTCGATCTCCGGCACGATGTAGTGCGGCTTTTCCTGCTCGATCACCGCGCGCAGGGCGACACCGTCGAGCATGCTGATCACGTGGCTGCGGTGCGCGACCTGCATCGCCGGCGCGTTCTCGTAGCGGTCGACGGCGATCACTTCACAGCCCAGGCGCTGCAGCTCGATCGCCACTTCCTTGCCCAGCTCGCCGGAGCCACAGAGCAGTACGCGGGTCGCGCTCGGCGACAGGGGAGTTCCAATACGGGGCATTGCGGGAAACCTCGGGAAGGGAAAGTTCGAAACGGGAAAACGTTCGGGCGTGGCGGTTCTAGACCAGTACGCCCTGCTCGCGGGCGCGCTGGTCGCAACGCTTCAGCACCTCGCGGCGCTCGGCGTTGTCCATCAGGCCCCAGCGGGTGATTTCGGCGGCGCTGCGCTGGCAGCCCAGACAGATGTCGGCGTCGTCCAGCGCGCAGACGTGCACGCAGGGCGAGGCGACGGGACGTTCTTCAGTCATCTTCCTGCTCGGCCAGGTCGCGGGCGTAGCGCTGCGCGTTGTGGACGTAATGGGCGGCGCTGGCTTCGAGCATCTTCTTTTGCGGCTCGGTCAGCTCGCGCACCACCTTGCCGGGGGAACCCATGACCAGGGAGCCGTCGGGAATTTCCTTGCCCTCGGGGATCAGCGCGTTGGCGCCGATGATGCAGTACTTGCCGATCTTCGCGCCGTTGAGGATCACCGCGTTGATGCCGATGAGGCTGTAATCACCCACGGTGCAGCCGTGCAGCATGGCGTTGTGGCCGATGGTCACGCCTTTGCCCAGGGTCAGCGGGAAGCCCATGTCAGTGTGCATGACGGTGCCGTCCTGCACGTTGCTGTGCTCGCCGATGTGGATCAGCTCGTTGTCGCCGCGCAGCACGGCGTTGAACCACACGCTGGCGCCGGCATCGAGACGCACCTTGCCGACCACCATGGCGTTGGGGGCGATCCAGCTTTCCGGATGGGTTTCGACTCGGGACGAGCCCAGGCGGTACTTCATGGGTTTCTCCTCAGGCGGGGGCCGCTCTTGATTATCGGTTCTCAGCTCAGCTTGATGAACTTCGACGGCGGCTGGTGCAGGTCGATGCGAGCGTCGTACAGCAGGTTCAGCAGCTCGACCAGCATGATCGCGGACAGGCCCCAGATCTTGTACCCCTCGAACAGATAGCTCGGGACGTACCAGCTGCGGCCGAAATAATCGATGCGGTGGGTGGTTTCCCGCGGGTCGCCGCGGAAGAACTCCAGCGGCACCTTGAACACGGCGTCGATCTCGCCGTCGTTGGGGCGGTACTCCACGAAATCGGGGACGAAGCCGACGAATGGCTTGACCAGGATACCGTGCCGCGACACCAGGGTGCTCAACGGCCCGACGACCTCCACCAGTCCCGGTGGCAGGGCGATTTCCTCGTGGGCCTCGCGCAGGGCGGTGTGGATCAGGTCCACGTCCTCCGGGTCGCGACGTCCACCGGGGAAGGCGACTTCGCCGCTATGGGTCGAAAGCCCGGTCGCGCGCAGGGTGAGCACGAGCTCTTCCTGGGGAGTGATGGGGAGCAGGACCGCCGCTTCCGGGAAGCTGTGGTCCGTTTCAAGGTCGCTTGGCGTGTGCGTCTGTATGCGTTGGCGCAGCTGGTCCAGCATGCCGAACATCCTGCGGGGGCCGATTCTTCTAATTGAAGGATCATGGCACGAAAGACGCCCCTGCCCAACCCCCGCCCCTTGCTGGGCGCACCGCGCAGCGCGCAAGATTGTTCCATTCAATAACAAGGAAGCGGCATGAAATTCTGCAGCCAGTGCGGCGCCAGCGTGAGCCTGCGCATCCCCTGCGGCGACAACCGCCCGCGCTTCGTCTGCGACCAGTGCCAGACCGTGCATTACCAGAACCCGCGCATCGTCGCCGGCTGCCTGCCGGTCTGGGAGGGCAGGATCCTCCTCTGCCGCCGCGCCATTCAGCCGCGCCAGGGCTTCTGGACGCTGCCGGCAGGCTTCATGGAGAACGGCGAGACCCTGGAACAGGCCGCCGCCCGCGAGACCCTCGAAGAGGCCAATGCCCGCGTCCACGGCCTGCAGCTTTATACGGTCTTTGATCTGCCGCATATCAGCCAGGTTTATATCTTCTTCCGCGCGGAGCTGGCCGACCTGGACTTCTCCGCGGGCGAGGAAAGCCTGGAGGTACAACTCTTCGAAGAATCCGACATTCCGTGGGACGAGCTGGCTTTCCCCACCGTGGGCCGTACCTTAGAATATTTCCTGACGGATCGGATCGTTCAGAACTTCCCGATACGCAATGAAGGGATTCTCCCAATGCTTGCACAGAAAAAGAACTAATAAGCTCATATACCGCCTCTAAGGCTTTAGGAACTACCGGGGAACACCACTCGATGCGCTGGTTGATTGCCGTACTTTGTCTGACCTTCGCAGCGTTCTCGCATGCCAACGCGATGCCCACGCTCGACGGTCGTATCGACAAGATTCTCGTGCTCAAGTCCGAGCGCAAACTGAACCTCATCAGCAACGGCAAGGTTCTCAAGAGCTATCGCGTGTCCCTGGGCAAGCGCCCGCAGGGGCCGAAGCTGGCCGAGGGCGACAACCGCACGCCGGAAGGCTTCTACTGGGTCGACTGGCGCAAGACCAGCGACAAGTACAACCTCTCCATGCACATCTCCTACCCCAATGCCCGCGACGTGGCCAAGGCGCGGGAAAAGAGCCTGTCGCCCGGCGGCATGATCATGATCCATGGCACGCCGATGGATGACGACTACCCGGAGTGGTACTTCTCGACCCTGGACTGGACCAATGGCTGCATCGCCATGACCAACGCCGACATGCGCGAGGTCTGGAGTCTGGTCAAGGACGGCACGCTGATCGAGATCCGCCCCTGACGCGACCACACTGATACCAGTGCTCGTCTGAAACGCCGCCACGGTCCTGCCCTGGCGGCGTTTTTCGTTGTGCGGCCGGCACTGCTTCCGACCTGCGCAAGCCTTTCTCCATCCACTCTGCAGACTTTTCGCCGATTGCGACGGGGGCTGCAGTTCGTCGGCTGACGCCTGGTGATCGGCGAGGTGGCGTTGACGTGGTATCTAAGTGGTATTAGCGTAAATTCCACTACCTCGCCAACGAGCCGATCATGACCCGCCAGCCCACCCAGATCAGCGCCGAGCAACGCCTGCAGGCACTGCGGCCGGACGAGACCCTGTCCACCCCGCTCTACCTGCAGCTGGCCCGCAGCCTGGAGACCGCCATCCACGCCGGCCACTGGCGCGCCGAGGAGGCCCTGCCTTCCGAGCGCCACCTCAGCGAATACCTGGGTCTGTCACGGGTCACCGCGCGCAAGGCGCTGGAGGTCCTGCTGGAGCAGGGGCTGGTGCACCGCATCCAGGGCTCCGGCACCTTCATCACGCCGCGCCTTGAGCAGCCGCTGTCGCGCCTCTCCAGCTTCAGCGAAATGCTCCGCCTCAAGGGCTTCACCCCCAGTTCCACCTGGCTGGAACGCGAGATCAGCCTGCCGACCCACGAAGAAGTGCTCCGCCTGGGCCTGTCGCCGACCGAGAAGGTCGTGCGCATGAAGCGCCTGCGCAAGGCCGACGGCGTGGTCATGGCCATCGAACAGAGCAGCCTGCCGGCGCGCCTGCTCGGCGACCCGGCGACGGTCGGCGACTCCCTCTATGCCCACCTGGACGCCATCGGCCGCCCGGTGGTCCGCGCCCTGCAACACGTGCAGGCGGTCAACGCCTCCGTCGAGGAAGCCGCGCTGGTGGGCATCCGGCCCGGTACCGCGATGCTGCTGATGACCCGTATCGGCTACCTCGAAGACAACACCGCCATCGAGCTGACCGACACCTACTGCCGCAACGACTACTACGACTTCGTCGCCGAACTGCGGCGCTGACCCGGGAAGACTCCGATGCTCGAAGGCAACATCCTCACCCCCCAGGGCTGGATCGTGGGCCACCTGCACCTGCAGGAAGGCCGCATCCAGCGTATCGAAGGCTCGCTCGGCGATCCCTCGCACAACGACCTGCCCTACCTGCTGCCCGGCTTCATCGACCTGCATGTCCACGGCGGCGGCGGCCACGACATCATGGAAGGCGCCAGCGCCTTTGCCGCCATTGCCCGCACGCACCTGCGCTTCGGTACCACTTCGCTGCTCGCCACCACCATGACGGCGCCGCGGGACGAGATCGCCGGCGTGCTCGGCGCGCTGGGCGACTACTGCCAGGCTCCACGCGGCAAGGCCGCACGCGTGCTGGGCGTGCACCTGGAAGGCCCGTTCATCAACTCCGGCAAGCTCGGTGCGCAACCCAACTTCGCCCATGCCGCCGCGCTCGACGAAGTGGATGAGTTCCTGCGCCTTGCGCCTATCCGGGTCATCACCATCGCCCCGGAAATCGCCGGCCACCTGCCGCTGATCAGCGCACTGGTCGAGCGCGGCGTGCGCCTGCAGATCGGCCACACGCTGGGCAGCTACGAGGATGGCGTGGCCGCCATGGAGGCCGGCGCCACCAGCTTCACTCACCTGTACAACGCCATGACCGGCCTGCACCACCGCGAACCCGGCATGGTCGGCGCCGCATTGGCCCACGCGCGGTTCGCCGAGCTGATTCCCGACCTGCTGCACGTGCACCCCGGCGCGATCAAGGTCGCCCTGCGCTCGATCCCGTGCCTGTACTGCGTGACCGACTCCACCGCCGCCGCCGGCATGCCCGACGGCGAATACAAGCTGGGCAGCCACACCGTCACCAAGTGCCTGGGCGGCGTACGCCTGCCCGACGGCACCCTGGCCGGCAGCACGCTGACCATGGATCAGGCGCTGCGCAACCTGGTGAAGATCGGCCTGCCCATCGCCGAGGCCTCCCAGCGTCTCTCGCAGTTCCCCGCCGATTACCTGGGGCTGGCCGAGCGTGGTCGCCTCACCCCCGGAGCCTGGGCCGACATCGTGCGCCTGGACCGTTCCCTGACCCTCGAGACCGTCTGGGTCGAAGGAGACCAGTTTGACCTCGCTGATGCTTGAAGAAGCACTGTCCGCCGCCGACGTGGTTGCGCGCCAGCTCACCGTACTGGACCGCAGCCTGCCGGAGCTCGGCGAGCGCCTGCGCGCTGTCGCACCGAAGCTGGCGATGACGGTCGCCCGTGGCAGCTCCGACCATGCCGCCAGCTACTTCGCCTACCTGACCATGCAGCATGCCGGCCTGCCGGTGGCCTCGCTGCCGATGTCGGTGGTGACTTTGCGTCAGGCGCCGCTGCAGGTGGACGGCCAGGTCGCCTTCGCCTTCTCCCAGTCCGGCCAGAGCCCCGACCTGGTCGACACCCTGAGCCGCCTGCGCGAGCGCGGCGCCCTCAGCGTTGCCCTGGTGAACGCCGAGAACTCCCCGCTGCAAGCTGCCGCCGAGTTCACCGTGCCGCTGTGTGCCGGCCCCGAACGCAGTGTCGCCGCCACCAAGAGCTTCATCGCCACCCTCAGCGCGTCCACCCGTCTGCTGGCCCATTGGCAGCGCGACCAGGCGCTGCTCGAAGCGGGAGCCGGGCTTGCCGCCGACCTCCGGCGCGCCGCGGCGCTCGACTGGACGCCAGCCGTCGAAGCCCTGCGCGACGGCGAGCGGCTGATGGTGATCGGTCGCGGTACCGGCTTCGCCGTGGCCCAGGAGGCCGCGCTGAAATTCAAGGAAACCTCGGCGATCCAGGCCGAGGCCTTCAGCAGCGCCGAAGTCCGCCACGGCCCGATGGCCCTGGTGGACGAGCACTACCCGCTGCTCATCCTCGCCCCGCGCGGCCCCGAGCAGGCCGGCCTGCTGGCCCTGGCCGAGGACATGCGCCAGCGTGGCGCGCGCGTCCTGCTGGCCGCCCCGGACGATGTCGCCGGGCGTGACCTGCCGCTCGTAACCGCCGCCCACCCGGCGCTGGACCCGATCCTGGCGATCCAGAGCTTCTACGTCATGGCCGCCAGCTTGTCCGAAGCACGCGGCATGAACCCGGACCAGCCGCGGCACCTGAGCAAGGTCACCCGCACCCACTGAGCGCAGCCACCATGAACAACAACAATCTGGCCCTCAAAGCCCCCCTGAGCGGGCCCGTGATGCCGCTCAGCCGGGTCCCCGATCCGGTGTTTTCCAGCGGTGCCATGGGTGATGGGATCGCCATCGACCCGCTGAACGACTGCCTGCACGCGCCCTGCGCCGGTGTGGTCATGCACCTCGCCCGTACCCGCCATGCCGTGACCCTGAAGGCCGACAACGGTGCCGAGCTGCTGTTGCACCTGGGCCTGGACACCGTCCAGCTGCAGGGCGAGGGTTTCGAAGCGCTGGTGCGGGAAGGTGAGCGGGTCAGCGAAGGTCAACCGCTGCTGCGCTTCGACCTGGACAAGGTAGCGCGCGGCAGCAGGAGCCTGATTACCGTACTGATCGTCACCAATGGCGAAGGCTACGAGCTGCGCCCGCTGACCACCACTTCGGTGGACGTCGGCGCGCCGCTGCTGCAACTCAGCCGGACCGCTACGGCACCCGTGGCCAACGAACAGCACGCTGGCGGCAGTGAAACCCGTGGCCGCGTCCGCGTGGCGCTGCGCGGCGGTCTCCACGCCCGCCCCGCCGCCCTGCTGCGCAAGACCGCCCAGGAGTTCTCCAGCCGCGCCGAACTGCATGTCGGCGGGCGCAGCGCCAGCATCGACAGCCTGGTCGGGGTCATGGGCCTGGGCGTCGCCGAGCAGGACGAAGTGGAAGTGATCTGCCGCGGCCAGGACAGCGAAGCGGCGCTCCACGCCCTGCTGAAAACCCTGGGCACCGCCGATGGCGAACCTCATCCCCTTCCCATCGCCGCCATCCCGGTATCTGCACCGCGGGGCGCGGACGAACCCGGCGTACTGGGCGGCGTCTGCGCAGCCCCTGGCTTGGCCAGCGGCCCGCTGGTGCGCCTGGGCACCATCCAGCTCCCGCAGGACACCGGAGATTCCCGACCGGACGAACAGCACCGCGCACTGGATCAGGCACTGGAGCATGTTCGCGATGACGTTCGCACCACGCTGCAACAGGCCGGGAAACAAGGTCACGCAGACGAGGAAGCGATCTTCTCCGCCCACCTCGCCCTGCTCGAAGACCCCGGCCTGCTGGATGCCGCCGACCTGCTGATCGACCAGCGCATCAGCGCCGCCCACGCCTGGAGCCGCGCCGTGCAGACGCAATGCGGCATTCTGCTGGCGCTGGGCAACCCGCTGCTGGCCGAGCGCGCCAACGACCTGCGTGACCTGGAGAAGCGCGTGCTGCGCGTCCTCCTCGGCAAAGAGGGCGAACAGCCGGTCCCGGCCGGCAGCCTGGTAGCCGCCCATGAAATCACCCCGTCCGACCTCGGCCCGCTGGTGCGTGCCGGCGCTGCCGGCCTGTGCATGGCCGAAGGCGGCGCCACCTCCCATGTCGCCATCCTTGCCCGCGCCAAGGGCCTGCCCTGCGTAGTCGCCCTCGGCCCGCAAGTGCTGGAACTGGAAGAAGGCCGAACGCTGGTGCTGGATGCCGATCATGGCCGACTGGAATACAGCCCCAGCGCCGAACGGATCGCCCAGGTCGCGGCCCAGCGTGAACAACGCGAGCAGACCCGCGAACGCCAGCGCGTGCAGGCCCAGCAACCGGCCGTGACCCGCGACTGCAAGTCCATCGAGGTCGGCGCCAACGTCGCCAACCCGGAAGAAGCGGCCGAAGCCTTCGTCGCCGGAGCCGACGGCGTCGGCCTGCTGCGTACCGAGTTCCTCTTTCTCGACCGCCAGCAGGCGCCGAACGAGCAGGAACAGCAGCGCGCCTACCAGGACGTGCTGGACGCCATGGGCGAGCGGCGGGTGATCATCCGCACCATCGATGTCGGCGGCGACAAGCACCTCGCCTACCTGCCGCTGCCCGCCGAGGAAAATCCGGCCCTGGGCCTGCGCGGTATCCGCCTCGGCCAGGCACTGCCGCAACTGCTCGACCAGCAGTTGCGCGCACTGTTGCAGGTCTCGCCGCTGCACCGCTGCCGCGTGCTGCTGCCCATGGTCAGCGAAGTGGAGGAGCTGATCGCCATCCGCCAGCGCCTGGACCAGTTGGCGCAGGAACTGGGCATCGAGCAACGCCCCGAACTGGGCGTGATGATCGAGGTACCCTCCGCCGCCCTTTTGGCCGACCAACTGGCCGAACACGCCGACTTCCTCTCCATCGGCACCAACGACCTTTCGCAGTACACCCTGGCCATGGACCGCTGCCATGCCGGGCTCGCCGCGCGCATCGATGCACTGCATCCGGCCCTGCTGCGGCTGATCTCCCAGACCTGCGCCGGCGCCGCCCGCCATGGCCGCTGGGTCGGCGTCTGCGGCGCGCTCGCCAGCGAAGTGCTGGCCACGCCGGTGTTGATCGGCCTGGGCGTGCAGGAGCTCTCGGTGAGCCCCGGCCTGGTAGGCGAGATCAAGGCGCGAGTCCGCGAACTCGACGCCGAGGACTGCCGCCAGCGCAGCCAGGAACTGCTGGCCCTGGGCAGCGCCCGAGCCGTGCGGGAAGCCTGCACACGCCTGTGGCCGCAGCCCTGACGCCCCAGAACAAGAATCGGAGTCCCACCATGACCACTGAGCTGATCCAGACCGCACAAGGCCCGCGCCAGCTGCTCGCGCAGTTGTACGGCGGCTTCATCGAAACCCTGCAGCGCCTGGGCCGCGCCCTGATGCTGCCGATCGCCATCCTGCCGATCGCCGGCCTGCTGCTGCGCCTGGGCGACAAGGACCTGCTGAACATCCTGCTGATCCACGATGCCGGCAATGCGATCTTCGCCAACTTGGCGCTGATCTTCGCGATCGGCATCTCCGTCGGCTTCGCCCGCGACAACAACGGCACCGCCGGCCTGGCGGGCGCCGTGGGCTACCTGGTGATGATGTCGACGCTCAACGCCATCGATCCCGGCATCAACATGGGCGTGCTCTCAGGGATCATCAGCGGCCTGGTGGCCGGCGCGCTGTACAACCGCTTCAAGGACATCGCCCTGCCGCAGTACCTGGCGTTCTTCGGCGGCCGGCGCTTCGTGCCCATCGTCACCGGCCTCGCCGCACTGGGCCTGGGCGTGCTGTTCGGGCTGATCTGGCCGCCCATCCAGCAGGTCATCGACGACCTCGGCAACCTGCTGGTGGGCAGCGGCAGCCTCGGCGCCTTCGCCTTCGGCGTGCTCAACCGCCTGCTGATCGTCACCGGCCTGCACCACATCCTCAACAACCTGATGTGGTTCGTCTTCGGCGCCTTCACCGACCCTGAGACCGGCCGGCAGATCACCGGCGACCTCGCCCGCTACTTCGCCGGCGATCCGAAGGGCGGCCAGTTCATGGCCGGCATGTTCCCGGTGATGATGTTCGGCCTGCCGGCGGCGTGCCTGGCGATGTACCGCAACGCCCGCCCGGAGCGACGCAAGCTGGTCGGCGGCCTGCTGCTGTCGATGGCGCTGACCGCCTTCCTCACCGGCGTGACCGAGCCCATCGAGTTCGCCTTCATGTTCCTGGCTCCGCTGCTGTACCTGTTGCACGCGCTGCTGACCGGGCTGTCGATGGCCATCACCGACCTGCTGAACATCCGCCTGGGCTTCACCTTCTCCGGCGGCGCCATCGACCTGGCGCTGGGCTGGGGCAAGTCCACCAACGGCTGGATGCTCTGGCCGCTGGGCCTGTGCTACGCCGCCGCCTACTACTTCGTGTTCGACTTCTGCATCCGGCGCTTCCAGCTGAAGACGCCCGGCCGCGAGGAGATCGACGAGAACACCGACGGCGAGACGGTTTCCAGCCCCTCCGAACAGCGCGCCCCTGCCTTCATCAAAGCGCTGGGCGGTGCCGCCAACCTGGAAGTGGTGGATGCCTGCACCACCCGCCTGCGCCTGAAGCTGACGGACCGCAACAAGGCCTCGGACGCACAGCTCAAGGCGTTGGGCGCCATGGCCGTGGTGCGCCCCGGCAAAGCCGGCAGCCTGCAGGTGGTGGTCGGCCCGGAAGCCGACAGCATCGCCGACGAGATCCGTCGCGCACTGCCGGCAGGCGTCCTGCAGGAGAGTGCAGCCCCATCCATCAGCGAGGATTCGGCCCCGCCGCCGGTAGAGCTCGTCTCGTCCCGGGAAGCTGGCGAATGGCTGCAGGCGCTGGGCGGCCAGGACAACCTGCGCAGTGTGGAGACCGTCGCGCTGACACGCTTGCGGGTGGCGGTGAAGAACGCTGAGCAGTTGCAGCAAGGTCGTCTCGCCGAACTGGGTTGCCAGGGCGTCAGCCAGGTCGCCGAAGGCGTCTATCACCTGTTGGTCGGGGTTCGTGCGGGGGCGTTGGGGCAGTCCTTCGACCGCCTGCGCGGCTGATGGCTGAGCATGAAAAAAGGCGCCTGCGGGCGCCTTTTTTGGGGTCAGAAGACCATGTCCGATAGCCGCCAGACCTCGAAGGCCGGCGTCTCGTACGGGTGGGCCTGCTTGAGGGCCTTTACCGAGTCATGGATCAACTCGTCGGCCACCACCATCTCCACCTTCCATTCGGCGACCTGCTCGACGCTGCCGGCCTGGCCGATGTAGGGGTTGCTGCCCTGCAAGGGGCGAAACTGTCCCTGTCCGAGCGCCTGCCAGCAACAGCTGTCATAGGCACCGATGCGTCCTGCACCGGCGGCGAACACCGCTTTCTTGACCGGTTCCAGATGGCTTTCCGGAACGTAGAAACACAGTTTGTACATCGGAGGCTCCGATCGAAACAGGGACACAGCCGTGACAAAGAGCGCCACGGGTGACAAATCCTGCCACAAATAGTGGCACTTTGCCTCTTATGACTTGCAGGTCATCGTGGAAGTTCGACCGTCCGGTTCCGGGCTTGTTCGCCAGGGAACGGCTTTGTACGAAATCTGTGACGGACTTCGAGCTCTCCGACCGGTGAAGCGCCGCCAGCGCTCTTTCAGACCTGGCGCCGCCGGGGCGTGGGAGCCGTCGCAGAACGGCAAGTTCGCCGACAGTCCGCAACAGCACAGCAACAGATGTCGCTCGCGCCCGACCGTCAGTTCCAGCGAGTCGGTACAACTCGCCGCGGCATCCGGCAGGCTGGCGCACTGCCCGCAGCGGCACAGGTGCAGGACCTGTCCCGGCGTGACTGCGCGAACCTCAGGAAGCCTCTCGTCGTCAGTCAACGCGCCCCTCCTCGATGGCCGGACAAAGAAAAAGGGGAAAGCCGAAGCTTTCCCCTTTCCCGTGTCGCATCAGACCGGACTCAGCCGACCCAGACGCGGGCGTTGCGGAACATGCGCATCCAGCCGCCGTCTTCTTCCCACTCGTCCGGACGCCAGGAGTTCTGCACCGCGCGGAACACACGCTCAGGGTGCGGCATCATGATGGTGACGCGGCCGTCACGGCTGGTCAGGCCGGTGATGCCACGCGGCGAGCCGTTCGGGTTGGCCGGGTAGCTCTCGGTGACCTTGCCCAGGTTGTCGACGAAACGCAGGGCCACGGTGCCGGACAGATCGGACTCCAGCAGCGCCTCCTCGCTCTCGAACTCCGCATGGCCTTCGCCGTGGGCGATGGCGATCGGCATGCGCGAACCGGCCATGCCCTGCAGGAAGATCGACTGCGATTCCTGTACCTGGACCATCGCCACGCGCGCTTCGAACTGCTCGGAACGGTTGCGCACGAAGTGCGGCCAGAACTCGGTGCCGGGGATCAGCTCGTGCAGGTTGGACATCATCTGGCAACCGTTGCACACGCCGAGGGCGAAGCTGTCCTTGCGCTCGAAGAAGGCCTGGAAGCCATCGCGGGCACGGGCGTTGAACAGGATCGACTTGGCCCAGCCTTCGCCGGCGCCCAGTACGTCGCCGTAGGAGAAGCCGCCGCAGGCCACCAGGCCCTTGAACTGCTCCAGGCTGACGCGACCGGAGAGGATATCGCTCATGTGCACGTCGACGGCGGCAAAGCCGGCGCGGTCGAAGGCCGCGGCCATTTCCACCTGACCGTTGACGCCCTGCTCGCGCAGGATGGCGATCTGCGGACGCACGCCTTTCTTGATGTAGGGCGCGGCGATGTTGTCGTTGACGTCGAAGCTCAGTTTCACCGACAGGCCGGGATTGTCTTCTTCCAGCAGGCCGTCGAATTCCTGGTCGGCGCAGTCGGCGTTGTCACGCATGCGCTGGATGCGGTAGCTGGTTTCGCTCCAGATGCGCTGCAGGTTGCGGCGCTGGGCATTGAAGACGCGCTCGCCATTGAAGGACAGCTCGATGTCGGCGCCACTGGCCGGCTGGCCGATGACCGCGACGCAGTCTTCCAGGCCGGCGGCACTGAACTGGGCCAGCACTTCCGGGGTGGCGGCGGAGCGCACCTGAATCACCGCGCCCAGCTCTTCGTTGAACAGGGCGGCAGTCAGCTCGTCACGGCTGTCGGCCAGCGCGTCGAGGTTCAGGTCCAGGCCGCAGTGACCGGCGAAGGCCATTTCGACCACGGTGGCCATCAGGCCGCCGTCGGAACGGTCGTGGTAGGCCAGCAGGTGGCCGTCGGCGTTCAGGCCCTGGATCACGGCGAAGAAGGCTTTCAGGTCTTCGGCGTCGTCGACGTCCGGAGCGGCGCGGCCGATCTGGCCGTTGACCTGGGCGAGGATCGAGCCACCCATGCGGTTCTTGCCGCGGCCGAGGTCGATGACGATCAGGTCGCTCTCACCCTTGTCCAGGCGCAGCTGCGGGGTCAGGGTCTTGCGCACGTCATTGACCGGGGCGAAACCGGAGATGATCAGCGACATCGGCGAGGTGACGCTCTTCTCGGCGTCGCCATCCTGCCAGCGGGTCTTCATGGACATGGAGTCCTTGCCCACCGGGATGGTGATGCCCAGCGCCGGGCACAGCTCCATGCCGACCGCCTTGACGGTGTCATACAGACGCGCGTCCTCGCCCGGGTGGCCGGCAGCGGCCATCCAGTTGGCGGAGAGCTTGATCTCGGAAATCTTGTCGATGCTCGCGGCGGCCAGGTTGGTGATGGTCTCGCCGATCGCCATGCGGCCGGAGGCCGGGGCGTCGATCACGGCCAGCGGAGTACGCTCGCCCATGGCCATGGCTTCACCGGTGTAGACGTCGAAGCTGGTGGCGGTGACGGCGCAATCGGCCACCGGGACCTGCCACGGGCCGACCAGCTGGTCGCGGGCAACCAGGCCGGTGATGGTGCGGTCGCCGATGGTGATCAGGAAGTTCTTGCTGGCCACGGCCGGGTGACGCAGCACGCGCTCGGTGGACTCGGTGAGGTCCAGGCCGGCGGCGGCGAAGTCATCGCCCAGTTCGGCTTCGCGGGTGACCGAACGGTGCATGCGCGGCGGCTTGCCGAGCAGCACTTCGAGCGGCATGTCCACCGGCTTGTTGCCGAAGTGGCTGTCGGCGACGGTCAGCTGCAGCTCTTCGGTGGCTTCGCCGACCACGGCGAACGGGCAGCGCTCGCGCTCGCAGATGGCCTTGAAGGTCTCGAAGTCGGCGGCATCCACCGACATCACGTAGCGTTCCTGCGACTCGTTGCACCAGATTTCCAGCGGGCTCATGCCCGGCTCGTCATTGGGCACGTTGCGCAGTTCGAAGCGGCCGCCACGGCCGCCGTCGTTGATCAGTTCCGGCAGGGCGTTGGAGATGCCGCCCGCGCCCACGTCGTGGATGAACTTGATCGGGTTGTTCTCGCCCATCTGCCAGCAGCGGTCGATGACCTCCTGGCAACGGCGCTCCATTTCCGGGTTCTCGCGCTGCACCGAAGCGAAGTCCAGGTCAGCGGCGGAAGCGCCGGTGGCCATGGAGGAAGCGGCGCCGCCGCCCAGGCCGATCAGCATGGCCGGGCCGCCGAGCACGATCAGCTTGGCGCCGACCGAGATCTCGCCCTTCTGCACGTGGTCTTCGCGGATGTTGCCCAGGCCGCCGGCGATCATGATCGGCTTGTGGTAACCGCGGACTTCCTCACCACGCGGGGTGGCGATGGCCTGCTCGAAGGTACGGAAGTAGCCGGCCAGGTTCGGGCGGCCGAATTCGTTGTTGAACGCGGCGCCGCCCAGCGGGCCTTCGATCATGATGTCCAGCGGGGTGACGATGCGCTCGGGCTTGCCGTAGGGCACTTCCCAGGGCTGCTCGAAACCGGGGATGTTCAGGTTGGAGACGGTGAAGCCGACCAGGCCGGCCTTGGGCTTGGCGCCACGACCGGTTGCGCCTTCGTCGCGGATCTCGCCGCCGGAGCCGGTGGAGGCGCCGGGGAAGGGAGCGATGGCGGTCGGGTGGTTGTGGGTCTCCACCTTCATCAGGATGTGCACCGGCTCTTCGCTGGCGCCGTACTGGCGGGTCTCGGCGTTCGGGTAGAAGCGGCCGGCGACATAGCCCTTCATGACCGCGGCGTTGTCCTTGTAAGCGGACAGCACGCCTTCGCGGTGCATTTCATAGGTGTTCTTGATCATGCCGAACAGGCTCTTGTCCTGAGCCTGGCCGTCGATGTCCCAACTGGCGTTGAAGATCTTGTGGCGGCAGTGTTCGGAGTTGGCCTGGGCGAACATCATCAGCTCGACGTCATGCGGGTTGCGGCCCATCTCGACGAAGCTCTTCACCAGGTAGTCGATCTCGTCGTCGGCCAGGGCCAGGCCCAGCTCGAGGTTGGCCTTCTCCAGCGCGGCGCGACCGCCGGCGAGGATGTCGACCACGGTCAGCGGCTTGGGCTGGGCGTGGCTGAACAGGGCCGAAGCTTCTTCCAGTTGGTTCAGCACCAGCTGGGTCATGCGGTCGTGCAGGCGGGCGGCGACGGCTTGCGCGTCGGCCTCGCTCAGCTCGCCGGTGACGTAGTAGGCGATGCCGCGCTCAAGGCGCTCGATCTTCGCCAGGCCGCAGTTGCGGGCGATGTCAGAGGCCTTGCTCGACCAGGGCGAGATGGTGCCGAAGCGCGGGAGAACCAGGAACAGGCGGCCGGCGGGCTCCTGCACGGGAACGCTCGGACCGTATTTCAGCAGGCGCGCCAGGACTTGTTCTTCCTCGGCGTTGAGGGCTCCGGTGACCTCGGCGAAGTGCGCAAACTCGGCATACAGCCCGGTGACGGCGGGCACATGCTGGGTCAGCAGGTCGAGCAGTTTGCCGTGGCGGAAAGCGGAAAGGGCGGGAGCACCGCGCAGGATCAGCATTGTCGGAACAGCCTCTGGAGACGGGGAAGTGTGTGGGGCCGGACGGGCCGGCCCACAGAGGCCGTGCATTCTACCGTAAAGCGCAGCCCGGCGGCAGCTTTCAAGTACCTTCCTTGCCGCTGCTCCGGCGGAAATCGCCATTCATCTTCGAAGGCCTTCGAGCGGCCTAGGAAAAATCCCGGCCCTGCGGCCTTCAGCTGGAAAAATGCCGACGAACGGTGCCCCAGCTAGCAGAGAAGCTTCGAGCTGTCGAGATATGGCGCACAACGGCCTTTGCGTATACTGCCCTGATGCTTGCCCTGACTGTGTCCCGTGTGCGCTGCACCGCCTGGATCTTGGCGACCTGTATCTTTCTGCTGCTTTCCGGCTGTAGCGAGGCGAAAGCCCCGACGGCCCTTGAGCGCGTGCAGAAGGACGGCGTGCTGCGCGTGATCACCCGCAACAGTCCGGCCACCTACTTCCAGGACCGCAACGGCGATACCGGCTTCGAGTACGAGCTGGCCAAGCGCTTCGCCGACAGCCTGGGCGTGCAGCTGCAGATCGAAACCGCCGACAACATCGACGACCTCTATGACCGCATCGGCCGCGACGGCGGACCGAACCTGGCGGCCGCCGGCCTGACGCCGGGCGGCGAGCGCGATACCCAGGTGCGCTACTCGCACTCCTACCTCGACGTCACCCCACAGGTCGTCTACCGCAACGGCGCGCAGCGTCCTACCCGCCCCGACGACCTGGTAGGCAAGCGCATCGTCGTGTTGAAAGGCAGCAGCCATGCCTCGCAGCTGGCCGAACTGAAGAAGCAGTACCCCAAGCTGGAATACCGCGAATCCGACGCCGACGAGATGGTCGACCTGCTGCGCATGGTTGACGTCGGCGAGATCGACCTGACGCTGGTGGATTCCAACGAACTGGCGATGAACCAGGTGTACTTCCCCAATGTGCGCGTCGCCTTCGACCTCGGCGATGCCAAGGGCCTGGCCTGGGCGCTGCCGGCCGGCGATGACAACAGCCTGATCGAGAAGGTCAACGCCTTCCTCGACAAGGCCAAGCAGGACGGCCTGCTGCAACGCCTGAAGGACCGTTACTACGGCCACGTGGACGTCCTGGGCTATGTCGGTGCCTACACCTTCGCCCAGCACCTGCAGCAGCGCCTGCCCAAGTACGAACCGCACTTCCGCCAGAGCGGCACCAAGCTCGAGGCCGACTGGCGCCTGCTGGCCGCCATCGGCTACCAGGAATCCATGTGGCAGCCCGACGCGACCTCCAAGACCGGCGTGCGCGGCCTGATGATGCTGACCAACCGCACCGCCCAGGCCATGGGTGTGGCCAACCGCCTGGACCCGAAGCAGAGCATCCAGGGCGGCAGCAAGTACTACGTGCAGATCAAGGACGAACTGCCCGACAGCATCAAGGACCCGGACCGCATGTGGTTCGCCCTGGCTGCCTACAACATCGGCGGCGCCCACCTGGACGACGCTCGCAAGATGGCCGAGCAGGAAGGCCTGAACCCGAACAAGTGGCTCGACGTAAAGAAGATGCTGCCGCGCCTGGCGCAGAAGCAGTACTACCGCAAGACGCGCTACGGCTACGCGCGCGGCGGGGAGACCGTGCACTTCGTACAGAACGTGCGCCGCTACTACGACATTCTCACCTGGGTGACCCAGCCACAGATGGAAGGCGGCCAGCTCGCCGAAAGCGGCCTGCACCTGCCGGGCGTGAACAAGACCAAGCCCAACGACGATGACGATGGGCGGGATCAGAAGCTCTGACGCCCCGCGCGGATTGAAATCGGCATTTCCATTGCAGGAGCGGGCCTTGCCCGCGATCGCGAGCATGGCTCGCTCCTACAGGTCAGCTCCGGCGCTTGGCCATTCGTACCGCGACACGGAGATGTTCGCGAGCAAGCTCGCCCCTACGACCTTCAGCTTTTGCTACGCCGCGCCTTGAAGAACGCCGAGAGCATCGCGCTGCACTCCTCCCCCAGCACTCCGCCTTCCACCAGCACCCGGTGGTTCAGGAAGTCCTGCTCGAAGAAGTTACCCCGACTGACCACCACGCCGGACTTCGGCTCGGTGGCACCGAACACCACGCGCTGAATGCGCGAGTGCACCAGCAGGCCGGCGCACATGCTGCAGGGTTCGAGGGTCACGTAGAGCGTACTGCCGGGCAGGCGGTAGTTCTGCGCGGCAGCGGCAGCTTCGCGGATGGCGACCATCTCGGCATGGGCACTGGGATCGTGGGAAGTGATCGGTTGGTTGAAGCCGCGACCGATGACCTGCCCGTCCAGCACCAGCACGGCGCCCACCGGCACTTCGCCCAGCGCCGCGCCCTGCTCGGCCAGCGCCAGGGCCTCGCGCATGAAGGGGATGTCCCGGCTGCGGTCGATGACCGGCGCCAGCCCCTTCACCGTCGGGTGCCCCTTGCTGTTGGTCAGCCGCACCATGCCTCGCCCACCGCGATGGTTCCCATCAGCCCGGTCTCCATGTGATCGATCACGTGGCAGTGGAACATCCACAGGCCGGGGTTATCCGCCACCAGCGCCACGCGTGCCGTCTCATTCTTGCCCAGCAGGTAGGTATCGGTGAAATACGGGATGATCTCCCGACGATCGGAATCCAGCACCTTGAAGGCCATGCCGTGCAGGTGGATCGGGTGCTGGTACTGGGTCATGTTGCGCAGCACGAAGATATAGCTGCTGCCTTCCTTGAGCTTCGCCAGCGGCGGCGAGTTGTGCTTGTGCTCCTCGCCACCCTGCCAGGCCACGCCGTTGATCTGCCACAGCGAAGGCGCCGACTGGCCCTTGGAGTAGTCGGACATGGCGCCGACCCACTCGAACTTGAAGTTGATGGTCTCGGCGTTCTTCAGGTCCGGCTCGGCCACCGGGTTGCGCGGCAGCGGGGCCGGCCACTTGGCGGTCGGCGCTTTCGGGTTGGCCACGCCACGGATGGTCGCCAGGCGTACCGGACCATTGCGCAGCGAGAGCTCCGTGCTTTCCGCCGGGCCACGGATGCCCAGCTCCAGGCGCATGCCCGGACCGATCCAGTACTGGTCGTTGGGGCCCCTGCCGAAGTCGCGCGGCTCCACCGGATGGCCATCGATGGCGTAGATCTTCGCCTCGGCGTCCGGCAGGTTGAGGCGGTAGGTCACGGTGTTGTCGACGTTGAGGATGCGCACCCGGACGATCTCACCGGCCGGCAGCTCGATCACCGGCGTGCGTTCGCCATTGATGGTCGACAGGCGCCCGCGGGTGCCCTCGCGCGCGGCCTCGCGGGGAACGCTGAAGGCGGTGAAGTTGCCCTCTTCGTCCACGTGCCAGGTCTTCAGGTTGAGGATCTTCTCGCTGGTGAACTCGCTCGGCTCGCGCTCGTCGATGATCAGCGGCCCGACCAGGCCACGGCCCAGCTGCTCGCTGCTCATCAGGTGCGGGTGATACCAGTAGCTGCCGGCGTCCGGCGTCTTGAACTGGTAGACGAAGCTCTCGCCCGGCTGCACCGGCGGCTGCGAGATGTAGGGCACGCCGTCCATCTCGATGGGCAGGCGGATGCCGTGCCAGTGGATGGTGGTCGGCTCGTCCAGCTTGTTGGTGAAGCGCACCCGCAGCCAGTCGCCCTGGCGCGCGCGGATTTCCACGCCGGGAGCCTGGCCGCCATAGCCAAGGCCGGGGGTCTTGTGGCCGGGCACCAGCTCCAGGTCGAGCGGCGCGGCGATCAGTTCGTAATCGTGCTCGGCGGCGACTTCCGGGCGCGCCAGCCAGATGCGCGCGCCACCGGCGCCCAGGCCGAGCACGGCCAGGCCGGCGATGCCGCCGAGTACTTGTCTACGGGTAAACGACATGGGTCCAGACTCCTAGAACAAGGGACTTGCGACCCCATCGGCTATCACGGAGGTTGGCGCGTTTCGCGCCTGGCGCCAGGCTCTTGCGGCCGGCTGCACGGTCCTGCCGGCTGAAACGCAAGCAGGAAGCAACTCTGCATGAAGAGGCAAACGCCTCTCATGCGCCAGGTCAAGGACGGGTATTCCCGCCCTCGCCTGTTGCAGAAGGCGGCGAGATTGCCGTCTTCTGCGTTAAGGAAACGTTAAACGTCTCCGATCATTCCCACTCGATGGTCATCGGCACATTTAACTACCTGACACACAGAAATATAAACAGACTGAACGCGATACCAGCAACAGTATCGTCCGCGATGCAATGCTGGCAGTTACCTTGATTGAACCGAAGGCTCCAACGATTGGCTTTGGCGACTACGGGCGAGTAGCCATTTCCCCGCCAATACACTCGGCATCTCCACGAACCTGTACATCAGTGATGACAGCGGCACGGCGATAGTGATGGACAGGAAAGCTACCAACACCTGGCTGGCGAGCGGGTAGGCACGAATCACGTCATGCTCTACATACTGCGTGAGCGCGAGCACAGTGCCGTACATGATCCCGAAGTGCAGCAGGTAGAAGCTGAAGGAGATGCGCCCAAGGAATCGAGCGGCACGGCTATCCAGCCAGCCGAAGCCCGCAACGGGCCGGCTATTGGCAAGGGCAGCGACGAGCAGTGCTGACCCGCATGTCGCCACTGAATGCAGAACGCCGCCAAAGTCCCCCCAGAAGATGGGTGGAATGCAGATCAGCATGAACCCGACTGCCGCGCAGATCGAGAGCAGCGGCGCTGAGAGCCGGCTGACGCTTGGTGCCGCACGTGCCGCAGCAATACCGGCGACGAACATGTAACCGAAGTTGAGAGCATTGGACGATGTCGGGAATGAAATAACTGCCGCCGCCCAGATAGCAGTCAGCAAAACAACGCAGGAGACGGGGAGGCGGCGACTGGCGACATAGACAAGGGGGAAGGCAGCACCGGCGATCATTTCCACCTTCAGGCTCCACGCCGGTGGAATGATCATGTTGTTCTGCAGCATTGCGCTATTCAGCAGGTCCATCCAGCTCACGCGAACGTTGTGCAAGACCGGATACCAACCGTCGATGGCATCAGGGAATAGTCCGAACCCCGCTCTTACCCACAGCAAAGCAGACATGACCACCAGCGCGACAAAAAGCGTCGGCATGATCCGGATGGCTCGACGCGCCACAAAACTGCCCCACGAACCGAGGGAGACGGGCCGATCGCCGATCGACCTCGCCAGCACAAAGCCACTCAGGACAAAGAAGAAATCTACCCAAGGCGTTCCATGCGTCAGCCCGATCAGGATCTTGGAGAGGACCG
Organism: Pseudomonas sp. PDM22; assembly: GCF_014851965.1. Lineage (NCBI taxonomy): Bacteria > Pseudomonadati > Pseudomonadota > Gammaproteobacteria > Pseudomonadales > Pseudomonadaceae > Pseudomonas > Pseudomonas sp. PDM22. The sequence goes on from NZ_JACVAR010000001.1 coordinate 748,070, forward strand.
CTTCAGCGCCGCGCGCCTGCCACACGGGGAGGATGACGGTCAGTTGTTCGAAGATCGGTATCCAGATGAGAGAGTGGAATATGGCGACGCACATAGAAGCGACTCCTCGCATCGCCTCCAATCTCCCGAAAAATTCATTTTTCCGCACTTTATCTCGCCTTATCCCGGCAGGTTCCGATTTTTGCGGCGAGCCTATAGCACGATGATCAATTTTGGAAGTTCTGGGGCATCGGCTTCCAGCTACAGACTTCGGCGCCGGTTGGTCATGCACGAGGATTGTCTGAGAGGACTCAACGATCAGCACATCCTCCTGTCCACAGAAATGGCGCGGGGTCAATTGCAGGCGCCGCCGGAAGTCTGGCCATGTAGGTCACCTCCGTCGCCCTACTCGCCGCAGCGCTCCCAACTAGCGCCTGACCTCACCAGCACGAGCGGAGTCCTTTCTAGCCTCACCTGTGCGTGCCAACCAGGCATTTGCTTCGCATCTCTGCACGAAGTTCGGCCACGCCTCCGAGATCGCCCGAACACCACAATACCGAGAGCGCTGCTATTGCCCCTGATGGCCTGAGGAGAGCGCGAAGCCGATACCGTCAAAGATATCTGCGTTTCTGTCGAAAACTGAAAATACAGAACCCGCGACAGTGCGCGGGTTCTGGAATAACACTCAACCACTAGGCAGAGTGGGCTGGATCATTCCCACTCGATGGTGGCTGGCGGCTTGCTCGATACGTCGTAGGTGACGCGGGAGATGCCTTCGATCTCGTTGATGATGCGGTTCGAGACCTTCTCCAGCAGCTCGTAAGGCAGGTGCGCCCAGCGAGCGGTCATGAAGTCGATGGTTTCCACCGCGCGCAGGGCGACAACCCAGGCGTAGCGACGGCCATCACCGACCACGCCGACGGATTTCACCGGCTGGAACACCACGAAGGCCTGGCTGGTCTTGTGGTACCAGTCGAAGTTGCGCAGCTCTTCGATGAAGATGTGGTCCGCGCGACGCAGCAGGTCGGCGTATTCCTTCTTCACTTCGCCGAGGATGCGCACGCCCAGGCCCGGGCCCGGGAACGGGTGGCGATAGACCATGTCGTAGGGCAGGCCCAGCTCCAGGCCGATCTTGCGGACTTCGTCCTTGAACAGCTCGCGCAGCGGCTCGACCAGTTCGAACTGCATGTCTTCGGGCAGGCCGCCGACGTTGTGGTGCGACTTGATCACGTGGGCCTTGCCAGTCTTGGCGCCGGCCGACTCGATCACGTCGGGGTAGATGGTGCCCTGGGCGAGGAACTTCACGTCCTGCAGCTTGGTGGCTTCCTGATCGAAGACTTCGATGAAGCTGCCGCCAATGATCTTGCGCTTCTGCTCCGGATCGCTGACACCAGTCAGGCGGCCGAGGAACAGCTCTTCGGCGTTGGCGCGGATCACCTTGACGCCCATGTTCTCGGCGAACATGGCCATCACCTGGTCACCTTCGTGCAGGCGCAGCAGGCCGTTGTCGACAAAGACGCAGGTCAGCTGGTCGCCGATGGCCTTGTGCAGCAGGGCCGCGACCACCGAGGAGTCGACACCGCCGGACAGGCCGAGCAGCACCTTGGAGTTGCCGACCTGGGCGCGAACGGTGGCGATGGCATCGTTGACGATGTTCGACGGAGTCCACAGGGCTTCGCAGCCGCAGATGTCCAGCACGAAGCGGGAGAGGATGCGGCCGCCCTGCTTGGTGTGGGTCACTTCCGGGTGGAACTGCACGCCGTAGTAGCCGCGGGCATCGTCGGCCATGGCGGCGATCGGGCAGCTCGGGGTGCTGGCGAGGATGTGGAAGCCGGCCGGGATTTCGGTGACCTTGTCGCCGTGGCTCATCCACACGTCGAGGCCGAATACGCCGTCTTCACTGACGCAATCTTCGATGCCGTCCAGCAGGCGGGCCTTGCCGACCACGTCGACGCGGGCGTAGCCGAACTCGCGCAGGTCAGAGCCCAGTACCTTGCCGCCCATCTGCTCGGCCATGGTCTGCATGCCGTAGCAGATGCCGAACAGCGGCACCTTCAGGTCGAACACGGCCTGCGGCGCGCGCGGGCTGTTGGCTTCGTGCACCGACTCCGGGCCGCCGGCCAGGATGATGCCGCGCGGGGCGAAGGCGCGAACGTCGTCGTCGCTCATGTCGAACGGATGGATTTCGCAGTACACGCCGATCTCGCGGACGCGGCGGGCGATCAGCTGGGTGTACTGGGAGCCGAAGTCGAGGATCAGGATCCGGTGAGCGTGAATGTCTTGGGCCATGGCCATCTCTCGTAGCGAAATTCTTAAACGACACGGGGCTGTATCAACCAGCCCCGTGTCCGACTCATTTACCGAAGAACCCTCAACCTACGCGGTAGTTCGGGGCTTCCTTGGTGATCTGTACATCGTGGACGTGGGACTCGGCCATGCCGGCGCCGGTGATGCGCACGAACTGCGGCTTGGTGCGCATGTCCTGAATATCGGCGCTGCCGGTGTAGCCCATGGCGGCACGCAGGCCACCCATCAGCTGGTGGACGATGGCGGTCAGTTGGCCTTTATAGGGCACGCGGCCCTCGATGCCTTCGGGTACCAGCTTCTCGGCGCCAGCAGAGGCGTCCTGGAAGTAGCGGTCGGAGGAACCGGTGGAGCCGGCCATGGCGCCCAGCGAGCCCATGCCACGGTAAGACTTGTAGGAGCGGCCCTGGAACAGTTCGATCTCGCCCGGAGCTTCTTCGGTACCGGCGAACATCGAACCCATCATCACGCAGTAGGCGCCAGCCACCATGGCCTTGGCCAGGTCGCCGGAGAAGCGGATGCCGCCGTCGGCGATCAGCGGAACGCCGGTGCCTTCCAGGGCTGCGGCGACGTTGGCGATGGCGGAGATCTGCGGTACACCGACGCCAGCGACGATACGGGTGGTGCAGATGGAGCCCGGGCCGATGCCGACTTTCACGGCGTCGGCGCCGGCGTCAGCCAGTGCCTTGGCGGCTTCGCCGGTGGCGATGTTGCCGCCGATGACCTGTACCTGCGGGAAGGTTTCCTTCACCCAGCGCACGCGGTCGATCACGCCTTTGGAGTGGCCGTGGGCGGTGTCGACGACAACGACGTCAACGCCGGCGGCAACCAGGGCGGAAACGCGCTCGCCAGTGTCGGCGCCGGTGCCGACGGCTGCGCCGACGCGCAGGCGGCCTTCGTCGTCCTTGGAAGCCAGCGGGTAGGTCTTGGCCTTCTCGATGTCACGGAAGGTCACCAGGCCGGTCAGGCGGAACTTCTCGTCGACCACCAGCATCTTCTCGATGCGGTTCTCGTAGAGAGCGGCCTTGATCTCTTCCAGGGCCGTGCCTTCGCGGGCGGTGACCAGCTTTTCCTTCGGGGTCATGATCGCGGACACGCTGTCGCCGACGTTCGGCTTCACGCGCAGGTCGCGACCGGTGACGATACCGACCAGCTCACCCTCTTCCACCACCGGGAAGCCGGAGAAGCCGTATTCGCGGGCGATCTGCAGCAGCTCGATGATCTTGGTCGACGGGGTCACGGTGACCGGGTCGCGAACGATGGCGGTCTCGTGCTTCTTGACCTTGCGGACCTCGGCGGCCTGCTGCTCGATGCTCATGTTCTTGTGGATGATGCCGATGCCGCCTTCCTGGGCCATGGCGATGGCCAGGCGGGCTTCGGTCACGGTATCCATCGCGGCGGACACCAGCGGGATGTTCAGTTCGATGCCACGGGTCAGGCGAGTCTTGAGACTCACGTCCTTGGGCAGGACTTCCGAATAACCTGGAATCAGGAGGACGTCGTCGAAAGTGAGGGCTTCTTGGCTGATGCGCAGCATGGCGGGGGCTCCCGATCGGGAAAAATGGAAGCGCGGCATTATATCTCAGTCAGGGGGTCGGGCTCAACGCAACCGGACGATCTGAATGAAGCCTTTATGAACCTCGCGCGCTGGCCCCTGTCCGCAGGCCCGCTTATCATCCTTCGCCATGCAGAAAGATCCCTTCCAACGGCTGGGCCTCGACCGCGAGGTTCTGACCGTCAGCCAGCTCAACCAGCGCGCCCGCCACCTGCTGGAGGACGTGTTCCCGCAGGTCTGGGTCGAGGGCGAAATCTCCAACCTCGCCCGACCGGCGTCCGGCCACATGTACTTCACCCTCAAGGACAGCAACGCCCAGGTGCGCTGCGCGCTGTTCCGGCAGAACGCCCTGCGCGTGCGCCAGGCCCTGCGCGACGGTCTCGCGGTGCGGGTGCGCGGCAAGGTTTCGCTGTTCGAAGGGCGTGGCGACTACCAGCTGATCGCCGATACCGTCGAGCCGGCCGGTGATGGTGCGCTGCGCCTGGCCTTCGAGGCGCTGAAGGAAAAGCTCGCCGCCGAGGGCCTGATCGCCGCCGAGCGCAAGCAGGAACTGCCCGCGCACCCACGGCGCATCGGCATCGTCAGCTCACCCACTGGCGCGGTGATCCGCGACATCATCAGCGTGTTTCGCCGCCGCGCACCGCAGGTCGAGCTGACCCTGATCCCCACCGCCGTGCAGGGCCGCGAGGCCATCGGGCAGATCGTCCGAGCCTTGAAGCTGGCCGACGCACAGGGCTTCGATGCGCTGATCCTGGCCCGTGGCGGCGGCTCGCTGGAAGACCTCTGGTGCTTCAACGAGGAGCCGGTGGCCCGCGCCATCGCCGATTGCGTGACGCCCATCGTCAGCGCCGTGGGCCATGAGACCGACGTCTCCATCAGCGATTTCGTCGCCGACGTGCGCGCGCCCACGCCCTCGGCCGCCGCCGAGTTGCTGGCGCCCCACAGCGGCGATCTGCAGCAGCGCCTGGACAGCCTGCGCCGCCGGCTGATCCTGCGCATCCAGGACCGCCTGACCCGCGAGCGCCTGCGCCTGGAAGGCACCGCCCGGCGCCTGCGCCACCCCGGCGAACGCCTGCGCCAGCAATCCCAGCGCCTGGATGACCTGGACATGCGCCTGCGCCGCGCCTTCGAGCGCCAATTGCAGATTCGCCACGAGCGCGTCGCACGACTGGACACCCGCCTCGCCGCGCAGCACCCCGGCCGCAACCTGGCCCTGCTGCGCCAGCGCCTGGACAACCTCAGCGCCCGTCTGCCCCGCGCCACCAACGCCATCCTGCGCGAACAGCGCCAGCGCCTCGACAGCCTGATGCAGACGCTGCACATCGTCAGCCCGCTGGCGACCCTCGGCCGTGGCTACAGCATCCTGCTGGACGACAAGGGCCAGGCCATCCGCAACGCCGCGCAGACGAAGAACGGCCAGCGCCTCAAGGCCAAGCTGGGCGACGGTGAACTGGAAGTGCGGGTGGAGGACAACCACCAGGCCCCCGTGACCCTTTCCCTGCTGGACTGATAGCCGATGACCGACCTGCTCGCGCCGATCCTGCCGCAACCCGATCCGGACTGGGCCGAGGCCTTCCGCGTGCCCATCGTCGAATGCGACCAGCCGCTGCAGGCGCTGGGCATCGCCACCGGCTTCGCGGTGTGGCCGGCCTACCACCGCCTCGGCGTGCCGAACGCGCAGCCGGAATGCTATGCGCGTACCGAAGTCTTCGAGCGCCTGCTGCACGCCGCGAGCCTGCTGCCCGATGGCATCCGTCTGGTGATCCTCGATGCCTGGCGGCCCTTCGCGGTGCAGCAGCACCTGTACGATACGCTCTACGAGATCCTCCGCCAGCACGAGCCGGACGCCGATCCCCGCGAGCTGACCCGGCGCACCCGTGAGTTCGTCGCGCCGCCCAGCACCCGCGCCGAGTCGCCCAGCCCGCACCTCACCGGCGGCGCCATCGATCTGACCCTGTGCGACAGCGAAGGTCGCTGGCTGGACATGGGCAGCCTGTTCGACGAGGCGACGCCGCGCTCCTATACCCGCCATTACGAGGAGATTGCCCAGCCCGACGGAGCCCTGCGCCGTGTGCGCGACAACCGCCGGATGCTGTTCAACGCCATGCTGGCGGCGGGCTTCAGCAACCTCTCCAGCGAGTGGTGGCACTACGACTACGGCGACCAGCTGTGGGCCGCGCACCTGGGCAAGCCCCACGCCATCTACGGCCCGGCGCAGGTGCCGTCGCTGGAACAACTGTGGCGCCAGCAGCTCGAAGGCCTGCGTCGCTAGCAGCTGCTTTTGTAGGATGGTGTGGAGCGCAGCGATACCCATCAATGGCGCAGCTGGGTTATCGATGAGTATCTCTGCGCTCCACCCACCCTACGCTCGTGCTCCTGGATTGGTCTGCTGCACAACTGGATTCCGCTTTCGACGAAATCGCCGCGCCCGCCGGAGCGGCCCGTGTAGACTGCCCGCTTCATCCGCCGACACGTCCACGGATAGCGCCATGCTTCGAATTTCCTGCCTGCTCGTCACCGCCCTGTTCACCCTGACCGCCCACGCCGAAGGCTTCATCAGCCGCACGCTGAACAAGCCGGTGCCCGGCGGCGTCGCCGTCGTCCAGCTGGGCCAGGACGCCGCCGTGCCGACCGCCACCTACCAGGGCAAACCGGTGCTGGTGGTACGCGAAGAAGGCCGCGACTGGATCGCCATCGTCGGCATCCCGCTGACCACCAAGGCCGGCAGCCAGCAGATCGCCGTGAAGCAGTCAGGCGCCAGCCGCAACCTCGGCTTCAGCGTCGGCAACAAGCACTATAAGGAGCAGCGCATCACCTTGAAGAACACCCGCCAGGTGAACCCGCTGCCCGAAGACCTCAAGCGCATCAACCGCGAGCTGGCCGAGCAGACCGCCGCCTACCGCAGCTTCAGCCCCGGTACGCCGAGCAACCTGGTGCTGGACAAACCGGTCAACGGCCCGCTCTCCAGCCCCTTCGGCCTGCGCCGCTTCTTCAACGGCGAGGAGCGCAATCCGCACTCCGGGCTGGACTTCGCCGTGCCCGCCGGCACCCCGATCAAGTCACCGGCCGCCGGCAAGGTGATCCTGATCGGCAACTACTTCTTCAACGGCAACACCGTGTTCGTCGACCACGGCCAGGGCTTCATCAGCATGTTCTGCCATATGTCGAAGATCGACGTGAAAGTCGGCGATGCGGTTCCGCGCGGCGGCGTGGTCGGCCGCGTCGGCGCCACCGGCCGCGCCACCGGGCCGCACATGCACTGGAACGTCAGCCTGAACGACGCCCGCGTCGACCCGGCGATCTTCATCGGCGCGTTCAAGCCCTGATGCGGCTTCGCTTCGATGGACGCAGCGCCCTCTTCGCGCTGCTCTGGTTCGCCGTACTGGCCTGGCTGGCCACGGGCGGGGCGCACCTCGGCTGGTTGCGCGGCTTCGGCGGCGACGTGCTGGCGGTGATCTGGCTGTACTGCCTGCTGCGCACAGCTATCGATGCTCCTGCCCACTGGCTGGCCGCTGCGGCGCTGGGCTGTGGATTGATCATCGAGCTCGGCCAGTACCTCGCCGCGACCTTCCACTGGCAGATAGGCAACCGCGCGCTGCGCATCGTGCTCGGCGCCACGCCGGACTGGCTGGATGTGCTGGCCTACTGCATCGGCTTCGTGCTGATCCTCGCGGCGCGGCAGACGCGCCTGACCCTCAGGCCAGCGGGTAGCTGAAGAACAGCGCCATCTCCCCGGGCAGCACCTGCGCGGGGTCGTAGAGATCGGTGGACAGCCCGCTGAGGGCGAAGCCGCGGGAGCGGTAGAAGCCCACCGCCGGCAGGTTGAGGTTCTGGGTTTCCAGCCACAGGTGGCGCGCCTCGGTGCTGCGCGCCCAGTCCAGGCAGCCTTCCAGCAATTGCCGGCCGACGCCCTGGCCGCGCGCGTCGGCGAGGACGAACAGGTCGTCCAGCACCGCGCGGCGATTCCAGATTTCGTAGCGGGCGATGGCAAAGCCCAGCCGCTCGCCTTCCTTGTCGACGACCACGGCGGTCCAGTCGGCCGCCGTGACGTCGTCCTTCAGGTCGGCGAAGGGATAGCGCTTGGTCTGCGTCTCGGCCAGACGCTCCTCGCGCAGGATGAAACCATCGGCGGCGCTCTCGATCCGCAGGATAGAGTCGCTCGAGTAGCTGCCGTCGAAACCCAGCAGCCACTCGCCGTCTTGCGCCCACACCAGCGGGCGCAGGAGCCGGTCGCTCATCAGTTCATCTGCATGCCGTGCATGTCGTGGCCCATGTCGGTGCCCCCCTCTGCTCCTTTAGAGAGTGGAGCTTCCTTCTGCACCGCGACCTCGACCTTCACGTCGCCGGCCTTCTGGAAATGCAGGGTCAGCGGGAAGCGCTCGTCGTCGGCCAGCGGCTTCTTCAGGCCGAACAGCATCAGGTGGTACTGGCCGGGCGCGAAGACGATCTTGCCGCCGGCGGGAATGTCCACGCCCTCGACCTTCACCATCTTCATCATGCCGTCCTTCTCCACGTGCTGGTGCACCTCGGCGCTGGCAGCACGGTCGGTGTCGGCACCGAGCAGGCGGTCCGCCTCCTTGCCGTGGTTCTGCACGATGAAGTAGGCGGCGCCGTTCACCGAGTTGGCCGGCAGCAGCAGCGACCAGGGGTGGTCGATGTGCAGGTTGCCGGCCTCGTATTCATGGGCCATGGCGGCGCCGGAGAAGCCCAGCAGGACAGCGAAAGCAAGCAGGGTTTTACGCATGTTCGAGACTCCAGTTGGCTTGTGATCAGGTCCGCCGCAGCGGCGGGAATCCATCGGGCCGCGGGCGCAATGATCGCGCCGCAGCATAGCCTGCCTCGCGGCAGGCGTCAGGGTGGAAGCACGTTCCACCCGCAACTCTCAACTCAAGGCCGGGCTGCGCGGCTTGATCCGCGACAGCACCGCCCAGTCCAGCGCCCAAACCAGCAACAGCGACGCACCCACCAGCGGGAAGGCGACGCCGAGGATGACCATGATCGCCACCCCGCCCTTCCAAACCGGCAACGCATGGGGCATCGGCGGCACACCAAGGCGACCCTGCGGGCGGCGCTTCCACCAGATCCACAGGCCGCTGACGGCGCTGAGCAGGATCATCAGGCAGACAGCGAGCATGAGCAGCTGGTTGAACAGACCGAACATCTTGCCTTCGTGCAGCATCACGCCGGATTCGACACCCTTGGCCACCAGCCCGTAGTCCTTCCAGCGCACGTCGGCGAGTACCTTGCCGGTGTACTGGTCGATGTGCAGGGTGGCGTCGTTGCGCGAGTCGTCAGCGAACACCGAAACGGTGAACACGCCCTGCTCGCCCTTGGGCAGGGCGATGGCGTAGCCCGGCGTCACACCAGCCTGGTCGGCGGTATCGACCACCTGCTGCAGACTGATCTGCGGCATCGCCATACCGCCGGAGCCGTGAGCCATGTGCTCGGCGTGGGCGCCGCCGGACATCGGCATCGGGGTGTTTTCCATGGCCCAGGGGATGGTCTGGCGATGCGCGTCATTGAGCGTGCGCGCCTCCAGGTCCGACTTGGGCACCTCGTTCCACATGGGTGCCGGAAAGCGGTTCCACACGTCGGCGAAGGTCTTGCCCCAGAAGCCGGTCCAGGTCATCCCGGTGAGCAGCATGAACAGCATCAGCAGCGAACCCCAGAAGCCGACCACCACGTGCACCTCGCGCCACAGCGCGCGGCCGCGACGCGACAGGTCCGGCCACAGCAGCACCCGCAGCGAACGCTGGCGCGGCCACCACAGGTACAGGCCGGACACCACCAGCACGATGCCCCAGCCGGCAGCCAGCTCGATCAACCGGTCACCGACGGTGCCGATCATCAGCTCGCCGTGCAGCGCGCGGGCCATCGCCTGCAGGTTGGACTTGCCGTCCTGCACGCCGAGCAGCTTGCCGCTATAGGGATCGACGAAGGCGTTCACCTCGCGTCCATCCAGCTGCGCGACGAACTGCGCGCTGCGGTCGGCGGCCGGCGCCGGCAGGTACTGGCTGACCTGCAACTGCGGGTTCTGGTGATGCAGGTGCATCAGTTGCTCGTCGGCAGACAGCCGCACCTCACCCGGCTTCACCTGCAGCAGGTCGCTGTACATCAGCGGGTCGAGCTGCGGCTTGAACAGGTAGATGATCCCGGTGATCGACAGCAGGATCATGAACGGCGCGACGAACAGCCCGGCATAGAAGTGCCAGCGCCAGGCCAGGTTGTAGAAATCGAATGTCTTCTTCTGCATTCGTTGGTCTCCTCACGCAAGGAGGCCCCCGACTGGCGGGGGCCGGTCGGGCTTCAGAACGAGAAGTCCACTTTGGTCCAGAACGTACGTCCCGGTTCGTGGATCGATTCGGGATCGTTGGCCGGGTAACCGAAGCCGGCGTTGCCCGCCAGGTTCAGGTGCTCGGCGTAGTCCTTGTCGAACAGGTTGTCGACGCCGGTGCTGACCTTGAGGTTCTTGCTCAGCTTGTATGCGCCATTGAGCGAGAAAACGGCGAAGCCGGGGCTTTCATCGAAGTCGTAACCGACCACGTTGCCCTGGTTCTCGGCGATCCGGCCCTGGTGCGCGACCACGCGCCAGAGTCCGCCGGCGCTCCAGTCGCCTTCCTCGTAGGTCAGGCCGAAACGCGCTTCCAGCGGCGGCATCTGCGGCAGCGCAGTGTCGTCGGTGGTGTTCTTGCCCCAGGCGTAGGCCAGGGTGCCGTCAGCGGTCCAGTTGCTGGTCAGCGCGTAGGCTGCGCCCAGTTCGCCACCCATGATGCGGGCATCGACGTTCCGCGCCTGGGAGGTGCGGCCCATCATGCCGCCGGGCATGTAGTCGAACAGGATGTAGTCGCGGATCACCCCGACGTAGCCCGAGGCCCAGGCCTTGAGCTTCTCGTCCTCGTACTGCGCGCCAAAGTCCAGCTGGGTGGTCTTCTCCGGCTTGATGCTGTCGAAGGCGTTGACCGAGCCGGTCGGGCCCTTGTCCGGGGAGAACAGCTCCCAGTAGTCAGGGAAGCGCTGCACATGGCCCAGACCGACGTAAAGGGTGGTCGGCGTGTCGGCCAGGTCGTGCTCGTAGCGGGCGAAGCCGCTGGGCAGGGTATCGGCGCGGGTGTCGTCGGCGGTGGGATTGGGCATCGCCATCATCCCCGAGCCGGTGCTCTGCCGGTAATCCTTGACCGAGGCGCGGTCCAGGCGTGCGCCGGTGATCACCCGGTCGCGGTCGGCGGCGTACCAGGTCAGCTCGCCGAAGGCGCCGTAGTTGTGGAACACGGCGTCCTTGTCCCACGGCTGCTCGTCATAGGTGTTGATGCCCATGCCACTGCGTTCGCGGTGTTCGTTGGTCTGTGCATCGACGCCGGTGATCAGCTTGAAGTCGTCCCAGCGCCAGGTGGCGGCCAGGCGTCCACCGAGGGTGCGGCGGTCGACGTTGGAGGCCATGGGGCCGGCCATCATGCCGGTGCCCGAGGGCGTGCGCAGGCTGTAGTTGTCCATCACGTGGTCGGCGTAGTTGTAGTAGACCTGCGCCTCCAGCTTGTCGAGCACGCCACCGATGTTGGACTTCTCGAAGCGCAGGCCAAGGCTTTCGCGCTTGAACTGCGAGCCGTCCATGCCACGCCCGGCGTAGCGCGCCTCGCCATCGCCCTTGCCGGCGGTGAGTTCGACCAGGGTGTCGGCGTCCGGCGTCCAGCCCACGGCCACGTCGCCGTTCCACTTGTTCCAGCGCGAGGGCACGGTGTTGCCGCTGCCGTCTTCGTAGTCATCGGACTGCGACTTGTTGCCGGTGAAACGCAGGTAGCCCTCGGGGCCACCGGCGGCGGCGTCCAGCACGCGGTCGAAGCGGCCGTTGGAGCCGGCGGTGAGGCTACCGTTGACGCGCATGCCCAGCTCGCCGAAGCGCTCCGGCTCACGGTCGAAACGGATGGTCCCGGCCGAGGCACCGGGGCCCCAGATCACGGTCTCCGGGCCCTTGACCACGGTGAGCTTGTCGTAGGTTTCCGGGGAGATATAGGAGGTGGGCGCGTCCATCCGTGCCGGGCAGGCACCGAGCATGGTGCTGCCGTTGGTGAGGATGTTCAGGCGCGAGCCGAACATGCCGCGCAGCACCGGGTCGCCGTTGGTGCCGCCGTTACGGATGGCGGAGAAGCCAGGGATGGTCTTGAGGTAATCGGCGCCGTCGCTGGCGGGGATCGGCTGGCGTGGCTGCTTGGGGTCGGTGACCACGGTCAGCGGCGAACTCTGCGCCACGGCGGTGATGACGCTGGGGGCCAGTTCGGTAACCGACGCATTGGTGGCGTGCGCCGAGTGATCTTCTTCCTCGGCCAGCACAGGGACGGCAGTGAAACCGCCAAGGGCGGTCAGCGCGCACAGGGCGCGCAGGCCGACGGCAGTTTGCCGACGGCGCAGGGGCATGCGGGTCATTCCATGAATTCCATGATCGGTGATGACGCCCGTTCCACGCGTACTCGCACGGCGCGCAAGCGAATGCAGGCATCCGCGCCGGGGTCGGGGAATCGGGATTGCGGGTCAGCCGATCAGGAACGGGGGTGCGCGGGAGCGGGCGCCGGGGAAGACCGGCGAGGCGGGAATGCGGGACGAGACGAACTGGGCGGCGGGCGCGCCGATGGCGGGCAGGCCGTGGTCGATCACGACCGGCGGCGGCGTCAGCGGCGGGCTGTGGATCAGCAGGCTGCAGTAGCCGCACTTCTCCATGAAGGCGTCGGCGGTGAGCGGCTGCTCGCCGTGGGAAACCGGGGCGGCATGATGGTCCGCAGCACGCTGGCTGTCGGAGCAGTGCATGTCCTCCATGCCGGCCATGTCGTGGGACATGGCCTTCCCATGCTCCATCGGCATAGCACTCATGGACACGGCGTGATCCATGGGCATGGCGTGATCCATCGGCATCGACTGGGAGACCAGTGGGCCGACATAGATCATCAGCATGGCGAACAACGCCAGCCAGGTGCCTACGCCTTGTCGTGTACGACGGGTCACGAAATGTCCTTGCGGATGGAGAGTTCCCACCTGGGGCGGGTGCGCAATGATCGCACGGAGTGATAAAGCTTCGCTGCGGCACGAAGACGCAGAATCAGTTAAGCACAGCGATAAGCCTCAGGATAAATTGCTTAAAACGCCAATTCTCGACAATTAATTATCGATAAAAAGCCTTGAAAGACTATTCCTACCAAATTTTTCCAAATGCTTGCCATTGGTCTCCCAGGCCTTTAGCTTGGCACTCATGAAAACCGCACACACCCTCATTCTGCTTCGCCAACACGCCTGCCTGCGCCTGGTCAGCCCGCGACTGCGTGGCTGAGCCCCCCTCCCCCGGTTCCGCCTCATTCAGATTTTTATGCGCAGGCCCCGCAGGCCGCAGAGAACAAGGATTCCGCTCATGAGCATGTTGAAAGACCCGTCGAAGAAATACCGCGCCTTCACCCAGATCACCCTGCCCGACCGCACCTGGCCGGACAAGATCATCGACAAGGCGCCGATCTGGCTGTCCACCGACCTGCGCGACGGCAACCAGTCCCTGATCGAGCCGATGGACGCCGAGAAGAAGATGCGCTTCTTCAAGTGCCTGGTTCAGGTCGGCCTGAAGGAAATCGAAGTGGGCTTCCCGTCCGCCTCGCAGACCGACTTCGACTTCGTTCGTGAGCTGATCGAGAACGACCACATTCCCGATGACGTCACCATCCAGGTGCTGACCCAGGCCCGCGACGACCTCATCGAGCGCACCTTCGAGTCCCTCAAGGGCGCGAAGAAGGCCATCGTCCACTACTACAACGCCTGCGCACCGAGCTTCCGCAAGATCGTCTTCAACCAGGACAAGGCTGGCGTGAAAGCCATCGCCGTGGCCGCCGGCCAGACCATCAAGCGCCTGGCCGAAGCCGCGCCGGAAACCCAGTGGGGCTTCGAGTACTCACCGGAAGTGTTCAGCTCCACCGAGACCGATTTCGCCGTCGAGGTGTGCAATGCGGTGATCGACGTGTTCCAGCCGACCCCGGCCAACCGCCTGATCCTCAACCTGCCCGCCACCGTCGAGTGCGCCACCCCGAACAACTACGCCGACCAGATCGAGTGGTTCGGCCGCCAGATCAACAAGCGCGACAGCGTATTGCTCAGCCTGCACACCCACAACGACCGTGGTACTGGCGTGGCTGCTTCGGAACTGGCCCTGATGGCCGGCGCCGACCGCGTCGAAGGCTGCCTGTTCGGCAACGGCGAGCGCACCGGCAACCTCTGCCTGGTGACCATGGCGCTGAACATGTACACCCAGGGCATCGACCCCGAGCTGGACTTCTCCGACATCGACGCCGTGCGCAAGGTGGTGGAAGAGTGCAACCAGATTCCGGTGCACCCGCGTCACCCCTACGTCGGCGACCTGGTCCACACCGCCTTCTCCGGCTCCCACCAGGACGCCATCCGCAAGGGCTTCGCCCAGCAGAAGGACGATGCCGTGTGGGAAGTGCCGTACCTGCCGATCGACCCGGCGGACATCGGCCGCAGCTACGAAGCGGTGATCCGTGTGAACAGCCAGTCCGGCAAGGGCGGCATCACCTTCCTGCTCGAGCAGGAGTACGGCATCAGCCTGCCGCGTCGCATGCAGATCGAGTTCAGCCAGGTGGTGCAGAACGAGACCGACCGTCTCGGCCTGGAGATGACCGCCGAGCAGATCTACACCCTGCTGCAGACCGAGTACCTGCAGGCCGTCTCCCCGTTCGGCCTGAAGAACTACCGTCTGCAGGAAGAGAACGGTGTCTGCGCCATCGACATCGACGTGACCCACAAGGGCGAGCAGCATCGCTGGCACGGCAAGGGCAAGGGCACCCTGGAAGCCCTGGTCGCCTCGCTGCCGGTGGACGTCGAGATCATGGACTACAACGAGCACGCCATTGGCGCCGGCACCAATGCCCGCGCGGCCGCCTATATCGAACTGCGCGTCGAGGGTGGTCGTTCGCTGCACGGCATCGGCATCGATGAAAACATCACCACCGCGAGCTTCCGTGCGCTGTTCAGCGCCCTGAACCGCGCCGTGACGCTGGGCCACGCGAAAGCCGCGTAAGCCGCGATCGCACTGCTAAGCTGCAACTCTCGCTGCCCCGGCCGCTCACGCGTCCGGGGCAGTTTCTTTCAAGGAGCGAAAACATGAGCGACATGCCGCAGGAAAACCCCTTCCAGACTCCCGCTGCCGTTCTCCAGGACGCGGCAACTACCGCCACGGGCGAGCCGCTCTACCGCCTGGCCGCCGTCGGCATCGCCACCTTCTTTGGCACGCCCCTGGCCGGCGCCTGGGTCATTGTGCAGAACCTCAAGGCGCTCGGCCGCAGCCACGAATCCCGCAACATCTGGCTGATGGGCATCGGCTTGACCCTCGCCATCTTCGTCATCGGCTACTTCCTGCCGGAAAACACATCCGGTACGCCCATCGCTGTCGGCAGCGTCGTCGGCATGTACTACCTCGCCAAGCAGACCTTCGGCGTCGCCGTGGAGCGCCACCTCGCTGCTGGCGGCCAGTGGCGCTCGAACTGGCGCGCATTCGGCATCAGCCTGCTGTTCCTGCTTGCCGTCGTCGCGGTGATCCTCGTCGTCTCGTTCTTCCTGGTCTACGTCCTGGGCGTAGAGCTCTGATTCCCGCCTAAAGATTCCCCCTAGTCCCCTAGGGGGCAGTCTCCGCAATGCTGGTACTCGCCCCGATTACCCCTGCCTCGCCCCTTCCCTAGTCTTGCGTGCACTGCCGTGAAAACGGCAGGCAAACAAAAAACCGTGTCACGCAATCAGACACATTCGGCTGCCCCTGCCTTGCGTACAGAGGCGCCTGGTTACCTACAACAACAACGAGCTCGACGTGCTTGGCCATCTGCCTTCACCCGCTTCAGGAGCCAGTAACCGTGAACCCGCAATCCCACCCGAAATCCGCCCGTAATTCGCGTTATTCCTGGTATGTCGTCGTGCTGTGCATGGTGGCGTACATCTTTTCGTTCGTTGACCGGCAGATCCTTTCGCTGATGATCGAGCCGATCAAGGCCGACCTGCAGATCAGCGATACCCAGTTCAGCCTGCTCAGCGGGCTGGCCTTCTCGCTGTTCTACGCCTTCATGGGCCTGCCCATCGCCTATCTCGCCGACCGCTCCTCGCGGGTGAAGATCATCGCCATCGGCGTGGCCTTCTGGAGCATCGCCACCGCCGCGTGCGGGCTATCGAAGAACTTCCTGCAGATGTTCCTGGCGCGCATGAGCGTGGGCGTCGGTGAAGCGGCGCTGACGCCGGCAACCTACTCGATGCTCGCCGACCTGTTCCCCAGGGAGAAACTCGGCCGCGCGCTGGGGCTGTACTCGATGGGGGCGTTCCTCGGCGGCGGCCTGGCCTTCCTGGTCGGCGGCTATGTGATCGAGGCGCTGCGCGACGTGCCGGCCATCGACCTGGGCTGGCTGGGCCAGGTGCGCTCCTGGCAGATCGCCTTCTTCATCGTCGGCCTGCCCGGCGTGCTGGTGGCGCTGCTGATCGCGCTGACCATCCGCGACCCGGCGCGCAAGGAGGTGAACCCGCAGCACAAGGCGACCATCGGCGACGGCCTGCGCTTCCTGCGCCGCCACCGCGCAACCTTCACCTGCCACTACCTCGGCTTCTCGTTCTTCGCCATGTGCCAGTACGCGCTGATGGGCTGGGCGCCGGCCATGTACATCCGCCAGTACGGTCTGACGCCGCTGGAGGTGGGCTACATCCTCGGCGGCATCCTGCTGGTGCTCAACACCGCCGGGGTGTTCTGCGCCGGCTGGCTGGTGGATGTGCTGCAGAAGCGCGGGCGCAGCGACGCCGCGATGATCAGCGGCATGCTCGGCGTGGCCTGCACCATTCCCTTCGTCATCGGTTCGGTGACAGCGAGCAGCCTGCAGCTGTCGGTGCTGCTGATGGGCCCGGCGATGTTCTTCTGCGCCTTCTGCATCTCCACCTCGGCGGCCGCCATGCAGGTGCTCACGCCCAACCGCCTGCGCGCGCAGGTGTCGGCGCTGTTCCTGCTGGTCTCCAACCTGATCGGCCTGGGTGTCGGCACCACCCTGGTGGCGCTGCTTACCGACCACTACTTCAAGGACCCGAAGGCCGTCGGCTCGTCCATCGGCATCATCGTCACCCTCGCTGGCCTGCTCTGCCTGTGGCTGCTCGGCAACGGGCGCAAGCACTTCCGTCGCAGCCTGGGCCAGGAGCAGACGGCCCAGCCTGAAACCGTGCCGCTGGATAGCGCCGCCACCGCGAACTGATCGCGCCCGCCTCGACAAGACGTACGCCCGTTCGCCGGCGTGGAGCCACGCGCCCCGGCGGACGGCGCCCAGGAGATGACGATGTTCCGTAATCGCATTACCGGTGCTCTGCTGTGCAGCGCGCTGATGCCCCTCTGCGCGCAGGCCGACCTGATCGACGACAGCCGCCTGGACACCACCCTGCGCAACTTCTACATGCTGCGCGACTATCGCCAGGACAATGCCCCGCAATCCCAGGCCGGCAGTTGGTCCCAGGCCGTGCTGGCGCGCTTCAGCTCCGGCTTCAGCGAAGGCACCATCGGTGTCGGCGTGGACTTCACCGGTTTCTACGCCCTGAAGCTCGACGGCGGCGCCGGCACCAGCAACGACAGCAACCTGCCCTACGACCGCACGACGGGTGAGCCGGTGGATGACTTCAGCCGTGGCGGCGCCACGCTCAAGCTGCGCTATTCGAAGACCACGCTGAAGGTCGGCCTGCTGGAGCCGCGCCTGCCGGTGATCTTCCAGGATGACGTGCGCGTGCTGCCGCAGACGTTCCAGGGCGTGATGCTGGAGTCGAAGGAGTCGGATCGCTTCAAGTTCACCGCCGCGCAACTCTGGAACACCAGCACCCGCGCCTCCAGTGACCGCGAGTCGTTCTACCTGGCCACCCGCCCCGCCAGCCAGGACAGCAACAAGCTGAATCTGGGCGGCGTCGATGCGCAGTGGACGCCCGGCCTGTCTACCAGTTACTACTTCGCCCAGCTCGAGGATATCTACGACCAGCACTACGTCGGCGCCAACTTCAAGCAGCCGGTGGGCGAAAATACTGCGCTGCTCGGCACCCTGAGCTACTTCCACAACGAGGAATCCGGGCAGGCGCTGGCCGGGCGCATCGACAACCGCGCCTATGGCGCGCGACTCGGCGTGAAGCACGGCGGCCACATGCTTTCGGCCACCTACCAGCGCATGCTTGGCGAAGACATGTTCCCCATGCTGCTGGGCAACACACCACAGCCGTACCTGGTCAACTGGGTCACCAATGGCGGTTTCTTCTGGGCGCAGGAGCGCTCCTACCAGCTGCGCTACGACTATGACTTCGCCAGCCTCGGCGTGCCGGGCCTGACCCTGATGACGCGCTACACCAAGGGCACCGACATCTCGCGACCGGGCCAGAGCGACGGCCACGAATACGAGCGCGATACCGATGTGGGCTACACCATTCAGAGCGGCCCGCTGAAGACGCTGTCGTTCCTTGTGCGCACCTCCACGGTCCGCAGCAGCTACGCCAGCGACTACGACGAAGTGCGCTTCATCACCAGCTACCCGCTGGCGTTCTGAAACCCGAAATGAAAAAGGCCCCTCGCGGGGCCTTCTTCGTTGTCAGGAGACGCTTACTCATCGTCGCCGCTGGCGGCGACTGCGCCAAGGCAGCACAGTCGGTGCTGCTGGTCGCCGGCCTGCAGCAGCCAGGTCTCGTCTTCGGCCTGATAGCTGGCCTCCATCACCTGGTTGTAGCTGAAGCGCCACTCGCGGCGGTCGCGGCCATCGATGGACTCGATCTGCAGCACCACGTCTTCGCTGGCGAAGGGCTGGTCGGCGTGGGCAGCGGCGTCGGCCTGGTCCAGCAATGCCTCGTTGAGCTCGAACTGCCAGGCGTGCAGACCGTCGATCAACAGCATGTCGGCGGTTTCCAGCTGGTCCAGCAGATAGGGAGTCGTGGTCATGACGGGCACTCGGCAATTGGGCTGGCCGCCATGATAGACCAGCTGGCGTACCGCTGCCGGCCAATCCGCCCCGCGGCGGCGGGCAGCACGTCTACACTGAGGGTTCCCGCACACCCGCTGAGGAGTCAAAGCAGATGCGTACACGCGAACTCGGACAATCGGGCCTGAAGATTCCTGCGCTGGTCTTCGGCGGCAATGTGTTCGGCTGGTCCTCCGACGAGGCGACCTCGTTTCGCTTGCTGGACGCGCTGCTCGACGCCGGGCTCAACTGCATCGACACCGCCGACGTTTACTCGCGCTGGGTGCCAGGCCACGAGGGCGGCGAGTCGGAAACCCTGATCGGCAAGTGGCTGAAGAAGACCGGCAAGCGCAACCAGGTGATCATCGCGACCAAGGTCGGCATGGACATGGGCAACGGCCACAAGGGACTGTCGGCGGTGTACATCGAGCAGGCACTGGAGCGCTCGCTCAAGCGCCTGCAGACCGACTACATCGACCTCTACCAGTCCCACTGCGACGACCCGCACACTTCGCTGGAGGAAACCATGGGTGCCTTCGCCGAGGCGGTGGAGCGCGGCAAGGTACGGGTGATCGGCGCCTCCAACTTCGACGCCAAGCGCCTGCGCGAAGCCCACGAGCTCTGCACCCGCTTGAAGCTGCCGCAGTACCAGAGCCTGCAGCCCAACTACAACCTCTACGACCGCGCCAACTACGAGACGCAGCTGGAGCCGACGGTGCAGCAACTGGGCCTGGGCGTGATCAATTTCTACTCCCTGGCCGCCGGCTTCCTCACCGGCAAGTACCGCCGCGAGGACGACCTGGGCAAGAGCAGCGTACGCGGCTACAAGGTGAAGAACTTCATGAACGAGCGCGGCTTCGCGATCCTCGATGCACTGGAGGAAGTGGCCGGCGAACTGAATGCCACGCCAACCCAGGTCGCACTCGCCTGGCTGATGGCCCGCCCGAGCATCACCGCGCCGATTGCCAGTGCGTCGAAGCTGGAGCAGTTGCCCGACCTGATCGCAGCGGTGGAGCTGAAGCTCGGTGACGAGGCGATCCAGCGGTTGGATACCGCCAGCGCCTACTGAGGAAGTCACGGGAAAACTGACCGTAGGATGGGTGGAGCGCAGCGATGCCCATGCTGTCAGCGCTGCAATTGATGGGTATCGCTTCGCTCCACACCATCCTACTTGGAGACTCCCTGCAGGAGCGCGCCAAAGCCCGCCCTCCAGGGAAATCCGTTACGCCCGGATATCGAACTCGTCGGCGTCGAGGTTTGCCGGGAATCGCTCGCGGTAGGCCGCAAGCTCCGCTGCGCTCAGGGCAATCTGGAAGACCCCGTCGGCATTGCCGGCGGCCAGCAGGTTGTCTCCCTGGAAATCGAGCACCTGGCTATCGCCGGAATAGGCGTGGCCCTTGCCATCTTCACCGACGCGATTGACCGCCGCGACATAACAGAGGTTCTCGATAGCCCGGGCCGGCAGCAGGCGATTCCAATGCTGGCGGCGCGCAGCCGGCCAGTTGGCGGTATAGAGCAGCAGGTCGGTGTCCTGCGCGTCGCGGCTCCAGACCGGGAAGCGCAGGTCGTAGCAGACCAGCGGGCGAATCCGCCAGCCCTTCCATTCCAGCAGCACCTGCTGGTCGCCCGGCGTGTAGTGCTTGTGCTCGCCAGCCATGCGGAACAGGTGGCGCTTGTCGTAATGCTGCATCTCGCCGTCCGGGCGTGCCCAGAGCAAACGGTTGCGATGACTTCCGTCAGCGGTGCGGATAATTACGCTGCCACAGACCACGGCATCGAGCCGGGCCGCCTGCTCGCGCAGCCAGGCGTAGGTCGCGCCCTCCTCCGCCTCGGCCAGCGCCTCGGAATCCATGGAAAAGCCGGTGGTGAACATCTCCGGGAGGATCACCACGTCTGCGCCACGGGCGCTTTCCAGCAACGCCTCGAAGCGCTCGCGGTTGGCCTTGGCGTCGTGCCAGACCAGGGTGGTCTGCACGAGGGCGAGCTTGAGGTCGGCCAGTTGAGTCAGATCGCGCATAGTCGTTCCGCTGCCTGGCGCAGCGTCTCCTCTTTCTTGGCGAAGCAGAAGCGCACCAGACGCGCGTCCGCCGGAGCCTGCTGGTAGAACACCGAGACCGGAATCGCGGCGACGCCGTGTTCGGTGGTCAGCCATTCGGACATGGCAACATCATCAAGGTCCGGGCGAATCGCCGAGTAATCGACCACCTGGAAGTAGGTTCCGGCGGCACGCTGGAAGGTGAAACGCGAGCCTTCCAGCAGGTCGCAGAACAGGTCGCGCTTGGCCTGGTAGAAACCCGGCAGCTCGCGCAGGTGCTCGGGATGCGCGGCCATGAAGTCGGCCAGCGCCCATTGCAGCGGCGTCACGCCACAGAAGTTCACGTACTGGTGAATCTTGCGCATCTCCGCCGACAGCGCCGGCGGCGCGACCACGTAGCCGGTCTTCCAGCCAGTGACATGGTAAGTCTTGCCAAAGGAGCTGATGACGAAGGCGCGCGGATACAGTTCGTCATGGGCCAGCACGCTGGCGTGCTGCACGCCGTCATAGATCAGGTGCTCGTAGACCTCGTCGCTGATCACGTAGATCTCGCGATCGCGGATCAGCTCGGCGAGGCGATCCAGGTCGGCACGGTCGATCAGCGCACCGCTGGGGTTGTGCGGGCTGTTGAGGAAGATCAGGCGCGTGCGCGGGGTGATGGCATCGGCCAGGCGCTGCCAGTCGATGCGGAAGTCCGGCTGGCTCAGCGCGACGTGTACGCAACGACCGCCGGCCAGTTCGACCGAAGGCTCGTAGCTGTCGTAGCAGGGGTCGAGGACGATGGCTTCGTCGCCAGCGCGGATCAGCGCCTGTACCGCACAGAAAATCCCTTCGGTCGCGCCGGGGACGATAGTCACTTCGGCGTCGGCGCTGACGTTGCGGCCATAGAGGCTCGCGACCTTGATCGCGACCTGTTCGCGCAGCGCCGGCAGGCCGGTCATCGGGCTGTACTGGTTATGCCCGTCCATGACATGGCGGACGACCGCTTCGAGCAGCGGTGCGGGGCCGGGGAAGTCCGGGAAGCCCTGGGAGAGATTCAGCGCTCCGCTTTGCGCGGCGAGCTGGGACATGCGGGTGAAGATGGTGGTGCCGACATTCGGCAGTTTGCTGGTAAGCATGGCGTGACTACAGGCTGCAGGCGATGAGAGGAAGTCCCTACTCTATCGCCTGCGGCTTGCGGTCTAAAGCCTGACAGACGTTATTTACGTTTGTCCTTCTTCTTCTTCTCCGCCTTCTTGTGGTGCGACATCAGGCGGCGCTTCTTGTTGACCTGGCGATCGGTGAGCTGGGTCTTCTTGCCCTCGAACGGGTTGTCACCGCCCTTGTACTCGATGCGGATCGGCGTACCGACCAGCTTCAACACGCGACGGAAGGTCTTCTCCAGGTAGCGGGTATAGGCCTTGGGCACCGCATCCACCTGGTTGCCGTGGATCACGATCAGCGGCGGGTTGGCGCCACCCAGGTGCGCGTAGCGCAGCTTGATGCGGCGGCCGTTGACCATCGGCGGCTGGTGGACCTGGATGGCGTCCTCGAGGATCTGCGTGAGCTTGCTGGTGGGCCAGCGGGTCACGGCGGAACGGAAGGAGTCCTGCACCGACTTGTACAGGTGGCCGACGCCGGTGCCGTGCAGCGCGGAGATGAAGTGGATGTCGGCGAAGTCGGCGAACATCAGCCGGCGCTCGAGCTCGGTCTTCACGTAGTCGCGCTCGGCCGATTCCATGCCGTCCCACTTGTTCAGCGCGATGACCAGCGCGCGGCCGGTCTCCAGCACGAAGCCGAGCAGGTTGAGGTCGTGTTCGACCACACCTTCGCGGGCGTCCATGACGAAGATGACCACGTTGGCGTCCTGGATCGCCTGCAGGGTCTTCACCACGGAGAACTTTTCCACCGCCTCGAATATCTTGCCGCGGCGGCGCACGCCGGCGGTGTCGATGAGGGTGTACTTCTCTTCGTTGCGCTCGAAGGGGATGTAGATGCTGTCGCGGGTGGTGCCGGCCTGGTCGTAGACGATCACCCGCTCTTCACCGAGCATGCGGTTCACCAGCGTGGACTTGCCGACGTTGGGGCGACCGATGATGGCGATCTTGATGCCATCCTTCTCGCTCGGGCCGGGAATGCGCTTGGCTTCCTCGCCTTCGGCGACTTCTTCCATCTCGCCGGGCAGGTCGTTGTCTTCCGGCGCTTCCGGCTCGGGAGCGAACATCTCGCCCAGGGCTTCCTGGAGCATCTGGGTGATGCCGCGGCCGTGGGCGGCGGCGATCGGGATCGCATGCCCCAGGGCCAGCGGGCTGAACTCGGCGCGGGCGATGTCCGGATCGACGGTGTCGACCTTGTTGGCCACCAGGTAGGTACGCTTGTTCTTCTTGCGCAGGTGCTCGCCGATCATCTCGTCGGCGGCGGTGAGGCCGGCGCGGGAGTCGACCATGAACAGGACGGCATCGGCCTCTTCGATGGCCTGCAGCGACTGCTCGGCCATCTTGGCGTCGATACCCTCTTCGTCACCGGAAATTCCACCGGTATCGATGACGATGAATTTCTTGCCCTGCCACTTGGCCTCGCCGTACTGGCGGTCTCGGGTCAGACCTGCGTACTCGGCGACGATGGCGTCGCGGGTGCGGGTCAGGCGGTTGAACAGGGTGGACTTGCCGACGTTCGGGCGGCCCACCAGGGCTATTACGGGAACCATGCGGCTCTCCAGGAAATTTGATTTTCAGAAAACACGACGGCCGCTGCCGTTTTTCACGGCAGCGGCCGGCAGTAACACTCAGCTTAGCGAATCGTGTAGGCGGCCAGCTTACCGCTGTTGCCGAACACGTACATCCAGCTGCCGACTACCAGCGGGCGAACCCGCACGCCGTCACCGTCGACCTTCTCGCGGCCAACGAAACGACCGTCCACCTGGCTCAGCAGGTGCACGTAACCTTCCAGGTCACCAACGACCACGTTGCTCGACAGCACGGCCGGAGCGGACAGCTGGCGGCGAGCCAGGGCGTCGTTGCTCCACAGCGAGGACGAACCACGGGAATCGAGACTTTCGACGGTGCCGCTGGACTGGCTGATGAACACACTGCCGGTACCTTCGGCGACGCCGACGTAGCTGGAAGCTTCACGCTGCCAGAGTACGCGGCCGGTGCCTACGTCCAGCGCCGCAGCGCGGCCCTGGTAGCTGGCGACATAGAGAACGTTGTCGACCAGCAGCAGGCCGCCGTCGATATCGACGACGCGGTCCAGCTCGGAACGGCCCTGAGGAATCGCAACGCGCGCTTCCCAGACCGGCAGGCCACGCTCCACGTCCACCGCAACGACCTTGCCGCTGGCCAGACCGGCCAGGGCCAGACGGCCCGCGATCAGCGGAGCGCCAGTGCCGCGCAGGGTCAGCACCGGAACGGTGCCTTCGTAGATCCAGCGCTGGTTGCCGGTGGAGGCGTCGAAGCCGATCAGCTTGTCGTCCTGGGTCTGCACCACCACCACGTCACCGTTGGTGGCCGGGGCAGCCAGCACTTCGCTGGTGACCTTGGCGCGCCATTTTTGCTCGCCCGAACCGGAATCCAGGGCGATCACGTCGCCACGCAGGGTACCCAGCAGGACCATGCCGCTGCCCACACCGACGGCGCCGGAGATCGGCAGATCGAGGTCTTTCTTCCACAGCACTTCGCCGGTTTCGCGCTGCATGGCCATGACGCGGCCTTCGGCAGACGCGGCGTAGATGGTCTGGCCATCCACGGCGGGCTCGAGCAGGTTGTACAGGTCGCCCTGGCCGTCACCGACCGAACGGCTCCACTGTTTCTCCAGGCGGACCTCTTCCTTGAAATCGGTCAGCTCGGCCGGTGGCAGTTCTTTCTTGCTATTGCTGCTGCAACCCACAGCCATCAGGGTCAGTGCCAGCAGTGCAACGTGTTTCCAACGCAACATCTCAGGCGTCTCCCTTGGCCAGGTCGTCGAGTTTCATCTGCAGGGCGCCAACGGCGGCGTCTTCCGGCAGGGCAGCCTTGGCCTTTTCGTAGGCGACACGGGCGTCATCGTTGCGCTTGAGCTGCAGCAGCAGGTCGCCGCGCAGTTCTTCGCGAGTGGCGACGTAGGCCTTGTCGACGTTGCCGTCGAGCAGCTTCAGACCGTCTTCGGCCTTGCCCTGGGCAGCCAGAACACGTGCCAGGCGCTGGCGCGCCAGCTCGCCGAGGGTGGCGTCAACCGGCTTGTCGACCACGGCCTTGAGCTCGAGGACGGCGTCATCCAGCTTGCCGCTGTCCACCGCAACCTTGGCGACGAACAGGCGGCCGTACTGGGCGTACGGAGTGCCGGCGAAGTCGGTGTTCAGCTTGCCAGCGAGCTCGGCGACCTTGGCGGTGTCGGGCTTGCCGGCCGGGTTCAGCGCGGTTTCCAGCAGGGCCTGGTAAATGATAGAGGCGCCCTGAGACTGGTTGTTCTGATACTTTTTCCAGGCCTGCCAGCCAAACACCACGATCAGCGCCAGAGCGGCGCCGGTCAGCAGGGGCATGCCGTTACGCTGCCACCAGTCCTTGATGTCAGCGATCTGTTCTTCTTCGGTACGGTTACTCACCCCAATACTCCTATCCGCTCGATTCAGGCCTGCTTGAGGCAGGCAGCCAGGTGCTCGGGCAGAGCATCCCAGGCGATATTCTGTTGTTCGCCCTCGCCACGCAGGGGCTTGAAACCTACCACGCGGTTGGCCAGTTCGTCGTCACCCAGAATCATTGCGAACTGTGCGCCGCTCTTGTCGGCCTTCTTGAACTGGCTCTTGAAGCTGCCGGCGCCGGCATTGACCAGCAGGCGCAGGCCCGGAATGGCCTCGCGCAGCTGTTCGGCCAGGGTCAGCGCAGCCAGCTCCGCCGGCTCGCCGAAGGCGCAGACGTAGAGATCGGCCGGGCGGTTAAGCTCGGCAGGCACCACACCCAGGGTTTCCAGCAGCAGCACCAGGCGTTCCACGCCCATGGCGAAGCCCACGCCCGGAGTCGGCTTGCCGCCGAACTGGCTGACCAGGCCGTCGTAGCGGCCCCCACCGCAGACGGTGCCCTGGGCGCCGAGCTTGTCGGTGACCCACTCGAAAGCGGTGCGGCAGTAGTAGTCCAGGCCACGCACCAGCTTCTGGTTGATCTCGTAGCGCAGGCCGACCGCATCCAGGCGGGCCTTCAGGCCCTCGAAGTGGGCGATCGACTCTTCGTCCAGGTAGTCGTGCAGGCTCGGCGCGCCGACCAGCAGGGCCTGGGTGCTCTCGACCTTGCTGTCGAGAATGCGCAGCGGGTTGGTGGTCATGCGGCGCTGGCTGTCTTCGTCCAGCTGCTCGAAGCGTTCCTGCAGGTAGGCCACCAGGTCGTCGCGATAGCGCGCGCGGGCTTCACTGGAACCCAGGGTGTTCAGCTGCAGGGTCACGGCGTCGGCCATGCCCAGTTTCTGCCACAGGCGCCAGGTGAGGATGATCAGCTCGGCGTCGATATCCGGGCCGGGCAGGTTGAAGACTTCAACGCCGATCTGGTGGAACTGGCGGTAGCGGCCTTTCTGCGGCTTCTCGTAGCGGAACATCGGGCCGGTGTACCACAGCTTCTGTACCTGGCCACCGCCCGACAGGCCATGCTCCAGCACGGCGCGCACGCAGCCCGCAGTGCCTTCCGGACGCATGGTCAGGGATTCGCCGTTGCGGTCGAGGAAGGTGTACATCTCCTTGTCGACCACGTCGGTGCCTTCGCCGATGCCGCGGGCGAAGAGTTCGGTGAACTCGAGGATCGGCAGGCGGATCTCGCTGTAGCCGTAGCGGTCCAGCAGGCCGGCGAAGGTGCGTTCCAGATAGCGCCAGGCCGGGGTCTGGTCCGGCAGGATGTCGTTCATGCCACGGATGGCTTGCAGGGACTTGCTCACTTAGGATCCTTGTTGCGGTCAGCCGCGCACGATGAGTGCGGCGTCGGCCTCGGCCTTCTCGGCCGCTTTTTCGCGGATCAGCCGTTCCAGCTCATCCACCAGGTTATCGTTCTGCAGCTTCTGCGCCGGCTTGCCGTCGATGTAGATCAGGTTGCTCGGCGTGCCGCCGGTGAGGCCGATGTGGGCCTCCTTGGCTTCGCCCGGGCCGTTGACCACGCAGCCGATCACGGCAACGTCCAGCGGCACCAGCAGGTCCTCCAGGCGGCCCTCCAGCTCGTTCATGGTCTTGACCACATCGAAGTTCTGCCGCGAGCAGCTCGGGCAGGCGATGAAGTTGATGCCACGGGAGCGCAGGCGCAGCGACTTGAGGATGTCGAAGCCGACCTTGATCTCTTCCACCGGGTCGGCGGCCAGCGAGATGCGAATGGTGTCGCCGATGCCCTCGGCGAGCAGCATGCCCAGGCCGACGGCCGACTTCACGGTGCCCGAACGCAGGCCACCGGCTTCGGTGATGCCCAGGTGCAGGGGTTGTTCGATCTGCTTGGCCAGCAGGCGGTAGGCGGCGACGGCCATGAACACGTCGGAGGCCTTCACGCTGACCTTGAAGTTCTGGAAGTCCAGGCGGTCGAGGTGATCGACGTGACGCATGGCCGATTCCAGCAGCGCCTCAGGGGTCGGCTCGCCGTACTTCTTCTGCAGGTCCTTCTCCAGCGAACCGGCGTTGACGCCGATGCGGATCGGGATATTGCGCTCGCGGGCGGCATCCACCACGGCCTTCACGCGGTCTTCACGACCTATGTTGCCCGGGTTGATGCGCAGGCAGTCGACGCCCAGTTCGGCCACGCGCAGGGCGATCTTGTAGTCGAAGTGGATGTCGGCAACCAGCGGCACCTTGACCTGCTGCTTGATCTTGCCGAACGCCTCGGCGGCGTCCATGTCCGGCACGGAGACACGGACAATGTCCGCGCCTGCGTCTTCCAGACGACGAATCTGGGCGACGGTGGCGGCCACATCGAGGGTATCGGTGTTGGTCATGCTCTGCACGGCGATGGGGGCATCCCCACCCACCGGCACGTTACCTACCCAGATCTTGCGGGAAAGGCGACGTTTGATCGGAGAGTCGCAATGCATCTTACTGTCCACCCAACTTCAGGCGAGCGGTGCCACCGCGCGCCGGCGTGACTTCGACCGGCTGGCCGTTGTAGCTGACCTGGGCGCCCTGGGCGAAGCCCAGGCGCAGCTGGACCGGCGCCTTGGCGGCGACTTCCAGCGAATCACCCTTGCGCTTGAGACCCTCGAGGACGACCTTGCCGTCGGCATCGGTCACCTGGGTCCAGCAATCGGCGCTGAATTGAACCTTGACCACGCCCTGCCCTGCAGAAGCGACCACCGGAGCGGCAGGCGCCTCGGTCGGAGCCACAGGGGCAACCGGAGCAACCGGGCTGGCCGGAGCGACGGGCTGCTGTGCAGCCGGTTGCTGAGCCGGAACTGCAGGAGCCTGGGCCGGAGCGGTTTCGGCAACGGCCGGGGAGCCCGGTTCTGACGGGTTGGCAGCGACCGGTGGAGTGCCTTCGGCCGGAGCCTCGGCGCTGCCGTTGTCGCCGGCGGGCTCGCTGGGAAGCGCCGGAGTATTGGCCTGGTCCTCGGCAACAGCCTGGTCTTCCGGCTCGTCGAGGGTATGGATTTCGGTGGTGCCGTCGGCGCTCTCGACCTCGACGTGCTCCATGTTCAGGCTGCCGGTCTCGGCCGGGCGCGCAGAACGCTCCTGCCACCAGAAGTAGCCGAACCCGATGAGCACGGCCAGCAGCGCCAGACTGAACAGGCGCAGCAGGTTGCGCGACAGGCGTACCGGCTCGACCACGCGACCGAGTGCCTGGACGTTGCTGCCGGTGGCGTCGGTGCCGGTATACTGATCGAAGGCGGTGACCATCTGGGCCTGGTCCATACCCAGCAGCTTGGCGTAGGCACGGATGTAACCACGGGCGAAGGTGTGACCCGGCAACTGCTCGAACGAGCCCTGCTCCAGCGAACGCAGGGCGTTCTCGGTCAGGTTCAGCTGGCCGGCGACCTGAGCGGTGCTCCAGCCCTTGTTCTCGCGCGCCTGGCGCAGGGTTTCGCCAGGGTTGGCGCGGGTCGTGCCGATGACATCGGACTGCGACGTATTCATCATTTATCCGCCTGGTATGCCTGGTATTCAGGAGAAGCGGGATACAGGCGCTTGAGTTGCAGCCCGTAGCTGGCAGCGGTATCCCGGTCGTCGTAGATCTTTGCCAGTCGAATCCCCAGCAGCAGGCTGCGCGCAGTCTGCGGGCCCCGCTTGAGGTATTCCTCGTAGTAGCTGCGAGCCGGCACGTACTCGCGGTCCTGGTAGGTCAGGTCAGCCAGTTCGAGCAGCGCACCCGTCGAATTGCGGTTCAGGCGAATGGCCTTCTCGAAGTATTCCTTGGCCTGAGCGCGGTTGTTGAGCTTCATGCTCACCAGGCCGAGGTTCTCGAAGATGCGCGAACGCTCGGAATAGAGGCCGTCTTCGGTGGCCTTCATGTAGGTGTCGTAGGCTTCCTGATAACGCTTCTGCTCGAACAGGAAGCCCGCGTAGTTGTTCAGGATGCGCGCATCGCCCGAGCGCGAGGACAACGCCTTGCGAAACTCGCTCTCGGCGAGCTTGGGCTCTTTCTCGACCTGATAGACCACGGCCAGGGCAGCGTGGGCATCGGCGCTGGAGGAGTCGAGATCCAGGGCCTGGCGGAGCGGCACCTTGGCCTGCTCGGTGTTGCCCATCTGCAGGTAACCGATACCGAGCTGGATATAGGCGTCACGCGCCTCGTCCCGGCCCTTCTCGGTTTTCAGAGGATCCTGTTTACCAGTCGTCACGCAACCCGTCAGCACGGTTGCCAACAGTAAGCACAGCGCGGCGCGCAGGGTCATCGGAATCCTCCCTAGTTCAGTTTCGGTTGGTAGCTGGCGCGGTCTGGTCGGCATCGGCCGCCAGCTGACGTACGGCAATATAACGTTCGCTGCGGCGGGTGCGGTCCATCACCTGGCCTACCAGCTGACCACAGGCGGCATCGATATCGTCGCCACGGGTGGTACGAACGGTCACGTTGAAGCCGCTCTTGTGCAGCATGTCCTGGAAACGGCGAATGGCATTGTTGCTCGGACGCTCGTAACCCGAATGCGGGAACGGATTAAACGGAATCAGGTTGATCTTGCAAGGGAAATCCTTGAGCAGTGCGATCAGCTGCTCAGCATGCTCGGGCTGGTCGTTGATGCCGGCCAGCAGGGTGTACTCGATCGTCAGCACGCGCTCCTTGCCCAGGCGTGTGATGTAGCGGTAGCAGGAATCGAGCAGCATCTCGAGCGGGTACTTCTTGTTGATCGGCACCAGCTTGTTGCGCAGTTCGTCGTTGGGTGCGTGCAGCGATAGCGCCAGGGACACGTCGGTCACCTCGGCGAGCTTGTCGATCATCGGCACCACGCCAGAGGTGGACAGGGTCACCTTGCGCTTGGAAATACCGTAGCCGAGGTCTTCCATCATGATGCTCATGGCGGTCACGACGTTGTCGAAGTTCAGCAGCGGCTCGCCCATGCCCATCATCACCACGTTGGTGATGGCACGGTCGATCTTGCCCGGGATGGTCCCGAACGACTGGTTGGCGATCCACACCTGGCCGATGATCTCGGCGGAGGTCAGGTCGCTGTTGAAGCCTTGCTTGCCGGTGGAGCAGAAGCTGCAGTCCAGCGCGCAACCGGCCTGCGACGACACGCACAGGGTGCCGCGGCCGCCTTGCGGGATGTACACGGTCTCGACGCAACTGCCCGAGGCCACGCGCACCACCCACTTGCGGGTACCGTCAGCGGAAATGTCCTGGCTGACGATCTCCGGAGGACGAATTTCGGCAACGGCCTCGAGCTTTTCGCGCAAGGCCTTGCCGACGTTCGTCATGGCGCCGAATTCCAGGGCGCCAAAGTGGTGAATCCATTGCATCACCTGGCCGGCGCGGAAGCGCTTTTCACCGATGGACTCGAAGAATTCCTCGAGCTGGGGCTTGGTCATGCCCAGCAGGTTGGCCTTTACAGCGGTATCAGTCATGGATTCACCCTCGCTCATTCGCCTGGATCAGCGAATGCGCTCGCACACCTCGGTGCTGGAGAAGAAGTAAGCGATTTCGCGGGCAGCCGAAGCTTCCGAGTCGGAACCGTGTACGGCGTTCTCGTCGATGGAAACGGCGAAGTCGGCGCGGATGGTGCCGGCGTCGGCTTTCTTCGGATCGGTGGCGCCCATCAGTTCACGGTTGCGCAGGATGGCGTCTTCGCCTTCCAGAACCTGAACAACGACCGGGCCGGAGGTCATGAAGGAAACCAGGTCCTTGAAGAAGGGACGCTCTTTGTGCTCGGCGTAGAAACCGCCAGCTTCGCGCTCGGACAGCTGAACCATCTTGGAAGCGACAACGCGCAGGCCGGCTTTCTCGAAGCGGGTCAGGATTTCGCCGATGACGTTCTTGGAAACGGCGTCGGGCTTGATGATGGAGAAGGTACGTTGCAGGGCCATGGAAATAACTCCGAAAAGCAAGGTTGGTAATGCCAAGAAGCCCCTGGCGTGGCCAGGAGCTCCTGCGATTCTAGGGTTTGCCGCGCGCTGCGCCCGGGGGGCGGAAGCCGCGAAACCGGCCCGACTGCGACAGGGCCGGCGACTGGAAAATTCCCTCGGGGAAATTTTCGACAGCTCACCTAAAGATAAAACCCGCGAATTATACGCGGGTTCATGACAAATGGGTACGCGGCTCTAGTGAGCCGCGCCCTCAGTCGGCTTCTTCGATCCAGGCGGCCTGGATGGCCTCCAGGACCTTTTCCCCACCGCGGGAAGGATCGTCGCTGAACTCCGGCAATGCCAGCACCCAACGGTGCAGATCGACGAAATTCACGTAGCGCGGATCGACGTCCGGCTTGGATTCGGCCAGCTGGATGGCGATTTCGAGCACATCAACCCATTTCAGACTCATGTGAGCGCTCCGCCTCAGTGTCCTTCGGACACCTGGTTGATGGTGTATTTCGGGATTTCCACCACCAGATCAGTCTCGCCGACCACGGCCTGGCAGGACAGGCGCGAATCCGGCTCCAGGCCCCAGGCCTTGTCCAGCATGTCGTCTTCCAGCTCGTCGGAGGCTTCCATGGAGTTGAAGCCTTCGCGCACGACCACGTGGCAGGTGGTGCAGGCACAGGACATCTCGCAAGCGTGCTCGATCTCGATGCCGTTGCGCAGCGCCGCCTTCATGATGGTTTCGCCCGGCTGGGCTTCGATCACGGCGCCTTCGGGGCAGTGTTCGGCGTGGGGCAGAAAGACAATCTGCGGCATCTTCGCTTATTCCTCGAGTTCATTGAGCCGGCGACCGGCCAGTGCGGCTTTGACGGTGGCGTCCATACGGCGCGCGGCAAAGGCGTCGGTCAGCTGGGACAGACGCTTGATCTGTAGTTCGATGGCAGTGGCATCGCTGCCGGTAGCCAGCTCGCGCAGCGAGTCCATGCCGGCATCGATGACCAGGCGCTCGTCCGCATCGAGCAGGCGCTCGCCATCGGCGTCCAGCGCGGACTGCACGGCCTCCAGCAGACGCTGGGCCTCGACCTGCTGCTCACGCAGCGTACGGGCAGCCATGTCGTCGCCGGCGTACTGGAAGGAATCCTGCAGCATCCGGGCGATCTCGCCGTCGGTCAGGCCGTAGGACGGCTTGACCTGGATACTCGCCTCGACTCCCGAGGACAGCTCGCGGGCGGAAACACCCAGCAGGCCGTCGGCGTCGACCTGGAAGCTGACGCGGATCTTTGCCGCGCCCGCCACCATCGGCGGAATGCCGCGCAGCTCGAAGCGCGCCAGGGACCGGCAGTCCTTGACCAGCTCACGCTCGCCTTGCAGCACATGAATCATCATGGCCGTCTGGCCATCCTTGTAGGTGGTGAACTCCTGGGCACGCGCCACCGGGATGGTGGTGTTGCGCGGAATCACCTTCTCCATCAGCCCGCCCATGGTTTCCAGGCCGAGCGACAGAGGGATCACATCCAGCAGCAGCAGCTCTTCGCCACGCTTGTTGCCGGCCAGGGCATCGGCCTGGATGGCGGCGCCGATGGCGACCACCTGATCCGGGTCGATATCGGTCAGCGGCTCGCGACCGAACAGCTCGCCCACCAGCTCGCGAACGCGCGGCACGCGGGTGGAACCACCGACCATGACCACGGCGCTGACCTCTTCCAGCTCGATGCCGGAATCACGCACCGCACGGCGGCAGGACTTGAGGCTGCGCTGGATCATCGGGTCGATCAGGGAATCCATCTGGGCGCGGGTCAGCTCGCCGGCCCAGCTGTCGTAGGCGACGGTAACGCTGGCGCTATCGGTCAGGGCTTCCTTGGCGGCACAGGCGGTCTGCAGCAGACGGCGCTGGGCGCCCGGATCGAGGTCGGCCGAGATGCCGGCCTGCTCGATGATCCAGCCAGCGATGGCATGGTCGAAGTCGTCGCCACCCAGGGCGGTGTCGCCGCCGGTAGCCAGGACTTCGAAGACGCCACGGGTCAGGCGCAGGATGGAGATATCGAAGGTACCGCCGCCCAGATCGTAGATGGCGACCAGGCCTTCGGCGTTCTTGTCCAGGCCGTAGGCAACGGCGGCTGCGGTCGGCTCATTGAGCAGGCGCAGCACGTGCAGGCCGGCCAGACGCGCAGCATCCTTGGTGGCCTGACGCTGGGCGTCGTCGAAGTAGGCGGGAACAGTGATCACCGCGCCCACCAGCTCGCCACCCAGGGTGGATTCGGCGCGCTGACGCAAGACACGGAGGATTTCGGCGGAGACTTCCACCGGGCTCTTGGCGCCCTGGACAGTCTCGATGAAGGGCATGTGCGATTCGCCCTGGGTGAAGCGATACGGCAACTGGCCGCCGAGCTGCTTCACATCTTCCAGGCCGCGGCCCATGAAGCGCTTGACCGAGATGATGGAGTTCAGCGGGTCTTGCGAGGCGGTGGCGCGAACGCTCTCCCCCACCTCGATGCGATCGGCGAGGTAACGCACCGCCGAAGGCAGGATCACTTCGCCGCGGTCGTCCGGCAACGGAGCCGCGACGCCGCTGCGCACGGCAGCGACCAGGGAATTCGTGGTGCCCAGGTCGATCCCCACGGCCAGGCGACGCTGGTGTGGCTGGGGGGTTTGTCCGGGCTCGGCGATCTGCAGTAGGGCCATGCGGTTTCTAATCAGGCTATCGGGCGCGGCGCGGGCCGCGCGGATTAATCGTCGAGTCGCTCTTCCAGCTGCCGCACTTCCTGCGCCAGCTTGTCGAGGAACTGCATGCGACGCACCAGGCGTTCGGCCAGGTCGCGGCGGGCGGCGTCATCCCAGCAATCGGCGAAATCCTCTTCCAGCCGGTGCTGGGCGGACTTCAGCTGACGCTTGAACTGCGCCACGCCGTCGAGATCGGCGCTTTCCTGCAGGTCTTCCAGGTCCTCGCGCAGCTGCATCTGCTGCAGAAGGAACTCCGGGTCCTGCACCGTGGCTTCCAGCGGCAGCGAGTCGCCGCGCAGGGCCAGCAGGTACAGGGCACGACGCGGAACGCTCTTCAGCGTCTGGTAGGCATCGTTGAGTTCAGCGGCCTTGGCCTGCGCCAGTCGCTGCTCGCGCTCGGAAGCATCGGCGAAACGGTCCGGATGGACGGTTCGCACCAGCTCACGATAGCGATTGCCGAGGGCTTCCAGATCGATCCGGAAGCCCGGCTGCAGGTCGAACAGCGCGAAGTGACAGGGACTACCCACACCCAGCCTCAGACGTTGAAGCTTTCGCCGCAGCCACACTCACCGCGCACGTTCGGGTTGTTGAACTTGAAGCCCTCGTTGAGGCCTTCCTTGGTGAAGTCCAACTCGGTGCCGTCGAGGTAGACCAGGCTTTTCGGGTCAATGATGACCTTCACGCCGTGGCTCTCGAAGACCTGATCCTCGGCTGCCAGCTCGTCGACGAACTCCAGCACGTAGGCCAGACCGGAACACCCGGTGGTGCGCACGCCAAGACGAATGCCCTCGCCCTTGCCGCGCCCTTCAAGGGAGCGGCGAACGTGGTTGGCGGCGGATTCGGTCATGCTGATGGCCATGGGAACTCCTTAACTTCCGAATCGCTTCAGAGCAGACCTTTCTTCTGCTTGTAGTCGCGCACGGCCGCCTTGATGGCGTCCTCGGCGAGTACCGAGCAGTGGATCTTCACCGGCGGCAGGGCCAGTTCTTCAGCGATGGTGGTGTTCTTGATGGATTCGGCTTCGTCCAGGGTCTTGCCCTTCATCCACTCGGTGGCGAGGGAGCTGGAGGCAATGGCCGAACCGCAGCCGTAGGTCTTGAACTTGGCGTCTTCGATGACGCCCTGTTCGTTGACCTTGATCTGCAGGCGCATCACGTCGCCGCAGGCCGGCGCGCCGACCATGCCGGTGCCGACGTCCGGGTCTTCGGCATTGAGCTTGCCGACGTTGCGCGGGTTTTCGTAGTGGTCGATGACCTTGTCACTGTAAGCCATGGCTAATCCTCACTTCTACGGGGCGGGTCAGTGGGCCTGCCATTCGACCTTGGACAGGTCGACACCCTCTTTGAACATATCCCACAGCGGCGAGAGTTCACGCAGCTTGGAAACGGCTTCCACCACCTTCTTGGCGGCGTAATCGACCTCTTCTTCGGTGGTGAAGCGACCGAAGCTGAAACGAATGGAGCTGTGCGCCAGTTCGTCGTTGCGACCCAGCGCGCGGAGCACGTAGGACGGCTCCAGCGAGGCCGAGGTACAGGCGGAACCGGACGAGACGGCCAGATCCTTGAGCGACATCATCAGCGACTCGCCTTCGACATAGTTGAAGCTGACGTTGAGGATGTTCGGCGCGTAGGAAGTCGGGCTGCCGTTGAGGTACAGCTCTTCCAGGTCCTGCACCTGATCGAAGAAGCGCTTGCGCAGGCCTTCGATACGGGCCATTTCCTGGTGCATTTCTTCCTTGGCGATGCGGAAGGCTTCGCCCATGCCGACGATCTGGTGGGTCGCCAGGGTGCCCGAACGCATGCCGCGCTCGTGGCCGCCACCGTGCATCTGGGCTTCCAGGCGCACGCGCGGTTTGCGGCGCACGTACAGAGCGCCCATGCCTTTGGGGCCGTAGACCTTGTGGGCGGAGAAGGACATCAGGTCGACCTTGAGTTTCTCCAGGTCGATGTCCACCTTGCCGGCCGACTGTGCAGCGTCGACGTGCAGCAGGATGCCGCGCGAGCGGGTCAGCTCGCCGATGGCGGCGATGTCGTTGATGCTGCCGACTTCGTTGTTCACGTGCATGACCGAGACCAGGATGGTGTCGTCACGCAGGGCGGCCTCGACCATCGCGGGGGTGATGATGCCCTCGGGGGTCGGCTCCAGGTAGGTCACTTCGAAGCCTTCGCGCTCCAGCTGGCGGCAGGTATCCAGGACCGCCTTGTGCTCGATCTTCGAGGTGATGATGTGCTTGCCCTTGGTCGCGTAGAAGTGCGCGACGCCCTTCACGGCAAGGTTGTCGGACTCGGTGGCACCGGAAGTCCAGACGATCTCGCGGGGGTCGGCATTGACCAGCTCGGCGACCTGGCGACGGGCGTTCTCAGCCGCTTCCTCGGCCTTCCAGCCGAAGAGGTGGGAACGCGAAGCCGGGTTGCCGAAATTGCCGTCAACCAGCAGGCAGTCGGCCATTTTCTGAGCGACACGCGGATCCACCGGGGTGGTGGCGGAGTAGTCGAGGTAAATCGGCAATCTCATCAGGTAACTCCTACAGGCGGGCGTTCGCTCAATCGATGGCGGACGCTTCAATCTTGTCGAGGCGCAGCGGCTTGGTGCCCGAGCAGCGACGCTCGTCCTGGCGCTGGGCGACCTCTTGAACTTCGCGGCGCTCGACCAGGTCGGCCAGGCTGATGCCGCTGAGGAACTCGTGAATCTGCTGACTGAGGTCGCACCACAGGTGGTGGGTCAGGCAGGTATCGCCGGAGTGGCAGTCGCCCTGACCCTGGCAGCGGGTGGCGTCGACCGACTCGTTGACCGCATCGATCACCTGGGCGACGTGGATGCCGGTCATGTCACGGGACAGCTGGTAGCCGCCGCCCGGACCACGCACGCTGACCACCAGGTTGCCACGGCGCAACTTGGCGAACAGCTGTTCCAGGTAGGACAGGGAGATACCCTGGCGCTCGGAGATATCGGCGAGAGAAACCGGGCCACGCTGGGCGTGCAACGCCAGATCGAGCATGGCGGTGACGGCATAGCGGCCTTTGGTGGTCAATCGCATGGGGAAATCCGGAAGAATCGCTGGTATGGCGGAAGTATGCTCTTTTCCGACTATTTAAGTCAACTATAAGACCTATTACTTTAGTCGGAATTAGCCAGCGAACGGCGGCATATTGTAGCAGCAATGCAAGGGCCGGCGCATCACTGCGCCGACTTGCTGCTCTCCTCGTCCTTGACTCCCGCGAAGTCCTCTTCCCGCAGAACCGGAAGATCTTTCGCACAGTAGTCGCTACCCAGAGCTGTCAGAGCCTTGCACATGCCTTCCAAACGGCCATCGACTGCCTGCAGGTGGTCGAGCAACTGGCCGATGGCACGAGCCACCGGGTCGGGCATGTCCTGGCTGACGCCATAAGCATCGAACCCGAGCTTTTCTGCCATGGCCTGACGCTTGGCGGCCTGATCCGCGTCATCCTTGACGATGATGCGGCCGGGAATACCCACCACAGTGGCACCAGGCGGCACCTCCTTGGTGACCACGGCATTGGAACCGACCTTGGCACCAGCACCAACGGTGAACGGACCGAGCACCTTGGCGCCCGCCCCCACCACCACGCCGTCTGCCAGGGTCGGGTGACGCTTGCCCTTGTTCCAGCTGGTACCGCCCAGCGTCACGCCCTGATAGATGGTCACGTCGTCGCCGATCTCGGCGGTTTCGCCGATGACGATGCCCAAGCCGTGATCGATGAAGAAGCGGCGACCGATCTTCGCGCCTGGATGAATCTCGATACCGGTCATCCAGCGACCGAAGTTGGACACCATGCGCGCCAGCCACTTCCAGCCGGACGTCCACAGACCATGGGCCAGGCGATGCAGCCAGACGGCATGCAGACCCGGGTAGCAGGTGAGCACCTCGAAGGCGTTGCGCGCCGCCGGGTCACGATGGAATACGCTCTGGATATCTTCGCGTACACGCTCAAACATCTTCATCACTCCGCTTGGAAAGCTCCCCGCGGGCAGCTTTCTGTGTCTCGGTGAGAATACCCCGCAGGATATTCATCTCCAGCTTGCTGACACCGGCACGGCCATACAGGCGGCGCAGGCGCGACATCAGGTGGCGCGGCTTCTGCGGGTCAAGGAACTGGATATCCACCAGGGTCGACTCCAGGTGCGCATAGAAGCGCTCCAGCTCGTCCGACGTCACCGGGACGCTGTTGAGCATGGCAGTGGACTCGACCTTCTCCTGCTTGGTCGGCTGCCCCTGAACGGCCAGCCAGGCCATGCGCACCTCGTAGACCAGCACCTGCACTGCCGTCGCCAGGTTCAGCGAGCTGAACTCGGGATTGGCCGGGATGTGCACATGGAACTGACATCGCTGCAGCTCCTCGTTGGTCAGGCCGGCGTATTCGCGACCGAACACCAGCGCAACCTCGCCACCCTGCTGGACATGCCCCAGGCTGGTGGTGGCGCACTCGCGAGGATCGAGCAGCGGCCAGGGGATGCGACGATCTCGCGCACTGGTGCCGAGCACCAGGCTGCAGCCCGCCAGGGCATCTTCCAGGGTGGGAACGACCACGGCCGCATCGAGGATGTCATCGGCGCCGGAGGCGCGGGCGCGGGCCTCGCCACTGGGGAAATCCATCGGATCGACCAGGACCAGGCGCGACAGGCCCATGTTCTTCATCGCACGGGCCGTACCGCCGATATTGCCGGGATGGCTGGTGTTGACCAGCACCACGCGAATTTTGTCGAGCAACGCGCGACTCCACACAAAAGCGAAAAAGGGAGGGAATCCTACCGCAGCAGTGGGGCTTGCGCCACGCAGGCGACAGGTCGCTCTATTAACTCCATGGCTTTCTGCTAGAATGTCCGGCTTTCTTTAACGACCCAGGTGACCTCTCCATGCAGCCTATGCTGAATATCGCCCTGCGCGCCGCTCGCAGCGCCGGTGAACTGATCTTCCGCTCCATCGAACGCCTGGACACCCTGTCGGTCAACGAGAAAGAAGCCAACGACTACGTCACCGAAGTCGATCGCGCGGCCGAGCTCTCCATCGTCACCGCCCTGCGCAAGGCCTACCCGAACCACGGGATCATGGGCGAAGAAGGCGGCATGCTCGAAGGCAGCGGCGAAGGCGCCGACTACCTGTGGATCATCGATCCGCTGGATGGCACCACCAACTTCATCCACGGCGTTCCGCACTACGCGGTCAGCATTGCCTGCAAATACCGCGGCCGCCTCGAGCACGCCGTGGTCCTCGACCCGGTCCGCCAGGAAGAATTCACCGCCAGCCGTGGCCGTGGCGCCGCACTGAACGGCCGTCGCCTGCGCGTCAGCAACCGCAAGAGCCTGGAAGGCGCCCTGCTCGGCACCGGCTTCCCGTTCCGCGACAGCCAGATGGACAACCTGGACGCCTACCTGGGCATGTTCCGCAGCCTGGTCGGACAGACCGCCGGCATCCGCCGCGCCGGCGCCGCCAGCCTCGACCTGGCCTACGTTGCCGCCGGCCGCTACGACGCCTTCTGGGAGTTCGGCCTGTCCGAGTGGGACATGGCCGCTGGCGCCCTGCTGATCCAGGAAGCGGGCGGCCTGGTGAGCGATTTCACCGGCGGTCACGAGTTCCTCGAGAAAGGCCAGATCGTCGCTGGCAACACCAAGTGCTTCAAGGCGCTGCTGACCAGCATCCAGCCGCACCTGCCGGCGTCGCTCAAGCGCTGAGCCTGAGCCACGACAGAAAAAGCCCGGCATTGCCGGGCTTTTTTGTGCCTGCGAGAAGGCAAATCCTGCACCTGAAGCCATAGCCTTCGGCGATTCGCGAGCAGGCTCGCTCCTACAAAGAGCCAAAGAAAAAGGCGCCCATCGGGCGCCCTCTTCGTTCCACACCTGGCGACTGCTTATTGCTGACCCAGGATCAGTCGGCCGCTCTTGTCGACCGGAATCTGCGAGCCCGGATCGCGATCCATGCGGACCTGACCGGCCTTGCCATCGAGCAGGTACTTCACGTCGTAGCCGACAACCTTCTCGCTGGTGTCGTTGACGGTGTTGCAGCGGGTTTCGGTGGTGGTGTAGGTGTCACGCTCCTGCATGCCTTCCTGCACCTTGTTGCCCGCGTAGCCGCCGCCGATGGCGCCCGCCACGGTGGCGATCTTCTTGCCGTTGCCGCCGCCGATCTGGTTGCCCAGCAGGCCGCCAGCGATGGCGCCGATCGCCGTACCGGCAATCTGGTGGGTGTCCTTGACCGGACGCTGATGGGTCACTGCCACGTCCTTGCAGACCTGGCGCGGATTCTTGATGGTTTCCTTGACCGGCTGAACGGCGAGCACCTCGGCGTATTGCGGCGCGCGGTCCACCAGACTGTAGGTAGCCACGGCGCCACCGGCAGTCACGCCTACAGCGCCCAGCACGGTACCGATTAGCAACGACTTGTTCATAGGGTTCTCCTGGTCTTTCTTCTCATTCGGGCCTCGCCCTTTACCTTGCCTTGGAGCAATCGATTTGTAAGAAAGTTCCGGCTGTTTCGTGACACAGCACCTACAAATGAAAACTCCCGCCGAAGCGGGAGTTTTCTCTGGAAGGCCGGGAACGCTCTATTACGGGCGCTCGTCGACTTCCTTGCTCGGCGGCGGAATCAGGTCCTCGGTGGACAGGTTCAGCCAGATCAGCACCACGTTGGCGATGTAGATCGACGAGTAGGTACCCGCCATCACACCGACGAACAGGGCAATGGAGAAACCGAACAGGTTGTCGCCGCCGAAGAACAGCAGAGCAGCGATCGCCAGCAGGGTCGACACCGAGGTGGCGATGGTCCGCAGCAGGGTCTGGCTGGTCGAGATGTTGATGTTGTCGATCAGGCTGGCCTTGCGCAGTACGCGGAAGTTCTCGCGCACCCGGTCGAAGATCACGATGGTGTCGTTCAGCGAGTAGCCCACCACCGCCAGTACCGCGGCGAGCACGGTCAGGTCGAAGGTGATCTGGAAGAACGACAGCACGCCCATCACGATGATGGCGTCGTGGATCAGCGAGAGGATCGCACCCAGAGCGAACTTCCACTGGAAGCGGAAGCCCACGTACAGGAGGATGCCGCCCAGCGCCAGGAGCATGCCGAGGCCCCCCTGGTCGCGCAGCTCTTCACCGACCTGCGGACCGACGTACTCGACGCCATTGACCTTGGCCGGGTTGGAAGCATCGGCCTTCTGCAGCGCAGTGGCGACCTTCTTGCCCAGTTCCGGGTCTTCGCTGGGCATGCGCACCAGGACGTCGCGGGTGTCACCGAAGCTCTGCACCACGGCTTCGCTGTAACCGGCGGCGACCAGTTGCTCACGCACCTTGGAGAGGTCGGCAGGCTGCTCGTAGGTCAGCTTGATCGACGTACCGCCAGTGAAGTCCAGGCCGAAGTTGATGCCTTTGAAGACCCAGCTGCCGAGGGCGATCAGGGTCAGGAGCAGGGTCGCGGCGAACGCAATGTTGCGCACGCCCATGAAGTTGATAGTACCGATCTTGATATTCATCTCTGGCCCCTTAGATCCACAGCTTCTTAACGTCGCGGCCGCCGTAGATCAGGTTCACCATTGCGCGGGTGACCATGATGGCAGTGAACATCGAGGTGAGAATACCCAGGGACATGGTCACGGCGAAGCCCTTCACCGGGCCGGTGCCCATGGCGTAGAGGATGCCGCCGACCAGCAGCGAGGTCAGGTTGGCGTCGATGATCGCGGTGAAGGCGCGGTTGAAGCCTTCATGGATCGCCCGCTGTGTCGACATGCCCGCCGCCAGCTCTT
Source organism: Pseudomonas sp. PDM22 (assembly GCF_014851965.1). Classification (NCBI taxonomy): domain Bacteria; kingdom Pseudomonadati; phylum Pseudomonadota; class Gammaproteobacteria; order Pseudomonadales; family Pseudomonadaceae; genus Pseudomonas; species Pseudomonas sp. PDM22. The sequence goes on from NZ_JACVAR010000001.1 coordinate 789,804, forward strand.
CTCGTATCCGCGAGAAGATCAGCACGTTGGCGTCCACCGCCATACCCATGGTCAGCACGATACCCGCGATACCCGGCAGGGTCAGGGTCGCGCCGAGGATCGACATCAGCGCCACCAGCATGACCATGTTGAAGGCCAGGGCGACGGTGGCGATCACGCCGAAGAAGCGGTAGATGACGATGATGAACAGGGAAACGAAGACCATGCCCCACAGGGAAGCGTCGATACCCTTGGCGATGTTGTCAGCACCCAGGCTCGGGCCGATGGTGCGTTCTTCAGCGAAGTACATCGGTGCAGCCAGGCCACCGGCGCGCAGCAACAGGGCCAGTTCCGAGGACTCGCCCGGGGCGTCCAGGCCGGTGATGCGGAACTGGTTGCCCAGCGGCGACTGGATGGTCGCCAGGCTGATGATCTGCTTCTCTTCCTTGAACGCCGGAACAGCGACTTCCTGCTCGACGCCGTCGACGACCTGCTTGGTGTAGCGGGTGATCGGCTTCTGCTCGATGAACACCACAGCCATGCTGCGGCCGACGTTGTTGCGGGTCGCGCGGTTCATCAGCTCGCCACCGTGGCCATCCAGACGGATGTTCACCTGCGGACGGCCGTTCTCGTCGAAGCTGGCGCTGGCGTCGGTGACCTGGTCACCGGTGATGATCACGCCCCGCTCCAGGCTCGCCGGCGGGCGACGCGGCTCGCGGAAATCGAAGGTCTCGGTGGAGGACTTGATCGCATCCGGCTCGGCGGCCAGGCGGAACTCCAGGTTGGCGGTCTTGCCGAGGATGCGCTTGGCTTCAGCGGTGTCCTGTACGCCCGGCAGCTCGACGACGATGCGGTTGGCGCCCTGGCGCTGTACCAGCGGTTCGGACACGCCCAGCTCGTTCACGCGGTTGCGGACGGTGGTGAGGTTCTGCTTGATCGAGTATTCGCGGATTTCGGCCAGCTTGGTGGCGGTCATGGCCAGGCGCAGGACCTGCATGCCATTACGCTCGCTCTGGGCGGTTTCGAAATCGCGGAAATCCTTGGCGATGATCGACTTGGCCTTGTCCAGGTCGGCTTCTTCGGTGAAGCCCAGCTGGATGCCGCCGTCCTGCACAGGCAGGCTGCGGTAGCGCACGCGCTCCTTACGCAGGGCGCTCTTGACCTCGTTCTCGTACACCTTCATACGAGCGTCGACGGCTTTCTCCATATCCACTTCCAGCAGGAAGTGCACACCACCGGACAGGTCGAGACCCAGTTTCATCGGGTGGGCGGCGATATTGCGCAGCCAGTTCGGCGTGGTCTGGGCCAGGTTCAGGGCGACCACGTAGTCGTCACCCAGCGCGCGGCGGACGATGTCCTTGGCCGGCAACTGGTCTTCCTGCTTGACCAGACGGATCAGGCCGCTGTTCTTGCCCAGCGAGCCAGCCTTGACGGCGATACCGGCATCGGCGAGCGCCTTGCTGGCCTTGTCGACGTCGGCCTGGGTGACCTGCAGCGCGGTGCTCGCGCCACTGATCTGGACGGCCGGATCGTCAGGATAGAGGTTGGGTGCGGAATAGATGAAACCGACGGCCAGGACCGCCAGGATCAGCAGATACTTCCACAGGGGATACTTGTTGAGCATGACACCGCCCGTTATGACGCGGGGCGCATCTTGCGCCCCGTCGGTTGGGTTTCTAGGTGGAGGATCAGATCGCCTTCAGGGTGCCTTTCGGCAGGGTCGCGGCGATCGCGGCCTTCTGGAACTTCAGCTCGACGTTGTCGGAAACCTCGACGACGACGAAGTCCTCGGCGACCTTGGTCACCTTGCCGGCGATACCGGCGGAAGTGACGACTTCATCGCCCTTCTGCAGGCCGGACAGCAGGTTCTTGTGCTCTTTCGAGCGCTTGGCCTGGGGACGCCAGATCATCAGGTAGAAGATGACCAGGAAACCGACCAGGAAAATCCACTCGAAGCCAGTGCCGGCCGGGCCTGCAGCAGCGGCGGGAGCTGCGGCGTCAGCGTAGGCAGCGGGAATCAGAAAACTCATTGGAAACTCCTGTCTCAAAGCTTTTTCGATGAATAAGGTCAGTCCGCCAGCGGCGGCACGGGAAGGCCGCGCTTGGCGTAGAAGGCGTCGACAAAGTTCGCCAATGTACCCTGTTGGATTGCCTCGCGCAAACCAGCCATAAGCCGCTGATAATGCCGCAAGTTGTGGATGGTATTGAGCATGCTGCCGAGCATTTCGCCGCACTTGTCCAGGTGGTAGAGGTAGGCGCGGGAGAAGTGCTTGCAGGTGTAGCAATCGCAGGTCGGGTCCAGCGGAGACTCATCGTGCTTGTGCACCGCGTTGCGGATCTTGATCACCCCGGTGTCAACGAAAAGGTGGCCATTGCGCGCATTGCGGGTGGGCATGACGCAGTCGAACATGTCGACGCCCCGGCGCACACCTTCCACGAGGTCTTCGGGTTTGCCCACACCCATCAGGTAACGAGGTTTGTCAGCCGGCATGTGCCGCGGGAGGAAGTCCAGTACGCGGATCATCTCTTCCTTGGGCTCGCCCACCGACAGGCCGCCGATGGCAAGGCCGTCGAAGCCGATTTCCTGCAGGCCTTCGAGCGAGCGCATGCGCAGCTCTTCGTGCATGCCACCCTGGACGATACCGAACAGCGCCGACGGGCTATCGCCGTGGGCGGTCTTCGAACGCTTGGCCCAGCGCAGCGACAGCTCCATGGAGCGCTTGGCGACGTCGAACTCGGCCGGGTACGGGGTGCACTCGTCGAAGATCATCACGATGTCCGAGCCCAGCGCACGCTGCACGGCCATGGACTCTTCCGGGCCCATGAAGACCTTGGCGCCATCCACCGGCGAGGCGAAGTACACGCCCTCCTCCTTGATCTTGCGCAGCGCGCCCAGGCTGAACACCTGGAAGCCGCCCGAGTCGGTGAGGATCGGCCCCTTCCACTGCATGAAGTCATGCAGGTCGCCGTGCTTCTGGATCACTTCGGTACCCGGGCGCAGCCACAGGTGGAAGGTGTTGCCGAGGATGATCTGCGCGCCGATGCCCTCGATGTCGTGCGGGAGCATGCCCTTCACGGTGCCGTAAGTGCCCACCGGCATGAACGCCGGGGTTTCCACCACACCACGGGGGAAGGTCAGGCGGCCGCGACGGGCCTTGCCCTCGGTGGCCAGCAGTTCGAATTTCATGAAGCTCATGGATCAGTCCTCGGGGCCGCGCGGTGCCGGGTTGCGGGTGATGAACATGGCATCGCCGTAGCTGAAGAAGCGATAGCCCTGCTCCACTGCCGCCGCATAGGCGGCCATGGTCTCGGGGTAGCCGGCGAAGGCGGAGACCAGCATCAGCAGGGTGGATTCGGGCAGGTGGAAGTTGGTGACCAGGGCGTCGACCACGTGGAACGGCCGCCCGGGGAATATGAAGATGTCGGTGTCGCCACTGAACGGTTTGAGCACGCCGTCACGGGCGGCGCTTTCCAGCGAACGCACGCTGGTGGTGCCGACGGCGACCACGCGACCACCGCGCGCCTTGCAGGCGGCCACGGCATCGACCACGTCCTGACTGACTTCCAGCCATTCGTTGTGCATGTGGTGATCTTCGATGCGCTCCACGCGCACCGGCTGGAAGGTGCCGGCGCCCACGTGCAGGGTGACGAAGGCGGTATCCACGCCCTTGGCGCGGATCGATTCCAGCAGCGCCTCGTCGAAATGCAGGCCGGCGGTCGGTGCGGCCACTGCGCCCGCGCGCTCGGCATAGACGGTCTGGTAACGCTCGCGGTCGGCGTCTTCATCCGGACGGTCTATATAAGGCGGCAGCGGCATGTGGCCGACGCGCTCCAGCAGCGGCAACACGTCCTCGCTGAAGCCCAGTTCGAACAGCGCGTCGTGGCGCTGCAGCATCTCGGCCTCGCCACCGCCGTCGATGAGGATCTTCGAACCCGGCTTGGGGGATTTGCTGGAGCGCACGTGAGCCAGCACGCGGTGGCTGTCCAGCACGCGCTCCACGAGGATTTCCAGCTTGCCGCCGGAAGCCTTCTGGCCGAACAGGCGGGCAGGGATTACCCGGGTGTTGTTGAACACCATCAGGTCACCCGGCTTGAGGAAGCCGAGGATGTCAGCGAATTGCCGGTGGCTGAGCTCGCCGCTCGGACCGTCCAGCACCAGCAGACGGCTGGAGCGGCGTTCAGGTAGCGGATGGCGGGCGATCAGCGCCTCGGGCAGGTCGAAATGAAAGTCAGCGACGCGCATGGGGGAGCTTTCTCGAAGGGGCGCACATCTTACTGGATATGCCGATTTCTGACCATGCGAGCCGATTGACCGGCGCAGAGCGCCTCCCTATACTGCCGCGCCATTGCCTCGGTGGCGGAATGGTAGACGCGGCGGATTCAAAATCCGTTTCTGGCGACAGAGTGAGAGTTCGAGTCTCTCCCGGGGCACCACCACATCGTTCCGGCAGTTCCGATGAACTGTCGAAACCCACGAAAAACCGGCCCTCGGGCCGGTTTTTTGTTGTCTGCGATTTCCCTGCCGGGTGCTGGCAGGAGCAGTTTCACCGTATCAGGAACAGGAACCTGTCGTCGTCTTGCTGACGTAGGCACGCCCCGTGGCGCTGACGTTGACCACTCGCTCCTGGGCACCGGCAGACGGCGCGGAGCGGCAGACGGTGACGCTGGCCTGGGTATTGCCCACGCCGCTGGGCTGGAAGTCGATCTTGGCGACACTGGAAGTGACCTTGAACCCCGTCGGCGCGGCGGGATGTTTCTGGATCACGGTGGAGCCGGAAATCACGATCCAGCCCTGCTCCCAGCCCCCGGAGCCGCAACTGGTGCCATTGCTGGATACGCACAGGCTGGTCACCGTGTTGCGCTTGATCGCCTCGCTGCGCCCCATGGCGACGCCCGCCACCAGATCGTTGGCACTGGAGGCAAGCTTGCCGGTAAGGGTCGCATCGCTGAGCGAAGGCACGGCTATGCCGACCAGGATGGCCAGCACCGCGAGTGTCACCATCAGTTCCAGCAAGGTGAAACCATTGGCCGGGCGTCTGTTGATCGCGTTCATGTCTCGCCCTCCTATCGCTCGATATCCCAGAACACCCAGGACTTGGGCTGCGGGCTGGTGCCCGGCGCGGTCGGCTCGGAGACCTTCAGCGGAGAATCGGACGAACCGCCGATGATGAAGTCCCTCAGGCTGCCGTCGTCGAGTTGTACGCGCCCCGCCACGGGTGACGGAGGCAGGCCGCCGCCGGAGATGACGCCGAAGCGCTGGTCGCCGGTGCCTGCGGCGTTCAGGTAGCTGATGTTGTAGACGCGCGCGGTGCCCAGGCTGGAGCAGCTGGTGGGGCTGGCCACGGCAGGCTGGTGGGTGCTGAAGGTGATGTTGTTGTAAAGCAGCAGCGCCGAGGTCACTACCTGCTCGGTCGACTGCAAGCCCAGGTACCAGCCTTTGGGGTAGGCCGCGACCTGCGTATTGGTGGGCGTTGCCGTGGAGGTAATGGGCAGCAGCGAGCTGTTGCAAATCAGGTTGGCGGCGCAGGTGGCGTTCTCCAGGGTCAGCCAGTTGACGTCGCTGGGCTTGTCGCGCAGGGCATAGAAGCGGTTCGCCACGCTGGCGGCGGAGGTGTAGGTCAGCAGCGGCTTCTCGCGGTCGCCGGAGCCCAGCAGGATCACGTACTCGCCGTTGACGGAGGCCACCTCCGGGCCGTAGAGGAACTTGCGGTTGGCTGTACAGGAAGTCGCCGTCGCGCACCCCAGGGAAGCGATCTTGGTCATGGTCCAGTTGGCCGGCGGGGTACTGCCGATGGCACTGAAGGCATCGACGCCGGAGATCCGGTAGACGTTGCCGCCCATGTCGGAGGCATAGCCGTAGGCGATCAGGCCGCTGCTGTTGGTGACCAGGGCGACACTGCCGACGACCCCGCGATCGGTGTCGAAGGTTTTCAGCAAGGCGCCGGTGTCCGCATCCAGCAGATAGATGTGATTGCCCTTGGAGGTCGCCGTGCAGGTATTGGGATCGGCGTCCTCGCACTTGTCGTAGCCACCGCCCATGGCCAGGATCGTCGACGCACCGCTGCCGTAGCCTTGCGCCAGGACGGGAACCGGCGTCGCCCAGGTCTGCCCAATGCCGCTGAGGCCAGTACCGCAGCCGGTGTCATTGGCCATGTTGGGACAACCGATCTTCCACTTCAGGGTCGGGCTGGCCGGGGTGGTGACGTCAAAGGCATAGATCGAGCGGCCGCCGCGGCGCATGGCGGAATAGATCCAGGTGCTGGTGCCCTGCTGCACCACGGAAACCGAGCCGTCCATGCCATAGTCCTTGGGCTGCGGCGTGGGCGTGCCCGTGGTATGGCCGGGGAAGCTGATGGTGGTGGTGTTGTCCCGCAGGCGCTTGATCCGCGGGTAGAACTCCGGCGGCATGAACGACCAGATTTCACTGCCGGCCGAGACGCCCGCGACGGTTCCGCTGCGGTTGCCGTTGATAGCGTGCAACAGCCCGTCGTTGGCGCCGTAGTAGACCACCACCAGGGGTGAAGACGTGGTTCCGTAGTTGACCGCCGCAGGGCGCGAGTGCACGACGTCGCCGTGAACCGAGGAGCGCATCTCGGTGACGTTGGCGTTGAGGTTCTCGTCCTGATTGTCGGCGCCGATGGCCCAACCGATCAGGTTGGTCCGCTCGGTGGCGTCTGCCGCCCCCAGCAGGGCCTGGGTGACGGCCGTGTTGGCGGTGTTGAAGTTGGTCAGCGTCGCACAGGTCGTGGGATCGCAAGTCTTCATGGTCCGCGAACTGGCCTGGCGCAAAACATAGGCCTGGGCGCCCTTCTCGACGATGTTGCCGTCGGGATAGTTGGACACGTCGGAGCCGGTCACGGTCAGGCAGTTGCCCTGCGGCTTGAACGCCCAGTAGTTGTCCAGCGAGGTGGGCGTCCAGAAGCTGCGGGCGCATTCGGTGATGAAACCGGTGCCGCTGTTGATTGCGCTGTTGCCGTTGGCGTCCACCGTGGTGAGCTGGCTGCTGACCACGCCCACCTTGTATTGCTTGAGGTTGCCGGGCCAGCGCGGGAAGGAATCGGAGTCGGGGCGGAACATGCCGACGAACACCTGGTTCAGGTAGGTGCTCTGGGAGCTGACGCTGATCGGCAGGGTGACGGAGGCGAACACGCTGTTGGTGGCCTGGATCTCGGAGAAGATGGCATTCAGCGCATCGGAGATCTGCGTGCCACTGGCCGTCACGTCGAAATATTTGCCACTGCTGACGTTGGCCATGCTCTTCAACAGGGCGGTCCAACCCGGGCCCTGGCCGGTGGTGACCTTGTTGATATCCACGGTGTAGGTGGTGATGGCCTGGGTGCTCTTCTTCATGAAGCGCGCCCATTCGTCGGCCATGTTGTCCTGCGAGCCGCTGGGGGAAATGGGGATCGCCGTGGTATTGCCCCCGGCAGCAGTCAATGCACTGGTCGCCTGCTTGATATCGTTGGTGTTGTCCTGCGCCGCGCCGTTACTGATGTAGATGATGAAGTTTTTCGCGCAGCCAGCGACGATCGGGTTGTTATAGGTGGTGGCGTCCTTCGACGCCAGGGCGTTGCCGCTCAGGGCATAGATCGCGTTGGATGCGGTGGTGCCGCTGGCGTTGCCGGCGAAGTCGGTCTTGACCTTCTGGTTGCCGGAATTGGGCGTGCCCGCCGAGTAATACAGCCAGGCCTCCTCCATGGCCTTGCTGATCTTGCCGCCATTGGACTTGTCGCTCCCCACGTCCAGGCTGCTGACCAGCGCCTGGTACTTGGGCTTGGTCGAACTGTCGAGCAGACGCATGGCGGCACGCACATAGGCGCCGTCGTCACCCTTGTTGCCGCTGCCGGTCTCGCTGAACAGCATCAGGCTGACGCGGAACTTGTTCACCTGCAGCCCGTTGACCACAGAGGCCAGCGCAGTCATCTCGTTGCTGAACGGCGTGGTCCAGTTGGCGGTGTTGTCCAGGATGATCAGGACGTTGGGCGCGTCCGTGGCACCGGTGGGCGTGCCGACGAACAAGTCGATGTCCTCGGCACGAACGGCCGACTGGGCGACGCACAGGAGGCAGAGGGCGAAAATCCGCCGGAGCATTCCGGCCTGGCAGCTCTTGTTCATGTTCATGCTCCGCACGCGGCGACTTTCTGCGAATCGGTCAGGTGCACGCGCACCCCGGAACGCACTCTTACCGAGGTGCCGGTCACGGCATCGGTGACATCGGCGTTGAGCCCCCAGACGGTGTCCCATCCCGTGGAACACATGGCTGCCTGGCCACCACCACAAGCCAGATTGGAGGGACTCGGCCTGGCGCTCATGCACACCGGCGACGCCATGGAAACCTGGTAGTCGGTGGTACCGTCGTTATTGATGTCGACATTGAGCTGCTCGGCCGCCGGCGCGGCGGTGAAGGCCGAGCCGATGACCCGCTGGATACCAACATCAGCCGCGGCAATGGCCTCGTTGCGGAACTGCATGTTGCCCACTGCCTTCAGATTGGTGCCGCTGAGGGTGTAGGCGCTGCCGACCATCAGCATCAGCATCAGCAACATCACCAGGGCGACCACCAGGGTCGCGCCCTGCTGGGCTCTCGAATTGCGCTGCGTCGTCATGGCGTCTGCCTCCGACGGGATACGTTCACCAGCGTGGCGCTGGAGGTGAACAGATGCCGTTTGTAGCCATCGGTGAACGGGCCCAGGGTGGAGCTACCCAGGGCGTAGGTCTTGTCCGAGGTGTAGCCCGCGGTTTGCGTGCGGGCGCGAGCCAGGACGTAGAGCCGGGCTTCCACCACATTCGCCAGCTGGGCCACCGTGCAGGAACCGGCCCCGCAATGGACAAAGCTGCCGTCGGGCGAGCCATCGCCACGGTTGGTCACGGTGACCCGGGTATTGGGGTCATCCCAATGCGGCGCCGCGAGGTAATCGGTCGGATCGTTCGACTTGCTGAGGCTGTCCAGGCCCAGCTCGACGCGGAAGGCCTCGACCCCCTCGATCAGCGGTACTGCTGCCTGCAGCGCGTTGGCCGGCGTGGCCCCACCGGAAAGATCGAAGGTGGAGCGCATCAGGGTCGGTATGCCATCGCCTGCGCTCACCGCGTAATCGCGCACGTAATACAGATCGATGACGAACTTGCGACGCTCGGCGATGGTCAGGCAATTGAGGCTCGTCAGGGTGAACCCGGTGGTGTCCAGCACAAAGGCCCCGAGGGTCTCGTTCTTGCAGAAGGACGACTGGAAATACACCTTGCCGGCTGCCAGTGCATCGCAATTGCCAACGCCCGGTGAGCAGGTATCGACATGCCGCACCACCAGCACATCGGAGTTGCTCGCCAGGTTGGTGACTATCGCCGAACAACCGGGGGGCACCGCGGAGAAGGTCTGTGCCGCGATGCCGACGGAGTTGATCCTGTCCTGCTGCGTCCAGGTCGAGAAGGCCGAGCACACCGGCGGCAACGCCGTCGGGTAATCGGCCGGCGGATCGGTCGCGGTCAGGTCATCGAACTGCGGTACATAGCCATTCCAGAACCCGGCGTGGGCGAGGTCTTCCTGCAGCAGGCCCACGGCGAAGCGCCCATTCTCGATCAGCGAGTTGGTCTGGGCCATGTCGTCACTGGTCCGGCGCAGGTTCAGGTAGAGCGTCAGCACCGCGACCATGATCAGCAGGCTGATGGTCACTGCGATCATCATCTCTACCAGGGTGAAGCCCCTGTGGCGGGATACGCCCCTCATAGCGAGGCCACCCGCACAACCGTGGTGACCACGCGCCGGCACAGGTCGCTGCTGCATCCGGAGCTGCCGTTGTAGCTGTTACTGCCACACGCCACGCTCGAAGGCGGCGCCGAGATCGGCGACATGCCCTGCCAGGCCACGGTGATCAGGTACTGATTGCTGCCCAGCGACTCGATGCAGCCACGCCCGCCGAGCATGGCGCCGGCCTTCACGCTGCCGCCGCCCACTTCCGCCGCGCCCTGCAGGCTGTTGCACCAGTCAGCGAGGTCCGCCTGCTGACGGGTCCCGCTGCTGGTCGGACAGGACATGCCCGCTCCCACCGGCGAGCTGCTGCCGGTGACATAGCTGGAGGAGTTCTTCGCGTTGGCGTTCATCCGGCTGGACATGTCATTGAGCAGCAGCAGCGCCTGGGCGCGCTGGTAGGACTCCATGTCCGACAGCTGCATGCGCATCTGCAGCTTGGCCAGGCCGAGCAGGCCCAGCGAGATGATGAGGATGCTGACAAGCAGCTCGATCAGGGTGAAGCCGCGGTGCCGGGAGGTCATCATGTTGATCACCACTTCGCCGATGGCGTCCGAGTGCCGTCGCTGGCCAGGGTCAGGTTGCCGTCGCTGGCCTGCCCGCCGCTCGGGGTGAAGGTGATGGTGAAAGTCGGCGGTGTGCCGCTGCCCACGGTGATGTCGTAGCTGTAGTCGCCCGACACCTCACTGGGCAGCGCGTAGCCACCACCTTCCAGCGCCGACTTGCTGGCGTAGGCGCGGTTGGCCAGCAGGTACTGCTGCTGGCGGTTGGCGATATCCATCATCTGCGCCTGGGCCGCGGACCGCTTGCCCCGGATGACGTACTGCTGATAGCTGGGGTAAGCGATTGCAGCCAGGATCGCTACTATCGCCGCCACCACCATCAACTCGATCAGGGTAAAACCACGGGAACTAACAGGCATTATCGAGACTCTCTTTGCCGGGGCCTTTTTCAAAGACTCTATTAGTTAAATGGCGAATCGCCACCCCGCCGACACAGTAATTCAATACCAGTCGTCGCCGACGTATCGCCATATATAAAAATAGCTAACGAAAAGAGGGCCAATTCCGGAGCGCCAAAATACCAACACCCTCTGAATCCGGGGCATTAGAACGAAACATCGCGAGGGCAGCAAGGCTTGTAAATCAGGCACTTCCGCATCAAAACAAACACCCGACAGCCAGCCAGAAAAGCAATATAAAGAACAACCGTACCATTCATGAAATACACATGAAGAAGTTGTGAAAAAAACGTAAAATCAAACTCTCCATAGCGCATTTCAAATTAATAAAATCAGCACTGATAACCTATTAAAAAGCAGCCATCTCGCAATAACGAACGAGAAACCATTACATCTTTAAAACTAGGCTTATCCGACTATTCATCAGCTAACTATCGAGTCAATCAGCTCCCAGACAGGAACAGCCGGCTGTTCACATCCGCTCCACAAGCTGGAAAATTTTCCCAGTGCGCCGCCCCCTCACCGCAACAGGGACGGCAAGCCGGCATCAGCCCCCCAGCGACCGGCCCTGAAGGGCCTGGACAAATGCCGCCAGCGGCATCGGTCGATCGAAGAGGTACCCTTGCAGCACCTCCACCCCACGCAGGGCCAGGTAGTCCTGCTGCTCCTCGGTTTCCACACCCTCGGCGATGATCATCAGGTCCAGCTTGCCGCACAGCTCGACGATGCTGTCCAGAACGTGCGAAGACAGGGCATCCACGCCAATCATCGCCACGAAACTCTTGTCGATCTTCAGCGCGTCCACCTTGAAGCGATGCAGGTAGGCGAGACTGGAATTGCCGGTGCCGAAGTCGTCGATGGCCAGCTTGACGCCCAGGCCATGAAGGTTGTCGAAGAGTTCGTCGGTTACCTCACTGGAAACGATCAGCTCGCGCTCGGTCAGCTCCAGGGTCAACTCCGGCCGATGGGGCAGGAAGCGCGCCTGGAAGTCGCGGCAATCACCGAACAACCCCGGCTCCGTGCAATGCCGGGCGCTGATGTTGAAGCTCAGATGGAAGCCCTCGCCCAGCAGGTGCCCGTGCGGTGCCAGCCCATCGGCGACCTGGTGGAACAGCTCGCGGGTCATCGCCACGATCAGCCCGGAGCGTTCGGCCATGGGGATGAACAGGTCGGGGCCGACCATGCCTTCGCGCGGATGGACCCAGCGCATCAGCACTTCCGCACCGACCCAGCGGCCGTCCCGGGCATCGACCAGCGGCTGCAGGTACGGCACGAACTCCCCGGCGAGCAAGGCACGCTCAAGCTCCAGGCTTGGCGTCGCCGAACGCCCCCAGAGCCAGTAGCAGGCCACGCCCGATGCACCACCCAGCATCAGCATCAACGCCACCAGCGGCAACGCGTCTTCGTGGATGTGCCGCCATTGCGCCCCTTCGGGGAAGCCGCCGATGACCTTGTAGGGGAATCGCTCGGAGGTCAGTTCGACATGCCCCAGCGGCAGGCGGACAGGCTTGCCGTCGAACACCCTGCCCTCCTCGTCCATCCACTGCCCGCCGACCTGCAATTGCAGGTCGCTGCGTTGATCGACCAGTTGCAGCGTGTTGCTCAGGTAACGTCCATCCACCGTCGCCAGCGCGGCGTGGCGTCCTTCGACACGCCGCAGGATCAACAGCGCGTAGTTCGGCGTGATCTCGTTACCGGCCATCATCCGCAGCCGGCCGGCGACATACAGGCTCGAATCCAGCGGCGCCTCGAAATCGCCGAACAGCGAGGTGCAATAGATTTGGTCATCGCGAGTCAGATTGACCGACCGGACGAACGGCACCACCGCCACCTGTTCGCGCAGGACGAGCGTCGCCTCGTCGCAGCCCTCGTCCACATGCAGCAGAGCCACCTGGGCGGCCCCTGCCGCATTGCTCAGCATCACGTCGAACAGCCGAACGGCCTCGTTCGAAGCAGTACGCGCCTCGACGCTCAGGGTGCGCAAGGCCTGCCAATAGATGATGGCGCTGCCCAGCAGCAACGGCAGCAGGGCCATGGAGAGGGAGAAGACCAGGCGAGGCAGCAGCCGGCGCCGGGTGTAGTTGCGAAGCGGCATCCTTGTTCCTTGCTTGACGGCGCCGCGACCTGCGACGCATTGCCACTCCCCCATGGGCAGCGACGTGGTTTGAGCTTAGAACAGCCACCGCCGCCGGGCGCCGCGCGGCGGAATCCGTATAATCCCCGCCCCATCCATCCTGATCGCCACTGAAGACGCCCATGTCCAAGCCGCAGCAGCTCCAGCCCGCGGGGAACTTCCCGCCCGCCACGCTCCTCCGTCGCTTTGCCGCGATGTTCTATGACTTCCTGCTCTGCGTGGCCTTGCTGATGGTGGTGACGCTGGCCTATCAGCAGGGCTTCCTGCGCCTGATCTATGGCAGCGAGAAGCTCCGGATGCTGGCCGACCAGGGGGCGCTGACCGGCGACCCGCTGCTGTCCAGCCTGCTGTTCATCAGCGTGTTCGCCTTCTTCGCGAAGTTCTGGACCCACAGCGGCCAGACCCTGGGCATGCAGGTCTGGGGCGTTCGTGTGCAGAACGCCAACGGCACGCGCATCACCCTGATGCAGGCGCTGCTGCGCTTCGTCATCGCCATCGCGTCCTGGGGCTGCGCCGGCCTGGGCTTCCTCTGGATGCTCTGGGACAAGGACCAGCGCACCTGGCAGGACCGCTACTCGGAAAGCGTGGTGATCCAGATCCCCAAGGCGGTGCGCAAGGCATCGCAGGGGCGGGGCTGAAATCTCGGGCAATAAAAAAGCCGGCGATTGCCGGCTTTTTTGCGGGCGCGGGTTCTACCGCGCGATGGGACTCAGCCCGCCCGCTTCAACAGCAGCGTGCCGAGGAAAGCACAGATCGCCGCCGGCACCAGCACCGCCAGCAGCGGCGGGAAGTTGAACACCTGGCTGGACGGGCCGAGCAGGTCCTGGGCGATGCGGAAGGTGAAGCCCACCAGCACCCCGGTGAACACGCGCTGGCCGAGGGTCACGCTGCGTAGCGGGCCGAAGATGAACGAGATCGCCATCAGCACCAGGGCAGCGGTCACCAGCGGCTGCAGGATCTTGGTCCAGAACGCCAGCCAGTAGCGGTTGGAGCTCAGGCCCTGGTCCTGCAGGTAATGGATGTAGTTCCACAGGCCGGTGATGGACAGCGCCTCCGGCTCCATCACCACGGTGTTGAGCAGTTGCGGGCTGAGCTGGATGTTCCAGGTCTCGCTGGGCTTGCTTACGACCTCGCTGCGCTTTTCAGCCGCGTGCAGCACCGAGGTGGTCACGTCCTGCAACTGCCACTGGTCGTTCTCGAACACCGCCTGACGGGCGAAGCTCGCGCTCTGCAGGCGACGGTTGTCGTCGAAGTTGTAGCGGGTCACGCCCAGCAGCACGCCGTCCGGGCGCACCACGTTGATATGGATGAATTCATGCCCCTGGCGGTGCCACAGGCCCGACTTCGAGCTTTGCGAACCATTGCCGCTCTGCGCCAGGGCGCGACCGCTCTGGGCAGCGGTTTCGGTGTAGGGAATCACGTACTCACCCACCAGGATGCCGGCGAACATCAGCACCAGCATCGGTTTCATCACCGCCCAGACGATGCGCTGCAGCGACACGCCAGCGGCGCGCATGATGGTCAGCTCGCTGTTGCTGGCCAGGGTACCCAGGCCCACCAGGCAGCCAATCAGCGCGGCCATGGGGAGCATGTCGTAGCCACGGCTCGGCGCGGTCAGCAGGACGAACTTGAGCGCCTCGCCAAGGGTGTAGGTGTCGCTGATCTGCCCCAGCTGGTCGACGAAGGCGAACAGTTCGGCCAACCCGAGGATCACCCCGAGTACCGCGAGAATGGAAACGAAGACAGTGGTGCCGATGTAACGATCCAGCTTACGCATGCTTCAGCACTCCGCCCGACTTCGCTCGCTTGGCGGCCAGCTTCAGACGCAGCGGCTCCCAGTACAACAACAACAGGCCGATGGCCAGGAATATCCCGTGAATCCACCACAGGCCCAGGGCCATGGGAATCTTGCCCTTGTCGAGCATGCCGCGCCCGGCGATCAGCAGCGCCAGGTAGGCCATGTACAGCAGCACGGCCGGCAGCAGCTTGAGGAAGCGGCCCTGGCGCGGGTTGACGCGCGACAGCGGCACGGCCAGCACGGTCACCACGAAGACCAGCAGCGGGATGGACAGGCGCCACTGCAACTCCGACTTCATGCGAGGATCGTCGCTGCCCAGCAGGTCGGAGGTGGGAATGGCGTCGCGGTCGTCGATCTCGCTGCTCACTTCCGGCTTGGGCAGCAGGGCAGCGTAGGTGTCGTACTTGATCTCGCGGTAATCGGCCTGTCCGGGCGTACCGTCGTAGCGATAGCCGTCCTTGAGGATCAGGTAGCGACTGCCGTCAGCATGGATTTCCTGCACGCCGGTGGTGCCGACCAGCACCGAAGTGCCGCCGTCCTTGCCATTGCGCGGGCGGTTCTTGTCCGAAATGAACACACCACCCAGTTCGGTGCGCTCGTTGGCCAGGGTCTCGGTATAGGTCACCCGCGTGCCATCGCGCATTGACTGGAAGCGCCCCGGCGCCAGGGTGTCGAACTCGGTCATCGCATCCTGCTTGTTCAGCAGCAACTGCATCTGGGTAATGCCCTGGGGCGCCAGCCACAGGCTCAGCCAGGCCACCAGCAGGGCGATGAACAGCGCCGGCACCAGGGTGATGGCCAGCAGGCGCTGCTGGCTCATGCCAGTGGCGGTGAGCACGGTCATCTCGCTGTCCAGGTACAGGCGGCCATAGGCCAGCAGAATGCCGAGGAACAGGCCCAGCGGCAGGATCAGCTGCAGGAAGCCCGGCAGGCGCACGCCCATGATCATGAACAGCGAACCCGGATCGAGCAGGCCTTGGGCTGCCTGCGCCAGGTACTTGATGAAACGGCCGCTCATGATGATGACCAGCAGCACGGCGCTCACCGCACTCATGGTGATCAGCACTTCACGGGACAGGTAACGGAAGACAATCAAACCGGACACTCCAGGGTTGTCACGCTCAGGCGGCTACGCTCAAACTAGCCGCCGTGAAGCATTGCCGGGTGCGCGCGGACGCGACCCAGCGCAAATAACCGGCATTATCCTGCGATTCGCCAGGCCTGTCACTGCGCAGTCCACCTTCATTCGCAGACCCTTCTGCTCTTTGTCCCGGGGACACTCAGCCATGGAATTCCTTGTAAAAAGCGTACGTCCGGAAACTCTCAAGACCGCCACCCTGGTCATCGCCGTGGGCGAAGGCCGCAAGCTTGGCGCCACCGCCAAGGCCGTCGACGAAGCCACCGGCGGCGCCATCGCCAACCTGCTCAAGCGTGGCGATCTGGCAGGCAAGGTGGGCCAGACTCTACTGCTGCAAGATTTACCCAACATTAAGGCTGAGCGCGTCCTGCTGGTCGGCGCCGGCAAAGAGCGCGAACTCTCCGACCGCGCCTACCGCAAACTGGTTTCCGCCGTCCTGGGCAATCTGAAGAACCTGGGTGGTGCCGACGCAGTCCTGGCCCTGGGCGACCTGGCCGTCAAAGGCCGCAATGCCCACGGCAAGGCCCGCCTGCAGGTGGAAACCCTGGCCGACGGCACCTACGTCTTCGATCGCTTCAAGAGCCAGAAGGCCGAAGCGCCGAAGCTGAAGAAAATCACCCTGCTCGCCGACAAGGCCGACGCCGCTGCTGTCGAACAAGGCGCCAGGGAAGCCCAGGCCATCGCCAACGGCATGGCCCTGACCCGTGACCTGGGCAACCTGCCGCCGAACCTCTGCCACCCGACCTTCCTCGGCGAACAGGCCAAGGCGCTGGGCAAGGAATACAAGGGCCTGAAGGTCGAAGTCCTCGACGAGAAGAAACTGCGCGAGCTGGGCATGGGCTCCTTCCTCGCCGTCGCCCAGGGCAGCGACCAGCCGCCGCGCCTGATCGTGCTGCAGTACAACGGCGCGAAGAAGAAGGAGGAAGCCCCGCACGTACTGGTCGGCAAGGGCATCACCTTCGACACCGGTGGCATCAGCCTCAAGCCCGGCCTGGGCATGGACGAGATGAAGTTCGACATGTGCGGCGCCGCCTCCGTGTTCGGCACCTTCCGCGCCGTGCTGGAGCTGCAGCTGCCGATCAACCTGGTGGGCGTGATGGCCTGCGCCGAGAACATGCCCAGCGGCGGCGCCACCCGTCCGGGCGACATCGTCACCACCATGAGCGGCCAGACCGTCGAAATCCTCAACACCGACGCCGAAGGCCGCCTGGTGCTGTGCGACGCGCTGACCTACGTCGAACGCTTCAAGCCGCAGTCGGTGGTGGACATCGCCACCCTCACCGGCGCCTGCATCGTCGCCCTGGGCTCCAACACCTCGGGCCTGATGGGCAACAACGACGCGCTGATCAAGCAACTGCTCAAGGCCGGTGAAGTCGCCGACGATCGCGCCTGGCAGCTGCCGCTGTTCGACGAGTACCAGGAACAGCTCGACAGCCCGTTCGCCGACATCGCCAACATCGGCGGCCCGAAGGCCGGCACCATCACCGCCGGCTGCTTCCTGTCGCGCTTTGCGAAGAAGTTCCACTGGGCGCACCTGGACATCGCAGGCACCGCCTGGATCAGCGGCGGCAAGGACAAGGGCGCCACTGGCCGCCCGGTGCCGCTGCTGACCCAGTACCTGCTGGACCGCGCCAAGTAATGGCACAGTGCAACCTGCCGATGGGATCGAACGCATGACGCGTGTGGATTTCTACGTCATTCCCAGCGCCGATCCCGACGCACGCCTGACCATCGCCTGCCGCCTGGCTGAAAAAGCCTGGCGGCAAGGCATGCGCATCTTCGTGCTGTGCAGCGACGAGGCCCAGCGCGATGCGCTGGATGCCCGGCTGTGGAACTTCCGGGGCGAAACCTTCATCCCACACAACGCGGTGGAAGAAGATGCCGACTCGCCGATAGTTCTCGCCCTCGGCGAGCCGCCGGAAAGCCACCGGGACCTGCTGATCAACCTGACCCTGGCCATCCCTGCCTTCGTCGACCGCTTCAACCGGGTCGCCGAACTGGTGATCGAGGAGGCGGCGATTCGTCAGGCCGCGCGGGAGAATTTCCGTCGCTACCGCGAGCAGGGCTATCCTTTGCAGGACCACCGCCTGCCGCGCCCTTGAGAGCGTCTCAGCCAAGACACCATGGACAACCACAAGCCCCCGCACGACCCCGACCACCTGCTGGAAGACCTGAAGAAGATCCAGGACCTGCTGGACGAGTCGGGCGCCGAGCCGCCCCTGCTCACCGAATCCTTCGAGCCGGACAACATCCCGCTGCTCTCCGACGTCGTCACGCCCGCGCCCCAGGCGCCGGAGCCTGCAGCCACCCAGCCCGCCGCGCCGCAGGCCACTCCCGCCGCCAGCGAGCTGAACCGCCTGGACCTGGAACTGCGCGCCGCGGCCCAGCTGATCCTGCAGGACGTCCTCGATGACTTCGCCCCGCAGATCGAAGCCGAACTGCAACGCCGGCTCGAAGCGCGCATGCAGCGGCTGCTGGCCCAGCGCAAGACTTGACTCCCCGCCCAGGGAAACACCAGAGCCAGCCTATAGAAGCGCCCCATGGGCGCGATCGCGGGCATGGCCCGCTCCTACAACGGGCGTCGGCGCCAGACCGCCCACGCCTGCACCCCGAAAGCCGCCGATAAGCCCCCGGTGGCCTGAACTCCCCGCCTCCCGTTATACTCAGCGGTTTTCCGTCTAGCCTTATCAGGGTCCCGCCGCGCTCATGGACAAGACCTACCAGCCCCACGCCATCGAATCCCACTGGTACCCCCTGTGGGAGAAAGAGAACTACTTCGCCCCGCAAGGTTCCGGCGAGCCGTACACCATCATGATCCCGCCGCCGAACGTCACCGGCAGCCTGCATATGGGCCACGGCTTCAACAACGCCATCATGGACGCGCTGATCCGCTACCGCCGCATGCAGGGCCGCAACACCCTGTGGCAGCCGGGCACCGACCACGCCGGCATCGCCACCCAGATGGTGGTGGAGCGCCAGCTGGCCGCCCAGGGCATCGCCCGTCATGATCTGGGCCGCGAGAAGTTCCTGGAGAAGGTCTGGGAGTGGAAGGATCAGTCCGGCGGCACCATCACCCGCCAGATTCGCCGCCTGGGTTCCTCCGTGGACTGGTCGCGCGAGCGCTTCACCATGGACGAAGGCCTGTCCAACGCCGTGAAGGAAGCCTTCGTGCGCCTGCACGAGGACGGCCTGATCTACCGCGGCAAGCGCCTGGTCAACTGGGATACCAAGTTCCACACCGCCATTTCCGACCTCGAAGTGGAGAACCACGACGAGAAGGGCCACCTCTGGCACCTGCGCTACCCGCTGGCCGACGGCAACAAGACCGCCGACGGCAAGGACCACCTGGTCGTCGCCACCACCCGCCCGGAAACCGTGCTGGGTGACAGCGCCGTCGCCGTGCACCCGGAAGACGAGCGCTACGCCGCGCTGATCGGCACCTTCATCGACCTGCCGCTGGTGGGCCGGCGCATCCCGATCATCGCCGACGACTACGTCGACCGCGAGTTCGGCACCGGCTGCGTGAAGATCACCCCGGCCCACGACTTCAACGACTACGAAGTCGGCAAGCGCCACGATCTGCCGCTGATCAATATCTTCGACAAGGACGCCGCCGTCCTCGCCGTCGCCCAGGTGTTCAAGCTCGACGGCAGCGTCAACGCAGAGCTGGACGCCAGCCTGCCGGCCGCCTACGCCGGTCTCGACCGCTTCGTCGCGCGCAAGCAGATCGTTGCCGACTTCGAAGCCGCCGGCCTGCTCGAGAAGATCGACGACCACGCACTGAAAGTGCCCAAGGGCGACCGCTCCGGCACCGTCATCGAGCCGTGGCTGACCGACCAGTGGTACGTCTCCACCAAGCCGCTGGCCGAACCCGCCATCGCCGCCGTGGAAGACGGCAGCATCCAGTTCGTGCCCAAGCAGTACGAGAACATGTACTTCAGCTGGATGCGTGACATCCAGGACTGGTGCATCAGCCGTCAGCTGTGGTGGGGCCACCGCATCCCGGCCTGGTACGACGATGCCGGCAACGTCTACGTCGGCCGCAACGAGGCCGAAGTGCGCGCCAAGCACAACCTGGGCGACGCCAACCTGCGCCAGGACGAAGACGTCCTCGACACCTGGTTCAGCTCGGGCCTGTGGACCTTCTCCACCCTCGGCTGGCCGGAGCAGACCGACTACCTGAAGACCTTCCACCCCACCGACGTGCTGGTGACCGGCTTCGACATCATCTTCTTCTGGGTTGCGCGCATGATCATGCTGACCATGCACCTGATCAAGAATGGCGATGGCAGCGCGCAGATCCCGTTCAAGACCGTCTACGTCCACGGTCTGGTGCGCGACGGCCAGGGCCAGAAGATGTCCAAGTCCAAGGGCAACGTGCTCGACCCGCTGGACATCGTCGATGGCATTACCTTGGACGAGCTGCTGGAGAAACGCACCAGCGGCATGATGCAGCCCAAGCTCGCCGAGAAGATCGCCAAGCAGACGAAAGCCGAGTTCCCCGAAGGCATCGCCAGCTACGGCACCGACGCCCTGCGCTTCACTTTCTGCTCGCTGGCTTCCACCGGTCGCGACATCAAGTTCGACATGGGCCGCGTCGAGGGCTACCGCAACTTCTGCAACAAGCTGTGGAACGCCGCCAACTTCGTCATCGAGAACACCGATGGCAAGGACACCGGCGTCAATGGCGAGCCGGTCGAGCTGTCCTCGGTGGACCGCTGGATCATCTCCGCCCTGCAGCGCACCGAGATCGAAGTCGCGCGCCAGCTCGACGCCTTCCGCTTCGACCTCGCCACCCAGGCCCTCTACGAGTTCATCTGGGACGAGTACTGCGCCTGGTACCTGGAACTGGTCAAGCCGGTACTGTGGGACGAGAACGCGCCGATCGAGCGTCAGCGCGGCACCCGCCGCACCCTGGCGCGCGTGCTGGAAACCGCACTGCGCCTGGCGCACCCGTTCATGCCATTCATCACCGAGGAAATCTGGCAGCGCATCAAGACCGCCGCTGGCAAGTCCGGTGACACCCTGATGCTGCAACCCTGGCCGATCGCCGACGAGGCGAAGATCGACGCCGCCGCCGAAGGCGACATCGAGTGGGTCAAGGCCCTGATGCTGGGCATCCGCCAGATCCGCGGCGAGATGAACATCTCCATGGCCAAGCGCATCGACCTGGTGCTGAACAACGCCTCCCCCGAGGATCACCGTCGCCTGGCCGACAACGAGCCGCTGCTGATGAAGCTGGCCAAGCTGGAGACCATCCGCGTGCTGGACGAAGGCGAAGAGCCGCCGATGTCCGCCACCGCGCTGGTCGGCGACCTGCAGGTATTGGTGCCGATGGCCGGCCTGATCGACAAGGCTGCCGAGATGGCGCGCCTGGACAAGGAAATCCAGCGTCTGGAAGGCGAAGTCAAACGCGTGGGCGGCAAGCTGTCCAACGAAGGCTTCGTCGCCAAGGCACCGCCGGAAGTGATCGAGAAGGAACGCGCCAAGCTGGCTGAAGCCGAGCAGGCCGTGACCAACCTGATCCAGCAGCGCGAGAAGATCGCCAGCCTGTAAGCCCCAACACAAGGCCCGCCAATGCGGGCCTTGTGCTTTTCGCTTGTGCTACCTTCAGGCGTATTCCCTGATCCGGTAACCAACATGGACCGCCGCCACACCCTGACCCTGCTGGAAAGCTGCAAGCCAGAACTGGCCAACCGCTTCGGTGTAGTAAGGCTGGCTCTGTTCGGCTCGACCGCACGTGACGACGCAGGACCGGACAGCGATGTGGATATTCTGGTCAGTTTCGACGGCCCCGCGACCTCGGAGCGCTACTTCGGCGTGCAGTTCTACCTGGAAGACCTGCTGGGCAGCAGTGTCGATCTGGTAACCGAAAAGGCACTTCGCCCGGAGCTCCGCCCCTTCATCGAGGCGGAGGCGGTGAATGTCTGAGCGTCCCGAGCGAGTCTGGTATTTCTACGTCGACGACATGATTGCATGCGCTGAGAAGGTCCTCGCCTACTGCGCGAATCTGGATCAGCAGAGCTTCGTCACTACCCCGCTAGTTTATGACGCGACCTTGCGCAATCTGGAAATCATCGGCGAAGCCGCGACCCGCATTCCCGATGAAGTTCGCCAGGCACACCCGCTGGTCCCTTGGCGCATGCTGGTGGCTACCCGAAACCGACTGATCCACGGCTATCTGGGTATCGATAACGACACCCTTTGGAGCATCGTCCGCGACGAGGTTCCCAAGCTACTGACGCAGCTGCGAGAGCTGCGCCAGCAGCAACCCTGAAGAGCCTCAGTACACCGCCCCCACCGGGTACACGTAGGCATTCACGTCATGGAACGGCGTGCGCTCGAAGAACCACTGCAGCCGCGCCTGGGCGTCCTTGGCGAAGGCCTTGTCGTCCTTGAGTTTCTTCTCGAACTCGGCCTTCAGCTTCGGGTCTTCGGCGAGCATCTTGCGCGCCATCGGCTCCATCACGTATTCCTCCGGCTCCTCGGCCACCACCAGGGTCGAGTTGAAGAAGCCCCAGGACCAGAACGAGTCCGGACTTTCCGCCGTCAGCAGGTTGACCGCCAGCACGCCCAGCGGCTGGTCGGTGTCGATCACCACCGAGCCTGCCGGGTAGGTCTGCAGGCGCTGGAACGGCTTGCCGACGCCGCTGACCAGCAGGTGCCCCTCATAACCGGGAATCTCGTTGGTGGCAGCGCGATCGGGCTCGAAACCGCCGGCCAGCTTGATGTTGTCCATGCGGTACAGGGTCACCTCGATGGGCGTCGCCTTGTCCAGAGTCTTCATCTGGATGCCATGGGACTTCAGGCGCGCGATCACCTCGCTCCACTGCACCGGCACCACATACTGCTTCGGCCGCTTCACCACCAGGTCCGGCACCGAGTTGTCGGTGACCGGCACGTTCAGCTGCTTGGGCTTGTTGCTCCAGACGATGGTCTTCTTGCCGGTGATCGGTGACACCTCATAGCGGTAATCACCCACGGTGAACGGCGTGTGCTGCGGCTCGCCCGGCTTCCAGGTGAGGATCACCTCCTTCTGCGCCGCCAGCCGTTCGCGGTCCTTGCCAATGGCCTGCTTCAGCGAGTCGGCGTTGTCGCCGATCACCTGGAACATCGCCTTGAGCATCACGTAGTTGCCCAGCACCTGGGTTTCGTAGGGGTGCAGGGCATGCTGCTCGATGAGGATCGACGGCACGTTGCGAATATCGCCGTACTGATTCGAGAAGCGCGCCAGGTCGGTGCGGTACGGGTAGTAACCCTGGGTCGGGTCCTGGTTGTCGTTGAAGCTGATGCACTCATGGACCACATGCCCGTCGCCCTCCAGCTCCTTGTACACCGGGCCGCGCATCACCTTGTCCATCCAATCGCTGGAAGCCGGCGACCAGCCGTTGCCGTTGTGGCAGTAGGAGCTGTCGTAGGGATACATGGCGCCGTCGGTGGAATGGGTGTCGGCGAAGAAGCTCAGGTCGTACTGGTTGAACACCGAGGCGACGTTGCGGATCTCCGCACTGTCGAGCTTGGTGAAGTCGCGGTTGAGGTTGTAGTTCAGGCCGTTGACCCGCCAGCCGGTGACGTCAGGGCCGTTCTGGTTGATCCGCCCGTAGGGGCTGCGGCGCAGGTCGCCGTCGATGTTCACGGTGGGGATGAAGAGGATGTTGACCTTGTCCAGCAGAGCGGCCAGCGGCTTGTCGCCGGCGGTCATGTCGCGCAGCAGCATGAACATGGCGTCCTTGCCGTTGGCCTCGCCGGGGTGGATTTCCGCTTCGACGAAGATCGTCGGCTTGCCGGACTTGTTCAGCCCCGCTGCCGACTTGTCCGCCTCGCGGCTGGCGGTCACCAGCAGCATCGGCTCGCCGGTGGCGCTGTTCTCCGGCAGGTCGCTGAGGGTGATGGCGCCGCCGGAGGCATCGGCCAGCTTCTGCAGCCACGCGCGGGTCTGGTGGTAATCGGAGGTCTGCTTGAAGCCGGTGGATTCGGCCAGGGTGATCAGCGGGTTGTCGGCCTTGGCGATGTACTTCGTGCTGGTGAGCTTCTGCTCGAACATCGCCGGGAGGATGCGGGTTTTCGCGGCGGCGCTGTAGCCGCTGTCATCGACGTACCCCGGCGCCGAAGGCAGGGCGGCATACAGGGGCAGGCTGGAGGTGGCGAAGAAGCCGGCGAGCAGTGCTCGGGACGAGAGGTGGTACATGGGAGGTTCTCCTTTTGCAGCAATATCGTCCTGCGGACGCGTCTGCGTCCGTGCATCAACCATAGACAAACATCGGGAAATGCCCGCGCGGTTCGTCGTCGCGCCCGCTCTGGCATGCACCTTTTTCAAAAGGCGTTCATTCCCCGAAGGAATGACCTTGCGAAGAATGCTCGCTTGGATCACCGCGCCGGTTCGCCGAAGATCAGCGCACAGCTGCGCCCTGCTCCCCTGCCAAGGAACCCCACGCCCATGTCCGATACTCCGGCCCGCAAAGGCGGCCAGATCCTCGTCGATGCCCTGCTGCGCCACGCGGTGGATACCGTCTACTGCATTCCCGGCGAAAGCTACCTGCCGGTACTCGATGCGCTGCACGACGCGGCCGCCATCCAGACCATCGTCACCCGCCACGAAGGCGCCGCCTCGAACATGGCCGATGCCTACGGCAAGCTCACCGGCCGCCCCGGCATCTGCTTCGTCACCCGCGGGCCGGGCGCGACCCACGCAGCCAACGGCGTGCACACGGCGATGCAGGACTCGACGCCGATGATCCTTTTCATCGGCCAGGTGGAAAGCGCGTTCAAGGGCCGCGAAGCCTTCCAGGAAGTGGACTATCGGCAGATGTTCGGCGGCCTGGCCAAGTGGGCCACCGAGGTCGACGACATCCGGCGCCTCCCCGAGATCGTCGCCCGCGCCTTCCGCGTCGCCCAGTCCGGGCGGCCCGGTCCGGTGGTGGTCGGCCTGCCGGAGGAGGTACTGTTCGGCTCTGCACAGGTCGCCGACGTAGCGCCGACGCCGATCACCCGAGCAGCGCCAAGCGCCGGTTCGCTGGCCGAACTGCGCGAGCGCCTGAGCCAGGCCCGGCGCCCGCTGCTGATCGTCGGCGGCACCGGCTGGACGCCGCAGGCCTGCGCGCAGGTTCGCGCCTTTGCCCACGCCAACCGCCTGCCGCTGGTGGCTTCGTTCCGTCGCCAGGACCTGATCGACAACCGCGACGAGCAGTACGCCGGCCAGCTCGGCTTCGGCGCCTCGCCCAAGCTCACCGCCCGCGTGCAGGAAGCCGACCTGCTGCTGGTGCTTGGCTCGCGCCTGAGTGAAACGCCCAGCGCCGGCTACAGCCTGATCCAGAGCCCACGCCCGCTGCAGAGCATGATCCACGTCTACCCCGACGCCAGCGAGCTGGGCCGCGTCTACCAGGCGGACCAGAGCATCCAGGCCGGCATGCCGGAGATCGCCGCCGCCCTCGCCGACCTCGCTCCCCTTGCCGAGACTCCCTGGGCCGACTGGACCGCCGCGGCACGCGCCGATTACCTCGGCTATATCACCCCGCCGTCGAACGCAGAATCGCCGAAGGGTGTGGACCTCACCCAGGTCGTCCAGTACCTGAACGAAACCCTGCCGGACGACGCGGTGATCAGCAACGGCGCCGGCAACTACGCCGTCTGGGTGCACCGCTTCTACCGTTATCGCTCGCCGCGCAGCCAGCTCGCCCCCACCAACGGCGCCATGGGCTACGGCTTTCCCGCCGCCATCGCCGCCAAGCTGCGGGACCCGCAGCGCAGCGTGGTGTGCTTCGCCGGCGACGGCTGCTTCATGATGTACCCGCAGGAGCTGGCTACCGCCGTGCAGTACGGCGCGGCGCTGACCGTCATCGTGGTCAATAACGGCATGCTCGGCACCATCCGCATGCACCAGGAGCGCGAGTACCCCGGCCGCATCAGCGCGACCGAGCTGCGCAACCCCGACTTCGTCGCCCTCGCCCGCGCCTTCGGTGCCCATGGCGAGCTGGTGGAGAGAACCGAGGACTTCGCCGCCGCCTTCGAGCGCGCCCAGGCCAGCGGCAAGCCGGCGCTGATCGAACTGCGCACCGATCCACAGCAGATCACCCCGGTCGCACGGCTGCCCTGAGGACCTCCAGCATCCCCCGCAGCAGCGCAGGCTTCGCTAAGCTGCACCGGGTCAAGGCATTGCGCCCGCTCCTGCGGGCACAATGGCGCCGGGAAATCGCTAGGGAAGCGCATGAGTCTGCAACTGATCTGGGTCCTCGCCCTGCTCGCCACCGCCGTCGGGCTGTTCGTCATCAACCGTCCGCGCATGGACGTGGTCGCCCTGCTGGTGATGGTCGCCCTGCCGCTGTCGGGCATCCTCAGCGTGCAGGAATCACTGGCCGGCTTCGCCGATCCCAACGTCATCCTGATCGCCGCGCTGTTCGTCATCGGCGAAGGCCTGGTGCGCACCGGCGTGGCCTATCGCATCGGCGAATGGCTGACCCGCCGTGCCGGCGCCAGCGAGACGCGCCTGTTGGTGCTGCTGATGCTCGCCGTGGCCGGGCTCGGCTCGGTGATGAGTTCCACCGGCGTGGTCGCCATCTTCATTCCCGTGGTGCTGAGCATCGCCGCGCGCCTGCACGTGTCGCCGCGCCGGCTGATGATGCCGCTGAGCTTCGCCGGGCTGATCAGCGGCATGCTCACCCTGGTCGCCACCGCGCCCAACGTGGTGATTCACAGCGAGCTGGTGCGCGAAGGTTCGAAGGGTTTCGGCTTCTTCAGCTTCACGCCGTTCGGCCTGGTGGTGCTGGTGCTCGGCGTCGGCTACATGCTGGTGGCGCGGCGCTGGCTGGGCGATGACGGCGACGACGACGGGCAGCGCGTCAAGCGCCGCACACTGGGCGACCTGATCCGCGACTACCAGCTCGCCGGCCGCGAGCGCCGCCTGCGCATCCGCCCCGATTCGCAATTGGTGGGCAAGAGCCTGGGCGACATCGAGCTGCGCGCCCGCGCCGGCACCAACGTGGTGGCCATCGAGCGCATGGTGCACTTCCGCCTGAAGATACTGAGCCCCGGTGCCAACATCGTGCTGCACGCCGGCGACGTGCTGCTGGTGGATATCTACGGCGAGCGCAGCGACCTGCTGGGCATGTACCACGAGTTCGGCCTCGAGCCACTGAGCCTCCAGGGCGACTACTTCACCGAACGCGCCCACGAAGTGGGCATGGCCGAGGTGACGATGCCGCCGGAGTCCGTCCTGCTCGGCAAGAGCGTGCTGGACCTGGAGTTCCGCAGCCAGTTCGGCCTCAACGTGGTCGGCCTGCGGCGCAACCGCGAAGCCCTGGTGGAAGGCCTGCTGGACGCCAAGCTGAAGGTCGGCGACACCCTGCTGGTGATCGGCGGCTGGAAGGAAATCCGCCAGCTTCAGGCGCGCGCCCGCGACTTCCTGGTGCTCAGCCTGCCCGCCGAGGTGGACGAAGCCGCCCCCGCCGCCAGTCAGGCTCCCCACGCACTGTTCAGCCTGGCGGTAATGGTGGTCCTGATGGTCAGCGGGCTGGTGCCCAACGTCATGGCGGCGCTGATCGCCTGCCTGCTGATGGGTTCGTTCCGCTGCATCGACATGGACAGCGCCTACCGCGCCATCCACTGGCAGAGCCTGCTGCTGATCGTCGGCATGCTGCCCTTCGCCCTGGCGCTGCAGAAGACCGGCGGTATCACCCTGGCGGTCAACGGCCTGGTCGGTGCACTCGGCGGGGCCGGGCCCTATGCCATCCTCGCCAGCCTGTTCGTGCTGACCGCGGTGATCGGCCTGTTCATCTCCAACACCGCCACCGCCGTGCTCATGGCGCCGGTCGCCATCGCCACGGCCAAGGCCCTGGGCGCCTCCCCGGAAGCCTTCGCGATGATCGTCGCGCTGGCCGCGTCGGCCGCCTTCATGACGCCGATTTCCTCACCGGTGAACACCCTGGTGCTGGGGCCGGGGCGCTATCGTTTCGCCGATTTCGTCAAGGTTGGCGTACCCTTCACGATTCTGGTGATGATCGTCAGCGTTGTGCTGGTACCCTGGCTGCTGCCGCTGTAGCCGCCCATTACAAGATCGCCAAGGAATCGTCTCGATGGAAGTGAGCAAGACCAAAAGCAGTTTCTACCGCCGCCTCTACGTGGCCTGGCTGATCGACAGCGGCACCGCCACCAGTGTCCCGGCGCTGATGGAAGCCACCGGCATGCCCCGGCGCACCGCCCAGGACACCCTGGCCGCGCTGGCCGACCTGGACATCGACTGCGCCTTCGAGCAGCACGACGGCGAGCGCAACAACGCCGGCCACTACCGCATCCGCGACTGGGGCGCCATCGATCCGCGCTGGATCGCCGCGCACCTGCCGAAGATCAAGGACATCCTGCAGTACCCCTGAGCCCGCCCGCATGCTTGCCGTCCCACCCACCCTCTGGCGCTTTCGCCGACTGATCCTGCTGCTAGCCTTCGCCGTGGTGCTGGTGCTGCTCTATCGCGCCAGCGGGCTGCATGAGGAGTTCAGCCTCGATTACCTGCGCAACGAGCTGACTGACAACCGCCTGCGCGGCCTGCTGCTGTTCGTCGGCCTGTTCGCCCTGGGCAACCTGCTGCACATCCCCGGCCTGCTGTTCCTCGCCGCCGCCGTGCTGGCCATGGGCAAGCTGTGGGGCGGGCTGATCACCTACTGCGCGGCGGTGTTCTCCTGCGGCTTCACCTTCCTGATCGTGCGCGCCGTCGGCGGCAATGGCCTGCGCCTGCTGAACAACAAGCTGACCCGCGCGGTGTTCAGCCACCTCGACCAGCGCCCGGCAAGCAGCGTGTTCCTGCTGCGCCACGCCTTCATCACCTCGCCGACGCTGAACTACAGCCTCGCGCTGTCGGGCATCGGTTTCTGGCCCTACATGCTCGGCACCCTGCTCGGCCTGCCGATTCCGCTGCTGCTCTGCTGCCTGCTGTTCGACCGCCTGGGCAACGTGCTGCTCGGCTGAAGCGCCCAACTGTGGGAAAATCGCCCACCGCCTCCCAGCCCCGCGCGCCCTCATGTCGAAAGCACCCAGACCGCCCAAACGCCCCGCCGCCCTGGCAAAGCCTGCCCAGCCCCTGCGCGACCCCGCCGCCAAGCGCCCGAACCTGCTGCACCCGCGCAACCGCCACCAGGGGCACTACGACTTCCCGGCGCTGATCGAAGGCTGCCCGGAGCTGGGCCGTTTCGTCATCACCAACCCCTACGGCAAGCCGAGCATCGATTTCGCCAGCCCCGAGGCGGTGCGCGTGTTCAACCGCGCGCTGCTGAAAGCGCAGTACGGCATCGGCCAGTGGAACATCCCCGCCGGCTTCCTCTGCCCGCCGATCCCCGGCCGAGCGGACTACGTGCACTACCTCGCCGACCTGCTCGCCGAGGAAAACGGCGGCAGCGTGCCGCGCGGGCCGGACGTGCGCATACTGGACATCGGCGTCGGCGCCAACTGCATCTACCCGTTGATCGGCCACCGCGACTACGGCTGGCGCTTCCTCGGCTCGGACATCGAACCCGCTGCCCTGGCCTCCGCCCACGCCATCGTCAACGACAATCCGGGCCTGAGCGATGCCATCGAACTGCGCCAGCAGCACGATCCGAAACACATCTTCCGCGGCCTGCTCGACGCCGACGAGCGCTTCGACGCGACCCTGTGCAACCCGCCCTTCCACTCCTCGCCCGAGGAAGCCAGCAGTGGCAGCCGGCGCAAATGGAAGAACCTCGGCAAGCTCGACCCGTCGCGCCAGCTGCCCAAGCTGAACTTCGGCGGGCAGAGCAACGAGCTGTGGTGCGAAGGCGGCGAGATCGCCTTCCTGCGCAAGCTGGCGATGGAAAGCGCCGAGGTCGGCCAGCAGGTCCGCTGGTTCAGCTCGCTGGTGTCCAAGGCCGGCAACCTCGACGACTTCCGCCGCGCGCTGAAGAAGGCCGGCGCCATTTCCATGCGCACCGTGGACATGGCCCAGGGGCAGAAGCAGAGCCGCTTCGTCGCCTGGACCTTCCTCGAACCGGAACACCGCCGAGGACGACCGTAGGTCGCATAACGCGGCACGCGTTATCCGCCGTCCACCGCCACGCAAGGGCCGGCGGATAACCGCAAGCGGTTATTCGCCCTACAACCTCGAACCGGAACACCACCGAGTACGACCGTAGGGCGCATAACGCGGCACGCGTTATCCGCCGTCTACCGCCGTGCAGAGGTCGGCGGATAACCGCAAGCGGTTATTCGCCCTACACCTCGGCAGCCAGCACCGGCGCGCGTTTCCGGCCCAGCAGCAGAAACACCAGCCCGGCGACCACGAAGGTCACGCCCGCCAGCAGCTCCAGCACCCGACTGAACACCGCCACGTAGTCGCTGCGCAGTTGCTCGGGCGCCAGCTGCGGCAGTTGCTCGACCACCGCCGCCAAGTTGCCGATGGCCAGCTGGTTCGCACTCATCAGGCGCTCCGCCGCGGCCAGGCCCAGCGGCTGCAGTTGCGCCGCGAGCAGGGTCGCCAGCAAGGCGCCGACCACGGCGATGGCCACCGCGTCGGCGGACACCCGCACCGTGTTGAAGATGCCCGTCGCCATGCCAGCACGTTCGCGCTCGACCACGCTCACTGCCAGGCCATCCATCAGCCCCCACGGCAGGCCAATGCCGATGCCGATCACCAGCAGCGGCATATCCGGCGCGACACCGCCCGCCAGGTTTCGCGCCAGCCAGAGCAAGCCACCCGCGACGATCAGCAGGCCGATCGCCGACAGGCTGCCAGCGCTGAAGTGCTTCGCCAGCAGCGCCGCCAGGAAGGGCACCACCAGCAGCGGCGCCGACAGCGCCAGCATGGTCCAGCCGGCCTGCAGCGCGCCCTGCCCCTCGATGCCGATGAAGCGCCCCGGCAACAGCACGATCAGCACCACATAGGCGAACGCTGGCGACGCGCCCAGCAGTTGCACGCCAACGAAACGCCATTGGCTGAACAGCGACAGGTCCAGCAACGGGCGCTCCACGCGGCGTTCGACGGCAATGAACACGACCAGCAACACGCCGCTCAGCACCAGCGTCGCGATTACCGGGATGCTAGCCCAGCCCTGTTCCGGCGCCAGCAGCAGGCCGTAGGTGAACAGGCTGAGCGCGGCGGTGAAGCTCAGCGCGCCGGGCCAGTCCAGGCCGCGCGCCTGCGGGTCACGGGTCTCGCGGCAGAAGCGCACCACCACCGGAACCGAGGCCAGCGCGCACACCGCCGGGACCAGGAACACCCAGCGCCAACCCGGCCCGTCGGTGAGCCAGCCGGCGAGCAGCGGGCCGAACGCCAGGCCGACGCCGAAAGTAGTGCCCAGCAGGCTGAACACCCGTGTGCGGATCGGCCCGTCGAACTCCTGCGCCAGCGCCGCCATGGCGGCGGCGAAGGCAGCCGAACCGCCCGCGCCCTGGACCAGGCGCAACCCGTCGATGGCCGCCACCGAACCGGCCAGCGGGATCGCCAGGGTGGTCACGCAGAACAGCGCCAGGCCGACCAGCCAGACGCGCTTGCGCCCGTAAACGTCCGCCAGGCTGCCAGCCCCCATCATCGCCGCGCCGTAGGCCAGCACATAGCCGTTGACGATCCAGTTCAGCGCCACCGCCGAGCCGCCCAGCTCATGGGCAATGGCCGGCAGCACCACGGCCGGGCCGGTGAAGCACAGGGGAATCAGCACCGCCGTCAGGCTGGCGGCGAGCAACAACAGCCAGCGCGAGGCTTCGGATCGGTTTTCAGGAGTGTCGTGGGAGGGCTTCATGGTGGGTCCGCAAGGAATCGAGGAAGACCGGCCCAAAGCTAATCAACCCGGCATTGCGGAAAAACAGGCTAGAATTCCGAACAAAACGGACATCTTTGTCCGCAATCGATCCCCCATCGCGCGGCACAATGGCGGCCCGCCCGCACGGACACCTTTCCATGGACAGCCTCAACGGCCTGCGCGTCTTCCTCCAGGTTGCCGACTCCCTGAGCTTCGCCCAGGCCGCGCGCCTGCTCGGCCTCTCCGCCTCGGCGGTGGGCAAGAGCATCGCTCGTCTCGAGGAGCGCCTGGGCGTGCGCCTGTTCCACCGCAGCACGCGCAGCCTGAGCCTGTCCAACGAAGGCCAGCTGTTCCTCGAACGCTGCCGGCGCATCCTCGACGAGCTGGAAGCGGCGGAGCAGGAACTGGCGCTATCGACCCAGCAGGCTCGCGGCCGCCTGAAGATCAGCATGCCGCTGGTGGCCGGGCTGTTGCCGCAGGTACTGCCGGAATTCCTCCGCTGCTACCCGCGCATCCAGCTGGACATCGACTTCACCGACCGCCTGGTGGACGTCATCGAAGAGGGTTTCGACCTCGTGGTGCGCGGTGGCGAGCTGCGCGACTCACGGTTGAAGGCGCGCAAGCTGGGCGACTTCAGCCTGCTGCTGGTGGCCTCGCCCGGTTACCTGCGGCAGTACGGCACGCCGCGGCGGCCGGCGGACCTCAACCAGCACCTGTGCCTGCACTACCGCTACCCGAGCAGCGGGCTGGTGCAGCGCTGGCCGCTCGAGCTCGCCCCCGGAGAAACGGAGCCGCGTCTGGACGGCGGGCTGATCTGCAATACCGCCGACATGCTGATCAACGTCGCCAGCCAGGGCATGGGCATCGCCTGCCTGCCGGATTTCGCAGTGCGCAGCGCACTGAACGACGGCCGGCTGGTGCAGGTGCTGAGCGAACACACCACGCACCAGGGCAGCTTCCACGCGCTGTGGCCGGCGGGCCGGCGCATGCCGCTGAAGCTGCGGGTGTTCCTCGACTTCCTCGGCGACCGCCTGTTCGTCACCCGTTGAGGGGGACTCACGGGCAGTTCAGCGGATGAACTGCTTGCTGATCTCGCGGAAGACTTCCGTCCCGGCGCGCTCCAGCCACTCGAAGGCGACCATCTCCCGCGAGACGATCACCGCGCCGGCCTGGCGCATCCGCTCCAGCGCCAGCGCCTTGTCCTGCGGGCGGCGCGAGCCGACGGCCTCCGCCACCACGAACACCTCGCGGTCCTCCGCCAACAGGCCCAGCACCGTCTGCAGCACGCACACATGGGCCTCGGTGCCGCACACCACGAACTGTCGGCGATCGCCACCGGGCAACTGCGACAGGCCGGGATCGGTGACGGCCGAGAAGGCGATCTTCTCCAGCACCTCGCCTTCGACCAGCTCGGCGCGCAGCGCCGGTAGCGTCGGGCCGAGGCCCTTGGGGTACTGCTCGGTGGCCAGTACCGGCACACCCAGCCGCCGCGCGATGGCCAGCAGCCAGGCGCTGTGCTCGAGCACCGCCTCGTTGTCGTGGATGGCCGGGAACAGACGTTCCTGGATGTCGATGAGCAGCAGGCAGGCGGTTTGCGCGCGTATCAGCATGGCTAGGTTCCTCGCAGGTCCAAGCTGTGTTTTTCGGCTCAGGAGCTGGTGCTGTCAACCTGTGCGCGGCGCATCTCCTCGGCGAGCACATCGGAATAAACGGCGTCAGGCTGCTGCTGGCAGCGCTCCAGCACGCGAGGCAGAGCGGCATCGAAGCGCTTGCCGATCAGC
Organism: Pseudomonas sp. PDM22; assembly: GCF_014851965.1. Taxonomy (NCBI): domain Bacteria; kingdom Pseudomonadati; phylum Pseudomonadota; class Gammaproteobacteria; order Pseudomonadales; family Pseudomonadaceae; genus Pseudomonas; species Pseudomonas sp. PDM22. The sequence goes on from NZ_JACVAR010000001.1 coordinate 823,071, forward strand.
CGGTTCTTCTCCACATCCAGCTTGCCACCGAGCTGGGCAAGGAACAGCGCGCCACTGGTCATGCGGAAGGTCGCCAGTTGATCCAGCGGTCGGTCCGGGTAGGCCTGATGGAACTCGGCGTACTGGCTGCTGATCGCGCTGCAGGGCTGGGCGAGGAGTTCGCGCACGGTGTTCGCCAGACTCTCCTCGGAGTTACCCGCCGCCTTGTCCGAGGGCAGCATCGGGGTGCCGGCTTCGGCCTGCTTGAACTCGAAGGTCTTCACCACCTGCCGTGGCGCGGGGTACTTGGCGGTGGGCTGCCAGGGCTCGAAGCGCCACCGGGATACACGCTCGCGCACGGCTTCGGCCAGCGCAGGGTTGCTCGACTCGACGATCTGCACGTTGACAACCTCGCCGCTGGCCTCGATATCGAAGGAGGTCTTCACCCTGCCATCGATACCCCGTGGCCGGAACTGCTGCGGATACTCCGGCGACGCGATGTCGCGCGGCACCAGTCGTGGGGTCTCGTCCTTCGGTACGCTGCTGCAGGCCGTCATTGCCGCTACCGCCAGCAGCAGGCCGATACGCGCGATACCCGTTGTCCTCTCCATGCGATGCAATCCCGAAGCTCCCTGTTCATGAGGGGCGCGATGGTAGCGCTGCGCCACTTTCCCTCACAAGCATCAGGCCCCCTTGGCAGGCGCCGCTCCAGCACGCACCCTATGCGGCGCCAGAACAACACAACAACGAGCCTGGGAGAAAAGGGAACATGGGCAAGAACATCAGCATCGCCGCGCGTGACGGCAGCGGCAGCTTCAGCGGTTATCTCGCGGTACCAGCCAGCGGGCACGGCCCTGGCGTGGTGATCGGCCAGGAGATCTTCGGCGTCAACGCCAACATGCGCAGCATCGCCGACAGTTATGCCGAGGAAGGCTATGTCGCACTGGTGCCCGACCTGTTCTGGCGCCTGGAGCCGAACCTGGAACTGGGCTACAGCGAAGCCGAGTTCGGCCAGGCCATCGGCCTGTTCCAGCGCTTCGACGTAGACAAGGGCGTGGACGACATCGCCGCTGCCATGGACGCCCTGCGCGCCCTGCCGGAGGTCGAGGAACGCGGCATCGGCTACGTCGGCTTCTGCCTGGGCGGCAAGCTCGCCTACCTGACCGCCGCGCGTACCGACGCGGCCTGCTCGGTGGGCTACTACGGCATGGGCATCGAGCAGATGCTCGACGAGGCGCAGAACATCAAAGGTCGCCTGGTGCTGCACTTCGCCGAGCAGGACGTGTACTGCGACGCCAGCGCCCGCGCGGCCATCGGCGAAGTCCTCGGCAAGCTGCCGAAGGCGGAAATCTACAGCTACCCCGGCGTCGACCACGCCTTCGCCCGACCGGGCGGCATGCACTTCGACAAACCCGCTGCGCTGATGGCCCACGAGCGCAGCATCGGCGCGCTCAAGCGCGAGATCGGCCCGGACTTCGACCTGTCGCAGCTGTGGGAAGACCACATCCACCACGAGTTCGCCGCCCGCGACGTGCCCGCCACCATGGCGACCATGGTCGCCCAGCCCTACGTCAACCACATCCCGACCATGACCGGCGGCGTCGGCCAGGACGAACTGGCGCGCTTCTACCGCAACCACTTCGTCCACGACAACCCGCCGGACATGAAGCTGGTGCCGATCTCCCGCACCGTCGGCGCGCTGCAGGTAGTGGACGAATTCGTCATGTGCTTCACCCACACCAGCGAGATCGACTGGATGCTTCCCGGCGTGCCGCCCACCGGCAAGTACGTGGAGATTCCCATGCTCGGCGTGATCCGCTTCCGTGGCGACAAGCTGTGCCACGAGCACATCTACTGGGACCAGGCCAGCGTGCTGGTGCAGATCGGTCTGCTCGACCCCGCCGGGCTGCCGGTGGCCGGCGTGGAGACGGCGAAGAAGCTGCTCGACGAAAGCCTGGAATCGAACACCCTGATGACCAAGTGGAAGGACAGCGAAGGTCGCTGATCTTCCTCGATCAACCCAAGGAGCACCCGATGTACCCCATAGGGAAATGGACCTGCGCCGCGCTGCTGACCCTCGCCGCCAGCGCCGGCGCAGCGGAGCGCACCGCGCAGCCTTGCGACGCAGGCACCCTGCAGACCCTGGCCGGGCTGCTCGGCCAGCAGGGCTGGCAGGCACCGGAGACCGGAGCGGCAACACCCGTGGTAGCCGCTGCGTGCAAGCCCTGGCCGGACGACCCGAAGCTGAAGGTGATTGCGGTCGCCTACAGCGCGGCGGGCGACAAGGCCGAACCGGGCGAGCGCAACCTGAACCTGCTGGTCGGCCAGCTCGACACACAAAGCGGCAAACTGGTGACGCGCAGCGACGACAGCATCGGCGAGGACGCCATGGTGGAGATCGACAGCTCCAGCCTGTGGCTCGACACCGCACGCTATCGCCTGGCGCCGGAGGTGCGCGGCTTCGGCCTGATCATCGGCAGCGTGGCGCGCGGCGCAAGCTGCCCGGACGCCTGGTCCTATGACGACTTCAGCCTCTACGCGCCGCAAGGTGACCAGCTCAAGGAGGTGTTCCGCACCTACCTGCGGCAGTGGACGACGCTCGAAGGCGTGGTCTGCGGTGGAGCCGACAAGCTGGTCATCGAGCGCTCGCAACTCACCCTGGCCATGGGCAAGGACAGTCACCACGGCTACGCCGACCTGATCGTGACGTCGAAGGTGCAGCGCGAGCACGAAGGCGACGACGTTGGCGCACCGAAGACCGTGCGCACCACCGTCAGCTACGACGGAACGCGCTATCCGTTCGAGGAGTTCTCCACCTTCTGGCAGAGCCCGCCCACGGCGGCGCAGTAACGAAAAAGGCCCCTCGCGGGGCCTTTTTCCATTGCCGGCACCAGGATCAGTGGCCGGTGTTGTCACCCCGGCGGCTGGTCTCGAAGAGGAACCAGGTGCGCTGCTCGGTCTCGTCGATCCAGTTCTCGATCAGGCTGGCGGTGGCGATGTCATGGTACTCATCGCACAAATCGTGCACTTCACGCATGTATGAAGTCAGCGATTTGTTGTCCTCCTGCAGCTCGGCCAGCATGTCCAGCGGCTGGACGAATTCGGCATCGTTGTCGAGGATGCGCTTCAGCCGCGAGATATGGCCGATGGAGCGGATGGTGTTGCCGCCGATCTTGCGGTTGCGCTCGGCGATGGCGTCGGTCATCGCGAAGATTTCGGTGGCGTGGTCGTCCAGCAGCAGGTGGTAGTCGCGGAAGTGCGGACCGCTCACATGCCAGTGGAAGTTCTTGGTCTTCAGGTACAGCGCGAAGACATCCGCCAGCAGGCGGTTGAGCGCCGCCGACAGATCGCGGGTGGCGTTCTTGCTCAGGTCCGACGGCGTGGCCAGCGCAGGGGCGCGGCGCGGAGCGGCCTTGGCAGCAGCCGGTTTGGCAGCGGCTGGCTTGGCAGCAGAGGCCTTGGTGGCGGGCTTGGCCGCGGCGGTCTTGGCGGCGGCGGGTTTGCTGGCAGCAGGCTTGGCGGCCGGCTTGGCAGCAGCGGGTTTTGCGGCAGGTTTGCTGGCCGCTTTCGCAGCCGGCTTCGCGGCGGGTTTGGCCGCTGCGGGTTTCTTCGGAGCCGATGCGGATTGCTTCATCACAAATCACCTCTACGAAAGATCACGATACCTGTGGATGCCGACCCGGGCGGGAACGGCTGACTTACGCGGTCTTGAGCCTATCTCGCCTGACGTCGATTGCAAGTTGACCGCAGTGCCGCGCTCGCGTTCCGACTGATGTGGATCAATCGTGGAGGGGCTTGCGGAAGTACACGACCCGCTCGGTTTCGACGAAGCCCAGGGCACGATGCAAGGCATGACTGACGCTGTTGTCCAGCGCCGCATCGGAGGCGAAATCCACACAGCCGCGCGCAAGGCCCCAGGCCTGTACCGCGCGCACCAGAGCCCGCGCCACGCCTTGCCGGCGGGCGACCTCACGCACGTAGATGCCTTCGAGAAACAGCACGGGCGAGCCGTCCGTGCCATTCACGTAATCGCTGCGCACCGAGGCTTCCGCCAATCCGAGCGCCCTGCCCTTTTCATCGCGGGCCAGCCACGCGCCATAGCGCTGCGGCTGCACGAGGATGTCGCGTGCCTCCTCGACGAACTCTTCCGCGTGATCGCCCGGCCAGAGTTGCAGGCGCAGGTCGATCCAGTCGGGTAGATCGTTCTCTTCGCAGTGGCGCACGGGCGTGTCCATCAGGCTTTCTCCGGCTCGGATCGCTCGGGGTTGAAACGGAAGCGTGCGTCGAGCTGGCTGTAACCCATGCCGACGCCCTTGTGTACCTTGAGTTGCACCGGGATACGTTCCTTCAACGCCTCGACGTGACTGATCACGCCGATGGTCTTGCCCGTGGCGTTGAGGCTGTCGAGGGCATCCAGCGCCACTTCCAGGGTCTCGCCGTCGAGGGTGCCGAAGCCTTCGTCGAGGAACAGCGAATCGATGCTGGTCTTGTGGCTGACCAGGTCGGACAGCGCCAGCGCCAAGGCCAGGCTGACCAGGAAGCTCTCGCCGCCCGACAGCGTCTTGCAGTCACGCGCGGTGTCGCCCTGCCAGGTGTCCACCACTTCCAGTTCCAGCTCGCCGTCGCTGCGTCGGGCCAGCTGGTAGCGACCGTGCAGGCGCTGCAGCTGGCGGTTGGCGAGGTGCACCAGGTGGTCGAGGGTCAGGCCCTGGGCGAATCGCCGGTAGCGCGCACCGTCGGAGGCACCGATCAGGCTGTTGAGGCGCTGCCAGAGATCATGTTCCTCTTCCTGCCGGGCGATTTCCGCAAACAGGCTCTGCTGGCTGGCGCGGCGATTGTCGTCGCCTTGCAGCTGGGCACGAATCTCGCCCTGGCGCTGGCCGAGTTCGCGCAGCTGAGTGGCGAGCGCTTGCAGCTGCTCGTCGAGTTCCTCCAGCGCGTGTTCGCCATGGGGCTCGGCCTGCAGGCGCTCGACGTCCTGATTCGCGGCCGCGCGCAGGGTAACGGCTTCGGTGATGGCCGTTTCCAGACGCTGGCGCAGTTCACTGAGTTCGCTGCGCCGGGCATCGTCCAGCAGCGCGGCGAGGTAGGTCGCCTCATCGGCGAACGGGCTCACCGCCAGCGCCTGCTGCCAACTCGCCAGGCGCTCGGCAAGGCGCGCCTGCTCCTGCTCCAGCCGTTCCGCCAGCGACTGCTCGCGCCCTTGCAAGGCATCGGCCTGGCGCTGGGCTGCTGCCAGCTGCTCCTCGGCCTGTACCAATGCCTGTTGTGGAGTTGCGTGAATCGCCAGCGGCTGGCGCCCATCGAAGCCAGCCGTCTGCCAACGCTGCTGCCATTGCGCGGCGATCTGTTGCGCCGCGCGGGCAGCCTGTTCGGCGTCGCGCTCGGTTGTGGCCAGCTCCTGGCTGCGCTGCTGGTCCTGCTGCCATTGCTGCCATTCCGCGGTGCGCTCGGCGAGCCATTGCTCTCCGTCGTCCGGCACGCTGTAGCCCAGTTCGCCCAGCGTGGTGGCCAGTGTCTGGTCCTGCTGTTGCAGGTCAGTACGCTGCACCGCGAGTTGCTGCGCGCGCTCTTCCTGGCGCTGGCGTTCGTGGGTCTGTTGCTGCTCGAAGAGTGCCAGCTGCTGTGCGGCTTCGGCGTGATCGCGCTCGGCGCGCTGGCGTTGCTGCTGCGCCTGCTGGAGCTGAACCCGAAGCGCTTCCAGCGCCTTCAGTTGCTGCTGCAAGGCAGCCTGCAAAGCTTCATGGCGCTCACGCTCGGCGCTGAGCTGCTGATCGTCCTTCAGCGCAATGCCCTGTGCTTCACACTGTTGCTGCCAAGCCTGCTGGTGCTGCGCCAACGCGGCCTGGGCTTCGTCCCGCTGACGCTGCCCCTGCTGCAGTTGCGCATCCAGTTCGGCCAGTTCACCCCGCAGGGCAATGCCCTGGCTTTCCAGCTCGGCCAGCTGCTGACGTGCCTGCTCCAGCGCTGACTGCGTGGAGGAAACATCCAGCGCCTGGTAGGCCGCCACCGCCGGGTGCTCCGGCGAGCCGCACAACGGGCAGGCCTCGCCGGGCTGCAACTGCGCGCGCAGATGCTCCAGCTGGTGGATGCGCTGCTCCTGCTGCAGGAGTTTTTCCTTGTCGGCGACCTGTTGTTTGGTCGCCTGATAACGCTCGCGCAGCGCGACGATGGCCGTGTCGCGCTCGGCTCTTTTCTGGCGCAGCGCATCCAGTTCGGGCTGCCAGCGCGCCAGCTGCGCAGCAGCCTGGGCGCGGGCCTGGGCCAGTTGCTCCAGACGGTCCAGCCCACGGCTATGCAGTTGCGCCTGTTGCAGGCGTTCACGCAGCTCAGTTTCAGTTGCGCCGCCCAGCAAGGCATCGAGCTGCTGCTGGTGCTGACGCTCCTGCGTGCCGGCCGTGTCGATCTGCTGCTGCATGAAGGCGACGGTGCCCTGCAGCGTCTGCCGCTGCGCGGTCGCGTTCTGCAATGCCTGGTCGGCTGCCTGCGTCTGCCGCTGCAGATCGGCAATGGCCTGCGCCAGACGCGAGCGCTGGGCGAATTGCGCGCGCCAGCCGCCGAGCAGTTCTCCCAGTTTCGCGCGCTGCGGATGCTGCGCCAGACGCGCCTGCAGTTCCTGGTGTTGTTCGCTGACAGCCTTGTGCTCGCCCTCGCGCGCAGCCAGCAACTGCTGCGCGTACTGGCTGGCCGCCCACAGAGCCTGGGCGACTGCTTCACGGTTGGACGCCTGCTGTGTGCGATTGTCCTCCAGCGCCGCGCGGCCCTGTTCAGCGCTCTCGTGGGTGCTGCGCCAGGCCTGGTGCAGCGGTTGCAGTCGTGCGGCGGGCTCGCTGTCCGCCAGGCGTTGCAGATCGGGTTGCGCCTGCTCCAGCGCCTGGCGCGCGCCTGCCTCTTTCGCACCGGCCTGCTCGACCTGCTGCTGCGCGCGGGTCAGGTCTTCGCGCCAGCGGCGTTGTGCCTGGAGTGCTGCGTGCTGTGCTTGCCAGGCGGTTTCCTGCACGGCGGCGTCGCGGCCCTGCTGTTCCAGTTCGCCGCGTTGTTCGGCGCTGAGCAGCTCGAAGCCTTCGGCGCGGGCGCGCAACTGGTCCAGCGCGCCGCGTACTTCACGAGTGCGCTCGAATACACGCTGGGAAATCAGCCCGTAGATTTCGGTACCGGTGAGCTCCTCCAGCAGCTCCGCGCGCTGGTTGGCGTTGGCCTCGAGGAAGGCGGCGAAACCGCCCTGGGCCAGCAGCATGGACTTGGTGAAGCGCTCGAAGTCGAGGCCGGTGAGCGTCTCGGTCTGCTTGAGCTTGTCGTTGATCTTGTCGGTGAGAATCTGCCCTTCACCAGTGGCGCGGTCGATGCGCACCAGCTCCACCTTTGGCGCCTGCAATGCACCTTCGGCCTTGTCGCGGGCGCGGCGCTGGCTCCAGAAGGCGCGGTAAGGCTGGCCCTTCACCTCGAATTCCACTTCGGCAAGGCAGTCGGCGGTGTGCCGGGTCATCAGTTCGTTGCCGCTCTGCGACAGCACGCTCATGCGCGGCGTGCGGTGGTACAGGGCGAGGCAGATGGCATCGAGCAGCGTGGTCTTGCCCGCCCCGGTCGGCCCGGTGATGGCGAACAGGCCGTTGCCGGCGAAGGGCTCGGCGGTGAAGTCGATCTTCCATTCGCCCTTGAGCGAGTTGAGGTTCTTCAGGCGCAGGCTGAGGATTCTCACGGGTGCTCCTCCTGCAGATCGGCCACGACCTGTCGGTAGAGCCCGGTCAGGCGCTCGCGCAGCGGCGCCTCCAGGTCCTCGGCGTCCAGGCGCTGGCGAAACACGTCTTCGGGGCTGAGTTCGTCGAGGGTTTCCCTGGCTTCGCTGAACAGCGCCGCCTGCGTGGTGCCGCGCTCGCGACGGGTGCGCAGGACGATCACCGGCAGCTCCTCGCAGAGCTTCTCGACGCGCAGCTGGATGTCGGTCAGGTAGTCGTCGGTGTGCACCATGACTTCCAGCCAGACCGGCTGCTCCGCGCTGCCTTCGCGGGCGACGCGGGCCAGTTCGGCGGGCAGCTCGGCGAGGCTGCCGGACACCGACTTCAGCGGCTGGAAGCGCGGCACCGGCAGTGCGGTGACGCTTTGCAGGCCGCTGTCATCCAGGTTCACCAGCAGCACTTCCTTGCCCTGGGTCGCCTCGTCGAAGCTCAGCGCGATGGGCGAGCCGCAATAGCGGATGTGCTCCAGGCCGCCGACCTTCTGCGGCCGGTGGATATGGCCGAGAGCGATGTAGTCCGCCGCCGGGAAGGCGCTGGTGGGGAAAGCCTCCAGGGTGCCGACGTAGATTTCCCGCACCGACTCGCTGGCGCTGGCGCCAACGGTGGTGAGGTGGCCGGTGGCGATGATCGGCAGGTGCCGGCCAAGCTGTTCGCGCTGCGCCTCGGCGCGCTCGAACAGCTCGCGGTAATGCGCCTGGATCGCCTGCTGCAGGGCCAGTTGCTTGTCCTGCGCACTCTGCCCGGCCTGGCTGGTGAGCACGTCGCGCGGACGGATGAAGGGAATCGCGCAGAGGATGGCGCCAGGCTGGCCGTCACGTTGCGGCAGCACCAGCAACTGGCGATCGAGGTCGGTGCCGACGGCGGCGATCACCTGGGTATCCAGGCAGGCCAGCAGGTCGCGGGACTCCTCCAGCATCGCCACCGAGTCGTGGTTGCCACCCAGCACCACCAGACGCGCGCCGGTATCGCGCAGCTCGACGATGAAGCGGTTGTACTGCTCACGGGCATAGCTGGGCGGCGCGCCGGTATCGAACACGTCGCCAGCGATGATTACCGCGTCCACGGCCTGCTCGCGCACCTGTTCGACCAGCCAGGCGCAGAACGCCTGGTGCTCGGCCTCGCGGCTCTTGCCCATGAAATGCTGGCCCAGGTGCCAGTCGGAGGTGTGGAGAATGCGCATGCCGTGAAGTCCGCAGCCGTGTTTCGAGGCTTGCGATGATAGCGGTTTGCGCCCTGCCGATGGCGGATTCGCCGGCCTTGCCGGCGGATCGCGGGCATGACCCACTCCTACAGGGAATCTCCTGCGCCACGGAGCCGCGGTGCTGGCGGTTCGGAAACACCTGATTCGTCACCCGTCATTCACCAGCGTCCAGGCTGGCTATCTTTTCAGGACAGCACGTCGTCACAAGGACTCCCCATGCAACGCCTTCTGAACATGCTCAAGGACCTTGCCATCCTGGTCCGCGCCAACCTCTGGCTGGTGCCGGTGCTGGCCGCACTGGTCACCGCGGTCTTCTACTTCGTCGCGCCGCCGCCACCGATGAGCGCCACCCTGGCCACCGGCGCGCCGGGTGGCGGCTACGCGGTGTTCGGCCAACGGCTGAAGGAGGAACTGGCCAAGCAGGGCTTCGACCTGCAGCTGGTACGCACCGCAGGTTCCCGCGACAACCTCGGCAAGCTGCTGGACGGCAAGAGCGGCGTGGACCTGGCGCTGGTGCAAAGTGGCCAGGAGCAACAGCTCGAACCCAAGCAGCGCGCGCACCTGCAAACCCTCGGCGCGATGTTCCAGGAGCCGCTGTGGCTGTTCCAGCGCCGCGAGGCGAAGATCGACCGCCTGGCCGACCTGCTCGCCCTGCGCGTCGCCATTGGCGGTTCCGGCAGCGGCACCGAGGCGGTGACCGAGGCCATCCTCAAGGCCAACGAGATTCCCACCGATCCCCTGCCCGCCGGCTGGCAAGCGCACGGCGGCAACGCGGTGGCCAACCAGTTGCTGGCCGGCGAACTGGACGCCGCCTTCTTCGTCGGTCCGGCGGAGAACCCGCTGATCCAGCGCCTGGCGGCGAGCCCCGAGCTCAAGCTCACCGGGTTTCGCCGCGCCCATGCCTACGAGGCGCGGATTCCCTTCCTCAAGCGCGTGGAAGTCAGCGAGGGCCTGCTGAACCTGGCGCAGAACGTGCCGGACGAGGACCTTGCGACCCTCTCGCCGGTCGCCACCCTGGTGGTCAACGGCGACTTCCACCCGGCGCTCACCCCGCTGATCCTCGAAGCCGCGCGTGCGGTGATGAAGAGCGGCACCCTGCTCGACGCAGCCGGCGCCTTCCCCAGCGCCGAGCCGCGCACACTGGCCCTGCAGGAAGACGCCGAGCGCTACTACAAGAGCGGCCCGCCGCTGCTGCAGCGCTTCCTGCCGTTCCGCATTGCCTCGCTGGCGGACCGCTACATCATCCTGCTGATCCCCTTCATCGCCATCCTCATCCCGCTGCTCAAGTCCATCGGCCCGCTGTACCGTTGGCGCATCCGTGCGCGCATCTACCGCTGGTACCGCTACCTGCGCGAGATCGACCGGCGCCTGGACGAGCGCACCGGCAGCGCCGAGCTGAGCACCGAGATCGAACGCCTGGAGCAGCTGGAGGCCGAACTGGCCAAGGTCGAGGTGCCGCTCTCCTACTACAACGAGCTGTACGAGCTGCACCTGCACCTGAACTATGTAATCCGCCGCCTGCGACAGCTGCGCCGCAATCGCCGTGAACGCGACGAAGGCTTGGTGCCGGCGGATTGAGCCGATGGCGATTTCGGAATCCACTGCAGCCGACGGACGCATGCAGCACCTGTAGTAGGTTGTAGTATCTTGTAGTGCAAGCCACTACACCCCAAGCCACTACACATGAGGTGCTCCATGCCCATCATGTCCCTGCGCCTGTCGGACGATCAGTCCGAAACCCTCGCCAAGCTGGCCGAGGCCACGGGCCGCAGCAAGAACTTCCTCGCCGCCCAGGCGCTGGAGGAATACCTGAACCGCGAATCCTGGCAGATCGGCGAAATCCAGCAGGCGATAGCGGAGGCGGATGTTGGTGACTTCGCCAGCGACGCCGAGGTGAAGGCCATCCTCAACAAGTGGGCGCGCGATGCGGATTGAGTGGCTGCGCAATGCCCTGCGCAACCTCGATACTGAAGCCAGCTATATCGCCCAGGACAACCCCGCAGCGGCGCGGGCCTTCGTCAGCGCCGTGCTGACCGACGTCGCTTTGCTCGCCGCCAATCCTGCCGCCGGCCGGGAGGGCCGCGTGCCTGGCACGCGCGAATGGGCGATGAGCAGCCATCCCTACCTGATCCCCTACCGTATTCGCGGAGGCCGCTTGCAGGTGCTGCGCATCTTTCATATCCGCCGCCTGCCACCGGTCCGCTGGTAAGCGTCGCGCATCCCGGCGCCGGGTCGGGTAAACTCTGGCGTTTTCCAATCCGCCCGCCCCGCCGCCGCTTCGATGCGTGCGGCGCCGCCGGCACTGAACATCCGGGTCCGCCATGCCGATTCGTCACGCCATCGTCCACCTGATCGACAAGAAGCCCGACGGCAACCCCGCGACGCTGCACGCGCGCGACGCCGAGCTGGGCGACTCCCAGGCCATCGAGAACCTGATGGCCGACCTCAACGAGAGCTACAACGCCAAGCCGAACAAGGCCTGGGGCCTGTTCCAGGGCGAGTCCGGCGCCTACCCGTTCAGCGGCTGGCTGAGCGAGTACCTGGACAACGGCAAGGACTTCGTCGTCTTCTCCAAGCAGGCGGTGGAACACCTGAAGACGCTGATGGAAGAATCCAACCTCTCCACCGGCGGCCACGTGCTGTTCTGCCATTACCAGCAGGGCATGACCGACTACCTGTCCATCGCCCTGCTGCACCACAGCGAAGGCGTGGCGGTGACTGACGCTCTGGAAGTGACCCCGTCGCGCCACCTGGACCTGGGCCAGCTGCATATGGCCGCGCGGATCAATATCTCGGAGTGGCAGAACAACAAGACGTCCAAGCAGTACATCTCGTTCATCAAGGGCAAGGGCGGCAAGAAGGTCTCCGACTACTTCCGCGACTTCATCGGTTGCACCGAGGGCGTCGACGGCCCGAGCGAAACCCGCACCCTGCTCAAGGCCTTCAGCGACTTCGTGGAGAGCGAAGACCTGCCCGAAGAACAGGCCCGCGAGAAGACCGACGTGCTGGTGGACTACGCCACCAGCCAGGCCAAGATCGGCGAGCCGATGGCCCTGGACGCGCTCTCCGAGCTGATGGACGACCAGGCGCCGCGCGCCTTCTACGACTACATCCGCAACAAGGACTACGGCCTGTCGCCGGAGATCCCGGCGGACAAGCGCACCCTCAACCAGTTCCGCCGTTTCACCGGCCGCGCCGAGGGGCTGTCGATCAGCTTCGAGGCGCACCTGCTGGGCAGCAAAGTGGAGTACGACGAGGCCCGCGACATGCTGATCATCCGCGGCCTGCCGACCCAGTTGCAGGACCAGCTCAAGCGCCGCAAGGACTGAGGTCCGTGCGCTGACGAAAAAGCCCATCTCGCGATGGGCTTTTTTGTGGTCACGGCAAATGTTCTGTCCTGTAGGAGCGGGCCCCCTCAGCAGGCCCAGTCGATCTTCATGTCGCGGAAATCCAGCTGCGCGTTACCGGTGCCGAAGTTGTAGCCACCCAGGTATTCCTCGAAACCGATGTAGTAGGCGCTGATGTCCGGCATGCCCTGCACCGGGCGCATGGTGCCGCCGATGTGGTTGGGCTGGTGGCCCAGGCTCCAGGCGTGCTCGCGGTAGTTGTCGCGATGAATGTCGTCGTTCTCCCAGTAGTAGAACTGCTGGTAGTCCGTCTCGCCGTACTCGTCGGGCTTGATCCCGGCATTGGGGTCGCTGGCGCGCGGGGTCCAGCGCAGCAGGTACCGCGTCTCCAGCCCCGGCTGGGGAATGCCGCCGAACAGGCCGAACAGGTAGTCGCCTTCCTTCATGGTGGTGTCGAAGGTGCTCGCCGAACCCGACACCAGCCATTGTGGCGCGACCGTCTGCGCCAGCAGTGGATTGCCCGCGGGCAGTTGCGGCGGCAGGCACGCGGCGCCGTTGAATTCGGCTTCGGTCAGCAGGATCACGGCGTAGGAGCCGCCGAGGATGTCCTCCATGCGGTGCAGGCGCGGGTGGCTGGCACGGCCGGCTTGCCAGAACGGCAGCAGGTGCGGATCGGCCGGAGGCTGATCGTCTGGCGAAAGAATCTGCTCGGCGATGCCGTCCACCGTGCTGGGGCCGCCGTCGTTCTGGTCCGGCGACAGCGAGAAGAAGCTCAGCGCGACGATCTCCGGCCCGTGCACCCGATAATCCTCGGGCAGGCGCAGGGTGAAGCCGTGCATCAGCGGGTAGCCGGTATCCGGGTCCAGCGGCCATTGCGCGGGCGTGATGCCCGGCGGCAGGCCGAAGCACCAGCCCTGGAGTTCCTCCCCGGCGGCGGGCGTGGAATATTTCAGCAGTTCGATATCGTAGGCGTGCATGCGCGGCGTCCTTTCTCGTGCATTGGGTGTTGTTCAATGGGTGTCGTGCAAGGAGGGTTGGACGATAGACGCCCGCGCCAGACGCCTCAAGCGACCATCGCACAGTCTTCCGACAAAGCGCCCCGCAGCCCGCGCAGTATGGCTGCTAGAGTCAGATCAGGCGCCTCTCGCTCGCGGTGGTCGCCATGTCCGCCTTGCCTGATTTCACTGCCGCTGCGTCTCCGCTCTCCGGGCATCCCCGGTTGCACTGCTCGTACTGGACGCTGCTGTTGCTGCTCTGCACCCGTCTCCTGTTCGCCGACCCGACGCCCCCGTCACTGACGCCCAACGTCGCACGCTTCGTGCTGGCCAACGCCGAGTTCAGCGTGATGCACGAGATGGGGCATGTACTGATTGCCGAGTACGACCTGCCGGTGCTCGGGCGTGAGGAGGATGCGGCGGACCAGCTCGGCTTCATCCTGCTGTTCCACCTCTACGCCCGGTTGCCGCGCGACGAGGTGGACGCACGCCTGCTGGACATCGCCGATTACTGGCGACTGGAGTGGCAGACGCCCAAGCCGCCGCCGGACCAGGTGCTGGCCTGGGACAGTCACCCGCTGGACGAGCAGCGCTACTACAACATCGCCTGCCTGCTCTACGGCAGCGACATGGCGCGGCTGGACTGGCTGCCGTCGCTCACCGGCCTGCCCTATGAGCGGGCGGTCTACTGCGACCGGGAGTTCCGCCAGGCGAGCAAGGCGTTCGAATGGATCCGGCACACCCGGCGTACGTCCTCGATCCAGCACCACGCGGCCTGGCGCCTGAGCTGGGACCCGCCTTCGATGAACCCGGAGCAAGCCGGGCCGCTGATCGCCCTGCTGCGCGACGGCGATCACCTGCAGCTGATGGTCAACGAGGTCTTCCGCCTGTTTCACCCGCCGCGCCCGCTGAACCTGCGGCTGGTCAGCTGCGGCGCACCGGACGCCTGGTACAACAGCAACAGCGGGGAAATGGCGCTCTGCTACGAGCGCCTGCAGCACTTCCGCGAAATGGCCGAAAACCTGCCGCGCCTGCGTACGCCGGTGACGCGGCAGTGCCCCGGCCCGGCAGGACTCAGGCCGGGCGGATGCTGAAGCCGATACGCGGGAAGTGCACGTGGACGGTCCCGGCGCGCGGGTCTTCGCGGCGCAGGATCAGGCTTTCCAGCCCGGCGTGCAGCAGCTCGCCTTCCACCGGGTCACAGCCGTAGTCGGTGGCAGCGATTACCACGCGCTGGCCAGCCTTGAAGCCGTTGGGATCGACGAAGGCCTCTTCCGGCAGTGCCGCCGGCTGGCTGTCTCGAGCCACGGCGATGGCTTGCTCGGCGCTCATCTCGCTGGCGGCACCGTGGCCGAAGCCCAGGACGCGGCCGAGCCAGGCAGCGACCGACGGGTAATCGTCCACCAGCGGCGCGGTGACCGGCGTGCCTTTGAGGAACCACAGGCAGTGCGCCAGGGCGAAATCGGCGATGGAGGGCTCGCCGAACAGGAAGTCGCCCTCCTCGCGGGCCAGTTGCTCCTCGACGCGGGCCATGAAGGCAGGCCACTGGTGCTTAGCCTGCTCGGCCGGCAGCTTGCTGGCGGTGCCGCCGCTGAACAGCTGGCTGCGGTCGGCGACGAAGGCCTGGAGGAACTGCGGCGGCAGCTTGCCGAAGCGCATGGCGATGGATTCGGGCTGGAACACCAGGCTGACGGCATGCTGGAAGATTACCGAGTCGGCCCACAGGGCGAAGCTGGCCGAGGTGAATTCGTGGCCTTCGGGGAACAGCGCCGGCACGGCCTTTTCCTGCTCCAGGCGGCGGGCGATCAGCGCGGTGTCGCAGTAGATGTCGGCGCCGACCTGCAGCACCGGGGTCTTGCGGTAGCCACCGGTGAGGGCCATGAGGTCCGGCTTGGGCATCAGCGGCGGGATGGTCACCGAGCGCCAGGACAGCTGCTTGAAGCCCAGCATCAGACGCGCCTTTTCGGCGAAGGGCGAAGTCGGGTAGTGGTGCAGGATCAGCTCGGACATGGGGGGCTCCAGCGGCCGGAAGGTGGTCCGGCAGCTTAACCCTTACGTAGGACGACTCCTACCTCATCCCTCGGATAGGACGACATCCACGGCGCTGATGGTGAAGGGATTGGCCAGCACCAGGCGCTCCTTGGCCTGCTTGGTCAGCGCCTTGATCGCGCGCTCGCGGCGCAGGGCGTCGCCCTTGCCGGCGCAGGCCTCGACATAGACCAGCGCCTGGGCCGGGCTGGAATGGAAGAAGCGCGCGCCCTTGCCGGTACGATGGGTTTCGAAGCGCCGTTGCGCGTCGTCGCTGATGCCGCAGTACAGCGCGCCGTTCTCGGCGCGCACCAGGTAAACGAACCAGGGTTTGGGTTCGGCGGCGGTCACGACGCCCAGACCCGCGCCTGCATGCGGTCGCAGTAGGCGACCAGGCGCTCGTAGCTGCGCGCCATGTCGTTGAGCGGGGTTTCCAGGGTGCTGAGGATCAGGTTGGCCAGCACGCCGTAGGTCGCCGCATCGGCGCTGCACGGCTGGGCGCCGCCGAAGTACGGCAGGTCGCCGAGCATGCCGTCCAGGGCTTCGAGGTCGTCACGGGCGAAGCCCAGCAGTTCCTCGCGGCTGTGGCGCAGCAGGCCGCGGCCCTTGAGGTCGCCGCGAATCTTGCGTTGCAGCATCGCCCCCACCACCGGCCGCAGCGGCCCGGGCACGCCGCGGAACATCACGTCCTTCACCTGGCGGAAGCCCTGCTCGTCGAGCCAGCGGAAGTACACCAGCAGCGGCACCAGGTGCTCGTCGCACAGACGGGTGATCGACACCGCCCAGCCACGACCACGGGCATCGAGGCCGGCGTCGAGGTCGAATTCGTAGTACTGCTGCAGGGTACGCATGATGATCGCCGTGTCGGCGATGGGTTTTCCATCCAGCGTAATGAACGGCAGCTTGCCCTTGGGCCCCTTGCGCGGGTCCATCACATGCTTGATCTGGTACTCCAGCCCGGCGAGGCGCAGGAAGGTCTCCAGCTTCAGGCAGAAGGGGCTGACGTTGGGTACGTTGAAGGCGGGCGGGAACTGGAAAAGTGTGATCATGGCGGCGTCCGGCTCTCAGTCGCCTGTCATTTAAGCCTATCCCGCCGCCACGGGCGAGCCCGAAAGCCCGCGATCAGGCCTTCCCCACCCGTTGTGCGCGGTACGCCGCCAGGCCTTTGGCGGCCTGGGCACGGATCGCACCTTGCACCGGCGGCGCCCAGCCCAGCAGGGCCCCCTTGGCGCCGAGGGCCTGGCGGGACCATTTCCACAGATCGAAGCTGTCCACGTGCTGACAGATCAATCCGTCGCGGAAGTGGAAATGTGCCCGGATGTGATTGATCACTTTCCGACCAGTCTGGGTAAAGGTGTAGGACGCCACCCAGCGTGCCGAACCGCGCGTCTCATCGGCCTCGACGCCCTCGTAGGTCAAAGAGAAATCCTGGGCGCGGGCGGTGAGCATGCGCCACATGTCACCGGCCTCGGCGCCGCGCAGGTCGGTGAAGACCGGGTCGCTGAACTGCACGTCGGCGCTGTAGCAGGCGGCCATGGCCTCGCCGTCACGACGCTGGAAGGCCTGGTAGAAACGTTCGATCAGCTGGGCGTTGGGGTGGGCCATGGTGGAGCTCGTGTCAGGAGAGATGACGCAGTATCGGGGATGGATCGACTGGACACGATTGGCAATATCGACAACATTATGATCAATAGCGCCACTTCCATCGACAGAGCAAAGCGAGACGCCATGTTCAGGATAGCCCTGTTCGTCTGCCCGCAAACCCTGTGTTCCAGCCTTGGCCTGGCCATGGACAGTTTTCACCTCGCCAACCGTCTGGCCGGCGAACGACGCTTCGAGGTGCTGCGGGTCAGCACCGACGGCGGCCCAGTGGCGCTGCCCTTCGGCCGTGTGGAAGTGGAAGGCGGGCTCGACCTCGCCGCGCGCTGCGACCTGCTGCTGATTCCCGCCACCGGCGCCGACATCGACGCGACCTTCGCCGCCAATCAACCGCTGCTGGACTGGTTGCGCCGCGCCCCCGCCAGCGTACAGCTGGGCAGCCTGTGCAGCAGCGCCTTCCTGCTGGCCGAAGCCGGCGTGCTGGACGACCGCCGCGCCACCACGCACTGGGCGCTGGAGGCGGCGTTCCGCGAACGTTATCCCCAGGTGCGGCTGGACATTGACGCCCTGTGCACCGACGACCATGGCCGGCTCTGCTCCGGCGGCGCGCAAGCCGGGCTGGACCTGTGCCTGTACCTGATCGAGCGCCATGCCGGCGCGGCACTCGCGCGTCGCGCGGCGGCGACCCTGGTGTTCGAGCACGGACGCGGCCGCCAGCGGCGCTTCACCCCGCTGCTGCCCGACCCGCTGCCCGCCGGCTCGCCACTGGAGCCACTGCTGGCCTGGCTGGAAGACAACTACGCGCAGCCCTTCGACCTCGCCAGCCTGGCGCAGCGCGTGCACTGCTCCACACGCACGCTGTTGCGGCGCTTCCGCGAGCAGGTCGGGATGTCGCCGAACGATTACGTGCAACGCCTGCGCATCGCCTCGGCGCAGGAGGCACTGGGTGATCCGGGGCGTTCGCTGGAGCGCATCGCCAGCGATGTCGGCTATGCAGACCGGGCAAGCTTCGCGCGCCTGTTCAAGCAGGTGTGCGGGGAGACGCCGGGGGCTTTCCGGCAGCGGCTGATGGGGCGGCAGGCGTAAGACGTCTGAGAGGTGCAGGAACGTAGGAAGGGTGGAGCTTGAGATACCCATGCTGCTGGATGCATGGGTATCGATGGGTATCGCTTCGCTCCACACCATCCTACGTGGAAGCAAACCGCAAATCCGGCTCGGTCAGCTGAACCACTCCATCGCCGTGCGCCACACGCAGACACCGACGAAGTAGGCCGAAGCCACGAACCACAGGCCGAGCAGCCAGGGCTGGTCCACCGGGTGCTGGAGGATCAGCAGCGCGCTGCTGAGCATCCAGACGAAGGTCACGGCGATGTTCAGCGGCATGAACTGGCGTACGCGGAAGGGGTGCAGGAACTTCATGCGGGTCAGGGTCAGCGCGGCCAGCACCAGCACGGTGACGAAGCTCACCCAGGGGTTCAGGTCGAGCACGAAGAAGTACACCGCCACCACGTTCCAGGCGGCCGGGAAGCCGACAAAGTAGTTGTCCTTGCTCTTCATGTTGACGTTGCAGAAGCAGAACAGCGAGGACACCAGGATCACCCCCACCGCCAGCAGTTCGGTGTGCACCGGCAGCGGCACGTAGCGGTATATGAAGATCGCGGGGATGAAGACGTAGGTGAGGTAGTCGATCACCAGGTCCAGGGTGGAGCCATCGAAGTGCGGCAGCACCGCCTTGACGTCGAACTTGCGCGCCAGGGTGCCGTCCAGGCCGTCCACCAGCAAGGCCGCACCCAGCCACAGCAGGCAGGCCTGCGGCTTGTTGTCGACCAGCGCGAGAAGCGCGAGCAGCGCGAGGATGACACCGCTGGAGGTCACCGCGTGGGCGCCCCAGGCCTTGGCTTTGCTGAGGTTCAATGGCGATAGGATCAGGTTCACGTCGGCTCTCTTCCTTTGGACGGCGGATGCAGGGGAGCTACCTGAAACGGTAGCCCATCCCTGGCAAACCACTGCACATGGGAACACCGATGGGGCGGCCGAGTTCAGCCGGTTTTCCCGATGCGCACCTTGTTGCGGTGGAATCGGCAGCATACGCCGTTGCGGCGCTGGCTTGCCATCGGGGGAGACGAGCGTTGCAAGCGATCACCTGCCCCTCTCCCCAAGGAGAGGGGCAGGTTCGGATATCAGTGCAGGATCTGGCTGAGGAACAGCTTGGTGCGGTCCGACTGCGGGTTGTCGAAGAACTGGTCCGGCGGCGCCTGCTCGACGATCTCGCCCTTGTCCATGAAGATCACCCGGTTCGCCACGGTGCGCGCAAAGCCCATCTCGTGGGTCACGCAGAGCATGGTCATGCCGCTCTGCGCCAGGCCGATCATGGTGTCGAGCACTTCCTTGACCATTTCCGGATCGAGCGCCGAGGTGGGTTCGTCGAACAGCATGATCTTCGGCTTCATGCACAACGCGCGGGCGATCGCCACCCGCTGCTGCTGACCGCCGGAGAGCTGGCCGGGGAACTTGTTGGCCTGCTCCGGGATGCGCACGCGCTCCAGGTAATGCATGGCGACTTCCTCGGCCTGGCGCTTGGGCATCTTGCGCACCCACATGGGCGCCAGGATGCAGTTCTGCAGCACGGTCAGGTGGGGGAACAGGTTGAAGTGCTGGAACACCATGCCGACTTCGCTGCGGATCGCCTCGATCTGCTTGAGGTCGTTGGTCAGCTCGGTGCCATCGACCACGATGCTGCCCTGCTGGTGTTCCTCCAGGCGGTTGATGCAGCGGATGGTGGTGGACTTGCCCGAGCCGGACGGCCCGCAGAGCACGATGCGCTCGCCCTGCTTGACCTCCAGGTTGATGTCCTTGAGCACGTGGAACTGGCCGTACCACTTGTTCACACCCTTCATGGTGATCATCACGTGATCGCCGATGGCCGGCTGTGCGGTCTTGTTGGTGGCTTCAGACATGATGAATCGCTCCTAACGCTTGTGGCCCGTGTCCAGCTTGTGCTCCAGGTGCATGGAGTAGCGGGACATGCCGAAACAGAAAATCCAGTAGACGACCGCGGCGAACACATAGCCTTCGGTGGCCATGCCCAGCCAGGCCGGGTCCGCGGTGGCGCGCTTGATGCTGTTGAGGAAGTCGAACAGGCCGATGATGATCACCAGGCTCGTGTCCTTGAACAGCGCGATGAAGGTGTTGACGATGCCGGGGATCACCAGCTTGAGCGCCTGCGGCAGGATCACCAGACCCATGGTCCGCCAGTAGCCCAGGCCCATGGCGGCCGCGGCTTCGTACTGACCTTTCGGAATGGCCTGCATGCCGCCGCGCACCACCTCGGCGATGTACGCGGCCTCGAACAGCACCACCATCACCATCGCGCGCAGCAGCTTGTCCAGGTTCATCCCCTCGGGCAGGAACAGCGGCAGCATCACCGAGGACATGAACAGCACGGTGATCAGCGGCACACCGCGCCAGAACTCGATGGTGGTGACGCAGATGACCTTGATCGCCGGCATCTTCGAACGCCGCCCGAGTGCCAGCAGGATGCCCAGCGGCATCGCCCCGCAGATGCCGACCGCAGCGATCACCACGGTGAGCATCAGCCCGCCCCAGGCGCTGGTCGGCACGCTTTCCAGGCCGAGGAAGCCGCCGTGCAGCAGCCAGTAGGCCACGATCGGCAGCGCCACGAGGAAGCCCAGGCCGTACTTCACCTTGTACGCAAAGCGCTTGAGGAACAGCGGCGCCGCGCCGAACACCACGAACAGCACGGTGAGGTCCACGCGCCAGCGCAGTTCCTCGGGGTAGAAGCCGTACATGAACTGGCCGAAGCGTGAACCGATGAACACCCAGCAGGCGCCTTCGCGGGAGCAGTCGGCGCGCGTGGCGCCGGTCCAGTCGGCCTTGATGATCGCCCACTCCAGCAGCGGCGGCAGGATCAGCCAGACCAGGTAGAGGCCGACCAGCGTCAGCAGGGTGTTGAACCAGCTGGAGAACAGGTTGCCGCGCAGCCAGGCGAGCACGCCGACGCTGCGCGCGGGGGGCGGCAGGTCGGGCTTGAAGGTATGAGTTGTCATGGATATCCCCTTACCGCTCGACCAGCGCGATGTGCTTGTTGTACCAGTTCATCAGCAGCGAAATGCTGATGCTGATGGCCAGGTACACGCTCATGGTGATGGCCATGGTCTCGATAGCCTGGCCGGTCTGGTTGAGCACCGTGCCGGCGAACAGCGAGACCATGTCCGGGTAGCCGATGGCGGCGGCCAGCGAGGAGTTCTTCGCCAGGTTCAGGTACTGGCTGGTCAGCGGCGGAATGATCACCCGCAGCGCCTGCGGGATGACTACCAGGCGCAGCGTCTGCCCCGGGCGCAGGCCCAGGGAGCCGGCGGCCTCGGTCTGGCCGTGGCTCACCGCCTGGATGCCGGCGCGCACCGTCTCGCCGATGAAGGCGGCGGTGTAGACCGACAGCGCGAGCACGATGGACACCAGCTCCGGGATCACCACCCAGCCGCCACGGAAGTTGAAGCCCTGCAGCACCGGCATGTCCCAGTGGAACGGCGCGCCGGCCACCAGCGACACCAGCCCCGGCAGCACGACCAGCAAAGCCAGGCCACTGAGGAACACCGGGAAGGCCTTGCCAGTGGCATGGCGACGGGCCTTGGCCCACTTCCAGATCACCGCCCAGCCGACGATGGCCAGGATCACCGCGACGATGAACGGGCCGAGGCCGTCGGCGGCGATCGGCGCGGGCATCTGCAGGCCGCGGTTGTTGATGAAGAACAGGTCGCCGAAGCTGATGCTCTGCCGCGGGTTCGGCAGCGGGCCGAGCACGGCGAAGTACCAGAAGAAGATCTGCAGCAGCGGCGGGATGTTGCGGAAGGTCTCGATGTACAGGGTCGCCAGCTTGCGGATCAGCCAGTTGGGCGACAACCGCGCCACGCCGAGGATGAAGCCAAGGATGGTGGCGAAGACGATGCCTATCACCGTGACCAGCAGCGTGTTCAGCAGGCCGACCATGAACACCCGTCCGTAGGTGTCGCTTTCGCTGTAGTCGATCAGGTGCTGGGAGATGCCGAAGCCGGCGCTGTGGTCGAGGAAGCCGAAACCAGACTGGATGCCGCGGTGGGCGAGGTTGGTCTGGGTGTTGTCGAAGAGGAACCAGCCGACCGCCACGACGAAGATGACGGCGATGACCTGGAATGCCCAGCCGCGCACGACGGGATCGTTGAGCGATACCCCCCGCGGACGCTGGGCCTTGACGGAATTCTGCATGTAAGCCCTCTCGGAAGCGCGCCGGGCGACCACGGGCCAAGCCCGTGACCACCCGGAGGCTTCACGTCGTTCGAAACAGTCCGGCGCCCACACTCCGGGCGCCGGAGCGGGTCAGGTCAGCGCACCGGCGGTGCGTACTGCAGACCACCCTTGTTCCACTGGGCGTTGAGGCCACGCTTGATCTTCAGGTCGCTGCCGTCACCGACGTTGCGGTCGAAGATCTCGCCGTAGTTACCCACTTGCTTGACGATCTGTACCGCCCAGTCCTTGGGCAGCTTGAGGTCCTTGCCGTAATCACCCTCGGCACCGAGCAGGCGCGCGACGTCCGGGTTCTTGGTGCTCTTGGCC
This sequence comes from Pseudomonas sp. PDM22, assembly GCF_014851965.1. Taxonomy (NCBI): domain Bacteria; kingdom Pseudomonadati; phylum Pseudomonadota; class Gammaproteobacteria; order Pseudomonadales; family Pseudomonadaceae; genus Pseudomonas; species Pseudomonas sp. PDM22. Next base: position 845,566 of record NZ_JACVAR010000001.1, read on the forward strand.
TGTTCCTCGACGTTCTTCGAGTTGATACCCAGTTCCTCGGCGTTGAGCATCGCGAAGAGCGTCCAGCGGGCGATGTCGAACCACTCCTCGTCACCCTGGCGCACGGCCGGGCCGAGGGGCTCCTTGGAGATCACTTCGGGCAGCACCACGTAGTCATCCGGCGCCGCCAGCTTGATGCGCTGGGCATAGAGCTGCGACTGGTCGGAGGTCAGCACGTCGCAACGGCCGGACTCCAGCGACTTGGCGCTCTCGTCGGAGGTGTCGTAGGTGATGGGGGTGTACTTGAGGTTGTTGGAGCGGAAATAGTCGGACAGGTTGAGCTCGGTGGTGGTGCCGGCCTGGATGCACACGGTGGCGCCGTCGAGTTCCTTGGCGCTGGAGACGCCGAGCTTCTTGTTCACCAGGAAGCCCTGGCCGTCGTAGTAGGTCACGCCGACGAAGTTCAGGCCCATCGCGCTGTCGCGGGAGCTGGTCCAGGTGGTATTGCGCGAGAGGATGTCGATCTCGCCGGACTGCAGCGCGGTGAAGCGCTCCTTGGCCGTCAGCGGGCTGTACTTGACCTTGGTCGAGTCGCCGAACACGGCCGCCGCCACGGCGCGGCAGACATCCACGTCGATGCCCTTGTACTGGCCCTTGGCGTCGGCATACGAGAAGCCGGGAAGACCGTCACTGATACCGCACTGCACGTAGCCTTTCTTCTTCACTGCATCCAGGGTGGCGCCGGCATGCGCGAGGCCGCTGATGCCGAACACGGCGGCGGTGGTCAGCACTGCCAGGGTGGATTTCACCATCTTCATCGATCTTCTCCGTTGCTTTTTTAGTGTTTTGGAGTCCCGGTTCCACCGCCGTACCCTCGTGAGGCACCAGCAAGACAACAAACGGGATGGAGACCTGAAAGTGAGTCTAGACGGCTTGCGAAATTTCCTTCGCCAGGCCGCGAACACACCTTCGAGCGCGCAGGTCTTGCACGCTGGAACGGGTCATCAAGGGATCATTGCGTGAAGGCGAAGGCCCGCCGCGCCGGCTGTTGACCGCAGCCGGCGCGGCGGGCCCTGAAGCAGCCCAAGGTTGTCGCGGCGCCACTTCCGGTACAGCTTTCCGGATGGGGTCGGTAGAGTGTTACCGGAAGTGGGGCCGCACAGCCTGCCAGTAGCGATAGCAAGGGGCGTACCAGCCTAGGAACGTTCGTGCAAATTCGTGCAGTCAAGTCCCACAAGTTATGGCCATGCGACATCTTCTTGCATCGCCCCTCCTCCCTTTTTCCCACGCAGCGCCCCTTCCTAGAGCGCCTGCCCCATCCTGGAGCCTCCATGACCCAGCCCCTGATCCTCGAACCCAGCCAGAGCGCCGACTCCTGCGTCATTTGGTTGCACGGCCTGGGCGCCGACCGTTACGACTTCGAGCCGGTAGCACAGATGCTGCAGCGCAGCTTCACCTCGACACGCTTCATCCTGCCCCAGGCGCCGACCCGCCCGGTCACCGTGTTCAACGGCATGCCCGCGCCCAGCTGGTACGACATCCTCGCCATGGCCCCGGCCCGCGCCATCGACGACGCGCAGCTGGAAGCCTCGGCCGACAGCGTGATCGCGCTGATCCAGGGGCAGATCGACCAGGGCATTGCGCCCGGACGCATCATCCTTGCCGGCTTCTCCCAGGGCGGCGCGGTGGTGCTGCACACCGGCTACCTGCGCTGGGACGGCGAACTGGGCGGGGTCATGGCCCTCTCCACCTATGGCCCGACATTCAGTGACGACATAAAGCTGCCCGCTACAAAAAGACAACTGTCCGCCCTCTGCCTGCATGGCACTTTCGATGACGTGGTGACGCCGGCCATGGGCCGCGCCGCCTACGACTTCCTGCAGGCCAACGAGGTGCCCGCCCAGTGGCGCACCTACCCGATGAGCCACGAAGTGAGCAATGAGGAACTTGGCGATATCGGCGCCTGGCTGCGGGAGCGCCTGTGATCCCCTGACCCTGCGGAGAACAAGAAGAAGCATGAACGCCCCGATCAGCAGCCTGCGTGACGTCGAAGCCCTGGAACAGGTCCCCCTGCAAGACCGCGACCTGCCGCCCAACACCTATGAACTGCTACGCCGTTCGGCGCAGCAGTATGGCCCGTCCACCGCCCTGAGCTTCCTGCTGCAGGGTTCGGCGGCGGAGGAACCGGTCAAGGTCAGCTACGAGCAGCTGTTCGCCCGCGTCACCCAGGCGGCGAATGCCTTCCATCGCCTTGGCGTGCGGCCGGGCACCGCGGTGTCGTTCCTGCTTCCCAACCTGCCGCAGACCCACTACGTGATCTGGGGCGGCGAAGCGGCGGGGATCGTCAACGCGATCAACCCGTTGCTCGATCCCGAGCACATCGCCGAACTGGTGCGCGCCGCCGATTCGCGCGTGCTGGTGACGCTGGCGCCCTTCCCGGGCACCGATCTCTGGAACAAGGTCGCCGGCCTGCGCGAGCACCTGCCGGAATTGAACGCCATCGTCACCGTCGACATCGCCAACCTGCTGCCCGAGCCACAGCGCTCGGCGATCAAGGCCGCTCGCGACGCGCTGCCCGAAGGCGTGCTGGACTTCGACGAACTGCTCGCCCAGTGCCCGGCGGACCACCTGGAAAGCGGCCGTGTGATCGGCCCGGACGAAGTCGCTTCCTACTTCCACACCGGCGGCACCACCGGCACGCCCAAGCTTGCGCCGCACAGCCATTTCAACGAAGTGGCGATGGCCGAGATCATGGGCCTGAACTCCGACTACGACGGCAACGACGTGCTGCTCTGCGGCCTGCCGCTGTTCCACGTCAACGGCGTGATGGTCACCGGCCTTGCGCCCTTCATGCGCGGCGGCGAGGTACTGCTCGCCGGTACCCAGGGCTATCGCAACCCGACGCTGATCCAGGACTTCTGGAAGCTGGTGGAGCGCTACAAGGTCACCAGCTTCAGCGGCGTGCCGACCATCTACGCCGCCCTGCTCCAGGTGCCCAGCGAGGGTCGCGACCTCTCCAGCCTGCGCTTCGCCCTGTGCGGCGCTGCGCCCATGCCGGTGGAGCTGATCCGCCAGTTCGAGGCGAAGACCGGCCTGAAGGTCATCGAAGGCTACGGCATGACCGAAGGCACCTGCGGCACCAGCTGCAACCCGCGCGGCGGCGAGCGTCGGCCCGGCTCCATCGGCCTGCGCCTGCCCTACTGCGAGCTGAAATCGGTGGTCCTCGACGGCGACGGCCAGTACCTGCGCGACGCGGCCGTGGACGAGATCGGCAACATCTGCCTGCGCGGCCCCACCGTCTTCAAGGGCTACCTGCAGGCCAGCAAGAACAAGGACATCTGGGTCGACGGCGACTGGTTCAACACCGGCGACCTGGGCCGCATCGACGCCGACGGCTACATCTGGCTCACCGGCCGCAGCAAGGACCTGATCATCCGGGGCGGGCACAACATCGACCCGCAGATGATCGAGGAAGCCCTGCACCGCCACCCCGCCGTGGCCATGGCCGCCGCCGTGGGCAAGCCGTGCCTGAAGGCCGGCGAGCTGCCGGTGGTGTACATCCAGCTCAAGCCGGGCATGCAGGCGAGCGAAGCGGAACTGCTGGAACACGCCGCGCAGCACGTGCCCGAGCGCGCCGCAGTACCCAAGGACGTCTGGCTGCTGGACGCCATCCCGGTCACCGCGGTGGGCAAGACCTTCAAGCCGGCACTGCGCCTGGATGCCATTCGTCGCGTGCTCGAGGACGAGACCCGGCACCTGTCCCCGGCACCGCGAATCGAGGTGATTGCCGATGACCGCTTTGGTCAGAAAGCGCGTCTTTTCGTTGGCGACCTCGACCTAGACTCACGCGCCGCCCTGGCCGACCGTCTGGGCGGTTACGCGGTGCACGTGGAGCTGCTGGAACACTGATGAAACACCCGGCCGACCGCCGGTCGGCCGGGTCTGGATGCGAATTGCCAGTAGTCAAATCTGACTAATACTGATGGCTCAATGTGCGAAGAGGACTACAGGGAGAGTCAGTCGTGCACATCATCAGCCGCTACCCGACGTCCGCCGCGCCATGAAAGCCGCGCAGTGGAAAGAGGACATCCGCCAACTCCAGCACTTGCGCCTGTTCCAGAACGTGGCCGCGGCCAACCTGCAGCAGCTGCTCAAGGATTTCCGCGCCTGCGAACTGGAGCGCGGCGAAATCCTGCTGTCGCCCTTCAACCGCAATCACTTCCTTTATATGGTCCTCTCCGGGCACCTGACGGTGTACCTGGGGTCGCTGGACAACCAGCCGGTGAGCACCCTGCATCCGGGTGACTGCGCCGGCGAGATCAGTTTCATCGACAGCGACCATCCTTCGGCCTATGTCGTCGCCAGCGAACCGACCACCGTCCTGCGTCTGCACCGCGAAGCGCTGATCGGCCTGTTCGAGCACTCCCCGCAGGTGATGCAGAACCTTCTCTCGGTGCTTTGCGAGCGGGTGCGCGAAGGCAACCGGATCATTCTCGACACCGAGCAGAACGCCAACATCGACACCCTCACCGGGCTGTTCAACCGGCGCTGGCTGGAGCACATCTACGACCGCGAGAGCACGCGCTGTGCCTTCAACGAGCAACCCATGTGCATGCTCATGCTCGATGTCGACCACTTCAAGAACTACAACGACGAGCACGGCCACCTGGCCGGCGACTACGCGCTGTGCCTGGTCGCCCATACACTGCGCAGCCAGCTGCGGCCCAAGGACAGCATGGCGCGCTATGGCGGCGAGGAGTTCGTCATCCTACTGCCGGAAATCGCCATCGATGAGGCCCGGCGCATCGGCAATCGCCTGCGTCAGAGCCTGGAGCAGGTCGCCTCCTTCTACTCGCCGGTGGGCGTACTGCCCGGCGTCACCGTGTCCCTGGGGCTGGCCGAGATGGACATCCAGGAAAACCTGCCGAGCCTGATCCTGCGGGCAGACGGCGCCCTCTACCAGGCCAAGCAGAAGGGCCGCAACTGCCTCTGCGGCTGAGGCCGCTTCCCTTCACCTGCCCTTCTGTTAGATTGCGCCCCAGCAAGAAAACCAATAACAAAGCTGGGAAGCTGACATGCGCAAACTGCTGATCATCCTGCTCGTCCTGCTCGTCCTGCTGGCCGTTGGCCTGGGGATCTTCTTCAACCTGCCGGGCTACATGGACCGCAAGATGAACACCGTGGCCAGCCCGCCGCCCTACCCCGCCTCGCCGCAGGCCCAGGCGCTGCACCAGACCCTGTTCGTCGCCGACCTGCACGACGACGCCCTGCTCTGGGACCGCAACCTGCTGGACCGCCACGACCACGGCCACACCGACCTGCCACGTCTGCTCGAAGGTCATGTCGGCCTGCAAGTGTTCTCCACCGTCACCAAGACCCCGCGCGGCCTGAACTACGAAAGCAACAGCGCCGACAGCGACAACATCACCCCGCTGGTCATTGCCCAGCGCTGGCCGGCACGCACCTGGAACAGCCTGCTCGAACGCGCGCTCTACCAGGGCGAACTGCTGGACAAGGCCGCCGCCGACAGCCAGGGCAAGCTCACCCTGGTGCGCAGCCGCGACGACCTCACCCGCTACCTCGCGGCCTGGCAGAAAGACCCGAAGCAGCTCGCCGCCGTGCTCGCCACCGAAGGCCTGCACCCGCTCGAAGGCAAGCTCGGGAACATCGACCGCATGTACGACGCGGGCTTCCGCATCATGGGGCTGACCCATTTCTTCGACAACGAAGTCGGCGGCTCCGCCCACGGCCTGAAGAAAGGCGGCCTGACCGCTTTCGGCCGCGAAGTCATTCCGCGCCTGGAAGACAGGAAAATGCTGATCGACCTGGCCCACGCCTCGCGTCCATTGATCGACGACGTGCTGGCCATTGCCAGGCGCCCGGTGATCGTTTCCCACACCGGCGTCGCCGGCACCTGCCCCGGCCCGCGCAACCTGACCGACGCCCACCTGCGCGGCATCGCCAACACGGGTGGGGTGATCGGCATCGGTTACTGGGACGGCGCGGTCTGCGAAACCTCGGTGGAGGCCATCGTCAAGGCCATGCGCTACGCCGCCGACAAGGTAGGCGTCGAGCACGTGGCGCTGGGTTCGGACTTCGACGGCGCGGTGAATGCGCCCTTCGACACCACCGGCCTCGCGCAACTGACCCAGGGCCTGGCGAAAGCCGGCTTCAGCGACCAGGACATCGCCGCCATCATGGGCGGAAACGTCCGCCGGCTGCTGCTGGAGAACCTTCCGTAGCCCAAGTCAATAGGCAGAATGCCCGTGGCACTTCGCCCTGCGGGCATCTTGCATTACACTGGCGGCCGTTCATTCCTTAACCAGTACGAGACCAACGTGCTCAAAGCACTCAAGAAAATCTTCAGCAAGGGTGATGGCGAGCAGCCCGTCACCACGCCGGCAGCCCCCGCACCCGCTGCCTCCCAGCCCGCCCCGAGCGGCGAAAAGCGTCCGCGCAAACCGCGCAATCCGCGCCCCGAAGGCGACAACGGCGAGAAGCCGGCCCGCGGTCCGAAGAGCGACAAACCCCGCGCCGAGCGTTCCGACAAAGGCGAACGCGGCGAAAAACGCGAGCACGCGCCGAAGCACGAGCATGCCAAGGCCGAGGGTGCCGACAAGCCCCGCGAGCCGAAACCGCGCCGCGAGCGCAAGCCGCGCCCGCCGGTGGTGGACAACTGGAAGCTGGAAGACTTCGTGGTCGAGCCGGCCGAAGGCAAGACGCGCTTCCACGACTTCAACCTCGACCCGCGCCTGATGCACGCCATCCATGACCTGGGCTTCCCATACTGCACGCCGATCCAGGCACAGGTACTGGGCTTCACCCTGCGTGGCCAGGACGCCATCGGCCGCGCCCAGACCGGCACCGGCAAGACCGCCGCGTTCCTCATCTCGATCATCACCCAGCTGCTGCAGACCCCGCCGCCCAAAGAGCGCTACATGGGCGAGCCGCGTGCGCTGATCATCGCGCCGACCCGCGAGCTGGTGGTGCAGATCGCCAACGACGCCCTCGGCCTGGCCAAGTACACCGGCCTGAATGTCATGAGCTTCGTCGGCGGCATGGACTTCGACAAGCAGCTCAAGACCCTGGAATCGCGCTTCTGCGACATCCTGGTCGCCACCCCCGGCCGCCTGCTGGACTTCAACCAGCGCGGCGAGGTGCACCTGGACATGGTCGAGGTGATGGTGCTGGACGAAGCCGACCGCATGCTCGACATGGGCTTCATCCCGCAGGTCCGCCAGATCATCCGCCAGACCCCGTACAAGGGCGAGCGCCAGACCCTGCTGTTCTCCGCCACCTTCACCGACGACGTGATGAACCTGGCCAAGCAGTGGACCGTCGACCCGGCCATCGTCGAGATCGAGCCGGAAAACGTCGCCAGCGATACCGTCGAGCAGCACGTCTATGCCGTTGCCGGCAGCGACAAGTACAAGCTGCTGTACAACCTGATCGCGCAGAACGACTGGACCCGCGTGATGGTCTTCGCCAACCGCAAGGACGAGGTGCGTCGCATCGAGGAACGCCTGACCAAGGACGGCATCAGCGCCGCCCAGATGTCCGGCGACGTGCCGCAGCACAAGCGCATCAAGGTCCTGGAAGGCTTCCGTGAAGGCAAGATCCGCGTCCTGGTCGCCACCGACGTCGCCGGCCGCGGCATCCACGTCGACGGCATCAGCCACGTGATCAACTTCACCCTGCCCGAAGACCCGGACGACTACGTGCACCGCATCGGCCGTACCGGTCGCGCCGGCAGCACCGGCACCTCCATCAGCTTCGCTGGCGAGGACGATGCCTTCGCCCTGCCGCCGATCGAGGAACTGCTGGGCCGCAAGATCAACTGCGAAATGCCGCCCACCGAGCTGCTCAAGCCGGTACCGCGCAAGCACTGATCGCTTGTTGCACCAGAAGAAGGCGAAGCCACATGGCTTCGCCTTTTTTGTTTCCACCGGCGTTACCGCGGGTGACGAATTCCCCTTCCTAGAGCCTGCCATTCCTCCTGCCGGACCCGCTGGGACGACCGTACGGCATCCCCCCGCAAACAATGGCCACGCGCCATTACCCGCGCAATAGGCCTGCCCCCGGCCGTTTCTGCTCAGTTTTATTTACAGACGTAAAAAAATTCGCACGCTTCTTGCAAAGCACGCGAGAACAATTCCAAGAACTCGTCGGAATCCTCCCATGCCCTTGCGCGCCAAACTTGCACTGAGTTTCCTCTCGGTCGGCCTGATCCCCGTGCTGGTGATGGCCATCGTGGTCTATCTCCAGGCCAGCCGTGCCCTCGAAGAACAAAGCCTGAACGCCCTGGAGGCGGTCGCCAGCATCAAGCAGCGGCAGCTGATGGACGCCTGGAAGGCCCGTAACGACCAGCTCAGCAGCCTCGCCACCAACCTGGGCAGCAACTACGCGGGTCTGGACAGCGAGTCCCTGGTGACCACCGCCAACTACGACCGCCCGGTGTTCGAGAACTTCATCAAGACCTTCGGCTACCGCGAACTGCGTCTGGTGGCCGGCGACGGCAAGGTGGTGTTCAGCCTCGGCCGTGGCGTCGACTACCAGCAGAACATCGGCGATCCGCAGTGGCGCGACACGCCGTTCGGCCAGTTCATCCGCAAGGCGCTGGACAGCGGCAAGGCCAGCATCAGCGACCTGGAGCAGGCGCCCAACGACCAGCAGCCGGTGCAATGGCTGGCCGCGCCGATCAAGGACAATGGCAAGCTGCAACTGCTGCTGGTACTGGAACTGCCGCTCGCCTCGATCAACGAAGTGATGCAGAACCGCCAGGGCCTGGGCGACGACGGCGAGACCTACCTGGTTGGCGGCGACGGCAGCCTGCGCTCGGACTCGGTGCGCTTTGCCGATCACCACGTACGCCGCGACAAGGAAAGCCCCACCGCCCTGCCCGGCCAGGCCATCGAGAAAGCCCTGGCCGGCGAGCAGGGTCGTCTTTCCGAGACGGGCCTGAGCAACGAGCCGGCGCTCAAGTCCTTCGTCCCGCTGAACCTGGACGGCCTGCACTGGGCGCTGGTGGCGGAAATGGACCAGGACCAGGCCTTCGCCCCGGTGCGCAAGCTGATGTGGCAGATCCTCGTGCTCGGCGTGCTGACCCTGCTCGGCGTCGCCGCCGGCACCTGGCTGGTCAGCCGCAGCGTGATGCGCCCGCTGGGTGGCGAGCCGGCCAGCATGGCCGCCCTGGCCCAGCGCCTGGCCAGCGGCGAGCTGCGCCTGAGCGACGACGCCAGCGCCAGCAGCGGCCTGATGCAGGCCCTGCGCGAGATGACCACGGCCTGGCGCCAGGTGGTCGAGCGTCTGCGCCAGGCCAGCGAGGCCGTGGGTGACGCCAGCGGCGACATCCTCGACGCCGCCGGGCGCACCAGCCATCACCTCGACCAGCAGCAGGAAGCGCTGGAAATGGTGGTCAGTGCCGTCGACCAGATGGCCGCCACCGTGCAGGAAATCGCCGGCAGCGCCAGCCGCAGTGCAGACGGCAGCGCCGCCGCGCGACAGGCCTTCGTCGCCATGCAGGGCACCCTGCAACACATGATTGGCCGCCAGGACCAACTGCTGGTCGGCCTGCGCCAGGCCGATGGCGTGGTGCAGACCCTGGCCGGCGAGAGCCAGCAGATCGGCTCGGTGCTGGACGTGATCCGCTCCATCGCCGAACAGACCAACCTGCTTGCCCTCAACGCCGCCATCGAAGCCGCCCGCGCCGGTGAGGCGGGTCGGGGGTTCGCCGTGGTCGCCGACGAGGTGCGCAGCCTGGCCCAGCGCACCCGCAGCGCTACCGACGAGATCGTCGCCATCGTCGGCAGCCTGGGCGACTCCTCCGTCCAGGCGCAGTCGAGCATGAGCGGCGCCAGCGAACAGGCCCATACCCTGGAGCAGGACACCCAGGCCGTGCTGGAAGCCCTCGGCGCGCTGGATGATTCGCTGCAGGGCGTGCATGCCATGGCCTTCCAGATCGCCGCCGCCGCCGAACAGCAGGCCGCCACGACCCAGGAAGTGAACCAGCACATGCACCGCCTGAGCGACATGACCGTGGAAAACCGCAAGACCGCCGCGCACACCCGCGACTGCGGCGAGCACCTGCGCCGCGTGGCCGGCAGCCAGGAAGAACTGGTGGCGCAGTTCAAGCTGTAAGTTGCGTCATTCCCTGTAGGAGCGGGCCCATGGGGCGCTCCTACAGGCCAGCACTACCGGTTTGAGCCCCGCGAAAACGCATACACCACCCGACCACCTACCCTTGCCGATCAAGACAATCGAGTCCAGAATGGAAAAATAAATCCACACCTGGAGTCTCACCATGTCCGCCGCCACGCCTTTCACCCTCTACCAGGCTGACGCCGAACGCCTGCTGGCACAGGTCGACGTGCTCCAGGCGATGCGCGACATGTTCGTCGAGCTGGCCGCTGGCAGCGCCGTGCAGCCGGCACAGCAACTGGTGGAGTTCCCCAACGGCGGTGGCGACTTCATCAACTACCTGGGCGTGCTGGCCTCGCAGAAGGTCTACGGCGTGAAGACATCGCCGTACATCGTGCGCCAGCCCAAGTCGCTGGTCACCGCATGGAGCCTGCTGATGTCCATGGACAGCGGCCAGCCGCTGCTGCTGTGCGACGCCGGCAGCCTGACCACCGCGCGCACCGCCGCCACCACCGCCCTGGCGGTGCAGGAGCTGGCCCGCCCGGACGCCAGGCGTCTGGCCATCGTCGGCAGCGGCCCGGTCGCCCGTGCACACCTGCGCTACGCGGCCGGCCTGCGTGACTGGCAGAGCATCCGCGTCTACTCGCCGAACCTGAGCGCCGGCGTGCTGGCCCAGTTCGGCGCCATCGATTCCCGCGCCGAACCGGCCACCAGTGTCGAAGCCGCCGTGGCCGACGCCGACGTGGTGCTGCTGTGCACCTCCTCCGGCACCCCGGTGCTCGATCCGGCGATCCTGACCAAGCCGGCGCTGATCACCTCCATCAGCACCAACGTCGCCCGCGCCCACGAAGTGCCACCGCAGTCGCTGGCGCAGATGGACGTGTACTGCGACTACCGCGCCACCACCCCGGCGTCCGCCGGCGAGATGCGCCTGGCCCGCGACGAGCACGGCTGGGACGGTGCCATCCATGGCGACCTGCCGGAACTGGTCAGCGGCCAGGCCGGCAAACCGGACTACCAGCGCCACGCCTTCTTCCGCTCCATCGGCCTGGGCCTGGAAGACGTCGCCCTGGCCAATGCGCTCTACCATCTGCAACACAAGAACGCCTGAGCCGGAGACGAACATGATCGAAGTCGACTTCCTCATCATTGGCGGCGGCATCGCCGGCGCCTCCACCGGTTATTTCCTCTCCCGTCACGGCAAGGTCGCCGTGCTGGAGCGCGAGTCCCACGCCGGCTACCACTCCACCGGCCGCTCGGCAGCGCTCTACACCGTCGCCTATGGCACGCGGCAGGTGCGCGCCCTCACCGCCGCCAGCCGCGCCTTCTTCGACAACCCGCCCGAGGGCTTCGCCGAACACCCAATCCTCACCCCGCGCGGGGAGATGACCGTGGACTTCGAAGGCAACCCGGAAGAGCTCCAGCGCCAGTTCGCCAGCGCCCGCGACAGCGTGCCGGAAATGCGCCTGCTGGATGCCGACGAAGCCTGCGCCATCGTCCCGGTGCTGCGCCGCGAGAAAGTCCACGGTGCGATGCTCGACCCCAGCGCCGCCGATATCGACACCGACGGCCTGCTGCAGGGCTATCTGCGCGGCATCCGCCGCAACGGCGGCAGCGTGCAGCTGGACAGCGAAGCCCTGGAGATCAGTCGCATCGACGACGCCTGGGAAGTACGCTGCGCACAGCAGACCTACCGAGCGCCGGTGCTGGTCAACGCCGCTGGCAGCTGGTCCGACAAGATCGCCGAACTGGCCGGCGCCACTCCCCTGGGCCTCACGCCCAAGCGTCGCGCCGCCTTCCTGTTCAGCCCGCCGGAGGGTGTCGACAGCCACGCCTGGCCGGTGCTGGTGAGCCTGGATGAATCCTTCTACTTCAAGCCCGATGCCGGCATGCTGCTCGGCTCGCCGGCCAACGCCGATCCTGTGGAGCCCCACGACGTGCAGCCCGAAGAGCTGGACATCGCCCTGGGCATCTACCAGATCGAGGAGCACACCACCCTCAGCATCCGCCGCCCGAGCCACACCTGGGCGGGCCTGCGTTCGTTCTTCGCCGATGGCGACCTGGTGTCCGGCTATGACCCGGCCACACCCGGCCTGTACTGGGTCGCAGGGCAAGGCGGCTATGGCATCCAGACCTCGGCGGCGATGGGCGAGGCCAGCGCCGCGCTGATCCGCCGCGAGGCCCTGCCCGAGCACCTCACCCGCCATGGCCTCACCGCCGAAATGCTGTCCCCGGCGCGCCTGCTGGCCGAGTGAGCCGTCGTTCGTGACAGCCTGCGGGCGCTTGCGGCACACTCGCCAGCGCCCGTGCCATCGCCCGCCTAATCGCCCCGAGAGCCTTGCCCATGACCGCCGCCGATCCGCTGGACAACTACAAGGCCATCGCCGACGCCATCGCCGCGCTGTTCTTCCCCCACGCCGAAGTGGTCATCCACGACCTGCGCAACCAGCGCGTGGCCTACCTGGCGAACAACATCTCCAAACGCGAGATCGGCGACGACTCGGCGCTGGAAGACATGCTCGAAGGCGGTAGCGAGGAGCGCAACATCGGTCCCTACGAGAAGCTCAACTGGGACGGCCAGAAGATCCGCTCCATCAGCACCGTGCTGCGCGACGGCAAGGGCGAACCCCTGGCGGTGTTGTGCATCAACCTCAACATCACCCTGTTCGAGACCGCCAAGGCGGCGCTCGACCTGTTCCTCTCCTCCAGCAAGGTCATCCCGCAACCGGACGCGCTGTTCCGCGACGACTGGCAGGAGCGCATCAACACCTTCCTGCACGGCTGGCTGCAGCAGCGCCAGCTGAGCCTCTCCACCCTCAGCCGCGACCACAAGCGCGAACTGGTCCTGGCGCTGCATGCCGAGGGCGCGTTCAAGGGCAAGAGCGCGGCGAACTACGTGGCCAACGTCCTGAACATGGGCCGCGCGACGGTGTACAAGCACCTGAAGGAGTTGAAGGAGGAGGTCTGAGCGGCTTGCCTCTCAACCTGCAGGACGGGCGGGGGCGCCTAGCCCATGCCCGCGATGGGGCCCATGGGGCGCGCCTGCCAGTCGCTTTCGGTATTCCCCGCCATGATGTGAACCCGCCTGAAACGTCGGCTCTGCCGACGGATCGCGGGAATGGCCCGCTCATACAGGGGACGTCGCTGGCGACGCTTTCGTAGGATGGTGTGGAGCACAGCGATACCCATGCTGACGGTGCACGGGAAATGATGGGTATCGCTTCGCTCCACACCATCCTACGTTTGTGCTCCGCCGTGAGGTGGACATGGGTGGCCGCTCGGATCGCGGGCATGGCCCGCTCCTACAGGAAGGCGCCGGCGCAACGAAAAAGGCCGCCCGAAGGCGGCCTTTTCCATGACTCGGCGGAGGATCAATCGCCGTAGATATCGCTCTTGAAGTACTTGCCCTCGATGGCCTTGTACTTGCCATTGGCGCGCAGCGCGTCGATGGCGGCGTTGAGCTGGCCGACCAGCTCGGTGTTGCCCTTGCGCACTGCAATACCAGCGCCCTCGCCGAAGTATTTCGGGTCCTTGAACTCCGGCCCGATGAAGGCGAAGCCCTTGCCGCGCGGGGTTTCCAGGAAACCGATCTCCAGTGGGATGGAGTCGGCGAAGGTACCGTCCAGGCGGCCCGCCAGCAGGTCCAGGTAGATCTCGTCCTGGCTGGTGTAGCGCACCACGTTGGCGCCGGCCTTGCCCAGTACTTCGGTGGCGAAGCGGTCAGCCGTGGAGCCGCGCTGCACGCCGATGTTCTTGCCCTTGAGCTGGCTGAACTGCTCGTCCAGCTGCGAGCCTTCCTTCATCACCAGGCGGCCCGGGGTGAAGTAGTACTTGTGGGTGAAGTCCACCGAGTGCTTGCGCTCTTCGGTGATGGTGATGGAGGACAGTGCGGCGTCGATCTTGCGCACTTTCAACGAGGGGATCAGGCCGTCGTATTCCTGCTCGACCCACTGGCACTTGCGCTTCATCTCTTCGCACAGCGCATTGCCGATGTCGTAGTCGAAGCCGGCGATGCCGCCTTCCGGGGTCTTGTAGGCGAAGGGCGGGTAGGCGGCTTCGATGCCGATGCGCAGCGGCTTGTCGTCGGCGTGTGAGAAGGTGGCGAAGGCGGCCAGCATCAGGCCGCCCAGCAGGGCTTTGCGATTCATCGATGAACTCCGTTGTGTGGTCGCCGGGGCGAGCGCCGGCCGGTACGTCCTGGCAGTGAGTACGGCATGTCTGGGTTCGTCCAGGGGCGCAACGCGGGAGGTTGCGGCGGCATTGCCTTGCCCTGACCCAGGCGAACGACTTCTTGTTCTGGCTTGTTCTGCTCCGTCCACGCGCGGGCGCGCGTAAACTTAAAATCCAATCTGGACTAAAAAGTACACAACGTCAATCGCCCTGCGACCGCACGGCACACTCCCCTTTGCGCGCCCTGCGCTACTCCTTCGGAGGAATGTCGCGTACCGGGCTCGCGCCTTAGTCTGGAGGCGTTCCGAAGCGATCCGAGGAGGATTCGAAACGATTCTTTCGCATGATTTACCGTAGCTTCCACGGTTATACATTTGGCAGATGCCCGAAGCCCCCGCGATACGCTCATGTCGCAGGGGCTTTTTTATGCCTGACTATTTTTGTGCCCAAGAAACCCGCAACCGACCTGTAGGAGCGCGCCATGCGCGCGATCGCGGGCGTGGCCCGCTCCTACAAGTGGGCGCTCGGAGTCGTTTATTCGCTCCGGGGGATGTTTAGGAACGCAAGGCAAGAGGCGGGCGCGAGGCCCGCCGAGGGAGGTCGGTTTCAGCCGCCGCTGAGGTTCATGAAGCGCAGCACCTGCACATCGCCGACGGTGAATTCGTGGCGCGCCGGCTTGCGCTGCAGGGCGCCGCGCAGGGCTTCGAGGATGGGTTCGTCGTGCAGCGGATGGCGGCGCAGCAGCCCGCGCAGGTCCAGGGAATTCTCGTGGCCCAGGCACAGCAGCAGCCGGCCTTCGGCAGTCAGGCGCAGGCGATTGCAGGTGGAGCAGAAGTTGTGCGAGTGCGGCGAAATGAAGCCGATGCGCGTGCCCGGATGCTGCGCCAGGCGCACGTAGCGCGCCGGACCGCCACTGTGTTCGGCGCTATCCAGCAGCTCGTGCTGCTCGGCGATCAACGCGCGGACCTCGTCGCTGGAGCAGAAGCTCTCCTCGCGCTCGCGGCCGACCTGGCCCAGCGGCATCTCCTCGATGAAGCTGATGTCCAGTCCGTGGGCGATGGCGTAATCCACCAGTGCCGGCACTTCGTCGGCGTTGCGCCCCTTCATCACCACGCAGTTCAGCTTGATGTGCTCGAACCCGGCTTGCTGGGCGGCGTCTATGCCACGCAGCACCTGCTCCAGGCGCCCGGTGCGGGTGATGGCGGCGAAGCGTTGCGCATCGAGGGTATCGAGACTGATGTTCAGGCGGGTCAGGCCGGCAGCATGCAGATCACCGGCCAGTTTGCTGAGCTGCGAGCCGTTGCTGGTCATGCACAGTTCGCGCAGGCCGGGCAACGCCGCGAGGCGTTCACAGAGATGGACGATGCCGGGGCGCACCAGCGGTTCGCCGCCGGTGAGGCGCAGCTTCTTCACGCCGCGCTCGACGAAGAGGCGCGCTACCCGTTCGATCTCTTCCAGGGTGAGCACCTGCTGACGCGGCAGGAAGCGCATGTTCTCCGACATGCAGTAGACGCAGCGAAAGTCGCAGCGGTCGGTTACGGACAGGCGCAGGTAGTCGATCTTGCGACCCTGGCCGTCGATCCATTCGGACATGGTGTTTCACTCCGGCCGGCCTTCACTATCCACGGTGAAGGCCGAAATTCATGGCCGTTCCCGAAGCCCCTCTCTCCTCTGGGGGAGGAATTGGGAGAGAGGGGCCCGGAACCGGTTCACTGCACCAGCGGCGACTCCGCCCCGTCGAAGACGAAGCCGTCGATCTGCGCTTCGCCGGCCAGCACACTGATGTACTGGCTGACCGCACGCTGCAGCACCTGGGCGCGCAGGTAGGCGGCGATGCGCGGGCGCGCTTCGGTGAAGTCCAGCGGCTCGCCACCATCGCGCTCGATCAGCTCGACCACATGCAGGCCGTAGCGACTTTCCAGCGGATGGCCGAGCAGGCCGGGTTGCTGTTGCAGCAGGCGTTTCTCGAACTCGGGGACGGTCTGTCCCGGTTCGATCCAGCCCAGGTCACCGCCGTCGTCCTTGGACGGGCAGTCGGAGAAGCGCATCGCCTTCTCGGCGAAACGCTCGGGGTGTTCACGCAGTTCGGCCAGCAGCTCCTCGGCCTGTTCGCGGGCCTTGGCGCGGCCTTCCAGGTCGTCCGGCGCGCAGCCCAGCAGCACATGGCGCAGGCGCATGCGCCAGGGCGCGGTCAGGCGGGTGGGGTTGGCTTCGTACCATTGGCGGCAGCTGGCCTCGTCGGCTTCGGGCACGCCGACTTCACGGTCGATCAGGGCGCGGATGCGCGCTTCTTCCGGGGCCTCGCCCTCT
This sequence comes from Pseudomonas sp. PDM22, assembly GCF_014851965.1. NCBI lineage: Bacteria > Pseudomonadati > Pseudomonadota > Gammaproteobacteria > Pseudomonadales > Pseudomonadaceae > Pseudomonas > Pseudomonas sp. PDM22. The sequence goes on from NZ_JACVAR010000001.1 coordinate 862,162, forward strand.
TCCGCGTCGGCCGCCAGACCCAGCGCGTCAGCGCGCTGCACCAGCAACTGGCGAACCACCAGCGCACGGCAGGCGGAGTACAGCGCCTCGGCGTGGCTGGACGCGGGATGGTACTGCAGCTCGCGGGCCAGTTCGTCCTCGGCGATGGCGACGCCGTTGACGGAGATGGCAGGCAGGTCGACGTGTTCGACCTTGGCTTCGTAGTGGGAGCAACTCATTTCGCTTACCTCCGGTAACCCTCTCCCCTGCCCTCTCCCTGAAGGGAGAGGGGGAAGAGCTTCAGGTGGGGCGGACGGCGCGCCAGCGTCATCCGCCGCTTCATCACGCTGCGCGACGCTTGGTGCGGACCACCTGGTAGCGGCGGCCGAAGTACCACACCGGGGCGCTGACGATGTGCACCAGACGGGTGAAGGGGAACAGTACGAACAGGGTCAGGCCGAGGGTCACGTGCAGCTTGTAGACCAGCGAGACCGGCGCGATCGCTTCGGCGGCGGCCAGCGGCTGGAAGGTGACGATGGACTGTGCCCAGTTGGCCAGCATGACCATCACCGAACCATCCAGGTGATGGGTGGAGGCGACGATGGTGGACAGGCCGAGGATCAGCTGGACATAGAGCACCAGCAGGATCATCAGGTCCGACGCGTTGCCGGTGGCGCGTACACGGTCATTGGTCAGGCGGCGCAGGATCAGGCCGGTCAGGCCGATGAAGCAGAGGATGCCGAAAAAGCCGCCGGATACCATCGCCAGCAGTTGCTTCTGCTCGGTGCTGATCAGGTGCTCGTAGACCGAGTGAGGGGTCAGCAGGCCAACGAAGTGACCGGCGAGGATGAACAGCACACCGACGTGGAACAGGTTGCTGTAAACGCGCATGCCCTTCTTGCTCAGCATCTGGCTGGAGCCGGCTTTCCAGGTGTATTGCGAGAGGTCGAAGCGCGCCCAGCTGCCGATCAGGCAGATAGCGAGCGCGACGTAGGGATAGATCCCGAACGCTAGAAGATCGAGGGACATGTTCAGACTCCTTCTCTGGCCGCCCGGTACTGCATCTGCGGCACCGGCTGGGCGACCCACTGCATGGGTTGTTCTGCGGCGGAGGAAATCCGCCGGGCGCTGGTGGACGGGCAACCGACGGCGGGCTCGGTAAAGCTCACCGGGGTTTCCTCCCAGGCCTTGTCGATGGCTTCCAGGCTGTCGTCGCGCACTTCCTGCTCACGGTCGCGCTTGAGCGCGCCGAGGTCGGGCTGCTCGCCGGACAGCTCCAGCAGGCTGTTGAAGATCGCCGCGTAGCTGCTGCCGCGCTCTTCCAGGCGCAGGGCGATCAGCGCGAGGATGTGGGCGACTTCGGCGAGGCCCACACGGGCCGACTCGGCGTCCTGCAGGGCGAGGAACTCCAGGTACAGCGGCAGGTAGTCCGGCAGCTCGTTGACGTCGATGACCAGGCCCGCCTGGGTGTAGCGGTCCATCAGGTCGACCATCGCCTGGCCACGGTCACGGCTTTCGCCGTGCACGTGTTCGAACAGCAGCAGGGAGACCGAGCGACCGCGCTCGAACAGCCCGTCGTAACGGGCCTGGACGTCGAGGATGTCGCCCTTGCACAGCTCGTTGAGCAGCGCGGCGAGGCCGTCGCGCTGCTTTTCCGAGAGGTCGCAGGTGCGGATCAGGGCATGCAGCGCCAGGCTTTCCTCGCGCAGTTCGACGCGCGGGTAATCCAGCATCAGCGCGCTGAGCTTGAGCAGTTGGCTATGAGTGTCCATATCGATCACTCCTGTATCTGCACGGTCTGGATGACGTTGCGCTTGTCCACGGCCTTGCCGCCAAACAGGTTCACGCCGGAGTTGCTGGAGCAACCGTTGCCGAAGCTGAAGCCACAACCCGAACGCTCGGCGAAGGCATCCGACAGCGCCTCTTCACGGTGCGCAGTGGGGATGACGAAGCGGTCTTCGTAGTTGGCGATCGCCAGGTAGCGATACATCTCTTCCACCTGGTTCACGGTCAGGCCGACCTTCTTCAGCACTTCCAGGTCCTGCTTGCCTTCCACGTGCTCGGAGCGCTTGTAGGCACGCATGGCCAGCAGGCGCTTGAGGGCCAGCAGCACCGGGGCGGTGTCGCCAGCGGTCAGCAGGTTGGCCAGGTACTGCACGGGAATGCGCAGGGACTCGACGTCCGGGATCACGCCATCGTTGCCGATGTGGCCTTCGGAGGCGGCGTTCTGGATCGGCGACAGCGGCGGCACGTACCAGACCATCGGCAGCGTGCGGTATTCCGGGTGCAGCGGCAGGGCCAGCTTCCAGTCCATGGCCAGCTTGTACACCGGCGATTTCTGTGCGGACTCGATGACGCTGTCCGGTACGCCGTCCTTGCGGGCCTGCTCGATCACTTTCGGGTCGAACGGATCGAGGAAGATCTCCAGCTGCTTCTGGTACAGCTCGCGCTCGTTCTCGCAGGTGGCCACTTCGTGGATGCGGTCGGCGTCATACAGCAGCACGCCGAGGTAGCGGATGCGGCCCACGCAGGTTTCCGAGCAGACGGTCGGCTGGCCGGCCTCGATGCGCGGGTAGCAGAAGATGCACTTCTCGGATTTGCCGCTCTTCCAGTTGAAGTAGATCTTCTTGTACGGGCAGCCGCTGATGCACATGCGCCAGCCGCGGCACTTGTCCTGGTCGATCAGGACGATGCCGTCTTCCTCGCGCTTGTAGATCGCACCGCTCGGGCAGGAGGCCACGCACGCCGGGTTCAGGCAGTGCTCGCAAAGGCGCGGCAGGTACATCATGAAGGTGTTTTCGTACTCACCGTAGATGTCCGCCTGGACCTGGTCGAAGTTCTTGTCCTTGCGGCGCTTGGCGAACTCGGTACCGAGGATTTCCTCCCAGTTGGGGCCCCACTCGATCTTCTGCATGCGCTGGCCGGAAACCAGCGAGCGCGGACGGGCGACCGGCTGGTGCTGCGCCTTGGGCGCGGTGTGCAGGTGCTGGTAGTCGAAGTCGAAGGGCTCGTAGTAGTCATCGATTTCCGGCAGGTCCGGGTTGGCGAAGATGTTCGCCAGCACGCGGAACTTGCCGCCGATGCGCGGAACGATGGAGCCGTCGGCGTTACGCTTCCAGCCGCCCTTCCACTTCTCCTGGTTCTCCCACTCTTTCGGGTAACCGATGCCGGGCTTGGTTTCGACGTTGTTGAACCAGGCGTACTCGACGCCTTCGCGGCTGGTCCAGACGTTCTTGCAGGTGATGGAGCAGGTGTGGCAACCGATGCATTTGTCGAGGTTCAGCACCATGCCGACTTGCGAACGAATTTTCATGGCAGTAATCCTCAAATGTCCTGGGGCAGCGGTTGCGGCAGAGCGTCACCGCCCAGTCCGCCCTGCTCCGGCTCGTCGAGCCAGTCGACCTTGTTCATCTTGCGCACCACGACGAACTCGTCGCGGTTGCAGCCGACGGTGCCGTAGTAGTTGAAGCCCCACGCCTGCTGGGCATAGCCGCCGATCATGTGGGTGGGCTTGAGGACCACGCGGGTCACCGAGTTGTGGTGGCCGCCGCGGGTGCCGGTGGTTTCGCTGCCCGGCAGGTTCACGATGCGTTCCTGGGCGTGGTACATCATCACCATGCCGTCCTTCACGCGCTGGCTGACCACGGCGCGGCAGGTCGCGGCACCGTTGGCGTTGAAGACCTCGACCCAGTCGTTGTCCTCGATGCCTACGCTTTTCGCGTCGTGCTCGCTCATCCAGATGATCGGGCCACCACGCGACAGGGTGAGCATCAGCAGGTTGTCGCTGTAGGTGGAGTGGATGCCCCACTTCTGGTGCGGGGTGATCCAGTTCAGGGTGATCTCGGCGTGGCCGTTGGGCTTCTTGTTGAAGAGCTTGTCGGTGCTGCGGGTGTTGACCGGCGGCCGGTAGCTGACGAAGCCTTCGCCGAAGGCCTGCATCCAGGGGTGATCCTGGTAGAACTGCTGGCGACCGGTGATGGTGCGCCACGGGATCATCTCGTGGACGTTGGTGTAGCCGGCGTTGTAGCTCACGTGCTCATCTTCCAGGCCCGACCAGGTGGGGCTGGAGATGATCTTGCGCGGCTGCGCCTGGACATCGCGGAAGCGGATCTTCTCTTCTTCCTTGGGCAGCGCCAGGTGGGCGTGCTCGCGGCCGGTGAAGACCGACAGGGCCTCCCAGGCCTTCACCGCGACCTGGCCGTTGGTTTCCGGCGCCAGGGCGAGGATCACCTCGGCGGCGTCGATGGCGCTCTCGATGCGCGGACGGCCTTCGCTGATGCCGGTCTCGGTGACCTTGTGGTTCAGCTCGCCAAGCAGCTTGATTTCCTTGTCGGTGTTCCAGCCGATGCCCTTGCCGCCGTTGCCGAGCTTGTCCAGCAGCGGGCCGAGGGAGGTGAACTTCTTGTAGGTGTTGGGGTAGTCACGCTCGACCACGTGCAGGGTCGGCATGGTGCGGCCGGGAACCGGTTCGCACTCGCCCTTCTTCCAGTCGCTGCCGCCGAACGGTTGCGCGAGTTCGTTGGCGGTGTCGTGCAGCAGCGGCACGGTCACCAGGTCCTTCTCCACGCCCAGGTGGCCGACGGAAACCTCGGAGAACTTCTTGGCAATCGCCTTGTAGATCTCCCAGTCGCTCTTGGCTTCCCAGGCCGGGTCGGTGGCGGCCGACAGCGGGTGGATGAAGGGGTGCATGTCGGAGGTGTTGAGGTCGTCCTTCTCGTACCAGGTCGCGGTCGGCAGGACGATGTCCGAGTACATGCAGGTGGAGGACATGCGGAAGTCCAGGGTGGTGACCAGGTCCAGCTTGCCTTCGGCGCCTTCGTCGACCCAGTCGACTTCGCCCGGGCAGGGACCGCCGTCCTTGCCGAGGTCGGCGTTCATCACGCCGTTCTTCGCGCCCAGCAGGTACTTGAGCATGTACTCGTGGCCCTTGCCCGAGGAGCCGAGCAGGTTGGAGCGCCAGATGAACATGTTGCGCGGGAAGTTCTGCGGATCGTCCGGCTGCTCGCTGGCTACGCGCAGGTTGCCGGCCTTGAGTTCGCGCACCACATAGTCCTGCACCGGGATGCCGGCGCGTTCGGCGTCAGCGGCGATATGCAGCGGGTTGCGGTTGAGTTGCGGGGCGGACGGCAGCCAGCCCATACGTTCGGCGCGGATGTTGTAGTCCAGCGCGTGCTCGGGGAACTGCTTGGTGTCGGCCAGCGGCGAGAGCACCTCGTGCATCGAGATCTTCTCGTGGCGCCACTGCGAGCTGTGCAGGTAGAAGAAGCTGGTGCCGTTCATCTGGCGCGGCGGACGGCTCCAGTCGGTGCCGAAGGCCAGCGGGACCCAGCCGGTCTGCGGACGGAGTTTCTCCTGACCCACGTAGTGCGCCCAGCCGCCACCGCTCTGGCCGATGCAGCCGCACATCATCAGCATGTTGATGACCGCGCGGTAGTTCATGTCCATGTGGTACCAGTGGTTCATCGCGGCGCCGATGATGACCATGGCCTTGCCGTGGGTCTTGTCGGCGCTGTCGGCGAACTCGCGGGCCACCTGGATGGCGCGGGCAGCCGGAACACCGGTGATGCGGGCCTGCCAGGCCGGGGTGTAGGGCACGTCGGCGTCGGTGTAGGAGGCGGCGACGTTGCGGCCACCCAGGCCACGGTCGACGCTGTAGTTGGCCATCTGCAGGTCGTACACGGTGGCGACGCGCAGGGTCTGGCCCTCGGCACCGGTCACTTCGCGGAAGGGTACGCGGCGCACCAGCACCTCGTCGTTTTCCACGCCCTTGAAGTGCGGGTGCTCCTGGCCGGCGAAGTATGGGAAGCCCACGTCGCAGGCTTTTTCCGGGCCGTCGATGAGGGTCAGGGCCAGACGGGTTTCACGCTTCTCGCCGCCTTCGGTTTCCTCGATGTTCCACTTGCCCGACTCACCCCAGCGATAGCCGATGGCGCCGGTGGGCGAAACCAGCTCGCCGGAGATTTCGTCCAGGCCGATGGTCTTCCACTCGGGGTTGTTGTCCTGGCCGAGGTTGTTCGCCAGGTCCGCCGCGCGCAGGTAGCGGGTCGGCTTGAGCACGCCGTCGGTGTGCGGTTCGAGCAGCACCAGCATCGGCATGTCGGTGTACTGGCGGCAGTAGTCGACGAAGTAGGCGCTGGGTTTCTCGAGGTGGAATTCCTTGAGGATGACGTGACCAAAAGCCATACCCAGTGCAGCGTCGGTACCCTGCTTGGGGTTGAGCCAGAGGTCGGTGAGCTTGGCCACTTCGGAGTAGTCCGGGGTGACGGCCACGGTCTTGGTGCCCTTGTAGCGGACTTCGGTGAAGAAGTGCGCGTCGGGGGTGCGGGTCTGCGGGACGTTGGAACCCCAGGCGATGATGTAGCTGGAGTTGTACCAGTCGGCCGACTCCGGCACGTCGGTCTGCTCGCCCCAGATTTGCGGGCTGGCCGGCGGCAGGTCGCAGTACCAGTCGTAGAAGGACAGGCACACGCCGCCGATCAGCGACAGGTAGCGGGCGCCGGCGGCGTAGCTGACCATGGACATGGCCGGGATCGGCGAGAAGCCGACCACGCGGTCCGGGCCGTAGACCTTGGCGGTGTAGACGTTGGCGGCGGCGATGATCTCGGTGACTTCGCTCCAGCTCGAACGGATGAAACCGCCCAGACCGCGCTCGCTCTTGTAGCTCTTGGCCTTGGCCTTGTCTTCGACGATGCTGGCCCAGGCGTCCACCGGGTCGTTGTGGGTGGCGCGGGCTTCACGCCAGAGCTTGAGCAGCGGCTTGCGCACCTTGGGGTACTTCAGGCGGTTGGCGCTGTACATGTACCAGGAGTAGCTGGCGCCACGGGGGCAACCGCGCGGCTCGTGGTTGGGCAGGTCCGGGCGGGTACGCGGGTAGTCGGTCTGCTGGGTTTCCCAGGTGATCAGGCCATTCTTCACGTAGATCTTCCAGGAGCACGAGCCGGTGCAGTTCACCCCGTGGGTAGAGCGAACGATCTTGTCGTGCTGCCAACGCTGCCGGTAGCTGTTTTCCCAGGCACGGCTTTCGTTGGTGACCTCGCCATGACCATCGGCGAATTCACCCTGCTTCTTCTTGAAGAATTGCAGGCGGTCGAGTAGGTAACTCATCTGTATCTCCTCACCCGGTCTGCGCCGGGCGTTCAAACGCTAATCAAGCTCGCGGAACGGTTTGGCGGCGGGCGCAGGCGCGCCCGCCACGGCAATCAGCAGGGGCTCTCGGCCCCCTTGCGCGCATACCACCACCAGGTGGCGACGATGCAGCTCACGTAGTACGCGACGAACACATAGAGGGCGCCCTCGGCGCTGCCGGTCATGGCCAGCGAAGTGCCGAAAGCCTTGGGAATGAAGAAGCCGCCGAAGGCGCCGATGGCAGCGGAGAAACCGATCACCGCCGCTGATTCCATGCTGGCGCTCTTGGCTGCCTGAGCCTCGGTGCAGCTGCCCTGCTTCAGGCGCGCGGCCCACTCGTTGCGGAAGATCACCGGGATCATGCGGAAGGTGCTGCCGTTGCCGATGCCGGCGAAGAAGAACAGCCCGATGAAGGAGCCGAGGAAGCCAAAGAAGCTGCCCGCACCGTTGGCGCCCGGCAGGAAGCTGATCACCGCGAACACCCCGGCGACCATTGCCACGTAGTTCCACAGGGTGATGCGCGCGCCACCGAACTTGTCCGCCAGCCAGCCGCCCAGCGGCCGGCTCAGGGCGCCGACCAGCGGGCCGAGGAAGGCGTACTGCAGCGGGTTGATGTCCGGGAACTGGGTCTTGCTGAGCATGGCGAAGCCGGCGGAGAAGCCGATGAACGAGCCGAAGGTGGCCACGTACAGCCAGCACATCAGCCAGTTGTGCTTGCGCTTGAAGATCACCGCCTGGTCGCGGACGGACGCCTTGGCATCAGCGATGTCGTTCATGCCGAACCAGGCGGCCACGGCCACCACGGCGATGAAGGGCACCCAGATCCAGCCAGCGTTCTGCAGGAACAGGCGACCACCGTCGGACAGCTCCTGCGGCTCACCACCGAAGGCACCGAACAGGCCACCGGCCACGGCCAGCGGTACGGCGAACTGCATCACCGAGACGCCCAGGTTGCCCAGGCCGGCGTTCAGGCCCAGGGCAGTGCCCTGGGAGTTCTTCGGGTAGAAGAAACTGATGTTGGACATGCTCGAGGCGAAGTTGCCGCCGCCGAAACCGCACAGCAGGGCAATGGTCGCGAACACCCAGTACGGGGTGGTCGGGTCCTGCACGGCGAAGCCCAGCCACAGGCAGGGGATCAGCAGCGAGGCGGTGGACAGCGCAGTCCAGCGGCGGCCGCCGAACACCGGCACCATGAAGGAGTAGAACACCCGCAGGGTGGCGCCGGAGATCGATGGCAGCGCGGCGAGCATGAACAGCTGGTCGTTGCTGAAGCTGAAACCGGCGGCGTTCAGGCGCACGGTGACGGTGCTCCAGATCATCCAGACGGCGAAGGCAAGCAGCAGCGCGGGGATCGAGATCCACAGGTTGCGCGCGGCGATGCGCTTGCCGCTGCGCGCCCAGAACTCGGAGTCCTCGGGGCGCCAGTCGATCAGCAGCGGACCGCTGGCGGCTTTGAGTTGGGAGTTGATCATGCCCATGACGGCACTACCTCAGGATTGACGAGAAGGAATGGGAGTGGCGTCGACGTCGGCCGCGTGAGCCTGGCCATCGAGGCGTTGCTGCTGTTTGATCGCGTAGTGCATCCAGACCATGCAGATCACGGTCAGGCCGAACAGCAACATGAAGCAGGAGGAGCGCACGCCGATGTGGTCGGCGGCGTAGCCGAACAGGATGGGCAGGCAGAAGCCGCCGAGGCCGCCGATGACCCCGACCATGCCGCCGACGGTGCCCATGTTCTGCGGGTAGTAGTCGTGGATGATCCGGTACACGCTGGCCTTGCCGAAGCCCTGGGCGATGCCCACGACGAACACCAGGAAGGTGAACAGCCAGACGTTCAGGCCGATGCCGAGGCTGACGTCGCCCTTGATGCCGTGAATGGTCATGGTGGTCGGCGGGTACGATAGGAAGAACAGGCAGACCAGGCAGATCCAGAACACGCCCCAGTTCACCGCACGGGCGCCGTAGTTGTCGCTGAACCAGCCGCCCAGGGCGCGGATCAGGCCAGACGGCAGGGTGAACAGCATGGTGATGAAGGAGGCGGTGCGCAGGTCCAGGCCGTATTCGGCGATGTAGTACTTGGGCAGCCACAGGGCCAGGGCGACGAAGCCGCCGAAGACGAAGAAGTAGTACAGGCCGAAGCGCCACACGCGCAGCTCGCCCAGCGGTGCCAGTTGCTTGGCCAGGGTCGGGCGCGGACGGCTCGGGTCGGCGTCGCCGCCCTTGGTGTGGGCGGGGTCGGTCCAGGTGCAGAACCAGAACAGCAGCGCGGTCACCAGCATGGCCACCGAGTAGATCTGCGGGACCATGCGCCAGCCGAAGGCGACCACGATCATCGGCGCCACGAGGTTGGTGATCGCCGCACCGGCGTTGCCGGCGCCGAAGATGCCCATGGCGGTGCCCTGGCGTTCCTTCTCGAACCACGAGGAGGTGTAGGCGATGCCCACGGCGAAGGAGCCACCGGCCAGGCCGACGAACAGGCCCAGCACCAGGTAGTGCCAGTAGAGGGTGGCGAAGGCCAGGCCGTAGATCGGGATGGCCACCAGCAGCATGTGGATGAAGAACACGATGCGCCCGCCGAAGCGGTCGGTGATCAAGCCCAGCGGCAGGCGCACCAGCGAACCGGTAAGAATCGGCAGCGCCACCATCAGGCCGAACTGTGCCTCGGACAGGCCCAGCTCTTCCTTGATGCGGATACCGATGATCGAAAACATCGTCCAGACCGCGAAGTTCACGGCGAACGCCAGTGTGCTCATGCCGAGCACGGAGTACTGTTTCTGACGGTGGGACAACATGGCTAAGCTCACTTCCTGACAGCCTTTGCCCGCACGTTAGGTAAGGACTAGCCGCCTTCTCTTGATCGCCATCAATGAGCCAAACGGCGATTCGTGAGCAGATGCGCGCCGCTACCTCCTTGTGGGTATCACTGAAATGAATGCTTAACTCATTGTTTTAAAAGGCATTTCTTATGAATACGGCACGCACTGCCGACCCTGCCGGCCACGACCGACTCTTTGTGGGTAGTCCCCCCGCCGGGCGCCCTTCCCTGCGCAAATCCATCGTCGTGCGCTTCGGCTGCTACCTCACGCTGCTGGTATCACTGGCCCTGGCCGGGATGTTCAGCGCCCTGCTGTTCGCCGACTATTCGCACCAGGATGCGGCGGTGATCAACCAGGCCGGCTCGCTGCGGATGCTCACCTACCGCCTGGCGCTGGACCCGTCGCCGATCAACCGCCAGGCCCTGCAATCGACCCTCGCCGCGCGCCTGGACAACGACGAGATCACCCGCCTGTTGCGCCGCTCCGATGCCGACGCGCCGATCCGCCAGCAGCACGACCGGTTGCGCGAAGAACTGCAGAACCTCGACCTCTCCGAAGCCCCGGCCCTGGCCACGCTGGACACCTTCGTCGGGCACATCGACGGCTTCGTCGGCACCCTGCAGCGCAATGCCGAGTACCGCTCGCAGATGCTCAGTACGGTGCAGGGCCTGTGCCTGTTCCTCAGCCTGCTGGTGGTGTTCATCAGCCTCTACGACCTGAGCTACCATGTGGTCGGCCCGCTGCGCGAACTGACCACCACCGCGCGCCGCCTGGGCGAAGGCGACCTCGACGCGCGCGTCAGCAGCAGCGGCGAAGACGAGCTGAGCCAGCTTGGCGAGCGCTTCAACCAGATGGCCGCGGAACTGCAGGCCAGCTACCGCGAACTGGAAGCGCGAGTGGAGGACAAGACCCGCGACCTGTCCAACAGCCACCAGCGCCTGGAGCTGCTCTACGACAGCGCCCGCCGCCTGGGCCAGGACCCGTACGACGAGCGCTCGCTGCAGCCGCTGCTGAACCAGCTCGAACGTGTTCTGCAGGCCGGCAAGGTGACGCTGTGCCTGAACAAGGACGGCGTCGAACGTGCCTACTCCTCGCTGACCACCGACGGCATCACCGGCAGTTTCTGCCTGCAGGGCAACTGCGGCGAGTGCCGCGCCCAGGCCGACCACTGCAACAATCCGATCCGCGGCATCAATCCGCTGCTGATGCAGCCGCTGTCCATCGGCGAGCACCGCTTCGGCGAGCTGTTCATCGAGACCCCCGACGGCCACCTGGAAGACTGGCAACAGCAGTTCGTCGAAGGCTTCTGCGACAACATCGCGCGCACCTTCGCCCTGTCGTTGCAGCAGGAACAGGAGAACCGTCTGGCGCTGTTTGCCGAGCGCAGCACCATCGCCCGCGAACTGCACGACTCGCTGGCGCAGTCGCTGTCCTACCTGAAGATCCAGGTCAGCCGCCTGGCCACCCTGCTCAAGCGCGACGTGCCGGTGGAGAAGATCGACGAGACCCTCGACGAGCTGCGCGAGGGCCTCAACAGCGCCTACCGCCAGCTGCGCGAGCTGCTCACCACCTTCCGCCTGAGCCTGGAGCAGTCCAGCCTGGAGGCGGCGCTGGTGAAGACCGTGGAGGAGTTCGGCGAACGCGGAGGCCTGGCCATCGAACTGGACAACCGCCTGGCGCACATTCCGCTCAACCCCAACGAGGAAATCCACATCCTGCAGATCGTCCGCGAGGCGCTGTCCAACGTGGTGCGTCACGCCCAGGCGAAGCAGGCGAAGGTCACCCTCTTCGAGGATGCCGAGGACCAGGTATGCATTACCGTGGACGATGATGGCGTGGGCTTTGACCCAGCGCAGAGCCGCAATGGGCACTATGGGCTTAGCATCATGCGGGAGCGCAGTCAGACCCTGGAAGCCACCTTCAACATCGCCCCGCGCGAGCCTCAGGGCACCCGCGTCAGCGTGCGCTTCGCCCACAAACCCCTGTCGCAATACCCGGAGACCCACCCATGACGGCCACCCCCACCGATGACCGCGCACGCATCCTGCTCGTCGACGACCACCCGATGATGCGCAAGGGCGTCGTCCAGTTGCTGGAGTTCGAAGAGGACCTGCAGGTGGTGGGCGAAGCCGGCAGCGGTGAGGAAGCGCTGCGCATGGCCGCGGAGCTGGAACCGGACATGATCCTGCTCGACCTCAACATGAAGGGCATGACCGGCCTGGATACCCTGCGCGCCATGCGCGAGAACGGCGAAGATGCGCGCATCGTGGTGTTCACCGTCTCCGACGACCGCAACGACGTGATCAACGTGCTGCGCGCCGGCGCCGACGGCTACCTGCTCAAGGACATGGAGCCCGAGCGCCTGCTCGAGCACATCCGCCAGGCCGCCACCGGCCAGCTCACCATCAGCCCGCAGCTGACCCAGGTACTGGCCCAGGCCCTGCGCGGCGACGACCGCCCCAAGGGTATCGAGGAGCTCACCGATCGCGAGCGGCAGATCCTCCGCCAGCTCGCCCACGGCTACAGCAACAAGATGATCGCGCGAAAACTCGACATCACCGAAGGCACGGTGAAGGTCCACGTCAAGCGCGTGCTGCACAAGCTGGGCATGCGCTCGCGCGTCGAGGCGGCGGTGTGGGCGGTGGAGAACCACCTCGTCTGACCGCACTCCCCCCCTACGCAAAGCTGATCCCGTACGTAGGGCGGATAACGCCCCAGGCGTTATCCGCCAACTGCCTGCGACGGCAAATAAAGCGTTCCGCTTTATTCGCCCTACCTACCAGGTAGTAGTCCACTCGCCGACTTGATTCAGATCATGTCGCGACAAGGCGTCGCGGCAGGACACTGCGGGACTCACCCTGGAGGTCCCCATGCCGCCCTCGCCGCACCTGCCCCTCGTCTATTCCTGTTCCGGCTGCTCGAACCTCGCGCAGCTGGCCAACGACCTCGCCCTGCGCCTGGACCGTGACGGCCTGGCGGAGATGTCCTGCATCGCGGGAGTCGGCGGCGACGTGCCGGCACTGGTGAAGAAGGCCTGCTCCGGCCGGCCGATCATCGCCGTGGATGGCTGCCACCTGCACTGCGTGCAGAACTGCCTGGCGCGCCACGGGGTGAAGGCCGAGCACGAGATCACCCTGACCGAGTACGGCCTGAAGAAACGCTACGGCCAGGACGCACCGGTGCAGGACTTCGAGATGCTCTACGAGGAACTGCAGTTCCTCGTACGCGTCCCGGCCTGAACCTTAGTCAGTCGCCCAGACCCGGCTCAAAACCGAAGGACGGCTCCAGCGTAGGATGGCGTGGAGCGAAGCGATACCCATCGATTGGCGCACCAAAACAGCATGGGTATCGCAGAGGGTGAGCGACTCAGGCGTTCTCCTGCACCACCCGGCTGGCGCGGCGCATGGCGCTCCACAGCCACGCCGGCAGGCTGTCCGGATCGAGGCTGTCGATCAGGTTCTTCACCGCCAGGCCCAGCTCGGTATCGCCCTCGATCACCAGACGGCGGCGGAAGAACAGCGTGTCCGGGTCCTCCTGCCGCCCCGCCAGCAGCAGGAAATCGCGCCAGCTGCCACGGATGGTCACGCTGGGCGAGCAGGCATCGGCGAAGCGCAGGCCGTTACGGTCGTGGGTGAAGCTCCAGGCCAGACCGAGATCGCTCACTTCCAGGCGCAGCCAGTGGCCGTCGAGGATGTCGAAGGCACCGTCCGCCAGCGGCTCGGCGAACAGGCGATTGGCGGCTCGCTGCAGCACCGCGCGCTGCAGCCCCGAAGGGACGCGCGCGGCCAGTGGCAGCAGGCGGTCGGCGGCGCGCAGGGCACCTGTTTCGAGTGTCAGCACAGGTTCACCTCATCGCTGCGCAACATGCCCGGACGGCCATGCCAGTATCCGTTGCAACCCTCCACCGCCAGGGGCGGCGTCGCGCCCTTGCGCACGCGGTCGAAGGCCTGCACGACCTCCACCATGCCTTCCGCACGCGGGCTCAGGCGCAGCAGGTCGGCGCCGCAATCACGCAGCGAGGCGTAGTCCGCCAGCAGGTTGCTGGCCTCGCCGGACATGGTCTGGATGCCATTGAGGGTGAACAACGGCATGCCTTCCTGACTGAGCATCGACATGCCTTCGGGGTAGTTCATGCAGCAGAACTGGCAGTCGTCCTTGGGCCGGTTCTCCGCCCGGGCGGTGAAGCAACGTGCCGAGTAGGCCAGCGGCAGATGACCGTAGGCGAACACCTCGGTCTCCACGTCGTGGATGCCCAGCTCGCGCGCCTGCTCGATCACCGCGTGGATCTGCTCGCCGGAGCATTCCACCGGCGGCACCCAGCGGCGCAAGCCGGCGGCGTGCAGCTCAGCCAGCGTGTAGCCGTTGTAGACGTTGAGCGCCGGGCCACCGACGAATTCGACGCCCAGAGTGCCGAGAATCTGCACCGCGCCCATGTCACTGGCTTCGACCTGCAGCTCGCCATTGGCGCAGAGGCGACGCAACGACGACAGCTCGGAGGCCGCCTCGATCAGCGCGAGGCCCGAGATGAGTATCTGCGCCCCGCTCTGCTGCTGCAGCTCGCGCCCCAGGCCCAGCCAGTTGTCCAGCGACATGGCGCGGCGCTTGGAGCAGACGGTCTCGCCGATGTAGATGGCGTCCAGCGGCTGTTCGGCCATCTGCGCATAAAAATCCAGGAGTGTCCGGCGGTCCCAGTAGAACAGCACCGGTCCCAGGCTGAGTTTCATCACGAGGTCCTCACTGCCAGGAGCGATGGTAGGCGCCCAGGGTCGTCTGGTGGCCTTCGGAAAGCTTGTCCAGGGCGTCCTGCCACTGCGTCAGCGCGCGGTAGTTCTCGGGTGCGCGCTGCCACGCATCCAGCGCCTGACGCCAGACGCGGGTGACCTGCTCGACATAGGCCGGGCTGCGTTGCCGGCCTTCGATCTTCACTGCCGCCACGCCGATTTCCGCCAGCTGCGGGATCAGGTCGATGGTGTTCAGGCTGGTGGGTTCTTCCAGGGCATGAAAGCGCTCGCCATTGACCACGAAGCGGCCCTTGCACAGGGTCGGGTAGCCTGCCGGCTCATCCGGCGCGTAACGGTCGATCAGCACGTCATTGAGGCGCGAGGTCAGGCCCTCGGGCTCCTCGCTCCAGCGCACCGCCTTGGCCGGCGAACAGACGCCACAGAGGTTGGGCGACTCGCCGGTGACATAGGACGACAGGTGGCAGCGCCCCTCGGCCATGATGCACAGGCTGCCGAAGGCGAAGACTTCGATGGGCACCGGGCTGTTCGCCGCCACCTGGCGCACCTGCGCCAGCGAAAGCACGCGCGGCAGCACGGCGCGGCGGATACCGTAGCGCTCGTGATAGAACGCCAGCGCCGCCACGTTGGTGGCCGAGCCCTGCACCGAGAGGTGCAGCGCGAGCTTCGGATGGCGCCTGGCGGCGTAGCCGAGCACCGCGCAATCGGCGGCGATCAGTGCATCCACGCCGAGATCGGCGGCGTGGTCCACCGCGCGTTGCCAGCGGGCCCAGCCGGCCGCGCCGGGATAGGTGTTGACCGCCACATACATCTGCTTGCCGGCGCTGTGGATAAGCTCCACACCCTGGCGCAGCTGGCGGTCATCGAGGTTGAGGCCGGCAAAGTGCCGGGCGTTGGTGTCATCGCGAAAGCCGACGTAGATCGCGTCGGCGCCCTCGCGCAGGGCCGATTTCAGGGCGGGCAGACTCCCCGCCGGACAGACCAGTTGCATGCTTCCCCCGGGCATTGCGGTGGCCGCCGGCCCCCGCCGGCAGCCGGGAACGGCGTCAGGCGCCGAGTTCGCTGAAAGACAGGAAGGGCAGCGGCTCGCCGGCGTGCAGGGTGCGCCCGGCCTCCACCACCGCCAGGCCATCGGCCCAGCTCGCCGCGCGCAGCATGGCCGAGCCCTGCTGCGGATGCAGGCAGATGCGAGCGACGCCGCTGCTGTCCAGTTCCAGACGCGCACGCAGGTACTGGCGGCGCGAGTTGGCCGTGGGCCAGTCGAACCCCGCCGGCAGCGTCACCGGCAAGGTATCGGCCGAGCTGCGCCCCTGGGCACGCCAGAGGAACGGCCGCGCCACCACCAGTGCAGTCACCAGCGCGGCGGCCGGGTTGCCCGGCAGGCCGATCCACGGCTTGCCGGCGATGCTGCCGAACGCCAGCGGCTTGCCCGGCTGCATCTTCAGCTTCCACAGGTGCAGCTCGCCCAGTTCGCGAATCGCCTGCTTGAGGTAGTCGCGGTCGCCCACCGACACGCCGCCACTGGTAATCAGCACGTCCCATTCGGACGCGGCGAGGCTCAGCGCATCGCGGCTGGCCGCCAGGGTGTCGGCGAGCACGCCGTAGTCGTGGACTTCGATGCCCCACCCGCGCAGCAACGCGCCGACGCTGAAGCGGTTGGCGTTGTAGATCTGCCCCGGAGCCAGGGGCTCACCGGGCTCGCGCAGCTCGTCGCCGCTGCTCAGCAGACAGACACGCAGCGGGCGATAGACGCTGACGCGGTCCAGGCCGACACTGGCGAGCAGGCCGAGGTCCTGGGCGCGCAGTTTCTTCCCGGCACTGAGCAAGGCATCGCCTTCGCACAGCTCTTCACCGCGGCGACGCACATGGCTGCCATGCCCGACCACGGGCACCTGCAACCAGTCACCATCGACCTCACAGTCTTCCTGGGCGATCACGCTGTCCGCCCCCGGCGGCAACGGCGCGCCGGTGAAGATGCGCATGGCCTGGCCAGGTTGCAGTTCGACCTGGGCGGCATCGCCGGCGGCGATGTAGCCGGCGATTCGCAACCGTGCGCCTGCCGGCCCCATGTCGGCGCTGCGCAGGGCGTAGCCGTCCATCGCGCTGTTGTCCCACAGGGGCAGGTCGATAGGTGAGTGGATGTCCTCGGCAAGGATGCGGCCCAGGGCGCTTTCAAGGTCGACGCGCACGGTCGGCGGCGCCAGCGGAACGAAGTCCATCAGCGCGGCGATGGCCTCGTCCACCGGACGCAGACCGGTGCCGGAACAGCCGCAGGCGCTCACGAGCGTGTACCGCAGGCCAGAACCGGGCGCTCGGGCAGGCGCTTGAGATGAGGGACGAAATTGCACGGCTTGGTGCGGCTGTCGAGCTGTTGCAGGAGGATCTTCTCCCAGGCGGTGAGGCAGGCGCCGGTGGAACCGGGCAGGCAGCAGATCAGCGTGCCGTTGGTGATGCCGGCGATGGCGCGGGACTGGATGGTGGAGGTGCCGATTTCCTCGCGGGAAATCTGCCGGAACAGCTCACCGAAGCCATCCACGGTGCGCTCGAGCAACGGAGCGACGGCTTGCGGGGTATTGTCGCGGGCGGTGAAGCCGGTGCCGCCGGTGATCAGGCCGACCTGGACCTTGGGGTCGGCGATCCAGGCCGAAACCACGGCGCGGATCTGGTAGATGTCGTCGATCACCAGCTGGCGTTCGGCGAGGGCATGGCCGGCGCGTTGCAGCGAGGTCACCAGGGCCTGGCCGGAAGTGTCGTTGTGCAGGCTGCGGGTATCGCTGACGGTGAGGACAGCGATCTCCAGCGGCAGGAATTCCGGGGTGCTGAGATGGCTCATGAGGGGCTCTCCGATTCGGAGCAAAAAGGGCTGGCGCCAGCCTGCGCCCCTTCCCTTCTACCGCCCATTCCTCCTAGGAGGTACTGCCCCGGCGCGAGCGGGGCAGTACCTGCCGTCAGCGCACTAGAGGTGCTTGATCTTCTCCAGCTCCTCAGCGCTGTAATTCTGCTCGGTGGACTTGGTCAGGTCGGTGAGGATGTTGGCGCGCAGTACGCCGGCCTGGTCCAGGGCCCACAGCGCGGTGCCGTTGCTGAAGCGTTCGGCGGCGGCGCGGGCGACTTCACCGTCCTTCTGCGCAAGGGTCTTGAGCATGTCGTCCTGCGCCGGTTGCGCAGCGCGCAGGCTGCCTTCCAGACGATCGCGCCAGCCGTGCAGCAGTGGCATGTACTGCTTGTCGTTGGCATGGGCCAGGGAGGTCAGGCTGCGGAAGGTCCACCAGGCCGAGTGTTCGTCGAAGTCGTCGCTGCCCTGCTGGAACACCCGCGGCGTGTTGCGCAGGCTTTCCAGGTAATACGGCAGCAGCAGGCCGTCGCGCACGTTGCCCAGGGACTGCCAGGACAGCACCTGCAAGCCCTTGGGCATCTGCGGACGGACCTGCAGGATGTGCGCCTCGACGTTGCGCTCCATGGCGATTGGCCGCTGCTTCTGGTCACCGGCCGGCTTCTTGCCGTCCAGCGGGGTGCCGGCGTAGTTGTCGATACGCAGGATGGCCGCCACCTGCTCGACGCTGATGGGCTTCTCCGGCTTGGTATAGAAGGGATACTGCTGCTGGCGGATGTCCTGCTTGCGGCCCGGCTCCAGCTTGCTCTGCACCAGCCATTCACGGTCGACGTTGTAGGCGTCGCCGACGATGCCGAAGGCCTTGGCGAAGTTGAATTTCGCCGGGTCGACCTTGTCCAGCAACTGGTGCTTCTCGGCGAACTCGGCGATGCCTGCACTGCTCAGGACATTGGCCTTGTCGTTGAGGTCGGCGTCGTGCACACGCATGCCGTTGGCCATGACCACGTACCCGTCGTCCGGCACGCGCACGGCGATCCAGTGGTGCCCGGAGCCGATCTCGAACAGCCAGGCCTCCTTGTCGTCGGCGATCTGGATACCGTTGGTTTCCCCGGCGCCGAGGGTCTCGACGTACTTGCCCAACAGCTCCACGCCTTCGCGGGCGGTCTTCGCCTGGGGCAGGATCAGGTCCGGCAGAATGGCCTCGATCACCCCGCCCTCGTCCGCCACCAGCGGGTCGGCCTTGGCTGCCTTGTCATTGGGCTCGGTACTGTTGGTGGCGGAGAGGATCACGCCTGCCTCGTTGGCGCCGAACTCACTCCACGGGCCAAGGGCGCCACGCTGATCGCCGTTCCAGTCGCGCATGGCGGTGTAGCGCAGGCCTGCCTTGGGCGCGGGCACGCTGACACCGTTGTCGAAGCTGAGTTTGTCGCCGTCCTTGTAGGTCTGCGGCGGCACCACGACGAAGCGCTTGGCGTGGTTGTTGTAGGTGTAGTCCTCCAGCCGCGCGACCAGCACGGAGCCGTCGGCGGTGGCGTTGCGCCCGGCGATGATGGTGGTGCAGGCCAGCGCGCCCTGGCAGAAGCCGCCCGCCAGCAGGGCGGCGGCGAGGGTCTTGAGCGCAAAGTTGGGCTTGGTCATGGAAATCTCCTCGGCTTGCGATTCGCCGCGCGGCCAAGGCAGGCACGGCGGCGGAGCCAGGAGATGTACAACATGGCGAGGAACGCGTCCTTGGCGTAGCGCAACGACACCTCCCTGGCATCGCCCCTGAGCATAGACAAGCTCCGCGAATGCGCCCCCGCAGGGACGCAGGCGCGACGAAAGGACTCAGCCCTTCCAGCGCTCGGCAGCGGCCTTGTCGCTGCAGCGCCCTTCGACCCAGCGCGGGCCGTCGGTGGTGTCTTCCTTCTTCCAGAACGGCGCGCGGGTCTTCAGGTAGTCCATGACGAAATTGCAGGCGTCGAACGCGGCCTGGCGGTGCGCACTGGCGGCGCCGACGAAGACGATAGGCTCGCCCGGTTCCAGGCGGCCGATGCGGTGGAGGATTTCCAGGCGCAGCAGCGGCCAGCGCTCATTGGCCTCGACTTCGATCTTCGCCAGCGCCTTTTCGGTCATGCCGGCGTAGTGCTCGAGGAACATGCCGCCCACCTCGCGGCCGTCGTTGAAATCACGCACGTAGCCGACGAAGCCGACCACCGCGCCGACGCCGACGTTGGCGGCGTGCATCGCATTGAGTTCGGCGCCCGGATCGAACACCGCCGGCTGGACGCGGATCGCCATGGGCTCAGCCTCCGGTAACGGTGGGGAAGAACGCCACCTCGTCGCCATCGGCGAGGGGCTCGTCCAGGGAGCACAGCTCCTGGTTGCGCGCGCACATCAGGTTCTGCTCGCCGAGCACATCCCAGGCGCCACCGCGCTCCAGCAGCAGGCGCCGCAGGTCGTCCAGGCTGGCCAGGGACTGGCTCCAGTTCAGCTGCTCGCCATCCAGGCCGAGGGCTTCACGGTAGCGGGCGAAGTACTGCACGCGGATCATGGGGTGTCTCCCGCAACGCTTTCTGTAGCAACGTAATGACCGCTCTTGCCGCCGAGCTTCTCCAGCACGCGCACGCTGTCGATGGTCATGCCACGGTCCACGGCCTTGCACATGTCGTAGATGGTCAGCGCGGCGACGCTGGCGGCGGTCAGCGCTTCCATCTCCACACCGGTCTGCCCGGCCAGTTTGCAACGGGCGACGATGTGCACGGTGTCTTCACCCTCGGCGGCCAGCTCGACCTTCACGCTGGTCAGCAGCAACGGGTGGCACAGCGGGATCAGGTCGTGGGTCTTCTTCGCCGCCTGGATACCGGCAATGCGCGCCACGGCGAACACGTCGCCCTTGGGATGGCCGCCGTCCTGGATCAGCTGCAGGGTGGACGGGAGCATGCGCACCCGGGCTTCGGCCACGGCCTCACGGGACGTCACCGCTTTTTCGGTGACATCGACCATGTTGGCGCGGCCCTGGGAATCGAGATGGGTCAGCACGGTGGGAACTCTCCGGTGAATCAGGGGAACAGTGTACTCCCGGTGGACGCGGCCTGCGGAGCGGAGGGCGGCGCGTTGGGGGGAGGATTGTATACAAGAAGAGGTATGAGCGGGATGGTCGCCGGCACCAGCGCTGGGCGGGTTCGCCACCAGGCTCGCTCCTGCGAGGAGCGCAAGCGTCCGGACCTGTAGAACCGAGGGGAACGCCCAGTCCTCGCTCGCGAACAGCCTCGAACAGAAAGAAAAGGCCCGCCGGACGGCGGGCCTTGGTTGCCTTACATGTGGGCTTCGGCGAATTCCGCCAGCACCGAGCGCGGCACCCCTTGCAGGGTCACGTGCACGCCGTGGGGGAAGTCCTTGAAGCGTTCGGTCAGGTAGGTCAGGCCGGAGCTGGTGGCCGACAGGTAGGGGGTATCGATCTGCGCCAGGTTGCCCAGGCAGACCACCTTCGAACCGTTGCCCGCGCGGGTGATGATGGTCTTCATCTGGTGCGGGGTGAGGTTCTGGCACTCGTCGATCAGGATCAGGCTCTGCTGGAAGCTGCGGCCACGGATGTAGTTCAGCGATTTGAACTGCAGCGGTACCTTGCTGAGGATGTAGTCGACGCTGCCATGGGTGCACTCATCATCCGAATGCAGCGCTTCGAGGTTGTCGGTGATCGCGCCGAGCCAGGGCTCCATCTTCTCCGCCTCGGTGCCGGGCAGGAAGCCGATGTCCTCGTCCAGGCCCTGTACGCTGCGGGTGGCGATGATGCGCTTGTAGCGTTTGGTGACCATGGTCTGTTCGATGGCGGCAGCCAGGGCGAGGATGGTCTTGCCCGAGCCAGCGGCGCCGGACAGGTTGACCAGGTGGATGTCCGGGTCCAGCAGCGCGTACAGCGCCAGGGACTGGTACACGTCACGCGGACGCAGGCCCCAGGCTTCCTGGTGCAGCAGCGGTTCCTGGTGCAGGTCGAGGATGGTCAGCTCGTCCTGGTCGATGCCCTTGATCCAGCCGACGAAACCCTGCTCATCGACGATGAACTCGTTGATGTGCACCGCCGGCAGGTTGTCGGTGAGTTGCACGCGGTGCCAGGTGCGACCGCGGTCCTGGCGGGTCTCCACCTTGCTGACGCGGTCCCAGAACGATCCGCTCAGCGAGTGATAACCACGCGACAGCAGGTTGATGTCATCGACCAGCTGGTCGGTGTGGTAATCCTCGGCGAATACCCCGCAGGCACGCGCCTTCAGGCGCATGTTGATGTCCTTGGTGACCAGCACCACGCGCTTGCTGCTATGGCGACTCTTCAGCTCCACCAGCTGGTTGATGATCTTGTTGTCGTTGAGGTGCTCGGGCAGCCAGGTGATCGGCTCGGCGCGCTTGCTCATGAGGATCGACAGGCTGCCGCACGGCCCGCTCTTGCCGCGCTGGATGGGCACACCATCCTCTACCTGCTCGGGCGAGGCCTCGCCCAGCACCGAATCGATCAGGCGGATTGCCTGGCGGCATTCCGCGGCCACGGTGTGTTTTCCGGTCTTGAGCTTGTCCAGTTCCTCCAGCACCGTCATCGGAATCGCGACGTGGTGCTCCTGGAAGTTCAGCAAGGCGTTGGGATCGTGGATCAGGACGTTGGTGTCGAGGACGTACAGGGTGGGCTGGGTGGGGCGGGAGCGTCCGTGGTCATCCATACGCAGGTCACCTCTTGTAGGAGCGTTACGACGGAATGCCTTTACAGCGCTCCGCCGTGCGGTGAGCCACCGGCTCTCGGGTTCCTGGGATCGGCAGGAGTCGAGAGCACTGCATACAAGGGACTGGCCGGGCCGGGGCCGCCACCTGTCTGCAGGGTTCGGCGGTCTACGACTCAACAAATACAGGAAAAAACATGACGATAAAAAGTCTTTTTCCTTCCTACGAAAGTTTTTTTCGTCGTACGACGAAATACCTTGGCGGGGGCTCCGGACAGCGCTAGTTTTAGGAGTCCTACCCCTCGTAACGCCCTCCGCTTTTTTCGCCGGATCAGTCCCTTAGCCCTGCACGCCGCGTCTACCCCGGCACTCGCCGCCGACTGCCACCGCTTCCTCGCCTGCCTATATAGAGGTCGCCTCCGCCACTGGCCCGACGCTAATCGTCCCCATAGGTGGAGCCAACGCCCGCGACTCCTTACAATCGCCGCTCGCTTGTAGGAGACCGCACGATGCTGATGGTGATTTCGCCCGCCAAGACCCTGGACTACGACACCGCACCGGTGACGCAGCGCTTTACCCTGCCCGAGCACCTGGACGACGCCCAGGAGCTGATCGGCATCCTGCGGGAACTGGCCCCGGCGCAGATCGCCGAGCTGATGCACCTGTCGGACAAGCTGGCCGGCCTCAACGCCGCGCGCTTCGGCAGCTGGCACCCGGACTTTACCCCCGCCAACGCCAAGCAGGCACTGCTGGCCTTCAAGGGTGACGTGTATACCGGCATGCAGGCCGAGGATTTTGGCGAAGACGACTTCGATTTCGCCCAGCGCCACCTGCGCATGCTCTCCGGCCTCTACGGCGTACTGCGCCCGCTGGACCTGATGCAGCCCTACCGCCTGGAAATGGGCACCAAGCTGGCCAACGCCCGTGGCAAGGACCTCTATGCCTTCTGGGGCGAGCGCATCAGCGCCTGGCTGAACGAATCCCTGGCCGAGCAGGGCGACGACGTACTGCTGAACCTGGCCTCGAACGAGTACTTCGGCGCGGTGAAACGCAAGGCCCTGAACGCACGGGTGATCGACACCGAGTTCAAGGACCTGAAGAACGGCCAGTACAAGATCATCAGCTTCTACGCCAAGAAGGCCCGCGGGATGATGGCGCGCTACGTGATCAAGGAGCGCCTGACCAACCCCGAGGGCCTGAAGGACTTCAACTACGCGGGCTACGCCTACAGCGCCGAGCACTCCAAGGCCGACCAGCTGGTGTTCCTGCGCGACCACGCCGAAGACTGAAGCGCCTTTTCTGCTGCACCAAACGGGAGCCCTGAGGGCTCCCGTTTTCGTTTCCGCGCAGAACCTGCGGGAACGCCCCATGGGTGCGGTTGCGGGCATGGGCCAGGCGCCCCACTCCTCCTGCCGGGACGTCCGGCGTTGGGCGGTTCGCAAGCAAGCTCGCTCCTACGAAAGCCCCTGCAAGACCGAAGCTGGTGCAACCGCCAGCCCTGCCGACGGTTCGCGGGCGCGGCCCGCTCCTACAGGGGGCGATTAGCCGCACCGCTTCGCCTCTGTTTCACCCCGAAAATAATCGCTGATTCCAAGTGGCCTGTAAGCCATTGACCATGGAACTGCCCGGTCACGGGTGGCGGATCTGTACGTTTCCTGCCCAAAACACCCCCTGAAGACCACACTGGTAAAAGGGGCAAAATGACCGTTCGTCTGCTTCAGGATTAATCGTGAGAAAATTTTTCGACCGCCCGGACCGGTCGGAAGGATGGAAATCGTCCTGATTCGCCCTCTCCGTTGTAATCCATTGGCCATTAACAGCCTTTGGCCATGACATGCATTTCACGATTGCACTTTGCAATAGAGAAAGCTGAACGGCAGCTGAACGAATGTCTTGACGACGATACACGGTCGTTTTTAACGAAAATTTCAATGGAACTTTCCCCGACCTTGCACTTTGCATTGACGAAAATGACCTGTGTTTTGCCATTAGCGCAGCATCAGGTGATATCAATTGGATATTTCACATTCTTTCAGGGACGGGATGGGCGGAAGGAACTAACCGCATTTCGGATAAATCCTATTTGCGCAACGACCATCGTTGGCGAAACAGAAATGCCCCGATGGAAATTGGAGTTTTGCTTCCAAGGTTATTTCGATCAGCTCTTGTCGATTCACCCTTGAAACGCAACCCAATGAAATAACTGAACTTTTCAGATGACGAGGCAATCATCTAACCAGACTGGAGCACGCCAGGCAGACATTGCACCAACTTTGCAATCTGCCTGAAACATAACAGGGCAAACATCCAAAGTTTGCGCCAAGACTGTGCTCGAAAGTTTAGCAATCGATTCCCATGCCTGCCTGGAAGGAAGTACGGAGAACACTTCAACAGTGAACTCCGGGGGTTCTTGCACCCTTTTAAAAATCGCCCTACCGGGCAACTTTAAACAGTTCGACCATTGAAGAGGTGAATGCGATGCGTATCAGCATCTTTGGTCTTGGGTATGTTGGCGCAGTATGTGCCGGCTGCCTGTCCGCACGGGGCCATGAAGTCGTTGGGGTGGATGTGTCCACCACCAAGATCGATCTGATCAACAACGGGAAGTCGCCCATCGTCGAGCCGGGCCTGGAGCCTCTGCTGCAGCAGGGCATCCGCACCGGTCGCCTGTCGGGCACCACCGACTTCAAGAAGGCCGTACTGGACACCGACGTGTCGTTCATCTGCGTCGGCACCCCGAGCAAGAAGAACGGCGACCTGGACCTGGGCTACATCGAGTCCGTCTGCCGCGAGATCGGCTACGCCATCCGCGAGAAGAAAGAGCGCCACACCGTGGTCGTGCGCAGCACCGTGCTGCCGGGCACCGTGAACAACGTGGTGATCCCGATCATCGAGGACTGCTCGGGCAAGAAAGCCGGCGCCGACTTCGGCGTGGGCACCAACCCGGAATTCCTGCGCGAATCCACCGCGATCAAGGACTACGACTTCCCGCCCATGACCGTCATCGGTGAGCTGGACGCCCAGACCGGCGACCTGCTGGAAGAGATCTACCGCGAGCTGGACGCGCCGATCATCCGCAAGACCATCGAGGTCGCCGAGATGATCAAGTACACCTGCAACGTCTGGCACGCCGCCAAGGTCACCTTCGCCAACGAGATCGGCAACATCGCCAAGGCCGTCGGCGTCGACGGCCGCGAAGTGATGGACGTGATCTGCCAGGACCGCAAGCTGAACCTGTCGCGCTACTACATGAAACCCGGCTTCGCCTTCGGCGGCTCCTGCCTGCCCAAGGACGTGCGCGCCCTCACCTACCGCGCCAGCCAGCTGGACATCGAGCACCCGATGCTTGGCTCGATCATGCGCAGCAACCAGCACCAGGTGCAGAAGGCCTTCGACATCATCGCCGCCCACGGCAGCCGCAAGGTCGGCCTGCTCGGCCTGTCGTTCAAGTCCGGCACCGACGACCTGCGCGAAAGCCCGCTGGTGGAACTGGCCGAGATGCTCATCGGCAAGGGCTACGAGCTGCAGATCTTCGACCGCAACGTCGAGTACGCCCGCGTCCATGGCGCGAACAAGGAGTACATCGAATCGAAGATCCCGCATGTCTCCTCGCTGCTGGTCTCGGACCTCGACGCCGTCGTGAAGTCCTCCGACGTCCTGGTCCTGGGCAACGGTGACGAGCTGTTCGTCGATGTGGTGAAGCAGGCGCCCGAAGGCAAGAAGGTCGTCGACCTGATCGGCTTCATGCCGAGCGTCACAGACGAGCGCGCCGAAGGCATCTGCTGGTAAGCGCCATCAGCTCTTCGTAGGAGCGAGCTTGCTCGCGAACGCTCTCCGCCGCACCACCGTGCCAAGCGGGTTCGCGAACAAGTTCGCTCCTACAAGAGCCCCACTTCCCCAGAAGCGACAGACGGATTTCGACGATGGAAACCTACAAACGAATAATCGGTGAGGCCACCGGCTGGCTGGTCTTTCTCGGCCTGCTGATGCTGCTGGCGCTGCTCGTGCCGCCGACCGTATTCGACGCCGAATCCAAGGACTTCCTGCTGCTCATCGGCGCGGTCGGCATCTGGCGCTATTCCATGGGCGGCCTGCACTTCCTGCGCGGCATGCTGTTCCTCTACGTGGTCTACCCGCACTACCGCCGCAGGATGCGCAAGCTCGGCGAAGCGGCAGACCCGTCCCACGTGTACCTGATGGTCACCAGTTTCCGTATCGATGCGCTGACCACCTCGATGGTCTATCGCTCGGTCATCGAAGAAGCCATTGCCTGCGGCTACCCCACCACCGTGGTGTGCTCCATCGTCGAGATGTCCGATGAGGTGCTGATCAAGCAGCAGTGGCAGAAGCTCAACCCGCCGGAGCACGTCGAACTCGACTTCGTGCGCATCCCCGGCACCGGCAAGCGTGACGGCCTGGCCCACGGCTTCCGCGCCATCTCCCGCCACCTGCCGGACGAAGACGCGGTGGTCGCGGTGATCGATGGCGACACCGTGCTGGAGCCCGGCGTGGTACGCAAGACCGTGCCCTGGTTCAAGCTCTTCCCCAACGTCGGCGGCCTGACCACCAACGAATTCTGCGAAGTGCAGGGCAGCTACGTGATGAGCGAGTGGCACAAGCTGCGCTTCGCCCAGCGCCACATCAACATGTGCTCCATGGCCCTGTCCAAGCGCGTGCTGACCATGACCGGGCGCATGTCGGTGTTCCGCGCCGCCGTGGTCACCGACCCGGACTTCATCACCGACGTGGAAAGCGATCACCTGGACCACTGGCGCCTGGGTCGCTTCCAGTTCCTCACCGGTGACGACAAGTCCAGCTGGTACAGCCTGATGCGCCTGGGCTATGACACCTTCTACGTGCCGGACGCGGCGATCAACACGGTCGAGCACCCGCCGGAGAAAAGCTTCATCAAGGCGAGCCGCAAGCTGATGTTCCGCTGGTACGGCAACAACCTGCGGCAGAACTCCCGCGCCCTGGCCCTGGGTCCGCAACGCCTGGGGTGGTTCACCAGCGTGGTGCTGTTCGACCAGCGCCTGTCGATGTGGACCTGCCTGCTCGGTCTGGTCGCCGCGATCATCGCCAGCATCAAGTACAGCATCGCCTTCCTGCTCATCTACCTGCTGTGGATCGGCATCACCCGCTTCGTCCTGACCCTGCTGCTGTCGCTGTCGGGCCACCACATCGGGCCGGCCTATCCCGCGATCCTCTATTACAACCAGATCGTCGGTGCCCTGGTGAAGATCTACGTGTTCTTCCGCCTCGACCAGCAGTCGTGGACCCGCCAGAACACCAAGCTCGACCGCGGCCTGGCCAGCTTCCAGCGCTGGTTCAACACCTGGTCCTCGCGAGCCATGACCTTTTCCGCGGCCAGCGTTTTCGTCGCCGTACTGCTGACCATCGTCTGACCCGACTTCTATCTACGAACAGGACTCGACCTCATGAATACCGCCGTCAACGTCAATGTCGTGCATGAATCCGAAGCCCAGCGCCAGCACGCCCGGGTCAAGCTGCCCGCCCGTATCCGCTACATCGGATCCCACCGCGAAGGCGTCGATGCGCGCCTGCTGGACCTGTCCGCCGGCGGCTTCGCGTTCACTTCCGCCAACAACACCCCGGTGCAGGTCGGCGACCTGCACAAGGGCAAGCTGCTGTTCCAGATCGACAGCATCAGCTTCTCCCTGGAAGTGGAATTCCAGGTGCGCTCCTATGACCGCGAAAGCGCCCGCGTCGGTTGCGAATTCCAGCACCTGAAGCCGCGCGAAATCGCCGCCCTGCGCTACCTGATCACCTCCTACCTGGCCGGTGAAGTGGTGAGCGTGGGCGACATGCTCAACACCCTGCAGCGCGAGAACTTCACCAAGGCCCGCAAGCATGGTGCAGGCTCCGGCGGCATGGGCTTCTTCGGCCGCTTCCGCGCGGTCACCGTGAGCACCGCGATCTTCGTGGTCGGCGTCGGCGCCTTCGCGGTGATCCTCAACCAGATCTACAACCTGTACTTCGTCACCCATGCCGACTCGGGCGTGGTCAGCGTCGCCAATCAGCAGATCACCATGCCCCGCGAGGGCACCGTGGAAAGCCTGGTGGAGCCGGGCGCGGAGGTCGCCAAGGGCGCGCCGATCGCCTCCTTCTCCGCCAACCTGCTGGACCTGCTCAAGGGCAACCTGACCGAGGAACAGCTCAACCCGAGCAACATCGAGAAGCTCTTCGGCCACCAGATGAAGGGCACCCTGACCAGCCCGTGCGACTGCCGCGTGGTCGAGCAGCGCGTCGCCAACGGCCAGTTCGCCAACAAGGGCGACGTGATTTTCACCCTGACCCCGCGCGACAGCCTGGCCACCGTCGAAGCGCGCTTCCCCTACCGCAACGCCGCCGAGCTCTCGCCCGGCACCCACGTGAACTTCCAGGTCGCCGGCGACAGCGAAGTGCGCGGCGGCCGCATCCTGCGCACCGCGCCGGTGGACGGAGACCTGTCCTCGGAAATCCGTGTGCAGATCACTCCCGACCAGCCGCTCGACAGCCAGATGGCTGGCCGCCCGACTGAAGTCAGCATCGGCGGCCTGCCGGGCCGCACCCTGCTGAACAAGGCGATGGCCCTGGCCACCGCCCGCTAAGAGGACCGCCCGCATGAATCGACCTGTCCTGCGACACGCCCCGCACCTCGGCCGACACATTGGATTGGCGCTGGCCATCGCTGCAGCGGCCGGTTGCGCCGGCCTGCCTGACCAGCGCCTGGCCCAGGAGGCCCTGGACCGCGGTGACATCGCCACCGCCCAGGCCAACTTCCAGGCTCTGGCCACCATGGGTTACGCCGACGCACAGGTCGGACTGGCCGACATGCAGGCCGCCACCGGCGACCCCGATGAACAGGCCCGCGCCGAGAAGCTCTACCGCGAAGCAGCCGAGAGCTCCCCGCGCGCCCGCGCCCGCCTGGGCAAATGGCTGGCGGCCAAACCCGGCGGCACCGACGCCGAGCACCGCGAAGCCGAGCAGCTGCTGACCCGCGCCTTCGACGAAGGCGAGGACAGCGCGCTGGTTCCGCTGATCGTCCTCTACCTGCAGTACCCGCAGGCCTGGCCGAACGTGAACCCGCAGCAGCGCATCGACCAGTGGCGCGCCCAGGGTCTGCCGCAGGCGGACCTGGCGCAGATCATCCTGTACCGCACCCAGGGCACCTACGACCAGCACCTCAGCGAAGTCGAGCAGGTCTGCCAGCGCTGGCTGAACCGCATGGACGTGTGCTGGATGGAACTGGCCACCGTGTACCAGAAGCAGGGCAATGCGGATAAGCAGAAGGCCCACCTCGAAGCGCTCAAGGCAGGCTGGAAGGCCGGCCGCGTGCCGTCCGAGCGCGTCGAATCGGTGGCTGGCGTGCTGGCCGATCCGAATATCGGCACCGCCGACCCGCAGGCCGCGCAGGCATTGCTCACCGAGATCGCGCCGACCTACCCGGCCGCCTGGGTCAGCCTCGCCAAGCTGCAGTACGACAACCCCGACCTGGGCGACCTCGACCAGATGCTCGACTACCTGAAGAAAGCCCAGGACGCCGCCCAGCCGCGCGCCGAGCTGCTGCTCGGACGCCTCTACTACGACGGCAAGTGGGCCCCGCAGGAGCCGCAGAAGGCCGAGCAGCACCTGCTCAAGGCCGCCGCCACCGAACCCCAGGCGCACTACTACCTGGGCCAGATCTACCGCCGTGGCTTCCTCGGCCAGGTCTACCCGCAGAAGGCCGTGGACCACCTCATCATCGCCGCCCGCGCCGGCCAGGCCAGCGCCGACATGGCCCTCGCCCAGCTCTATTCGCAGGGTCGCGGCATTCGCCCGAACCTGGTCAACGCCTACGTCTTCGGCGAGCTCGCGCAGCGCCAGCAGGTGCCCACCGCCAGCGACCTGATGGCGCAGATCGAACCGCAGATCCAGCCGGCCGACCGCAGTGCGGCCCAGCAGTTGCTCAAGCGTGAAGAACAGGCTCGCGGCGCCAACTGGCAAGCCACCGTCAGCCTTCTGCAGAACAACCAGGAACAAGAAAATCTATGAAGCGCACCGACCCGATGACCACCCCGCTGTTTGCTCTCGTCGATGGAGTTCAGCCGCGCGCTCTGGCTTCCGCTGTCCGCCGCGCCCGCCTGTTCCCCGCCATGCTCGGCGTCGGCCTGAGCCTCGCCGGCACCCTGTTCGGCAGCCTCGCCCATGCGGCAGAAGAGCCACCGAAGAACTTCGGCATCGACATCAAGGTGACCGCCGAATCCGAGGACGACCGTGACCTGGGCACCGCCCACGGCGGCGACCTCAATGGCCTCGGCCTGGACGTGCGCCCCTGGGCCTTCGGCCAGTGGGGCGACTGGAGCGCCTACACCATGGGCCAGGCGGTGACCGCCACCGACACCATCCAGACCGATACCCTGCAGGAGGACAACAGCGCCTCCAACGACTCCGACAACCAGGACGACGGCCGCGAGCGCGACGACAGCTACCTGGCCCTGCGCGAGTTCTGGGTCGACTACGCCGGCCTCACCCAGTATCCGGGCGAGCACCTGCGCTTCGGCCGCCAGCGCCTGCGCGATGACAGCGGAATGTGGCAGGACACCAACATCGAAGCGCTGAACTGGACCTTCGACACCACCCTGCTGCGCGCCCACGCCGGCGTCGCCCAGCGCTTCTCCGAGTACCGCACCGACCTCACCGAGCTGGCCCCCGAAGACAAGGACCGCACCCACTTCTTCGGCGACATCTCCACGCAATGGCTGCCCAACCACTGGGTCGGCCTGCGCCTGCACCACGCCGACGACAGCGGCCACCTGAAGGACCCGGGCGAAGAAGTCGATTCCCTCGACAAGACCTACACCGGCGACCTCACCTGGGTCGGCATCGAGGCCAACGGCGACGGCTACAACTACCGCTCGCAGATGCCGCTCAACTACTGGGCGAGCGCCACCTGGCTGACCGGCAACCGCGACCGCCTGACCAGCACCACCGTGGGTGACGACCGCATCGCCACCGGCAAGCAGAGCGGCGACGTCAACGCCTACGGCGTCGACCTCGGCCTGCGCTGGAACATCGACGAGCAGTGGAAGACCGGTATCGGCTACGCCCGTGGCAGCGGCGGCGGCAAGGATGGCGAAGACCAGTTCCAGCAGACCGGCCTTGAGAGCAACCGCTCCAACTTCACCGGCACCCGCTCGCGCGTGCACCGCTTCGGTGAGGCCTTCCGCGGCGAGCTCTCCAACCTCCAGGACGCCACCCTGTTCGGCGCCTGGCAGCTGCGCGACGACTACGACGCCAGCCTCGTGTACCACAAGTTCTGGCGCGTGGACGGCGACTCGGACATCGGCAACAGCGGCATCAGCGCGCCGATGGTCAACAACTCCAAGGACGTCGGCCAGGAAGTCGATCTGGTCGTCACCAAGTACTTCAAGCAGGGCCTGCTGCCGGCTTCCATGAGCCAGGCGATCGACGAGCCGTCGGCGCTGATCCGCTTCCGCGGCGGCGTATTCAAGCCCGGCGACGCCTACGGCAGCCACGTCGACTCGACCATGCACCACGCCTTCGTCGACGTGATCTGGCGCTTCTGAGGACTGTAGCGATGACCCTCCACCCGACTCCCAGACTTGCCTTGCACCGCCCCCGCGGCGCGGCCGGGTATCCGGTGGAGGTCCGCGCGCAAGGAGACACGGCCATGAACCGCCACCCGATACACGCCCTGCCGCTGACCGCATTGCTGCTCGGCGGCCTGCTCAGCGCCGGCGCACCGGCCTGGGCGGCGCAGCCCGCGGCCAAGGCCCAAGCCAGCGCCACCCACGCGAAGAAAGCCGAAGCCGGCAAGACCACCGAGGGTGAGAAGGCCCCGGAAGAACAGGCAAGCAGCGAGCCCGGCCATACCCAGACGCTGAAGGAGTCCGGCAACTACACCGTGACCGCCGCTCCCAGCGAGCCGCTGCACCTGGAGCCGCCCAAGCTGCCCGACCTCACCGGCTACACCGCCGAGGCGGTGGAGAAGAAGATCGAGCGCAACAAGCGCGGCAAGGCGCAGGTCCAGCGCATGGTCCAGCAGCAGCCGCTGAAGGAATTCACCGGCGGCAAGAACCGTCTCGCCGAGTGGGTGAAGCGCCAGCGCCAGATGCCCCAGGCAATCTTCATCGACGGCGGCTACGTCAACCTCGCGGAGCTGGCCGGCAAGCTGCCCAAGACCGCGCTGGAGCAGGTCGAACCGGGCGTCTACATCGCCCGCCTGCCCATCGTCGTCAGCCAGGGCGCGACCCTGGAGATCGACGGCAAGGTCAAGGAACTGCGCCTGTCCCAGGACCGCGGCGCGTTCCTGGTCAACGACGGCAAGCTGTTCGTGCGTGACACCAAGGTCACCGCGTGGAACGAGGCGAAGAAGGAACCGGCCTGGTACAAGACACCCAACGAGTTCCGCCCCTTCCTGATCTCCTGGGGCGGCGCCGAGGCCTACCTGGTGAACAGCCACTTCACCAGCTTCGGTTACAACGCCTCCAAGGCCTACGGCATTTCCATCTCGCAGTACAGCCCGGGCATGGACAAGACCATGAAGCGCCCGCGCCCCAAAGGCTGGGTCATCGGCTCGACCTTCGAGGACGCCTGGTACGGCTTCTACTGCTACGAGGCCGACGACCTGGTGGTACGCGGCAACACCTACAAGAACAACATCGTCTACGGCATCGACCCGCATGACCGTTCGCATCGCCTGATCATTGCCGAGAACACCGTCTACGGGACCAAGAAGAAGCACGGCATCATCGTTTCCCGTGAGGTCAACGACAGCTGGATCATCCACAACAAGACCTACGACAACCACCTCTCCGGGATCGTCCTCGACCGTAATTCCGAGCGCAACCTGGTGGCCTACAACGAGGTGTACCGCAACCACTCCGACGGCATCACCCTCTACGAGTCGGGCGACAACCTCATCTACGGCAACCAGGTGCTGGCCAACCTGCGCCACGGCATCCGCATCCGTAACAGCGTGAACATCCGCCTGTACGAGAACCTCGCGGCCGGCAACAAGCTGATCGGCGTCTACGGCCACATCAAGGACCTGTCCGACACCGACCGCAACATCGACCTCGACCCCTTCGACACCAAGGTCTCGCTGATCGTGGTCGGCGGCAAGCTGGCCGGCAACGGCTCGGGCCCGCTGTCGGTGGATTCACCGCTGTCGCTGGAGCTCTACAAGGTGGCCATGCTCGGCCCGACCAAGTCCTCCGGCATCTCCTTCAACGGCGTGCTCGGCGAGAAGCAGGACCAGATCCTGGACCTGCTGGTGCGCCAGCAACGCGCGGTGCTGATCGACCCCGTCGAAAGCCAGGCCGAACTGCAGAATTGAGGACCGACACATGAACAAACTGACCATCAACCTGCTGCGCCTGTCGGGCCTCACCGCCGCCCTGCTGCTCGCCCACCAGGCCAGCGCCGCCGACGCGCCGAGCTACTCCGCGCAGCCGGCTGCCGGGCTGTGCCCCACTGCCGCCAACAACGCGGCGTACAACACCAAGTACCTGGGCTTCTTCACCCACCTGGTGCCGGCCCAGGAAGACTGGCTGTTCCGTACCACCTACGACCTGCGCACCGACTTCGGCACCAGCGCCGAAGGCTGGCGCGAGCTCAAGCAACTGCGCGACGAACTCAAGCGCAAGGGCATCGACCTGGTCGTCGTCTACCAGCCCACCCGTGGCCTGGTGAACCGCGAGAAGCTCAACCCGCAGGAGAAGGCCAGCTTCAACTTTGACCTGGCCAGGCAGAACTACCAGGCGACCATCGCCCAGTTCCGCAAGGCCGGCATCTACACCCCGGACTTCTCGCCGCTGTTCGACGAGAAGGAAGAGCACCCGTACTACTTCAAGGGCGACCACCACTGGACCCCGTACGGCGCCATGCGCAGCGCGAAGATCGTCGCCGAGACCCTGAAGGAAATCCCCGCCTACAACGACATTCCCAAGAAGGAATTCGAGAGCAAGCGCGTCGGCCTGCTGTCCAAGCTGGGCACCTTCCACAAGGCCGCCGCGCAACTGTGCGGCAGCAGCTACGCGCCCCAGTACGTCGACCGCTTCGAGACCGAGCCGGTGGGCGACTCCGGCGGCGGCGACCTGTTCGGTGAAGGCGGCGATGCCCAGGTCGCGCTGGTGGGCACCTCCAACAGCGGCCCGGCCTACAACTTCGCCGGCTTCCTGGAGCAGTACGGCAAGGTCGACATCCTCAACAACGCCGTGTCCGGCGGCGGCTTCGACAGCTCCCTGCTGGCCTACATGACCAGCAAGGAATTCCACGACAAGCCGCCGAAGATCCTCATCTGGGAATTCGCCACCCACTACGACATGGCGCAGAAGAGTTTCTACCGCCAGGCCATGCCGCTGGTGGACAACGGCTGCGCCGACGGCAAGCCGGCGATCAGCCGCAAGGTCAAGCTGCACGCGGGCAGCAACGAGGTGCTGCTCAACAGCGGCGCCCTGCCGATCCGCTCGGGCAGCTACACCGCCGACGTCACCTACTCCGACCCCGGCGTGCACGAACTCAAGAACACCATCTGGTACATGAACGGTCGTCGCGAGCAACTGAAGATCGAGCAGTCCAAGGCCGTGGATACCGGCGGACGCTACGTCTTCGAACTGCGCAACGACGAGGACTGGTCGAACCAGCAGTTCCTCTCCCTGGAGATCGAGGCGCCGGACGACATGCCGGCGGGCCTGGAAGTCGAGGCCAAGCTCTGTCAGACGCCCAAAGCCAAGTCGGCCGACGTGGCCGCCAACTGACGCGAGGGAGTGAATTCCATGCCCAGCCTACGCAAGATCAAGACCCCCGTGGTCGCCCGCATCGGCCTGACCATCGCCGTGCTCGGCGCCCTGTTCGGTGGCGAGAGCGCCACCTACGCGGCCGACCTGATGCCGCCACCGGGCTACTTCTCCGCCGTCGGCGACAAGGGCAGCAAGAAGGACGCCGACCGCTGCCCCACCGCGCCGACGCCGTACACCGGCAGCCTGCAGTTCACCAGCAAGTACAAGGGCTCGGACTCGGCACGCTCCACCCTGAATGCGGATGCGGAGAAAGAGTTCCGCAGCCAGATCAAGGACATCACCGACATGGAGCGCGGCGCCACCAAGCTCATCACCCAGTACATGCGCAGCGGCAACAAGGGCGACCTGGACTGCGCGATGAGCTGGCTGGGCTCTTGGGCACGGGCGAATGCATTGGAAAGCAGCGACTACAACCACACCGGCAAGTCCATGCGCAAATGGGCACTGGGCAGCCTGTCGTCCTCCTACATGCGCCTGAAGTTCTCCAGCAGCCGCCCGCTGGCCTCCTACGCCGAGCAGTCGAAGGAGATCGAGAACTGGTTCAGCACCCTGGGCAGCCAGGTGGTGCGCGACTGGAGCGACCTGCCGCTGAAGAAGATCAACAACCACTCCTACTGGGCCGCCTGGTCGGTGATGTCCACCGCCGTGGTGACCAACCGCCGCGACCTGTTCGACTGGTCCGTGCAGGAGTTCAAGGTCGCCGCCAACCAGGTGGACAACGACGGCTACCTGCCCAACGAACTCAAGCGCCGCCAGCGTGCCCTGTCGTACCACAACTACTCGCTGCCGCCGCTGACCATGATCGCCGCCTTCGCCCAGGTGAACGGCGTCGACCTGCGCCAGGAAAACAACGGCGCCCTGCAGCGCCTGGCCAACCGCGTGATGCAAGGCGTGGACGACCAGGACGCATTCGACGAGAAGACCGGCAACGACCAGGACATGGGCGACCTGAAGGAGAACAGCAAGTTCGCCTGGCTGGAACCCTACTGCGCGCTCTACAGCTGCGCGCCGAAGACCCAGGACTGGAAGAAGAAGATGGAGCCGTTCAACAGCTTCCGCCTGGGGGGTGAAGTGACCAAGGTTTTCAACCGTCAGGGGGCGGGGAGCTGAAGCAGCGCTCGTCTCCTTGAAAGCGGAACTCCCGTAGGGCGCATAACCGCTTGCGGTTATCCGCCGAAGGATCTGGCACGAAACCACGGCGGATAACGCTTCGCGTTATTCGCCCTACCAGAGCAGAGCGGCAACACCGAGCCATCCGACAACACCGGACGGCCCCCTCTCCCTCTGGGAGAGGGCTGGGGTGAGGGCAAGCCCTCGCTCCGAAGCAACGGCAACACCACCCGACCCACGCAATAAAGACGCGGGCGGGCGTAACAGATTGAGCACCACATGGGGAGGAATTGGCGGGTTGCCCCGGCCTTTCCTCAGGGCGTCGCGAAGACGCCGGAAGGTCCGGAGCCACTCAAGGTTTGAAGCTCCAGAGAGAGACGCGGAATGGTCTTTTCTTCCAACGTGTTCCTGTTCCTGTTCCTGCCGGTCTTCCTCGGCCTGTACTACCTGAGCGGGAACCGCTACCGGAACCTCCTGTTGCTGGTCGCCAGCTACATCTTCTACGCCTGGTGGCGGGTGGACTTCCTCCTGCTGTTCGCCGGCGTGACCGTCTTCAACTACTGGATCGGCCTGCGCATCGGCGCCGCCGGTGTCCGGACCAAGGCTGCCCAGCGCTGGCTGCTGCTCGGCGTGGTGGTCGACCTGTGTGTGCTGGGCTACTTCAAGTACGCCAACTTCGGCGTGGAAAGCCTCAACGAGATCATCACCTCGTTCGGCATGCAGCCCTTCGTGCTGACCCACATCCTGCTGCCCATCGGCATCAGCTTCTACACCTTCGAATCGATCAGCTACATCATCGACGTGTACCGCGGCGACACCCCGGCCACGCACAACCTGATCGACTTCGCGGCGTTCGTGGCGATCTTCCCGCACCTGATCGCCGGCCCCGTGCTGCGCTTCAAAGACCTGGTCGACCAGTTCAACCACCGCACCCACACCGTCGACAAGTTCGCCGAAGGCTGCACCCGCTTCATGCAGGGCTTCGTCAAGAAGGTGTTCATCGCCGACACCCTGGCCGCGGTGGCCGACCACTGCTTCGCCCTGCAGGACCCGACCACCGGCGATGCCTGGCTCGGCGCGCTGGCCTACACCGCGCAGCTGTACTTCGACTTCTCCGGCTACAGCGACATGGCCATCGGCCTCGGCCTGATGATGGGCTTCCGCTTCATGGAGAACTTCAACCAGCCCTACATCAGCCAATCCATCACCGAGTTCTGGCGGCGCTGGCACATCAGCCTGTCCACCTGGCTGCGCGACTACCTGTACATCAGCCTGGGCGGTAACCGCGGCACCACCTTCCAGACCTACCGCAACCTGATCCTCACCATGCTGCTGGGCGGCCTGTGGCATGGCGCCAACGTCACCTACATCATCTGGGGCGCCTGGCATGGCGTGTGGCTGGCCATCGAACGTGCCCTGGGCGTGAACGCCGCGCCGCGCGTGCTCAATCCGCTGAAGTGGGTGTTCACCTTCCTGCTGGTGATCGTCGGCTGGGTGATCTTCCGCGCCGAGAACCTGCACGTGGCCTGGCGCATGTACGAAGCCATGTTCAGCTTCGGCGACTGGAAGCTCTCCGAGCTCAACCGCGCCAGCCTCACCGGCCTGCAGGTCGGCACCCTGGTGATCGCCTACCTCGTGCTCGCCTTCTTCGGCCTGCGCCAGTTCTACAACCAGCCGATGCAGAGCAAGGCGCCCAAGGCCGCCGCGAAGACCGAACAGGTCGACGCCGACGGCCCGGCCAGCGCCCAGCCGCGCACTCCGGCCATGGCCCAGCAGGACCCGGCGGCGATCGCCTACTCGCCCAGCGGCGCCGCCGTCTACCAGCAGCACTGGATGACCCAGCTGCCGGTACTGGCCACCCGCATCGCCCTGCTCCTGCTGTTCGCCGCCTCGGTGCTCAAGCTCTCGGCGCAGAGCTACTCGCCGTTCCTCTACTTCCAGTTCTGAGCGAGGCAATCATGTCAGTAGAAACCAAGAGAATCGCCAGGCCCCTCCAGTACGCCTACATCGCCGCCTTCGGCGGGATGCTGCTGGGCCTCGCCGGCTGGTCGCTGAAGGCCTTCCCCAGCTTCTCCGCCGCCGAGGGCACCACAGTACTCAACGGCAAGCTGGCCCACGCCTTCGAAGGCCACTACGACGACGAATTCCCCATCAAGCGCCTGGGCACCAACCTCTGGGCCGCATTGGACTACACCGTCTTCGACGAAGGCCGCCCCGGCGTGGTGATCGGCAAGGACGGCTGGCTGTTCACCGATGAAGAGTTCAAGCCCGCGCCCACCCAGCAGCAACTGGAAGACAACTGGGCGCTGGTGCGCGGCGTGCAGCAGGAGCTGGAGCGCCGTGGCGTGAAGCTGGTGCTGGCGATCATCCCGGCCAAGACCCGTCTGTATCCCGAGTACGTCGGCAAGGAACAGCCGGCTGCCCTGCACGCCTCGCTCTACGAAGACTTCCTGCAGCGCGCCCGCCAGGCCGGCATGGCCGCGCCCGAGCTGCTGGAGACGATGGAAAAGGCCAAGGACAACGGTCAGGTCTTCCTGCGCACCGACACCCACTGGACCCCGCTGGGCGCCGAAGCCGTGGCCCAGCGCCTGGGCGAAAGCATCCGCGCCGGCCAGGGTGCCGACCTGCCGACCCAGAGCTTCGTCACCGAGGCCGGCAAGAGCGGAGCGCACAAGGGCGACCTGCTGACCTTCCTGCCCCTGGACCCGCTGTTCACCAACCTGCTGCCTGAAGAAGACCAGTTGCAGCAGCGCCAGACCCACCCGGCCGAGGAAACCGCCGGCTCTGCCGACTCCAGCGACAGCGGCGGCGGCGACCTCTTCGGCGACAGCGCCCAGCCGCAGGTCGCCCTGGTCGGCACCAGCTACAGCGCCAATGCGCGCTGGAACTTCGCCGGCGCCCTCAAGCAGGCGCTCTCGGCGGATGTCATCAACTACGCCAAGGAGGGCAAGGGCCCCCTGGAACCGATGCTCGAACTCCTGCAGGACGAAGGCTTCAAGCAGAAGCCGGCGCAACTGCTGGTCTGGGAATTCCCCGAACGCTACCTGCCGATGCACAGCGACCTGAGCCAGTTCAACCCGGACTGGGTGGCGCAATTGCGGGCAGCGGGCAGCCGCGACGAACGCCTGGCATCCAACCAGGCCGCAGCACACTGATCCAACGAACCCACGGCGCACCGAGCGCTGAACGGGGCACCACCCGTGCCCACAAGAGAAAGTAGACGGAGGTACACCCCATGAACCGACTGAGCATGAACCGACTGAGCATTCGCACCCTGAAGTCGTCCGCCCTCGCACTGGCCCTGGGCGCCGCATCCTTCGGCGCCTTCGCCGGCGGTGAAGGCGCGCTGTACGGCCCGCAGGCTCCCAAGGGCTCCACCTTCGTGCGGGCCTACAACGCCGGCAGCGGCGAGCTGTCCGTCAGCGTCGGCAACGCCACCCTCAACGACATCTCGCCGCTGGGCTCCAGCGACTTCAAGTTCCTTCCGCCGGGCAACTACACCGCCAAGGTCGGTACCCAGAGCCTGCCGGTGAAACTCGACCCGGACGCCTACTACACCCTCGTCAGCCAGCCCGGCGGCCAGCCGCGCCTGGTGCCCGAGCCGCCGTTCAAGAACAAGCAGAAGGCCCTCGTCCGCGTACAGAACCTCAGCGGCAAGGCCCTCACCCTGAAGACCGCCGACGGCAAGACCGAAGTGGTCAGCAACGTCGCCCCGCAAAGCCACGGCGACCGCGAGATCAACCCGGTGAAAGTGAACCTGGCGCTGTTCGACGGCGCGAAGAAGGTCAGCGACCTCAAGCCCGTCACCCTCGAGCGCGGCGAAGTGGTCTGCCTCTACGTCACCGGCGACAGCGGCAAGCTGAACCCGGTGTGGGTCAAGCGCCCGGTCAAGGCGGACTGATCCATGCGCCGGCGGATGCTGCACTGCCACTCCCATCCGGAGTGCGGACGAGGCGCCACACCTTCCGCCGGCACGAACTGCCTGCCCTTCCCTCGGGGAGGGTCCTGGGGCGCACCGGCAACTGACGCGCCCCGCTCCACCCAGAACAACAAGACCGGCCCAGCACCGGCAGAAGAACCCGTGCGCCGCAACGACGGCAAGCACAGGAGAGGTCACCCAAACCGCACGCCGGCCCGCATGACGTGGTCCGGCCAACAGAACGCAAACGCTTTAGGAGAAAACCGATGATCCCAGTAATCCTTTCCGGTGGCAGCGGCTCGCGACTCTGGCCTCTTTCGCGCAAACAGTATCCCAAGCAGTTCCTGGCCCTGACCGGCGAGCACACCCTGTTCCAGCAGACCCTGGAGCGCCTGGTGTTCGAAGGCATGGAGCCGCCGGTGGTGGTGAGCAACCAGGAACACCGTTTCATCGTCCAGGAGCAGCTCGAAGCGCTGGACCTGAAAACCCAGTCGATCCTCCTCGAACCTTTCGGCCGCAACACCGCCCCGGCGGTCGCCATCGCCGCCATGAAGCTCATGGCCGAAGGCCGTGACGAACTGCTGCTGATCCTCCCGGCCGACCATGTGATCGAAGACCAGCGCGCCTTCCAGCGCGCCCTGGCACTGGCCACCAACGCCGCCGAAAAAGGCGAGATGGTGCTCTTCGGCGTCCCCGCCGATCGTCCGGAAACCGGCTACGGCTACATCAAGTCCGGCGACGAGCGCGGCCTGCCGGACGGCGTCATCCGCGTCGAGCGCTTCGTCGAGAAACCCGATGAGGCCCGTGCCCAGCAGTTCGTCGAGGAAGGCGGCTACTTCTGGAACAGCGGCATGTTCCTGTTCCGCGCCAGCCGCTTCCTGGAAGAACTGAAGAAACACGACGCCGACATCTACGACACCTGCCTGCTCGCCCTCGAGCGCAGCCAGCACGACGGCGACCTGATCAACATCGACGCCGCCACCTTCGAGTGCTGCCCGGACAACTCCATCGACTACGCCGTGATGGAAAAGACCCGCCGCGCCTGCGTGGTGCCCCTGGCCGCCGGATGGAACGACGTGGGCAGCTGGTCGTCGATCTGGGAAGTCCACGACAAGGACGCCGACGGCAACGTCACGATGGGCGACGTGGTAGTGCACGACAGCCACAACTGCCTGGTGCACGGCAACGGCAAGCTGGTCTCGGTGGTCGGCCTGGAAGACATCGTGGTGGTCGAAACCAAGGACGCCATGATGATCGCCCACAAGGACCGCGTGCAGGACGTCAAGAAGGTGGTCAACCAGCTCGACGCCGCCGGCCGCAGCGAGACCCAGAACCACTGCCAGGTCTACCGTCCGTGGGGCTCCTACGACTCGGTGGACATGGGCGGCCGCTTCCAGGTCAAGCACATCACCGTCAAGCCGGGCGCGCGCCTGTCGCTGCAGATGCACCACCACCGCGCCGAGCACTGGATCGTCGTCTCCGGCACCGCCCAGGTGACCTGTGACGACAACACCTTCCTGCTCACCGAGAACCAGTCCACCTACATCCCGATCGCCTCGGTCCACCGCCTGGCCAACCCCGGCAAGATCCCGCTGGAGATCATCGAAGTGCAATCGGGCAGCTACCTGGGCGAAGACGACATCGAGCGTCTGGAAGACGTCTACGGCCGTACGACCGAGAACGTGGAGCTGCGCGCCGTCGTGCGCTGATTCCACGCGAGGATCCGGCGCTTCCCCCCATCAGCGCCAATGCCCCCGCACCTTTCGGTGCGGGGGCTTTTTTATGGGCGCCTGCCGAGGTACCTGCGTAGGGCGCATAACCCGGAACGGGTTATCCGCCGATACCTCGACGGCTGGGCAGGTTCGCGAGCAAGCTCGCTCCTACTAGAGCCGCACTACATCAACCCGCCCCACCCCGCCGCCTGCTAAGGTAATGCTCGATACCCCGCGCGGAGCGCTCCATGCTGTACGGCATCCTGCTGATCGTCACCTGGATCATCCTGCTGATCCGCTACCCCTCACGCGCCCTGCCGATCTCCGGCGCCGGGCTGGTCGGGCTGGCCTCGGTGATCGCCATCGCCATCTGGCAGGACAACAGCGACACCCGCCAGCTCCAGCACCTGGAACTGCGCATCGCCTACCAGCCCGAGCAGTGCCTGCCCGGCCGCCCGCTGGCCGTCAGCCTGAAGAACGGCGCCTCGCGCCCGCTGCTGGAGCTGCGCTGGAAAGTTGCCGCCTACCGCCCCGGCGACACCACCGACCTTGCCGAAAACCTCTACGAAGCCCCGCGCTACCGTGGCCCCGGCGCGCTGCTCGCCGGCGACAGCTGGAGCGACTGCCTGCCGCTGCCGCCCCTGCGCCCCGGCTACCGCGCCAGCACCCTGGAGTTCCGCGCCGAGCGGGTGAGCGGCCGCTTCGGTAACTGATTCACCTGCCCCGCACATTCCGGTACGGTAGTCCCGCCCACAGACAAGGACTGCCAGACCATGCCCCAACCCGTCGCCCTCATCACCGGATGCTCCAGCGGTATCGGCCGCGCCCTCGCCGATGCTTTCCAGGCCGCCGGCTACCAGGTCTGGGCTACCGCCCGCCGCGATGAAGACGTCGCCGCACTCGGCCAGGCGGGATTGCGTGGCGTGCTGCTGGACGTCAACGACGAGCCCGCCGTCGAGCGACTCGCCGAGCTGCTGCAGCGCGAAACCGGCGGCCTCGATGTGCTGATCAACAACGCCGGCTACGGCGCCATGGGCCCGCTGCTGGACGGCGGCAGCCAGGCGATCCGCCGGCAGTTCGAAACCAACGTGTTCGCCGTGGTCGGCGTCACCCGCGCACTGTTCCCGGCGCTGCGGGCGCGGCGCGGGCTGGTGGTGAATATCGGCAGTGTGTCCGGTGTGCTGGTCACGCCCTTCGCCGGTGCCTACTGCGCATCGAAGGCGGCGGTGCACGCGCTCAACGACGCTCTGCGCCTGGAGCTGGCGCCCTTCGGCATCGAGGTGATGGAAGTGCAGCCCGGCGCCATCGCCTCCAACTTCGGCGCCAACGCCAGCCGCGAGATGGCCGCGGTGGTCAGCGAAAACTCCGCCTGGTGGCCGTTGCGCCAATTCATCCAGGCGCGCGCCGCGGCCTCCCAGGACAAACCCACGCCGGCCAGCGACTTCGCCCGCGAACTGCTGGCCGCCGCGCAGAATTCCCCGCGCCCGCGCCTGCTGCGCATCGGCAACGGCAGCCGGGCCCTGCCGCTGCTCTCGCGCTGGCTGCCCACCGGCCTGCTGGACAAGGTGCTGAAGAAGCGCTTCGGCCTCGACGGCTCGCTATGAAGCACTTCCTCTTCCGCATCGCCCGCATCCTCCTGCCGTTCCTTGTGCTGCAACTGGCCGTGGCCATTGGCGTGACGGCCTACCGGGGCGAACTGAGCACAGGGGCCCTATGTGAAACCACGATCTACGTCGGCTTCGCCTGTTGCGCGCTGGCCGCGCTGATGTTCAAGGGCGCCAACGACAGTGCCGGCCTGCTGCGCAATCGCGAGGTGATGAGCGCCGCCGCCACCTCGAGTCGCCTGTGGCAGGGCCTGATGGCGGATCTCGCCGATGGCCGCGCCTTCGCCATCGCGCTGATGGCCAGCAGCGCGCTTCTATTCGCCGGTGCCTACTGGCTGAAGGGGTTCTGATGACTTACCCGATTCGCTACCTCGCCCTTGCCGGCATCTTCGCCGCCTTCTTCCTCAACGTCGTGGCGCGCGGGCTGCTGCGGGTTGGTGGTGTGCCGGCGACCTTGCTGGTGGCTGCGGTGATCGCTGCCGCCATGGCCTTCTGGTTCGCCCGCCGGCACAAGCGGCTGGCGCAGACCGGCGAGCGCTGGCGGCTGACCGCGCTGTACGGCAGTGGGTTGGCAGTGCTCTACGCCATCCTCGTCGGCATGGCGGCGTGGAAGAACACACCCAGCCCGGCGGCGCTGCTGATCTATGCGCTGAACTACCTGTGCTATCCGCTGTGCGTCTGGTGGTT
This sequence comes from Pseudomonas sp. PDM22, assembly GCF_014851965.1. Taxonomy (NCBI): domain Bacteria; kingdom Pseudomonadati; phylum Pseudomonadota; class Gammaproteobacteria; order Pseudomonadales; family Pseudomonadaceae; genus Pseudomonas; species Pseudomonas sp. PDM22. Next base: position 906,174 of record NZ_JACVAR010000001.1, read on the forward strand.
CTTCCGCCCCGGCGTGCTGGTGCGCTTCCTGCCCGCCGAACGACGCTGAGCAGGCTTCACGCTTTCTTCACCTGCTTTTCATCCGGGCACAACCGGCCCCTCCCTAAGGTGACGCGGACCTTAGAGGAGTCCCCATGTCCCTGCCTTCGATTTTTCGTGGCGCCATCGCCGCCGCCCTGCTGAGCACTGCAATGCTGGGCATCAGCCCGCTTGCCCTGGCCGCTGGCGAGACGCAGGCCGACTGGGCCCGGCCGGTGGACAAGTCGTTCAACCTCTACCAGATGTCGCCAACCCTCTACCGCAGCGCCCTGCCCAGCAGCGCCGACCTGCCCGAGCTGCAGCGCCTGCAGGTGAAGACCGTGGTGAGCTTCATCAAGGACGATGATCGCGAATGGATCGGCCAGCACGACATGCAGGCAGTCAGCTTCCCGACCCACGCTGACCGCGTCGACGACGCCGACGTGCTGGAGGTCCTGCGTATCCTGCAACAGGCCGAACAGAACGGCCCGGTGCTGATGCACTGCAAGCACGGACGTGACCGTACCGGCCTGTTCGCCGCCATGTACCGCACGGTGATCCAGGACTGGAGCAAGGAAGACGCGCTCAAGGAGATGGTCCAGGGCGGCTACGGCGCCGAAGACGACATGACGGACGCCATCGCCTACGTACAGAAGGCCGATATCGGCAAGCTGCAACAGGCCCTGGCCAGCGGCGAGTGCAGCACCTCGGCCTTCGCCGGTTGCCAGCTCAAGGGCTGGCTGGCGGACACCTTCGGCGAGGACCGTCCGCCGCACCCGGCGCACTGATCGGCTTATCTGTCACACCGTCATGGCGAGAGTGCGCTAACGTGGGCGCACTCCCACCGTTTTACAGGCAAGCCATGACCACCTCCCGCTTCAGTGCCGTCACCCACACCCGCTACATCGACCACGCCGGCCTGGATGCCTTCTGCGCCGACTACGACGGCTTCCTGCTCGACCTCTGGGGCGTGCTGATCGACGGCGTCGACGTTTTCCCCGGCGCCCTCGACTGGCTCGCCCGCCGCGCCGCCGAAGGCAAACCGGTGTGGTTCCTCAGCAATGCTTCGCGCAGCGTCCCGGAAATGGCCGACACCCTGGTGCGCCTGGGCGTCTCCCGCGAGCTGTTCGCCGGCATCACCACCTCCGGCCAGTTGGCCATCGACGCCTTCACCCATGAGCGGGAATTCCAGCGCGGCGGCATCTACACCGTTGGCGTCGGCGACGCGCTGACCACCTGGCCGGCGGAGATCCGCGAGCGCTTCTGCGACGACATCCACGCCGCCTCGCTGATCCTCGGCGTCGGCAGCTTCCCGCAGCACGAACTGGAGGAGCGCTTCGCCCCGTTGCGCGGCGCCACCGACAAACCCTTCCTTTGCGCCAACCCGGACCGCGTGGTGGTGTCCGGCGGCCAGACGGTGTTCGGCGCCGGTCGCCTGGCCGAAGCCTTCGCCGAGGAAGGTGGCAGCGTCCACTGGTACGGCAAACCCGATCCGTCAGCCTTCCGCATCGCCCAGCGGCAGCTGGAAGCGCGCGGCGCGAAGCACATCCTGTTCGTCGGCGATTCGCTGGTGACCGACGTGCCCGGCGCGCTGGCCGCACGCATCGATACGCTGTGGCTGGCGTCCACCGGCATCCATCGCCAGGCGCTGGGCGTGCCCTTCAACGGCGAACTGGACCCGGAGAAAACCAACGCGCTGCTCGATGGCTACCCGGTTCGTCCGCACTTTGCTGCGCCGGGGCTGGTCTGACGGCCTGCCCTGACCGGGGCACGAACATCGACTGCGGGCCCCACCGCCCCTGCCACCGAAATTGCTCGTGACCGATTCCGCCCGTTGGACTCAGGCGGAACCGGCCGAGGTGGGAAGTCAGTCGATGGCCGAGGTGGGCAGCGCGGAAACCTTGGGCTTGGCGCCGAGTCGCGCAAGCAAAGTGAGCAGCGCCACCTCACCCGCCAGCAGGATGCCGCCGCCGATCACGATCAGCCCGCTGATTGCCAGCGGCGGCTCGGCCAGGTGGGTCGCCAGGGCGACGGTGAGGAAGACAAAAGCGCTGTGATTGATGAACAACGGCGCGAACAGGCCGCCGCAGAAAATGATGTAGACACCGACGAACAGGACGATGCCCGTCGCCAGGATCGGGTCCATGAGCGTCTTGAGCAGGCCGATGGCAACGACGATGCCCCAGGCCAGCCAGACGCCGGTCACCGCCCCGCAGAGAATGCCGGGTATGCGCTGGGTGTCCTTGTTATAGACGCTGAACAGGATGGCGCAGAAGAACGGCGCCCAGATCGCCTTGAAGCCCAGGATCACCCCGACGATCGCGACACCGACCACCCAGGCCACCAGGACGGCGGCATCGAAGAAAACCTTGGGACGGATTTGTGGCGTTTGCTCACTCATGACCTTGCCTCTCCTTAGTCTTTGTTCTTATGTCATTTTCAACTGCCGTATCGAGCTGCACAGCGAGACCGCGCGGTCCAGCCTAATGATCCAGATCGGGTCGACAATCGCTCGAACGAACTACTGCACCGCAATTCGAACAGTCCCGGAAAGCCGGCCGGTTGTTCGCACCTTTGTCCGGTCCCACAGGTCTCAAGCAGCACAGCCCTGTGGGAGTGCCCGAATGCCACTGATCGACCTGCTGCAATGGCCAGCCATGCTGGTCACCGTCCTCGCCGCCTGGCTGGTCGGCTCCCGCGAGCGCAAACGGCGAAAGATCGGTTTCTGGGTGTTCCTCGCCAGCAACGCGCTGTGGATCGTCTGGGGAATTCCGGCCAAGGCCTATGCGCTGGTGCTGCTGCAGCTGTGCCTGGCGGCGATGAACATTCGCGGCAGCTACAAGAACCGCCAGCGCGGTGACGCCTGACGGAATGCCGCGAAGACTCCGATAGGCCCTTGGGAAGTCGCCCGCTGTTCGCCAGCCGGCGCCATTGCTCGAATGCCCTACCAAACTCCAGGTAGAGCACCATGGCGTCTCCCGTGAAACTCCTCCAGGGCATTCGCCCCATTACCCGCAAAGGCGCGCTGCGCGACGCGCTGGCCGGTATCTCGCTGGCGGCGATGGACATCCCCCAGCTACTCGGATACGCACGCATCGCCGGGATGCCGGCAGTCACCGGGCTGTACACCGCGCTGCTGCCGCTGCTGGCCTTCGCCTTCGTAGGCTCCTCGCGGCATCTGGTGGTCGCGGCGGATTCGGCCACCGCGACTATCTTTTCCGGCCATCTCGCCAGCCTGGCACCCGTTGGCAGCCCGCAGTACATCGCCCTGGCCGGCACTGTCGCGCTGCTGACCGCCGGCATGCTGCTGATCGCCCGGCTGCTCAGGCTGGGCTTTCTCGCCGACTTCCTGTCGCGTACGGCACTGACCGGCTTTCTGGTCGGCGTCGGTGCACAGGTAGCGCTGTCGATGGGCGGTGACATGCTGGGTATCGTCGTGCCCGCCTCGACGGCCGGCGAGAAAGCCGTGTTCCTTGCCGGCCATATCGGCCAGGCGCATCTCCCCACCGCCGCCATCGCAGTCTCACTGGTAGCGCTCCTGCTGGCGGCCAGGCAATGGCTGCCCAACTGGCCGCTCCCCTTGCTGGCCATGGTCGGCTGCATTGCCGCCAGCGCCGCCTTCGACTTTGCCGGGCACGGTATCAGCGTGCTCGGCCCGATTGCCGGAGGCCTGCCAAGCCTGTCGCTGCCCGCGCTGGGCTGGCGTGATGTTCGGGAGCTGCTGCCGATCGCCGGCGCCTGCTTCATCATGATCGTCGCCCAGAGTTCAGCAGCCGCCCGCGTCTACGCCGACCGCCACAGCGAGTGCGACGACGAGAACGCCAACATCCTCGGACTGGCGGCCGCCAACACGGCAGCTGCCTTCAGCGGCACCTTCGTGGTCAACGGCAGCCCGACCCAGACAGCCATGGCCGAACAGGGCGGCTCGCGCAGCCAGGTGGCGCAACTCAGCTTCGCCCTGATCGTGGCCCTGGTGGCGCTGTTTCTCTGCCAGTGGCTGCAGTACCTGCCGCACTGCGTGCTGGCCGCCGTGGTGTTCACCATCGCGATCGGCCTGATCGACCTGAAGACCCTGCTGGCCATGCGCACGGAAAGCCCGCTGGAATTCCGCATGGCCCTGCTCACGGCCGCCACCGTGCTGATGGTAGGAGTCGAGCAGGGCATCCTGCTGGCCATGACCCTATCGCTGGCGCATCACGTACGCCGCAGCTACCGCCCGCACACCCTGATGCTGGAACCGGACGCCGACGGACGCTGGCTACCGGTGCCGGTACAGATCGGCAAGCAGACGGCGCCTGGGCTGATCGTCTATCGCTTCGGCGCCGACCTGTTCTACGCCAATGACAGCTTCTTCACCCAGCAGGTCATCGCCTTGGTGGAGCGGGCACCCGCCGGATTGCGCTGGTTCGTGGTGGATGCCGGCGCCATCACCGGGCTGGACTACTCCGCCGCACGTTCGCTGGCCGATCTCTGCGAGCGCCTGCGCAAACAGGGTGTGACCCTGGTGTTCGGCCGCGCCAACCGCTTCCTGCGGGCCGACATGAAGCGCCACAACGTGGCGCGCATCATCGGCCACCGGAACATCCTGCCCACCCTGCATCGGGCACTGGCCGTCGCCGGGGTCTCGGAACAGGGCGCCGTGGCCGGTGTGGTGTAAAGGCGGCACCAAGAAACGAAAACGGGAGCCGAGGCTCCCGTTTTCATTCATCCACTCAGATCACTGCGCAGCCGCGCCGTCGGAGTGTTCCGCGTTGCGGCTCTGCGGGTTGACGATCACCGTGGCGGTGATGCCCGCTGCCAGCAGGACGCCTTCGGGCACGTCGTCGATGTGGATGCGCACCGGCACGCGCTGGGCCAGGCGCACCCAGTTGAAGGTCGGATTGACGTCGGCCACCAGCTCGCGGCTTTCCGGGTTGTCGCGGTCGTAGATGGCGCGGGCGATGCTCTCGACATGGCCCTTCAGGCGCTCGCCGCTCATCAGTTGCAGCTCGGCCGGGTCACCGACGCGGATGTGCGGCAGCTTGGTCTCTTCGAAGTAGCCGTAGATCCAGTAGGAGTTCTCGTCGACCACGGCCATCTTCGCCTCGCCCACGCGGGCGTAGTCGCCACGGTGCACGTTGAGGTTGGTCACGTAGCCGTCTACCGAGGCCCGCACCTGGGTGCGTTCCAGGTTCAGCTTGGCGGCGTCCAGCGCGGCCAGGGCCTGCTGGTAGTCGGCCTCGGAGGCAGCGGCGGTGTTGCTGGCGTCGTCCAGGCTCTCGCGGGAGACGACTTCCTCGTCCATGGCGCGGCGGCGCTTGGCGTTGAGCAGGCGCATCTGCAGGGTGGCCTTGCGCGAGTCGACCAGGGCCTGGGCCTGCTTCACGGCGATCTGGTAGTGGTCCGGATCGATCTGCATCAGCAGGTCGCCCTTCTTCACCTGCTGGTTGTCGCGCACCGGCACGTCGACCACCACGCCGGAGACGTCGGCGGCGACGTTGATGATGTCGGCGCGCACCCGGCCGTCGCGGGTCCAGGGCGTATCCATGTAGTTCACCCAGAGGGCGCGGCCGATCAACGCGGCGACCGCCAGGATGATCAGGGTCGCCAGCAGGCTGATGATGGATTTGAGAGTCATGGGTGCACGCTCGTTACTTATAGATAGTGAGAGACAGGCCGCCGAACAGGCAGGCGAACAGGCACACGCGGAACAGCGCCGGGTGCCAGGTGAAGCGGTACAGGCCGATGGAGGCGAAGATGCGGTCGATGCCCCAGCAGATCACCGCGGCAACGAGGAACATCAGGGTCAGGGTCGGCATGTAGACCCCGTGGAACGCGATCTCGCGGGGCAGGTCAGGCAACATGGGTCGATCTTCCAGAAGAGGTTTCGCCATCGCGCAGCGGCGACTGCGGGTCGAGCAGGCTGCTGCGGATGAAGTGCAGGTAGCTGAGCACGCGGCGCAGCGGCGAGCTTTCGAAGTCCGGGGCGCGAGGCTCGTCGGTGGTCCTGACGCAGTCGATGGCCTGCTCGACGGCGGCCAGGGCGCGCTCGCGATTGGCCTGCCCGGGTTTGACGAACAGGCGGATCAGCGCGCGGCCCATGGCGCGAATCGACTGCCGCCAGGGCGACGATTGCGCGTAGCAGGCCTCGTCTGGCAGGTTCTCCTGCTCGACGCGCAACTCGATGATCGAATGGCCGATCTCCAGCACCACGAAGGTCCAGCGCAGCAGGCGGCGTTGCATCAGCGGGCTGCGCGCGGCGACGCCGTAAGCCTGGTTGAGCAGGTCGCGGGTGCCGCTCTCGAAGGACGAGACGAGGCCGTCGAGCTTGCCGCTGATGGCTTCCACCACGCGCAGGCGCAGGTCCTTCTCCAGGCGGCGCCACAGCCAGGCGCTGGTCGGCGGCATGATCACCGCGGCGACCACGGCCGCCAGGCTCTGCGAGATCACCAGGGCGATGTACTCGTTGAGCATGCGGCCCGGATCGTAGACGGTGAGGTTTGCCGGAATTGCCCCGAAGCTGAAGAACACCAGCAGGCCCAGGCCGTAGCCGGCGTACTTGGGCTTGATCGAGAAGAACGCGCCCACCGCGAACACCGGCGCCAGGGCGAAGGCCAGCAGCGGGAAGCCGTCCAGGTGCGGGAACACGAAGAAGGTTTCCGAGAAGCCGAGGATGGCCGCGAAGAAGGTGCCCACGGCCATCTGCATGGCCATCTTCGCCGGGTCCGGCGCGGCCGATACCAGCGCGGCGACGGCGGCGGCGTTGAGCACGAAGGTGCTGCCGCTGGGCCAGGCGGTCTCGATCCAGAAGATGCCGAACACCAGCACCATCAGCGCGGTGCGCCCGCCGGCCACCAGCGAGGCAACCAGGTTGGCCTTGGGCGAGAAGCCGTGTTTCCAGTTCTCCCTTTCGTGCTTGTGCGCGGCCAGGGAGGCGTGGGTCAGGGCGTAGTTGTAGAGGTCGTCGGCCAGGCGGTAGAGCAGCTCGCCGGCGGTGTTGTAGTCCAGCAGCGCGGACGGATCGTCCTGCTCATCCAGCAGTTGCGCGCGACCGGAGCGGATGCGTTGCATCATCCGCGTGCGGTGGCTTTCCAGCTGGGCGGCGAGGCGCTCGGCGTCGCGGTCGGTGACCGACTGGCCGCGCCACGGGGCGAGCACCTGGGCCAGTTCGTCCAGGCACGGCTGCAGCGCACGCAGCACGGCCTCGGCTTCCTGCGCACGCAGGCGCGAGAGCAACTGGTGCAGCGCGTGATAGCGGGTGGTGAGGACCATGAACTCGTTGTTCAGGCGCGACAGGCGGCCGGAACGCAGACGCATGTGCGGGTCTTCGAAACGGGTAACGCTGCGCAGCGCTTCCAGGCCCACGGCCTGGGAGGCGAAGGCCACGTTGGCGGCCTCGAACTTCGGCCGCTCGCCGCCGCCGAGGTTGTCCAGGACGAAGCCGGCGAAGGCGCCGAAACGCTGGTACAGCGCACTGCGCATGGCGGTGCTGGAGGTCTGCGGGAACAGCGTGGCGCTGACCACCATGGAACAGAGGATGCCGAGGCTGATTTCCAGCACACGCCAGATGGCCGACATGAACGCGGCTTCCGGATGCAGGGTGGCAGGCAGGCCGATCAGCGTCGCGGTGTAGCCGGCGAGGACGCAGGCGTAGGAGCGGAAGTCGCGGTAGCGCGCAGCGCCGACGGTGCACAGGCCGATCCACAGCGCCGAGACGAGCAGGAACAGCTCGCGCTGCTGGGCGAAGATGGCGATCAGCGCGACCATCACGGTCAGCCCGACCAGGCTGCCGAGAATCCGGTAGAAGCTCTTGGCGAACACCTGGCCGCTCTGCGGCTGCATGACGATGAACACGGTGATGGTCGCCGTGCTCGGCTGCGGCAGTTCCAGGCGCATCGCCAGCCACAGGGTCAGCAGCGCGGCGAGCAGCACCTTGGCGATGTACACCCAGGTGACGCCGTCACTGCGGCCCCACTCCAGCAGCGCCCGACGCAGGGCGTCCAGCGGCGCCAGCTGGCGGGTGGCGGTGCTGCCGTTGAAGGAATCGCCGGCCATCTCAGCGCTCGCTGGCCGCGCGGACGTCGACGGTCTCGGGGACCATCTTCGCCTCTTTCGGGCCTTCCTGCTTGTCCATCAGGCCGCCGCCCAGGGCGACGACGAGTCCGGCATGGGTAGCCAGGCGCGCGGCGCGCACCTGCTGCTCCACCAACTGCTGCTGGAACAGCCGGGTCTGCGCGTTGAGCACGTTGAGGTAGTCGGTCAGGCCGCCACGATAGGCCTTGGTGGCGATGTCGTAGGTGCGCTGGGCCGAGGCCACGGACTTGGCGGCGAAGCCTTCCTGCAGCTCCATGGAGTGCATGCGGATCAACTGGTCGGAGATGCCCTTGAGGGCGTTGACCAGGGTCTGGTTGTACTGCGCCACGGCGGCATCATAGCCGGCGGATTCCTGGCTCAGCTGCGAACGGCGACGCCCGCCGTCGAAGATCGGCAGGGAGATGGCCGGGCCGACGCCGTAGGTGAATTTCTCGGCGTTGAGGAACTCCAGCACGCCGCCACCGACGGCGCTGTAGCCGATGCTCGCGACCAGGTCGACGTTGGGGTAGAACTCGGCGCGGGCGACATCCACACCCTTGGCTTGCGCAGCGACTTTCCAGCGGCTGGCGACCACGTCCGGGCGGTGGCCGAGCAATTCCATCGGCAGCTTGCTCGGCAGCCCCGGCCCTTCGGCGAGCTTCAGGCTCGGCCGCTGGATCGAGGTACCGGCGCCGGGGCCCTTGCCGGCCAGGGCAGCGATCTGGTTGCGGGTGAGCTGGATTTCCTCGTCCACCGCCTCGATCTTGCGTTCGGTTTCCGGCAGCGGGACTTCCGCCTGGCTGACTTCGAAGTGCGTGCCGATGCCACCGTCGAGGCGGCGCTGGGCCAGGGCCAGGATGCCCTGCTGCTGCGCCAGCATGGCCTTGCCGATGTCCAGCTTGGCGTACTGCAGCGACAGCTGGATGTAGGCGCGGACGATATTGCCCTCCAGCTCCAGCTGGGCCATGCGCGCCTCGGCGGCAGTCATCTTGGCGATGTTCACGTAGCGCTCGGTGTTGCTGCGCTCGCGGCCCCAGAGGTCCAGCGAATAATTGAAGCCCAGGGCGGCGTTGTTGTTGAACGTGGTGCTGTCGGCCAGATCGCCCGGGCCGTAGAAATAGTCGGTCGGCCAGCGGTGGCGGGTCAGCGAAGCGTCCACACCGATCTGCGGCGACTCGGCGGACTCGGCGATGCCGGCCATGGCCATGGCCATGCGCACCCGCGCCTCGGCCTGGGCCAGGGTCGGGCTGCCCTCCAGCGCGGTCTGCACCCAGGCATTCAACTGCGGATCGCCATAGGCGCGCCACCACTGCTCGGCCGGCCAGCCAGCTTCCTGGTTGGCGTGCGCGATGGCGGCGTCGGTGGCCAGCTCGGTGTCGCCCAGGCGTTGTTCCTGCGGGGCGATGCCGTTGGTGCTGATACATCCGGCGATTGTTGAAAAAATGACAAAGGAGCCGACGAACGTCAGTCCTTTCATGAGGTGACGCGACACGGTGGAGGTCCTGGAAGTGGTCTAGCTTTTCAGCGTGGGGCTTTTAAGCGTGGAGATGCCGGCAAAGCCAATGGCGGCGATTGAATTCTAGGGATGGGGAAGGGAACGGATAAGCCGGCTGATTTGTGATTGTTTATTACCGATAATGAAACAATGTGTGTCGCCATCCATGTGACAATAGGCCGCCCCCGCTCTGCTCCGCGCATTGCCACCCATCAAGGACATGCTGCCGGCGACGACGTATCGCTTCACTGCGTCGCCACCCGGGACAGACGCCCCACTGACGAGGCCCCAATGGACACACTGCAGACCATGCGTGCGTTCGCCTGTGTCGCGGAAACCGGCAGTTTCACCGCCGCCGCACAGCAGCTGAACACCACCACCGCCTACGTATCCCGCGCGGTCGCCAATCTGGAGTCCCACCTGCGGACCCGCCTGCTCAACCGCACCACCCGGCGGATCGCCCTCACCGAGGCTGGCCAGCGCTACCTGCTGCGCTGCGAGCAGATTCTCGCCTACGTCGAGGAAGCCGAAGCCGAGGCCAGCGACGCCCATGCCCGCCCCGCCGGCCGCCTGCGCGTACACTCGATGACCGGCATCGGCCAGCACTACGTGATCCGCGCCATCGCCAACTACCGCCAGTTGCACCCGGACGTGACCTTCGAGCTGACCATGGCCAACCGCGTGCCGGACCTGCTCGACGAGGGGTTTGACGTGGCCATCGTGGTTGCCTCCGAACTGCCCGACTCGGGCCTGGTATCCCAGCGTATCGGCGAGACCTACAGCATCCTCTGCGCCTCGCCCGACTACCTGGCCCGGCGCGGCACGCCGAAAACCCCGACGGAGCTGATGGACCACGATTGCCTGCGCCTGATCAGCCCGGTGCTGCCGCTGGACAAGTGGCTGTTCGACGGCCCCAACGGCCAGGAAATGATCACCCTCGGCCCCTCGCCCTTCCAGGTGAACGTCGGCGATGCCATGACCGAGGCCATCGGCTCGGGCATGGGCATCAGCGCCCTGCCCGTCTACTCGGCCATCGACGGCCTGCGCGACGGCTCGCTGGTGCGCGTGCTGCCGCACTACAAACTGCAGATACTCAACGTCTATGCGCTGTACCCGTCGCGACAGTATCTGGACGCAAAGATCAAGACCTGGGTCGCGTACCTGCGAGAAAATCTCCCCGGTGTGCTCCAGGCCGATGGCGCCGGGCTCGCCGATGTGGGACCCTGACCACCCTTTTCGTCGTGTTTCGCGGGCAAGCTCACTGTGTAACTCCTTACCCCGGTGTTCAGTGAGCTTGCCCGCGAACCCATCTTCTTCCCCGCCGCACACCACCCCACGTTCGATAATCGCCCGGCGCGCACGCAGGCCTTGCGCCGCTCTGGCTCGGCAATGGTAGGGTTAAGCCCCCTCCGCCTCCCTGCCGTCCGAGAGCCATGAAAAAGAATGTGTTTGTCTTCAGCCGCCTTGCCGCGGAACACCTCGACCGCCTGCGCAGCCAGTTCAACGTCACCGTGCTCGACCCCAAGCAGGGCGATGTCGACGCGCAGCTGGCCGCCGCCCTGCCGACCACCCACGGCATGATCGGCGTCGGCCGCCCGCTGGGCGAGAAGCAACTGGCCCAGGCCACCCAGCTGGAGGTCATCTCCAGCGTTTCGGTCGGCTACGACAACTACGACCTGAACTACCTGAACCAGCGCGGTATCCCGCTGACCAATACCCCGGACGTGCTGACCGAAACCACCGCCGACCTGGGCTTCGCCCTGATCATGGCCGCCGCCCGGCGCACCGCCGAGCTGGACGCCTGGACCAAGGCCGGGCAGTGGAAGCGCACCGTGGACGCCCAGCACTTCGGCGTCGACGTGCACGGCAAGAAGCTCGGCATCCTCGGCCTGGGCCGCATCGGCGCGGCCATCGCCCGTCGCGGCCACTTCGGCTTCAACATGGACATCCTCTACCACGGCAACAGCCGCAAGCCGGAGCTGGAACAGGCGTTCGGCGCGCGCTTCTGCGGTTTCGAGGAACTGCTGGGCGAGGCGGATTTCGTCTGTGTGGTGGTACCGCTGTCGGACAAGACCCGCAAGCTGATCGGCAAGCGTGAGCTGGAGCTGATGAAGCCCACCGGCATCCTGGTGAATATCGCCCGCGGCCAGGTGATCGACGAAGCCGCGCTGGTGGAAGCGCTGCAGGAGAAGCGCATCCTCGCCGCCGGCCTGGATGTCTACGAGAAGGAACCGCTGGCCGAGTCGCCGCTGTTCGCCTTGCCCAACGCCGTGACCCTGCCGCATATCGGCTCGGCCACCCACGAAACCCGCCAGGCCATGGCCGAGTGCGCGCTGGACAACTTCGAAGCCGCCCTGCGCGGTGAGCGGCCGAAGAACCTGGTCAATCCGCAGGCCTGGAAAGCCTGATGCGCTTTTCGTAGGGCGCATAACCTGGGACAGGTTATCCGCCGGCACCTCGGCGGCGGATAACGCTGGCGCGTTGTTCGCCCTACGAAGCTACGAGGAACATCACGCCCGCGCCGGCTGCAACACCGGCCTGGGCTTGCGGAACACCAGCACGTTACCCACCATCACCAGCCCCAGCCCGGCCAGCGCCGGCAGGCTCCACTGGTAGCCCTCGGCGAAGGCCGAGACGTTCAGCGCCACCACCGGGAACAGCACGGTGCAGTAGGCCGCACGCTCCGGTCCCATGCGCCCGACCAGCGTCAGGTAGGCGGTGAAGCCGATCACCGAGCCGGGGATCGCCAGGTACAGCAGCGACCAGACGTACTGCGGGCTGCTGTCGAAAGTCAGTGGCACACCCTGCACCAGACAGATCACCAGCAGGATCAGCGAGCCATAGAGCATGCCCCAGGCGTTGGTCGACAGCGGCCGCAGCCCGGCTTTCTGCTGCAGGCTCGACAGCAGGTTACCCGCCGAGAAACACAGCGTGCCGAGCAGCGCCAACCCCAGGCCGTAGAAGGTCTCCCGCGAGGCCTGATGCCCGGACAGCTCCGGCCAGAACAGCAGCGCCAACCCTGCCAGACCGAATGCGCCGCCGCCCAGGACGTTGGGCGCAATCCGCTGGCCGAAGAAAACCCGGGCATTCAGCGCGTTCCACAGCGTCGCGGTGGAGAACACCACGGCGACCAGCCCGCTGGGGATCCACTGGCTGGCGGTGTAGAAGCACAGAAAATTCACGCAGAACAGGCACAATCCCTGGGCGAAGCAGATTGCCTGCCCACGCCGTCCCAACGGCTGCAACCGGCGCGAAACCAGCAGCAGGGCGAACAGCACCAGCGCCGCCAGGCTGAAGCGATAGGCGATGGACAAAGGAATGGCGACCACGCCGACCTGCAACTTGATGGCGATCCAGGTCGTGCCCCAGATGAGCACGGTGAGCAGGTAGAGCGAGAGGTTCATGGCGGTCTCCGAAAATCCTACGGAAACAGTCTCCCGCCCGCCCCCGGCGCCGGCTTGCAGATTCTTGCGCTTATTGCGACAACCGGGCTGGCAAGGCGCGCCCGCGCGGGTAGAGTGAAGGCAACAGAGGAACATCCATGTCAGCCATTTCGCAGCTCGAAGTCTTCCAGTCGATGAACGCCTCGCCCAACGCCCGCCTGGAGCGTTGCGCGGAGCTGGGCGACGGGCTGTCCGCGGCGATCTGGAGCAACAGCCACGACGCCCGCGACTACCACGCGCCGAGCCACCACACACTGTCCTGCTACCTGAACGACGGCACCGGCACCTTCCGTCGTGGTGCCCCCGGCACCACTGGGGCGCCCGACAAGCTCTGCGTGATGCCGGCCGGCGCCGAGTCGGCCTGGATCGTCAACGGCGACATCCGCCTGGCCCACCTCTATATCGGCCAGGAACAGTTCTCGCTCGGCTGCATCCGCCTGCTCGACCGCGAGCCGCGTGAACTGCAACTGCACGAACGCACCTTCCTCGACGACCCGCAGCAGGCCGCGCGCTTCCGCCAACTGGTGAAGCTCGACTGGCACGAGCCGGGCGAACGCATTCGCACCAGTACGCTGGCCCATGACCTGATCGATCACCTGCTGCTGAACCAGGTCGGCATGCGCGAAGGCTTGAAACTCAAGGGCGGTCTGGCGCCGACCATGCGCCGGCGCGTGGCCGACTACATCGAGCAGCGCCTGGACCAGCCGCTGTCCCTCGGCGAGCTGGCGATGCAGACGGCACTGTCGGAATACCACTTTGCGCGGATGTTCCGCGAAAGCTTCGGCATGCCACCGCACCAGTACGTCCTGGCCCGCCGCGTGGCCCTGGCGCAGCGCCTGCTGCGCGACACCCGCCAGCCGCTGAGCCAGGTCGCCCTCGCCTGCGGGTTCTCCAGTGCCAGCCACTTCGCCAACCGCTTCAGATCGGTGGTAGGCGGGACACCGGGGGAATACCGGCAGGCGTTCGAGGAGTAGGCATTCGGTCGTGTACCGGCCGGTACAGGGTTCGCGGGCATGGCCCGCTCCTACAGGTTGAGTCCTGCACTGCTCATCAGCGAATACGCCGGCAAGTCCGGCGTCAGCCCAGCACCGCCAGCACGCCACCGATCACCGGCATAGCCGCCGCCGTCGGCAAAGCCCAGCGCGGACGCCAGGCCAGCAGCAGGACCAGCGCAGCACAGGCGATCATCAGCAGGCATGCCCAGTAGACGATGCCCAGTTCGATGCCCATACGGTGAATCGAATAGGCCAGCGCCAGCACGCCATCCACCAACGCCACGATCCGCAGCAGGCGCACGCGGGACGGCGATGGAGCACTGCCGAACAGATCGCGATGATGGCGGGACAGCGACAGGCAGGCCGCCGCCAGCGCCAGCAGGTTGAGACCGAACACCAGCAGCATCAGGCGTACTCCTCGTTACGGACGCGGCGTGCGCGAGTCGGCTCAACACGCTCCTGTCCCAGTCGCCAGCCGAGGAAAGCGCAGAGACCGCCGATCAGCAGCAGGCCGAGATCGATACCGACCATCATCCAGTCGCCGTTGGCGACATGCGTCGTGACCCGCCCTGGTTCGGGGCCGAACAGGCTCAGCACCGGCAGCAGCAACGCCAGCGCCGCCAGCGCGGCGAACTGCTCGCGAGCCATGGAGCGACTGCCACGGCGCAGCAACGCGTGGGCCAGCGCCAGCAGCCAGATGACCACGAAGGCGGTGGCTTCCCAGCGGGTGCGCTGGAGCAGGTCGGCCGGCAGCAGGCGCGATGCCGCCAGCAGGCCGAAGGAGGCGATCGGCAGACCGCCGCAAACCGCGCCGTTGAGCGTACGCACCAGCGCAACGCCACGGTGGCCGCGCCCCTCACGCTTGCTGACCCAGACCTGCAGGCCGCCGAACACCATTACGCAGCCCACCAGGCCGAGGACGAAATACATCACCCGCAGCAGCTCGTTGCCGAACTGCGCCATGTGCAGGCCGGTCAGCCAGGCGTAGGTCTTGTAGCCCGGCTTGTAGGGCTTCTGCACGTGCAGCAGCGCGCCGCTGCCGGAGTCGAAGGACACGGTGCGCTGGTCGTTGACCATGCTCTTGTCGATCGCCTTGCGGATCTGCACCATCGCCGCCGCATCGCCCGGGTTCTCGATGTTGATCCAGCCGACCTGGCTGTCATCGCCCCAGGCCTCGCGGGCCTTGAGGATCATGTTGTCGATGGACTTGGTCGCCTTGGCCGGCTTGCCCAGCGCCTCGCGATCGAAGGCGCCCTGCACGTCATGGAAGAAGTGCTCCATGTCGTTCTTGTAGGCCACCTTGATGCCGGCGGTCATATAGAAGGTGATGAAGATCGCCAGGCCTGTGTAGGCCATCAGCAGATGGAACGGCAGGCCGAGCACGCCCAGCACGTTGTGCGCATCCAGCCACGCGCGCTGCCGGGCAGCTTTCGGGCGCAGGGTAAAGAAGTCCTTGAAGATGCGCCGGTGGACGATCACCCCGCTGACCAGTGCCACCAGCATGAATACACCGGCCACGCCGACCACGTAGAGGCCGAGGATTCCGCCGTGCAGTTCGTAATGCAGTTCGAGGAAGAAGTTGCCACCGACCGTCCTGGGCAGCACCTCGCCACTCTGGGCATCCACCAGGAAGGACTGGAACTCACTGAAGTCCGCCGGCTCCCAGCCCGCCGTCCAGTACGGCATGCGCTCAGTGGGCGGGTGCATCCAGTAGCCATGGGCCTTGGGCGCGCGCAGGGCGATCAGCTCGCGCACCTGGTCGGCGCCCACCTTGACCTGCTCCAGCTTGTGCAGCTGCGGGGTCATCCAGCGGGTGAGCTCCTTGTCGAACACTGCGACGGTGCCGGAGAACAGCACGACGAAGAGAATCCAGCTGACCAGCAGCCCGGCCCAGGTGTGCAGGCCGGACATCGATTGACGCAGGCTCATGGACGCACTCCGTAGCCACTCGGCAGGAAGGCCGCGACGCCAAGCACGACACTCACTGCCACCGGGAGCCAGACCGCACGCCACGGGCTCTTCGCGCCGAAGGCGTAGAGGATCGCCGCGACCCAGACGATGAAGCAGGCGAGGCTCGACAGCGAAACGCGGTCCGGCCTCGACATCGGCAGGTAGACGCTGAGGAAGGCAGTCGCGGTATAGGCCAGGGCATAGCCGCCGACCACGGCGCTGAGGATGCGGGCGACAACGGCGCCAGCCTGGGTTCCGGTCATACGGCAAGTCTCGACGGGATACGGGCAAGGCGGCCCGGGCTGTTCCCAGGCACGCGATTGAAAAGCGGAATTATATGATACTAATTCTCAATTAAAAGAACTCAGCAACGCCTTTTGTGAGTATCTGTGTCGGAAATTCGCTGAACGGCATAGGTTGCAGTCACATCCATGGCGCGTATAAGCCTGCTCATCACTATGTCGGCTTCGGCCATGACACGAGGCGGCGGTTGCTCGAGGAGGATTCGGGATGCGCCAGGGGTCAGTTCGACAGCGGCCACTACCGAGCCCTTGCCAAAGAGATATTCATAGATCAGCAGGTAGTCCGTGCCTGGCAGGTCCTTGTGCTCCGCTACACGTCGCAGCACGTTGAGCACGCCGACTATCCAGTCCCGGCTGTCGCGGAACTCCAGCACGCCCAGGCTCCAGGTCTGGGTCCAGTCATCGTAATGATTCCAGGCCGGCGAGCGCAGGTGCCGGCTCCAGCCAGCCACCCAGCCCGCCGCCGTCGTTCCCTGCCCCAGTTCGCACAGTTCCCTCCAGGTCAAACCGCCGCGGTGCTGGGGATTGCGATCCAGCCATTCATCCAGGTCCTCGAAACGCGCAGCGGATCCTGCCTCCTGACGCAGGAAATCTTCCAGCCTGGCGCGGCTGATGGCGACATTCAGGTACAGCTGGCACGGTTCGGCCATAGAGCGTCCTCTTCTTCTGATCCAACGATTCACCTCGAATCACCTGTCGCGAGCCTGAGGTGCTGAATCGATAATCCTAGAGGTTTGGCCTGTTCGTGGTTCGCCGTACCTTTTCGACCGTGAGGTGGTATTTTTCAGATCCTGCTGTACAGCTGTTCAGCTTTCCGCAGGCTTTTCAGTCGGCCCAGGGCTTATTGCCCTGCCCCGCGGCCTTTTCTGCCGGCTTCCGGAGAGGGAAGCGCTCTGGATTCGCGGGCAGAAAAGGAATGCCCGTCCAGTTCTGAGCTCGATTTCTGTCAGCGCCTGCGCGCTTGCCCCATGGCCCGCTCCAGCCCCTCGAAGACACGGGGCGACAGGCACTGGGCGACGTTGAAGCGCAGGTAGCCGGCGGCACTCTGGCTCAGGCTGAAGACATTGCCGGGCGCCAGCACCAGATTGTCCGCCAGCGCCGCCCGCGAGACTTCGGCGGCATCCAGCCCATCCGGCAGGCAGGCCCAGACGAACACCCCGCCACGCGGTTCCAGCCAGGGCTGGACATCCAGCGCGCGCAGACGCAGCAGCGTCTCGCCCATGGCATCGGCCAGGCGCCCGCGCAGGCTGTCCAGGTGGCGGCGATAGCTGCCCTTGCGCAGCAGTTCGTAGAGCATCTCCGCGCTGAACGGGCTGTTGCCGAAGCTGGTCGCCAGCTTCAGGTCCACCAGCCGCTCGCACCATTCCGGCTGGGTGGCGATGTAGCCGCAGCGCACCGAAGCCGACAGTGTCTTGGAGAAGCTGCCGACCTGGATCACCCGCTCCAGCCCGTCGAAGGCCGACAGGCGCGGCGCACTCTCATGTTCGAAGTCGCCGAAGATGTCGTCCTCGACGATCAGCAGGTCATGGGCCTCGGCGAGCTTCAGCAGGCGATGGGCAACCAGTGGCGAAAGCACCGCGCCGGTAGGGTTATGGAAGGCCGAGTTGGTGATGTACAGACGCGGGCGGTGCTGCTCCAGCAGGGTCGCCATGGCAGCAACGTCAGGCCCGGTCGGCGTGTAGGGCACGCCCACCACCTGCACGCGATGCGCGCGCAGCAGGGCCTGGAAGTTGAAGTAGCCGGGGTCGTCCACCAGCACGCAGTCGCCCGGTTCCAGCAGGAAGCGACAAACCAGGTCGATGGCCTGGGTGCCGTTGTCGGTGAGCACTACCTGTTGCGCTCCGACCGGCACGCCGTAGTCCGCCAGCCGGCGCGCGAGCTGCTCGCGCAGGCCGGAATGCCCGTAGGGGCGGCCGTATTCCAGCAGGCTCGATTGCGGCGCGCGGGCAATCTGCCGCAGCGCCCGGCGCAATTCCTCCTCCGGCAGCCAGGACGGCGGCAGCCAGCCGCAGCCGGGCTTGAGCGAGGTATCCGCGGCCTCCAGCGACTGTCTCGAAATCCACAGCGGATCGATGCTGCGGTCCAGCGCCGGACCGACATCCGCCAGGGACAGCGGCGGCGCATGGCCGGCGACATAGAAGCCGGAACCCCGGCGCGCGGCGATCACACCGTCGGCGGCCAGCCGGTCATAGGCTTCCACGACGGTGGTCTTGGACACTTCCAGCTGTTCGGCCAACTGACGAATCGACGGTAGCCGCTCACCGGGCACCAGCGCCCGTGCGGCCAGGCGTTCACGCACGTGCTGCATCACCGAATCGACCCGCGTGCTCTTTGGTCTGCCCATGCCGCCCTCGCTTGCCCCCGGATAAGGTGTACCGAGATAATTTACGGACAGTTTGCGCAAATTGTACCCTTCTGTCACTGGCCGCCCGGCGGCTCCGCGCGCATCCTCCAGGCTCGCTCTCCTGCCGGAAGACCCACCATGAACAACACCCAGACTCTCGCCACGAACAGCCACCTCGGCGGCTGGCTCAGTGGCTTCCTCGGCGTCCTCATCTTCAGCGGATCACTGCCGGCGACGCGGGTAGCAGTGGCCGACTTCGACCCGACCTTTCTCACCCTCGCCCGCGCCAGCATCGCTGGCCTGCTGGCGGCGGCGATCCTCATCGTGCTGCGGCAGAAACTGCCGGCGCGCAAGGACCTGGTCCCCCTGCTGGTGGTCGCCGGCGGCGTGGTGGTGGGCTTTCCGCTGCTCACCGCGCTGGCGCTCAAGCACGTCAACTCGGCCCACGCCATCGTCTTCGTCGGCCTGCTGCCGCTGGCCACCGCGCTGTTCGGCGTGGTGCGCGCCGGTGAACAGCCGCGGCCGGCGTTCTGGATCTGTTCGCTGCTGGGCAGCGCCGTCGTCGCCGGCTTCGCCCTGTCGCAGAGCGGCGCGGGCAACTTCACCGGCGACCTGCTGATGCTCGCCGCCGTGGCGGTCTGCGGCCTGGGCTACGCCGAAGGCGGGCGCATCGCGCGCCACCTGGGCAGCTGGCAGGTGATCTGCTGGGTGCTGGTGCTGTCCCTGCCGCTGATGCTGCCGCTGGCCTGGTACACCCAGCCGGAAACCTTCACCGGCGCCAGCTGGCCGGCCTGGATCAGCCTCGGCTACGTCTCGCTGTTCAGCATGCTCATCGGCTTCTTCTTCTGGTACCACGGCCTGGCCACCGGCGGCATCGCCGCGGTCGGCCAGCTGCAGCTGCTGCAACCGTTCTTCGGCCTGGCGCTGGCCGGCCTGCTGCTGCACGAGCAGATCAGCCCGCTGATGGCCGGCGCGACCGTCGCGGTTGTGCTGTGCGTTGCGGGGGCAAAACGCTTCGCCCGCTGACCGCCGGTTTCCTTCCGCGTCCCGCCCGAGAAAAATCGCGGTATCATCGGGCGTTTGCGTACTCGGCTGGACTGCCGGAAGGACACTCGGATGAAGCCACCCGCCGAATCTCCACTGCCTGCCGTGGAGCGCGACGAACTCGCGCCCCGGCCACGGCTGACCCTGGGCAGCCACGTGCACAGCGGCTTCGACCTGCGCAGCGGACGCATGCAGAACATCTCCCGGCACCGCGCCGCGCTGGCGTTCCTGTATGGCGATATGCCGGTCTCGGGCAGCGTCACGCCGCGTTCCGGTCGCGAAATCCGGGTGTTCCGCGATGACCAGATCGTCCGCGTCAGCCGCGAGCTGGAACTGGAACACGCCTGGCGCCTGGACCTTCGCGAGCTGGGCTTCAAACCGGCGATGCGCCGCAGCGATGCGCTGGAAGACAGTGCCGGGGAAATGTTCGAACTGCCCGACGACAGCGCCTGGCAGGAGTTCATGCGCGAAGGCCTGCCGCACCTGCGCGAACAGGGCTGGGAAATCGATATCCGCCCCGAATTCGTCTTCGACCTCACGCCGGTGGAAAACTGGTACGCCGAGATCGAGGAAACCGACGACCGCCAGTGGTTCGACCTGGAGCTGGGCATCGAGGTGGAAGGCCGGCGCATCAGCCTGCTGCCGGCGCTGATCGAACTGATCCGGCGCATGCCGGCGCTGCTCGACCCAGTCGCCCTTGCCCGCCACTCCGACGATGAACAACTGGTGCTGCGCCTGGATGCCGGGCGCAACCCTGTGCACACCTGGCAGACCGCCTCCGACCGGCCGCTGCGCGTCTCGCTGCCGTTCGGCAAGCTCAAGCCGATGCTGGGCACATTGTCCGAGTTCTACATCGGGGAACAGCCACCGGTACGCCGCCTGCGCATGGGCGCGCCGGACGCCGCGCGCCTGACCGAGCTGGAAGAACTGCCGCTGACCTGGCAGGGCGGCGAGCAACTGCGCGAGATCGCCCATCGCCTGCGCGACTACCGCGCCCAGCCGGCGCAGATTCCCGCCGGCCTCAACGCCGAGTTGCGCGGCTACCAGCACGAAGGCCTGAGCTGGATGCAGACCCTGCGCGAAGTCGACGCCAGCGGCATCCTCGCCGACGACATGGGGCTGGGCAAGACGCTGCAGTCCCTCGCCCACGTGCTGCTGGAAAAGCAGGCCGGGCGCCTGACCAGCCCGGCGCTGGTGATCATGCCCACCAGCCTCATTCCCAACTGGCTGGACGAGGCCGAGCGCTTCACGCCCGACCTGCGGGTGCTCGCCCTGCATGGCGCCGGGCGGCGCAAGGCATTTGCGAAGATCGCCGAGCACGACCTGATCCTCACCACCTACGCCCTGTTACCGCGCGATGCCGAGAAACTGGCGCAGCACGAGTATCACCTGCTGATCCTCGACGAGGCACAGAACATCAAGAACGCCACCACCAAGGCCGCCCAGGCCGCACGCCACCTGCGGGCGCGCCATCGGCTGTGCCTGACCGGCACGCCGCTGGAGAATCACCTGGGCGAGCTGTGGTCGCTGTTCCACTTCCTGCTGCCGGGCTGGCTGGGTGATGCGCGGCAGTTCGCCGTGGACTACCGCACCCCCATCGAGCGCCACGGCGACCAGGGCCGTCTGGCACACCTGGCCGCGCGCATCCGCCCGTTCCTGCTGCGTCGCACCAAGGAGCAGGTGGCCTCGGAACTGCCACCCAAGAGCGAGTTCATCCAGCACATCGAGCTCAGCGAGGCACAGCGCGATCTCTACGAGACCGTGCGCCTGGCGCTGGACCGCAAGGTGCGCGATGAGATCGCCCGCCGTGGCCTGGCGCGCAGCCGGATCATCATCCTCGAGGCGCTGCTCAAGCTGCGCCAGGTCTGCTGCGACATCCGCCTGGTGAACAAGGAAGCCCCGCCGCCCACCGGCAAATCCGCGCGCGCGGTGACCTCGGGCAAGCTGGTCTACCTGCTCGACATGCTCGAAGAACTGCTCGCCGAAGGCCGCCGGGTGCTGGTGTTCTCGCAGTTCACCTCGATGCTCGCACTGATCGGCGAGGCGCTGGCCGAGCGCAACCTGGAGTACGCCCTGCTCACCGGTGATACCCGCGACCGCCGCGCGCCGGTGAAGGATTTCCAGGAAGGCCGCGTGCCGCTGTTCCTGATCAGCCTGAAGGCAGGTGGCGTAGGCCTGAACCTCACCGCCGCCGACACCGTGATCCACTACGACCCCTGGTGGAACCCGGCCGCCGAAAACCAGGCCAGCGACCGCGCGTACCGCATCGGCCAGGACAAACCGGTGTTCGTCTACAAGCTGATCGCCCGTGGCACGGTGGAAGAGAAGATCCAGCTGCTGCAGCGCGACAAGGCCGCACTGGCCGCCGGCATCCTCGACGGCTCGGGCAGCGACTGGCAGCTGGACGACGCGGACATCGACGCGCTGTTCGCGCCGCTGCCCAAGGCGGTCTGATCCTGCACGAGTGCTGTAGGAGCAGGCCATGTCCGCGATCGCGCGCATGGCGCGCTCCCATAACCCGCTTCGGTCGTAGATGCCGGCCAATCCCACGATTACCGTTCCGGGAAAGCTCCTACAGTGAAGAACCTCCTGACACCACGAAGGGGAAATCCACTACATCGCCAAGCACCGGCATGTAGGAATCTACACCTGCTCCGACGCAACGAGCCCGGACCCGGCAGAGGCAGACGCCCCGGGTGAACCAGAGCTCTTGCCGGCGCAAGCAAGTCGACCCAATGACCCCGCTCGTCCCCTTACGAGACGGGGTCATTGTCCTTGCGCCTCCAGCTCAGCGCATTCCCCAACCATGGCTGACCAGAACCGACTGTCCGGTGAGCGCCGCCGAGGGGAAACTGGCCAGGAACAGTACCGTCTGCGCCACGTCCTCCACGCTGGTGAACTCGCCATCCACCGTCCCGCCGAGCATCACCTGTTTCACCACCGCTTCCTCGCTGATGCCCAGCTCCTTCGCCTGTTCGGGAATCTGCTTCTCCACCAGCGGTGTGCGCACGAAACCGGGGCATACCACATGGGAGCGCACGCCGTGTGGCCCGCCTTCCTTGGCCAGGGTACGGGCCAAGCCGAGCAAACCGTGCTTGGCAGTGACGTAGGCAGATTTGAGCGGCGAGGCTTCGTGGGAGTGCACCGAGCCCATGTAGATCACCACACCGCCGCGACCGGCCGGATACAGGTGGCGCAGCGCTGCGCGGGTGGTGAGGAAGGCGCCGTCGAGGTGGATGGCGAGCATCTTCTTCCAGTCGGCGAAGGCGTAGTCCTGCAACGGATTGACGATCTGGATGCCAGCGTTGGAGACGAGGATGTCGAGCCCGCCGAAGGTGGCGACTACCCGCTCGATGCCGCGGTCCACAGCCAGCTCGTCGGTCACGTCCATGGCCACCGCCAGTGCCTTGCCACCGGCGGCTTCGATCTCGGCGACCACGCGCTGGGCGGCGTCCTGCTGCAGATCGGCGATCGCCACTGCGGCACCGGCCTGCGCCAGGGTCAGGGCGATCTGTTTGCCGATGCCGCTCGCCGCGCCGGTGACAACCGCGACCTTGCCGTTCAATGCGTTCATCAGAGAGCTCCCGAGAAGTTGGAACTCTCACTCTAGACGGGTCAGTCGTGGGTCAACTCGATACTGCCGTCGCGATGCTGCCGGTAGATCGTATAAGGTAGCGCCAGGGTGTCGGTGGCAGCGGATAGCAGACCATCGAACAGCGGCCAGTAGAGCCCCTGGGGAGCATCGGGAAGCGGCGGCGAAAGCCCCGCGCTGCGCTGAAAGCGACCGCCCGGATCACCGTGCAGGGCGCAGAAGTTGTAGGCAATACCACTGTAGATGCGGGGGATCTCGGTGCAGTAGGTCCTGCCCAGTTTCAGATCGCTCACACTCTCGTTCGCTTCACTGTCCAGCGTCCGGACCGACCCGCATCCGCTGACTCCGGCGCTGACTATCAGCACTGCGAACAGACGACTCAGCATCGTTCATCTCCCTTGCAGTTCGGATTCCGCTCAGTCGCGGCGCAGCTCGATGCTGCCGTCGCGGTTCTGCCGATACAGGGTATAAGGCAAGGCCAGGGTATCGACCACGCCGGAAAAGGCCATGTCCAGCACCGGCAGGATAGGCGGGCCGAAGCTGTAGTTGGCCGGTGTGGAGGCCGACGTATGGCCGGTATCGGCCGGGGGCTCGCCGTACAGCTGGCAGGCATCCCATACCACGCCGCCATACACGCGCGGAATGGCGCCGCAATAGGTCCCTTTGAGTCTCAGGTCGCTGGCGTCCACTACCTCGTCGCTGCGCAGAGTGTGGTAGGAGCCGCATCCGCCGAGCAACGCGGCGCCGAGCAGCAACCAGGAACGGAACATCGTCATATCGAAACTCCTTCTCGATAGCGAAACGACAGCTTACCAGCCCTTGAGCTGGTCCCAGCGCCAGTTGCGGTACTGGTAGATCAGCGTGCCCAGCAGCCCATAGGCCGCCGCCATGGCAAAGAGCACGAGGATGCGGTCGGCCACGGCGGAAAGTGGCAGGTTCATCTGGTTCATTTCCACCACGGCGCGGATCGCCCAGGTAGACGGGATCGCGTCGGCCAGCAGCTGTACCCACTGCGGCATGGCCTGGGGCGGCCAGGTGAAGCCGGCCATGTAGAACAGTGGCAGGGTGATGAAGGTCATGGTCAGGTACACCGCCTCTTCCGAGGGCAGCAGTTCGGCGATGAACTCGCTCATGGCGATCACCGCCAGCAGGAAGGGCAGCACCAGGCCCATCAGCATGAAGAACGAGGCCGTCTGCCGGTATCCCATGATCCACGGCCAGATCACATAGAAGAGCATCGCCAGCACCGTCCAGATCAGCAATTGCGCGGCGTAGCGGCCAAAGCGCGTCGAGGTCGGCTGGCGCAGCGAGCGCGGGGTGCCGCCGCGCAGGTTGAGGTTCACCCGTGTGCAGGAGAGCAGCAGGCTGTGCTGCAGGATCAGCGTCACCAGCCCCGGCAGGACGATGGCGGCGAAGCTGGTGCCGGGGTTGAACAGATCGGTCAGCTGGCCGATGGCCGGCTGCAGCAGTACATTCGCCTGCACCTCGGAGAAGCCGCCGCGCATCAGCCGTTCGCGGTTATAGCGCAGCGACAGCTCGGTGTAGGTGGCGCTGATGTCCTGCTGGATCTGCCCGTTGGCCATGCGGTTGGTGGCGTCGCCGAAGATCGGCACGGTCACCGCCTCGCCGCGCAGCACGCGCTTCTCGAAGTCCAGCGGGATCACCACGATGGCGAACAGCTTGCGCCAGGCCAGGTCATGCTGGGCCTCGGGCAACTGGTCGTAGCCGACCGTGGCGATCTTCGGCGCGGCATCCAGCTGACGCACCAGTTCGCGAGACACCGCGCTGTGGTCCATGTCGATCACGGCCACCGGCAGGTCGTCCATGGTGCGGTGGGCGTAGGGCAAGGTCGTCAGCGCCACGGACAGCACCATCAGCAGCCACAGCGGCTTGCCGAGCATGCCGCTCAGGGATTCGCGGAAGACCTTCCAGAAGTTCTCCATGACAGCTCCTTACGCCGGGCTCAGGTCGAGGCGCCGGCGCAGGCGCATCTTGGCGATCATGTAGGCGATCAGCGGGTAGAGCAGCAGCTTGCAGCAGGTGTAGAGCCCGGACTCGGCCGGCGCCCTGCGCAGGAACTGGTCGAACAGGCCGTGCAGGGTATGGGTCAGCGGCTCGGCCTCGGAAATGACACGGGCGATCTGCGGCATCGCCAGTTCCGGCAGCAGCACGCCGGAATAGGTCTGCGCCACGCCGATCAGCAGGCCGATCAGGGAATACGCGCTGTAGCGGTTGGCGGTGAAGATGAACAGCATCAGCCCGACACTCTGCGCTGCCGCCACGTAGCAGATGGTGATCGCCAGCATCCACCAGGGGTTGCCGTTGATCCGCGCGCCATTGAGTTCCACCAGCAGGAACAGCTCGACCATCAGCAGCGTGCTGAACAGCAACGTGTAGGGCGCCAGCTTGCCCAGCAGCCGCGCGCCAAGGGCCTGGGCACGCAATATGTGCGGCGAGGACGCGCGCAGCTCCGGCGCTTCGCGCGCCAGCACATGCACGGTGGCGACGATAACGAACAGTTGCAGCAGGTGCACGATGGCGGCGAACTGCTGGAAGTAGATGTAGTTGCCGCTGGCATTGAACAGGCTTTCATAGGACACGCTGATGCTGGCCAGCGTCGGTACGGCGCGGTCCATGCCGGTGGCCAGGCGCGGGCGCAGCTCGGCGTTGACCGAACTCATCAGACCGCTGAAATCCTGGGTCGAGTAGAAGCCGGCGGAATAGAACAGCGAGTTGTAGTACAGCTCGGCGACCGGCTGGCGGCCGGACAGCGCGTCCGCCTCGAAGTCGCGCGGGATGTAGAGCAACGCATAGTCATCGGCCATGCGCAGGCGGCGCAGGCCCTCCTGCAGGCCGCCGCCGAGCACCTCGACTTTGGCGTGGGAGCCGGCGTCCAGCTCGCGGACGATGCGCCGCGACAGGCTGCTGTGGTCGGCATCGACCACGGCCACCGGCATGTCCAGCAGCGTACCCGCCTGGTACACGCCGCTGATCACCACGAACAGCAGCAACGGCCAGAGCCAGCCGAGCCAGTGGATGGTCCAGCTGCGCAGGGCGACCCGCGTTTCGCTGCCGAAGGCCTGGGCGAAACGCAGCAGGTTGCGCCTTACTGCTTCCACTGCCACAGCGCGCTCATGCCGGGGCGCAGGCCTTGTACCGGCTGGTCCGGATACAGGCGTACCTCGAAGGTCTTCAGGTCGAAATCACCGGTGGCGCGGGTGGCGCGCTTGGTGGCGAAGTCGCCGAGCGGCGCAATGTACGCGACCCGGGATTTCACTTCAGCGCCCTTGAGCGCCGGCACCCGGATGGAGACTTCGTCGCCCTTCTTCACATCGGCGAGGATGTCTTCGCGCAGGTTGAACACGAAGTAGCTGTCAGATAGCCGCACCAGCGTCAGCAACGGGCTGTAGGCATTGACCAGTTCGCCCTGCTCCGCCGGGATCGGCCCGACCTCGCCGTCCACCGGCGCGACCACGTTGAGATCATCGGTCTGCGCCTGCAGCTCGAGTATCTGCGCGTCGGCCCTGCGCACGGCAGCCTCCAGCGCACGGCGGCGCTCTTCGCGGTCGCCCTGGTTGCCCTGGTCGAGATTGGCCTGGGCTTCGGCGACGCGGTTGCGCGCCACGTCGCGCCCACGGCGGGACAGGTCCAGCTGTGCCTGGGAAACGAAACCGCGGCCGGCCAGTTCCTCGTTGCGCTGGTACTCCAGGTCGGCGTTGCGCAGCTCGGCCTGCGCCTGGGACAGACTGGCCTGCAGGGCCCGCAGGGTTTCCTCACGGGTGCCATGCAGGGATTCGTCGAGGTTCGCCTGCACCTGGTTGCGCGCGGCGCGCAAGGAGTCCAGCTGGGCCTGCAGCTCCGGGCTGCTGAGGGATATAAGCACCTGGCCCTGCTTCACGTCATCGCCGCGCCGCACATGCAGCACTTCGACCCGGCCCTTGGCCTTGGACGCGACGATGACGTTGGTGGCGTCCGCCTCGCCCTGCAGCAGCAGCGGCTGGGTGTGCAGGCGCAGGTAAAGGGTAACGGCGATGATCACCAGGATCAGCAGGGGTGCGAACAGCTTCCATCCCTTCATGGAGTGGTCTTCTCAGGCAGCGGATGCACCGATGGTAGTGCATCCGCCGGCCGAGCGGCGGCTCTGGATCAAAGCCGCCGGGCGATCAGCGCTCGTCGTCGCTGATCAGGTCGTGCTCGCCACCGCGCAGCTTGCCGCTGGGCGAAGGGAAGCGCGAGGAGGCATAACGCACCACCAGGATCGCCAGCGCCAGCAGCAACAGGGCCACCGAGACCAGGATGATGCCGTCGTCGGGCACGTGGTTGTGCTGGATGTCGGCGATCATCAGGCGGGTCAGCGCGGTCATCGCCACATAGATCAGGAAGCGCACCGGCATGTGGTTGGTCTTGAAGTAGATACCGACCATGGCGCCCAGCTCGAGGTAGATGAACAGCAGCAGGATGTCGTCGATGCTTGCGTGCCCCTTGCCGACCATCTCGCCGAAGGCCACCGCCGCCGACCAGAAGACCGTGCCGCCGATGGCGAACAGCGCCAGGTAGTGGAAGCCTTCCACCAGCAGGTTACCCAGGGATTCGGCACAGCCGTGCATCCGCTCGCTCAGGCGCTCGGCCCAGTTCTGTTTCATTCGTCGGTTCTCCGCAATACAAGGCTTTGTTGGCGTGAAGCCTGCAAGTGCTACGCCATTGATCTTGCGCAGTCATGGCACAGATGGGCTGCGCGAATATGACTGCGAACTTTTTCGGCCCGCCCCGAGTCCATTCAGGGGCATGCCACAAAACAGGCAGGAACGAGTGATGGAAAGTCCCTTTCAGACGCTGACCGACGCCTTCCAGGACCAGTACCGCGTCAATTTCAGCCTTGAACGGCCCGACGGCAGCATTGTCCTGACCCTCTCCACCGAGGCAGGAGTCGCCGCGCGCCGGCTGATCCGCAACACCCAGCTGCAGGACCCGGAACAGCTGCAGCGCTTCATCCAGAGCATCCGCTTCGGCATCGCCATCGAGCAAGGCGGCACGGCGCCGCAGCTGCTGGCTGCCATGACGCGCGGCGACAACGGCCTGCCGATCGCGTCCTGACGGCACCCTCTGCAAGAATTCCTTCCTACAGAGCCATCTGACTTACGATTCATTGCGCCAGTCACGTGGCTGCGTTGCGCGCGCCTACGGGGCGCGCGCACTGCTTTGGGCCGCCGCCAATACCGGCCTTCTACAAGCACATCCCTTTCCTGCGTCTACGCTGCTGGCAACGATTCGCACAGCCGCAGTAGCATCGCGCGATCATTTTACTGTATAAATAGACAGTTATTTCGAACCCCCCAATCAAAGAGAAGGCACAGAGGTGATGAATGGCCGTCGAAGTGGTGTACCGCAGCAGCCGCGATCCGGAGCGCCTGTTCATGGATAAGGCAGAGGCCGACCGGCACGACAAGATGCTGGAGCTGGCGGAAACGCTGGCCGACGTGCTGCAGAAGGCGGTGCCTTCGCTGAAGGAGGATCAGGTCGAGGAGATCGGTATCTTCATGGCCAGGAACCGCGACGCCTTCGCCCGCGCCTTCAAGAACCAGCCCGATGCGTTGAGCGATATCTTCAGCGAACCTGCCGCCGAGGAATGAGCCGGCAAGCAAGCCGCCTGCCCTCCCCATCTCCCGACTGGCGGGCCTGCCAGCACTTGAAGGCAGCTTGTCCGGGTGCTTGTGCTGATGCCAGAATGCGCTAAGAAAATTCCTATAAGATTCTTAACGCACCGTGCACCGGGAACTATCGGCGCGCCGGCCTTGCCGGAGCGCAGATGTCCGCCGCGTGGTCGTGATCAGGACGACCGACCATGCACGATTCGCCCGCTGCCGAACTCATCCGCTGTTCAGCCCTGAGCAAGAGTTTCCGGCAATATCCCAAGCCCAGCGACCGTTTCCTCGATGACCTGAGCCATGCCTGGCCCCGCTGGCTTGGCGGCCGGCCACGCAACAGCGCCAACGAATTCCACGCCCTGCGCGGCATCGACCTGACGTTGAACGCAGGTGAAGCCGTGGCGATCATCGGACGCAACGGCTCGGGCAAATCGACTTTGCTGCAACTCATTGCCGGCACGCTGAGCCCCGACGGCGGCACTGTCCAGGTGCGCGGGCGGGTCTGCGCCATGCTCGAACTGGGCGTCGGCTTCAATCCCGAGTTCACCGGAGTCGAGAACGTCCGCCTGTATGCCGCCGTGCTGGGCATGAGTGGCCAGGAGATCGAACAGCGACTGCCTTCGATCATCGCCTTCGCCGAAATCGGCGACTTCGCGGACCAACCGGTGAAGACCTACTCCAGCGGTATGTATGTTCGCCTGGCCTTCGCCGTCCTCGCGCACTCGGATCCGGAACTGCTCATAGTCGACGAAGCGCTGTCGGTGGGCGATGCAGCATTCCAGGCAAAATGCATGCACTGGTTCCGCGAATTCCAGGCAGCTGGCGGCAGCCTGCTGCTGGTCAGCCATGACGTCGGCACCGTCCGCGCCATCTGCAACCGCGCCATCTACCTGGAGTCCGGACGGATCAAGGCAGAAGGCCCCTGCGGCGAAGTCACCGATCTCTACCTGCACGACATCCACCAGACCCAGAACCAGGTGCTGGTGCAACCGGCGGCACTGTCCGAGCCCGAGGCCCGGACCTTCCAGGCCGCCAACGCTGCCTTTCTCGCCCGCTGCCAGGCTTTCGAACAGCGCTGGATCAACAAGCGGCAGGGCACCGGCGATAGCCGCGTGCGCCTGGTGGAGCTGCTCAACGCCTCCGGCGAACCGTCCGAACTGTTCCAGTTCGATGCTCCCGCGATCATCCGCATTCATGTCGAGTGCCTGTGCAGCGCCGCGGTATCGGTCAACTACAAGGTGCGCGACCGCCACCTGGTCTCAGTGATCGGCGCCGACTTCCTCATCACTGAGCAGCCCCTGCTGACCATGCAGCCCGGCGAGATCCACTGCATCGAATACCGCACCCGGCTGCCGCTGATGCACGGCGACTACAGTCTGCGCCTATCGATCACCGAACCCGTCGACAAGCACGCCCAGGCAGTCTTCCACGACATAGTCGAGGTGGCGCTGCCCTTCAAGGTTCTGCCGGCCGATCGTGGCTGGATCTACACCCAGAGCTACCTGCCCAACCAGGTCAGCGTCCGCCAATGGCAGGACCAAACCCAACTCGAGAACGCCTGAAGCCATGCATGAACTCGAACAGCGCTTCCCCGAAGTCCGCTTCTACAACCCGCCACTCACCGAAGTACAGGACAACGTCGAGATCGGCCCGCAGAGCCGGGTCGGCTCGATGACGCTGATCCACAGCGGCGCGCGCATCGGTGCCGGCGTCACCATCGGTTCGCACTGCAACATCTGCGACTGCCGCATCGGCGAACGCGTGTCGATCCAGACCGCCTGCCATATCACTCGCGGCGTCGTGATCGAGGACGATGTCTTCATCGGTCCGCACGTGGTCACCCTCAACGACAAGCTCAAGGGCGGCCCCATGGTCTACCCGCGCATCTGCCGGGGCGCACGGATCGGTGGCGGCAGCGTCATCCTGCCGGGCGTGACCATCGGCGAGAACGCCGTCGTAGGCGCCGGCAGCGTCGTCACCAAGGACGTCCCGGCGGGCGCCACGGTGATCGGCAACCCCGCGCGCAGCCGCGCCGGGGTGACCGTCGAGCGCGACTGAGACGACGATGGAAGGATTCATCCTCAATCTGGCCCCCACCGGCATGCTCCCCACACGGGCAATGAGCCCCCATGTGCCGCTGAGCGTGGAAGAGATAGTTGCCGACGCGTGCCGCTGCGTCACGCTGGGCGCCAACATGCTGCACCTGCATGCACGCGATGAGCAGGGTCGGCCGACCTATCACCGTGAGGTCTATGCCCGCATCATCGGTGGCATCCGCGAGGTGCATCCCGACGTCGTCATCTGCGTGTCCCTGAGTGGCCGCGATTTCGGCGAGTTCGAGCAGCGTGCCGACCCGCTCGGGCTCACCGGCGACCTGCGACCGGACATGGCGAGCCTGACCCTGTCGTCGCTGAACTTCAGCCGCAGCGCCAGCGTCAACAGCCCCGAGATGATCCAGCGCCTGGCCGAACGCATGGCCGAAGCGGGCATCCGGCCGGAGCTGGAAGTGTTCGACGCCGGCATGCTCAATTACGCCCACTACCTGCTCGAGCGCGGGCTGATCCAGCCTCCGCTGTACTTCAACTTCATACTCGGCAACGTTGCCGGCGCCCAGGCCAGACCCGGCGCCCTGGCATTACTGCTCAGCGAATTGCCGCAAGGCGCCCTGTGGTGTGGAGGCGGTGTGGGAGCCAGCCAACTGGTGATGAACACCCAGGGCCTGTTGTACGGCAACGGTGTCCGAACCGGCCTGGAAGACTATCTGTGGCTCGATCCGCAGCGCCGCGAGCTGGCAAGCAACGCGCAGATGGTCCAGCGCCTGGTCGACATCGCCTCTCACTTCGACCTGCGCCCGGCCACAGCCCGTGCAGTTCGCCAGGCACTGGGGCTGCGCCATGTCTGAAGCGACCTTCAAGCCGTTGCGCGTTCTCATCACCAACAACACCCTGGGCAACCGCGCCGGATCCGAACTCTACGTCCGTGACCTGGCGCTGGCGCTCCTGCGCCGCGGCCACTTGCCGGTGGCTTACAGCTCGCAGCTGGGCGAAGTCGCCGAAGAGCTGCGCCGGGCGACCATTCCGGTCATCGACGACCTGAATGCGCTGAATATTCCACCTGACGTCATCCACGGCCAGCACCATCTGGACGCGGTCACCGCGATGCTGCACTTCCCCCGCGTCCCGGCCCTGTACATCTGCCACGGCTGGTTGCCCTGGGAGGAAGTTCCCCCTGTGCTGCCTGCCATCGGGCGGTACCTGGCCGTGGACGACCTGTGCCTGGAGCGTCTGCTGACGACGCCGGGGATTCCTCCGGAGCGCTGCGAAGTGCTGTACAACTTCGTCGATCTGCAGCGTTTCAAGCAGCGTTCGGCCTTACCCGAGCGACCGCGTTCCGCGCTGATCTTCAGCAACTACGCGGCAGGCCAGCCCACCCTGGAAGCCATGCGTAACGCCTGCCATCGCGCAGGCATCGAGCAGGTCGATGTGGTCGGCATTGGCTCGGGCAATTCGGTCAAGGAACCAGCGCAGGTGCTGGGCAACTACGACCTGGTGTTCGCCAAGGCTCGCGCAGCCCTCGAAGCCATGGCCAGCGGCTGCGCGGTGATAGTCGCCGACCAGGTGGGCCTGGCGGGCATGGTGGACAGCGACAACCTGGACGAGCTGCGCTGCCTGAACTTCGGCGTACGCAGCATGCAGCGCCTGCCGCTGGACGAAGAGACCCTGCTGGCGCAGATCAACCGCTACGACAATCAGGACGCACGACGGATCAGCGACCGGATTCGCCAGGACGCCGACATGGAGCGTGTGGTGGATCGTTGGCTGCAGATCTATACCCAGCTCATCGAGAACTCTGCAGAGGGCGACAACGCCCCGTCGCCGCAGTCCCAGCTGCAGGCTGGAGCCGCCTACCTGCGCTGGCTCGCGCCCACCGTCAAGAAGCAGTACCAGACCGCGCACCATGCTGCGCAGGCGGAGCGGGACCTCGCCCACGCACAAGGCCAGGTTCGCCAGTTGACCGAGCAACTCGACGGACACCACACCCAGTGGGCCGCACTGGAACGGCACTGCCAGTATCTGCAGTCGCTGCTGGACGAGGGCGAGCGGCGCGCCGAGCACCTGCAGGCGTCGCTGACGGAGCAAGAGCTGCACGGCCAGCAGCTGGAGAGCCAATTGGCCGTGCAGGAGCAGCATGGCCAACGCTGGCAAACACTGGCATGCGAGCGAGAACTGCACCTGCGCAAGGTCGAGGCCGACCTCGCCGAAGTCCTCGATTCGCGGACCTGGCGCGTCCTTGCCCCGTACCGGCGCCTCAGACGTTGGCTGCACAAGGGATGAGCACAGCTGCTCTGCACGCGCCACTGCGCGCCGCAATCGTCGGCCTGGGCAAGATGGGCCGCCTGCACTGTGCCGCCTGGCAGCGCCTGCCTGACGTCCGGCTCACAACGCTGGTGGACTGCGCCCCCGAACAGATCGCCTGGGCGACGGCCCAGGCGATGACCTGTCTCGACAGCGCCGAAGCACTGGTGGGCCGGGTGGACGTGGCGATCATCGCCACCCCCAGCGACCAGCATGTCGACTGCGCCCTCCCCCTGCTCGAGGCCGGCATCCATTGCCTGGTGGAAAAACCCCTGGCGCTGACTTTCGCCGGCTGCAGGCAACTGGTCGACGCCAGCCGGCGCAGTGGTGCGCTCCTCGCCGTAGGCCACAGCGAGCGCTTCAACCCCGCCCTGCACCTGGCGCGCAGCGCGCTGTCCGGTCACGCACCCTGCGTAGAAGTGATACGCGCCGCGCCCCCACCTCAACGCTCGCTCAAGAGCGACAGCGACGTGGTGCAGGACCTGATGATCCACGACCTCGACTGGCTGCTGGATACCCTTGGGGCTCCCGAGGAAGAGCTCCGCCTGCTCGAATGGCGCCGGCAGGACGGCCAGCTGTCGCACGTCCGCTGCCAATTGAACTACGCCAATGGGCGCCGGGTGAACCTGACTGCGTGCCGCGAAAGCGACCGCCGGCAGCGCCAGGTGCGGCTTTACGAGGGCGACATGGCGAACCGGGTGATCGACCTGGACGTACGCTACGCCAGCCACGAACCGGACGCCCTGACGCGCCAGGCGCAGGCCTTCCTCATGGCGCTGCGCGGCGAGCCCTCGCCCATCGCCCTGGGCAGCCAGGCCCTGGAAGCGGTCCTGCTGGGCGAACGCATCCGCAACGGCTGCCAGATGGCCGAGGCCGTACTGTGATTTATTCCCGGAGCAACGAATGACGACTGCGGTTCCCTTCATCGACCTGGTGGCCGACTGGCAGCCGCTCAAGGACGAGGTTCTGGCGCGGGTGGCCCGCCTGTTCGAGCATGGGCATTTCATCATGGGGCCCGAAGTGCAGGAGCTGCAGCGGCTCCTGCAGGCGGACTGTGGCGTTGCCCACGCCCTCACCTGCAGCTCCGGGACCATGGCCCTGCAACTGGCGCTGATGGCCCTGGACATCGGCCCCGGCGACGAAGTGATAGTGCCGGCGTTCACCTTCGCCGCTCCGGTCGAAGCTGTCCTGCTGCAGGGCGCCACACCGGTGCTGGCCGATATCCATGCCGAAACGCTCAATCTCGACGTGGAGTCCTGCGCTCGTCTGATCGGCCCGCGCACCCGGGCCATCATCGCCGTCTCGCTGTTCGGCCAGCCGGCCGACTTCGACTCACTCAATGCGCTGGCCCGCCAGCACGGCCTGCGAGTCATCGAGGATGCCGCCCAGAGCTACGGCGCGACGCTTCACGGCCGACACAGCGGTGGCCTGGCCGACATCGGCTGCACCAGTTTCTTCCCCACCAAGCCCTTCGGCGGCGCCGGCGAGGGCGGGGCCCTGTTCACCCAGGACGAGCAGCTCGCCCAGCGCATTCGTGAGGCTCGCGATCACGGCCAGTCCGCCAAGTATCTGCATAGCTCGGTGGGTACCAACGGTCGGCTGGATGGTTTGTCGTGCTGTGCGCTGCTGGTGGCCCTTGGACGCCTGCCGGAACAGCTGGCACGCCGGCAGGCCATAGCGCGACGCTACGACCTGGGGCTGGCCGTAGCCGGCAACAGCCTGCGGCGCCAGGGAATGCTGGCCGGTGCCAGCTCGGTCTTCGCGCAGTACGCCGTGCGGCTCGAGGAGCGTGACCGCCTCGCCGAACATCTGCTCAAGGCTGGTATCCAGGTGGCCGTCCACTATCCCACGCCCGCCCACCAGCAACCTGCTTTCGCCCGCCGTTGCCGCTATGAAGCCCTGCCCAACGCAGAGCAGGCTTCTCGTCAGGTGCTGTGCCTGCCGCTCTACCCCACCCTGACAGAAACGGCGCAGGAACGCGTCGTCGATGTACTGCTCGAGGGGTTATTGCGGTGAGTGGGCAACCACAACACTCCCGGCCCATGCCAATCATTGTTGGTGTGCCACGCTCGGGCACGACATTGCTGCGCTTCATTCTCGACGCCCACCCGCAGCTGGCGATTCCCCCGGAAACCGGCTTTTTGCTCAACGAAACCCTGTTGCGCAACCCAGCTCCGGCCGCCGAACTGGCCCGAGCGTTGACCTTGCTGCCGGAGTCTGCTCCGGCCTGGGCAGACTTCGCCCTGGACGCGGATCACTTCATCGATGCTGCAGCCTGCTTGCCAGCGCAGGCCGGCCTGCCGCAAGTACTGCGGCTGTTCTACAAGCTCTATGCCGCGCGCTTGGGAAAGCCACGTTTCGGAGACAAGACACCGTCTTATCTGCAACGCATGCGTACTGTCGCCGAGCAACTGCCGGAAGCCCGCTTCATCCATATCCTGCGCGATGGCCGGGACGTCGCCCTATCCTGGGGACAAACCTGGTTCGCTCCAGACCGGGAGCCTGAACTGCTGATAGCGCGCTGGGCTCAGCTGATTGGCGATGCCCGTCAGCAGGGACAGGGCCTGCCCTATCTCGAGGTCCGCTATGACCAGTTGCTCAATGAGCCGGAAATACAGACCAGGCGCATCTGCGAGTTCATCGAGCTGGACTTCCACCCGGCCATGCTCGACTACCACCTTGGCTCGGCCTCGCGCCTGGAAGAACATCAGGCTCGCATCCGAAGCGATGGCCAGCTACTGGTCAGCAAGGAGCAACGCCTGCACCAGCAGTGGCGTACAACCCTGCCGCCGGACACCAGTCGCCTCGATGTCTGGCGCCACCAACTCAGCCCTGCACAACAAGCCGCCTGCAAACGAGCAGGCGGCGAGCTACTGGCAGAGTTCGACTGAGCCCGGTTTCGGTCCGCCTACCCGTAGAGAATCCGTTCGGCCAGCATATCGGCGATGCGCGCCGGTGAACGGTGATCGGCCTGGGCGTGGGCGTAGACCTCGGTCAGGCGTTCGGCGATGCGTGACAGGTGCGCGGTAATGGTCGGCAGGGACTCGCCCTGGTGTTGCAGCGCGACGTAGATCAGCCCGCCGGAGTTGATCACGTAGTCCGGCGCGTAAAGGATGCCCCTTCCCTCCAGCTCGTCAGCGACCTCCGGGTGCGACAGCTGGTTATTGGCCGCCCCGGCCACGGCAGCACAGCGCAGGTGGCCGACCACATGCGATGTCAGCACACCGCCCAGCCCGCACGGAGCGAGGATGTCGCACGGCGTCGTGAGCAGTGCTTCGTTGGGCACCGGCCGGGCGCCCAGTTGCTCGACGGCAAGCTGTACCTTGCCGGCGTCGATATCGCTGACCAGCAATTCAGCCCCCGCGGCCGACAGGTGTTCGGCCAGCGCGTAGCCCACATTGCCCAGGCCCTGGATCGCCACGCGCAGGCTGTCCAGGTCATCGCTACCCAGTCGTGCCTGGGCACTGGCGCGGATGCCGGCGAATACGCCGAGGGCGGTGTGCGGTGACGGATCGCCGCCACTGGTGGTGCTGGTGACGTGGCGGGT
Organism: Pseudomonas sp. PDM22; assembly: GCF_014851965.1. Classification (NCBI taxonomy): domain Bacteria; kingdom Pseudomonadati; phylum Pseudomonadota; class Gammaproteobacteria; order Pseudomonadales; family Pseudomonadaceae; genus Pseudomonas; species Pseudomonas sp. PDM22. The sequence goes on from NZ_JACVAR010000001.1 coordinate 942,956, forward strand.
GAACTGGGCGATGCAGTCCATGTCGGCACTGGAAGTACCGCTGTCCACCGCCGTGATGTACGCGCCACCCAGGGAATCGATCGCGCGGCCGAAGGCCTCGAACAGCTCGCCACGGTTGTTGACGTGCGGGGCGCGCAGGATCACCGCCTTGCCGCCGCCCTGGCGCAGGCCGGCCAGCGCCGCCTTGTAGCTCATGCCCTGGGCCAGGCGCGCGGCATCGCGCAGTGCGGCATCGTCGCTGGGGTAGGGCAAATAGCGGCAACCACCCAGCGCAGGGCCGAGGCGGGAGTTGTGGATGGCGATGATGGCCTTGAGTCCCGTGGCCGGGTCCTGGAAGAGATGCAGCGACTCGAGCCGGGTGGCTTCCATCATGTCGAACATGGCGGCGCTCCCTTGCTGGGGGTGGACGGCGGTCCGAAGGCGGACCCTCTTCAGTATAGGCAGCGCCTGTCACAACACCTTCACGGGCGACGACTGCACCACTGGACGAGTGCCCGGCGCTCCGGTTACAACCGCAGGGTCAGCCGGAGAACGCCATGGACCCGCGTCAAGCCTGCCTTGCCTGTCTTGCCCAGGACCCGCCCGCCCTGTTCGAAGCGGCCCTGTGGATCGCCGCCGAGCACGAACCGCACCTGCCGCCGGACCAGGCGCTGCGGTGGTTCGACTCGCTCGCGCACCAGGTCGCGGTGGCCCTGCCGCAGGGCACCGGCGATGCCGAGCGCGCGCAGTTCCTGCTGCGCCGGCTGAGCGAGCTGGGCTTCGCCGAGGACGACGAGTACCCGCTGCACCCGCGTGCCGCCCTGCTCCCCCAGGTACTGCAGCGCCGCCATGGCCAGCCACTGTCGCTGGCGCTGATCGCACTGGAGATGGCTCGGCGCAACGGCATCACGCTGGTCGGGGTGAACTTCCCCGGACGTTTCCTGCTGCGCGTGCCCGGTGCCGACCACCTGCTCGACCCCGCCACCGGCCGCCGTCTCTACACCCGCGACTGCCGTGATCTGCTGGCGCGCCAGATGGGCATCAACACCGAGCTATCCGCCGAGCACCTGCGCACAGCCAGCGCCGCCGACATGCTGCAGCGCCTGTCGCGCAATCTGCGCCAGCTGCACCTGGCCGCCGGGGAACCGCTGGCGGCACTCAAGGATGCCCAGCGCGTTTTGGAATTGGGGCCGCCCAGCGCCAGCGATCACCTCGCCCGCGCCGACCTCTACCACGTGCTGGATTGCCCGCAGGCGGAGCGCTACGACCTGGAGCGCGCCATGCTGCTCAGCGACGACGCCGCCGAGCAGATGCGCCTGGCCCAGCGCCTGGCCGAGATCAGCGTGCCGCCCAAGGCGCTGCACTGATATTCACGGGTCAGACCTTCAGCAGGCCCAGCTCTTTTGCCCGCGCGACCGCCTGGGTGCGCCGCTCCACGCCGAGCTTGCCGTTGATCCGGCGTGCGTGGGTCTTCACCGTGTGCAGGGAGATGTACAGCCGCTCGCCGATTTCCAGGTTGGAACAGCCGCGGGCGATCAGCTCCAGCACCGAGAGTTCGCGCAGGCTCAGCAGGTTGTGCGGTGCCATCTCGCCGGCATGCGGGCGCAGGCCGAACAGGCCGGGCTGGCGGCGCTGGGTGTCGCGCAGCGTCGAGAGCAGCCCGAAGCGCTGGGCCAGGGATACCCCCTGATCCAGCGCGCTGCGCGCTTCGTCCAGGCTGCCGGCGATGAAGTGCGCTTCGGCCAGCGCCAGCCAGACGTCGCAGGCCAGGGTGTTGCGGCCCTGGCGCAGCAGGTCCGGCAGCATCGCCAGCAGGCGCTGCAGGGCGGCGTCAACGTCGCCGTCATAGAGTTCGGCCAGGGCCAGGTGATGTTCGACCCGCAGTATCTGGTCAGGCGCCGCCGCGGGCGGGCTGAGGCGGTCGGCGCGATAGCGCGAGGCCACGCGCTGCAGGACTTCCCGCGCCGGCCCCGCCCGGTTCTGGCGCAGGTTCAGCGCGCCGCTGGCGAGCAGCAGCGGGCCGCGATAGATGGGCTCGGGGACGTGTTGCAGTTGCATCAGCCGCTCGACTTCCAGCAGGCGGCTGAAAGCGCCATCGGTGTCGCCGTCCAGCGCATCGAGCCAGGCCATGCCGGTAAAACCGTAGATCGAGCTCGGATCGTGGCTGCGGCGAGTTTCGTTGAGGCCGGCGATGAACAGCTCGCGGGCCTCTTCGTCACGCCCCTGGCGCAGGCATAGCCAGCCACGACGCAGCGCGACGCGGCCGGCCATGGCATTGCAGGTGATGCGCATCTCGTCGAGGTATTCCTGCACCCGCGCCAGCAGCGCATCGGCGCGCTGCAGCTCGCCGCGCTGCTCCAGCCACTGGGCGCGGTCCAGCTCCAGCAGCGCTTCGAAGGTGGTGCTGCCTTGCAGGCGAGCGCGCCGCAGCGCTTCGCGGTTGATCAGCCGGGCCTCGGCCAGGCGCCCTTCGGCCTGGGCCTGCTGGGTCAGAGCGGACAGGCAGATCAGCGTCTGCGACCAGGCTTCCTCCGGCAGGTGCTGCAAGGCCTCGCGCAGTTGCTCGCGGGAGCCGGGCAGGCCGCGCGCGTGGGTGAGCATGCCGTTCAGCCCTTGCCACTGGGCGACCAGCGCGCGCTGACGGTGTTCGCCGGGCATCGGCAGGAAGCGGTCAAAGCCCGTCAGCAGCGCTTCCACATCATCCAGGCGGCCGACGAACAACAGCGTCCAGGCGTTGAGGATGAGCAGGCGTGGCGTGCTGCACAGCAGTTCCTCGGGCAGCGACTCGCGCAGTTGCAGCACACGCTCGACGTTGCGCCCATGCAGCAGCTGCTCTTCGGTGAGGCGTTGCAGCAGGCTGGCGGAAACGTCCGGCTGCTCGGCGTACAGGGAATGCTCGAATGCCGAGTGGATTTCCCCGCCCTGGGTGAACCACTGGCAGGCGCGCCGGTGCAGGGTCGCCGCCGGCCAGCGCGACAGGCTCGCCAGCGCCGACGCCACCATGGGCGCCACCTGGAACCAGTGCTGGGTATTGTCCACTGCCTCGATCAGCACGCCCCAGGCTTGCAGGCCGTCCAGGCCGAGACCGGGCTCATCGAACAGGTAATCACAGAGTTCGCGGTTGAAACGGGCGATCTGCGCCAGGCCGCAGAGGGTTTCCGCCAGCTCGGCCGGCAGGCTCGCGAGGACTTCGCGCTGCAGGTAGTCCTGCAGCAGGCCGTTGCCGGTCTCGGCCACCTGGGTGGCGCAGGGCGCGATAGGTTCGGCCCCCAGGCTGAGCAGGCGCAGGCGCACACCGGCGAACCAGCCATGGGTGGCGTCCTGCAGGGCCTGGCGCTGGGCCTGCGGCCATTCCAGGCCGGCGGTCTGCAGGTAGGCATCAAGCTCGCACTGGGTCAGCGCCAGGGTGCTGGCGGCCAGCTCCAGCAGCTCGCCTTCGAGCAGCAGGCGGGTGAGGTTGCAGGCTGGGCGACGGCGGCTGGCCAGCCACCAGCCGATCTGCGGCGAGGCCACGGCGAGCAGACGGTCGAAGCAGTCGTCGAGGGCGGAATCGGGGGCGCGCGGATAGTCGTCGAGCATCAGCCAGACCGGCTCGCTGGCGTTTTCCAGCCAGGCCGCCAGGGCCGCTTCGCCCGACCAGGGCACGCCCAGCGCCTCGCCCAGGCGTTCGCAGAACTGTTCGGGCTCGAGCGCTCGACCGCCCAGGCCCAGCCAGACCACGCGGGTGCCGGCTGGCGCCAGGCGCGCGCACTCGCTCATCAGCACCGTCTTGCCGCAACCAGGCGGCGCCACCAGCAAGCGCAGGCGGCACTCGGTGGCGCTCAGGCTGGCATGCAGCCGTTCGCGGGGCAGGTGCTGGCGGGGCAGGCGAGGCAGCGCCGCACCGTGCTGTGCAAGACTGTGCAGGGCGATTGTCGACATGGGCTTCTTCCGGCCATTTGCAGGCCAGACTATGCCGCCGGGCGAAGCGGGCAAAGGACCATCAGCCAGATTCATGGGACGGTATAGCGCAGGCCGCCCCCGGGCCGGAACAGAGGCCGCGCGCCTTGCCGACGACAAAAAAAGAAACCCGGCATCCACGTGGGATGCCGGGGCCAAGGAGCGGAGTGTTACTTCAGCGCACGCCAGTGTTGCGCAGTGCCGCCGGGGTGAAGTCGGCCATGCTGGCCTTGTTGCCGAACTGGTAGCCGCGCTTCTCTTCGTTGTTCAGGCCGAAGGTCACGTAGCGGCCGGCGAGGATGTCGTACAGCGACTCGGCGGCGTAGCCGGTGGCGAGTTCGGTGTAGAAGGTCATCTCGTGGCCTTCGCCGACGCGCCACAGCTGGCCGCGACCGTCATACAACTCGGACACCGCGATCTGCCAGCTGTCCTCGTCGAGGTAGAAGTGGCGCTGACCGTAGATGTTGCGCTCGCCGGACTTCAGGGTGCCCACGACTTCCCACACACGGTGCAGTTCGTAACGGGTCAGGTCCTGGTTGATGTGGCCCGGCTTGACGATGTCGTCGTACTTGAGCTCCGGCGAGTTCAGGTGGTAGCTGTTGTACGGGATGTACATCTCGCGCTTGCCCACCAGTTTCCAGTCGTAACGGTCCGGGGCGCCGGAGAACATGTCGTAGTTGTCCGAGGTGCGCAGGCCGTCCGAGGCGGTGCCCGGGCCGTCGTACGCTACCTGCGGGGCGCGGCGCACGCGGCGCTGGCCGGCGTTGTAGATCCACGCCAGGCGCGGCTCCTTCACCTGGTCCAGGGTCTCGTGCACCAGCAGGACGTTACCGGCCAGACGCGCCGGAGCCGTTACCTGCTGCTTGAAGTAGGTGAGGATGTTGCCGGTCTTGCTGACATCCTGGTCACCCATGTTCTGCGGCACCGCGATCGATTCCTCGAAGCGGATCGGCGTGTAGCTGCCGTTGGTCTGCGGCACGACCTGCACCACCGAGCGGGAGATGTTGCCGCCGTGGTAACGGGTCAGGTGGTTCCACAGCGCCTGCACACCGTTCTGGGGCAGCGGGAAGGCGTAGTAGCGGCTCTTCTCGAAGTTCTCCAGGCCGTTGCCGTCGTTGATCGGCTGGACGAACTCGGCGCTGCGCTTGATGGCGGCGTAGATGTCGTCAGGCAGCGCGAAGGTGCGGTGGGTCTTGTACACCGGAATCTTGTAGGTATCCGGGTAGCGCTTGAACATCGCCAGTTGGCCGGCGGAGAGCTTGTCCTTGTACTGGTCGACGTTCTGCGCGGTGATGGTGAACAGCGGCTTCTCGTCGGCGAACGGGTTGGAGAGGAAGCCCTTGGCGTCCAGCTTGCCAGCGGTGCGGGAGATGCCGCCGGTCCAGGCCGGGATGCTGCCGTCGGCGTTGCCTTCCTTCTGCGAGCCCATGGGCGTCAGGCTGGTGCCCAGCTTGGCCACTTCGTCGGCGGACACCGCCGCCATTACGCCGCAGGACAGCAGGCTCAGGGCCAGCGCGCCGCATTGGAGGATTCTTGTCGTTCTCATGTCGATTCCTTGAGCAGGCAGGTCAGAAGTTCACGCCGAAGCTGAGCGAAACGAAGTCACGGTCGACGATGGTGTTGTAATCGCCGCCGAAGAAGTTCGTGTAGTTCAGGCTCGCGGTGTAGGTGTTCTGGTAGTCCGCATCCAGACCAACGCTGGCGGCCTTGCTGCCCTCGTTGAAGACCGGGCCGTAGCCGTGCACGTCGTGGGACCAGGCGAGGTTCGGCTTGAGGTTCACCCCGGCGAAGACGTTGTTGTAGTCCCAGATGGCCCGGGCGCGGTAACCCCAGGAAGACGAGGTGTAGAAGCCGCCGCTGCCGTACTCGTTACGCGCGGTGGCATTCTCCGGGACGCCGTAGACCGAGTCGCGACCGTAGCGCTCGCCGACTTCGTTGGTCATGCCGCCGACATAGGTCATGCCGACTTCGCCCACCAGGGTTACGCGGTCCGCGCCCATGGTCTGGTCGAAGAAGTGGGTGAAGGTGGTCTGCGCCTGGGTCACTTCCTTGCGGATGTAGCCGTGGCTGATCCGGTTGGCCTGGGCCAGCGCGCCGGCCGCGCCACCGCTAGTGAATCCGCCGACCACGGTGGTGGCGAGCAGCGGCGTCATGTCGGTGGTATTGAGCTGCAGCGGCATGTTCGGCCGGTAGCTGATTTCGCCGTTCCACGCGGTACCGGTGGGCAGGGTGGTGGAGAAGCTCAGACCGTACAGGCGAATGTCTTCCGGGTACTCCAGGAAGTAGTTGCCACGCCCCAGCAGCAGCGGCTGGGCCAGCGCAGCGCCACCGGGCACGGAGAGCGCGCGCAGGACGTTGCCGATGTCGGCGGTGCCGGCGTTCTTCATGCTCACGATCGGCGTACGGCTGTGGTAGTTCATGGCATAGGCGCCGTACTCCACGTCGTCACCCAGCCAGCGCAGGGCCAGGCCCCACTGACCGGAGTCACGTGCGTCACGATCGGCGCCGCGCGGCACCATCAGACCCTCGGGGGTCACGGTGACACCCAGGGAGTTGAGCAGGGCCTTGGTCGCCGGCGCGTTCAGCGAGTTGACGGTGGCCGGGTCGAGGATGTTGTAGTTGGTGTTGCAGCCGTCAGCGGCGACGTCGGTGGTGGAGAAGAAGGTGCCGCAGTTGTCGAGCACCGTCTGGTCCCACTCCAGCTGGTAGAAGCCTTCCACGGACAGCGCGTCGGTCACGCTCTGCGACATGTACAGCATGTTCACCGGGATCAGGCCTTCCTTGATTTCCGAACCGGGTCGGCGGAAGGCGGAGACGTCGATCGGGTTGATGCTGTTGATGCTGTTGCCGATGAAGGTGCTTTCACCCCAGCTCACCACCTGCTTGCCCAGGCGCACGGTGCCCGGCATGTCGGCGATGGCGTAGTTGTAGTAGCCGAAGGCGTCGAGCAGCTGCGCCCCGGAAGACTTGGCGCCTTCCTTGCGGCCGTCGTCGGAAAGATCCTTGAAGGCTACGCCTTCGTCCTTCAGGCGGAAGTCATACCAGTACTTGCCACGGGTGAAGACGCCGAAGTCCCCGTACTTCAGCTCCAGGTCGTGGATACCCTTGAAGATCTTCGAGAAGGTGTGGCCCTTGCGGAAGTTCTGCCGGCCGTCGTCGTTGGTCTGGGTCATGCCGTGGCCGCCGTTGGCGGCACCGATCAGATCCTGCTTCGGACTCTGGGTACTCCAGCTGGCCCCCACGGACAGGCTGGAATCGAACTGTCCTTCGATCTCCCCGATGTTGAAGTTGATTGCCTGAGCCTGGGTGGCGCATCCCAGGGCGACAGCAGTGGCGAGAAGTTGCGGTTGGAAGAATCCGCGCCTTGTTTTTGTTGTCATGCGGCTCTCCTGACGGTGTCTAGGTGGCCTTACCCTACTGAGCGACCTGACAGGGAGTAAGCGCTCCAAGGTGGTATTTGGCGTGTCGCCCGAAAGAGTGAATCCCCCCTCTGGGACGGGCTCCGGCGGGCGATATTGGCGCAGGCGATGACGGATCATCGAGACGATGGATAGTGCCTTGCGCCCGACAGGTGCTTTGCCACTACCCGAGAAGCGCTGTCTGGGGCATCCTTAGCTTCCTATGCAAGCCATCGACCAACGCCCGACCGACAGTCACCTGACCGAGCAGACCCGCGAGGTGGTGCTGCGCTACCACCAGTGCTGGAAGCATCGCGACCTCGAAGCGGTGCTCGCGCTGTATCACCCACAGGTGCAGTACAACGACTTCTTCCAGAACCGCACGCTGGGCTACACCGACCTGCGCGACTACGTGCAGGGCACCATGCCCAGCCGCCCGGAAGAGTTCCTCGACCACATCGACCGCATCCGCGTGGACGGCGACACCGCCTTCATCCAGTACCGCATCGCGGTCACCCTGAGCGGCCGCCTGGCGACCTTCCATTCCAGCGAGGCGATCACCGTGCGCGAAGGCCTGATCTGGCGCATCAACGAATACGCCTCGGTGGTGCGCGAAGGCGGCGAAAGCCGTCCGCAGGCCATCGACCCGCGTCCGGCCACCAGCCGCCTGGGCCTCTCGCCGCGCCAGCTCAGCCAGTTGGCCAGCGACCTGGAAGACTATTTCAGCAAGAGCCAGCCATACCTTGCGCCGGACCTGGACCTGACCCAGGTGGCCACCGCCACCGGCTACACGCGCAACCAGATTTCCTACCTGCTCAACCAGGTGATGGGGCTGAGCTTCTACCAGTACGTCAACCAGACGCGCCTGACCCACCTGCTCAGCCAGCTGCGCCCGCCGCTGCCTTCGCGCATCGACGAACTGGCCTTCTCCGCCGGCTTCAACTCGCTGTCGGCCTTCTATCGCTGCTTCCGCCAGCAGACCGGCCAGTCCCCCCGCGAGTACCTCAAGCGCCTGCGCGAGGAACAGCAGGAGGCCTGATGCGCCCCTGCCGGCGGGTACGCGAGCAATCCTCGCGTACCCGCGCGCACGACAGAACCCCGCGCCAAATCTAGGCTTGCCGACATTCCCCCTTCTTCCTTTCGGAGTCGTCTATGTCGGCATGGCGTCATATCAGTCTGTGGATGAACCAGCTGGACGATGATCTCGTCCCGCGGCCGTCCCTGCAGGGCACCCTGGACGTCGATGTGGCCATCGCCGGCGCCGGTTATACCGGCCTGTGGACCGCCTACTACCTGAAGCTGCGCGCACCGCAGCTGAAGATCGCCATCGTCGAGGCCGAGACCGCCGGCTTCGGCGCTTCGGGCCGCAACGGCGGCTGGCTGATGGGCAACATGCTCGGCGAGGATCGCCTGCTCGCCGGCCTGTCGCCCGAGCAGCGCCGCGCGTCCTACGACCTGCTGCACGACATCCCCGATGAAGTGGCCCGCGTGCTCGACCGCGAAGGCATCGACTGCGACTACCGCAAGGCCGGCGTGCTCTACACCGCCGCGCGCTACCCGGAGCAGGAAACCCGCCTGCGCGAATACCTCGCCCACCTGCACGCCGAAGGCCTGACCGAGGACGACTACCGCTGGCTGAGCAAGAGCGAGCTGGACGAGCAGCTGCGCATTCCCAGCTCGCTGGGCGCCATCCACACCCCGCACTGCGCCACCATCGACCCGGCCAAGCTGGTCCGTGGCCTGGCCCGCGCGGTGGAACGCCAGGGTACGCAGATTTTCGAGAAGAGCCGCGTCACCCACTGGGCGCCCGGCCTGCTGCGCACCGACCGGGGAGAGCTGAAGGCTCACTGGGTGGTGCCGGCCATCGAAGGCTACGCCGCCGACCTGCCGCCGCTGGGCAATTACCAACTGCCGGTACAGAGCCTGCTGGTGGCCACCGAGCCGCTACCCGAATCGGTATGGGCCGAAATCGGCCTCGACAAGGGCCAGGCCTTCAGCGAATTCAGCCGCCAGGTCACCTACGGCCAGCGCACCCCGGACAACCGACTGGCCTTCGGCGCCCGCGGCGGCTACCGCTTCGGCGGCAAGCTGCGCAACGACTTCAGCCTGACCGAGGATGAAGTCGGCCTGCGCCGCTACCTGTTCAGCGAACTGTTCCCGCAACTCAAGGACGTGCGCATCACCCACACCTGGGGCGGCAACCTGGGCATGTCGCGGCGCTTCCACCCGCACATGCTGATCGACCGCCGCAACGGCATCGCCCTCGCCGGCGGCTACGGTGGCGAAGGCGTCGGCGCCACCAACCTGGGCGGCCGCACCCTCGCCGACCTGATCCTCGGCCAGGACAGCGCCCTCACCCGCCAGCCCTGGGTCATCAATGATCGCAGCGTGCAGGACGGCCTGCGCGGCTGGGAACCCGAACCCTGCCGCTGGCTGGGCTACAACGCCATCATCCGCAGCTTCGTGCACGAGGACGATGTGCTGGCCAACCCCCACAGCGCGCCCTGGCGCCGCCGGCTGGCCGAGAAAGTCGCCGCCAGCATGGAAAACCTGATGACCTGGAAGGTCGGCTGACACGCTGGCCTGCTTGCGAACAGTCAGCCCCGAATAGAAAGCCCACTGGAGCCCCCCGTATGAAACTGACCCACCTGAAGAACACCCTGCACGCCGAACTCGGTGAAGCCAACCCGGTTGCCGTGCCCCTGGGCGAGCCGATTTCGGAAACCCGCGTGGAATCCATCGAGCGCACCGACCGCGTGGAAACCGGCATCTGGGAATGCACCCCCGGCCGCTGGCGCCGCCAGATCGTCGAGCAGGAGTTCTGCCACTTCATCGCCGGTCGCGGCACCTTCACTCCGGACGGCGGCGAGCCGATCGCCTTCCAGGCAGGCGACGCCTTCCTGCTGCCACAGAACAGCCTGGGCATCTGGGACATCCAGGAAACCACGCGCAAGACCTATGTGATCATCGAGCGCGACTGATCAAAGCAAAGCGGAGGCGCAAGGCCTCCGCTTTTCTCTTTCTAGAAGCGGCCGTGCCGCCCTTCCCCGCCAGCGAAACGCTTCGCCCCGTCCACCGTCTCGCCGCTTTCGATCACCGCCATCCCGCCCTGGAATTCATTGGCCAGCGCCACGTCGAACGACAGCTCCCATTGCGCGAACACGCTCGCCCGGTCGGCCAGCATGCACAACTGCGGAAACTCGGCGATCTCCCGCGCCAGCTCCTCGGCTGACTCCAGCGCCTGCCCGCTGGGCACCACGCGATTGGCCAGGCCCATGGCCAACGCCTCCTGCGCGCCCACCGGGCGACCGGTGAGGATCAGGTCCAGCGCCCGTCCCTGACCGACGATGCGCGGCAAGCGCACCGTGCCGCCGTCAATCAGCGGCACGCCGAAGCGACGGCAGAACACCCCACACACCGCGTCCTCGGCCATCACTCGCAAATCCGCCAGCAGCGCCAGTTCCAGCCCGCCGGCCACGGCGTAGCCCTCGATGGCGGCGATCAGTGGTTTGGACAGCTGCATGCGGCTCGGCCCCATGGGCCCATCGCCTTCCATTTCCAGGCGGTTGCGCCGCTCGCCATCCTCGGCCACCGCCGCCAGATCGGCGCCCGCGCAGAAGGTCCCGCCGGCGCCGGTGAGCACGGCGACACGGGCTTCCTCATCCTGCTCGAAGTCGCGCAGGGCATCGGCCAGCGCCTGGGCGGTCGGCAGGTCCACGGCGTTGCGCACCGCAGGGCGGGCGATGACCAGGGTGGTCACCGGTCCGTTCTTCTGGATTATCACGCTCATGGCGAACTCCTCGGGCCTGGAAGCGGAAAAGCAAAAGGGCCGGCATTGAGCCGGCCCTTTCACCTTACTGCGTTCGCCGCCGTGGAACAGCCCTGCTGGCCGTTCCACCGGTCAGGCTGGCCGGATCAACCGGCGTATTTCTGCAGGTTGGCCATCATCTCGCGCAGCGCTTCGACGTTGTCCTTGGGATGTGCAGCGTTCTCGAAGTCGCAGATCTGCGCGAAGTTGGCCGCCACGTCCTCGACGCTGAAACCTTCGCGCGGGTCAAAGCCCACGCCCAGGCTGCGCTCCCAGCGCACCTTGCCGATCCAGCCGCCGCCGACTTCGAACAGGCCGGAGGTTTCCTGGCAGGCTTCGCTGCCCAGGTACACCACCAGCGGGCTGACCAGTTCGGGCTTGAGCGCCTCGAACACCTGCGGCGGGATCAGGCCTTCGGTCATGCGGGTGCCGCCGGTGGGGGCGATGGCGTTGACGAAGATGTTGTTCTTGCGGCCTTCGATGGCGAGGTTGCGGGTCAGGCCGTAGAGACCCAGCTTGGCCATGCCGTAGTTGCTCTGGCCGAAGTTGCCGTAGATGCCGGAGGTGGACGAGGTGAAGATCACCCGGCCGTAGCCCTGCTCGCGCATGAACGGCCACGCGGCGCGGGTCACCTTGTAGGCGCCTTCGACGTGGACCTTGTAGACCAGGTCCCAGTCGGCGTCTTCCATCTTGTGGAAGGTCTTGTCGCGCAGGATGCCGGCGTTGTTCACCACCACATCGATGCGGCCGAATTCCTCGACGGCCTGGCGGACGATCTTCTCGCCGTCGGTCACCGAGTCATGGTTGGCGATGGCAGTGCCGCCGGCTTCGCGGATTTCCGCGACCACGCGATCGGCAGCCGAGGCGTTGGCGCCTTCGCCATGGGTGCTGCCGCCCAGGTCGTTCACCACCACCTTGGCGCCGTGCTTGGCAAACAGCAGGGCGTGGGCGCGGCCGATACCGCCACCGGCTCCGGTAACGATCACGACTTTTCCGTCGAAACGCAGGGCATCACTCATGATTGGGGCTCCAGGCAGGATGGTTTTTTCTGGAGTGTCCGGTAGTCACGATCCGGTCACAACCAAGACGACCCAGGCTGAATGGTGCTCGATAAGGCCAGGGGATGATCGGTCAGCGCATCGGCAGGTTCAGCTCCGAGCGCGGGCCGAGCTTGAACAGCCACCAGTCGTACTCGCTCCAGAACAGCAGCAGGCCGAAGGCCGGCAGCAGCGCCAGCGCGCCGAAGGCGGCGGGCACCCAGTCCTGCGTGAGCCAGGCGTAGTAGCCACCGGCTGCGCAGATTCCGACCAGCACCAGCAGCACCGGAATGGCGACGAAGACGAAGTCACGGCGCAGGTGCAGCAGCGCCCGGTACAGCAACGAACCCTGCGGCTGGCGGACGGGAATGACGGATCTGAGTGGCATGGCAGCGACCTCCGGCTGGACAAAGCCGGGGAAGCTACCGCTGCCACGCAGGGCCGATCTATCAGTCAGTTCCGAATCTACAGGTGGATCGGTCCGTAGCTACGGCGCCCTTTCCTGTCGGAACGACAGATAGTGCTGTAGCACCAGTTCCGGCGCCTCGACCTGCGGGTAGTGGCCGATGCCGGGCAGTTCGACGGTGTCCGGCCGCGGGATCAACTCCCGGTAGCGAACCACCATGTGCGCGCCGGAGATCGGGTCTTCCGGACCGTCGATCAGGCGCAGCGGCACCGCCGTGCGCTGCATCGCGCCGACCCAGCGTTCGCGGTGCTGGCGGCGGTCGAGGATGTAGTGGATCAGCCGGTGCATGACGCGCGGCCCGTCGTTATGGCGGATCAGCTCCCAGAACGCATCCAGTTCTGCTTCGGACGGCTGGGTCTGCGGACCGAACACCTTGGCGAAGTTCTGCGCCAGGCGCTTGCGGTCGAACAGCCGGCCGAACAGGGCGCCGAACGGGCCGAGCAGCAGCTTCTGCGAGAGCACCGCGCGGTGGGTCTCCGGGAACAGCCCGCCGTTGAGGAAGGCCAGCGAGGCCAGGGCGAACCCGCCCTTCTCGTGCCGCGCGAGCAGCTCCTGGCCGACGCTGTTGCCGTAGTCGTGCACCAGCAGGTGCACCGGCTCGCGCACGCCCAGATGCTCCAGCAGCGCCTGTTGCAGGTCGGCCTGTTCGAGGATGCGGTAGTCGTGGCCCCTGGGTTTGGCGGAATCGCCGAAGCCGAGCATGTCGCAGGCGATCAGCCGGTAGCGCTCGGCCAGCGGTTGCCAGAGGTAGTGCCAGTCCCAGGAAGCGGTGGGGAAACCGTGGACCAGCAGCAGCGGAGCGCCGCTGCCGGCGCTCCAGTAACGTATCTGCTGCCCACGGAAGGTGAAGTCACTGCCCTGCGCGCGCCAGTCGCGCAGGGCGATGCCGGCCAGCGCCATCAGTCGCGGTAGCCGGGGTTCTGCAGGTCCAGCTTGCGCAGCAGTGCCGGCCACGCCAGCGCGCCACCCATGCCCTGTTTGCTCTTGGTCACGGCGGCGGCCATAGCGCGGGCGCCATCGAGGATCGGCTGCGGGATCATGATCAGCTCGGCGCCGCCACCCTGGGCCAGCACCTGGATTTCGCAGGCGCGCTGCAGGGTGAACATCATCAGGAAGGTATCGGCGATGGTGCCCGAGCAGGTCAGCAGGCCGTGGTTGGGCAGGATCATGAAGTTGGCTTCGCCCAGGTCCGCCTGCAGGCGCGCCTTCTCGTCATGGTTCAGCGCCACGCCCTCATAGCCGTGATAGGCCAGGCTGGAGAGGACGAACAGCGACTGCTGGGAAATCGGCAGCAGGCCCTGCTTCTGCGCGGAGACGGCGATGCCGGCGGCGGTGTGGGTGTGCAGCACGCACTCGACATCGTGGCGCACGTCGTGGATCGCGCTGTGGATGGTGTAGCCCGCCGGGTTGATGTCGTAGGGGCTGTCCATCAGCTTCTTGCCCGAGGCGTCCACTTTCACCAGGCTCGACGCCGTGATCTCGTGGAACATCATGCCGTAGGGGTTGATCAGGAAGTCCTCGGTGCCGGGAACCTTGGCCGAGATGTGGGTGAAGATCAGGTCGTCCCAACCCTGCAGGGCGATCAGCCGGTAACAGGCGGCGAGGTCGACGCGGGTCTGCCATTCGGCGGCGGAAACCTGGTCCTTGACGTTCACGGTGGGCAGCGGATGAGCGGCGTGCATGGTCGGTAGCCTCTTCGTTGTTGTTGTTCGATGGCGCAGTCTAGTCAGCGCGGCAACCTGGCGACTGTCACGGAACTGACAGTTTCATCTGGCAGCGTCTGGCGAATGTTCCCCTATAAGCGCAGGCGGATAACTCGGCTTGCGTCAGCGGTTTGCCCACCTATAGTGGCGGTAGTCGCTGCCAGCGGCGCCTGATCGACCCGGCGCCCGGCGACTCCCTCCAAAAGCGCCATCCAGACAGTGCGGCAGCCAGCTCGCAGGTCAGGGCTGGCGGAAGCGTGCCCGATTTCCATCCCTGCCCCGGCGTCCTTTGCGGCGTCTCCGAGTCATCTGGAAACATTTCGCAATATCTTTCGCAACATTCCTCAGTAGTACCCGGGAGTCGGGAGGAGACTCCAGTTCGGCCAACGAGGCAGCCGACGTGAAACGAACCGCCATCATGCAGCCCTACTTCTTCCCGTACCTGGGCTACTTCAGCCTGATCAAGCACACCGACCTGTTCGTCCTGTTCGATACCGTGCAGTACATCCACCACGGCTGGATCGAGCGCAACCGCATCCTCAATCACCAGGCCGGCTGGTCGTACATCCGCGTGCCGCGGATCAAGCACCACCGCCAGACGCTGATCAAGGACGTGCGCCTGGACAACCGCCAGGACTGGCGGCGCAGCCTGTTCTCCCAGCTGGACGTGTACCGCAAGGTTGCGCCCTATTACCGCGACGTGCGGGAAATGATCGCCGCATCCCTGGACCATCCGTTCGAGGACATCGTCTCGCTGAACAAGACCACCCTGGAGGCCACCTGCGCCTACCTCGGCTTCCCCCGGAAGATGCCGGTGCTGTCGCACATGGAGCTGCCGATGGAGCAACCGACAGCGCCGGACGAGTGGGCGCTGAACATCTGCAAGGCGCTGGGCGGCGTGGAGGAGTACTGGAACCCGCCGGGCGGGCAGAGCTTCTTCGACCGTGGCAAGTACGAGGCCGCCGGGCTGACCCTGCGCTTCCAGGAGCCGAAGCTCACGCCCTATGAGCAGAAGCGCCCGACCTTCGAGGCGGGCTTGTCGATCATCGACGTGATGATGTTCAACTCCCCCACCGAAACCTCACAGATGCTCGATGCCTACGAACTGAGCTGAATGCCCTTTACAGGCACCAGACCAGAACCGGCGCCAGCAGCAGGTTGAACAGCCCGGTCAGGACCATCAGCAGGCCGGCCGCCGAACCCTCTTCACCGCCGAACTCGTAGGCCCGGCTGGTGCCCGCGCCATGGGCGCCGACGCCCAGCAGCGCGCCACGGGCCAGGGCAGAGCGCAGGTGCAGCATCTTCATCAGCACGCCACCGATCAGCGCGCCGAACACCCCGGTGATCATGACGAAGGCCGCAGTCAGCGCCGGTACACCGCCCAGGTCGTGGGACATTTCCATGGCGAAGGGCGTGGTGATCGAGCGCGGGATCAGCGACAGGGTCACCTGGCCGTCCAGCGCCAGCGCGTGGGCGAGCGCCCAGGAGCTACCGATGGCCATGGTCGAGCCAGCCAGCATGCCGGTCAGCAACGCCGGCCAGTGGCGGGCGAGCAAGGCACGCTGCTGCCAGATCGGGATGGCGAAGGCCACGGTGGCCGGGCCGAGCAGCGCCACCAGCCAGCTGGTGTCACGGGCGTAGTCGGCGTAACGGGCCTGCAGCGGAATCGCCAGGGCGAACAGCAGCACCGGCACGAAGACGATGGGCGACAGCCAGTACTGCTGGAAACGGCGGTAGAGGGTACGGCTGAGCAGGTAACCGCCCAGGGTCACGGCCAACCAGAACAGGGCTTGCTTATCGAGGCTCATGGCGCGAACTCCTGTTGCACATCCATTCCACCGCCAGGGCGGTGGAGAGCATCACCATCACAGTGCTGGCAGTGATCACCAGCAGAATCTTCCAGCCCTCGCTGCGCAGCAGCGGGCCATAGTCGAGCAGGCTCATCAGCGCGGGGATGAAGAACAGCAGCATCTCCGCCAGCAGCAGGCCGGCGCCGCCCTGCAGCAGGGCCGGGCGGATGGCCCCACAGGCGAACAGCACCAGCAGCAGTGCCAGGCCGATCACCCCGCCCGGCAGCGGCAGGCCGGTGAGCGTGGCGATCCAGCCGCCCACCCACCAGAAGGCGGCGAGTACGGCGAGTTCGAAAATCAGGCGGGCGGCGCGGCGGAACATGGCGGCGATCTCGATGCGTTAGGCGGGTGAAGAAATCGGTTGGGAATGGCGCAAAGCCTACTCCCGCACCTATCATCCCCAAAGCGAATAGATCGAATCGGAGCCATTCCAGAATGGAATTCAAGCAACTGCGCACCTTCGCCGAAGTCGTGCGCCACGGTAGTTTCACCCAGGCGGCGGTGTACCTGAACGCCAGTCAGTCGGCGGTGAGCAAGCAGGTCGCACAGCTGGAGCAGAGCCTGCGCGTGCAACTACTGGAGCGCAGCGGCCCGCACATCCGCCTGACCGCAGCAGGCGAAGTGGTGCTGCGCCGCGCCGAGGACATGCTGCGTCTGCGCCGCGAGCTGCATACCGAACTGGACGACCTCACCCAACTGCACCGCGGCGAGCTGCGCCTTGGCCTGCCGCTGCTGGGCGCGGACGCGCTGTTCGCCGGGCGCTTCGCCGAATACCGGCGGCGCTACCCGAACATCGACGTGCACCTGATCGAGGGCGGCAGCAAGACCATGGAAGAGATGGTCCACAGCGGCGAGCTGGAGCTGGGCGGCGGCCTCACGCCGGACGACCCCGGCTTCGACTGGCAGCCCTTCTGCAACGAGCCGTTGGACGTACTGCTGCCCGCCGCCCACCCGCTGGCCGGGCGCGGGAGCCTGGAGCTGGCGGAACTCTCCGATACCCCTTTCCTGCTCTACCAGCAGAGCTTCACCCTCAACGACCGCCTGTTGCGCGCCTGCCGCGAGGCCGGTTTCGAACCGAAGGAAGGCGGCCGCAGCGGCCAGGCGGATTTCCTCGGCGCGCTGGTCGCCGCCGGGCAAGGCGCGGTGCTGCTGCCGCGGGTGGTGGCGAAGGACCTGGAGCGGCCGGGGCTGGTGCGCGTGCTGCTGAGTCAGCCGGACCTGCGCTGGGACATCAGCTTCATCTGGCGGCGCGACGCCTACCTGTCGAATGCCGCGAAGGCCTGGCTGGCGTTGATGGTGGAGATGCCGCTGCATCCAGAGGGTTCTGAGTGAGCCGGGGTTCGCGAGCAATGGCCAGGCGCCCCCCCTCGGTCCTACGAAAAGCCGTGGGCCACCTCGTCGCCTACCCCCGCGTGCTCCGGTAGGGCGCATAACGCGCCAGCGTTATCCGCCGCAGGGCTGTCGGCGGATAACCCGTTCCGGGTTATGCGCCCTACATTCTGCGTCCGCGGGGTTCTGAGGGAAGCCTTTCATCAGAGCAGATCGGCGAATTCGTCCGCCAGCCGCGGCCACTTCCGCTGCGCTTCACCGTCATCCGCCAGCAGCTTGAAACCAGCGAACTCGAAGGCCGGCGACACGCTGCAACCCACCAGCACGTAATCCCCCAGGCAACGCGCGGCCTGCCAGGCATGGGCGGGCACGGCGCGTTGTGGCAGGCTGCCCTCGCCCACCGGGCCGAGGGTTTCGCGGCGCACCTCGGCATCCGGCCGCTCGGCGACCAGCAACTCCAGCGCGCTGCCCTCGTGAAAGTGCCAGAGCTCGTCGGCATCCACACAATGCCAGCGGCTGACGGTGCCGGCGGGCAGGAGGAAGAGGATGGCCGACGACTGTGGCCGGCCATCGGCGCCCACCAGGCCCGATTCGAACACCCGGCGATAGAAGCCGCCCTCGGGGTGCGAGGCGAGCTGCAGGGTGTCGATCAGGTAGCGGGCGCGGGGATGCATCAGGCCTTCAGCGCGGCGATGAAATCGGCCAGCCACGGTTCGGAGTCGGTCTCCTGGTCCACCGTCTCGCTGCCGTCCAGGCGCAGCATCGGCACCACTTCCTGCACGCCCAGCTCGGCGTACAGCTCACGCACCTGCTCGCCGCCGCCGCAATAGGTATCGCCGTAGCTGGAATCGCCCAGCGCCAGCACGGCGCCCGGACGACCGCGCCACTCGCCCGGCAGGCGGTCGCGGATGGCGTGGAACAGCGGCTGGAAGCTGTCCGGCAGGTCGCCCATGCCGGTGGTGGCGGTCACCACCAGGAAGGCCTCGGGAGCGAACTCGAGCATGGCGTCCAGGGTGGCGCGCGGGTCATACCAGGCCTCGAAGCCGGCGGCTTCGAGCAGGCGCTTGGCGTGGCGCGCGACTTCTTCGGCGGTGCCGTAGACCGAACCGGACACGATGGCGACTTTCATGTTCACTCCCACAAGGCAAGACAAGGCCGCCCATTATGCCCCATCCGTGCCGCACCGCGCCGGGGCTGGTATAGTTTTGCCCTACCCGGCCGCTAGGACATTGTCCGCCGCGGCGCTCCCTGAAGTGGATTTCGCGAGGCGCGCATGGGCCAGACCCCAGCCCCCATCCTGATCACCGGCGCCAGCCAGCGCATCGGTCTGCATTGCGCGAAACGCCTGATGCTCGAAGGCCAGCCGGTCATCGTGACCTATCGCCAGGACAAGCCCGGCATCGCCGAGCTGCGCGAACTGGGCGCCACCTGCCTGCACGCCGAACTGGCCGATGAAGCCGGCATCCTCGCTTTCATCGACGAGTTGAAGTCCCGCACCGACCGGCTGCGCGCGATCATCCACAACGCCTCGGCGTGGATTGGCGACACCCCCGGCGAGGAAGCCCAGGCCTTCGAATCGCTGTTCCGCCTGCACATGCTCGCGCCCTACCTGATCAACCTGCGCTGCGCGCCCCTGCTCGAGCGCGACGCCGCCGAGCGCGGCGCCCCGGCGGATATCATCCACCTCTCCGACGACGTCGCCCGCAAGGGCAGCGCCAACCGCATCGCCTACTGCGCCAGCAAGGCCGGCCTGGACAACCTCACCCTGTCCTTCGCCGCGAGCCTCGCGCCGCGCATCAAGGTCAACGGCATCGCGCCGGCACTGATCCTGTTCAACGAAGGCGACGACGACGCCTACCGCGCCCGCACCCTGGCGAAATCCGCCATGGGCATCGAGCCCGGCCCGGACGTGATCTACCAGAGCGTGCGCTACCTGCTCGACAGCCCTTACGTGACCGGCACTACCCTGACCGTCAACGGCGGCCGGCACCTCAAATGACCCGCCCGGCGCGGGCGCGAGGAACTCCCACCATGATCGAAGACCTGTCTCACCACTACCGTGAGATTCTCCAGGGGATCGGCGAAGACCCGACCCGCGAAGGCCTGCTGGACACCCCCAAGCGCGCGGCCAAGGCCATGCAGTACCTCTGCCACGGCTACGGGCAGACGCTGGACGAGATCGTCAACGGCGCGCTGTTCGCCTCGGACAATGACGAAATGGTGATCGTGAAGGACATCGAGCTCTACTCGCTGTGCGAACATCACCTGCTGCCCTTCATCGGCAAGGCCCATGTGGCGTACATTCCCACCGGCAAGGTGCTGGGCCTGTCGAAGGTCGCGCGCATCGTCGACATGTTCGCGCGGCGCCTGCAGATCCAGGAAAGCCTGACCCGGCAGATCGCCGAGGCGGTCCAGCAGGTCACCAGCGCCGCCGGCGTGGCGGTGGTGATCGAGGCGCAGCACATGTGCATGATGATGCGCGGGGTGGAGAAGCAGAACTCGGTGATGAACACCTCGGTGATGCTTGGCGCCTTCCGCGCGTCCACCAATACCCGCCAGGAATTCCTGCAACTGATCGGACGGAGCAAGTGAAATGACGCAATTGCAGCCGGGCATGGCGCGAATCCGGGTCAAGGACCTGCGCGTGCGCACCTACATCGGCATCAAGGAAGAGGAAATCCTCAACAAGCAGGATGTGCTGATCAACCTCACCATCCTCTACCCTGCCGGTGATGCGGTGCAGGTCAACGACATCGACCACGCGCTGAACTACCGCACCATCACCAAGGCGATCATTGCCCACGTCGAGGAAAACCGCTTCGCCCTGCTCGAGCGCCTGACCCAGGAACTGCTCGACCTGGTGATGGCCAACCCGGCGGTGCACTACGCCGAGGTGGAAGTGGACAAGCCCCACGCGCTGCGCTTCGCCGAGTCGGTATCGATCGCCCTGGCCGCCCAGCGCTGAGCCACGCTCTGCACTTGCACGCGCGTGCCAGTCGGCCAACGGGCGTTGCTGGCAGATCGCCCGCCTCTTAGAATCTCGCCAGCCCCGCCATGCGCCTCCGATGCGCCTTAGTTGAGAGACCTGCCATGACCGAGCCGATGAACCTGACCGACGAGCAGCGCACCGAACTCGAAGCCGCTGCGTTCCGCACCCTGGTGCAGCACCTGCGTACCCGCAAGGACGTGCAGAACATCGATCTGATGAATCTTGCCGGGTTCTGCCGCAACTGCCTGTCCAAGTGGTACAAGGCGGCGGCGGACGACATGGGCCTGCCGGTCAGCCCGGATCAGGCCCGCGAAGAGATCTACGGCATGCCTTACGCCGAATGGAAGGCCAAGTACCAGACGGAAGCCTCGCCCGAGCAACAGGCGGCCTTCGACCACGCGAAGAAACACTAAGAGTTTGCCTTGATGACCCTCACTGACTTCCGCTCGCGCCTGCGCAGCGAACAGCACCTGTTCACCGATACCCTGGCGTACATCGCCGAGCACTACAGCTACACCCCCAGCGCCTTCACCAACGGCAGCGTGGAAAACCCCGCCGGGCAGAACGAAGGCTCCTGCAAGACCCTGGGTTTCGCGATCCTCGAAGGCCTGAGCCAGGAAGAGTCGCTGCTGGCATTCGGCGAGCACTACCGCGCCGTGCGCGAGCACCCCGAAGGCACCGACCACGCCAACATCCGTGCGCTGCAGACCACTGGCCTGGCCGGCGTCAACTTCGAGCGCCAGCCGCTGTCGCGCCGCGGCTGAGGTTATCCTGTTCGATGAAAAAGCCCCGCTGATGCGGGGCTTTTTCATTTCGCGCGCCGCGCTCCTACCACGAGCCGCACACCTCGCCGTAGGGCGCATAACCCGGAACGGGTTATCCGCCGACTTGGCGGATAACGCCTGCGGCGTTATGCGCCCTACACGCTGCCCGGACCCTCTGGGTGTTCCAGCCGGCCTATCGCCGGCAGATCATCGAACGGCACCCACAACCGCCCATGCCACTCCAGCACACCCAAGTGCTGGTCGGCCCAGCTCAGCTGCCGTTCCCTCGGTAGCAACGCCGGATGCTCTGCGCTACGCAACGCCGGCACCACCTGACGATTGAGCCAGTGGCGGATGCTGCGGTTCTCCGGATGGAAGTGGAAGATCAGCGCGGCATAGGCACCGGACTCGCTGACCAGCAGGGCCTTTTCGTAGTCGCCACAGCTGTCGCGTATCCAGCAGGTCTGCAACTGATCGGCATCCAGGCTGTTGTGCAGGCGCTCGTCCAGCGGGCGGTTGATCAGCCGCCCCAGATCGCTGACGCAGAACCAGGGCTCGTTGTCGAGCAGGAAGGCGCGCAACTGGCGGCGGTGACGGATGAAGGTGGTGGGGATAAGGATTTCGTTATCCATGGCGAGCCTCCGAATAGCAGAGGTCTGGCTCGATAGCGAAAAAGGCCATTTGAAGCATGGTGAGTCTCCAAGTAACTGTTCATTTGTGCCCTCTGTTCAGTAAGGGCGATCGGGTACCTGAACACCGTACTTGGAACGGCCCGCAGCTTTCCCCTTTCGGGTCTTGTATGACTGCGCGTTACCCGACCATAGCAAAGCTATGGATCAGCAAAGACCGCAAATCTGTCGGGAGCGGCGCGCCGCCAAGTTCAGTGTGTTCAGCACCGAACGCAAAGGTACTGAGTCGACTTGGCCGCCGTTAGCCCTCCCGAGGCGGTTTGCGATGATACGGAAACATCACACACAAGATTGCGGCATCAGTTCATAGGAATGCGAATCGGACGCCAGCAGAAGCCCTTCCAAGCGCTTCCCGGTATCTGTAGGAACGAGCTTGCTCGCGAACCCGCAAGGCACGGTGCCAAGCGGTTCGCGAGCAAGCTCGCTCCTACGAAGAGCATCCGCGCCGATTTCTTGGGCTTTTGACTTGGCCCTGAAGGCTTCCAGAGGAATATCCGTGCACTCCGAACGCCCCGTTCAGGAGGCCTCGTTGAATTGGAGTTTCAGGGGTTGAGCGACATGGATGTCGCGAGAGCGGCGATGGGCCAGGGATGGCCCTTCGACGCGTGCCCCTGAAACTTCAATTCAACGAGGGAATTTTTCGCCCCAAGCGAAAAACCGGATGTCCGGGGCAAGACCTTTTGGTTCCTTTTGGGGCGTTTGCCAAAAGGGACTCGCCCGAGGGGGCGAAACAGGAAGCCCGCGCGCACGCCGAAGCGGCGCTGGAACACCGAGATCAAAGCGGACAAGCAATAACGTAGGGCGCATAACCCGGCACGGGTTATCCGCCGATACCACGACGGCGGATAACGCTGACGCGTTATGCGCCCTACGAAGACGCCTTGCCGAGCGGACAAGAAAAAGGCCCCGCAAGCGGGGCCCCTTCCTGCACGCCGGCTCTTCGGGCCGTTACAGGGAATCCAGGTAACGCTCCACATCCAGCGCCGCCATGCAGCCGGCGCCGGCGGAGGTGATCGCCTGGCGGTAGACGTGGTCGGCCACGTCGCCGGCGGCAAAGACACCGGGAATACTGGTCGCGGTGGCGTTGCCATCGCGGCTGCCGCTCACCACCAGGTAGCCATCCTTCAGCGCAAGCTGGCCTTCGAACAGCGAGGTGTTGGGCGTGTGGCCGATGGCGACGAACAGGCCATCCACCTTCAGTTCGGAAACCTCGCCGTCGTTGTGGCGCAGGCGCACACCGGTAACGCCCATGTCGTCGCCCAGCACTTCCTCCACCTGGGCATTCAGGCGCAGTTCGATCTTGCCTTCGGCGATGCGCGCACGCAGCTTGTCCTGCAGGATATTCTCGGCGCGGAAGTTTTCGCGGCGGTGCACCAGGGTCACCTTGCTGGCGATGTTGGCCAGGTACAGCGCCTCTTCCACGGCAGTGTTGCCGCCGCCGACCACCGCCACTTCGCGGTTGCGGTAGAAGAAACCGTCGCAGGTGGCGCAGGCGGACACACCCTTGCCCATGAAGCTCTCTTCCGACGGCAGCCCCAGATAACGCGCGCTGGCGCCGGTGGCGATGATCAGTGCATCGGCGGTGTAGGTACCGCTGTCGCCCTTGAGCACGAACGGCTTGCCGGCCAGGTCCACGCCGTGGATGTGATCGAAGACGATCTCGGTCTCGAAGCGCTCGGCGTGCTCCTGCATGCGCTGCATCAACGCCGGGCCGGTCAGGCCATGGGGGTCGCCCGGCCAGTTGTCGACCTCGGTGGTGGTGGTCAGCTGGCCGCCGGCCTGCATACCGGTGATCAGCAGCGGCTTGAGGTTGGCACGGGCGGCATAGACCGCGGCGCTGTAGCCGGCGGGCCCGGAACCCAGAATGATGACGCGCGCATGACGATCGGACATGACAGCCTCCAGTGCACAGGTGAATGAGTCGGGCAAAGAAAAGGGAGCTGCCAAAGCACCAGGGGGAAGGTTGGGAGGGCGGCAGCTCCACGTAAAAGTTTCTTGCGCGAACCGCATGGCCCGGAGACCGTGGGCAATGCGGTGTGACCCAAGTCACAATTCGCATTGTCCTGCAGAACGCTGGGAATCCCTTGAGATAAGTCAGGGATTTCCGCAGTCGCGCCGGACTCCTTGAGATAAGTCAGGGAGCTGCGGAACGACCCTCGAACTTGTTCGATAGCAGATGGCGCGCAGCTTACCGCCGCCGCTGCGTCCTGCTGAAATGTCCAATATCAATGCCCTTCATAGGCTGCCCCTATGCAGCGGGCACCCATTGCCTGGATGGCTAGACTCAAGAAACCAAAGGTCACCCGTATCACCATGAACCTTCGCGCCCGCCTGCTATGGCTGTGCCTGCCCCTGTTCATCGCGAGCCTTGCCGGGGTCTGGCTGCTGTCGGACATGATCCTGCTCGACCGCTTCGACCGCGGGGACCGCCAGCGCCTGGCCGACGAGGTGCGCATCGTCCACAACCGCATCGCCTACGAGAAGCAGCGCAACCTCGATATCGTCCACAGCTATGCCTGGTGGGACGCCAGCTACCAGTTCATGCGCCTGCCGCAGACGCGCTTCGTCGAGGACAACCTGGACCAGGACTTGCTCGGCATCCTCGGCTTCGACTACGTGCTCTACGTCGACCGCGACGGGCGCATTCTCGCCCAGCAGTGGAAGCTCGACGAACTGGCCCAGCGTTTCCCCGGCCAGCAGGTGCCGGCCCCCGCCCAGTTGCGCCAGGGCATTCTCAGCACCGCGCTGCGCCTGGGCGCGCTGGACATCGACGGCGACCCACGTCACAGCCTCGACCAGTTGCTGCAGGTCGAGGGCATCCCGCAGCTGTTGCTCAGCTACCCGATCAGCAATACCTCCGGCACCGCCGAGCCGGCGGGCGCGGTCATCGCCGGTGTGCTGCTCGACAATGCACGCATGTCCAACCTGCAGACCCAGATGGGCGCGACCCTGCGCCTGGTGCAGGACGAGGTGAAAGGCAACGACTGGCGCACCCTGAACATCCCTACCGGGCGCGGCGCCACCCTGCTCAGCCCGCGGCGCCTGCTGGACGAGAACAGCCAGCAGATGTCGCTGCTCTACCTCGACTCCCACGGCAAGCCGCAACTGCGCCTGGAGCTCACCAGCCCGCGACCGCTTTACCAGCAGGGCCAACAGTCCGTGCGGCTGTTCCTCTACCTGACGCTGGCACTGCTCGGCGGCGCCATCCTGCTGGCCTACGTGGCGCTGGAGTTCCGCATCATCCGCCGCGTCACCAGCATGAACCGCGAGGTCGCGGTCATCGGCCAGGACGACACGCCCTCGCGCCTGAGCCCCCAGGGCACGGACGAACTGGGCCAACTGGCGAACGAGATGAACCGCACCCTCGACCGCCTGGAACAGAGTGAGGCGCGCGACCGGGCGATCCTCGACGCGATCCGCGACGGTTACTTCGAAATGGACACCAAGGGCATCATTCGCACCCTCAACCCGGCGCTGTGCCGGATGCTCGGCTACAACGCCGAGCAACTGAGCGGCCAGCACTTCAGCATCCTGCTGCAGGAGCAGGACCTGCTCCGCGCTCGCAGCCTCTACCAGCAAGCCCGCGACGACGAGCAGGAAACCACCTTCTCCGCGCCCTTCAAGCGCCGCGACGGCCGCCTGGTCAGCTGCGAGACGCGGCTCTCGGCAATCCGTGACGGCCAGGGCGAATTCCAGGGATTCCGCGGCATCCTGCGCGACATCAGCGACCAGGTGGCCTACCAGAAGCAACTCATCGACCTGGCCTACCGCGACACCCTCACCGAGCTGGGCAACCGCAAGGCGTTCAACGAACAGTTGCAGCAGGCCGTGGTGCACAGCAACCGGGTCGCGCTGCTGTACATCGACCTGGACCGCTTCAAGCAGGTCAATGACCGCTTCGGCCACGCCCTCGGCGATGCCCTGCTCAGCACGGTCGGTGAGCGCATGCGCGGCAGCCTGCGCCAGCCGGACCAGGCCTTCCGCCTGGGCGGCGACGAATTCGCCGTGCTGCTGGAGAACGCCGAGCCGGATCAGGCCGAAGCCCTGGGCTTGCGCCTGCTGGCGGTGCTCGGCGCCGAGTACCACCTGGGCGGCCAGGTGATCGACTTCGTCACGCCCAGCATCGGCATCGCCTTCTACCCGCAGGATGCCGGCGACGCCGACGCCCTCACCCGCGCCGCCGACATCGCCATGTACCAGGCCAAGCAGGAACGCAACCGCTGCTATCGCTACACGGCAGCCTGAGCGCCGGCCCGCGAACACATACCCGGCAAAACAGACGGCTCGCCGGCCGTTCGCCGGGTCTGCTAAGGTCGCCTACGGTTCAACCCTGGAGAATCCGATGTCCACCCTGAGCGGCCCGCAATACCTCAGCGAAGGCCTGAAACTGATGATGCGCCCCGGCCTGCGACTGTTCGTCCTGCTGCCCCTGAGCATCAACATCCTGCTGTTCGTCGGCCTGATCGGCTTCGCCATCAACCAGTTCAGCCACTGGGTCGATTGGCTGATGCCCAGCCTGCCGGACTGGCTCAGCTTCCTGCAGTTCATCCTCTGGCCGCTGTTCGTGGCACTGGTGCTGCTGATCGTGTTCTTCACCTTCACCATGATCGCCAACATCATCGCCGCGCCGTTCAATGGCTTCCTCGCGGAGAAGGTCGAGGTGGTGGTGCGTGGCACCGATGACTTTCCCGAATTCAGCTGGGGCGAGCTGATGGCCATGGTGCCGCGCACCATCGGCCGCGAGCTGCGCAAGCTCGGCTACTTCCTGCCGCGCGCCATCGCGCTGTTCATCCTCAGCCTGATCCCCGGCCTGAACCTGATTGCCGCACCGCTGTGGCTGATTTTCGGCGTTTGGATGATGGCCGTGCAGTACATCGACTACCCGGCGGACAACCACAAGCTGGGCTGGAACGAGATGCTCGCCTGGCTGCGCAGCAAGCGCTGGGCGTGCATGGGCTTTGGCGGCATCACCTACCTGGCGCTGCTGATCCCGGTGGTCAACCTGGTCGCCATGCCCGCCGCCGTGGCCGGCGCCGTGCTGTTCTGGGTGCGCGAGGGCGGGGACAAGGCGCTGGTGAAGTAATCACCGACGCCGCCCGAGCCGCTGTCACCTATCGATCATCGCTCTGTCATCGGCGCGCCACCGCGCGCCGGGACACTGCAAGCATGACCACGACTCCCCTGCGCATCGCGCTGATCAGCGAAACCTTTCCGCCGGAAATCAACGGCGTTGCCAACACCCTTGGCCGGTTGGCCTCGGGGCTGTTGCGCCTCGGACACCAGATCCAGGTCGTGCGCCCGCGCCAGCAGGGCGACGAAGGCCGTCACAGCGATGGCGAACTCGTGCTCACCCGTGGTTGGCCGCTGCCCGGCTACCCCGGCCTGCAATGGGGCCAGTCGTGCCTGCACAAGCTGCTGCGCCACTGGAACAGCACCCGCCCGGACGTGCTCTACATCGCCACCGAAGGCCCGCTCGGCCTCGCCGCCCTGCGCGCCGCACGGCGCCTGCGGATTCCGGTGATCAGCGGCTTCCACACCAATTTCCAGCAGTACAGCGCGCACTACGGCTTCGGCCCGCTGATGCGCCTGGTGACGCTGTACCTGCGCTGGTTCCACAATCGCACCCAGCAGACCCTGGTGCCCAGCGCCAGCCAGTCGGTGGAGTTGCAACGGCGCGGTTTCGAGCGCCTGGCGCAGCTCTCGCGCGGCGTCGACAGCAAACTGTTCAACCCCGCCCGGCGCGACGAAGCGCTGCGCCGCGAATGGGGCCTGGGCGAGCGCGACGTCGCCGTGCTGCACGTCGGCCGGCTGGCGGCGGAGAAGAATCTGTCGCTGCTGGGCAGCAGCTTCCGCGCGCTGTGCGCGGCGCACCCGCAGCTCAAGCTGCGCCTGGTGATAGTCGGCGACGGCCCGCAGCGCACACAGCTGCAGAAGGAGTTGCCCGAAGCGGTGTTCTGCGGCCTGCAACGCGGCGAGGAACTGGCCCGGCACTACGCCAGTGGCGACCTGTTCCTGTTTCCCAGCCTGTCGGAAACCTTCGGCAACGTGGTCCTGGAAGCCTTGGCTTCAGGGCTGGGTGTGGTGGCTTTCGACCAGGCAGCCGCCGGCCAGCACATTCGCCACGGGCACAACGGCGTGCTCGGCGTGCCGGGGGAAGAGCAGAGCTTTTTCGAAGCCGCGAGCTGGTTGCTGGGCGACCCGGAGCGCCTGCGCCGGGTGCGCCTCAACGCGCGCCACCACGCCATCCATCAGGCGTGGGACACGGTGGTCGAGCGTTTCGAGGGCTATCTGCAGGCAGCCTGCCGCACAGCCTTGCCGGGGAAGAACCCCGGCGGCCTGGGGCACCCTGAAATCCACAAATAGGATCAGGTGAAGGGCTTGGGCTCGGCGGCGAAGGACAGGCTCATGGCGCCCGCGCCGAGGTTGATGCCACCCGTGGGGCTGAGCATCGCCAGGTGTACCTGGATGCCTTTTGCCTCGCAGGCATCCTCCAGCGCCGCGAATCCGGGCAGGTCGCGCAGGGCGGAAGGGTCGCCGGCGTAGCTCAGGCACATCTGCGGCGCCAGCAGCTCGCCCGCCTCGACCCGCGCACGGGCGAAGTTGAGCAGGCGCTCGGCGGACTTCTCGTAGTTCGGCGACACCGATACCGGCTTGTCCTCGCCCTGTACCAGGCTCAGCACCGGTTTCATGTCGAGCATCGAGCCCAGGCCGAGGAAGGCACCGCGCAGGCGGTCGCCGATGCTGCTGCGGTCGCCCTTCTGGAAGCCCCGGCGGCGGATGTGCCCCAGGTCGCTGGCGACCAGGAAGGTGTTCATCTGCTGGCTGAGCTGCTCCAGGCGGGTGCGCACGGCGTTGGGGTGCTGGTCTTCGCCGAGCAGGCGCACGCCTTCGGCAGCCAGCACGGCAAGGCCGGCGAACACGGTCTGACTGTCGATCACCCGCAACGCGAACGGCCCGGCGATGCCGGCGGCGGCGCGGCGTTCCTTGTAGCTCTGCAGCAGGCTGAAGGAGGCCTGGGTGGCGTGCTCGAAGATCGGGCTGCGCTGGCTGGTCACGGTCAGGCAGATCACGTAGTCGAAGTCGGTGACCAACTGCTCCAGGAACCAGTCGTGGGTCTGCGCCGGCGTCAGCGGTTCGCTGCCGTCCTCCGGGCCAACCTTGGGCAGGTCCTGGGAATAGAATTTGAGGGTGGTGTCGGGATCGCGGTCATCGACGATGCGCCGCTCGCCCACACGGATACCGATGGGCAGTACGCGAATGTTGTTGGCAGCAAGGAATTCCGGGGGAAGGTCACAGGTTGCATCGACCACCAAGCCGATCCGCATGTCTTACTCCTATGGCCGTATCCCGGCCTATTTTTGTGTGAACGCCGTCATACTCTGCCCGTTTCGGACTGGGAAGTCAGCATGCGGAAAGGTGGGTCTCGGAAAAGATTTGTAAACGCCTAGGACGGTGCTTTCAGACCATTCAGGCTATCAATACCACGCCATAACCGAGACACTCCTGCGAAAAGCAAAAAGCCCCTGGCACCGAAGGCGCCAGGGGCTTTTCATTTCAACGAAGCGCCGATCAGGCCAGCGACATCAGCGCATCGCGGCTGAAGGGCTTGATGTCCTCCAGGCGGCCGTCACGCACTTTCACTGCCCAGTCCGGATCGACCAGCAGGGCGCGGCCGACGGCTACCAGGTCGAACTCTTCCTTGTTCAGGCGCTCCAGCAGCCCGTCGATACCCGACGGCTGCGCGACTTCCTCGGTGTTGCCGAAGAAGGCGAGGAACTCGCTGCCATCCAGGCCGACGTTGCCGACGGTGATGGTCGGCTTGCCGGTGAGCTGGCGGGTCCAGCCGGCCAGATTGAGGTCGGAGCCTTCGAATTCCGGAATCCAGAAGCGGCGGGTGGAGCAGTGGAAGATGTCCACGCCGGCATCCGACAGCGGCTTGAGGAAGGCTTCCAGCTCTTCGGCGGTCTGCACCAGGCGGGCGCTGTAGTCCTGCTGCTTCCACTGGGAGAAGCGGAAGATGATCGGGTAGTCGGGGCCGACGGCCGCGCGCACGGCCTGGATCAGCTCGATGGCGAAGCGCGAACGGTTGGCCAGGCTGCCACCGTATTCGTCGGTGCGCTTGTTGCTGCCGTCCCAGAAGAACTGGTCGATCAGGTAGCCGTGGGCGCCGTGGATTTCCACGCCGTCCATGCCGATGGCCTTCGCGTCGACGGCGGCCTGGGCGAAGGCGGCGATGACGTCCTGGATGTCCTGCCTGGTCATCTCATGGACCAGCACAGTGCCGTCCTTTTCCTTGCCGCTGGGGCCGTAACCCGGAACGCTGGCGTCCGGCTCGGTACCCAGGCGGCGCACGGCGCCGACGTGCCACAGTTGCGGGACGATCTTGCCGCCTTCGGCATGCACGGCGTCGACCACCTGCTTCCAGCCGGCCAGGGCGTCTTCACCGTAGAAGCGCGGTACGTTCGGGTAACCGTTGGCGGCCTTGTGGTTGACCGTGGTGCCTTCGGTGACGATCAGGCCGACGCCGGCAGCCGCGCGGCGACGGTAGTACTCGACCACCTGGGCATGGGGTACGCCGCCCGGGGTGAAGTTGCGGGTCATCGGCGCCATCACGATGCGCGTGGGCAGTTCCAGGCCGCCCAGGCGGAAGGGCGAGAACAGGGTGTCTACGGATGCGGTCATTGAGGTCTCCATGACGACCAGGCGACCGGTCGTCTCGTTTTTGGAAAGAAAAATGATGACTCAGGCAGATCAGGCCTGAAGCAGGTGCTCCAGGCGTTCGATAAAGCGCTCCACCGGTTTGAGCGAGGCACTGACTTTCATCCGTGCCAGCACGCCCTGCCAGGCGTTGCCGATGAACTCGGCGAGGGATTCGGCGTCTTCCGCTGCCGGCAGCTCACCAGCGCGCTGGGCGTCGATCAGGCAGCCACGCAAGGTGTCGATGGACTGCTGGAGGATGCCGTCGACCCGCTCGGCGATGGCCGGCGACAGTTCGGCCATCTCGAAGCTCAGGCTGCCGATGAAGCAGTGGTATTCGAGCTTCTCCTGGCGGGCGAAATGCGCCAGCAGTTCGCGGTAATAGGTGAGGATGCGCGCACGCGGGCCCAGTGCCGGGTTGCCCAGCGCCTCGGCGTAGCGGGCCAGGCGCGGTGCGTACAGGTGCTCCAGGGCCTGCAGGGCGAAGTCTTCCTTGCTCTCGAAGTAGTGATAGAAGGAGCCCTTGGGGATGCCGGCGGCCTGGACGATGTCCTGTACGCCGGTGCCGTGGTAGCCGCTGCGGGTCATCGCCAGGGAGCCCTTGGCGAGGATCAGGTCGCGTTTGTCGAGTCGGATGCTGTTCATGGGCGCAAGAATATGACCGGTCGTCTCGCTTTTTCCAGCACCATTGATCGCAGTGATTTTCCTTCAGAAACGAATCAGCGAATCGCCGGGCTTTCCAGCAGCTCTGCCAAGCCTTCCTGCAACAGTTCGCGCAGGCGCTCCACCACTGCTTCCGGCTCGGCTTCGCTGCGGTGCAGGCACAGGCCCAGCGGCGCCATCAACGGCAGGCCGGCGCGCTCGGCGTCCAGCCGTTCGACGCTGGCCGGCAGGCCGATCGGTGTGCGCAGGCCGACGCCCAGCCCGGCGCCGACTCCCGCCCAGATGCCGGACAACCCGGCACTGGTGAATGCCACGCGCCAGGGGATACCGGCGCGATCCAGCGCCGCCGTTGCCGCGCTGCGCAGCAGGCACGGCGCCTCCAGCATCACCAGTGGCAAGGGTTCCGCGCCGGGAGATGGGAGTGCGTCCGGCGCACCGATCCAGCATTGCGTCACGGCGCCGATGCGCTCCATGTGCGGCGTGCGTTCGCCGGTTTCCCAGGCCAGCGCCAGGTCCAATTCACCGTTGCGCACACCTTCGATGAGTTGCTGATTGCGTGCCGTGCGTACCTCGATGCGCACCTTGGGGTGGGCGCGGGCGAAGCGCGCCAGCACGGCGGGCAGCAGGGTTTCACCGAAGTCTTCCTGCAGACCAAGGCGCACCCGGCCTTCCAGCGAGCCACCGCGCAAGGCGCCGGCGGCTTCGTCGTTCAACTCCAGCAGCCGGCGGGCGTAGGCCAGCAGCGTCTCGCCCGCCTCGGTCAGCGCCATGCCGCGCCCCTCACGGCGCAGCACCGGAGTGCCGGCCTGCTCTTCCAGCTTCTTCAGCTGCGCGCTGACGGCGGAAGTGGAACGCCCCAGGCGATCCGCCGCGCGGGCGAAGCTGCCCAGCTCGATGCCGGTGACGAAGGTGCGCAGCACGTCGAGGTCGAAGTTGATGCGGGCCATGGCAACCATCCTGATTATTCGAACTATCGGTCAAATATTTCCCGATTTTCCGAATCAACTTGCCGGGCTAGCCTGAACTCGTCAATCACTCACCGAGGAACGGCGCCATGCCTACCGTCCGCATCTCCCTGCTCAAGGGCAAGCAGCCCGACTACCTGCGCGAACTCGCCGACACCGTCTACGACGCCATGCACGAGGCCTTCAACGTACCGGAAGGCGACCAGTTCGTGATGATCCACCAGCACGAGGCGGAAGAATTCGTCTTCAACCGCCACTATCTGGGCGGGCCGCGCAGCGACGACTTCGTGCTGATCGCCATCACCATCGGCCGGCCACGGGACTCGCAGACCCGGCAGGCGTTCTACCGGCGGCTGAACGCGTTGCTGGGCGAGCGACTGGGCATAGCCAGCGAGGACGTGATGGTGCAGATCACCAACAGCGACGCGGACGACTGGTCCTTCGGCGGCGGGCGCATGGGTGTGCTGACGCGTCCCGATGCAGTCAGTGCCAGCTGACGCGCTGCTCCAGCGGAAAACGCAGGCGCGGGTTGTAGACACCGTTGTCGGCAGCCCGCCCGGCGGCCAGCAGCATGATCGGCACCGCGCCACGGGGAATCTGCAGCACCTTGCGCAGCCGCACCTCGTCGAAGCCTTCCATGGGGCAGGTGGCGTAGCCGTGGCTCTGCAGGGCGAGCATCAGGTTCTGCGCCGCCAGCGCGGTGGACTTCACCGCCCACAGGCGCATCTCGGCGTGGCTGTTGGGCTGACGCATCAGCGCACGGCGGCGGCCGACCACCGCATACAGCGCGCGCTTGAACAGCCCGCGCAGGCCGAACGCGCCCTGGTTGTACTGAAAGGGCGCGGTGCGCTGATAGAAGTCGCGCACCTTCTCCGGCACCTGCGGCTCGGGCCACTGGTCGAGGACGGCCGCGCAGGACTCGCGCCAGGTATCCGGCCGCGCCAGCACGGCAATCAGCACCGGCGCCGTGCGCGCCGCATTCTGCCCCAGGCACACTGGCGCCAGCTGGCGGCGCAGTTCGGCGTCACGGATCACCTGGAAGCTCCACGGCTGCAGGTTGCAGGCGTTGGGCGCCAGCACTGCCTGCTCCAGGCAGTCGCGCAGCACGGCATCCGGCACCGGCTCATCGAGGAATCGCCGCACCGCGCGGCGCTGTTCGATCAGGGCGCGCAAGGCATCGGGGGTGGCGGGCAGACAGGCGGACTCAGCGGCGAAACGGCTCATGGCGGGCTCCGGAAGCAGGTCGCCCGATTAAGCCGTCACCCCTGGCGTGGAGCAAGACGAAAGGGAGAAATGCCGGCGGGATTGGCGCTTGCGCCCTCTCCCGCCGGGAGGATCAGGCGCCCAGCGCCTTCTCGATGGCCTGGATCAGCGCCGGATCATCCGGCGTGGTGCGCGGGCTGAAGCGGGCCAGCACGCGGCCATCCGGGCCGAGGAGGAACTTCTCGAAGTTCCAGGTGATGTCGCCGGGGAACTCGGCGCCCTCGCCCGCCAGCAGGCGGTACAGCGGGTGGCGCTCTGAGCCGTTGACCTCGAGCTTGCCCGACATCGGGAAGCTCACCCCGTAGTTCAGCGAGCAGAACGACTGGATCTCGGATTCGCTGCCCGGCTCCTGCCCGGCGAACTGGTTGCACGGCAGGCCCAGTACCACGAAACCCTGATCCTTGTATTGCTGGTAGAGCTGCTCCAGACCGGTGTACTGCGGAGTCAGGCCGCATTTCGAGGCGACGTTGACCACCAGCACGACCTTGCCCTTGAGCGGGGCCAGCGGCAGATCCTGGCCGTCGAGACCATGCAGCGTCAGATCGTGAAAAGCGCTCATTGCTTGCTCCTTGAAGAGGTAGGCACAAAGTGCCCGCGCAGGGAGCGGACAACGCGTCCGTCGTGCTGCGCAATCCCAGTCGATACGGGAAAAATGCCCTGGCATTCTTTGCAGTTACAGCGACTTGCATGAGAAAGGCGCCCGAAGGCGCCTTTCACGATTGAGCGTAGCAGCTCAATGATGGCTTCACCCGGTCGGGGGCCGACCGGATGACAGCAATCAGTGGTGGTGACCACCTTCGCCATGGACGTGGCCATGGGCAACCTCTTCGGCGGAAGCGTCGCGGATGTCGACCACTTTCACCTTGAAGTTCAGGCGCTGGCCAGCCAGCGGGTGGTTGCCGTCGACGATCACGTCATCGCCTTCGATGTCACGGATGGTGACGATCTGCATGCCGCCGTCCGGAGCGGAGGCGTGGAACTGCATGCCGACTTCCAGCTCGTCCACGCCTTCGAACATTTCGCGGGTCAGGGTGGCAACCAGCTCGGCGCTGTACTCGCCGTAGGCATCGGCCGGCTCGACGGTCACGTCCAGCTCGTCACCGACCTGCTTGCCTTCCAGGGCCTTTTCCAGGCCGCCGATGATGTTGTGGGCACCGTGCAGGTAGACCAGCGGAGCGCCGCCGGCGGAGCTGTCGATGACCTCACCCGCGTCGTTGGTCAGGGTATAGTCGATGGAAACCGCCTTGTTGGCCGCGATCTGCATGGTTCGAAACCTATCTGATATAGAAGTTGAGCGCGTAAGTTTACGCGGCGACGCCCCCGAATGCGACCCGAAGACGGACGGACGGGATCACGCGGCCCCGCCGCGCCTGCTTGACTTTCATCAGGACGAAGACGGCCACTGGGTGGCAGTCTTGTCCTGCGGTCACACCCAGCACCTGCGCCACCAGCCACCCTGGCAGTCGCGGCCCTGGGTGCTGGACCCGCAGCAGCGCATGGCGCAGATCGGCCGCTGGTTCCCCTGCGGCTGGTGCGCCAAGGATTCCGACAGCAACAAGGAGTAGGCATGCCGGCTCGCAATATCCTGGTGATCAACTGCGGTAGTTCGTCGATCAAGTTCGCTCTGGTTCGAGAGGGACGCGACGATTTCATCCTCCACGGCCTGGCCGAACGCCTCGGCGCCAACGGCGCCAGCCTGCGCTGGCAGGGCGAGACCGACGAGCAGCCGCAGACCCTGGAGCTGCCAGGCGCCGACCACAAGGCCGCCCTCGCCCGCCTGCTGCCGCTGGTGGCCCAGGCCGCCCAGGGCGAGCTGCACGCCATCGGCCACCGCGTGGTGCACGGCGGCGAGCGCTTCACCCAGGCCTCGCGCCTGACCGAAGAAGTGCTCAGCGCCATCCGCGAGACCTCGCCCCTGGCGCCGCTGCACAACCCGGCGAACCTGGTGGGCATCGACGCCGCCATGGCGCTCTACCCGGACCTGCCGCACATCGCGGTGTTCGACACCGCCTTCCACCAGAGCCTGCCCGAGCGCGCCTACCGCTACGCCATCCCCGAGCCGCTGTACCGCGAGCAGCACGTACGCCGCTACGGCTTCCACGGCACCAGCCACCGCTACGTCAGCCACAAGGCCGCGGAAATGAGCGGGCTGGCCGTGGGCGACAGCTACTGGCTGTCCGCGCACCTGGGCAACGGCAGCTCCACCTGCGCCATCGCCAACGGCCAGAGCCGCGACACCAGCATGGGCCTGACCCCGCTGGAAGGGCTGATGATGGGCACCCGCTCCGGCGACGTCGACCCGAACCTGCACAGCCACCTGGCGCGCACCCTGGGCTGGAGCCTGGAGAAGATCGACCACATGCTCAACCACGACAGCGGCCTGCTCGGCCTGTCGGGGCTGTCCAACGACATGCGCACCCTGGAGAACGCCCGCGAGCAGGGCCACGCCAATGCGGCGCTGGCCATCGAAGTATTCTGTTACCGATTGGCCAAGTCCCTGGCCTCGCTGACCTGTGCGCTGCCGCGCCTGGACGGCATCATCTTCACCGGTGGCATCGGCGAGAACTCCGCGCTGGTGCGCAACCTCACGGTCAAGCACCTGCACGTGCTCAATCTCGAACTCGACGGCGAAGCCAACGCCCGCTGCGTGCGCGGCGTCGGCGGGCCGATCCACCTGCCCGGCCACCCCCGCGTGCTGGTGATCCCCACCAACGAGGAAAAGCAGATCGCACTCGACACCCTGGCAGTGCTCGACTGAAGATTCATCGGTTGTGCCCCACAAGGGCAACTCCCACCCCCGCACGGCTTAAGGAGCCCGGATGCACACCTTCTTCCTCGCGCCGACCGGTTTCGGTGTCGGCCTGACGTCTACCAGCCTGGGCCTGATCCGCGCCCTGCAACGCGCCGGCCTGAAAGTCGGCTTCTTCAAGCCCATCGCCCAGCCCCATGCCGGGGACGACGGCCCGGAGCGCTCCAGCGAACTGGTCGCGCGCACCCACGGGCTCAACGCGCCTACCCCGCTGTCGCTGTCCAAGGTCGAGCGCATGCTCGGCGACGGCCTGCTCGACGAACTGCTCGAGGACATCGTCGGGATGTACAACCGCGCCGCCGTGGACAAGGACGTGATGATCGTCGAGGGCATGGTGCCGACCAAGCACGCCAGCTACGCCGCGCGTATCAACGGCCATCTGGCGCGCAGCGTGGACGCCGAGGTGATCCTCGTCTCCGCGCCGGACAACGAGACGGTGAGCGAGCTGTCCGACCGCATCGAAATCCTTGCCCAGCTGTTCGGCGGCCCGCGCGACCCGCACCTGGCCGGCCTGATCGTGAACAAGGTGCGCGGTGGCGAAAGCGACGACCTGCCGCGTGACGCCGAAGAAGCCGCAAGGCTGTTCGGCGAACGCCTGAAGGAACACTCCCCGCTGCTGCGCGACGGCGATGTGCGCCTGCTCGGCTGCATCCCCTGGCAGGACGAGATGAACGCCCCGCGCACCCGCGACGTGGCCGACCTGCTGGACGCCAGCGTGCTCAACGCCGGCGACTACGAACAACGCCGCGTGCAGAAGATCATCCTCTGCGCGCCCTCGGCGCCCAACACCGTGCACCTGCTCAAACCCGGCGTGCTGGTGGTGGTGCCGGGCGACCGCGACGACATCATCCTCGCCGCCTGCCTGGCCGCCATGAACGGCGTGCCGCTGGCTGGCCTGCTGCTGTGCTCGGGCCTGATGCCGGACGCGCGGATCATGGAGCTGTGCCGCAGCGCGCTGCAGAGCGGCCTGCCGGTGCTGACGGTGAAGACCGGCTCCTTCGACACCGCCGGCGACCTGTCGCGGATGAACAAGGAAATCCCGGTGGACGACCGCGAGCGCGCCGAGCGCGTCACCGAGTTCGTCGCCGAACACATCGACTTCGAGTGGCTCAAGGACCGCTGCGGCTCCCCCCATGAGCTGCGCCTGTCGCCGCCGGTATTCCGCTACCAGCTGACCCAGCGCGCCAACCGCGCCGACAAGCGCATCGTCCTGCCCGAAGGCAGCGAGCCGCGCACCGTGCAGGCCGCCGCCATCTGCCACGCCCGCGGCATCGCCCGCTGCGTGCTGCTGGCCAAGCCCGACGACGTGCAGGCCGTGGCGCAGATGCTGGGCATCGTGCTGCCCGAGGACCTGGAAGTGGTCGACCCGGACCTGGTGCGCAGCCGCTACGTCGAACCCATGGTCGAGCTGCGCAAGGGCAAGAGCCTGAACGCGCCGATGGCCGAGCAGCAGCTGGAAGACAACGTGGTGCTGGGCACCATGATGCTCGCCCTGGACGAAGTGGACGGGCTGGTTTCCGGCGCCATCCACACCACCGCCAACACCATCCGCCCGGCCCTGCAGCTGATCAAGACGGCGCCCGGCTACAACCTGGTGTCCTCGGTGTTCTTCATGCTGCTGCCCGACCAGGTGGTGGTCTATGGCGACTGCGCGGTGAATCCCGATCCTTCGGCCAGTGACCTGGCGGAGATCGCCCTGCAGAGTGCCGCCTCGGCGCAGGCCTTCGGCATCACCCCGCGGGTGGCGATGATCAGCTACTCCACAGGCGACTCCGGAACCGGCGCAGATGTCGAGAAAGTCCGCGAAGCTACGCGCATCGCGCAGGAAAAACGCCCCGATCTGTTGATTGACGGCCCCTTGCAGTATGATGCCGCCGCCATCGCCAGCGTGGGCCGCCAGAAGGCGCCCGACAGCCCGGTGGCCGGACGCGCCAACGTGTATGTGTTCCCCGACCTGAACACCGGGAACACCACCTACAAGGCGGTCCAGCGCAGTGCCGACTGCGTCAGCATCGGGCCGATGCTGCAGGGCTTGCGCAAACCGGTGAACGACCTGTCGCGCGGGGCGCTGGTGGACGACATCGTCTATACCATCGCGCTGACGGCGATCCAGGCGGACAGCGGCAAGGACGGCTGAAACCCAAGGCACGAGGGATGTGCCCAAGAACGCATCACGCGCCCGGCCGACCGGGCGCCTACGTACAAGGACCATTCCTCGATGTTGAGTTTCCTCCCGCACACCCTGCGCGGCATCCTCGCCACCCTGATCCTGGTGACGAGCACGCTGTGCTGGTGCATTCCGCTGCTGGGCATGTCGATCATCAAGCTGCTGCTGCCCTTCAAGGCCGCCCAGCTGGCGCTCAGCAAGATCATGAGCGTGATCGCCGAAAGCTGGATCACCTGCAACAAGGGCTGGATGAACCTGGTCCGCAACACCGGCTGGAACGTGCAGGGCCTGCAGGGGCTGCACTACGACCATTCCTACCTGGTCACCAGCAACCACCAGAGCTGGGTGGACATCCTCGTCCTGCAGTACCAGCTCAACCGCCGCATTCCGCTGCTGCGCTTCTTCCTCAAGCAGGAACTGATCTGGGTCCCGGTGATCGGCCTGTGCTGGTGGGCGCTCGATTTCCCCTTCATGAAGCGCTACACCAAGGCCTACCTCGCCAAGCACCCGGAAAAGAAAGGCAAGGACCTGGAAACCACCCGCAAGGCATGCGCCAAGTTCAGCCGCATTCCGGTGGCGATCTTCAACTTCCTCGAAGGCACCCGCTTCACCCCCGCCAAGCATGACGAGCAGAACTCGCAATTCCAGCACCTGCTCAAACCCAAGGCCGGCGGCATCGCCTTCGTCCTCGACGCCATGGGCGAGCAGCTGCGTACCCTGGTCAACGTAACCATCCATTACCCCGACGGCCGCCCGACCTTCTGGTGCCTGCTGTCCGGCCGCCTGCGCTCGGTGGTGGTGCGCTTCGAGGAGCTGGAAATCCCGCGTCAGTTCATCGGCAAGAGCTACGACCAGGACGAGGGCTACCGCGCCGAGTTCCAGCTGTGGGTGAACCAGCTGTGGGAACGCAAGGACCAGTTGCTGACCCAGCTGCACCGGGAATTCCCCGCCAAGGCCTGACCGCTTTTGCAGAACAGCAAGAACGAAAAAGCCCGCCAATCGGCGGGCTTTTTCATGGGCAGTGCTTACTGCTGGTACTGCTGGGTCTGCGCGTTGGGCAGGGCCTTCAGGTTCACTTCCACGCGACGGTTCTGCGCGCGGCCGTTGACGTCGGCGTTGGACGCGATCGGCTGGTCCGGGCCCATGCCACGGGTGCTGACGCGGGAAGCGTCGACGCCCTGGGAGGTCAGGTAGGCGGCCACGGACTGCGCACGGCGCTGGGACAGGTCCATGTTGTGCTGGCGGCTGCCGGTGCTGTCGGTGTAGCCGACGATCTCGACGCTGTTCTGGTTGAACTCCTTGAAGGAGTTGGCCAGGTTGTTCAGCGGGGTGTAGAAGGACGGCGCGATGTTCGCCGAATCGGTGGCGAAGGTGATGTTGCCCGGCATGATCAGCTTGATGTCGTCACCCTGGCGCTCGACCTGCACGCCGGTGCCCTGCATCTGCTGGCGCAGCTTGGCTTCCTGCTTGTCGGCGTAGTAGCCGTAGCCGGCGGCGGCGGCACCGATGGCGGCGGCGCCGATCATCGCGCCCTTGCCACGGTTGTCATGGTTGATCGCGGCACCGGCGACGGCACCGGCCAGCGCGCCCAGCGCACCGTATTTGGCAGTCTTGCTCATGCCGCCTTCGGCCGGCGGGGCCTGGGTGTTGGGGTCATAGGGGTTCTGGGAGGCGCAACCGGCCATGAGGGCAAAGGCGGTGGCAGCCGCAACCATGGACAGACTACGTGCGGTGAACATGTCGGATGACTCCTCGAAATAGCGAAACACCCATTAGCGGGCGGCAGGTTAGAGCTTAGGTCGTGCAAATAATTCCGTAGCAACCTTAAGCGCGGATGAAGGGATTCTCCCTCATCTCGTCGCCCAGGTTGGTATCCGGGCCGTGGCCGGTGACCACGGTCGCGTCTTCGTCCAGCGAGTACAGGCGGTCGCGGATCGAGCGCTCGATGGTGGCGTAGTCGCCGCCCCACAGGTCGGTGCGGCCGATGCTGCGACGGAACAGCGTGTCGCCGGCGATCAGCAGCTTGTCCCTGGGGAACCAGAAGCTCATCGAGCCCGGCGTATGACCCGGCGTGTGCAGCGCCACGCCGCAGCCGCAGGCCAGCTCCTCGTCATCGGCCAGCCACTGGTCCGGCGAAGGCACCGGAGTATAGGGGACGCCGAACATGCGGCATTGCATCTCCAAGTTATCCCAGAGGAACTGGTCGTCCTTGTGCAGGTGCAGGGTCGCGCCGGTCTTCTCCTTCATCTGCCCGGAAGCGAGGAAGTGGTCCAGGTGCGCGTGGGTGTGGATGATACTGACCACCTTCAGCCCCAGCGCGTCGAGACGCTGCAGGATGAGCTCGTGGTCGCCGCCCGGATCGACGACGATGGCCTTCTTCGTCAGCGGGTCGCCGATGATGGTGCAGTTGCATTGCAGGGGGCCGACGGGGAAGGTTTCGCGGATGAGGGTAGGCTGATCGGTCATCGGTTACTCCGGAGCGGTGAGCGGCCAGCGAAGCCGGCATGGCAGTCGGCGGCCGAATGGCACCCATATTGCAGCAACTCACCCGGAAAAGAACAAGATCGAATGCAGAGAGCACGCCGATGCAACTGAGCAACCTGCTGGCGACCCAGGCCAGTGCCGACTGGAACCAGAACCTGGCTCGGCTACTGGAGCACAAGGGCCACCCGGACTTCCCGGTGCTGCTGTCGCACAGCCTGCAACCGGTCCTGGCCCATGACAACGTGATCATCAAGGCGTACCGCGGCGACGGTTGCCCGCGCATTCTCTACGAGGATTACCCGGACCAGCTCCACGCCGAGTACATCGAGCGCTACCTCGACGGCATGTATCGCCTGGACCCGGTGTCGAACTCGATTCGCGAGGGCATGAGCAGCGGCATCCTGCGCATCAACCAGCGCACCAGCCAGTTGCACGGCAGCGATTACTACAAGCACTACTACCGCGAACTGCGCCTGGACGACGAGATCGACATTCTCTTCGACGATTGCGACGACACCGTGCTGGTGATGTCCATTGGCCGACGCCAGCGCCACCTCGCCAGCACCGCCGAACTGCGCGCCCTGCGCAACCTCTACCCGCTGTTGCGGTACCTGCTGGGCGGCTTCGCACAGAGCCGCGAAACCCTCGTCCAGCCGGAGGAGGAAGACAGCCTCGCGCGGGCCCTGGCGTCCTTCGCAGGTGGCCTGCTGACGCCGCGCGAGCAGGAAATCGCCCGGCTGATGCTGCAGGGCAACTCCAGCAAACTGATCGCCCGCCAGCTGAACATCAGCCAGGCCACCGTCAAGGTGCATCGGCGCAACCTCTATACGCGGCTCGGCGTGCGCTCCGAGCTGCAACTCTGCGACCTGTTCCTGCGCCACTCCGCCAACGGCCTGCTGCCCCTGCCGCGCTGATCCGCGCCTACCCACCCCGTATCGGCACTGTTCCCGCCGGGAACACGGCTGCCTGTTGCCCGCCGGGGCCCCTACCCCCACGGGTGTATTTACCCTCTTCCGGCCCCTTCCTACTCTCGCCGTGCCTTGCCCAGACCCTCTGCGCACGCTGCAACATCCCGAACAACAACAAGGATCAAGCCAATGACCACAGCATTCGTCTGGCACGAACACTACATGTGGCATGACACCGGCAACTACGCCGGTCTGTTCACTCCCGGCCTGGGGGTCCAGCCCGGCCTGCATTTCGAGAACGCCGAAACCAAGCGCCGGCTTAAGAACCTGCTGGACGTCAGCGGCCTCGGCGAACGCCTGCTGGCGGTCAAGCCGCTGGCGGCGACCGAGGAGCAACTGCTGCGGGTACACACCCCCGGCTACCTCGCGCACCTGCAGGAACTCAGCGCCGGGCGTGGCGGTGACGCCGGCGACAACACGCCCTTCGGCCACGGCAGCTATGACATCGCCCGGCTGTCCGCCGGCGGCGTGATCCAGGCGGTCAAGCACGTGCTGCGCGGCGACGCACGCAACGCCTATGCCCTGGTGCGGCCGCCGGGCCATCACGCCGAAGCGGACCGCGGCCGCGGCTTCTGCCTGCTGGCCAACGCCGCCCTGGCCGCCCATGTGGCGATGGCCGAACACGGTCTGGAACGCATCGCGGTGGTCGACTGGGACGTGCACCACGGCAACGGCTCGCAGAGCATTTTCTGGGAAGACCCGCGCGTGCTGACCATCTCCCTGCACCAGGAAGGCAACTATCCCCAGGACTCGGGCTTCGTCGACGAACAGGGCGCTGGCGCCGGCCGCGGCTTCAACCTCAACGTGCCGCTGCCGCCCGGCTGTGGCGAAGGCGCCTACCTGCATGCCTTCGACGAGATCGTGCTGCCGGCCCTGCGCGCCCATCGTCCGCAACTGATCCTGGTGCCCTGCGGCTTCGACGCCGGCGCCCACGACCCGCTCGGGCGGATGATGCTCCACGGCGATGCCTACCGCGCGCTGACCGCCAGGCTGATGGCGCTGGCCGACCAGCTCTGCGATGGCCGCCTGGTGCTGTGCCACGAAGGCGGCTACGAGCCCAACTCGGTGCCCTACTTCGGCCTGGCCGTGATCGAGACGCTCAGCGGCATCGCCACTGACATCCAGGACCCGCACCTGGAGGCGATGCGCGCCCTCTCCGGGCAGCCCCTGGCCGCGCACCAGCGGCAGTGGATCGCCAACCTGCGCGCCCGCTACGACAGCCCCTTGCTCCCGGCCAGCCGGCAAAAGGTGGAAGCATGAACACCCTGACCGCTCCCCTGGTGCTCAATCCGGTGCAGCAACGCCTGCGCCTGCTGGCGGTAGTGCTGTTCTCCGC
Organism: Pseudomonas sp. PDM22; assembly: GCF_014851965.1. NCBI lineage: Bacteria > Pseudomonadati > Pseudomonadota > Gammaproteobacteria > Pseudomonadales > Pseudomonadaceae > Pseudomonas > Pseudomonas sp. PDM22. The sequence continues at coordinate 986,259 of NZ_JACVAR010000001.1, forward strand.
CATCGGCCCGCTGGTGCTGCTCACCGCACCGGCGCTGGCCAGCCGCTACATCGCCGAACTGGGCCTGGACAACCGCCAGGTCGGCTTCCTGTTCAGCATGGAGCTGGGGGCCATGGCGATCTCCACCATTCCCACCTACTTCTGGATGCGCCGCTACAACTGGCGCCGGATCGCCGCGATCGCCGCTGCCGTGTTCCTTCTCGGCAACCTGCTCAGCGCCGTGCTGATGAGCACGGCGGCGCCGTCCTATCCCTTGCTGGTGGCGCTGCGCTTCCTCACCGCGTTCTCCGAGGCGGCGCTGGTGCTGGTGTGCCTGGGCACCGCCGGCACCTTGCCGAACGCGGCGCGGGCATTCGGCCTGTGGGTCACCGGCCAGCTGGTGCTGGCAGCCCTGAGCCTGCAGTTCATGCCGTGGCTGTTCAGCCATTGGCGCGTCGCCAGCTTCTTCCTGCTGATCGCCCTGTTCACCGCCGCCTGCCTGCCGTTGATCCGCTCCCTGCCTGCGGGCAGCGACAATCAGGCCGAAGCCCTGCCGCCCAGCCAGGCGCGCGCCGCGCTGGGGAAGATCGCCCTGGGCATGAGCGCGATCTTCCTGTTCTACCTCAGCCTCGCCGGCATCTGGACCTTCGTCGGCGAGCTGGCGCGGACCCAGGGCATCAGCGCCACGGACAGCTCCAGCGCCCTGGCCAGCGCCTCCCTGCTGGGCGTGGTCGGCGCTTCGCTGGCCAGCTGGATCGGCATCCGTGGCCGGCGTGAGTGGCTGCTCGCGCTGGGCTACCTGGCCATGGCGTCGAGCCTGATCGGCCTGCTGGGAGACGTCTCGCTGCTGCGCTACGTACTGGCGGCCTGCGCCTTCAAGTTCGCCTGGACCTTCGCCCTGCCGTTCCTCCTCGCGGCAATCAGCGACTACGACCGCCAGGGCGGCAAGCTGGTGGTGCTGGCCAACCTGGCGATCTGCGGCGGGCTCGCCGTGGGTCCTTCGCTGGCGGCCTGGCTGCTCGGCGAGACGGAGAACTTCAGCCTGCTGCTGCAGTTCTCCGCGGTCATCTGTGCGCTGTCCTTCCTGGCGATCCTGCCGCTGGCCCGCCGCCGCGCCTGACCCGCTCCACCGCAACCTCGCGCCTCCCTCCGGCGTGCTTTCGGGCACGCCGCGAGCGGTTGCGCCCTGAACTCCTGCCATCCCAATAACAACAGCGCAGAGCTCCCACATGAACAACCAGAACCTGGGTTCCTTATCCACGCTCCTGCTCGCCTCCCTGACGAGCCTCGCCCACGCCGACAGTCACTACGAGAACGGCGACCTGCAGGCGGACTTCAGCCTGAGCAGCGGCGCCACCTTCATCGACAGCCACAACGTCAACTTCGGCGCCGGCCAGCGCGACTATCGCAGCGGCGAGGTGAAGGGCGAGCGGGCCATCTGGCAGGAAGCCTTCCTCAAACCGGAAGCCAGCTTCCGCTACACCCTGGACCAGGACCTGCGCCTGGTCGGTGGCGCCTCGCTGGTCGCCGCGCATACCTTCGGCGACGGCGACGCCGGCGGTTACACGCGCAACTCGGACGGCAAGAGCTCACTGGAAGAACTCTATGCCGGCATCGAGCGCGGCCCCTGGCGGCTGACCCTGGGCAACCAGAACTTCCGCGTCGGCACGGGCTTCATCCTCGCCGACGGCAACCTCGACCTGCTCGGCGAAGGCGCGTACTGGTCCGGCCCACGCACCGCATTCCGCGATGGTGCCATCCTTGCCTATCGCGGCGGCGCACTGTCTGGCCAGGCGTTCAGCGTGCGCAACGACGACGACCTGGGCGGTGCCCGCTTCAGTGGTGCCAACCTCGACTATCCCTTCCTGCGCGGCCAGCTCGGCCTGATGGCGCTGAAGGTCAGCGACGTCGGTAGCCAGGCCAACCAGATAGCGCCGCGCAATGGCATGCAGGTGTACAACCTGCGCTGGCTGGACGGCGGCTTCGAAGCCCTGCCGGAGCTGTCGATCAGCGCGGAGTACGGCCTGCAGACCGGCGAGGGCGAACAGGTGAGCTTTTCCGGCCACGCCTGGTATGTGCGCCTGGACTACGGCTTCGCCGACCTGCCCCTGCAGCCGAAGCTGACCTACCGCTATGCGCTGTTCTCCGGTGACGACGACCCGAGTGACAACCGCCGCAAGAGCTGGGACCCGCTGAGCAAGGCCTACACCGAGCGTGGCTCCTGGGTGATCGGTGATGTGGTCGGCAACTACCTGCTCAACGACAGCAACGAGCGTGTGCACATGTGGCGACTGGCCGGGCAGGTCGCGCCCGGCCTGAGCGCGGGCACGGTCTACTACCAGTTCTCGCTGGATGAGGAAAACTACTACGGCCAGCCGGTCAGCGACCGGCGCTTCGCCGACGAGGCGGCGGTGTACCTGGACTGGGCGGCGAGCAGCCAGCTGTTCGCGACACTCTCGTACAACTGGGTGAAACCCAAGGCCGCCGCTCGCGAAGTGTTCGGCAACGACACCTTCGATGCCCTGCAACTGTACGTCGGCTATCGCTTCTGAAGCCGACGCCGCCCCAGTGATCAGCGCAGCTGCCGGGCGGCAGCTGCGCCGGTCCCGGGCTCAATCCTCGCGGTAGTCGGTGGGCAGCTTGCCGGTCCATTTGCGGAACGCCCGGCGGAAGTTCGACGGGTCGTTGAAGCCCAGCAGCAGCGCGATCTCGTAGAGCGGCAGGTGGGTCGTGGTGAGGTATTGCAGGGCCAGGCGCTTGCGCACGTCGTCGAGCACTTCCTGGTAGGTGGTGCCGAGGTTCGAGAGATGTCGGCGCAGGCTGCGCCCGCTGGTGTGCAGGTCGGCGGCCACGCTCTCCAGGTCGGGGAACTCGCCGGGGCGCGCCAGCAGCAGGCGGCGGATGCGGGTCAGCAGGCCTTCCTGCACATCCAGCGTGGCCAGCAGCGCCTCGCACTGCTGCTCGCACATCTGCACCGTGGCCGGGTTGGCCAGTGCCATGGGCCGCGCCAGGTACTCGCTGGGCAGGCCGATGAAGTGGAACGGCTGGTCGAACAATACCTCGCAGCCAAACACCTCGGCGTAGCGTTCGACGTAATCCGGCTCGGCATGGGCGAAGCCGACGCTGACACCCTGCAGGGGTTCGCCCACCAGGAAGCGGGCGATGGTGTGCAGGCTGGTCATCAGGCCTTCGGCGGCGAAGCGGCTGGTGGGGCCCAGGGGAATCGACTCGCTGGCGCGCAGGTAGGACACCCCGCCGTCTTCCACCATCTCCAGGTCATAGGCCAGGCCGAGCACGCGGTAGTACTTCAGGGCGAAGCCGATGGCGCGCCCGAGGTTGGCGCTGGACAGCACCGCGTAGCCGAGGATGCCATGGGTGGAGACGTTCAGCCGCTGCCCCAGCAACAGGCCGAAGGCCGGCTCGTTGCAGTGCACCAGGGCGGTGCTGGAGAGCTGATGGAAGTCGATGAAGGACAGTCGGCCGTTGGGGCTCTGCAGCACCTCGGGGCGCACGCGGGCCAGTTCGAACAGGCGCACACGCGGCACGCCCAGCTCTTCGGCGAGATCGAGAAGTGCCTGCGCATAGGCGACGGGCACCAGTTCGGCGGTGAAATTGAGCGGTTGTTTCATCGTTGTTCTTATGTTGACCGCTGGCCGGATATGACCGGAAAGTTGGCAGACAATAACCTTGTGACGCTTTCCCTACAAGCCCAGAGTAATGACCATGGACAACCACAACAATGGAGCCGCCATGGCCAGCACCACCCCCGCAGGACTGGAGATCAAGCCCCGGCACATGGACTTCGATCTGCCCGATCCGCTGCCGCGTCACTGGCACAGTGGAGACGCCTTCAAGTCCCATCTGTTCGACGCCATGTCGGTGCTGTTCCCCGACGGCGAGCGCTTCTTCATCGACTCGGTGCGGCAGTTCCGCGACCAGATCAGCGACCCGGTGCTCAAGGAACAGATCCGTGGTTTCATCGGTCAGGAAGGCCACCACAGCCGTGAGCACCTGACCTACAGCCAGCGCCTGCGCGACCAGGGCTACGACATCACCGCCATCGAGAAGCGCGCCCAGGCGCGCATCCGCTTCACCCAGAAGAAATTCCCGGCCAAGCGCCAGCTGGCCGCGACCGCTGCGCTGGAGCACATTACCGCGATCATGGCCAACGGGCTGCTGACCGACCCGCGCACCATGGAAGGCGCCGACCCGGTGATGCAGCGCCTGTGGCGCTGGCACGCGCTGGAGGAAACCGAGCACAAGGCGGTGGCCTTCGACGTCTACAACCAGGTCTGCGGCAGCCGCAAGCTGCTGCGCCGGGCGATGCGCATGGCGACCTTCTTCTTCGTGCTGGATACCTTCCGCGGGCTGGTGCACATGCTCAAGGTCGACGGCCTGCTGTGGAACTGGCGCGTCTGGCGCGACGGCATCAAGTGGACCTGGGGGAAGCACGGCGTGTTCCGCCCACTGCTGCGCGAGTACATGGACTTCTTCAAGTCCGACTTCCACCCCTGGCAGCACAACAACCTCGATGTGCTCTACGAGGTACGCAAGGAGTACGACGCGCAGCCGATGGCACACGCTGGCTGACTCGCCCTGCGCTTCGAACACCGCCCCGCTCTGTCGGGGCGGCTTCGTTTCCGTCCCATTGCAGACCGTAGGGCGGATAACGCTGGCGCATCATTCGCCCTACGAACTGCAGGAGCGCGCCAAGCAATCGGGAGCATCCGGGTAGGATGGGTGGAGCGCAGCGATACCCATGCTGTCCGCGCGAGGGAATCGGCGGATATCGCTACGCTCCACACCATCCTGCGAAGATCGATCCGGCAGAACAAAAAAGCCCGGCACTTGGCCGGGCTTTCTCACCGAGCGATCAGCCATCAGGCATGCAGGAAGCGCAACGCATCCGCCGCCGACTCCTCGGGGATTTCTTCCATCGGAATATGCCCCACGCCCGGATAGACCTTCACCTCGATGCCCGGCACGTCACGCTGCCACATCGGCACATGGCGCGGCGAAATCCAGCGGTCGCGCTCGCCCCACATCAGCATCGTCGGCACCTTCAGCGCGGCGACGCGGTTGGGCGTGGTGGGCAGTTCCTCGCGGTTGGCTTTCACCAGCACGCGGAAGATGTCGATCATCGCGCGGCGGTTGCCCGGCCGGCGGCTGATGTCGTAGTAGCGGTCAATCACGCCCGGCTTGATCTTGCGCGCATCGCCGTAGACTTCCTTGATGCCCTGGGCCACCAGGGCACGCGGCATCCACATCGGCATCATGATCCCGGCGCCGGGCAGCACCGCGCTGGCGATCATCAGCGGCACCTTCTGCATGTAGTAGCCGGCCGGGTCGATGAGGATCAGCCGCTCGACGCGGTGGGCGTTGGCCAGTGCGTAGTTCCAGGCGATGTAGCCGCCCAGGGAGTTGCCGGCGATGGACACGTGCTTGAGGTCCAGGCGGTCGAGGAACAGGCCGAACACCTTCACCAGGCGCTCGCCGTCGTACTCGCGGTCCTGGCCGCCGCCGGTGAGGCCGAAGCCGGGCACGTCGAGGCGGATGATGCGGAAGTGCTCGGAAAGCTCGGCAACCCAGCCATCCCAGGTGTGCAGCGAGGCCATCACGCCGTGGACCATCACCAGCACCGGCTTGTCCGGGCTGCCTTCATCGCGGTAGTGGATATCGAAACCGTCGACGTGGATGAACTTCGAACCGGATTCGGGCGAAGCGTAGCGTGCCTTCAGCGCGGCCAGTGGCAGGGGGCCGAAACCATAGCGGGCCAGGCCCTCGGCCAGCGGCGGTTGCACAGACAATGTGGCGGTCATGGACGAGTGACTCCCGTGCTTGTTGTTCTAAAGGCTGAATCACACCACAGCGCCCGCGCCGCCGCGCCCAACCTAGGTAGTGTGATGGCCTGCCACGGGATGACGCAGGCCGCGCGCCCCGCTAACCTAGCCCGACCCGCCCTCGCGCAAGGAAAGCCCGTTCGTGCCGATCTTCACTCGCCGTTCGCTGTGGCCGCTGGCCGTGCTGTTGCTGCTCCTGTGCCGCCCTGCCCTGTCCGCCGACCTGTATTACCTGGGCCAGAAGATTCCCGACATCCAGCGCAACTGGACCAGCGCCGACTACCAGGTGCTGATCGACGCGCTGAAGAAGATCGACGAGACCCAGGTCAACGGCCTGCCCCGGCGCAGCGGCGAGTTCACCGGGCCGATCTACCAGCGCATGGTCAGCGAGGAGAACTTCCGCCCGCAGCTGAACATCTACGCCCCGCTGGAGCTGCGGCAGAACGAGGCGCGCGAGGTGCTGTTCAAGCTCAAGGAGCTGATGCGTCTGTACTTCAACTTCCGCGCCGCCAAGCAGCCCTATGGCGCCGAGGCGCTGGGCCTGATGAGCTACTCGCTGCGCGAACAGGCGATCCTGTTCAACCTGACGGTGGAATTCTGGATGACCCTGGCGCAGAGCGAGCAGCGCAACCCGGTGCGTCTGCAAGGCATGCAGGAAGCCAAGGCCGCCGCCTCGATGCTGACCAGCAGCGCGCTGGACTACCTCGGCCTCACCGCGCAGTTCGACCGCCAGGACCTGGTGCTCTACAGCGCCGAGCTGGCCAAGCAGTTGCCCGAACTCTTCATCCACCTGCCGCCTGAAGTGCGCGTGCAACTGCTGATGCGCGTGGATGAACTGTCGCAGAAGCACGCCTACCCGGAAGTGCGCGAGAACATGCGCGACCTGCTGCCGGTGCTGCAAGCGATCCAGGCTGACGTGCAGAAACAGCTGGCCGCCCCGGCCAAGGGGCAGCCTGTGCCCAAGGGGCTGGACCTGAGCGCGCCGCCGGAGGCGGAGAAGAAGAAGGGGATGTGAGTGGGGATAAGTTCCTTGCTGCATCCTGGCATCGCTGGCCCTCACCCTAACCCTCTCCCAAAGGGAGAGGGGACTGATCGGCACAGGATGAAACCATAGCGTCAGCCGGCACACACGGCTCCCTCTCCCTCTGGGAGAGGGCTGGGGTGAGGGCAAGCCCACGCAGAGGAATCGCCCTGGGACCGGGCGCATAACCCGGAACGGGTTATCCGCCGATTGCCTCGCGGCGGATAACGCTGGCGCGTTATCCGCCCTACGATCTTCGGAGCGGGGTCCCCCTAGCGCAACAACCCCAGCTCCTTCGCCCGCGCCACCGCCTGGGTGCGGCGTTCGACGCCGAGCTTGTCGTTGATGTGGCGGGCGTGGCTCTTCACGGTGTGCAGGGAGATGAACAGCCGCTCGCTGATTTCCTGGTTCGAGCAGCCCTGGGCGATCAGTTCCAACACCGCCAGCTCGCGCCCGCTCAGGCAATCGTTGAGCACCGCACCGCGCTCCGGCGGGGCCGGCAGGCGCTCACGCAGGGCGTCGATGGCCGGCGATGATGCCCGCACGGCCAACTGCTCGCGCAACCATTGCGGATGCTGCAGCAGCACTTCATGCAACGGGATCAGCAGGCCGACCGCCAGACCGTTCAGGCACTCGCCCAGCTCGAAGGAAGCTTCGCGATCGCGACCGTCCTGCAGCAGCAGGGCGACCAGCTGGCCCTGGGCGAAGCGCGCCTGCAACTGCGCGCCGCCTTGCAGGGCGCCGCTGGCCACGGCGCGCAGCCGCACCTCGGCATCGGTCATGCGGCCTTCGCGGCGTTCCAGCTGGGCTTGCAGCATCTCCACATTGCGCGGCAGCTGCGGCGAGCATTCCGGCGGAGTGGCCGGTTCATCGCCGGTATAAGTGTCACGCAGACGCTCCAGCCACGCAGTGGCCAGTTCGACCTGGCCCTGGCCGAGCCAGAGTTCGCACTTGATCAGGGTAATCGCTGACAGGTAATAGACCGGCGGGACGTCCCACACATGCATCATCCGCTCGACCTCGGCGAGGTGGGCGAAGGCGCGGGTGTAATTGCCCAGCCGCCCTTCCAGGCTGGCCAGCACGCAGAAGCCGATCACCAGGCTGATGTCGCGGCAGGCGCGGGCTTCCTCGATGCCGGCCTTGAGGCATTTGCGCGCCTCGTCCGGCTGCAGCGCCAGGCTGCGCAGGTAGCCCTGGTAAAGCATCAAGCGGCCACGCACCGCATAGCGTCGCTGGGAGGACAGGCCGGACAGCCGCGCCAGCCCCTGGCGCACTTCTTCCTCGGCGCGCAAAACCTCGCCGCGTGCCTGCAGAACGCGGGCCCGGTCGTAATGCACCATGGCTTCGAACAGCGGATTGCCGAAGCGCTGCGCCAGTTCCAGCGCTTCCCGGTTGAGCCCGCGGGCGCGCCACAGGTCGTCGCGCACGATGGCCAGGTTGCTCAGGGTCGACAGGCACAGCAGGCGCGGACCGAAGCGCTCCGGGCCGAGGCCGTGCATGGCCTCCTCGCAGTGCCGCTCGGCCGCTTCGATCTCGCCGCGGCCACGGGCGATCACGCCCGCCAGCGCCTGCCATTGCGCGAGCAGGTCGCGCTGGGCGGTGGCATCGGCGGCGGGCAGGAAACGCGACAGCTGCGCCGCCAGTTCTTCGGCTGCATCCAGCTGGCAGGCCAGCGCCAGCGCCCAGCTGTACAGCACGATCAGGCGCGGCGTGCTGGCCAGCAGGCTGTCAGGCAGGTCCATCTTCCAGCGCAGCAGCGTGGCGACGTTCTGCTCGGCCAGCAGTTGTTCCTCGGACAGGCTCTGTACCAGGCTCGCCGCGACCTCCGGGTGGCCGGCGCGCAGGGCCTGCTCCACCGCGTCGTCGAACAGCCCCTGGGCGCTGAACCAGCGACAGGCGCGCAGGTGCAGCGCCGCTGCCGAAGGCCCGGAGCCGGGCAGCGGGCGCGCCAGCAGCAGGTCGGAAAACAGGTGGTGATAACGGAACCACTGGCCCTGCTCGTCCAGCGGCACGAGGAACACCTGGTGCTGCTGCAGGTGGCGCAGGATCGAGGCGCTGTCGTGGGCGTCGCGCAACGCGTCGCACAGTTCGGCGGAGAAGCGTTCGAAGCGCGCGGTCTGGGCCAGGAACATCTGGACCTCCGGCGACTGCTTGTCGATCACCTCTTCCAGCAGGTAGTCGCGGATCAGCTCTTCGGCGCCATGCACCGACAGATCGGGCACATTGGCCGCCAGCTCGTCGCCGTGGGCCAGCAACCACAGGCGCAGCCCGGCGATCCAGCCTTCGCTGCGCTCGACCAGGTTATCGAGGGCGTTGTCGTCGAGTTGCGCGCCGTTGGCGCTGACCAGTTGCGCGGTTTCCTCGACGGTCAGGCGCAGGTCCTGTTCGGTGAACTCCAGCAGCTGCCGCGACAGGCGCAGGCGCGCCAGGTGCCAGTCCGGGCGCTGGCGACTGGTGACCAGCACGACCAGGCCGGCGGGCTGGTGATTGAGCAGGAATTGCAGACAACGGTCGAGCACCGCGCCCTGGGCCAGGTGGTAGTCGTCGAGCACCAGCAGCAGCGGGCGGTCCACCGACAGGCTGTCCACCAGCTCATCGAGCAGGTCGTCAAGCCAGGCTTCGAAGGCGAACGGCTGGTGGCGCTGGCGCATCTTCAGCAGGGCCAGGGCTTCCTCGCCGAGGGTGGGAAAATGCAGGCGCAGGCCTTCGAGCAGGCGTTCGAGGAAACGTCCGGGGTCGCTGTCCCTGGCACTGAGCCCCAGCCACAGGCTGCGCCAGTGATCTTCCAGCGTCTGACAGAATTCGATGGCCAGCGAGCTCTTGCCGAACCCGGCCGGGGCGGATACCAGTATCAGCCGTCCCTGCAGCCCCGCGGCCATGCGCTGGCACAGCCGCGAACGGGCGACGTGGCCATGCGGCAGCGGCGGTCGGAAGAAGCGGCTGCCGGCCGTACTGGGGGGAACATCGGTCAGACTTGGCAGAGTCGAGAAGTCGGTCATCGGCCTGGCTCTTGCTCTAGCTCTTATAGCGGTCAACGAAGGTCACACTGCCGTCCGAGCCTAGCCGCTCGCGGTCGGGAATAGAAGTCGATTTTGTTACCTTTGCTCACAACATGACCAGAAGGCGTCCTACATTCAGGCTTCCATTCATCTGACAGATGATCTCCCATAAAAAAACCGGCCCGAAGGCCGGTCTTTTCTCACCGCGGAACCACCCGTGGGGATCGGGGGATCAGCGCACGCCTTCCTGGCGAAGCGCTGCCGGGGTGAAGTCGCTTTCCGAAGCGCTGTAGTTGAAGTCGTAGGCGGATTTCTCCTCGTTCTTCAGACCCAGCACCAGGTAGCGGCCGGACAGCAGGTCATACAGGGTTTCCGCGGTGTACCACGGTACCTGGTAGTTGTAGTAGTACTGGTTGAACGCCTCGGCGACGCGCCACAGGGTGCCACGACCGTCGTAGTGGTCGATCTCCACGGCCTGCCAGGTGTCCTCGTCGATGAAGAAGTCACGCTTGGCGTAGATGTGACGCTCGCCCGGCTTCAGGGTGGCGGTCACGTGCCACACGCGGTGCAGCTCGTAGCGGGCCAGGTCCTGGTTCAGGTGGCCGGGCTTGATGATGTCCGAATACTTCAGCTTCGGATCATCCATCTTGTAGTTGTTGTACGGGATGTACAGCTCCTGCTTGCCCACCAGTTTCCAGTCGTAGCGGTCCGGCGCACCGTTGTACATGTCCAGGTTGTCGGAGGTACGCAGGCCGTCGGCGGCGGTACCCGGGCCGTCGTAGGAAACCTGCGGAGCGCGGCGAACGCGGCGCTGGCCGGCGTTGTAGAGCCACGCCAGGCGCGGTTCCTTCACCTGGTCGAGGGTCTCGTGCACCAGCAGCACGTTACCGGCCAGACGCGCCGGAGCGGTTACACGCTGCTTGAAGTAGAAGAGCACGTTGCTCGGCTTGCTGGCGTCGTAGTCCTTCAGGTCGGTACGGAAGACGAACTCGTCCTGGAAGTACACCAGCGAGTAGGAGCCGTTGACCTGCGGGGTCGCCTGGGTCACCAGACGGCGCACGTGGCCGCCGCGGTAGCGGGTGATGTGGTTCCAGATGACTTCCAGGCCGTCCTTCGGAATCGGGAAGGGGTTGGCCACCTGGAAGTTCTCCAGGCCGTTGCCGCCCTGCAGCAGCTTGGTCGTGGTGGCGTTCTTCCTGGTCGCTTCCAGCACGTTGTCCGGCACGGTGGCGGTACGGTGCGTGGTGTAGACCGGCATCTTGTAGGTGTCGGGGTAGCGCTTGAACATGGCCTGCTGGCCAGGGGTCAGCTTGTCCTTGTACTGGTCCATGTTCTGCGCGGTGATGGTGAACAGCGGCTTCTCGCTGGCGAACGGATCGCTGAGGAAGCCCTTGCTGTCAGCGGTGCCGGCGTTCTTCGCCAGGCCACCGGTCCATGCCGGAATGCTGCCGTCGGCGTTGCCGGCCTTTTCCGCGCCCATGGGAGTCAGGGTGGAGCCCAGCTTCGCCGCTTCATCGGCAGAGACGGCCGCCATCACCTGGGAGGCGATGAGGCTGAGCGCCAGGGCGCCCGTGTGCAGCAGGATCTTTGTTGTTCTCATTCGTTTATCGTCCTCGTTGAGTCTTTGCCCACCGCGCTGGCCGCCCTTGCCGGATGCTTTCGCCAAGACGGGGCACGGTTTTGTCTGCTGCCCCGCGCGACCGGGTCACCCGGCCGTGCGGATGGCCCGCCGCGAGGGCGGGCCGCTTGCCGGTTGAACGGCCGGCTTAGAAAGTCACACCGAAGCTCAAGCTGACGAAGTCACGGTCATCGACGGTGGAGTACTTGCCGTCGAAGTAGTTGGTGTAGGCCAGGCTTGCGGTGTAGGTGTTCAGGTAGTCGGCATCCACGCCCAGGCTGACCGCCTTGCGGCCTTCCTCGAAGTTGCCGCCAGGACCGGGGGAGTAACCGTCCACGTCGTGGGACCAGGCCACGTTGGGCTTGAGGTTCACGCCGGCGAACACATCGTTGTAGTCCCAGATCGCACGGGCGCGGTAACCCCACGAGTCAGCGGTGGTGAAACCATCGCTTTCGCAGTTGCGGCTGACGTTGTTGGCGTTGGCGGTGCCCAGGGTCGACACGTTGAGCGCTTCGCAGGTCGAGCGGCCGTTGAGGCTGCCGTTCAGCGGGCCGGGGCCGAAGATCGGGTCGCGGCCATAGCGCGCCTTGTTCTGGCTTTCCAGGCCGCCGACGTGGGTCCAGCCGACCTCGCCCACCAGGGTCAGACGCTCGGCGCCCATGACCTGGTCGAAGAAGTGGGTGAAGGTGGTCTGCAGCTGGGTGACTTCCTTGCGGCGGTAGCCGTGCAGGTCTTCACCCGCGGTGCCGGTCAGCACGGAGGCGTTGTCGTAGACATGGTTGCCGCCGATGGAGACCGGGTCCAGGCCGGAGTACAGGATGTCGGTGGTGTTCAGCTGCACCGGGGCGTTCGGACGGTAGCTGATCTCGCCCTGCCAGGCGGTACCGGTGGGCAGCGTGGTGGAGAAGCTCAGGCCGTACAGGCGGATGTCTTCGGGGTACTCGATGAAGTAGCTGGAGTTGCCCGCCATCGCCGCCGCGCCGGCCTGGGCCGCCAGGGACGGGCTGATCGCCGCGATGTTGGTGATCAGCTGGTTGATCTGCGCAACCTTGGAGGCATCGGCGCCACGGCCGGAGAAGATCGGCAGGCGGCTGTGGTAGTTCATGTAGTAGCCGCCGAACTCGGTGTTCAGGCTGTCGGCGAAGTACTTCAGGGAGAAGCCGTACTGGCCACTGTCGCGGGCGTCGCGGTCCGGGCCACGTCGCACCACGATACCTTCATTCCAGGGCGACGGAGTCAGCGCCAGGCTCGGGCCGAGCAGGGAGTTCAGGGTATTGATCGAGGCCTGGTTGTTGGTCAGCACCGCCAGGTTCTGGGTGCAACCGTCAGCCACGACATCCGGCTGGGAGAAGAAGGTGCCGCAGTTGTCGACCACCGTCTGGTCCCACTCCAGTTGGTAGAAGCCTTCGGCGGAGAGGTTCTCGGTGAGGTTCTGCGACAGGTAGAACATGTTCACCGGCACCAGGGCTTCCTTGATCTCGGAACCCGGGCGGCGGAAGGCGGTGACGTCGAACGGGTTGATCACGCTGATGCCGTTCTGGATGAAGGTGCTCTCGCCCCAGTTCACCACCTGCTTGCCCAGGCGCACGGTGCCCGGCAGGTCGGCGATGTTGTAGTTGTGGTAGATGAAGGCGTCGAGGATTTCCGCGCCGGAGGCCTGGGCGGCTTCCTTGCGGTTGTGGTCGGAGAGCGGCTTGAACTCGGTGTTCTCGTCCTTCTGCTCGAAGTCGTACCAGTACTTGCCGCGGACGAAGACGCCGGTGTCCTGGTATTTCAGTTCAAGGTCGTGGATGCCCTTGAAGATCTTCGAGAAGGTCTTGCCGGCCTTGTAGTTCAGGTGGCCATCGTCGGAGGTCTGGGACAGCCCCTTGCCGCCGTTGTTCACGCCGATGAGGTTGCTGTTCGGATTCTGCGTCGACCAGCTGGCCCCCACGGACAGCGTCGAGTCGAACGAACCTTCGATTTCCCCGATGTTGAAGCTGACGGCGGAAGCCGGCGTCGCCAGCGTGGATGCCAGGCTCACTGCCAGCGGCAACCGTGCCAGGCGCCAGATATGTTGCATGGTTTTCATCGACGCTACTCCATGTGTTTTTTGTTATGAGTAGCGGCGACTATATCCAGCGTCCTAAGGCACTTGATCGCTCTAAAGTGTGATTTGTCTTACAAAGGCCCTGACTAGACGCTTGCGCAGGCCCCGAGGTGGCGTGATCACTGGGCTGCGTCGTGCCAAGCGCTTGCTTGGCACGACGCCCGAAAACCGTGACTTGCCGGTCGTCGGTCACACCGTGGAGAGGAAAGCGCTGCCAGCCTCCTGCCATTGGGCGATGTCTACCCGGATACGCTTCTTGTCGAGCTTGCCGACACTGGTCTTGGGAACTTCAGTAACAACGGCGATCTGCGAGGGAATGGCCCACTTGTTGATGTGGCCCTGCTCGACGAAAGGCTTGAGGTGTTCGCGCAGCGCCTTGGCGTCCAGCGCCTGGCCGTCGCGCAGCACCAGCAGGGCGAACGGGCGCTCGCCCCACTGCGGGTCGGGCACGCCGACCACGGCCACCTCGCGCACCGCCGGGTGACGGCTGATGAGGTCTTCCAGCTCCAGGGACGACAGCCACTCGCCGCCGGTCTTGATCACATCCTTGATGCGGTCACGGATATCGATGAAGCCCATGCCATCGAGGGTCGCCACGTCGCCGGTGTGCATCCAGCCGCCGGCCCAGAGTTCTTCGCCCTTCTCCGGCTCGCGGAAATACCCCTGGGTCAGCCAGGGCGCGCGCAGCACCAGCTCCCCCTGGGATTCGCCGTCGGCTGGGTGGAACTGGCCGTGCTCGTCCATGATCGCCGCCTCCACCAGCGGCACCGGCACGCCGGCCTTGATGCGGTAGGTGGTGCGTTCATCCTCGCTGCCGGCGCAGAGTTCCTGGTTGAGGTAGCCACAGGAAATCAGCGGACAGGTCTCGGACATGCCGTAGGCCGCCGTGAGCTGGATGCCGCGGGCCTTGGCGGCGTCGTACAGCGCGTGGTTGAGGGCGCTGCCGCCGATGATGATCTTCAGCCCGCCGAAGTCGTGATCCTTGGCGCCGGCGGCGTTGAGCATCATCTGCAGGATGGTCGGCACGCAGTGGGAGAAGGTCACCTTCTCCTCGCGGATCAGCTTGCACAGCAGCTCCGGCTCGTAACGGCCCGGATACACCTGCTTCACCCCCAGCATGGTCGCCACGTAGGGCACGCCCCAGGCGTGGACGTGGAACATCGGGGTGATCGGCATGTACACGTCGTCGGTGCCCATCAGGCGGATGCTGTCCAGGCTGCCGATGGTCGCGGCCATCGCCAGGGTGTGCAGCACCAGCTGGCGGTGGGTGAAGTACACACCCTTGGGGTTACCGGTGGTGCCGGTGGTGTAGAAGGTGGTCGCCACCGAGTTCTCGTCGAAGTCGGGGAAGGCGTAGCGTGGGCTGGCGGCAGCCAGCAGGGTCTCGTACTCACCGACGCAGTTGGGCAGCGTGCTGCTCTTGTCGGTGCCGTCGGTGATCAGCAGGGTCTTTTCCACCGTGGTCAGTTGCCCGGCAATGCCCTGGTAGAGCGCGGCGAACTCGCTGTTGACCAGCACGAAGCGGTCATCGGCGTGGTTCATGGTGTAGAGGATCTGCTCCGGCGAGAGGCGGATGTTGATGGTGTGCAGCACCGCGCCGATCATCGGGATGGCGAACATGCACTCCAGGTAACGGTGGCTGTCCCAGTCCATCACCGCCACGGTGTCACCGGCCTTCACGCCGGCCTCGCTCAGCACGTTGGCCAGGCGCGCGACGCGCTCGTTGAAGGTGGCATAGCTGTAACGCACGGTGTCGCGGTAGACGATTTCCCGGCCTTTCTCGTAACGGCTGCCCGACAGCAGCAGGCTCTTGATCAACAGCGGGTACTGGTAGGCGTTCTGTGCAGCGGGGATGACGCGGGTTTTCAGCATGGCGTACGCACTCTCAAGGCTGGATCTCATCAGGATGAGACCGACTCTAGAGCGCCCCGTGTGTCCATTCATCAGTCAAAAGAGTGATTTGCCGATGACTCTATGGCCACATCCGGTCACGCGGTAGAATCCTGACGCCCGGTCGTTCACGCCCGGTACCCAGATAGCGCATCACAACAAGAGCGAAGAAGAGGTTAGTCATGTCCGAGATCGTCATCGTCAGCGGCGCCCGTACTCCCATGGGCGGCTTCCAGGGCAGCCTGGCCGGCGTTTCCGCCGTCGACCTGGGCGCCATCGCCATCCGCGAAGCCATTTCCCGTGCCGGCATCCAGCCCGAGGACGTGCAGGAAGTGATCATGGGCAACGTACTGCCCGCCGGTCTGAAACAGGGCCCGGCCCGCCAGGCAGCGCTGAACGCCGGCCTGCCCGCCGCCACCGGCTGCACCACCATCAACAAGCTCTGCGGCTCGGGCATGAAAGCCGTGATGCTGGCCCACGACCTGCTCAAGGCCGGCACCAACAGCGTGATGGTCGCTGGCGGCATGGAAAGCATGTCCAACGCCCCCTACGTCATCGAGAAGGCCCGCACCGGCCTGCGCATGGGCCACGGCGAGATCAAGGACCACATGTTCCTCGACGGCCTGGAAGACGCCCGCACCGGCCGCCTGATGGGCTCCTTCGCCCAGGAAACCGCCGACAAGTACAACGTCACCCGCGAAGAGATGGACGCCTACGCCATCGAATCCCTGCAGCGCGCCCAGGCCGCCATCAAGGACGGCTCGCTGGATTCGGAAATCGTCCCGGTCACCGTCACTACCCGCAAGGGCGAGACCGTGGTGAAGGACGACGAGCAGCCGCTCACCGCCAACCTGGACAAGATTCCCGGCCTGCGCCCGGCCTTCCGCAAGGACGGCACCATCACTGCGGCCAACGCCAGCTCCATCTCCGACGGCGCCTCCGCGCTGGTCCTGATGACCGCTGAAGAAGCCGCGCGCCGTGGCCTGAAGCCACTGGCGAAGATCGTCGCCCACGCCACCCAGAGCCAGGACCCGGCCGAGTTCACCCTGGCCCCGATCGGCGCCATGACCAACCTGTTCAAGAAGGCCGGCTGGAGCAAGGACGACGTCGACCTGTTCGAGATCAACGAAGCCTTCGCCATGGTCACCATGCTCGCCATGCGCGAACACGGCCTGGACCACGCCAAGGTCAACGTCTACGGCGGCGCCTGCGCCCAGGGTCACCCGGTCGGCTCCACCGGCTCGCGCATCATCGTCACCCTGATCAACGCCCTGCAGAAGAAGGGCGGCAAGCGTGGCGTGGCCTCGCTGTGCATCGGCGGCGGCGAAGCCACTGCGGTGGCGATCGAGCTGGTCTGACCCTCGAACCGGCATGAAAAAGGGGCGCCTCGGCGCCCCTTTTCATTTCGCTCCGGCCGCGGCTCAGCGCAGTTCGGTAAACGCCAGCTTGATCCCCAGCCCCACCAGCACCACGCCCATCATCCGATCGAACCAGTGGCCCATGCGGGCAAAACCGGCGCGCACCCGTTGCTGGCTGAACAGCAGCGCCACCAGGCAGAACCAGGCGGCGGTCGCGCAGGCCAGGTACACGCCATAACCGGCCTGCACCAGCAGCGGCGTGTGCGGGTTGATCACCACGGTGAACAGCGAGAGGAAGAACAACGTGGCCTTGGGGTTCAGGCCATTGGTAACGAAGCCGGCGACATAGGCTCCGCGTGCGCTGCGAGCGACCGGCGCGGCAACTGCTTCTACCGCCGACGGGTCAGCCGGGCGCGCCCGCAGCGCCTTGAAGCCGATGTACAGCAGGTACGCCGCCGCCAGCCATTTCAGGGCGTTGAACAGCACGATGGACTGCGACACGATCAGGCCGATGCCCAGCAGCGAGTAGGTGACGTGCAGGAAGATCGCGCTGCCCACGCCCAGCGCCGTCCAAGTGCCGGCGCGACGGCCGTGGGTCACGCTCTCGCGCACCACCACGGCGAAGTCCGGACCGGGGCTGGCCACCGCCAGCAGGTGAATGAACGCCACCGTGAGAAATTCCGCCCAGTACATCGCGCCTCCGAACAGCCGCCGAGAAAGCTCCCACTTCTATACGACTCGACGGGGCTCCGACAAGTGCCGGAACGGCCTCAGCGTGCGGCCGCAGAGGATACCCCGTGCAATACCGGCAGCTTGTCCAGCGGACACGACTGCCAGGGCGACAAGTGCTCGGCAAACGGGCTGATGCCATCGAGCAACACCATGCCACTACGCAGCAACTGCCGGCCGGCATCCCGATCCTGATTGGCCAGCGCATGGCCAACCACCACCGAGACCAGGTACTGCTCCCAGTCGGCGAATGCCGAGCGAGCCCGCTGCGCCATGTGACGCAGGGCATTCCACAGACTCGCCTCGTCCAGCAGGCCGGCGGCGAAGGCCAGGCGCGCGCCGAAGGCGGCCCGCTCCAGGTCGTAGGCCAGCACCGTGCGACAGCCGTCCACCAGCGCAGGGTCATGTCCGGCCTTGAGCAGAGCCCGTCGCGCCTGCTCGAAGCGCTCCTGGCCGGGCTCGCCAGCGGCAACGTTCAGGCGGCCAACGCTGCGCTCCAGCAGGGCATCGAAGCGTGCCCGGCTGCCAGTCTCCAGCAGCCAGTGCAGACGCTCCTTCACTTGCCCCTTGCCTTCGGCGCGCCAGTGCTGCGTCAGCCACAGGCGATGCAGTTCGGACTCCTCGGGGGCAATCGCCAGTCGATCGGAACGAACGCCGGCGCTCAGTGCAATCAGCGAGCCGAAGGACAGCAGGGACTGGCGAGGCTGGCGGGTGTACAGCGGAATCTCGTGCTCGATCTGCAGGACCACGTCGTCTACGCGAATGCCCGCCAGCGGGTTGAGCCGCCATTGCCCTGCGCCCTCCATCAGTTCCTTGTAGGCACGGATGGCCAGCGGGCCCTGTTGGCCGTCGCGTTGCAGCGTGGCCCGCACCAGCACATAGGAAGCGGCATAGGCCTGCCAGTCGCCGAACTGGCGCACGGCGGCTTCTGCGACCCAGGCCAGGCAAAGCCAGGCCTCGTCCTCGGCGAGATAGCCGCAGGCATGGCAGCGCCGCGCCAGCCAGGCGATGCACTCGTAGTCGTGGGCCGCCATGGAAAGGTCTTTCGGCAGGGCCAGGCCGGCCTTGCCCCAGGCCTGCTTTGCACGCTGCCAGCGCAAACGCTGCTCGCCGTCAAAGGCGCTCGGTTCGTTGCGTTGCAGACGGCGAAAATCCTCGTCCAGCGGCAGGCTGTGCGCTTCCAGCAGCATGCCCTGCAGCGTATCGCGCGCCGATTGGCCATCGCGGATGCCCCAGTATTCCGCCAGGTCAGCCTGCAGGCGCTCGGCCATTTCGCCGCGCTCGCGTATCAGAGCTGTTCCCGCCGGCCCTTCGCAAGCGTCCATCAGGGCGCCGAAGCAGAGCAGCGGTTCTGGGCCACTGCCGCGCACCGGCTTGCGGCGCCGGGTCCGGGGAAAGGACGCGGAAGAACCAACACGGGACCAGACCCGTGCGCTCCAGACACCAGCGGTCGTGATGCCAAAGGCAGTCAGACCGGAGATCAGCCAACCCATCATCGCGAGTCACCTCGAGGTTTAGATGGGCTCAATCTACGAAGGCAACGCCTCGCCGCAGATGAGGAGAAACTGAATCGTCTGTCAGACTTTTCACTCAAACGTCTAACCTCAGTGCAGTTCGCTCCGCCCCTCGCGACGCGGGCAGCCTGGGTTGTTAGCCGGCGAGGTTGCGCCGAGAATCCCCTTCACCCCGCCCTTCCGATCAAGGTGTCATCGCTCATGAATCCTCCTCGCGCCGTCTTCCTCGACCACGCCTCCCTCGACCTCGGTGACCTCGACCTCGCGCCGCTGCGCGCGCCGTTCGGCGAACTGGTCCTGCACGGGCGCAGCGACACGCAGCAGGTGGCCGAGCGACTGCAGGGCGCGCAGGTAGCGATCAGCAACAAGGTGCGCATCGGCGCCGAGGTGTTCGGGCAGTGCCCGGAACTCAAGCTGATCCTGGTGGCCGCCACCGGCACCAACAACGTCGACCTCGAAGCCGCCCGCCAGCACGGCGTGACCGTGAGCAACTGCCAGGGCTACGGCACCCCATCGGTGGCCCAGCACACCCTGATGCTGCTGCTCGCCCTGGCCACGCGCCTGCCGGACTACCAGGCGGCGATCCGCGAGGGGCGCTGGCAGAAGGCGCCGCAGTTCTGCCTGCTGGACTTCCCCATCGTCGAACTGGAAGGCAAGACCCTCGGCCTGCTTGGCCACGGCGAACTGGGCGGCGCGGTGGCGAAACTGGCCGAAGCCTTCGGCATGCGCGTGCTGCTCGGCGCCCTGCCCGGACGCCCGGCGCGCGCCGATCGCCTGGCGCTGGACGACCTGCTGCCGCAGGTCGACGCCCTCACCCTGCACTGCCCGCTGACCGACGCCACGCGCAACCTGATCGGCCAGCGCGAGCTGGACCTGATGAAGCCCGGCGCCTACCTGATCAACACCGCCCGCGGCGGGCTGGTCGACGAGCAGGCGCTGGCCGACACCCTGCGCCGTGGCCATCTCGGCGGCGCGGCCTTCGACGTGCTCAGCGTCGAGCCCCCGCGGGACGGCAACCCTCTGCTGGCCGGCGACATCCCGCGCTTCATCCTCACCCCGCACAGCGCCTGGGGCAGCCGCGAGGCCCGACAGCGCATCGTCGGCCAGTTGAGCGAGAACGCCGCCGGCTTCTTCACTGGCGAGCCGCGCCGGGTGGTGGCGCCATGAGCCTGCATCTGGTCTGCGGCGACGGCGCCGCCGAAGCCCTGCATCGGGCCGTCGAGGCAGGCGTGCTGACCGAAAAGAAAATCCGCGTGATGCCGGACGACCTGGCGGTCGGCCCACTGAGCGATGTGGATAACCCGCCCTGCCAGCAGCGCGCTGCGTTCTGGCATGCGCTGGGCGGCGAAGTCCTGCGCGAGCGGGAAATCGCCAGCGAGATGGCCACCGAGGTGAACTGGCTGCACAGCCCGGACGTCGCCTCCGTCACCCTCTGGCACGGCGACAGCGCCAGCGAGCAACTCCTGCTGCGCCGCGTCTGCGCTTTGCTGCCAGCGAACATCATCCTGCGCAGTGTCGGCGCCGGCAGCGGCCAGTGCCGCAGCGAGGACCGCCACGCCATTGCCATGCTGAAACCCGTCGAACTGGCCAACGCCCTGGCCGCCAGCCACGAACTGGACGCCGCCGAGCGCCAAGTCCTGGCGGCGGACTGGCAGCGCGCCCTGGCGGAAAACGCCGAGCTGCGCCTGTGGCTGGATGGCCAACTGAGCGGCACCGGCTACGCCCACATCGACCGCATCCTGCTGGACAGCGCGAGCGAGTCCTGGCGCCCGGTGCAGTCGCTGATCGGCCCGACCATGGCCTACGTCGACGGCCTGTTCGTCAGCGACCTGCTGGCCGCCTGGCGCCTGCGCGAACAAGTCGCGGCCGGGGCGCTGGAACTGCGCGGCGACGACTTCTGGAAGAACGCCGAGGTGCGGCTCGCCTAGGCTCGGCCGCGGCAGCCCTGCTAAACTCGCGCCCTTTTTCGCCAGGAGGCCGCATGTCCAACGCCCCCACCAGTGAAGTGCTGCTGCGCCAGATCGAGCGCTTCCAGGGCCGCGTGCTGCTCGCCGGCCTGCCTGCCGACGGCCTGCTCGGCGAGCTGCCGCAGGCCCAGGGCTGGAGCTGGCATGCCGGCGAAGCCCGGCAACTCGAAAGCCGCTACGCCGGCCGTTGCCATTTCGGCGCCACACCGCCTGCCGGCCAGTTCGACGCGGCCGTGCTGTTCCTGCCCAAGTCCCGCGAGCTGACCGACTACCTGCTCGCCGCGCTGGCCAGCTGCGTGCCGGACGGCGAGCTGTACCTGGTCGGCGAGAAACGCGCCGGCGTCGAACGCGCCAGCAAGCAGCTCGGTGAGTTCGGCCGCGCCAGCAAGCTGGACAGCGCCCGCCACTGCCAGCTGTGGCACACGCACATCGACGGCGCGCCGACCGCGCCGGACCTGCATGCCCTCGCGCAACGCTACGAACTGCCACTGGCCGATGGCCCGCTGCAGGTCATCACCCTGCCAGGCGTGTTCAGCCATGGTCGCCTGGACCGCGGCAGCGCGCTGCTGCTGGAACACCTGGACAAGCTGCCAGCCGGCCACGTGCTGGACTTCGGCTGCGGCGCCGGGGTGCTCGGCGCCACGCTCAAGCGACGTTATCCACAGAGCCGCCTGACCCTGCTGGACGTCGACGCCTTCGCCGTCGAGAGCAGCCGCCTGACCCTGGCCGCCAATGGCCTGGAGGGTGAAGTGATCGCCGGCGACGGCATCGACGCCGCACCGGAAGGCCTTGCTGCCATCGTCAGCAACCCGCCCTTCCACCAGGGCGTGCACACCAGCTACGCCGCCACCGAACACCTGCTGCGCCAGTCGGCACGCCACCTGGCGTCGGGCGGCGAGCTGCGCCTGGTGGCCAACAGCTTCCTGAAATACCCGCCGCTGATCGAACAGCACCTGGGCCCCTGCCGCACCCTGGCCGAGGCCGACGGCTTCCGTATCTACAGCGCCCGGCGCTGATCCAAGGCTCGCACTACACTCCACCGAGCCCGCTGGATCGGCGCATCGCCGCTCGCCCTGAACTATCGAGGACACCCGTGAACCGAAGAATTAGAGATGACGTCGAACTGACTTTCGCCATGGGGCCGAAGGAGAAGCCGCATCATCTGAAGCGCTCCCTCAAGCCGCGCCACCTGAACATGATCGCCATCGGCGGCTCCATCGGCACCGGCCTGTTCGTCGCCTCCGGCAGCACCATCGCCACTGCCGGCCCCGGCGGTGCGCTGCTGGCCTACGCGCTGATCGGCCTGATGGTGTTCTTCCTCATGACCAGCCTCGGCGAGCTGGCGGCTTACATTCCTGATTCCGGCTCGTTCTGCACTTATGGCAGCCGTTTCATCGACGATGGCTTCGGTTTCGCCATGGGCTGGAACTACTGGTACAACTGGGCGGTGACCATCGCCGCCGAGCTGGTGGCGGCGCAGCTGGTGATGAAGTTCTGGTTCCCGGAGGTCTCGGGCATGTACTGGAGCGCCGGCTTCCTGGCCATCATGTTCATGCTCAACTTCTTCTCGGTGAAGGGCTTCGGCGAGAGCGAGTTCTGGTTCGCGCTGATCAAGGTGGTGGCCGTGGTGATCTTCATCGGCATCGGCCTGGCCAGCATCATCGGCATCATGCATGGCATCGACAGCCCCGGTTTCAGCAACTTCACCAGCGGTGACGCACCCTTCGTCGGCGGCCTGCAGGCGATGATCGGGGTGGCGATGATCGCCGGCTTCTCCTTCCAGGGCACCGAGCTGATCGGCGTCGCCGCGGGCGAGTCGGAGAACCCGCAGAAGTCCATTCCCATCGCCATTCGCCAGGTGTTCTGGCGAATCCTGATGTTCTACATCCTGTCGATCTTCGTCATCGGCATGCTGATCCCCTACACCGATCCGAACCTGCTCAAGACCGACAGCAGCGACATCAGCACCTCGCCCTTCACCCTGCTGTTCGAGCGCGCGGGCCTCGCCGCCGCGGCGGGCGTGATGAACGCGGTGATCCTCTCGGCGATCCTTTCGGCGGGCAACTCGGGCATGTACGCCTCGACCCGGATGCTCTACACCATGGCCACCCAGGGCAAGGCACCGCGCCTGTTCACCCAGGTGTCCGCGAGCGGCGTGCCGCGCTACGCCCTCTACGCCACCACGCTGATCGGCGCACTGTGCTTCCTCACCAGCTTCATCGGCGACAAGACCGTCTACACCTGGCTGCTCAACGCCTCGGGCATGTGCGGCTTCATCGTCTGGCTGGGCATCGCCGTGTCGCACTACCGCTTCCGCAAGGGCTTCGTCCTGCAGGGCGGCAACCTCAACGACCTGCCCTACCGCGCCAAGTGGTTTCCCCTCGGCCCGCTGTTCGCCTTCACCCTGTGCCTGATCATCACCCTGGGGCAGAACTACCAGGCCTTCGTCGGCGAGCACGTGGACTGGGCCGGGCTGGTCGCCACCTACATCACCATCCCGCTGTTCCTGGCGATCTGGCTGGGCTACCGCTTCAAGAACGGCACCCGCTTCATCCGCTACGAAGACATGGACATCCGCCCCACACGCGACTGATCCGACGCGCAGGCTTGCCCAAGTCCCGGGACTTGGGCAGAATGCGCCCCGTCCTAGGGGAGTAGTCTCCCGCGAGCGCCCTGCTCGCCCGGTACGCGTCAACACACTTGGTCCACAGACCATGGCGCGTACGATCCAGGCCTGCAGCGTTCAGGCCGGGGTTTGACAAGACCTATGACACGAGCAACCTGACCCGGGGCGGGCAGGTGGCGCGTGTCATGGTGATTAGTCGACCCGCCCCCTTAGGAAGTCTGATGGAATCCCTCTTCGTCCCCACCCTGATCGTTGCCCTCGCGGAAATCGGCGACAAGACGCAATTGCTCGCGCTCGTCCTCGCCGCGCGCTTCCGCAAGCCCTGGCCGATCATCGCCGGGATCATCGCCGCCACCCTGGCCAACCACTTCGCCGCCGGTGCCGTCGGTAGCTGGGTCGCCTCGTTCTTCTCGGAAAGCACGCTGAGCTGGGTGCTGGCCGTGTGCTTCCTGGCGGTCGCTGGCTGGACCCTGGTTCCGGACAAGCTGGATGACGACGAAGAAGGTTCGCTGAAGAAATTCGGTCCGTTCCTCACCACCCTGATCGCCTTCTTCCTCGCCGAGATGGGCGACAAGACCCAGGTCGCCACCGTGATGCTGGCCGCGCAGTACCCGCACTTCTGGCTGGTGGTCATCGGCACCACGCTGGGCATGCTGATCGCCAACGTACCGGTGGTCCTGGCGGGCAACTTCGCCGCCGAGCGCCTGCCGCTGAACCTGATCCGCCGCCTGGCCGCCGCCGCCTTCGCCATCCTCGGCCTGGCTGCCGTGTACCACGCGCTCAAGCTCTCCGGAGTGTTCTGACCGGCCGCTTTCGTCGGGAGGCTGGCGCGCCGGCCAATGCCTGTGTATCGCCCGCGATACACAGTGGCGCCTGAAGCCTCCCACGACAAAGGATGTCGCCATGCCGGAAAAAGACCTGAAGAAAGTCGCCCGCCACCACATCGACCTTGCCTGGAACAAGGGACACCTGGCGCTGGTGGAGCAGCTGCACAGCCCGGACTTCATCTACAAGAGCGCCTTCACCGCCCAGCCGCTGGACAACGCCGGCTACCGGGCGTTGGTGGAGGAGATCCGCAGTGGCATGGAGGACCTGGAAGTGGCCGTGGAGGAATGCATCCGCGAGGGCAACAAGGTCTTCACCTGGAGCACCCTGATGGGCAGCATCGCCCGCCCGGTGCTGGGCTACCCGGCCAGCGACCGCATCGTCAGTATCTCGGCCATGGGCTTCTGGACCTTCAACAGCCAGAACCAGGTGCAGGAGCTGTGCACGTTGTTCGACATGGAAAGCTTCCGCGCGCAGATGGGGCTGCCCAACCGGCCCTTTGCGGAGAAGGCGCTGCCCTGACAATGAAAAAGCCCGGCCATGAGCCGGGCTTTTTTCATTCACTTCCACGCTCTACGCGGCACATACGGCTCTCGCGGGGAGCTCCGTAACAGCTCGCTCCTACAAAGACAGCCGAAGTCAGAGGTAGTCGTTGGCGTGGAACCAGGAAATGGCCCGCTCCAGCGTGTCTTCCAGCGGCACATGCGACTCGAAGCCCAGCTCCTCGCGGGCCTTGCGGCCGTCGAGGAACTGCCCGCCGGCCATCACCTCGATGGCGGTGTCGTCCAGCAGCGGCATCTTGCCGGTCAGGCGGTAGC
This sequence comes from Pseudomonas sp. PDM22, assembly GCF_014851965.1. Lineage (NCBI taxonomy): Bacteria > Pseudomonadati > Pseudomonadota > Gammaproteobacteria > Pseudomonadales > Pseudomonadaceae > Pseudomonas > Pseudomonas sp. PDM22. The sequence goes on from NZ_JACVAR010000001.1 coordinate 1,011,532, forward strand.
GCCAGCGGCCCAGGGTCGCCAGCGCGCGGGCGCGGTGCAGCGGCATCGGGGTCGGCGCCGGCTTGCCCAGCAGCTTGGCGATGGTGCTGGTCAGCTCGCCCATCTCGATATTGTGCCCGGTGAGCAGGTAACGCTCCCCCACCCGGCCTCGCTCGAGCGCCTTGAGCAGACCACGCCCGGCCTCGGAGGCATCGATGACGTTCCGCCGGCCCGGCACGTAGTGCAGCATCTCGTCGCGGCCGATGGCGGTGATCAGGCGCCCGGTGGTCGGGCCGATGTCGAGCTCGCCCAGCACCATGCCGGGAATCCCGATCACCACCGGCAGGCCGCCACGGGCCTGTTCGCGGGCCTGTTCGTCCAGCGCCCACTTGCACATCACGTAGGCGCTCTTGCCGGTGGGCAGGCCTTCGTAGAACAGCCCCTCATGGCCCGGCAGCCCCTGAGGGTGCGAAGGCATGGCGAAGGCCGAACCGACGTAGAGGATACGCGGTACTTTCGCCTGCAGGCAGGCGGCGTAGAAATGATTGGTCAGGTCCAGTGCGCTGGCCACTTCCTCCTGCCAGCGACGCGGGCGCACCGGGTAGTAACCGGCGCTGAAGATCACCGCGTCGAGCCCGCTGAGCGCGCGGGCCATGCCCTGGTGATCGAAGAGTTCGGCTACCCGGCACTCAGGCTCGAGGTAGGCCAGGCGCTGGATCTGCGACGAGGGTCGGTGGATCAGCACCAGCTGGTGGCCGGCCGCCTTGATCGCGCGGGCGGCGTGGTGGCCCAGGAGCCCGGTGGCTCCGAGTACAGCGATTTTCACGGGTGCTCCCTGTTCACTGGATAAAGCGGCGCAACCTTACGCCGCTCCTGGCCGTTCGAGAGAATCACGAACCCCTGCTGCAAAAACACTGTTCAGCGGGTCTTGGCCTGCTCGTAGAGCGGCATGACCTTCGGGATGGCGGCCTGCAGGTTGGCCATCCGCGTACTGTCCGCCGGGTGCGTGCTGAGGATTTCCGGCGGAGCTTCACCGTTCGACGCCTGCCCCATCTTCTGCCACAGGGTCATCGCGGCGTTGGGGTTATAACCGGCTCGCGCCGCCAATTCCAGGCCGATCAGGTCAGCTTCGTTCTCATTCTGCCGGCTATTGGGCAACGTCAGGCTGTATTCGACCACCTGGTGGGCCATGTCCACGCTGCTCTGACCCAGCCCCAGCAGCGCGCCGCCAATGCCCAGCCCCATCTGCTCCGCATAGGCGCGGGACATGGCTTCACGGCCGTGCTCACGCAGGGCGTGGGCGATCTCGTGGCCCATCACCGCGGCCAGCTCGTCGTCGGTGAGCTTGAGCTGATCGATCAGCCCGGTGTAGACGATGATCTTGCCGCCCGGACCGCAGTTGGCGTTGAGCTCGTCGCTCTTGATCACGTTGACTTCCCACTGCCAGGACGGCGCGTCGGAACGGAAGGCGCCGGTCTGCGGGATCAACCGCGCGGCGATGGCCTTCACGCGCTTGGCGTCATTGCTGCTGGCATCCAGCTTGCCGGCCTTGGAGGCCTCACCGAGGGTCTGCTGGTAGGACTGCGCATACATCTGGTCGACCTGGGCGCTGGACAGCATGCTGAACATGTTCTGCTTGCGATCGACGCCGACGACACCGCTGCTGGTGGTGTTCACCTGCTGGCAAGCGGTGAGCAGCAGGGCTGCGGCCAGGCCTGCGACACGAAAAACTCTGGGCATGTTGCTCTCCCGAAACAATGCAATCTCCCACGGACAGCGCGCATGGTAGGCCCACCCCCGATGCCCGGCAACTGGCAGGAAACAGCCGGCGCAGCAGTGACTTAGGAAACCGCACCGACGCATCGGAAGGTGCCGGGGGCGCCTGTCGTGGCGTACGCGGTGCGCGGCATCGCGCCTGCGATCCACACCCGCGAGCTAGCCGCGGCCAGCGTCTGATTTCACCCTGGAAACCAGGATGTCGAGGCGCTCGCCACGGCCAGATAATTTCATTTTGACATCACATGCTAGACCTCCCGGTCAGCGCCGACAATCCTGCGACAGGCGGCGAACAGCCGCGTTACAACCCATTACAACGGCCGCCTAAGGAAAATCCCCGGACCTGCCGATACAGATAGACACGCAGACCTCTGGCGCATTCCGGGTACCCGTATGAAATTCAAGTCGATCCAGTTTTCCGTGGTGGCGTTGGCAGGTGCCAGCGTTCTGGCAGTGGTCGCGGCGCTGGTGCTTTACGCGCTGTTCGCCGGCTCGCGGACCCAGGCGCTGGTGCAGGAGCGTACCCAGGCACTGCTCGAGCAGGTGATCAACGATCGCCTGGTGGCGATCGCGCGCGGCCAGGTCGCGCAAATCCAGCGCGAACTGGAATACCCGCTCACCGTTGCCCGCGACCTCGCCAACACCAACGCCCTGCTCGACGAAACCGACGCCAACGGCCAGCCGCTGCTGGGCATAGGCCGCGCCGGCATGTCCAACCTGCTGCGCCAGACCGTGGCGCAGAACCCCAAGCTGCTCGACGCCTTCGCCGGCTGGGAACCCAACGCCTTCGCCGGCAACGACAGCCAGTACTCCGGCCTGCCCGGCTACGACGCCAGCGGCCGCTTCATGCCCTGGTGGTACCGCAAGGACGGCGGCCTGACCGTGGAAGCCATGGGCGACACCCTGGAAAGCCAGAAAATGCAGCCTACCGGCGTGCGCGAAGGCGAGTACTACCTGTGTCCGAAAGAGAAGCACCAGCCCTGCATCATCGACCCGGCGCCCTACGAGATGGCCGGCAAGATGGTGCTGATGTCCTCGTTCAACGCGCCGATCATGGTCAAGGGCCAGTTCAAGGGCACCGTCGGCGTGGACCTGTCGCTGGACTTCATCCAGGACCTGCTCAAGACCGCCGACAGCCAGCTCTATGACGGCGCCGGCGAGATGGCGCTGATCTCCACCAACGGCCGCCTGGTCGCCTACACCAAGGACCCGGCCAAGCTCGGCGAACCCGCCAGCAGCGTGCTGGACGCCAGCGAAGTGGCCAACCTGGCCAAGCTCACCCTCGACCAGCCGCTGACCTCGGTGGACAAGGAACACGGCCATATCGAGCTGTTCCTGCCCTTCACCATCGCCGACTCCGGCGCGCGCTGGACCCTGATGCTGCAACTGCCGCAGGAAGCCGTGCTGGGCGACCTGAACCAGCTGCAGAGCGACCTGAAATCCCAACGCGACAGCGACACCCTGGGCATGACCCTGGTCGGCCTGCTGATCGCCGCTATCGGCCTGGCCGTGATCTGGCTGGTCGGCCATGGCATCGCCCGCCCGCTGCGCCAGTTGGTCGGCATGCTCGACGATATCGCCCAGGGTGAAGGCGACCTGACCCGCCGCCTGACCAGCGACCGCGCCGACGAACTGGGCTCCATCGCCAAGGGCTTCAACACCTTCCTGGGCAAGCTGCAGGGCATGATCGGCCAGGTGGTGACCTCGGTGCAGCACGTCAGCGACTCCTCCGAGCACACCGCTGACATCGCCATCCGCACCAACCAGGGCGTGCAGAAGCAGCTGGCGGAGATCGAGCTGGTGGCCACCGCCGTCCACGAGATGACCGCCACCGCCCAGGACGTGGCGCGCAACGCCACCCATGCAGCCGAAGCGGCCAACCATGCCGACCAGGCCGCGCACCACGGCAAGCGCATCGTCGAGAGCAGCTCCACGGCGATCCAGGCGCTGGCCAGCGAGATCGGCCGCGCCGTGGGCGTGGTGCAGTCGCTGGCCCGCGACAGCGAGAACATCAACGCGATCCTGGTGGCCATCCGCGGTATCGCCGAACAGACCAACCTGCTGGCGCTTAACGCCGCCATCGAGGCTGCCCGCGCCGGTGAACAGGGCCGCGGCTTCGCGGTGGTCGCCGACGAGGTGCGCAACCTGGCGCAGAAGACCCAGCAGGCCACCGAGGAAATCCAGTCGATGATCCAGCAGCTGCAGAACGGCACCCGCGAAGTGGTGCACGTGATGCAGCAGAGCCAGGACAAGACCGAGGACAGCGTGCGCCACGCCGGCGAGGCGGCCCAGGCGCTGGAGTCGATCACCCAGGCGGTGTCGGTGATCAACGACATGAACACCCAGATCGCCAGCGCCGCCGAGGAGCAGAGCGCGGTAGCCGAGGACATCAACCGCAACGTCAGCAACATCGGCATGGTCGCCAACCAGGTGGCCGGCGGCGCCGACGAGGCCTCCCAGGCCAGCGCCGAGCTGACCAAGCTGGCCGAGCAGCAGCGCCGGCTGGTGAATCAGTTCAAGGTGTAGATCCAGCCCTGCGCACTGATCGCATCGGAGCAACTGTCTTCATCTGAAAGGCCGTGCCAGTGCGCCCCCTCACCCCAGCCCTGGCTGCGCGCCCCGCTCCTGAGGGAGAGGGGGCAGATCGTGCCGGCTGATGCCATGGTTTCATCCTGCACCGAACGGTCCCCTCTCCCGCTTGCGGGAGAGGGTTAGGGTGAGGGGCTCTTGATCCTTGGGGTGCGTCGTCAGGCGGGGGTGAGGCACTCCGGCCCATTGCAGGCCGGATCATTGACGAAGTTCGCCAGCGCCTGCACGCGCAGCCGCGCCTGAGGCAACTGCAGCAGTTCCAGCAAGCGCGCGGCGGGCGTCTCGTTCGACAGCCATTGCGCCTGCTCCTGCACATCGAGAATCAGCGGCCGGCGCATATCGCCCGCCGCCTGGGTGAGCATCGCCACGCTGTAATAGGTGTGGCCTTCCACCGGATACGCCTCCCACACCCCCGCAAAACAGATCAACCCGCCTCCGGAAACCCAGTGCGGCCGCTTGCGCACGCCGAGCCACTCATAGAAGCCATTGGCCGGCAGCAGGCAGCGACGCTGGGCGAAGGCATCGCGGAACATCGGCTGCTCAACGATGGTTTCCGTACGGGCATGGGCGGGGGTTCGCGACAGGTCCTTCAGCCAGGCCGGCGTCAGTCCCCAGCGCGCGAGGTCGGCATGGCGCGCGCCGTTCTCCTCGCGCAGCATGAGCACGCGGGCGCCGGGCGCGACGTTCCACTGCGGCTGCAGGTCGGCAGGGAAGCCGGCGTTTTCGGCAAGCTCGCGGTTCCAGCGGAACAGGGCGTAGCGGCTGGTCATTGGGACTCGTCGGGGGAGAAGGTCAGCAAAGCAGGACGCCGGGACCGCCCTCGTGATCGTCGGCGCAGCCCGGCAAGGGTTGCGCGGCATTGTACGCGGCGATCAGTTCGCGCGCCTGCTCGGCCACGTCATCCTCCACCCACAGGTGCAGCAGGCCCAGGCCCGGCAGCTCGCCGATGCCGCCGACCAGATGGCGTCCGCCCAGGTGCGACGAAATGCCCTCGTTGGCCAGCATGCCGCCCAGCAGCTCGGCTTCGATCAGGTCGGCGGGTTCGTAGATTCGCTGCATCAATCGTCCTCGCGCTGGACTTCCAGGGTCCAGTCCACGCCGTCGGTGTGGAGCTGGAACAGGATCGGCCGGCAACACACCGGACAATCTTCATAGTAGCTCTGGTCGCCCCCGGAGAGGTCAAGCACGGCCTCGGCCGGCTCACCGCAATAGGGACAGGAATAGTCCTGACTTTCGAGCATCGCTGGTTCCCCCGTGACTTCCGTTTATAATCGCGCGGTCTTTTTGGGTGCCCGCCTGGCCGGTGAGTCGGCGGCATACCCATCCGGGCCGTCTATTTCGCGGCCTGTCCCGTGATACCCCGAGAATTCATAGAGAGCATGATGGGCGAGTTCGAAGCCATCCGACCGTACAACGACGCCGAAGTCCCGGCTGTCCTGCAGCGCCTGCTGAGCGATGACGCCTTCCTCGGCGCGCTGGCGCGTTACCGTTTCCCGCGTCTGTCCGGTCCGTTCGGCTGGCTGCTCAGACCTCTTATAGCCCATCGGCTGGCCCGCGAAGTCACCGGCATCCGCAGCGTCAGCGAGCTGCAGCACAAAGTCGAGCCCTACGTCGACCGGACCATCGAGCACGCCACCGACGGCGTCACCTATTCCGGCGTCGAGCGCCTGCAATCCGGCCGTGCCTACCTGTTCATCGCCAACCACCGCGATATCGTGGTCGACCCGGCCTTCTGCAACTACGCGATCTACCACGCCAAGCTGCCGACGCCGCGCATCGCCATCGGCGACAACCTGCTGCAGAAGTCCTTCGTCAGCGACCTGATGCGCCTGAACAAGAGCTTCATCGTGCACCGCTCGATCAGCGGTCGGCGCGAGAAACTGGCGGCGTACCAGAACCTCTCGGCCTACATCAATCACTCGATCTGCCAGGACGGCCAGTCGATCTGGATCGCCCAGGCCGAGGGCCGCGCCAAGGATGGTGACGACCGCACCGATTCGGCGATCCTCAAGATGTTCCACATGAGCCGCAAGGACGAGCCATTTGCCGAGGTAGTTCGCCAGCTGCACCTGATCCCGGTGTCCATCAGCTACGAATACGACCCCTGCGATGCCGCCAAGGCCCGCGAGCTGTTCACCCGCGCGACCACCGGCGAGTACACGAAGGCGCCGGGCGAGGACGACCGCAGCATCGTGCAGGGCATCACCGGCTACAAGGGCCGGGTGCACATCAACTTCGGCGAGGAGATCACCGGCGACTTCGCCGACGCCAAGCAGCTCGCCGCCGAGCTGGACCGGCAGATTCTCGGCAACTACCGGTTGTTCCCGGTGCACTACCTCGCCTACGAGGCCTCCGACCTGCGCGACGCCGCGCTGAACGTGCCGCGCGCCGAGACCCTGTTCAAGGCCGAGGAACTGCAGCGTGCGCGCACCGAATGGGAGCGCCGCCTGGGCGAATGCCCCGCGGAGCAGCGCGGCCACCTGATCCTGCAGTACGCCAACCCGGTGCTGAACCAGTACCGGCTCAAGCAGCAGGCATGAAAAAAGGCGCCCTCGGGCGCCTTTTTCAATTCACTGATGACTCAGAGCCGGGTGCTGTACCAGCTCACCGTCACGGCCAGGGCCATGCAGGCGAAACCGAAACGGTAGAAGAAGCGGTTCATCCGCGCGGTCGGCTCGACGCTGTCCAGCGGCACCGGCGCGATTTCGCTCTCGGCGGCCAGGCGCGCCAGGGCGAGGCGTTCGCGGCGGCGGGTCGCCAGCAACAGCCAGCCTCCGGCCAGGGCGAAGAACAAGGCCAGGTCATTCACGATACGACCGGGATGGGCCTGGAAAAGACTCCAGAGCGCCTGCAGCGACATCACAACCTCCGCTTCAGAACTGCACGCCAACGACTTCGAAGCAAAGCGGGGTCAGTCTGGACGAACGGGCTTGGCCCGTCATGGATGAGAAACAATCGACGCGCATTTTATCCGCTGGGCCGCCATCGCAGCCAGCACGCAACGCTTATTTACGACGAGCGTAAGAGTTATCGAGAAAGGGTCTAAGACCTCTCCCGCGTCCTGGCACGTTGCTGGCTTCAACGAATTCTGCAAACCCGGTCTTTCGCCAAGGAGATTCGCCATGCTCGACATCGTCCCCCACGAAAACGCCTACCTGATCGAACACCTGGAAGAAATCGAAGCCGTGGTCGTCGAACTCTCGTTCAACGTCCAGGACGACCACTGGCTCGTCTACACCCAGGCCTGCGGCCACGAACACCTGGACCTGCCGGAAACCGACGAGCGCATGCGTTCGTTCGAGGTCGACCCGTACCGCCAGGCCGCCTGATCGCCCCGATCTGCGCCCATGAAAAAGCCCGCCATTCGGCGGGCTTTTTCATGTCCGATCGATCAGCGCTGGTTCAGCGTCTGGCCGATGGTCGGGTCCTTGAACACGCGGGTCAGCGCGTCGCTGAGCACGTCGCTCACCAGCTTGGTATTGGTCGCCTGGTTGGGCGCCATGCCGAAACGCTGGTTGGTCGAGGCGCCGTAGCGGCCGCTGTAGCGACGGGTGCCGCTCTGCACGTCGGCGCGGAAGGTGGCGCCGATGTCGGCCTCGGTGACGTACATGCCTTCCTTGGGCGACTGGTACTTCAGCTCGGCCAGGGTCAGGGTCAGTTGCGGCGCATTGTAGGCGTTGGCCGACGGGGTGAAGCCCAGCAGGCGCACGGCGGTTTCAGCCTGCAACTGCAGCTTGGGGATCACGTCTTCGCTGCGCACGGTCAGCTGGCTGGTTTCCGAATACAGGCCACCACGGGTACCCAGCGCGGTGCTCGGGCGACCGTCGACGACTTTCACCACCACCGGCTGGCCCTGGCCAACGGCGGCGACCGGGCCCTTGAACTCGGGCGTCGGGTTGAGTTGTTGCGGGCTGAGGGCGCAGCCGGTCAAGGTCAGGCTGGCGGCAGCGATAAAGCCGAGCAACAGGCGAGGCAGCATGCTCATCTCTCCATGGGGTAAGCGATGGCCGGCAGTATACCGGCGGGCAGCGCGGTCAGATAGCGCTTGGCCATTGGACGCGGAACCCGTTCTCAGGGTTCCCTGGCCGCGCGTCGATAGGCCGCCTTGACCCACCTGCAGGCAAGACGCACCGGGAGGGAGCACAAATGGTCAATCAAGGGGTAGACACTAGGAAAAAAGTCTAAGGTGCAGAGCTTTTTTTTGTGTTTCGCCGTTATAATCGCCCCCCGATTATAAGGACGCCTCCTGGTCGGGCCCCGCACGATGCCGACACACCGTGTCTCGCCTCTGCCACCCCTCAAAGAGAGTCGCCACTCGCCTCGGTCACTGGCCGTCGCGCTTTGTACGTTCGTTGCGCAGAACTTGGCAAGGATGCAGCCGCCCCCTCCGCACGGAGACCGGACCGGCCCGCGACGACGATCCCCTTTGAGCTTCACGCCTCCAAAAGAGCGTGATCGAAGGTTTTTCACTACTTCACGAGAGTGTGGCGAGCAATGAAGAGTTTTGCGTTGGTAGCACCATTGACGTCTGACCCCGCAGCACTGAATCGCTTTTTCGGCACCGGAAGCCGCGCATAAGCGCCACTTTCGGATGCACTTGCGGATGAATTCGTCTGTCCGTGGATTGCCGAGAAGGTGCGCATTTCCCCTCCTCCGATCCCGGCCCGAGACATTCCGCGAAAGGTCCTTTGCGACCTGAGAAGAATTCGGACATGCGGCTTTCGCGCAACGAGCGCAAGGCCCCTGTCACAACTGGCTGCTGATAGTTTTGGAGACGCGTTAATGGCGCAGAACGAAATCGAATCGATGGACGTGCTGCTGGTCGGCGCCGGCATCATGAGCGCAACCCTGGCTGTCCTGCTCAAGGAAGTCGATCCGGGCGTCAAGCTCGAGATCGTCGAACTGCAGGAATCCGGAGCCATCGAGAGTTCCAACCCGTGGAACAACGCCGGTACCGGTCACGCCGGCCTCTGCGAGCTGAACTACACCCCGCAGGCGGCTGACGGCTCGATCGACATCAAGAAGGCGGTGAACATCAACGCCCAGTTCGAGGTGTCCAAGCAGTTCTGGGCCTACCTGACCGGGAAGGACGCCTTCGGCGCACCGCGCAACTTCATCAACCCCGTTCCGCACATGAGCTTCGTGCGTGGCAAGGACATTCCGTTCCTGAAGAAGCGCCATGAGATGCTTGCCCAGCACCATGCCTTCTCCTCGATGGAATACACCGAGGACCGCGCCAAGATCGCCGACTGGGCCCCGCTGACCATTCCCGGCCGCCCGGCCGACGAGCAGGTCGCGATGACCCGCGTGGAAAGCGGCACCGACGTCAACTTCGGCGCCCTGACCAACCAGCTGCTGAGCTACCTCTCCAGCCGCGAAGGCAGCGAAGTCCGCTACTTCCAGAAGGTCGTGGGTCTCGAGCGCTCCGGCGACGGCTGGCTGGTGGACATCAAGAACACCCAGACCGGCGATGCCCGCAAGGTCAAGGCGAAGTTCGTCTTCCTCGGCGCCGGCGGCGGCGCGCTGCCGCTGCTGCAGATGTCCGGCATCCCGGAAAGCAAAGGCTTCGGCGGCTTCCCGGTGAGCGGCCAGTGGCTGCGTTGTGACAACCCGGAAGTGGTCAAGCACCACCAGGCCAAGGTCTACAGCCAGGCTGAAGTGGGCGCCCCGCCGATGTCCGTGCCGCACCTGGACACCCGCGTGGTCGAGGGCAAGACCTCCCTGCTGTTCGGCCCGTACGCCGGCTTCTCCACCAAGTTCCTGCGCCACGGTTCGTTCCTCGACCTGCCGCTCTCGGTGCGCACCAGCAACCTGCTGCCGATGCTCGCCGTGGCCCGCGACAACATGGACCTCACCCGCTACCTGGTGAAGGAAGTCATGCAGTCCATGGACCAGCGTATCGAAGCCCTGCGCAAGTTCTACCCGGAACTGAACCCGGCCGACTGGCGCCTCGAAACCGCTGGCCAGCGCGTGCAGATCATCAAGAAGGACCCGAAGAAAGGCGGCATCCTGCAGTTCGGTACCGAACTGGTGGCGGCCCAGGACGGCAGCATCGCCGCCCTCCTCGGCGCCTCGCCGGGTGCATCGGTCACCGTCTCGATCATGCTGGGCCTGCTGGAGCGCTGCTTCCCCGAGCGCTACAAGTCGGCCGAGTGGACCGCGAAGCTCAAGGAAATCTTCCCGGCCCGCGAGAAGCAGCTGGAAACCGACGCCGCGGTGTACCGCGAAGTCAACCAGATGACCGCCGACCGTCTGCAGATCGTCGCCGCGTCCTGAGTGCCGCACTCATGAAAAAGCCCGCCATCCGGCGGGCTTTTTCGTGTCCGTGGTCAGCGCGGTTCAGCGGCAGCTGACCATCCAGCCGACACCGAACCGGTCGGTGAGCATGCCGAAGCGCTGCGCCCAGAAGGTCTTCTCCAGCGGCATCTCCACCCGCCCCTCCTCCGCCAGGGCGGCGAATGCCTGCTCCGCCGCCACCACGCTGCGCAGCGTCAGGTGCAGGGAAAAGCCATTGAAAGCCGCGTTGTGCTCGCCGCGACCATCGGACAGGAAGACTTCCGTCTCGCCGATCTGCAGGCTGGCGTGCATCACCTTGTCCAGCCAGCCATCGGGCACCGGCGACGGTCCCGGCGCCTCCTCGAAGCGCATCAGGCCTCCGAGCTGGGCGCCCACCGCGCGTTGGTAGAAGGCAATGGCCTCATCGGCGCGACCATGGAAAAACAGATAGGGCTGTACTTGCACGGCTTCGTCCTCGCCTTGTCGTTATCGTTCTGAGGGAAAGTCTAGGCGGGGATTCGCGGAGATGTCCGGCGAGTCTGTTCGTAGGATGGGTGGAGCGCAGCGATACCCATGCGGTCCGCAGCTCGGAAGTGATGGGTATCGCTACGCTCCACGCCATCCTACTTCGAGTTTTCCCGCTGAACTCGCGCATAAAAAAGCCCGCACAAGGCGGGCTTTTCAGCGGTTCGCAGCGATCAGCCGCGAGCGGCCTTGATCACTTCGATGTACGGCTCGGCCTGGCGCTGGTCCTGGATCAGGGCGATGAAGTCCTGGCCCTGGGCGTCCTTGGCGGACAGGTCGTAACCGGCTTCGACGAAGAAGCCGACGAAGCGCTCGAAGTCGTCGATGCGCAGGCCACGGTAGGCCTTGACCAGCTTGTGCAGGGACGCCGGGGTGTCGTCGGCCGGTTCCACGTCGAGGAACAGCTTGATGGCGTCGTCGTTGATCTCTTCGCCAATCACCTGCTTCTTGTCTTTACGCATCGCTCGCTTCTCTCTACGGCTGTCTCGGGGATCGCGGCCGGCAACGGCTCAGGCCGGGCACCACGGGTCGGGCAGTTTAACCCTGCGCCGTGCGCGGCTCAACGCGCACGCACCGCGCCGGTATGTAGGTCGGCCCAGATATGGCCGTTGCCGTAGGTGAGGAACTGCACGTAGACGGTGCCGTTGCGCAACAGGTCGAGCAGCTGTGGATAAGCCGCCTGCGGGTAGTACAGGCTGAGCACGCGGGTCTTCTCGTCGTAGGCCGGCTTCTTCAGGCTCTTGCCCTCGGCGTCGAAGCTGATGACCACCTGGCTGATCTGCGCGCCCTTGTTCAGCGGCTTGCCCTTGAGGCGCAGCAGCGACGGCGTGGTGATCGGGATCGGCTGCTGGTTGGACTGGCGCTGGTTGCCCAGCACCACGCTGTATTCGGTGACCTGCAGCAGTTGCTGCTGCTCCGGCTCGCCCTGGCGCAGGTTGGCGTCATCCGGCGGCAGGAACTGGCTGTGCATTGGCGCGGCAACAGTGGTGGCAGCAAAGCCGAGAGGAAGGCAGAACAACAGCGCCAGCACGGCGCCCGGCATGCGAACGGACATCATCACCTCCGCGGGACAGGGCCGAGCACTCTAGCATGCGCCCGAAGCGCCACGACAGGCGCACATGGCAAGCCTGCCGATACATTGATAACCTTCGAAGTCAGGCATATCTCACATCGACACAGGCCCATCCGCGATGCTGCACAACGTCTCCGACCTCGACCTGCGCCTGCTGCGCATCTTCGCCTGCGTGGTGCGCTGCGGCGGGTTCTCCGCCGCGCAGGGCGAACTGGGCATGGGCCAGTCGACCATCAGCACGCACATCGCCAGCCTGGAGACGCGCCTGGGCTATCGCCTGTGCGAACGCGGCAAGAGCGGCTTCCGCCTGACCGAGAAAGGCGAGCGGGTACTGGACTATGCGCAGAGCCTGTTCGCCGCGCTGGGCGACTTCCGCGATCAGGTGCAGTCCCTCGCCGGACGCCTGGTCGGCGAGCTGCACCTGGGCCTGGCCGACAACATCGCCACCCTGCCCGAGGCACGCATCCACCAGACGCTGACGCGCTTCAACCGCCGCGATCAGGACGTGCGCCTGCATTTCCTCATCGAATCCTCCAGCGAACTGGAGCGTCTGGTGCTCAACGGCCGCCTGCATCTGGCCATCGCCTGCTTCAGCCGGCGCCTGCCGAACCTGCGCTACGAGCCGCTGTACCACGAGCGGGTAGCCGTGTTCTGCGGGCGCGAGCATCCGTTGTTCGACAAGTCAGTGAAGGACGCCGCAGAGCTGGAAAGCTGCGACTGGATCCAGCACGGCTATGCGGTGGCCGACGTACAGTTGCCCGCCGACCCGCAACGCAGCACGGCCTTCGCTCAGCACATGGAGGCGGTACTCCACGCCGTACGCGCCGGCACGCATCTGGGCTACCTGCCCACGCACTACGCCGAGCGCTGGGTGGAACAGGGCGAGATGCGCGCGCTACTGCCAGACCGCCTCGGCTATGGCATCACCCACAGCCTGGTGGTGCGTGACGAGCCGGGGCACAACGAAGCGCTCCAGGCACTGGTCGAGGACCTGCGCCTGGAGCACGGGGTGACGCCGATCAGCGCGGCGCGGTGATGTGCTTGATGTCGAAGAACGCCGACAGGCCCCACGGCCCCAGCTCGCGGCCGATGCCGCTGCGCTTGCCGCCGCCCCAGGAAGTCTGCGGGAATACCACTTGCGGCGAGTTCAGCCAGACGTTGCCAGCCTCCAGATGCTCGGCGACGCGCTGGGCGCGCTCGAGATCGGCGCTGCACACGGTGGCGGCCAGGGCGAAATCGCTGTCGTTGGCCTGCCCCAGGGCGTCCGCTTCATCACTGAAGGTGCGCACGCACAGCACCGGGCCGAAGATTTCCTCGCGCCACAGGCGGCTGTCAGCCGGTACGTCGGTGTACACGGTCGGCTGGATGAACCAGCCCTCGGCTGCTTCGCCGCCGGTCAGGCAAGCCAGGCCTTCGTCGCGAGCCACCGCGAAGTAGTCGAGCACCTTGCGGTACTGCGCTTGGCTGGTCATCGGGCCCATGTCGGTCTCGCCGAGCAGCGAGTCACCGACACGCAGGCCTTCCACCGCGACCTTCAGCTTCGCCAGCAGCGGCTCGGCGATGGATTCCTGCACCAGCAGGCGCGAGGTGGCGGAGCACATCTGCCCGGCGTTCCAGTAGACGCCGGCGATGATCCACTGCACGGCCTCGTCCAGGTCGCAGTCCTCGAACACCAGGATCGGCGACTTGCCGCCCAGCTCCAGGCCCACCGGCAGGGTGCGCGCGGCGGCGGCTTCCATGACCTTGCGGCCGACGACGTTGCTGCCGGTGAAGGACAGCTTGGCGATGCCCGGATGGCTGCACAGCGCTGCGCCGGCATCGGCCAGGCCCGGCACCAGGTTCAGCACGCCGGCCGGCAGGCCGATGGCGTCGGCGATCTCGCCCAGCACCAGTTCGATCAGCGGAGTGATCTCCGAGGGCTTGAGCACCACGGTGCAGCCCGCTGCCAGGGCCGGCGCGACTTTCCAGGCGCTGGTCACCAAGGGGAAGTTCCACGGCACGATCAGGCCGACCACGCCGATGGGCTCGAAGCGGGTCTGCGAGCGGTAGCCGGCGTCCGGCAGGGCCACTTCGGCGTTCTGTCGGGCGTCCAGCTGGTCGGCCAGTTCGGCGTAGTAGGCGAAGGTGGCGATGGCGTCGCCGATATCGATTTCCGCTTCCAGGCGCGGCTTGCCGCTGGCCTGCATCTGCAGGGCGATCAGCGCTTCGCTGCGGGCTTCGAGCTGTTCGGCGAAGGCGCGCAGGTAGCCCGCGCGCTGGGCGGCGCTGGTCAGCTTCCAGTCAGTGAAGGCGCGCTTGGCGGCAGCGACGGCGCGCTCCACGTCGGACACAGCGGCGCAGGCGACTTCCGGCAGCGCTTCACGGGTAGCGGGAGCGATCGGGCGCAGGACGGCACCGCTGTCGGCGGGCTGCCATTGGCCATCGATATAAAGGAGACGGGACATGCGAACCTCGGACGGTTGTCTGGTGAGGGTCGCAGGATAGGTGTGCCATGCATCGCCAAAAATGCGAGTCAGCCCATGCATGCATCGACAGGATTCGATGTGTAGGCGCGGGCCATTCCCGCGAATCGCGCCCATCGGGCGCGCTCTCGAATCAGGCTGGGAACTGCGAACGCATCCAGTCCAGGTACTCGGCAGCGCCCGCCCCACCCTCGCGCGGTGCCCATTGCCCGCGCTCGTCCTCGCCCAGCGGCACGAAGGGGCCGGCCTTGGCTTCGAACATGATGCTGTCCGGCTCCAGCGCCACGATGGCGTGGAAGGTGCCCGGCGGCAGGTCCACACCGACGCAGTCGCCACCGGCACGCAGCACGCGGGTGGTCAGCAACTCGCCGTTATCGGAAAAGATCAGCAGGCCCAGCGCGCCTTTCACGACCAGCAGGCTTTCGGCCTTGTCCGGGTGACGGTGGCAATGCGGCGGGATGTAGCTGTCGGGTTGCAGCGCATTGAGCAGGCGATGGCAGGGCTCGGTCTGCTCATGGAAGTTGTGGTTCTGCCGGCGCCGGGGGCTGGCGGCGGCACGGGCCGCGACCTCGTCGAACAGCGCACTGTCGAGAAAACGCGGCCCGCCCATCGTCAGAGGCCTTTGACGGCGAAGATGCCGGCGGCGTTGCGCCAGTAACCCTTGTAGTCCATGCCGTAGCCGAAGATGTAACGGTCGATGCAGGACAGGCCCACGTAGTCGGCCTTCAGGTCCGGACGGGCCTTGCGGTCGTGGTCCTTGTCGATCAGCACGGCGGTGTGCACGCGCTTGGCGCCGGCATGCTTGCAGAAGTCCATGATCGCCGAGAGGGTGTGCCCTTCGTCGAGGATGTCGTCGATGATCAGCACTTCGCGGTCGATGAAGGAGATTTCCGGCTTGGCCTTCCAGAACAGCTCGCCGCCGGTGGTCTCGTTGCGGTAACGGGTCGCATGCAGGTAGGAGGCTTCCAGCGGGAAATTCAGCAGCGGAAGCAGCTTGCCGGAGAAGATCAGGCCACCGTTCATCACGCAGAACACCACCGGGTTGGTGTCGGCCAGCGAGCCGTTGATGGCCTCGGCCACACGGGCGATGGCGGCCTCTACCTCGGCGTTGGTGTACAGGCAGTCGGCTTCGGCCATGACTTGGCGGATGTGCGCGAGATCGACGGACATGGGGGTTCTCCCGTGAAAAAGTGCGCAAAGGTACCTATCGGCGTGCCACGGAGCAAGGGTCAGCGGACGAATGTCGCCGACAATCGTGGCCCAAGGTAGCTAGGATGCATTACGCTACCGCAATTTTTTTGCCAGCCCGTCCGGAGAACCCGTCCATGCCCGTCCTCGAGATCCGCCATCCCCTGATCCGCCACAAGATCGGACTGATGCGCCGTCACGATATCAGTACCAAGAATTTCCGCGAGCTGGCCCAGGAAGTGGGCGCCCTGCTGACCTACGAGGCGACCAAGGACCTGCCCCTGGAAAACTACGAGATCGAAGGCTGGGCCGGCCCGGTACAGGTCGAGAAGATCGCCGGCAAGAAGATCACCGTGGTGCCGATCCTGCGCGCTGGCATCGGCATGCTCGACGGCGTGCTCAGCCTGATTCCGGGTGCCAAGGTCAGCGCCGTGGGCGTGGCGCGCAATGAGGAAACCCTCGAAGCGCACACCTACCTGGAAAAGCTCGCGCCGGACATCGCTGAGCGCCGCTCGCTGATCATCGACCCGATGCTGGCCACCGGCGGCTCGATGGTCGCCACCATCGACCTGCTCAAGAAAGCCGGCAGCAAGGACATCCGCGCCATGGTGCTGGTGGCCGCTCCCGAAGGGATCAAGGCAGTCAACGATGCGCATCCGGACGTGCTCATCCTGACCGCTTCCATCGACCAGTGCCTGAACGAGAACGGGTACATCATGCCGGGCCTGGGCGACGCCGGTGACAAGATCTTCGGCACCAAGCAGAAGGAAACCTGATAGATGGCCGATGAATTCAACGAACCGCTGTGGCGCCAGATCATTTCTGGCGCACAGATGCTCTTCGTGGCCTTCGGCGCGCTGGTACTGATGCCGCTGATCACCGGCCTGGACCCGAACGTCGCGCTGTTCACCGCCGGCTTCGGCACCCTGATGTTCCAGATCGTCACCGGCCGCCAGGTGCCGGTGTTCCTGGCCTCGAGCTTCGCCTTCATCACCCCGATCATCCTCGCCAAGGGCCAGTTCGGCCTGGCGGCGACCATGGGCGGCGTGGTGGCGGCGGGCTTCGTCTACACCTTCCTGGGCCTGGCGGTGAAGGTCAAGGGCACCGGCTTCATCGACCGCCTGCTGCCGCCGGTGGTCATCGGCCCGGTGATCATCTCCATCGGCCTGGCCATGGCGCCGATCGCCGCCAACATGGCGATGGGCAAGTCCGGTGACGGCACCGAGCTGATCCCCTACAAGACCGCCATGTTCATCTCCATGCCGGCGCTGCTGACCACCCTGATCGTCGCCGTGTTCGGCAAGGGCATGCTGCGCCTGGTACCGATCATCGCCGGCGTGCTGGTGGGCTACGGCCTGTCCTTCGCCTTCGGCGTGGTCGACGTGGCGAAGATCGTCGCTGCGCCCTGGCTGGAGCTGCCGAAGTTCACTGCGCCGGAATTCAACTGGCAGGCCATCCTGTTCATCGTTCCGGTGGCGCTGGCCCCGGCCATCGAGCACATCGGCGGCGTCATCGCGGTGGGCGGCGTGACCGGCAAGAACTACCTGAAGACCCCAGGCCTGCACCGCACCCTGCTGGGCGACGGCATCGCCACCTCCGCCGCCGGCCTGTTCGGCGGCCCGCCAAACACCACCTATGCCGAAGTCACCGGCGCGGTGATGCTGACCAAGAACTACAACCCAAAGATCATGACCTGGGCGGCGGTGTTCGCCATCAGCCTGGCCTTCGTCGGCAAGTTCGGCGCCATCCTGCAGAGCATCCCGGTCCCGGTGATGGGCGGCATCCTCTGCCTGCTGTTCGGCACCATCGCCTCGGTGGGCATGAACACCCTGATCCGCCACAAGGTGGACCTGTCCCAGGCGCGCAACCTGTGCATCGTCTCGGTCACCCTGGTGTTCGGCATCGGCGGCGTGCTGATCGGCACCGGCACCGGCCCGGACGACTTCGGCCTGAAGGGCATCGCCCTGTGCGCGATCGTCGCCATTTTGCTCAACCTGATCCTGCCCGGCGAAGAAGGCTGGGAGAACAAGGCGCTGGAACAAGGCGCCGGCGACTCCTCCGCTGACAAGCCCGCCGAGTGAGGCAGCGGCGCCGCCGGAAGGCGGCGCCGAAGCCCACGTAAAGTTGGGCGAACGCCACATGCCGAACACGGTCCATTCAGCATGACAGTTCGATTCCGACAGGAGGCACTGCCCATCCGCTTCGCCTCGCTCGTCCCGTTTTCCCCGTCGCAGGTGCGCCCGTGAGCCGTGCCGCGTGGCTGCTGCTCGGCCTGATCGGCGCCTCGCTGATCCCCCTCGCCATCGGCGGCCGGGAGATGCTCGAGCATGTCCTGGCCTTCCCCCTCGACCAGTTGCTGATCATGTTCGGCATGATCTGCCTGTGCTGGCTGATCAACGCGCAGAAGCTGCGGGTGCTGCTCAATGGCCGCGCCGGCGAGATCGGCAAGGTGCGCTCGGTGGGCATCATCATGGCCTCGGAGTTCGCCTTCTACGCCACCCCCGGCGGCACCGGCGGCCCGCTCACCCTGATGGCCCTGCTCGCCCGCCACGGCATGCGCCCGGCGCACAGCAGCGCGATCTTCGCCGTGGACCAGTTGAGCGACCTGCTGTTCTTCCTCTGCGCACTCGCGGCGGTGCTGGTGTGGGCACTGTCGCACAGCGTCAGTCCGAACCTGGAGACGTCGCTGATCACCAGCGGTGTGCTGCTGGGCGGGATCTTCTTCGGCGTGGTACTGCTCGCGCGCTTCCAGCGCCGGGTGATCAGGGCCAACGGCCGGCTGTTCGAACGCCTGGGGATGAAACCGCGCACACGCCTGCACTGGGCGCGCAAATGCCTGCACTTCCGCGACACCCTGGTGAGCTGCCTGCGCCAGCCCAAGCGCCGGCTGCTGCTGATCTTCTTCTTCACCTGCTGCCACTGGGTGCTGCGCTTCTCGGTGCTCTACATCACCCTCAAGGCGCTGGGCGTGGACCTGCACTGGGCCTGGGCCTTCCTGATCCAGCTGCTGTCGCTGGCCGCGGGTCTCGCCACGCTGCTGCCGGGTGGCGCAGGAGGCACGGAGCTGACCAGCGCCGCACTGCTCGCCCCGCTGGTGGGCAAATCCACGGCGGCCGCGGCCATCCTGATCTGGCGCGTGGTGACCTACTACTTCTACCTGGTGATGGGCGCACCGGTATTCGCCCTGATGGCGGGCCGGCCGTTGTTGCGCAAGCTGATGGGGCTGCGGGAAAGCGCCTGAGGATCAGTCGCCGGAAGGCTTGTCGTCTTCGGACGGTGCCTTGGGTTTGAGTGAATCCCAGAGTTCAGCGGCGCCGGGAAACTCGGTGCCGTCCTCGTCGCTCAAGGCTTCGGGATCGTAGCGGCTGGTACAGCCTTCGCCCAGGGTGGGCGGCGGGGTGGCGGTGCCTGGGTTCTTCGGGTCACTCATGCTGACCATCTCCGTTGAGCGCAGCGCCCGCCGTCAGGCGACGGCGGGAGCGTGCGGAGTACCCAGTCTAGAACGAAACCGGGTGGATCAGTCGAATACCACGGTCTTGTTGTCGTGCACCAGCACGCGGTCTTCGAGGTGGTAGCGCAGGCCGCGGGCCAGCACCAGCTTCTCCACGTCCTTGCCCAGGCGCACCAGGTCTTCGATGTTGTCGCGGTGGCTGATGCGCACCACGTCCTGCTCGATGATCGGGCCGGCGTCCAGTTCCTCGGTCACGTAGTGGCAGGTCGCACCGATCAGCTTCACGCCACGCAGCGACGCCTGGTGGTACGGCTTGGCACCAACGAAAGACGGCAGGAAGCTGTGGTGGATGTTGATCACCTGGTGGCGGTACTTCTGGCACAGGTCCGGCGGCAGGATCTGCATGTAGCGCGCCAGCACCACGTTGTCGGCCTGGTGCTCGTCGATCAGGCGCGACACCTGTTCGAAGGCCGGCTGCTTGTTCTTCGGGTCCACCGGGACGTGGAAGTACGGAATGCCGTGCCACTCCACCATGCTGCGCAGGTCATCGTGGTTGGCGATCACGCAGGGAATCTCGCAATCCAGCTCGCCGCTGTGCCAGCGGTGCAGCAGGTCGGCCAGGCAGTGCGATTCGCGGCTGGCCATCAGCACGACGCGTTTCTTCACCGAGGAGTCGGTGATGCGCCACTCCATGGAGAACTCGCGGGCAATCGGGGCGAAGGCCTGGCGGAAACCGTCGATATCGAACGGCAGGGAGTCGGCACGAATCTCATGCCGCATGAAGAACCAGCCGTTGTCGTTGTCGGAATGGTGACTGGCCTCGGTGATCCAGCCGTTGTAAGTGGCCAGGAAATTACTCACCTTGGCGACGATGCCGACCCCGTCGGGGCAGGCGATCACCAGTCGGAAAGTGCGCATGGGTGTACTCCAGATACATCGCGAAGGCCGCCATTCTAGCGGCTCGAGGGGAAAAGATCAGCCATTGCCACGATGCGCCGACGAGAGCCAGTTCGATGCATTGCGAGTGCTGCGATTAATTACCGGCGAATGAACTAGTTAAACAAGTCGACAATTACCGACAAAACTTTTCCCAAGCATTTACTTGAACAACTTCGCTGACTATTATGTCTGCTACAAACTTTCCGCCACCGCTGGACCCAGAACAAGGTACCCAACATGTCGCTAATCAACGAGTACCGCGCTACCGAAGAAGCCATCAAGGAACTTCAGGAGCGCCTGAAATCCCTGGAGCAGGACGACAAGCTGAAGAAAGAGCTTGAGTTCGAAGAGAAACTTCGCGCGCTCATGGCCAGCTACGGCAAGTCCCTGCGTGATGTCATTGCCCTGCTCGATCCGGACGCGAAGCTGAGCAAATCGCCGCGTGCCGCAAAAGCCACCGTGAGCAAGCGTGCTCGCAAGGTCAAGCAGTACAAGAACCCGCACAACGGTGAAGTGATCGAAACCAAGGGCGGCAACCACAAGACCCTCAAGGAATGGAAAGCCAAGTGGGGCGCCGAGGCCGTAGAAGGCTGGGCCACACTGCTGGGCTAAGCCTTTCCGACATGAAAAACGCCAGCCTTGCGCTGGCGTTTTTTATTACCCGCAGAAAAGTGCGCGGCGCTACAGGCTATAGCGCGCGCGCAGCACCTGCGCATACTTGTCCCACTCTTGCAGCACCAGACGGCCAGCCGGCGTGGCATTGACCAGTTGCTCGCTCATCGCCGCGGCAAAGTTATCCAGAGTATTCGGCGCGCCCCACTCGGCCTGACTCAGGCGTGCACGGCAGAAGTCCTGCCATTGTTGCTGTTCCGTGGCACTCAAAGTTTCCGGGAAATTGCGCGCGCGATAACGGAAGAGCAGTTCGGGAAGTCGCGCATCATCGAACGGCCATTGTTCTTTCGCCAACCGCGCAGGGTCGGCCTGGCGCACCTGCTCGCACAATCGGCGATCACGGTCGCCGATAAATCCGTCATACAACTGCTGCTCGGGATCTTCACTGCCGGCGAAACTTTCCTCGGCATACAAGGGCGCGAGTTTGTCCTGCCAGATTGCCTTCGCATCCGTCAGCGTCCGCCCCGCCGCGAGACAAGCCTCGAGGTCCAGGCCGATGCGCTCACGATCCTGCGGGCGCAATACGGACAGCGGCGCCACCACCGGGCATTTGTTGATGTGCAGCAGCTTCAGCGGCACCGGCAGTTCGCCCTCGGCCAGCTCGTCACGACGCGTGTAGAGGCGCTTGCGCAGGGTTTCCGCATCCAGCTCCAGCAAGGGCGAAACATCGGCAGCCAGGTCGCAGACGATCAATGCGTTGCGGTTGCGCGGATGCCAGCCCAGCGGCAGCACCACGGACAGGTAATGCCGCGCCCCGGAGAACATGCCGGAGATATGCACCATCGGCTGCAGTACGCGCACCTGGTCCAGCACGCCCTGCTTGCCGCGCAGGCGATAGAGATAGTCGTAGAGCTTGGGCTGGCGGTCACGCACCAGCCGCGCCAGGGCGATGGTGGCGCGCACGTCGGACAGCGCGTCGTGCGCCTGCCCGTGATCGATGCCGTTGGCCGCGGTGAGGCGCTCCAGCTTGAGGCTGACGACGCCGTCCTGCTCTGGCCAGACGATGCCTTCGGGGCGCAGGGCGTAGGCGGTCCGCACCATGTCGATCAGGTCCCAACGGCTGTTGCCGCCCTGCCACTCACGGGCGTAAGGATCGAAGAAGTTGCGGTACAGGCTGTAGCGCGTCACCTCATCGTCGAAGCGCAGGCTGTTGTAGCCCGCCACGCAGGTACCCGGCTGCGCCAGCTCGGCGTGCAGGCGGGTAATGAATTCGGCCTCGCCCAGACCGCGCTCTTCCAGCCGATCCGGCGTGATGCCGGTGACCAGGCAGGCGGCCGGGTGCGGGAGGATGTCGTCGCTGGGCCGGCAATAGAGGTTCAGCGATTCGCCAATCTCGTTGAGGTCCTCGTCCGTGCGGATGCCAGCCACCTGCAACGGGCGGTCGCGGCGCGGGTCGATACCGGTGGTTTCGTAGTCGTACCAGAAGATGCTGGCGTTCATCGTTTTTCCTTGCCTGCAAGCGAGTGCGTCGCAGTCTAACAGTGCGGCCGACCACACTTCCAAAACGCCTGACTGGCACCTAGCCAGCCCCCGCCTTTATGATGGGCGTCGCAAGGACACACCCACTGGAAAGGACTTTCCTCATGCAAGACATCGCTGCACAAAATCCCTACAGCGCTCCGCTGAGCAACCTCGAACCCGGCGCCGCCCAGGGCGCGGTACCCTCCATCGTCGAGGCCCTGACCCGCGGCTACAACTTCGGCATTGGCGACCTGCTGGGCGAATCCTGGCGCCGCACCAAGGGCGCCAAGGGCCTGATCATCGGCGGCTTCGTGGTCTTCTATGCGGCGATCTTCGCCCTGGTCAACGTGCTCAGCCTGTTCCTCACCGTGGTCGGCGTTGCCGGGATCGCCGGCATGGGCCTGCTCGGCGACAGCGAAGCCGCCGGCGGCATGGCGGTCGGCGCGCTGGTCGCGTTCTTCATCGGCTCCATCGTCCTGAGTTTCATCGCCACCGCCGTCTGCTACCCGCTGCTGGCCGGCGTGAACATGCTCGGCATCCGTCGCGCGGCCGATCAGCCGCTGCGCTTCAACGAAGTCTTCAGCCACTTCGGCCGCACCTTCCAGGTGGTGGTCTGCGTGCTGCTGAGCACCATCATGATCTTCATCGGCTACTTCCTCTTCGTGCTGCCGGGTATCTACCTGAGCATCGCCTACATGCTCGCCATCCCGCTGGTGGTCGAGCGCGGCCTGTCGCCCTGGGCGGCGATGGAAGTCTCGCGCAAGGCCATTACCCAGCACTGGTTCAAGGTCTTCGGCCTGCTGCTGGTGTTCGGCCTGCTGTTCATGCTCAGCACCCTGACCCTCGGCATCGCGCTGATCTGGGTGCTGCCGTGGCTGATCGTCGCCATCGGCGTGCTCTACCGCACCATCTTCGGCGTACTGCCGCCGGCCAAGTGATCAAATCGGCCTGAGCCTGCCAGCGCGGTTGCCTCGCCGCACCGCGCTGGCTAGCATCTGGCACCTACATCATCGACAGCGGTTTCCCTTGAGCCCAGCAGCCCCTTCCTCCAACGCGTCTCCCCACGCGCCCGTCCTGGATACCCGCTACCACGTGGAGACCCCGGAAGGCATCGACCTGCTGCTGCGTCCCGCCGGTGTCGTCCCCCGCGCCCTCGCCTACCTGATCGACCTGGGCATCCGCGTCCTGCTGATGGTCGCGCTGTTCATGCTACTGGCCTTCCTCGGCGAACTGGGCACCGGGCTGGGACTGATCCTCACCTTCATCATGACCTGGTGGTACATGGTGCTCTTCGAAGTGCTGAACCAGGGCCGCTCGCCCGGCAAACAGATGATGGGCCTGCGCGTAGTGCATGACGACGGCACACCGATCGGCTGGTCCGCCTCGCTGCTGCGCAATCTGCTGCGCTTCGCCGACATCCTGCCGTTCGCCTACACGCTCGGGCTGCTCAGCTGCCTGTCCAACTCCGCATTCAAGCGCCTGGGCGACCTCGCCGCCGGCACCCTGGTGATCTACCGTGATCCGCCGCCGAGCCGCCCGCAGGTGCCGCAGACCACGCCCGAACTTGCACCCTGGCCCCTGAACCTGGAAGAGCAACGCGCCCTGATGAGCTTCGCCGAACGTGGCACACAGCTTTCGGCGGCGCGCCGCGAAGAGCTGGCCGCCATCCTCGCGCAACCGCTGGGCATTGCGCCCGAGCAGGCGGAAGCACGCCTGAACCGCATTGCCAGCGGCCTGCTGGGCAACGGGACGGGCCACCCATGAAGCAGGCCTTCTTCGAACAACGCCACCAGGGCAGCTGGAAGCGCTTCGCCAAGCGCCTTGAGCAACTGGAAACCGGCAAGCGCCAGGAATCGAGCGAGAAGCCCGAGGAATTCGCCACCGACTACCGACGCATCTGCCAGCAGCTCGCTCTCGCCCAGGAGCGCGGCTACAGCAGCCACCTGATCGACCAGTTGCAGCAGCTCGCCATGCGCGGGCACCAGCAGTTCTACCGCCACCGCAGCCACCTGGGCGCACGCATCCTCGGCTTCCTGGTCGCCGGCTTCCCTCGTCTGGTGCGTGAAGAATGGCGGAGCATCGCCATCGCCAGCCTGCTGTTCTACGGCAGCCTGTTGCTGATGGGTGTGCTGGTCTATCACTTCCCCGACCTGGTCTACAGCGTCATGGCACCGGAGCGGGTGTCCGAGATGGAGTCGATGTACTCGCCGGACACCACGCGCCTTGGGCCGATGAGCACGCGCGACGCCGGCGATGACTGGAAGATGTTCGGCCACTACATCATGAACAACATCGGCATCGCCTTTCAGACCTTCGCCAGTGGCCTGCTCTTCTGCGTCGGCACCCTGTTCTTCCTGCTGTTCAACGGCGTGGTGATCGGCACGGTAGCCGGCCACCTGACCCAGATCGGCTACATCGAGACCTTCTGGTCCTTCGTCATCGGCCACGGAGCCTTCGAACTGACTGCGATCACCTTCGCCGGTGCCGCCGGCCTCAAGCTAGGCTGGGCGCTGCTGTCTCCCGGCCGCCTGAGCCGCCTTGAAGCCTTGCGCCAGGCCGCCGCCCGCGCCGTGCAACTGATCGGCGGAGTGATCCTGATGTTGCTGATCGCCGCGTTCGTCGAGGGCTACTGGTCCTCCGTCACGCACTTCTCGGCGACCGTGAAGTACATCGTCGGCGCTTGCCTGTGGCTGCTGGTGGGCAGCTATTTCCTCCTGGCCGGACGGGGTCGCCATGCGCCTGACTGACGCCAGCGTCGCCATCCGTCCGCGCAGCGCCTGGGAGGCGCTGGACCTCGGCATCCTGCTGGCGCGCCGTCACGCTGGCCTGCTGATGGCCAGCTGGGCGATCGTCACCCTGCCGGTGTTCGTGCTGCTTTCCGTGCTGCTGTGGAACTACTCCAGCTGGGCAGTGCTGATCTTCTGGTGGCTCAAGCCCGCCTTCGAGCGCCTGCCGTTGTACATCCTGTCGCGCTCGCTGTTCGGCGATACGCCGACGCTCAAGGAAGCGCTGCGGGCCTTCCCCGGCCTGCTCAAGTCGCAACTGCTGCCCAGCCTGCTCTGGCGCCGGCTGAGCCCGACGCGCAGCTTCGACCTGCCGGTGCTGCAACTCGAAGGCCTCAAGGGCCAGGCGCGCAGCCAGCGTCTGGTCGTGCTCGGCCAGCGCAATGCCGGCGGCGCCACCTGGCTGACCATTGTCGGCATGCATTTCGAACTGGCGCTGTGGCTGGGCCTTTCCGCACTGATGTACCTGATGCTGCCGCAGCAGTGGGTGGACGACTGGAAATGGCAGTCGCTGATCAGCGTGGCGCAAGGCGACTGGGCGTGGCTGGAACATGTCAGCAACCTGATCTACGCGCTGCTGCTGATCGTCTGGGAACCGGTGTACGTCGCCTGCGGCTTCACCCTCTACCTCAATCGCCGCACCGAGCTGGAGGCCTGGGACATCGAACTGGTGTTCCGCCGTCTGCGCCAGCGCCTGATCGGCAGCGCCTACGCCCTGCTGCTGGTCGTCGCCGGCGCCTTCGCCCTGCTGCCGGCCCACGACGCGCTGGCTGCCGGTTCGGAGACCGGCAGCAAGGCCAGCCAGAGTTGCCCGCTGCCCGACCAGAATCCCGACGGCCCGCAGGGTGCGCGGCTGACCCAGCAGAAACTCAACAGCGAAGATTCGCGCGGCGCTGCGGAAAAGATCCTCACCGCGCCGCCCTTCAAGAACAACGAGAAGATCACCAGCTGGCGCCTGCACGAAGACAAGAAAGACCCGAAGCCCACCGATCCGGACGAGGCCAAGCGGCTGAAGAGCTTCTTCGAGGCGCTGGGTAACTGGAAGGCCTTCAAGTTCGCCGCGCAAGGCATCGAAGTGCTGCTCTGGGGCATTCTGTTCACCGTCGTCGCCCTGGTCATCTGGCGCTACCGCGAATGGCTGCGGCTGTTCGTCGGGCGCATCGGCCTGCCGCAGAAGCCGCGCCGCGAAGCGCCCAGCGTGCTGTTCGGGCTGGACCTCGCGCCGGAAACCCTGCCCAGCGACGTCGCCAGCGAAGCCGAACGCCTGTGGGACGAACAGCCCCGCGCCGCGCTCGGCCTGCTCTACCGCGCGCTGCTCAGCCGCCTGCTGCACGACTTCCGCGTGCCGCTGCGCGAGTCGACCACCGAAGGCGAAGTCCTGGTCCGCGTGGCTGACCTCAACGACCCGCCGCTGGACAACTTTGCCCGCAGCTTGACCCAGCAGTGGCAGGCGCTCGCCTACGGTCACCGCGCACCACAGGCTGAACTCAAGCAGCAGCTGTGCGGCGAATGGCGCCACCTGTTCGGCAGCGAGGTGCGGGCATGAAGCGCGGCAACCTCGCCCTGCTGGTGCTGCTCGTCCTGCTCGTGCTCGGCGGCATCGGCTACTACCTGTACCGCAACCTCGAGCCCTACACCGAGACCATCGAGCACGGCGCCTCTCCCGAGGCCCGCGCCAACCCCTATCTCGCCGCCGAAATGTACCTGCGCGGTCGCGGCATCCACGTCACCACCGCGCGCGGCATGGAAGTTCTGGACCAGTTGCCGAGCAAAGGCCAGACCCTGATCCTGCTGGGCACCCGCGAGAACGTCACGCCGACGCAGAACGCGCGGCTGCTCGACTGGGCCAATCGCGGCGGCCACCTCATCGTCACCGCCGAAAGCCTGTGGGACGAAGATGAAGGCAAGAGCGGCGACGCGCTGCTGGATCAGCTGGGCGTGCAACAATTCCTCACCTCCGACCTGAAGGACAAGGAGGAGGAGAAATCCGCTCCGACCGACGAGAAGTCCGCAGAGGCGTCCGAAAGCCAGAAGCAGGACGAAGCCGCCAAGCCGGAAGTGGAAGAAGAACATCCGGACCAGGCCTCCAGCGCCCACGACAACGAGGCGACGGAAACGGACCCTTACCCGAACCTGACCAAGCTCTACCTGGAGAACGAGAAGGCCCCGGCCTACTTCGACTTCGACACCGACTACCACCTGTTCGACTCGAAGAACCTCGCCTACGCCTGGGCCAACAGCGCCGACTCCACCCACCTGCTGCAACTGCAGCAGGGCCAGGGGCTGATCACCGTGCTCACCGACAACTGGATCTGGCAGAACGGCGAACTCGACGCCTACGACAACGCCTGGCTGCTCTGGTACCTGACCCAGGACAGCGCCGTCACGCTGGTCTACCGCGCCGACGGCACCAGCCTGATGACCCTGCTGATGCGCTACTTCCCGCAGGCACTGCTGGCCGCCGTCCTGCTGCTGGTCCTGGTGCTCTGGCGCAACGGCCTGCGTCAGGGCCCGCTGCAGCCCAACCCGGATCGCAGCCGCCGGCAACTGGAAGAACACCTGCGCGCCGGCGCCGATTTCATCCTCCGCCAGCGTGGCCAGCTCGCCCTGCTGCAGGGCCTGCAACGTGACGTGATGCGCCGGGCGCGGCAGCGCCAGCCCGGCGTCGACCGCCTGCCGGTCGCCGAACAATGGCAAGCTCTGGGCCGCATGACGCGCATGTCGGTCAGCGCCATCAGCCAGGCCATGCGCCCCTATCCGCCAAAGCGCATGGCCGTCGCCGAATTCACCCGCCAGGTCGCGCACCTGCAAAGCCTCAGGAATGCCCTATGAGCGAACAGACGCCCGAACAGCCCGGCACCACCGCCGGCACCGCCCCCAACCCGGGCGCCCAGCGCCAGCGCGCCAGCCAGCTGGCCCAGGCGCTGCGCCACGAACTGCAGAAGGCCCTGATCGGCCAGCAGGAGGTGATCGACGACGTACTCACCGCCCTGCTCGCCGGTGGCCACGTGCTCATCGAAGGCGTCCCCGGCCTGGGCAAGACCCTGCTGGTGCGCGCCCTCGCCCGCTGCTTCGACGGCGGCTTCGCGCGCATCCAGTTCACTCCCGACCTGATGCCCAGCGACGTCACCGGCCACGCCGTGTACGACCTGGCCACCGAGCAGTTCAAGCTGCGCAAGGGCCCGGTGTTTACCCACCTGCTGCTGGCGGACGAGATCAACCGCGCCCCGGCCAAGACCCAGGCCGCGCTGCTGGAAGTGATGCAGGAACGCCAGGTCACCCTCGAGGGCCGCGCCCTGGCCGTGCCGCAGCCGTTCATGGTGCTGGCGACGCAGAACCCCATCGAGCAGGAAGGCACCTACCCGCTGCCGGAAGCCGAGCTCGACCGCTTCATGCTCAAGCTGCGCATCGACTATCCGCTGGAAGCCGAGGAGCAGACCCTGGTGCGCCAGGTCACCCGTTCCGCGCGCAGCGACATGCTCGACGTGGCACCGATGCGCGCCCTGCTCAAGGACAAGGACGTGCTGGCCCTGCAGAAGATCGCCGCCGACCTGCCCATCGACGACCAGGTGCTCGACTACGCCGTGCGCATCGCCCGTACCACCCGCAACTGGCCGGGCCTGGCGCTGGGCGCCGGGCCGCGCGCATCCATCGCCCTGGTCCGTTGCGCCCGTGCCCGCGCCCTGCTGCGCAGCGGCGATTTCGTGATTCCGGACGACGTCAAGGGCAGTGCCCTGGCCGTGCTGCGCCATCGCGTGCGCCTGTCGCCGGAACTGGAGATCGAAGGCCTGTCGGTCGACCAGGTGCTGCAACAGCTGCTCGACCAGGTACCGGCGCCGCGCGTATGAAGCCATCGCGCGCGCTCCTCGCGTTGCTCGGCGTCCTGCTGGCGATCGCGGTCGCCCTGGGCGCGGCCGAGGCTCTGGACTCGGGCTCGGCGCTGCTCGGTCGTCTTTGGTGGGGTGCGCTCTGCGCGCTGGCCCTGCTGGCGCTGGCCGATGCCCTCTGGCTACGCCGCACGCCATCGCCCGAGCTGCGCCGCCAGCTGAGCGGCAACCTGCCGCTGGGCCGCTGGAGCGAGGTACGCCTGCAATTTCATCATCGCTACGCACAGCCACAACGCATCACGGTGTTCGACCACCTGCCCGCCGGCATGGACTTCGAATACCTGCCGCAGACCGTGGAGCTGCACCCCGGCGAACAGACCGAACTGGGTTACCGCGTGCGTCCGCTGTCCCGTGGGCATTTCGTCTTCCAGCGCTGCGAGATCGAACTGTCCAGCCCGCTGCGTCTGTGGAAGGGCCGGCGCTACCTGGAACAGCACGACGAAACCCGCGTCTACCCGGACTTTGCCCGCCTCTACGGCGCCGAGCTGATGGCCGTGGACCACTGGCTCAACCGCATCGGAGTTCGCGCCGGACAGCGCCGCGGGCTGGGCCTGGATTTCCACCAGCTGCGCGAATTCCGCGATGGCGACACCCTGCGGCAGATCGACTGGAAGGCCACCGCGCGCAAACGCACGCCCATCGCCCGCGAGTTCCAGGACGAACGCGACCAGCAGATTCTCTTCCTGCTCGACTGTGGCCGGCGCATGCGCAGCCACGACGGCGACCTTTCGCACTTCGACCATTCGCTCAACGCCAGCCTGCTGCTGGCCTACGTCGCGCTACGCCAGGGCGACGCGGTGGGCCTGATGACCTTTGCCGGCGACCAGCCGCGCCATCTGCCACCGGCCAAGGGCAGCGCCCAGCTCACCGCCCTGCTCAACAGCGTCTACGACCTGCGCAGCAGCCAGCGCCCAGCGGACTTCCCCGCCGCCGTGCAGGCCGTACTCACGCGCCAGCGCCGGCGCGCGCTGGTGGTGATAGTGACCAACCTGCGCGACGAGGATGACGAGGAACTGGTGGCCGCGGTGAAACGCCTCGGGCGCCAGCACCGCGTGCTGGTCGCGAGCCTGCGCGAGGAAGTACTGGACCGCCTGCGCCAGGCGCCGGTGGAGAGTTTCGAGCAAGCCCTGGGCTACTGCGGCGCGGTGGATTACCTGAACGCCCGCGCGGGGCTGCACGAGAAGCTGGCGGCCCATGGCGTGCCGGTACTCGACACGCGGCCAAGCCAGCTGGGGCCGGAACTGATCAGCCGTTATCTAGGCTGGAAGAAGGCTGGCGCGCTGTAACCGTGCGCCACAACCGGACGCCGACTCCGTGGCGTCCCACACCGTGCAGATCGGTCAGCGCGTCCTGCGCTTCAGACCGACTCCACCTGCCGGCGAAAACTGAAATAACGGCGCAGCGCGTCGACCAGCTCGACGTACTCCATCGGCGGCGCCGTCAGGCTGAAGCCCGAATCGTAGTTGCCCGGATTGACGTCCTCGCGACACCACTGGCAGGTAGCGGCGAATTCGATCAGCTGCAGCTTGCCGTCATGTCCGGGGATCTTCAGGCGCATCTCGAAGCGGCCACCCACCAGCATCGGCAGCTGGCTGATCAGGAGCAGCCCATCCAGCGACACGTTGCCCAGGTAACCCATCGGTTTGTCGGTGATGCTGTTGAACACCTTCAGGTAGTAGGGCAGCTGATGGCGCTCGATATGTCGTTGATGACGCATAATGGCGTTTCGCTATGAAATATCGTCCAGTATGACGATGCCGCCCAGGCAGGGCCAGTCCTAACGACAACCTTCCGCCAGCCGTGCGCTAAGCGCCTGACGAGCGGCGTCGAGCTGTGCATCGCTGTAGTAAGTCCGTTCACCACTGCTGGTCTGCGTGAAGTACCGCCCGCCATGACTGAGCGACTCCAGGTCACGGCGCCAACTCGCGCACTGCTGGTCCAGCTTGGCCTGCTGCTCCGTCGCCTGGTTCTGGGCGGCGGCGCTTTCATCTCGACGCGCGTCGTAGAAACGGCGGGTGCGTTCCTCCCGCTCGCGGGTCGCCGCATCCCGTTCGATGACCTGCGGCTTGACCTCGACGCGTTGCGCCCCTGGCGGTGGGGTTTCGCTGAAATGCACCTTTCCCTGAGCGTCGGTCCAGCGGTAGATATCCGCCGAAGCCAGCAGGGGGAAACACCAGGCGCAGAGCCACAGGGCGCGCATTCGTACCTCCTTGCGTGATGCACTCAAGAGATTAGCCAGCTATGGGCTGCACTCAAGTCGGCCCGCGACCGCCGGTCAGGGCGTGGGCGTGTCGAGGCGCAGATCGTTGGGCAGACGGCCATTCAAGCGCAGCGTTTCCAGTCGCGCCTTGGCCCGGTAAGCATACTCACTGGTGGGGTAACGGGCGACGATGAACTGGTAGGTCTGCGCCGCATCGACGTAGAACTTCTCACGCTCCAGGCACTGGCCGCGCAGCATGGAGATTTCCGGCTGGATCCACGGCCGCGCGCGCGCCTTGCGCTCGGTCTCCGACAGTTCCAGCTGCACGCGCTGGCAGTCACCACTCTTGTACGCGCGGTAGGCATTGTTCAGGTGATAGTTCATCGACCAGCTGGTGCAGCCGGTAACACTCAGCGCCAGCAGCGCGAGGAAAAGGGTTCGCATGGGCATATCCTCCGTTGGGAAGTGTATCGGCCCGTCTTGGCCGTACTGTAGCCCGCCACTAGACTCACGTGGACTTCGCCTCAGCGCAAAGGATCTGCCATGCGTTTCGCACACCCGATTTCAATTGCCCTCCCGTTCGCCGTGCTGCTGCCCTGGCTCGCCGCCTGTGCCCCGACCACGCCGTTGTTCGTTGCCCAGATCACCACCGGCGAAGTGGCCGAATACAAGCAGCTCAAGAACAAGCGCATGACCGCCGCCGTGGAAGAGGAAGGCGACCTCCTCACCTACAGCGCCCAGGCCATCCGCGACGGCAAGAGCAGCGAAGCCGAGCAGCTCTACCTCACCGGCTACGACAACACCCGCTACGGCCCCGAGGTGCGCGCCATCGCGCTGTACCAGATCGGCCTGATCTACATGAGCCGCTACAACGACCAGCGCGACGATCA
This sequence comes from Pseudomonas sp. PDM22, assembly GCF_014851965.1. Lineage (NCBI taxonomy): Bacteria > Pseudomonadati > Pseudomonadota > Gammaproteobacteria > Pseudomonadales > Pseudomonadaceae > Pseudomonas > Pseudomonas sp. PDM22. The sequence goes on from NZ_JACVAR010000001.1 coordinate 1,043,682, forward strand.
GAAAGCCATGGATTACTTCCAGCGCATCGATCACGAATTCCCCGGCACCAAGGCTGCCGAACATGCCGATGCCCGCGAGCTGATCATCCGCCAGCGGGCCAAGGACCCGGTGCAGAAGACCGCCAAGCAATTGCTGGCCGACTGGCAGCCGCAGTACAACCTCGACCTGAACAAGCCGACCCTCGACCCGGACATGACCCTGCTGTCGCGCCGTGCCGTGCTCAAGGGCCGCGTCGACGAAGCCGCTCAACTCTACCTGCTGGGCGCCAATGATCCGGCCATCCCGGCGGACATCCGCGAGAAGGCGCTGTACCAGTTGGGACTGATGTACATGGCGCCGGACAACCCGCACCCGGACCGCGAGAAGGCCATCGTCTACCTGCGCCGCCAGCTCGCCGAATTCCCCAGCGGCGAACTGGCCGACAAGGGCGCCCGGCATCTGGACCGCGCGCTGAACCAGACCTCGCCCCGCAGCTGACGGCAAAGCCCGTGCACCGCTGAGCCACGTCAAGACGCGCGGCGGGCGGCAGTGTCTACGCTTGCTCTGCAATAAGCGCAGAGCAAGCGAGGACTCCGCCATGAAGCTGCAGCACCTGCTCGTCATCATCGACCCGACCCGCACGGATCAGCCTGCCCTCACCCGCGCCCGCTGGATCGCCCAGCGCTGCGGCGCACGCCTGGAACTGCTGGCCTGCGAGTACAACCCGGCGCTGGACAACGCCCTGTTGCTGGACCGCGGTGACCTCGATGCCGCCCAGCGCAACCTGCTGGACGAACGCCTGGCCTGGTTGCAGCAACTGGCCGCGCCACTGCGCGAGGCAGGTCTCGACGTGCACTGCCAGGTGCGCTGGGGCAAGTCCCTGCACCACCAGGTGGTTCTCCACTGCGAGCAGACCACGCCCGATCTGGTACTCAAGTCCGCGCATCACCACAACCTGCTCAAGCGCCTGTTCCTCACCAACAACGACTGGCAGCTGATCCGCCATTGCCCGCAGCCGCTGTGGCTGGTGCAGCACGGCGAATGGTCGGGGAAGAACCTGTGCGCCGCCGTCGACCCGCTGCACGCCGGCGATACCCCGGCCACGCTGGATCATCGGCTGATCACGGTAGCCCGCGAACTGGAGCAGCGCCTGCAGCTCGACGCCCACTACCTGCACGCTTACATGGCCGTGCCCCGCACCCTGGCGTTCAACGCCGAGCTGCTGGCCGACTACGATAACTACGTGCTGCGCACCGAAGCCCACCACCGCGAAGCCTTCGACGCCCTGCTCGCGCACTACCCGCAGATCGATCGCCAGCGCACGTTGCTGGGCCAGGGCTTCGCCGAGGAAGTGATCCCGGCCTACGTAAAGGACCACGCCATCGACCTGCTGCTGATGGGCGCCGTCGCCCGTGGGCAGCTCGACAACGCGCTGATCGGCCAGACCGCCGAGCGGGTCTTCGAGGAAGTCGAATGTGATCTGCTGGTGATCCGGCCCCGCACCTGAGAGAGCTACCTGAAAGAGTCACCTGAAGAGAGTAAGATGGCGCCCTGGCCGCTCCGGACCTGCTCCGGCGGCGGCCTGACCGCTGCTTTCCCCTAGGAGTCCCGCATGTCCCTTCGCCGCACCAAGATCGTCGCCACCCTCGGCCCAGCCAGCAATTCCCCCGAAGTCCTGGAACAGCTGATCCTCGCCGGGATCGACGTCGCCCGTCTGAACTTCTCCCACGGCACTCCCGACGAACACCGCGCGCGCGCCCAGCTGGTGCGCGACATCGCCGCCAAGCACGGTCGCTTCGTGGCGCTGCTGGGCGACCTGCAGGGTCCCAAGATCCGTATCGCCAAGTTTGCCAACAAGCGCATCGAACTGGCCGTCGGCGACACCTTCCGCTTCTCCACCAGCCACCCGCGTACCGAAGGCAACCAGCAGGTCGTGGGCATCGACTACCCGGACCTGGTCAAGGACTGCGGCATCGGTGACGAACTGCTGCTGGACGACGGCCGCGTGGTCATGGCGGTCAAGGAAGTGAAGGCGGACGAACTGGTCTGCGAAGTGCTGATCGGCGGCCCGCTGTCCGACCACAAGGGCATCAACCGCCGTGGCGGCGGCCTCACCGCGCCGGCCCTGACCGAGAAGGACAAGGCCGATATCAAGCTGGCCGCGAGCATGGACCTGGACTACGTCGCCGTGTCCTTCCCGCGTGACGCCAAGGACATGGAATACGCCCGCAGCCTGCTCACCGAAGCCGGCGGCACCGCCTGGCTGGTGGCCAAGATCGAACGCGCCGAAGCCGTGGCCGACGACGAAGCCCTGGACGGCCTGATCCGCGCCAGCGACGCCGTGATGGTTGCCCGTGGTGACCTCGGCGTGGAAATCGGCGACGCCGAGCTGGTGGGCATCCAGAAGAAGATCATTCTGCACGCGCGCCGCTACAACAAGGCGGTGATCACCGCGACCCAGATGATGGAGTCGATGATCCAGAACCCGATGCCGACCCGCGCGGAAGTCTCCGACGTGGCCAACGCCGTGCTCGACTACACCGACGCCGTGATGCTCTCGGCCGAATCCGCCGCTGGCGAATACCCGGTGGAAGCGGTCAAGGCCATGGCGCGCATCTGCGCCGGCGCCGAGAAGCACCCGACCACCAAGAAGTCCAGCCACCGCCTGGGCCAGACCTTCGAGCGCTGCGACGAGAGCATCGCCCTGGCGGCCATGTACACCGCCAACCACTTCCCGGGCATCAAGGCGATCATCTGCCTGACCGAAAGCGGTTACACCCCGCTGATCATGTCGCGCATCCGCTCCTCGGTACCGATCTTCGCCTACTCCCCGCACCGCGAAACCCAGGCCCGCGTGGCGCTGTTCCGTGGCGTGGAGACCATCCCGTTCGACCCGGCCGCCCTGCCGCCAGAACGTGTCAGCCAGGAAGCCGTCGACGCGCTGCTGCAGCGTGGCGTGGTGACCAAGGGTGACTGGGTGATCCTGACCAAGGGCGACAGCTACACCGCCCAGGGCGGCACCAACACCATGAAGGTGCTGCACGTGGGCGACCTGCTGGTCTGATCCTGCTGTAGCTGAAAAAGAAAAGGCCGCCCTCGGGCGGCCTTTTCCTTTTGCGGTTGCTCAAAGGGCAACCAATCGGCTGAAAGCCCGGCGCCATGCGGCTTCGGCACCTTGGCCCCAAGCTTATCCACAGCACCTTCCACACCTTATGTGGGCAACCTGCCGGGTATCGCTCAAATACCGTTCAATCCCCTGCAGGCCACGGCTGGCGTGGGCTAGCTTGGTTGCCCCAGAGCTTATCCACAGCGCGTTCCACAGATTGTGTGGGCAACCGCCCCTACGTCACCGGTGACATCGAATTCCCCTGTAGGAGCGGGCCATGCCCGCGATCGCGCGCATGGCGCGCTCCTACAGGGGGCGCTGTCTCAGACCGCAAACTCCGGAGCCGACGACGCGCGAGTTACAGAAATTTGGAGAAATCCGGCTGGCGGCGCTGGGTGAAGGCGCTCAGCGCCTCATGGGCTTCCGGCGAATGCAGGCGCTGTACGAAGTGCTGGCCCTCCTCCGCCACCACGCGACGAAGCTCCTCGATGAAGGGCGCTTTCAGCAGGCGCTTGCTCAGCGCAACAGCGGCAGGCGGCAGTTGCTGGAAGGCGTTGCAGACTTCACAGGCACGCTCCAGCGCAGCCGCGCCGTCTGCCAGTGCCTCGTTGGCGATGCCGTAGGCCACGGCCTGCTCGCCAGTGAAACCTTCGCCACGCAGTAGCAGGCTGGAGGCCTTCACCGGGCCGACCAGACGCGGCACCAGGAAGCTGGAACCGAATTCCGGGCACAGGCCCAGGTTGACGAAGGGCATCTTCAGCTTGGCACCCTTGGCGATGAACACCTGGTCGCAATGCAGCAGCAGCGTGGTGCCGATGCCCACGGCCGGGCCGGCGACGGCGGCGACCACCGGTTTGGTGAACTCCATCAGCGCGCGCATGAAGCGGAACACCGCGCTGTCCGGACCGCTCGGCGGCTCCTGGAGGAAGTCGACGATATCGTTGCCGCTGGTGAAGCACTCGGCGTTGCCGGTGATCAGCACCACGCGCACCGAACGATCCTCCTGCGCCGCCTCCAGGGCATCGGCAAGACCGGCATACATGCTGCGGGTCAGCGCGTTCATCTTGTCCGGACGGTTCAGGCGCAGGGTCAGCAGGCCCTCTTCGCGCTCGACGAGAATCTGTTCGCTCATGGCAATTCCTTGTTCTTACTGATGGGGGGACCGGTTCAGGCGTGAGGCAGGAACAGATCGGCCAGCGTCTGGCCACGGGGCACGCCGCAGAGGTAAAGGCGGCGGGCGAAGGCATCGACGCTGGCGGGATGGCCGCAGAGTAAGGCGAGGGTTCGCCGCGAAACAAGCCGGAGTTGCGCCAAAACCTCGGCCGACTCGGCCGTGGTCATCAGCGTCACTTCCAGCTCGGGGTGGCTGGCAGCCAGGGATTGCAGGGGCTCGGCCAGATAATGGCCGGCGTGGTCATGAGCCTGGTGAATGACGCGGATCGGCCCGCTGTGATGCTGCCGCTGCGCTTCGCGCAGGACGCCCCAGAGCGGCGCCAGGCCGGTGCCCGAAGCCATCAGCAGCAGCGGCCGCTCGTGCCATTCCGGGTCGTAGTGCAGCGCGCCGCCCCGCAGCTCGCCCAGGCGCAGGCTATCGCCGACCTTCAGGCCTCGGGCGAAATCGGCGAAGGCGCCCCGTTCGCGGCAGTCGATGTGGAATTCGAGCCAGGGGTCGAGGCCCGGCACGCTGGCCAGGGAATAGGGCCGCGCGACGCCTTCGGCGCTCCAGAGGATCAGGTGCTGACCAGCGCTGTAGCGCAACGGGCGTTGCGGGGCGAGGCGCAGGCGCAGCACGTCCGGCGCCGGCCAGTCCAGTTCAGTGACCGTGGCGGGCAGGCCATCGCGCTGCGGGTCGAAGGTTTCCAGCGAGAGGTCCTCGATCACCCGGCACTGGCAGGACAGTCGCCAGCCCTCCGCGCGGCGCACGGAATCCAGCGCCTCGGGCAAGGCATCCAGCACCTCGCCACGGGTGCAGCGCACCAGGCAAGCGTGGCAACTGCCGGCCCGGCAGCTGTAAGGCACGGCGATGCCGGCGCCGCGCAGGGCATCGAGCAGGTAGACTCCGGGGCTGACCGAAAAGCGTTGCGATCCGGCCTGTATCTCAGGCACGCGTCCACTCCCATGCGGCATCGCAGCGGTTGCGTCCGCTGCGTTTCGCACGGTAGAGCGCCTGGTCGGCCCGTTGCAAGGCCTCGTCGAGATCGTCGTTGGCGTCGAGCAGGGTCATCCCCGCCGACAGGCTCAGGGTTTCGATGTTCACGCCCACCGGTTCCGCCGCCGAATAGGCCATCCGCAGGCGTTCGCAGCAGGTGGTCAGGCGATCGGCGTCGGCGTTGGGCAGCAGCAGGACGAACTCTTCGCCGCCGTAGCGCGCCAGCACGTCACCTTCGCGCAGGCAGGCCCGCGCCACGGCGGCGAAGGTCTGCAGCACGCGGTCACCGGCGGCATGGCCGTGGACATCGTTGATGCGCTTGAAGTGGTCCAGGTCGATCAGCGCCAGGCCGTGGCGCTGGCCGGGGTGCATTTCTTCCAGCGCACGACCGGCCAGGCGGATGAAGTGCCGGCGGTTGAACAGCCCGGTGAGCTCGTCGGTGGCCACCAGGTCTTCGAGCTGGCGCATCATGCCGCGCAGGGTGTCCTGGTGCGCCTGCAGCGCATAGCGGCGCTGGCGCATGCGCTGGCGCAACGACTGCACGTAACCGGCGAACAGGCTCAGCCAGGTAAGCACGATGAACAGCACCAGCAGTTGCAGGACCGCCTGGGCCGGCAGTTGCAGGCGCTGCTGGAAGGCTTCGTGGAGGTTCAGGCCAGCAAAGGCAATGAAGGCCAGCGCGGCGCAGCGGGCGAATACCCTTGGCTGCAACTGGAACACGCCGAACAGCAGGATCAGCACATAGAGCACCATCAGCGTGCCGCGCGCGGTATCGACGTTGGCCAGGAACAGGGTGTTCCAGACCAGCGCCACCAGCACCTGCGGCTCGGTCATGCTCGGGTCGGTGAAACGCTGGTTGCGCCCGCTGAAGAACAGCCAGGCGAACACCAGCTGGCTGCCGGCGACCAGCAGCGTGCAGGTCAGGGCGAAGCTGACGGGCGCGCGGTAGAACTCGCCGAAAACGGCCAACCACAACAACAGAAGCGCCAGCGCATAGGTCCCGAGGGCCATGCCGAATCGCCTGGTGAGTAGTTTTTGTAAGGCGTGCTGCTTCAGAGGTGGTTTCAGCGTGCTCATGGGGCTCCGTCCCGTAATGGCACCTGGCCTTCACTCTACTATCAAAGCGCCCCAGTGCCTAGCCGATCGGAATGTGGGCGGTCAGCGATCTCTTTCAGAACAGCGGCGGGCTATCTGGGACCAAGGTCGGATCACTGGCAAGTGCGCGGCAAGCGGCCGCAGCGCTATACTATGGCGCCTTTTTTCGCCGCAGCCGTGTCGGCGAAACCCCGATGTAACAGGCGAGAGCCTGTCTTACCCGCCTGACTTTCCTGCCTGAAGAGGACCGTGCTCCATGGCCGTGATCAAGCAAGACGACCTGATCCAGAGCGTCGCCGATGCCCTGCAGTTCATCTCCTACTACCACCCGGTTGATTTCATCCAGGCCATGCATGAGGCCTACCTGCGCGAAGAATCGCCGGCTGCCCGGGACTCGATGGCGCAGATCCTGATCAACTCGCGCATGTGCGCCACTGGTCATCGCCCGATCTGCCAGGACACCGGTATCGTCACCGTGTTCGTCCGCGTCGGCATGGAAGTGAGCTGGGCCGGCGCCACCATGAGCGTCGACGACATGATCAACGAAGGCGTGCGTCGCGCCTACAACCTGCCGGAGAACGTCCTGCGCGCCTCCATCCTGGCCGACCCGGCCGGCGCGCGTAAGAACACCAAGGACAACACCCCGGCGGTGATCCACTACTCCATCGTCCCCGGCAACACCGTGGAAGTGGACGTCGCAGCCAAGGGCGGCGGCTCCGAGAACAAGTCGAAGATGGCCATGCTCAACCCGTCCGACTCGATCGTCGACTGGGTCCTGAAGACCGTTCCGACCATGGGCGCCGGCTGGTGCCCGCCGGGCATGCTCGGCATCGGCATCGGCGGTACCGCCGAGAAGGCCGCGGTGATGGCGAAAGAAGTCCTGATGGACGAGATCGACATCCACGAGCTGAAGGCCCGCGGCCCGCAGAACAAGATCGAGGAAATGCGCCTCGAGCTGTTCGAGAAGGTCAACCAGCTGGGCATCGGTGCCCAGGGCCTGGGCGGCCTGACCACCGTGCTCGACGTGAAGATCATGGACTACCCGACCCACGCTGCCTCGCTGCCGGTCTGCATGATCCCCAACTGCGCCGCCACCCGTCACGCACACTTCGTGCTCGACGGCTCGGGCCCGGCCGAACTGGAAGCGCCGTCCCTGGACGCGTACCCGGAAATCGTCTGGGAAGCCGGCCCGTCCGCGCGCCGCGTCAACCTCGACAGCATCACCCCGGAAGAAGTCCAGAGCTGGAAGCCGGGCGAGACCATCCTGCTCAACGGCAAGATGCTCACCGGCCGCGACGCTGCGCACAAGCGCATGGTCGACATGCTGAACAAGGGCGAAGAGCTGCCGGTGGACCTCAAGGGCCGCTTCATCTACTACGTCGGCCCGGTCGATCCGGTCGGTGACGAGGTGGTTGGCCCGGCCGGCCCGACCACCGCGACCCGGATGGACAAGTTCACTCGCCAGATCCTCGAGACCACTGGCCTGCTGGGCATGATCGGCAAGTCCGAGCGCGGCCCGATCGCCATCGAGGCAATCAAGGACAACAAGGCCGTCTACCTGATGGCCGTGGGCGGCGCCGCCTACCTGGTCGCCCAGGCGATCAAGAAGTCCAAGGTCCTCGCCTTCGCCGAACTGGGCATGGAAGCGATCTACGAGTTCGAAGTCAAAGACATGCCGGTGACCGTTGCGGTCGACACCAATGGCGAGTCGGTGCACATCACCGGCCCGGCCATCTGGCAGAAGAAGATCGCCGAGAGCCTGGCAGTGGAAGTGCAGTGATCACTGCATGACCGCTCCATGAAAAAGCCCGGCCAAGTGCCGGGCTTTTTCATGTCTGGCCGCTCGCTGTCAGAGGGCGGTTTCCAGAGCGGACTGGATGGCCTCGGTGCGCTCCTCGATTTCCTCGGCCGCCGAAGCAGGCTTGAAATTGATGCGGAGCACTCCCGCGTCCAGGGCTACCTTGTCGCGGTAGCCGTCCGCTGGGGCGCGACTGGCGTCGTAGCGCACCACGACACGTTTCAGCTTGCCTTGTACCGCCTGCTTGCCCTGGTCGTAGGAGGTCAGCATCTCCAGCGCCTCGGCCAGCGGCACGAAGTACACGTTGGTCCAATAATCCTCGGCCCCATAGTGAGCGGCCTGCCCCGGCAGAGCGATGCTCTCCCAGTCCACTTCGACGGGCACGGCAAAGCCGGCGGACTCCTGGATATCGCGCAGTTGCTCGACGAAGGCATTCTGCTGATAGGCCGTGATGGCTTCGCGCTCCGCAGAGCTGGGCTCGGCGATCGACAGGCCGACCATGCCTCCCGCCAGCAAGGCGCAGAGGAAAAGCGAGCGGGTACTGGATGGCATGGGACACTCCCGGAATCTGGCAACGGCGCAGTCTAGAAAGACCGCACCGACCTCCGGGATCGGACTATTCGGCAAACGCCGTGAGCAAAGGCCGAATCAGGACGCGCTGCGCGCTACCAGGCTCAGTTCCGTCACCTTGTCGCGGCGCTGGGCGAGGAAGCGCGTGCAGCTCACGCGCAGGAAGGAGGCGAAGTTCACCACCTCCCCGCGGTAGTCCATCACCTCGTCGTAGAGCTTGGTGATAAGCTGGTTGGTGGTCATGCCGTCCACTTCGGCAATCTCGCGCAGGATGTCCCAGAACTGGTTCTCCAGGCGCAGCGTGGTGACCACGCCACGGATGCGCAGCGAGCGCGAGCGCGACTCATAGAGAATCGGATCGGCCTTTACGTAGAGTTCGCACATGGACGGCTGCTCCAGCTTCGATGTCGGGCCAGTTTACAGGCTGATCTTCGTGCCCAGCACGTCGAGGAATTTCGCCAGCCAGGCGGGGTGCGCCGGCCAGGCCGGGGCGGTGACCAGATTGCCGTCGACATGGGCCGCGTCCACCGGGATGTCCACGTACTCGCCACCGGCCAGCGTCACTTCCGGGCCGCAGGCCGGGTAGGCGCTGCAGGCGCGGCCCTTGAGCACACCGGCAGCGGCCAGCAGCTGGGCACCGTGACAGACAGCGGCGATGGGCTTTTTCGCGGCGTCGAAGGCTTTCACCAGTTCGATCACTTTCGCGTTCAGGCGCAGGTACTCCGGGGCGCGGCCGCCGGGGATCAGCAGCGCGTCGTAGTCTTCGGCGCGCACAGCAGCGAAGTCGGCATTGAGGGCGAAGTTGTGACCGGGCTTCTCGCTGTAGGTCTGGTCGCCTTCGAAATCGTGGATGGCGGTGCGGATGCTCTGGCCAGCCTTCTTGTCCGGGCAGACGGCATGGACGGTGTGCCCGACCATCAGCAGGGCCTGGAACGGCACCATGGTTTCGTAGTCTTCGGCGTAGTCGCCGACCAGCATCAGGATCTTCTTCGCGGCCATCTGGGGCATCCTCCCGGCAGGGCCCGGCCATGGTGGCCGGGCATGCGGGAGAGCTTAGTCAGTCGCGCAGGCAGCGGGTAATACGCCGCTACTACACCGCCACGCGCTGCGCGGGCCTGGTGCTCGGGCGCTGCTCGGCGACCTGACGGGCGTCCTCGAGGATCAGGTCGGCGCCCTTCTCCGCCACCATCATCACCGCGGCGTTGGTGTTGCCGGAGGTGACGTTGGGGAAGATCGACGCATCGACCACGCGCAGGCCCTTGAGGCCATGCACGCGCAGGCGGTTGTCCACCACCGAGGTCTGCGGGTCGCTGCCCATGGCGCAGCTGCCGCACAGGTGGTAGATCGAGCCGCAGTTCTCGCGGAAATACTGCAGCATCTGCTCGTCGGACTGGGTGGCCGGGCCCGGCAGCACTTCCTCGACGGTGATTTTCTTCAGCGCCGGCGCGTTCATGATCTTGCGGATCAGGTGGCTGCCCTGGATGGCCTCGTCGATGTCCTTCTGCGTGCTCAGGTAGTTCGGGTCGATCAGTGCGGCATCGGCCGGGTTCTTCGAGGCGATGCGGATTTCCCCGCGGCTGGTCGGCCGGCACGGGTTGAAGCAGAGCAGGAAGCCCGAATACGGCTCGGGTTTCAGGCTGGCCTTGTTGCTCTTGGGAATCTGGTAAGACAGCGGATTGAAGTACAGCTGCAGGTTCGGGTGTTCCAGCGCGTCGTCGCTGCGGAAGAAGCCGCCGCTCTGGTTCACGCTCATCGACAGCGGGCCCTTGCGGGTCAGCAGGTATTCAAGGCCCAGCCTGGCCTGGCCGAACAGCGAGCCGAAGTCGTCGTTCAGGGTGCGGATATTGGCCTTGTAGTAGTAACTGACGCAGAGGTGGTCCTGCAGGTTCTTGCCCACTGCCGGCAGCTCGTGGACCTGCGCAATCTTGTGCTCGTCCAGCAGCTCGCGGTCGGCGACGCCGGACAGCTGCAGCAACTTGGGCGAATCCACCGCGCCGGCGGCGAGGATGACTTCGCGCTGGGCATGGAATTCCCGCTGCACGCCGCTCTGCTTCACGCTCACGCCGATGGCGCGCTTGCTCTCGTCGAACAGCACGCGCTCCACCAGCGCGTTGCGCTCGATGGTGAGATTGGCGCGATTCTGCGCCGGGTGCAGGTAGGCGAAGCTGCTGGAACAGCGCTGGCCATTCTTCGTGTTGACGTCGTAGAGACCGGCGCCTTCGAAGTCCTTGCCGTTGAAGTCCTCGCTGAGCGGATAACCCAGCTCCTGGCAGCCTTCGAGGAAGCGGTCGCAGATCGGGTGGGTGTGCCCCTTCATGGGCGTGATCCGGATAGGACCGTTGGCGCCGTGGTACTCGGTGTTGCCCAGCGGGTGCGATTCCAGCTTGCGGAAGTACGGCAGCACGTCCTTGAACGACCAGCCTTCGTTGCCGTTGGCCGCCCAGTCATCGAAGTCATGGGCCTGGCCGCGCACGTAGATCATCGCGTTGATCGAGCCCGAACCACCCTGCACCTTGCCGCGCGGCGCATAGAGTTCGCGGTTGGCGAGCTGCTTCTGCGGCTGGCTGTAGTACATCCAGTTGAAGGTCGGGTTGTAGTAGAGCTTGGCGAAGCCCACCGGGATCCTGAACCAGTGCGAGCTGTCCTTGCCGCCGGCCTCCAGCAGCAGGACGCTGTGTTCGCCCGATTCGCTCAGGCGGGCGGCGAGGATGCAGCCGGCGGAACCGGCGCCGACGATGATGTAGTCGTATTTCATGGAATGCGTACCGCGGTATTGGGTAGAACCCCGCCCTCTCCTTTCTTTGAAGAAAAGGACGAGGACGGGTCCGGCATCAGCCTTTGGCCGGTGCGTTGTCTTTCACGTCGACGGGGTCCGGGCCCATCTGCAGGTGCAGGCGTTCGCCGGTGTAGGGGCTGTGGGCGCGGACCACGTCCATGTTCAGCTCGACGCCAAGGCCGGGCTCGCTGGACGGGATGATGTAGCCGTCTTCCCACTGCAGCGGCTTCTTCAGCACCTGCGCGTGGAAGCCGTCCCAGGTGCCGATGCTTTCCTGGATCAGGAAGTTCGGCGTGCAGGCCGCCAGCTGGAAACTCGCTGCCGCGCCAATGGGGCCGTTGTAGAGGTGCGGGGCGATCTGGGCATAGAAGGCTTCGGCCATGGAGGCGATCTTCTTGCCTTCGAGCAGGCCGCCGCAGCGGCCGACGTTCATCTGCAGGATCGACGCGCCGCCGGCCTGCAGCAGCTTGAAGAACTCGTACTTGGTGGTCAGGCGCTCGCCGGTGGCGATCGGGATGCTGGTCTTGGCAGCGACCTGGCCCATGGCGTCTTCCTGGCCCGGCGGGATCGGCTCCTCGAACCACAGCGGGTCGTACTTCTCCAGGCGCTTCGCCAGGCGGATGGCCGAGGACGGCACCATCTGCCCGTGGGTGCCGAACAGCAGGTCGCATTGGTTGCCCACCGCTTCGCGGATCTTGCGGCAGAACGTCTCGCAGCGATCCAGCACTTCCAGCGACACCTGGTGGCCGGAGAACGCGGTGTAGGGGCCGGCCGGGTCGAACTTCAGCGCGGTGAAGCCGAGCTTCATGTTCTCGATGGCGCACTCGGCCGCCAGGTCCGGGTCGGAGTAGTCGTATTCGCCCTGGGCGTTCTTCGGGTACAGGTAGGTGTAGGAGCGCAGGCGCTCGTGGACCTTGCCGCCGAGCAACTCGTACACCGGCTTGTTCGCGGCCTTGCCGATGATGTCCCAGCAGGCCATTTCCAGGCCGCTGACGATGCCCATCATGGTCAGGTCGGGGCGCTGGGTGAAACCGCTCGAATAGGCGCGACGGAAGAAGCGCTCGATGTGGTGCGGGTCCTGGTTTTCCAGGTAGCGGCCGAACACGTCCTCGATGGCCGGCACCATCACCCGGGGATGGAAGGTGGCGGCGTAGATCTCGCCGACGCCTTCGATGCCGCAGTCGGTCTTCAGCTTGACGAACAGCCAGTACATGCCGCCGACGTGGGGCGGTGGGACGGCGACCACATGGGTTTCGAGGGAGACGATCTTCATGCTTGTTTCGCTCTCTTCTGGATGCGCTTGTTCAGGATCAGGGTGGCGATCACGCCCAGCAGGCCCATCACCACGACATAGGAGAAGTAGATCTGGTAGCCGACGAAGCCGGGGAAGCGGTCGGTGATGTAGCCGTTGAGCAGGGGCAGGTAGGCGTCCGGGGCGTAACCCAGCACCGAGATGATGCCGATGGCCAGACCGGTGACACGCAGCGGGATGTGGCAGTCATCGAGGATCGCCCAGTACAGGCCGCGGATGGCGTAGGTCATCAGGCCGATGAAGATCACCAGGAAGATCAGCACGCCGAGCACATGCAGGCTCGGCAGCACGATCAGGCCGATCATCCCCAGGGCGGCCAGGAGCATGGCCCAGGTCAGCACGCCGGTACGGGTAAAGCGGTCACCCAGCCAGCCGCCGCCGATGCCGCCCAGCGGGCGCATCCACAGCTTGATGGTGGTGATCAGGCCGGCAGCGGTGGCGGAGAGGCCGAAGCCGCCTTCCTGCAGGTACGCCGAGAAGCTGTAGGTAGCCCAGAAGAAGTGGTAGCCGCAGAAGACGATGGCGGTGACCAGCCAGAGTTCGGGAATGCGCAGCAGGGTGCGGAAGTCTTCCAGCAGGTTGCCCTTCTCGGCGCGGGACTGCTTGCCGTTCTTCTGCGGATCACGCACCAGCATCAGTGCGGCGCCCAGCACGATGCAGAAGATCGCGTACATATGGATGACCAGTTGCAGGCCCTGGGCGTTCTTCTCGCCACGGGTCTCGGTGACGTAGGCGAACAGCGCGATGGCGATGGTCGCCAGCAGCGCCTCGACCAGCCCGCGGCCGCCGTCGAGCACGCCGAAGAAGCGGCCCTGCTCGTCTTCGCCGGCGAGCATCTTCACCCGCTTGATCAGCGCGGCCCAGAAGGTCAGGCCGGTGGTGATGCCGAAGCCGCAGAAGATCACCAGCAGCGTGTCGAAGCCCGGCAGCATCGCGTACCACATGCCCAGCAGGCCGGTGCCGATCAGCGAGAAGCTGATCAGGAAGCGCGGCGACAGGCGGTCGGCCAGCCAGCCGCTGGGCAGGTAGCTGAGCAGGAAGGCGGTGCCGAGGATCGAGTAGAGGTAGCCTAGTTCGCTGTTGTTGATCGCCAGCGCCTCGAGCATGGTGCTCTGGTACACCTGGCGCAGATACAGCATGGGATAGATCGCCCCCGCCGCAAGCACGAGCAGGGCAAGCTGGATGTAACGGGTGAGGTTGGCGTTAGCCGGCACGGCCATGGTCATGGCATCTGCACTTATTGTTTTTTTCATCATGCATCTCGCAGCCGGCTCGGTCGCCGGCAACTGGTCGGAACAGCGGTGGGAGTATCGAGGCCCAGGCAGTGGGCCCCGTGGGTTGGATCAGTAGATCAGCGAATCAGAACTTGAGGACCACGAGGCGCGTCTGGGTGAACTCGAGCATCCCGTGCTTGCCGTCGTCGCCGCCCAGGCCCGAGCGCTTCCAGCCGGCGTGGAAGCCCTGATAGGGGTCGGCAGGCGTGCGGTTGATGTAGATCTCGCCAGCCTCGATGTGGTTGGCGACCTTCATGGCGTTGCGGTAGTTCTCGGTGAACAGCACCGAGGACAGGCCGAACTGGTGGTCGTTGGCCATGGCCAGCGCGTCGTCGAGGGTCTCGTAGGACAGCACCGGCAGCACCGGGCCGAAGATTTCCTCCTGGACGATCTCCATGTCCTGGCGGCAGCCGCTGAGCAGGGTCGCCGGGTAGAAGTGGCCGGCGCCCTCGGGCAGCACGCCGCCGCACTCCAGCACGGCGCCTTCGGCCAGCGCGCGCTGGACCTTGGCGTGCACGTCGGTACGGGCGCGGCCGTATTGCAGCGGGCCCATCAGGCTGGCGTCCTCGGCACGGTTGCCGATGCGCACGGCAGCCATCTTCTCGCGCAGCAGGGCGAGGAAACGGTCATGCACGCTGGCCTGCACGTAGACGCGCTCAATGGCGGTGCAAAGCTGGCCGCAGTGGGTGGTCTTGGAGGCGACGATGGCGGTGGCGGCCTTCTCCAGGTCGGCGTCCGCCTCGATGATCGCCGGGGTCTTGCCGCCCAGTTCCAGGGACGGCTTGGCAATGTTGGCCTTGCAGTAGTCGAGCACGATACGGCCGGCGCCGACGCTGCCGGTCAGGGTGATCAGGCCGATCTGCGGCTGCTGGCAGAGCACGGCAGCGACGTCGTGATTCATGGTCAGCACGTTCAGCACGCCGGCGGGCAGGCCGGCTTCCTCGGCGCAACGGGCGATCTCGAAGGCGGAAGTCGGGGTGTTGTTGCTCGGGCGCACCACCACGGTGTTGCCGGTGATCAGCGCCGGCGCGACCTTGCGCAGGAAGGTATAGACCGGGTAGTTGAACGGGATCAGCGCCGCGACCACGCCAATCGGTTCGCGCTGCAGCAGGATGGTTTCGTCGGAGGAGTCGCTGGGTATGACTTCGCCTTCGATGCGACGCGCCCATTCGGCGTGGTAGCGGGTGATCTGGCCGGCGTAGAAGGCTTCGCTGCTGGCGTCGGCCAGGCTCTTGCCGGACTCGGCGGCCAGGGCGGCGCCGATACGATCGGCGTTGCGTTCCAGGGCTTCGGCGAAGCGGCGCAGGTGTTCGCCGCGCTCGATGGCCGGCAGGCGGGCCCAACTGCGCTGGGCGCGGGCGGCGGCTTCGACGGCGTTGCGCACATCGGCCTCGGTCGCGGCCGGTACCTGGGCGACCTGCTGCTCGGTCGCCGGGTCGAACACGGCGATATGGGCGGAGGAGGCGTCGGCGAAGCAGCCGTCGATGAAGTTTCGATCTGTACGCATGGTCATGTCCTGTCGTTCAAGCAAGGCTTCGGGCCGGTGGCGGCCCCACGCAACGACAAGGTGCAGGCTGGCTCATGCAGGCGACGGGCAAGGCGGCGCGGCGCAGGCAGGGAGGTGACTCTTGTCGTTATCGGTTGGCCGAAGTTTCGACAGGCGCCCGAGTCGCGACAAGCGATTAATAAACCGCCATAACATGCAAAAAACGCAGGTTAGTGCGCGCAGGAAAGTCGCCACTTCCTACAGGAAATGACGACGGATTCTTTCAGGAAAGACTGATGACGGAGCCCGATCCCGCCAGGTTGCGCTCGGTCATCCAAACCTCCTGCTGCAACCACTCATGGAAACGCTGGACGTGGGACGGCAACTCCTGCTCCGGCCGGCTCACCCACCAGTAGGACTGGTGCCCCTGCACCTCGACGTCGAGCATCTGCACCAACTGCCCCGCCGCCAGCTCACGGGCGACCATCTGCCGGTCGGCGATGGTGATGCCCAGCCCGTCGATGGCCGCGCGGATGGCCATGTCCAACAGGTCGAATTCGTAGCCACCCTGCAGGTCGACGCCCTGGATCTTCGCCGCGTCCAGCCAGTGTCGCCAGGTCAGGAAGCGCTGGTCGTCGCGGGCCAGCACATGCAGCAAAGTCATGCTGCGCAGGTCGATGTCCTGCTCCTCGCGCTGCGCCAGCAGGCTGGGCGCGCACACTGCGATGTGCCGTTCGTGCATCAGCAGCGAGCTGTCCAGGCCGTCCCATTCGCCATTGCCGAAGCGAATCGCGCAATCCAGCGTGCTGCTCTGCGCAAGGCTGTCCTGCAGGTTGGTGGTCAGGCTCACTTCCAGGTCAGGGTGCGCTTCGCGCAGGCGCGACAGGCGCGGCAACAGCCAGCGCAGGGCGAAGGTGGGCGGCGCGTTGACCCGCAGGCGATTGAGGTGGTGGCGCTGCTGGATACCGCGCACCGTCAGCTCGATGCGGTCGAACGAGAGTTGCAGCGCACGCAGCAGTACACGCCCGGCCTCGGTCAGCTCCAGGTGATGATGCCGGCGCACCAGCAGGCTCTCGCCCAGCTGTTCCTCCAGTTGACGCACCTGGCGGCTGACCGCGCTCTGGGTCACGTTGAGCAGCTCGGCCGCACGGGTAAAGCTCCCCGTGCTGCCGGCCACTTCGAAGGCTTTCAGCGCATTGAGCGCCGGAATCTTGCGTTTCACCCACCCTTCCCTGCCCCGCGGCTTCTGCCGCGCGGGCCTTGTCAGCGCAATATCAGAAGTAATAGCCGACATTCGCGTACAGCTGGTTCTCCCAGTGGCTGGTGCCACCTTCGGCCAGGCTCTGGGTGTAGTTGCTGCCGCCGATGTACGGATCGTTGCGACCGTTGAGCCACTCCACGGCGATGTACACCGCCTTCACCGAGAAGGAGGTGCCGAGGATGAAGCGCTGCGAAGTCTTGAAGTCGTCAGCGGACTTGTCGAAGGCGCTGTAGTTGCCATAGACCTTCACGCCGCTGACCCAACCATCGAGGAAACTTCCCGGAATGCTGTAGCTCAGGTCTCCGACATACAGGTTACCGCGACTGGCGACGTTGAACGTACCGTCGTACCCACCGAATGTGACTACTTCGTCGCTCCCCGGATTGCGCGGCGACATCTGCTGGCGCGCTGCCTGCAGTTGCACGCCCCAGGGGCCATTCTGCCCGGCATAGTGAATGGCGTAGGCGTTGCGCCGGCCGTTGTCGTCGGTGTCCTGGTTCTCCAGGCGCGAGGTCAGCGCCGAGAAGCCCACTTCGGATTTCCAATCGCCCAGTTGCAGCGAGCGCGCCAGGCGGCCGACCAGGATCTGCCGCTCCTTGTTGCGCGAACCATCGCCGACATAGCCATCCGCCGAAGTCACCACGGTGGAATAGGTGGTGCCGTTGCTGGTGCCGTTGCCCTCCCAGGCGGGGCGGCTATACGCGCCGACCTGCAGGTTCCAGTCGCCCTGCTGCTGGATGTACTTCACGCCCACGTCGTTGACGTCTTCCAGGCCGATGACGTTGCCGAGGGTCTCGTAGAAGGTGCTGCCGAAGAAGGGTTGCAGACCGAAGGGGATCTGGTTGAGGCCGACCTGGATCTGCCGATCCGGATCGAACTTGTAACCGATCCAGGCGTACTCGGCGAAGTTCACGTCACCGAAGTGCTGGGTGTACTGGTAGGGATAGTCCTTGCCGTACCAGCGGTAGCGCGCGGCGCCGATCCAGGTGTCGGAGGTGTAGGTGACGCGCAGCATCGCGGTGTCGATGCCGAACTTCTCGATATCGCGGTCCGGGTCATGATCCCAGCGCGCGCGCACGGCGCCGCCGATGTCCAGGTTGTCGGTCACCGGCGCGGCGATGGCAGTGGAGCTCAGGGCGAAGAGTGCAGGAAGCAGGAACGGCAGGTGGAGTCTGGCCACGTTGAAGGTGCCTCGGCTGGTTTCTTGTCGTTATTGGAATCGCCCGCGCCCGGTGCTCCCCGGTGCGTGAGCGCGGCCGAAACTAGCCCTTGGCCGAACCGCCACACAAACGACTAAATCGCAGTCCAAACCCGAGAAAAACGCATATTCCGAAGGCATCGCCACCGTTAGAATCGGCGAAAAAAGCCCGCGCCTTGAGCGTACTTTCGGATGGCCCCGCCATGCGCAACCTGCCGCCCCTGACCATGCTCCGCGTTTTCGAAGAAGTAGCCCGCCACCGCAGTTTCAATCGGGCGGCCGATGCACTGAACGTTACCCAGGGAGCCGTCAGCCGGCAGATCAAGCAACTGGAGGAATACCTCGGAATCAGCCTTTTCCTACGCACGCCACGCGGCCTGACACTGACCGAAGCCGGCAGCGCCCTCGCCCCACACCTGGGTGAAGCCTTCGACCAGATGGAGCGCGCCCTGCAGGCCGTGCGCGTGCCCAACCTGCGCCAGCGCCTGCGTATCCTCGCGCCACCGACCTGGGGGACACGCTGGCTGTCGCCGCGCCTGCGCAGCTTTCTCAAGCGCTATCCGGACATCAGCCTGAGCATCACCAACCAGCAGGGCGACGACAGTGCTGGCGAACTGGATTGCCGCATCCGCTTCGGCCTGGAGCAGGCCCCCCACTGCCACAGCGAGTTGCTGGTGATGGAGCGCCACATAGCCGTGGCAAGCCCGGAGCTGTTCGACGGCGAACAACCGCCGGAACTGCACGACCACCCGCTGCTGCACATCCTGCACGAAGGCAAGCGCCTGCGGGTCTGGGAAAACTGGCTGGAAGCGGTCGGCCGCAGCGACGTCGATGCCGCCAGCGGCATCGAATTCAGCACCCTGGACCAGGTCATCCATACGGCCCTCGCCGGGGGTGGGCTGGCGGTGATCGACCGGCAGATGATCGAAAGGGAACTGGCCAGCGGCAGCCTGTTGCCGATCACCCCGGTCGAGGTGATCGGCCCCTACGGCTATTGGCTGGATATCGCCAGCGACAAGCTGGGCCTATCGAAAGTGGAGCGCTTCCAGCATTGGCTGAATGTGGAGCGGAATCCGTGAAGCGGCCTTCGCGAGCGTAAAAAAAGCCAGGCCCTGACTCACGAAACACCAGGACCTGGCCCAAGACAGAGACGGGAGTAACGGAGCCCCTCGTGAAGCCTCTGCCGCATGCCTCGACCGGCGTGCACGCCCATTCTTGACACTGTGCCCGTCTCAGTTCTGCCGGAAGCATCCTAGAGTCTGCCGCGACATTTCCTGTACTCACCTACCCCCGCAGCATCGCCGGAAGCATCCCCTTAACCTCAGGAAACAGGCATGCCAATGAGGGCGCGCCTGCAATTCTCGAGGTACAGAGACATGAAACCAGCAACATCCTGGCTCGTCAGCGCCCTGCTCGCCCTTTCCCTCAGCGCTTGCGCAACGGTCGACGCCGGTAACGGCGGCCCGGGCGAGATAGCAATCCGCAGCGGGCGCATCGAGCAGATCACCTTGACGCAAATGCAGAGCAACCAGGACAGCGGCGTCGGCGCCGTGCTTGGAGGCATCGGTGGTGCAGTACTGGGCGGCCTGATTGGCGGCGGAACGGGCAGTGACGTAGCCATGGTGGCTGGCGCAATGGGCGGAGCGCTGGGTGGCGACTACGAGGAAAAGAAACTTTACGACCAACCCAAGGAAGCCCAGCAGGTCATCGTGCGCATGCGCAGCGGCGTGCTGGTCTCGGTGACCCAGCCGGTGAACCCCAACCTCGGCCAAGGCATGGCGGTGTACATCGAGGGCAGTGGCAACGGGGCGCGTGTCGTTCCCCAAAGCTGATTACCGTAGGCGCCTCTCGTCCGAGAGGCGCCTACGCAGGTGGATTGCCAGATGCGGGGGAGTTTCGACTTGCCGATCGACTCGTCGCGCAACACCTCGATGCAGCGGGGAGCACGAATAGAAAGACGCACCATCACGCCTTTCATCGGCGGCCGAGACAGCGACGTGCAAACGCCATCGCCGCGCACCACCAATTTCTCGCCCCGTAGCGCCGCGAGGATTTCTGCATCGCCTGCATCATCGCCACGGAAGATGCGGATTTTCTCCCCGCGGCGGCGGGAAGCTGCCAGTGCCATCGAACTAGCCCCCCTTCAGCGCGACAGGCTTGAACAGCAGCGCGGCATCCGCACCCACCTCGCCGCCCACGGAGAGATACAGCGTGTTGAACGCATTCAGCGAAGCCAGGCGGCTGCTTACCTCCTGCAACTGCCCGTCGAAGAGTTTTTCTTCCGCCGTGGTGACATCCAGGTAAGTCGAATATCCCCCCTCGTACAGGCGACGCGCCTGCAGCGAGTAGGTCTGCAATGCGCCGACCTGCTGCTCGACCGCAGTCAGCTGCGCCGCCGTCTCCCGCGTGCTCACCAGCGCATCATTCACATCGGCCAACGACGATTGCACCGCCTGCTTGTAGGCGAGTACCGACTGTTGGTACTCGGATTTCGCCTGGAGCACCTGTCCGGAGATTGCCCCGGCATCGAACACGGTCTGGTTGAGCCCCAGGGCCAGGTTCCAGACCTTGGATGCACTCTCGAACAACTGCCCGCTCTCGCCCCGGCTGAAGCCGATCATCCCCGACAGGTTCAGGTCCGGCAGGTACAGCGCCTGCGCCGCACCGACCATCGCGTTGCTGGCGACCACAGCCTGCTCGGCCTGCAGCAGGTCAGGGCGTCGCGACAGCAAGGTGGCTGGCAGGACGTCAGGCACCTTCGGCGCGCGCAGGGAAGACAGGCGTTCATTGCGCACGATAGGGCCGGGGTTTCGACCGAGCAGCACCGACAGCGAGTTCTCAGCTGCGCTGATCTTCGCTCTCAGGGGAGGAATCGCCGCCTGGGTCGCCCAGTAGTCGTTCTGTGCCTGGCTGAGTTCGATCTGGCGGATCACGCCTCGGTCATAGCGTTTCTGGAAGATGTCCAGGGCGTCCTTGCGCGCCTGCGCGGTCTGCTCGGCGATGACGAGCTGCTCGTCCAGTGCCAGCAGGTTGAGATAGCCCTCGCTGATCGAACTGGCCAGGCTCAGCGCCACGCCGCGCTGCGCGTATTGCGCACCGAGCAATTGCGCGCTTGCCGCTTCGCTCTGGCGACGCAGCTTGCCCCAGAGGTCGATCTCCCAGCTGGCATCGAGGCCAGTCTGGTACTGGTTGCCCACTCCATCGAACCCAGCCAGCGGCGTACCGACGAACTGGTCAGTCCGTGCCCGCTTGGCCCCTGCGCCCACCCCCAGCTGTGGGAACAGTCCCGCCCGCACCGTGCGCAACTGGCCACGGAACTGCTCGATGCGCGCGATAGCGCGCTGCAGATCGAGGTTGTTCGCCAGCCCTTCCTTGACCAGCGACGACAGGGTGGAAGAGCCGAACTGGCTCCACCAGGGGCCGTCGACCTGGGACGTGGTGGCGTTCAGGTGCGCCCTGTAAGCCGCCGGCATGGCGACCTCGGGGCGTTGATAGTCGGGGCCGACCATGCAGCCGGCCAGGGTCGAGACGGCCAGTCCCAACAAGAGTTTTCTGGCAGTCATCAGTGTGCCTCCTGGGTAGTGTCGCCACCGGGCGTCGCTGCCGTGGTCACGGAAGCTTTGGACTTTTCCCGCCGCTCACTGAAGCGTTCGACGATGTAGGAGAACAGCGGCACGAATACCAGCGCCAGGCTGGTGGCCGCGATCATGCCGCCGATGATGCCGGTGCCGATGGAGTGGCGGGAGTTGGCCCCGGCTCCGCTGGCGATGGCCAGCGGCACGGCACCGAAGATGAAGGCCAGGGACGTCATGATGATCGGCCGCAGGCGCAGCTCGACCGCCTTGAGCACCGCATCCAGCGGCGACAACCCGGCCTGGCGCTGCAGGATGACGAACTCGACGATGAGGATCGCGTTCTTCGCCGCCAGCCCCACCAACGTGACCAGACCGATCTGGAAGTACACGTCGTTGGAGATACCGCGCAGCCAGATCGATACCAGGGCGCCGAAGATGCCGAAGGGCACCGCGCTGAGCACGGTCAGCGGCAGAGACCAGGACTCGTACTGGGCCGCCAGGATCAGGAAGACCATGATGATGCCGAAGACGAACACCAGCACCGTGGTATTGCCCGCCTTGTTCTCCTCGAAAGCCTCGCCGCTCCAGGCAAAGCTGTAACCCGGCGGCAGTTCCTGCAGGGCCAGCTCCTGCATGGCCTTGATGGCATCGCCGGAGCTGTAGCCTGGGCCTGCGTTGCCGGTAATCTTGGCCGCAGGGAAGTTGTTGAAACGCGTCACCAGGCTCGGCCCGGAGGTGAACTCGGTCTTCACCAGGGCCGACAGCGGGATCATCTTGCCGTCCTTCTGCCGCACGTAGAGGTAGCCCAGGTCGGTCGGTGAACTGCGGTATTGCGCATCGCCCTGCACGATCACCTGCCATACCCGACTGCCCAGCACGTACTGGCTGATATAGGCCGAACCGAACTGGGTCTGCAATGCGCCATACACGTCGGCCATCGGCACGCCCAGGGTCTCTGCCTTGGCGTTGTCCACCGAGACGCGCATCTGCCGGGTCGAGGCCTGGAAGGTGCTGATCAGGCCGGACAGCTCCGGGCGCTTCGCGGCGGCGCCGATGAGTTTCCAGGTGGCCGCCTGGAGTTCCTTCGCATCACCGTTGCCACGGTTCTCCACCCAGAATTCGAAGCCACCCTGGGTGCCCAGGCCGGGAATCGACGGCGGGTTGATGGGGATGATGCGGGCCTGGGGAATGGTCGCCAGCTTGGGGTAGAGGGCGCGGATGATGCCATCGGCCGACATCGCGTCCCCCTTGCGCTGCTCCGAAGGCTTCAGGTTGAGGAATACCGTGCCCATGTTGGTCTGGTTCTGGCCATCGATGAAGCTGTAGCCGGAGATCGCCGAAGCGTCCTGCACGGCAGGATGCTCGCGGAACATCGCCGCGACCTGCTCGGTAGTCGCTTCGGTGCGATCCAGGCTGGCCGAGTCCGGCATCATCACCGCGACCAGCAAATAGCCCTGGTCTTCTTCAGGGACGAAGCTGGTGGGAATCTTCGAGAACAGTGTAGCGATGCCCAGCAGCATTGCCGCGAACAGCACCAGCGCCAGCACCATGCGCCGCACGACCAGGGCAACCAGACCGACGAAGCCATGGGTCATCCTGTCGAAAGCCCGGTTGAACCACTGGAAGCCCTTCCAGCGAGCATGCTGGCCCGGCTTGAGGATCAGCGAGGCGAGCGCCGGCGACAATGACAGGGCGACGAAGCCCGAGATGACCACCGAGCAGGCGATGGTCAAGGCGAACTGGCGATACAGCAGGCCGGTGGTGCCGCTGACGAAGGCCACGGGAATGAACACCGCGCAGAGCACCAGCACGATGGCGATCACCGGGCCGGTCACCTCCTCCATCGCCTTGACCGTGGCGTCGTGGGCGTTCAGGTGGAACGTCTCCATGTTCCGCTCGACGTTCTCCACCACCACGATGGCGTCGTCGACCACGATGCCGATGGCCAGCACCAAAGCGAAGAGGGTCAGCAGGTTGATCGAGAAGCCCAGCGCCAGCAGCGCGCCGAAGGTGCCGATCACCGCCACGACCACCGCAGCCACCGGAATCAGGGTGCTGCGCACGCTCTGCAGGAAGATGAACACCACCAGCACCACCAGGGCGATGGCGATCAGCAGCGTGACCACCACCTCGTGGATCGAGGAACGCACGAACTCGGTGGTATCCAGGGAGACGGCATAGCCGATGCCCTGGGGGAAGGTGGTCGACATGTCCGCCAGCGCCGCGCGCACGTTCTTCGACACTTCCAGGGCATTGGAGCCAGCCTGCTGGTAGACCGCGATCATGGTCGCCGTCTTGCCGTTGAGCGCGGAGCGCATGCTGTACTGGTTGAGGCCGATCTCGGCACTGGCCACATCGCCCAGGCGAACGATGGCGGTGCCATTGGCGTCGGCGCGCAGGATGATCTGCTCGAACTCCTTGGCAGTCTTCATGCGCCCTGGCGTAACCAGCGGATAGGTCAGTTCCATCATCCCCTGGGACGGCGCCTGGCCGATGTTGCCGGCGCCGAACTGCTGGTTCTGCTGGCTGACCGCGTTCTGCACGTCGGTCGCGGTGATGCCCAATTCAGCCATGCGGTCCGGCTTGAGCCAGATACGCAACGCGAGGTCGGCGTCGCCCATGATCTGCGCCTGGTTGGCGCCCTGGATGCGCTTGATCGCGTCCAGCACGTAGAGGTTGGCGTAGTTGCCCACGTACTGCTGGTCGAAGCTGCCGTCCGGCGAGTAGATCGCCAGCAGCATGAGGAAGCTGGATGAGCGCTTCTGCACGTTCACGCCATTCTGCTGAACGGACTGCGGAAGCTGCGCCAGCGCTTGGCTGACGCGGTTCTGTACCTGGACCTGGGCGATGTCCGGGTCGGTGCCGATGTCGAAGTACACGTTCAGCGTCATCTGCCCGGTGGGCGAGCTGACCGACTGCATGTACAGCATGTTGTCGACACCGTTGACCTGTGTCTCGATGGGCGCCGCCACGGTGGAAGCAATGGTCTGCGAGTCGGCGCCCGGATAGGTCGCCGTCACGGTGATCTGGATGGGCGTGATGTCCGGGTACTGCGCTACCGGCAGGGCGAAGATGGAAACGCCGCCGGCGATGATGATGATCAGCGACAACACCATCGCGAAGATGGGACGGTCAATACAGAAACGGGAAAGCATGACGGTCGCCTCACTCTGCCTTCGGGGACGCTGGGCCGAAACTTCCGGCCGGCGCGTCGCCGGTGATCTTCAGGGGGGCGCCGGGCATGAGCTTCCCGGCGCCGTCGACCACCACCTGTTCGTCGCCCTTGAGCCCCTTCTCGACCCGCCAGAACTCCCCGGATGGCTCGGCCATCTGCACGGGGCGCTCCTCGGCCTTGTCGCCGTTGACCACGTAGACAAAGTCGCCCTTGGGCCCGTGCATGACCGCACGCTGCGGCAGCTGGATGGCATTGGCATAGTTCGCGCCTTTCAGGGTGATGCGCACGAACTGGCCGGGGCGCAGATTGCCCTTGGGATTGGCGAAGTCGGCACGGACCATGAAGGTGCCGGTCTGCTGGTTGAAGGTGGAAGAGGCGAAGGTCACCACGCCGGTTGCCGGATAGCGCGAGCCGTCCGACATCTGCAGGTCAGCCTCGAGACGCCCGTCGGCCGGCAACACCAGGCGGCCGCTGTCGCGCAGGTCGCGGATGGCGAGGAACTGTTCTTCGCTCACGCTCATCACCACGCGCATCGGGTCCAGCGTGGACACCGAGGTCAGCAGGCTGTTGCTGGCGTTGACGTAGGTCCCGTCGTTGACGTGGGCGTAGTCGCTGATGCCATCGACCGGGGAGCGCACGTAGGTGTAGGAGAGGTTCAGCTCCTGGGTCCTGACCTGGGCCAGCGCCGCCTCCATGGAGGCCTCGGCGGACTTGGCCGTGCCGATGGCATCGTCGCGGTCCTTCGGGCTCAGGGCCTTTTCCGCCGCCAGCGGCAGCACGCGGTCCAGGTTGGCCTTGGCGCGATCGTAGCTGGCCTTCTGCGCGGCGTACTGCGCCCTGGCCGAATCGAGCTGGGCCTGGAACGGTGCGTGGTCAATCTCGAAAAGCAGGTCGCCGGCCTTCACTACACTGCCTTCGTTGTAGTTGCGCCTGAGCAGGAAACCATCGACCCGCGCATGGATGTCCACCGCCTGCGGACTCTGGGTCTGCCCGACGAAGGTCATGCTCGCCGGCAGGCTGGCCGGCTTCGCCACGACGGTCGTGACAGCGACTGGAGCGGCCACGACGGGCCTTGTTTCCACCCGATCACAGGCGGTCAGGAATACGGTCGCGAGTAGAACTGCGCAGGGGCAGCCCAAAGGAGTCAGGCGCATAGTCAATCCACAGCGATTGCCCGAAGGCGTGGGAACGGGAAAGGGAGCTCCCGCCATGGCGGGAGCTCCGCGATGGCATCAGTTGGCGGACTTGGCCGACGCCGCCGGCTGAGCAACCGGGTGGGCGGTGACGATCTGCAGGGTGTCCTCGTAGGTCACTGTCAGAATCTGGCCCGTCTTCAGCTCGTTCATGCGACTGCGCAGCTTGGCGTCATCGACCTGCACCACCTTGGTTGCGCCGTTCGGTCCTTCGAAGGTCAGCTCATGTTTCCTGAGATTGATACCGACGATCTTCAACTGGACGCGGGCCATGCGGAACGCATCGCCACCGGGATGCGGGTTGGTCGGAGTGGCCATGACCGCGCCATCGACCTCAAGGCCGCCGGGAGCCTGCGTCTGGACCTGGGTATCGAGGTCGAAGGCCGCGGAGTGAACGACCAGCGCGGCGATGTAGTCGCCCGCCTTGAGATGCCCCAGGTCCTGCGCGGCGTCGGTCAGTTGCACGGTCAGCGGCTTGCCGGCCTCGTCCTCGACAACGATGCGGCGATCCTTCGCATCGACGGAAACGACCTTGGTCACCACCTCATCGGACACGACCGCGGTACCCAGCGGAATATCGGCGGCCATCGCCGGGGCCGCGGCCGCCAGGGCCAGCGCAGCGATCAGGGGCATGGTCTTGAGTACTTGCATGGGGAACCCTCCTTGGGCTCGGCTTCTTGTGAGCGGAACAGGTACGCGAAGCGACTGCGTCACTGGGCGAGGCGTGCGGTATCGCTGACTGCAGTGCAGCTGTCGGGCGTCAGGCAGAAGGCGATGTACACCGCCTGCCGACCACAGCCGCGTGCGCCGATGGTGTATTCGGTGCGGTTGTTGGCGTAGGCGAACTGGGTGACCTTGCTCGACAGCACGGTGGCGGTGGCGCCAGGGCAGTCGAGTTCGAACCGCGCGCGGGACAAGGCGGTGTTGATGGCTGCGCTCTGGTTCTGCGCAATGAACTGCTGGTCGGTCATGCAGCCGCTCAGGGAAGCGCAGGCCAGCAGGGCGACGGCGGGGAGCGACGGCAGGCCATTCGGAAAGATGGCGGCAACGGCGGGACGCAGGTGCATGGCGACTCCTTGCGGAAGAGTGATCGCCTGGGACCTTTGCACCGTTGTACAAGCGTGCGAAGACGGCAGTCCGAGGCAGGAGTCGTTACCTTAATCGCCATCCGGAGCGCTGAATCGGGGTAGAAATAGATACGGATGGTCCCCCCGCCAGTTGCGCCAAATTCCTACAAGCGCAACACAAATATCCGAGGAACCGTCCCGCAAAACACCGAACTAGAGCCTACAGACAAAAGGGCGCACCGGTTTCCCGGTGCGCCCTTTTGTACAAGCCGAGGGGAGAAGTCAGACCAGTTGCGCGGTCTTTTCGGCTGCATCACCCGGCACCGGCTCTGACTCGGCGCGACAGGCGTGGGTCAGGGTCAGGTCCTTGGTCTCCGGCGCCCAGGCGATGGAA
This sequence comes from Pseudomonas sp. PDM22, assembly GCF_014851965.1. NCBI lineage: Bacteria > Pseudomonadati > Pseudomonadota > Gammaproteobacteria > Pseudomonadales > Pseudomonadaceae > Pseudomonas > Pseudomonas sp. PDM22. The sequence continues at coordinate 1,071,091 of NZ_JACVAR010000001.1, forward strand.
ATGATCGCTCCGAGCAACAGAATGCCGGCGAGGATCGCCATGGTCGGATTGAGCCCGATACCCGCCACGCTGACCGGCAGCAGGAAGGTACTCAGCGCCGAGCCCAGGCGGCTGGCCGCCGTGGCCAGGCCGATACCGCCGGCGCGCACTTCAGTGGGGAAGCTTTCCGCCGGGTAGACGCCGACCAGGTTGCTCACCGCCGACAGCACCAGGGTGAACAGACCGAAGCACGCCACCATCAGCCAGGCCATGCTGCCCGGCAGCAACACCAGCAGGAACAGCGAAGCGGCGAGGATCAGGAAGGAGTTGATGAGGAAGCCACGGCGGGTGAACCTGATGGTGCACCAGATACCCAGCAGCGCCCCGACCACCAGCAGCGCGTTGAGCATCATCTCGGTGCCGAAGCCTTCGGACAGCCCCATCTTCTGCAGGATCGAGGGCAGGAAGGTGTAGATGGCGAAGTACGGCATGACGATGCAGATGAAGAACAGGCAGTTGAACGCCGTGCGCTTGCGGTACTCGCGGCTGAACAACGCGCTGTAGCCGGCGTGCTTGCGGGTGATGACTTCTTCGTCGATCTCCACGTTGGCGCCCAGGTGCTTGTGCACGATGGCGCGGGCTTCCTCGACACGGCCCTTGTGGATCAGCCAGCGCGGCGATTCGGGCGTGCCGATGCGGGCAATCAGGATCATCGCCGCGGGGATCGCCGAGGACGCCAGCATCCAGCGCCACGCATCGTCACCCAGCGCCAGCAGAGCGGTGCCGACGAAGGTGGCGGCGACATAACCGAAGGTCCAGATCACGCTGAACGAGCCCAGCAACACACCACGGTGCTTGCGGGGGGAGAACTCGGCGAGCATGGCGTGGCCGACGCTGAAGTCACCGCCCAGGCCGATGCCGATCAGCACGCGGCAGAGGAACAGCTGCATCGCGGTTTCGACGTAGAACTGCATCACCGAGGCGATGGTGATCAGCACAAAGCTGATGAGGAAGATTTTCTGGCGGCCGAGGTGGTCGGAAATCCAGCCGAAGAACAGGCTGCCGAAGAACAGCCCGAGCAGCGCGGAGCTGCCGATCAGCCCCTGCCAGAATGGCGTCAGCGCCATCTGCGGGTTGATCAGGGTGAAGGCGATGCCGATGAGGCCGAGGATGTAGCCGTCGGTGAAGTGGGCGCCGAAGGTGAGGCCGGCGATCTTGATGTGGAACCTGCCGATGGGCAGGTCATCGATTTTGACTGGTTGACCCGACATGATCGTCTCCGACTTTTTGTTATTGGAAACACAGCGAGGTTGAGCCGCCGAGCCCCGGAGGGCGCGGCGGATGAGGCAGAACGCCTTGGCGAAGCGTCAGACGGACAGGCCGCCCATGAGCAGGTACTTGATCTCCACATAGTCCTCGATGCCGTACCTGGAACCTTCGCGGCCCAGGCCCGATTCCTTGATGCCGCCAAAAGGCGCCACTTCGGTGGAGATGATTCCTTCGTTGATGCCTACCATGCCGGCCTCCAGGCCCTCGGCCATGCGCCAGACGCGGCCGATGTCGCGGCTGTAGAAATAGGCGGAAAGTCCGTAGGGCGTATCGTTCGCCAGACTCAGGACTTCAGACTCGTCGCGGAATCGGAAACAGGCCGCTACAGGGCCGAAGGTTTCCTCACTGGCAATCAGCATTTTCGGACTCGCTTCGGCCAACACCGTCGGCTCGAAGAAGGTGCCGCCCAGCGCATGGCGACGGCCACCGCAGAGCAGCTTCGCGCCCTTCTCCAACGCATCGCCGACGTGCTGCTCGACCTTGGCCAGCGCTGCTTCGTTGATCAGCGGGCCCTGCTCGGTCTCGCCTTCCAGTGCATTGCCCACGCGCATGGCGAGCACTGCTTGGGTGAGGCGCGAAACGAAAGCGTCGTACACGCCGTCCTGGATGTAGAAGCGGTTCACGCACACGCAGGTCTGCCCGGTGTTGCGGAACTTCGAGGCCATGGCGCCGCGCACGGCGGCCTCGATATCGGCGTCATCGAAGACGATGAAGGGGGCGTTGCCGCCCAGCTCCAGCGAGACCTTCTTCAGTGTTTCCGCCGCCTGGCGCATCAGTAGCTTGCCGGTGCGGGTCGAGCCGGTGAACGACAGTTTGCGCACCGCCCCCGATGCCTGCAGCGCGCCGCCGATGGCCGGGGCGTCGCCAGAAACGATGTTGAACACGCCCGGCGGGATGCCCGCTTGTTCCGCCAGCACCGCGAGGGCGAAGGCCGACAGCGGGGTTTCTTCCGAAGGCTTGAGAATCATCGTGCAGCCGGCGGCCAACGCCGGACCGACCTTGCGGGTGACCATCGCCAGCGGGAAGTTCCACGGAGTGATCGCCGCAACCACGCCGATCGCCTGCTTGATGACCACGATGCGCGCATCCCCCTTGTGCGAAGGGATCACGTCGCCGTAGACACGTTTGGCTTCCTCGGCGAACCACTCGAGGAAGCTCGCCGCATAGGCTACTTCGCCCTTGGCCTCGGCCAGCGGCTTGCCCTGCTCGGTGCTGAGCAGACGCGCCAGGTCGTCCTGGCGCTGCAGCATCAGCTCACCCCAGCGGCGGATGTGCGCGCTGCGTTCCTTGGCAGTCAACGCGCGCCAGGCCGGCAATGCACGTTCGGCGGCGGCGATGGCTGCATTGGTTTCTTCTGCGCCACCACGGGCAACGTCTGCGATCAGCGCGCCGGTGGCCGGGTTGCGCACCGGGTAGGTCGCGCCACCCTTAACCCATTGCCCGTCGATGTAATGGCCGGTCTTCAGCAACTCGCTCATGCCACCGCCTCCGTCAGCGCGAAGGCTTCGCGCATGGGGCGGGCGACCCGCAGGATGCGCTTGCCGGCGCTGTAGTCGTTGATCACGTCGCAGGGCGTGTAGTTGCGCTCCAGCTCGAAGATTTCCTCATCATCCAGGCGAGTCTCCAGTGCAGCCAGCGCGCTGTCGAACTGCGCGGTGGTGTCAGCGCCGACCAGCATGCAATCCACGCCCGAATGCTGCAGGACCCAGGCCTGGGCGATCTGCGCATTGGACACTCCGCGCCGCTGGGCAACGCGCTGCACCGAACGGGCGATCTCGAAGGAGGCGTCGTCGGCATACATCTGCTGGGTGAAGAAGTCGGTCTGGTTACGCGTGGAACTCACGTCGCCGGTCAGCAGTCCCCGCGCCAGCGGGCTGAACACCGAGACGCCGAGGCCCTGGTCACGGCAGAACGGGATCATCTCGCGCTCTTCCTCGCGGTAGGCGCAGTTGAGCTGCAGCTGCATGTTGATCGGCTTGACCCAGCCGTTGCGCTCGCAGGCCATGAGGATCTTCGCCAGCTGGCCGGTGAGCATGGTGGACACGCCGATGTAGCGGGCCTTGCCGGCGCGGACGATGTCGTTGAGCGCGCCCATCACCTCTTCCACCGGGGTGTTCACGTCGTAGAAGTGCAGCATGTAGATGTCGACGTAATCCATGCCCATGCGCTTCAGGGAGGCGTCGATGCCATCCATGATGTGCTTGCGCGAATGCCCGCTGGCGTTGATGCCGGGACGGGTGCCGTAGCCGACCTTGGTGGTGATCACCACGTCCTCGCGACGCACCAGACGCTTGAGGATGCGGCAGACCACCTCCTCGCCGACACCGGCCGAGTAGAAGTCGGCGAGGTCGATGAAGTTCACGCCGGCATCCAGCGCGTGCTTCACGATCGGCTCGCTTTTGGCCTCATCGAAGATCCACGGTTTCCAGTCCGGGGTGCCCATGTTCATGGTGCCCAGGCACAGCTTGGAAACCTGCAGGCCGGAGTTGCCGAGACGGATGTATTGCATGGTGCGGACCTCAGGCCTTGGGGGTGTAGAAGGGGTTGGCAATGGCGTTGACCACGTCGGCCAGCTGCGCACGCTCGGGCTTGCAGGTCAGCGCCGCGCGGATCGCGGTGCGGCACGCGTTGTAGTTGTTGCGGTAGACGGCATCCAGGTCGTCGCAGCCCGGATTGACCCAGTTGGCGGTGACGATGGCCCATTCGTCCTCGGCTTCCGGAGGCAGGGTGCCGTCCAGCAGCGCCTCGGTGACGGCCTTGGCGATGCCCGCCTGGGAAGCCCCCCAGGTGGCGTTGGCGTGCAGGTCACCATCGATCTCGGCCTTGTTCACGTAAAGGGTCATCGGCTTGACCGGAATGTTCGGCTGGGCGATCACCATGAACGGGCAGTGGCCCTGGCTGGGCGAAGCCAGGCTGTTGGAGAAGGCCTGGCCGGCCGGGCCGCTGCGCGGACCGAGCAGGATATTGATGTGCGCGGCGTTGACGCCGGGGCCTTCGAAACCTTCACCGATATACAGGTCGAGCTTTTTCATGGGGTACCTCATGGAATCGTGGGGGTGCAGGAAAGCCCGGGCCTGCTTGCGCGGCCCGTGGCAAAGCCGGCGCAGGGCGCCGGAGGAAATCGGAGTGGGATCAGGAATCGACAGGCGAGTCGGACGGGTGCGCAGAGGCACCGGACAGGCCGGAACGCGGAGGACGGATCGAGGGCAGGGAAAGCAGGGAGGTGATCATGTCGCGTCGCTCTTTGTTGTTGTCGATGAGCTGGTGCGACGATTTTTAGCACCGGGCCAAATCGGCCCGGTAACCATAAAAACTCAAGGAGCTATGAGTTCATCTCATACCCCAAAAAACAGACAGCCAAGCCGGAAAAAGCCGACGACGAAGCGAGGCTCCGCCGTCGGTTGGTTACCCTTGGCCGTCAGTTCTTGAGGCAGGCGATACGATAGAAACCGTCCTCTACCTCGACGCCGTGGGTATCGTGGGTGAAGCCCGGGAAACGCCGGTCGAAGGCTTCCAGTGCCTTCAGGTAACCCAGTACAGGACCGTTGCCCGGACCGGCATTCTCACCCGGCATCAACAGCGGAATGCCCGGCGGATAGGGCACCACGCCCGTCGCCACGGTGCGATCACTCATCTCCTCCAGCGTCAGCTGTTCGATGTTGTTCTTCACCAGTTGCTCGTAGGCGGCAGTTGGCGTCAGTCGCGGCTCGGGCAGCAACGAGAAGGCCTGGCCCATGAGGGTGGTGGTCTGCAGTTCGGCCATGCTTTCGAACATCCGGTCGCAGAGGTCCTTGAGCCCGATGTCGCCGTAGCGCTCCGGCCAGCTCGCGACCAGCTGCGGCAGCGCGCGCGACAGCGGAAGGTTGCAGTCGTAATCGCGCTTGAAGCCCAGCAGCGCGTTCACCAGCGTGCCCCACTTGCCCTTGGTCACACCGATGGAGAAGAGGAACAGCAGGGTGAAGTCGGTGGTCTTCTCCACCACTATGCCCTGTTGCGCCAGATAGGTGGTGAGGACCGCCGCGGGGATACCGACCGGCATCAAGCCACCATTGGGCGCGACACCGGGCGTCACCACCGAGACCTTGATCGGATCGAGCATGCAGTAGCCGTCCTCGATCTCGCCGAAGCCGTGCCACTGCGCTCCCGGCGCCAGGGTCCAGCACTGCGGGTCGCTGACCAGAAGCTCCTCGTCCGCCTCGAAGAACGACACCTTGCGGCCGGTTCTCGGGTCGCGCACCTCGTCGGGCTGCCAGGCATCGAAGAACCAGTCGCCCTGCTCGGCGAACTCATTGTTCAGGCGCGCCAGCAGGCGGCGGAAGGCCACCGCCTCGCGGATGGCGTCGGTGGTCAGCGCCACCCCGCCCTGCCCGTCCATCATGGCCGCCGATACATCGTTGGAAGCGATGATCGCGTACTGCGGCGAGGTGGACGCATGCATCATGAACGACTCGTTGAAGCGCGCGTGCTTCACCGGATTGCGCCCATCGCGCACGTGAATGAACGAGGCCTGGGACAAGGCCGCCAACAGCTTGTGGGTGGATTGGGTGGCGAACACCGTGGGGCGGTCCGCCGTGTGCTCGGCCGGGTCGCCGTGCATGGCGTGGCGCTGGCGGTAGATGGGGTTGAAGCGCGCGTAGCCGTACCAGGCCTCGTCGAAGTGCAGGCGGTCGACACTCTGCCCGAGCAGCTCTTCGACCCTTGCCACGTTGTAGCAGAGGCCGTCGTAGGTGGAGTTGGTGATGATCGCGTGGCGTGGCGTGGGATCGATCCCCGGATGTGCCAGCGCGTTTTCGGCAATATGGCGCTTCACCGCCACGGGCGTCAGCCGTTCGGGCAGTATCGGGCCGATCAGGCCAAGGTGGTTGCGTGAGGGCACCAGGTAGGTGGGAATCGCCCCCGACATGGTCATCGCATGTTCCGCGGACTTGTGGCAGTTGCGGTCGCACAGGGCGATCTGGTCGCGGGTGACGCTGGCCATCAGGATGACCCGGTTGGACGTCGAGGAGCCGTTGGTGACGTGGTAGCTGCGATGGGCACCGAACACCCGCGCAGCATAGCGCTCGCTATCACCGATGGGACCGCTGTGATCGAGCAGCGAACCCAGGTCGCCGACGGAGATCGACAGGTCCGAGCGCAGCAGCTCCTCGCCGAAAAAGTCGAAGAAGGCTCGCCCGGCCGGCGACTTGAGGAAGCCCGTGCCGCCAGTATGGCCCGGCGTATGCCAGGAATATTCGTAGACGCGGGAGAACTTCATCAGCGCCTTGAACATCGGCGGCAGCACCGCGTCGCGATAACGCTCGACGGCCGCGATGATGCGACCGCCGATGAAGTCGGTGGTGTCTTCCAGCAGCCAGATGAAATCGTCCGACAGGCGCAGTGCCTGCAGATCGATGGACGCCGCATCACCGCGCGACGCCATGAGGAAGGCTGGCAGTTGCGCGTGGCGCTGGCGAAGCGTCTGCAGAACCGACAGCGCACCGCCGGGCAACTCCCAGTTCAGCAGGAGGCATTGCAGAGCGGGGTTGGACTCGATCACCGCGCAGGCGTCGTTGGCGCTCGCAGCGAGCAGCACAGTCACACCGCGACGCTGCAGATCCTGGACCAGCGCACGCGCGGCTCGACCTGCAGACGTGGGCTGCTCCAGCCCCTCGTGGACCATCAGCACCACGACATCCAGCGTGTTCTTGGTAGCGGACTCAGACATGGGAACTCCTTGATACGACTGGCGGCTCTCAAGCCGTCAGCCAGGCAGGCGCCTGCCCCGCCTTCAGCGCCATCGGAGAAGGCGCGTGCAGGCGGAGGGATCAGTTGGGGGCAGGGACGACGGCTGCGGGGGCAGCCGGCACAGTCACTGCGGCGGCAGCGGGTTGCGGTACCCGCGGCCGCAGGTTGAGGTTGTCGTGGCGGCCGACCGAGACCCAGAACATCGCCACCAGCGCGATGATGGTCAGTGCCAGGGTGCCAAAGCGGATCCAGCCCGGCGAGACGCCGCCCGGATGCACGCCGGTTTCCTCGACGGTGCGCATGCTGTTGATCGACAGCTCGTAGAAGATGATCGTGGAGACCACGAAGATCAGCGACCAGCGCGTCTGCTCGCCATCGGAACCGACCATCGCCCAGAGGCTGTAGATCGCGGCGATGATGCCGACGAAGGTATAGAAGCCATACTGCCGCGCCGGCATCTTCTGGTAGCCCATCACCTTGATGGCGATGGCCGAGTAGATGTACGGCAGCAACGTCATGATCACCGCGATGGAGGCGATCTTGCCGAACTGCTGGCTGGCGGTGGGCGACATGGTCGCCAGCACCTGGATGCTCATGATCGCCGCGACAATGGCCAACCCCGCCGAGGGCACGCCCTTGGCATTGACCTTGGCGAATATCTTGCCGAACAGGCCGTCGTCCGCCGCCGCCTTGGCGGTCTGCCCAACGAGCAGCGTCCAGCCGGCCAGCGAGCCGAGGCAGCCGATCGCCGCGCAGAGGGCCACGACGTTGGCGGCGGTATCCCCCAGCGCCAGGCGCGCGGCATCCGCGAAGGGGGCGCTGGAGGCGAGCAGGTCCTTGTTCGGAATCATGCCCATGATCGCGGTGGAGCTGAGGACGTAGCAGACCGCTGCGATCAGCACCCCGCCCACGGTGGCGATCGGCACGTTGCGCGCCGGGTCACGCACCACACCTGCCGACACCGACGCGCTCTCGACACCGATGAAGGCCCACAGCGTGTAGTTCAGCGTCGAGCCGACCGCCTCGAAACCGCTCTTGCCGGAGACGTTCCAGCCGGCCTTGTAGATGTCGCCGCTGAACCAGAACCAGCCCAGCAGCGCCATGCCGATGATCGGGAACAGGGCGAACACGGTGGTGAAAGACTGCAGCTTGCCGACCACCGACGGGCCGAGGATGTTGGCGTAGGTGAAGAACCAGATCACCGCGATCTGCGCCATGGCGGAGACCAGCGGGTCCTTCAGGCTGGGGAAGAAGTGCGACAGGTAACCCAGGCCGGCCACCGCCAGGCCGACGTTGCCTACCACGTTGGCCAACCAGTAGATCAGGTTGGTCTGGTAGCCCATGTAGTTGCCGAAGGACTTCTTGGTGTAGGCGTAGGGGCCGCCCGCCGCCGGGTCGATCGCCGACAGTTTGGCGAAGACCAATGCCAGCGACACGGCGCCGACGATGGTGATGAACCACCCGTAGAGGGCAATGCCGCCGGTGGTGGCGAGGTTGGCCGGGAGCATGAATACGCCCGAACCCATCATGTTGCCTGCCACCATCAGGGTGGCCGCCACCACCCCGATCTTGTTGCTGTCGGCCTGTTCCATAGCGTGACTCCCTGAATGTGGAGTCACGATTTTTCTGCCACGACGCAAGCCGCCGAAATCGCTTGGATTCCTAAAGCGGAGGTCGAATTTTCCCCTACCGGGTCAAGAGCTGCAGCTGTCTATTCCGGTCTTCGCGTGTGGCTTGGCAACCTCAGAGGCCGATGCGTTCGAAGAAGCCCGGTCCTTCGACTTCCTTGCCGCTGGCGGCGATGCTCACGGGCTCCTGGACCTGCCGCGTGGCGGGGATTTCCCGCGAGCCCAGCTCCTTGCCCACCAGTTGCAGCGGGCCGGCGCCCTGGCCGGCGGTGTGCTCGTACTTGGGCGGCGTGTGGGTTTCGTCGTAGCGCAGATAGTAGACCTCGCCAGCGCGGGCTTCCAGGGTGAAGCCGGCGATCAGGGTGAAGTCCAGGCTGCCGCCGGCGAAGAAGGTCCAGAAGCTGCCCAGCAGTGGGCGCCGCATCTGCAGCGGATAACTGCCCGGGGCGAAGCTCAGGGCGAAGTAGCCATTGCTCGGCAGGCTGCCGATCAGCTCGTTGTTGATGAACAGGCCGGGCGCTTCCAGCTCCTCGTCGGACCACTGGTTCTGCGGCCGGTAGATGTACACCGTGGCCTGCTGCGCATCCGCAGGCAGCGCGCCGAACGGCGGCCCGTCGACCGCGCCGAAGAACGCACCGGGCGAGCTGCAACCAGCGAGCATCAGGAAAAAGGCGCACAGGGCCACTCGGAGCATGGAAAGTCCCTCTTATGGTTATACCCGGAGCATAACCAGCGCTTCGCGCCTTGCCACCCGTCGAAAGTCCGGGTCGATCTCTTCTCGGCCACACCTGGGCCACCGGCGCAGACCTGTCCCCGATCCAGCGTCCCGAACACTGACGTGCGTCAGCTCAGGTCCTTGAGCCAGAACATCATCGACTTGGCCGTCTCCCGTTGCTCGCCGATATCCCGCCAGTGGTATTCGGTCTGCAGGGAGGGTTGCGGAGTGAAGCCCCGCTGCAGCCAGAAGGCGTCCGGCGAGCGGTAGGTGGCAGGTCGCGCGCAATGCTCCGGCGGCCGCCGAAGGGCGCAGAAGGCACACCAGTCGAAGCGATCCAGGCTACGCGCAAAGCGCTCGCGTTCCTCGAAGAAGCGCAGGTCGAGATCGGCGCTGCGGTACTCCGGCAGAACCACCGACTCGCCAAAATAGAAGATTCGTTCCGGGTTCCAGCCCTGCACCAGGAACGGCTGCTGCAAAGCCTCGGACTCGTCCAGCAACGGCAGCCCGGTCGAGGCCCCCACCACCCTGCCCTCATCGATCACCAGCACGCACAGGCTCCAGGCGGAGCGCACGTGGCTGTCGAGGTATCCGGCTTCGTACTCCGGGCTGCCGTCGTAGAGGTACGGATACTCGCGGAATACGGTAATACGCAGTCGCGCCAGATCATCGATGAACGGGCGAAGGGCATCGCCGCTGAGCAGACGGATATCCAGGGGCATGGCGGGAGTCCGCAGGTGCCGCCGCCGGCAAGGCGGCAGCAATGTTGAAACCTAGCATGGGCCGTGAAGCCAGCCGAAGTTCCAACCGCGACAGAAGCGTATCCCTGCGCGCCAGCCTTCAAGGCAGTTCGCGGGTGTGGCCGACGAACGCGCCTCAGGACTCGGTCACCACCCGTCGCCGCGTGGCGGGCGGTGCGGGCGGCGCCGGCAACAGGTGGCGCACCAGCCATTTGCGCACCGGCACTACGCAGCGTTCCTGCACCAGCACGCAACTGGTGACCATGAACAGCAGGAACAGCGGATACAGCCACAGCGACAGCTGCTGGTGGGTCGCCGACTCGACGCAGAAGGCCCAGTCGGCCAGGCAGTCGCCCGGCGCGCGGATCAGCTTCTCGGTGCGCGAGAACAGGGTGAACAGCGGCACATGCAGGGCGAACAGCGACAACGATGCAGCCCCCAGTCTCGGCGACCAGTGGCGGATCAAGCTGCTCTGCGGATCGCGCGGCAAGGCGCTCATGTAGACCAGCACCAACTGCGCCGGCAGCAGCAGGCCGTTATGCAGGAGGAAGTACCAGTACTTGGCGCCGTGGGTGTAGAGGTAATCGGCGACGAGGAAATTGGCCAGCACGAAAGCCCCCATCGCCACCAGCATCCCGCGCCCCGGCAGGCGGCCTGCGTCCTTGTACTCGCGGAACAGCCCGTAGGCGAGGATGCCGCTGAGGAACTCCGGCAAACGCAGCAGCGGGTTGCGGTGCAGCAGGCCGGTCCAGGGCATGCCGTACTGCTCGCTGGCGACCACCAGGATCGGCGGGATCAGGTAGAGCCCCCACAGCGCCAGCAACCAGCGCCACTTGTTCTGCAGGCGCGCCAGGCGCGGTGCGACGAAGGGGAAGCAGAGGTAGAAGAAGAACAGCGTCGACAGCGACCAGAGCGGCGCGTTGAAGGTCAGGTAATACGGGTTCCAGGCCTGCAGCATGGTGAGCTGGAGAATGCTGTTGAACAGCAGCTCGCGATCGCTCATCCAGTGGTGGAACAGTTCCGGCTGCAACCGACCGATGGCCTCGTTGGTGTCGTAGATGACGAAGCGCGGTGTCGCCTGATCGAGGTCCGGGCCGATGCCCAGCCCGCTCACCACCAGCAGCACGGTGATGGTCAGCAGGATCGAGAAGATGTGCAGCGGGTAGAGGTTGGACAGGCGCTTGGTGAAGAAGCTGCGCGGGCTCTCGCGCAGCTGCCCGTCGGTGACGTAGACGTGGCAGAGCAGGAAGCCGGAGAGCACGAAGAAGGTGCTGGTGGCGAAGAAGCCCAATGCGGTGAGGTCATCGAGGCCGGCGAACTTCTGCTCCGCCGGGTAGCTGTGCAGCGTGTGATAGATCACCACGTAGAGGCCCATCAGGAAGCGCAGCCACTCCAGCCCGATGAAACGCTCCTTTTTTCGTATGTTCTCCACGCTTCTCTCCTTCCAGGTAGGCGAACGACAGCTGGACGAACCACGACGACATCAGCGGCGGCGATCGAGGAAGTTCACCACCAGTCGGTCCAGCGAGCCCCACAGGCGCTCGCGCAGGCGCTTCCACCAGGGACGCGCGCGCCAGAAGCCCAGGTCGATCTCGCGGCTCTGTGCGAAGTCGGCGGCCAGGCAGTCGGCCACCGCCGCGGTGAACGACGGATCGAACGCTTCTACATTGGCCTCCAGATTGAACCGAAGGTTCCAATGATCGAAGTTGCACGAGCCGACGCTGACCCAGTCATCGACCAGTACCATCTTCAGATGAAGGAAGCGCGGCTGGTATTCGAAGATCTTCACCCCGGCACGCAGCAGGCCGGGGTAATAGCGCTGACCCGCGTAGCGCACGGGAGCATGGTCGGTGAGGCGCCCGGTGAGCAGCAGGCGCACGTCGACACCGCGCTGGGCGGCCTTGCGCAGGGCGCGGCGGACTTTCCAGGTCGGCAGGAAATACGGCGTCGCCAGCCACACACGCTGGTGCGCGCCACGCAGCGAACGCACCAGCGCCTGGAGGATGTCCCTGTGCTGGCCGGCGTCGGCATAGGCGACCCGCGCCAGGCCTTCGCCGTAGTTGGGGATCGGCGGCAGGCGGGTCAGCAGGACTTCCTCGCGCGGCTTCCAGGCGCGCACGCCGAGACAGGCATTCCACTGCCGCTCGAACAGCCGCTGCCAGTCGGCGACGATGTGGCCGGTCATCTCCACCATCACTTCGTGCCAGTCGCTGCGGTTCTCCCGCGCGGACCAGAACTCGTCGGTGGCGCCGGTACCGCCGACATAGGCGATGCGCTCGTCCACCAGCAACAGCTTGCGGTGATCGCGGTACAGATTGCGAATGCCGGCCTTCCAGTTCAGCGGGTTGTAGTGGCGCAGCTCGCCGCCCGCCTCCAGCAGTTGGCGCGTCCAGGCGCTGGAGAGCTTGAGGCTGCCGAAGGCGTCGAACAGGCAACGCACCTTCACGCCGCGCGAGCGCGCAGCCAGCAGGCGATCCAGCAGCGCCTCGGCGCAGCTGCCGCTTTCCACCAGGTACAGCTCCAGTTCGATCTGCCGCTCGGCGCTGTCGATGGCTTGGAACATGCGCGGGAAAAAGCGCTCGCCATCGCAGAGCAGGGCGAAACGGTTGCCCGTCCGCCAGGGGAAGATCGGCCCGCTCACCGCGAGGCGAAGATCAGCACGGCGCCCACCGGCACCGACAGGCCGATGCTCTTGAGCCCGGCCAGTTTGCGCAGCTGCGCCACGCCCGGCGCGAGGCCGAAGTCAGCGGCGTTGATCACCAGCGGCGAGAGCGTCACCACCTGGAAGCGATGCTCGTCCAGGCGAGTGATCAGCACGTCGGTGCGGTAGTCCTTCGCCTGACCGTTCAGCTCCAGGCGCAGCGGCAGGCGCGTTTCCAGCTGCACGCCGTTGGCGAGATCGGTGATGGGGCGCAGGTCGATGGTCGAGGTGATGCGCGCCTCGGGGAACTTCTCGGTATCGAACAGCTGATCGCGCACACGTTCATCGCGCAGCGGGATGCCGGTGCTCAGCGAATCCATCTCGATACGCAGCTCCACCCGGCCCTGCTCCTCCACCTTGCCGTGCATCACCAGGAAGCGGTTCACCTCGGCGATATCGGCGTTCTTGGTGGTGACGAAGGTCAGCCGCGAGGACTCGTAGTCGAGGTACCAGGCAGCCTGGGCAGAAGCGGCGAAGCAGGCCGCGAAGAGAAAGGCGAACAGCGAGCGCATGGAATCCCTTACATGGAAAACGGATGGATCAACGGCCAACGATAGCGGCCCGCCGTCGGCTTGCAAACCGGCCGACCGGCGAGCCCATTGGGCAGGCGTGAGCGCCAATGGTTCAGTCGGCCAGCAACCCGGGAACACCGGCCACCAGCGCATCGATGGCGCAACGAATCTTCGACGGCATGTAGCGCGTCTTCGGCCACACCGCATGGATCTCCAGCGGCGGCAACCTGCAGCGTCCCTTCACCACCACCAGCTCGCCACGCTTCACGTGCCGCGCCAACAGCCAGGTCGGCAGGCGTGCCAGGCCGAAACCGGCCACGGCGGCGGCGGTGATGGCCTGCAGATCGTCCATGCTCAGCTGCGGGTCCATCTCGATGCGCCTGGCGTAGCCGTCGTCATCGCGCATGTCCCAGGGCGAGGTGACGCCAGCCACGGAATAGCTGATGGAAGCGTGGCCGACCAGATCGTCGAGGTGGTCGGGCATGCCATGTTCGGCGATGTACGACGGCGCCGCGCCGATGCCGGTGTACTGCACGCCCAGCTTGCGGGCGGCGAGTGTGGCGCTGTCGCTGAGCGGGCCGATGCGCACGGCCAGGTCGATGCCCTCTTCCACCAGGTCGACGCGGCGATCGGTGAACGACAGGTCGATCTTCAATGACGGATATTGCCGCGCCAGCGCCAGCATCAGCGGCGCCACGCAGAGGTGGCCGAAGGAGATCGGCACGCTGACCCGCAGGCGCCCGCGCGGCTCCATCCGCCCGCCCTCCAGCACGGTATGCGCGGCGTCCAGCTCGGCCAGCGCGCGCACGCAGCTGTCGTAGAACACCTGGCCGTCGTCGGTGAGGTTCTGGCTGCGCGTGGTGCGTTGCAGCAGGCGCACGCCCAGGCGCGCCTCCAGCCGGGCGATGGCCTTGCCCACCGCCGAACGAGTAAGGCTCAGGCGCTCCGCCGCGAGGGCGAAGCTGCCGGCGTCGACCACCTGAACGAAGGTAGCGATGCCATCGAGACGGTCATCCATCACCCTTCCCCTTTGAATCCTGAAAAGACTCAATGATGGGACCAAATGGAGCCAATGGGGAACCCTGTTCTTTTCGACAATGGTGGCTCGCCCTATGGAGCCCACTCCCATGACTGCCCACCGCAACCCAAGAAACCTCATCGCCCTGGCGGCGGTGTGCCTGTCCTCGATGATGTTCGGCCTGGAAATCTCCAGCGTGCCGGCCAGCCTGCCGGCCCTGGAGCGCGTGCTGCACGGCGACTTCCAGGACCTGCAATGGGTGATGAACGCCTACACCATTGCCGTCACCAGCGTGCTGATGGCCGCCGGCACCCTGGCCGACCGCTTCGGCCGCAAGCGCCTGTTCGTCATCAGCCTGGCGCTGTTAGGCCTGACCTCGCTGCTCTGCGGGCTGGCGGGCGACATGCCGACCATGATCGCCGGGCGCTTCCTGCAGGGCGCCGCCGGCGGGGTCATGCTGATCTGCCAGGTGGCCGTGCTGACCAGTCAGTTCAGCGACCCGGCCGAGCGCGTGCGCGCCTTCGCCGCCTGGGGTGTGGTGTTCGGCATCGGCCTGGGCTTCGGGCCGATCGTCGGCAGCGCCATCGTCGCCCTGGCCAGTTGGCAGTGGGTGTTTCTGGTCCACGGGCCGCTCGCCCTGCTCACCCTGGCGCTGGCGCAATACGGCGCGGTGGAGTCGCGCGATCCGGATGCCGAGCGGCTGGATGTCGGCGGCATGCTCACGCTGTCGCTGGCAGTGCTCGGCACGGTGTTCTACATCACCCAGGGCGCCGACATGGGCTACGCCAGCCCGGCGGCGCTGGCCATCCTGCTGCTCAGCCTCGCGAGCCTGGCGGCCTTCGTCCTGATCGAGCGCCGCGTCGCCCACCCGATGTTCGACTTCTCGGTGCTGCGCATCCGCGCATTCTCCGGCGCGATGTTCGCCTCGGCTGGGATGAACGTGAGCTTCTGGCCGCTGATGATCTACCTGCCGGTCTACTACCACGGCGTGCTCGGCTACGACGACGTGAAAGCCGGCTGGTCGCTGCTCGCCTACACCCTGCCGACGCTGGTGGTACCGCCGATCGCCGAGCGCCTGGCGCATCGCTTCCACCCCGGCTGGGTGATTCCCGGCGGAATGTTCGTGATTGGCGCCGGCTTCTTCCTGATGCTCTGGGGCAGCAGCGTGGACCATGCCAGCTGGCTGACCCTGCTGCCCGGCTGCGTGCTGGCCGGCATCGGCCTGGGGCTGACCAACACCACGGTGACCAACACCTCCACCGCCGCCGTGCCCGCCACCCGCGCCGGCATGGCCTCAGGCATCGACATGAGCGCGCGGATGATCTCCCTGGCGATCAATATCGCGGTGATGGGGCTGATCCTGCTTTCCGGCGTCGCGGCCGCGCTACAGGGCGTAGAGAGTGGCGAGAAGCTGCAACTGGCGGCCAGCATCGCCAGCGGCCGGCTGGGTGCGGACGATCCGGACGGCGCCCGTGCGGCACTGGTGCAGGGATTCGGCTGGGTGCTCGGCTACGGAGGGATCGCTGCCTGGCTGTTCGCGGCGGGGAGTTTCCTGACCTTCGGCGCGCATCGGGCGGCGCGGCCTAGACTGGAGGCTGTCCAATCCTGAATGACAGGAGCATCACCATGAAAACCATCCTGCTGCTCACCTTCGTGATCATCGGCGCTTCCAGTTGCAGCGTGGGCTCTGGCTTTCGCTTCCAGCCCGATGTGCCGGCGATTGCAGTGCGAGCTTAAGGCTGGCTGTTTTCGCGATTGCCGCTGTGCCGTGCGGTTCGCGAGCAAGGACCAGGCGCCCCTCGGTCCTACGAAAAGCCACGGTCTCGGCATGGCTCTGGCTCTTGAAGACTTCCAGAGAAATACCCGCGCACTCCGAACGGCCCCATTCAGGAGGCCTCGTTGAATTGGAGTTTCAGGGGTTGAGCGACATGGATGTCGCGAGAGCCGCGATGGGCCAGGGATGGCCCTTCGTGGGGGGACGCCTAGTTCGTGCCCCTGAAACTTCGATTCAACGAGGGAATTTTTCGCCTAAGCGAAAAACCGGATGTCCGGGGCAAGCCTTTTGGTTACTTTTCGGGGGGCGGCCTTCCGTCGTTTGGAAAAGTAACTCGCCCGAGGGGGCGAAACCAGGAATCCGAGCGCACGCCGAAGCGGCGCAGAAATCCCCAGGCCAACGCAGCAATACAGGACCAACACCAGGAGCAAAAGAAAGCGCCGGCCCTGCCGGCGGATCGCGGGCATGGCCCGCTCCTACAGGGTCATGGTGCGCGTGTCACGGCGCCTGCTTGATCACCTGACTGAACCCCAGCACCGCAAACACCGGCACCTCAGGGGTAATCGAAGGGACGTTGGCGACTTCCTTGAGCGGCTCCAGCTTCTCTTCCAGGTCGAAGTCGATCAGCTTGAGCACCAGCGGCTCCATGGTCGTCACTTCGATGCGGCTCTCGCTGGGACGACTGACCAGCACCTCGGACTTGAGCCGGCGCTGCTGGCCGTGCAGGTCGAGGTTGAAATCCACGGTTTCCTGGCGCGACTGGCCGACCTGCAGGTCCTCGTAACGGCTGAGGTCCAGCTGGCTGCTGACGATCGCCTCAGGGAAGCGCTCGATCTCGAAGAAGGCATTGCGCATACGCTCGTCGCGCAGTGCCAGGCCGCTGTCGATGGACTCCAGCGGCACCACCACACGCACCGCGCCCTTGTCGTCGATCTGCCCGGAGAGGCGGTCGAAACGCTGCACTTCTGCCATCTTGCCGCGCTTGACCGAGACGAAGCTGATCCGCGAGGTGTCGCCGTCCAGTTGCCATTCGGCCAGGGCCAGGGGGCTGGCCAGCACCAGCAACGCGCATACAGCTCCTGTTACAAAAGAATGCATTGATCCTCCGAAGCGGGTCGCCCCGCTCCGTGGAGCGCGCCCGTCAGTGGCTGCCCGATTCGGGCAAATCGTCCGCCTGGGGCATCAGTTGGCATCCCTCGCGCGCACTGAGCCAGGCGGCTGTCTGCGTACTGCCCAGGCCGCGGGCGGTCACCCGTTTGCGCGCTTCGTCGTCGAGGAAGGCGCTGGTCGGCACGTACTGTTTGGTATAGGCCCGGCAATAGTCCGCCGAGTTCCCCATAACGTAGCGGCAGGAGCAGTACTCCTTGGCGGTATAGGCGCCGATGATGCCGGGGAAGGCGGCGAGGTGGATGCGGTTCTGCCAGGCCGTGGTCACCAGCGCGAGCAGCAGAAGGACCAGGGCGGTGAGGATCGGATGGCGGCGGATCATGGCTGCACCTCCCCGTGGGCGAAGGCCGCCTGGGCAAGCTTGAGGAAGGTGTCGTGCTGGTAGCTGCCGTCGCGGTCGTCGGCGTAGCGAACGATCACCAGCTTCTGTTCGGGAATCACGTACAGCGCCTGGCCCCAGTGGCCGAGGGCGGCGAAGGTGTCCTCGGGCGCATCCGGCCAGGGCGCGGGCGCACCGGCCACCGGGCGGTTGAGCCACCACTGGCCGCCGGGCACCGCCTCATTGGGCTTCTTCGGATCGGGCTGGTACTCGGGGAATGGCGCGAGGACGAATTTCAGCCAGTCCTGCGGCAGCAACTGGCGATCCTTCCAGCGCCCGTCGCGCTCCATCAGCAGGCCGATGCGCGCGAGGTCGCGGGCGGTCATGTAGGCGTAGGACGAACCGACGAAGGTGCCGCTGGCGTCACGCTCCCAGACCGCGGACTGGATGCCCAGCGGCTCGAACAGCGCGGTCCAGGGGTAGTTGGCGTAGTCCTTGCCGACCATCTGCTTGAGCGTGGCGGAGAGCACGTTGCTGTCGCCGCTGGAGTAACGGAAGCGCTTGCCCGGCTCGGCATCCGCGGGGAAGCCGGCGGTGAACTTCGCCATGTCGTCGCGGCCACGGGTGTAGAGCATCGCCACCACCGAGGAGCGTACCGGCGCGTATTCGTACTCTTCCTGCCAGGCCAGGCCCGAGGCCCAGTGCAGCAGGTCGCGCATCTTGATGTCGGGGTGCTCGGCGAAGGCCGGGTAATGCTTGGCGACCGGGTCGTCGAGCTGGAATTTCCCCTCGCCGAAGGCCACGCCGAGGACGCTGGCCATCACGCTCTTGCTCATCGACCAGGCGAGGTGCGGAGTCTCGGCGCGTGTCGGGCCGGCGTAGCGCTCGTAGATCAGTTGGCCATCGCGAATGACGACCACGGCGTCAGTGCGCACGCCCTTGCGGGTGCCGTCGTCGCGCGTGGGGAAGGCGTAGTTTTCGAACGCCTGCACGGCGGTGCCGCTGGGCGTGGCACCGTGGGGCCAGTCGGCCTCGGGCCAGGTTTCGCTACCGTGGGCGTGGCTGCTCAGCAGGCAGGTGGCCAGCGCCAGCGCGCGCAGCGCTGGGCGGAAGGGGGCAAAGGGCATCGGCGGGCCTCTTGTTATCAGGTCGGCCCGCACCCTAGCACGGTGAAGATGACGGATTAAGCGCCGATCGTGCCGTAATCAAGGACGATTGGCGCAATCGGTCAGCGCCGCGCTTGTTACAGCACGAGCGCGCTAGCGCGGAACCTGGTAGTCGTCCGGCCCCATGAGGTCCATGCCGCATTGCAGGTCGGCGATCCAGTCGAGGAATGCCGTGATCATCGGTTTGCCCACGAAGGGCCGGCCGTGCTGCGGGACGATCATCTCGATGTCCAGGCCGCGAACCATGTTGGCCCACAGCCGGCCGACCTTGTTCGAGGCCATGTAGCGGCGGTGGAAACCTTCCATGTGCGGCACGTGGGCCGCGAAGTCCTGCACCGGGCTGGCGTCGTCCACCAGGGAGGCGCCCATGTCGCCGGAGAAGAGGATCTTGCTGATCGGGTCGTAGACCTGGAAGTTGCCCACCGAGTGGAGGAAGTGCGCGGGGATCATCTTCAGCTGGCAGCGGCCCAGTGGTACCGACTCGCCACGGTCGGGAAGCGGAATGACGCGGTCATAGGTGGAGATGCCATGGCTGACCGCCAGGTAGCTGGCCGTGAGGTGCGGCAGGAAGCGCGCCCAGAGCTTCGAGCAGATGACCTTGGCGCGGGTGTGCAGCAGCCACTTGTCCAGCGCGGCGATGATGTCCGGGTCCTGGTGCGAGGCGAAGATGTAGTCCAGGTCCTGCAGCGGGAACAGCTTGGAGAGTTCCAGCGACAACGGGGTGTAGGTCAGGTCGCCGCCCGGATCGAGCAGCAGGCGCTTGTCGTGGTCGACGATGAGGAACTGGTTGGATTGCACACCGTCGCCGCTGACCAGGTCGTCGAAACACAGGCATTGGTGTTTACCGTCGTCGAACAGCACGATGGGTTCGCGTCGCATGAGGGGATTTCCTAAAGCAGTGGGAGGGAAAACAGTGGGTAGCCCTACGGAAATTTCTAGGTATCTCAGAAACTTCTGTAAGGCTAACGTCCCCTCCCCAAGCCCTCACTGACGTGGGTCAAGGCCTATTGCCACCCTCGCTTTCTCCAGGCGTTTGGCCCGTGCGGAGCCGGCGATGGCCAGCACGCCCTTGTCCCGCATCCACACCGCAGCCAGCTCCGCAGCGCCTGAGGCAAATGCGGCATCCAGTGCCGAAGCGAGGCTTTCGAACTGGCTGAACACGCCGGCCAGCAGCAGGTGGGTTTCCGGCTGCGAGGCGGGCTGTCGGCTGACTTCGGCGCAACCGGCGAGTACGCCGGTCAGGCGCAGGCTCAACTCCGCCGGCCATTGATGTTCCACGGCCAGGCCATAGAGCCAGGCGCAGACTGCGGCCAGCACATGGGTGTCTTCCAGGGTACGGAAAGGTTTGCTGTAGGCCTCCCAGCCATCGCCGGGCAGGCGCTCGCAATGGGCGCCATCGAGCAGCAGGCGGGCGTGGGGGATGTCGGGCATCAGCGGCAGGGCCGGCAGCGCTTCGAGCTTCGCGCCAGGGGCGCCGGCCTGCACCACGGTCATGGCGATGCGCGGCGGCTCGCCCTCCTCCTCGTCACGCGCGGCGACCAGCCACCAGGCGGCGCTGTCGGCGGCGGTGGCGAAGTCCTTGCGACCGTGCAGCACCAGGCCCTCGAGGCGGGTCTGCAGGTCGGCGGGGCGCACGCTCTTCTTCTCGGTCACGCACAGCGCGCCGAGGCTGCGCGGGGCAGCCGGCCAGAGTGCGCGCAGCGCCGCCTGATAGCCAGCGAGAAAAGCCAGCCCTGGCGAAGTCGCCAGACGACCGCCGAGCACCGCCAGTTCGAAGCTGCCAGCGCACTCTGCGCGGGAGAGCAATTCGGCGTACCAGTCGTCCAGGGCCAGGCCTGGCGGTAACCGGTCCTGTGGACCGAGCAGGCATTTCCAGGGCATCGCGGCGCTCCTTCCTTCGAGGTCGTTGTTCTTGTCATACAAGCATCACCACACCGTCATGGGCGTGACACCGGTCATTCCTAGCCTGAGCTTGCACAACAAAGCCGACCGGCCGCAACCCGCATGGCCGGTTCACGGAGGCACTCGCATGAGTCAGATCGCCCTCTCCTGTGACACCCCGGCACAGCGCCGTCTCAAGGCCGTGCGTCTGCGCGGCGCCCGCGCCCTGCGCGAAGCCCAGGCCCTGCGTTACCGCGTGTTCAGCAGCGAGTTCGATGCCCAGCTCAAGGGCGCGGACCTGGGGCTGGACATGGACGACTACGATCGCCACTGCGCCCACATCGGCGTGCGCGACCTCAACACCGGCGCGCTGGTGGCCACTACCCGCCTGCTCGACCACCGCGCAGCGCAACGCCTGGGTCGCTTCTACAGCGAAGAGGAATTCGCCCTCGACGGCCTGGACAACCTGCAGGGCCCGGTACTGGAAATCGGCCGTACCTGCGTCGACCCAGACTACCGCAACGGCGGCACCATCGCCGTGCTCTGGAGCGAACTGGCCGAAGTGCTCAACGAAGGCGGCTACCGCTACCTGATGGGCTGCGCCAGCATTCCCATGCGCGACGGCGGCATCCAGGCCCGCGCCGTGATGCAGCGCCTGCGCGACCGCTACCTGTGCCAGCAGAACCTGCGCGCCGAGCCGAAGACCCCGCTGCCGCCGATGGACGTGCCGGACAACCTCACCGCCGAGCTGCCGCCGTTGCTCAAGGCCTACATGCGCCTGGGCGCGAAGATCTGCGGCGAACCCTGCTGGGACCCGGACTTCGGCGTTGCCGACGTGTTCATCCTGCTCAAGCGCGACGAGCTCTGCCCGCGCTACGCCCGTCACTTCAAGGCCGCGGTCTGATGCGCAGCCTGCGCGCCTGGCTGCGCGTCGCCCGCCTGCTGTCATTGCTGCTGGTGGGCCTCGCGCTGGCCAGCTTCGTCAGCCTGCTGGAGCGCCTGCCCGGCGACCGCATGCCCCTGCGCCAGCGCCTGACGCGCTGGTTCCTGGCGCGCCTGTCCGGTGCCCTGCCCTTCCAATTGCAGGTTCACGGCGAGCTGCCACGGCAGCCGATGCTGTGGGTCTCCAACCATGTGTCGTGGGTCGATATCCCGCTGCTGGGCGGGCTGCTGCCGCTGACCTTCCTGTCCAAGGCCGAAGTGCGCCAGTGGCCGCTGGCCGGCTGGCTGGCGGAGAAGGCCGGCACGCTGTTCATTCGCCGTGGCTCGGGCGATGCACGGATGATCAATGCGCAGTTGGCCACGCACCTGTCGCGCGGCCGTTCGCTGCTGGTCTTCCCCGAAGGCACCACCACCGACGGCACGGGCCTGCGCACCTTCCACGGCCGCCTGATGGCCAGCGCCATCGAAGCCGGCGTGCCGGTGCAGCCGGTAGCGCTGCGCTACCGCCGCAACGACCAGGCGTGCGAACTGGCGCCCTTCATCGGTGACGACGATCTGGTCAGCCACCTGAGGCGCCTGTTCGACCATGATCGGGGCGTCGTGGAGATTCACCTGCTGCCGGCGCTGTCCAGCGCCCACCAAGACCGCAACCTGCTGGCGAAGCAGGCGCACGCAGCGATCCAGGCAGTGGTGTGTGAGGTTCAGGAAGAATCGGCCATCGCGGCCTGAGGCCTGCCAGGAAAACGACAGGAAAGACGAAGTGGGTTTGGAGCCCGCCGTAACCTACGGCCGACGGGTTCCCACTCTGACGAAACGGCTTTCAAACTGCGCCGGGCGGCACCCTCGAGCCGCCCGACGCAACCTGAAAACAGTCTCCAGACGCCGGAGGCTCAAGCCTCCGGCGGCACGACCAGGATGTCACAATCCAGTTCGCGCAGAGCGTAGTCGGCAACACTGCCGATCAGGGCACGCTTGATCCCACCCATACCCCGAGTACCCATGACCAGCAGATCGGGCCGATGCTTGTCGACCATCCGCTGCAACACGTTGCCCGGCAGCCCGACGGCCACCAGTTGTTCGTCGATGCGTTCTTCCAGATGGCGCTCGTGGAGGAACTTCTTCAGCTCGTCCACCGCCTGGCGGGATTCGCTGCCGACGAATTCGTCGATGCGCTCCTCGCTCACTCCGGAGTACTGCATCATGCCCTTGGCCAGTGGGCTGAAGGCGTAGACGCCCCGGCGCACGGCGCCTTCAAGCAAGCCCAGCTCATCGGCCACTTCCACTGCGTGAGCCGAGGCCGGCGAAGTATCGAGGGCGATCAGCAGGTCGCGGTACTGGCCGCCGGCCGGCTGGTTGACCACCAGCACCGGCAGTTGCCCGGCGCGCAGCACTCGCTCGACCGTGGTGCCGACGAAGATGTCGCGCAGCACGCTCTTGCGGTGCGCACCCATCACCAGTATCTCGCAGTCCTGCTGCTTCGCCGCGGCGAGGATCTGCTGATTCGGATCACCACGTTCCACCAGCAGTTTCGGGCAGGTGCCGCCCAGCTCGGTGAGCTCCACCAGCCGCGCTTCAAGCATCAGGCGCACCTGGGTGACTTCCTGCTCGACCAGCGCCGAAGGCTGGTCTTCATCGACTACGTAGAGCACGGTCCAGGGACAGGCGTAGCGCTTGGCCAGCGCTGCCGCACGGTGCAAAGCCTTTTCGGAACGGCCGGACAGATCCGTTGCGACCATTAACGACTTCATCATGCTGCTCCTCTCGTCGTCCTTCAGATGTGTCTATTGCACACGCTATGGGCCGTCGGGCGGTTGACGCATATCAAGTCAGGCCGGACCGTCCATCGTATTCGGCAGATTTCTGACGAAGGTCTGCAATTGGGGATAGAACTCACGGAAATCGCTGCTCAAAGGCTCGTACAGGCGATCCAGTTCATCCCAGGCGCCATCCAGCAGGGACGGCCTGGACAGGCGCCGGGACATCCCGGCGACCACGTCCTGCAGCACCTGGAACTCCCGATAGCTGCCCAGCCAGTCCTGCGCGGCCATGCGCGGTGCAATGCGCGCCAGACGCTCCGGCAGGCCGGGCGTGCGGCCCAGTACACCGTAGACCCGTTGGGTGAAGTGCTCCAGCGGCTCGCCGGAGAAACGCCCCCAGTCGCGGGCCAGGCAATGGTCGAAGAACACGTCCAGAAGTACGCCGGCCATGCGCCGACGCTCGCTGGGGAAGCGCGTCTTGGCACTGTGTATCAAGGCGTGACTGTCGGTGAAGGCATCGATGCGCCGGTGCAGGCGGATGCCTGCCTCGATCTCGGCGGGCCACTGGCCGGCCAGCGGTCCCTTGACGAAGTCGCCATAGAGGCTGCCGAGCAGTTGGGCGGGCCGGTCGCCGCCCAGATGAAGGTGCGCGAGGTAGTTCATGGGCAGAGAGTAGCGCGGGTGGTCAGCGGCTACTATCACGGGTGTCGATCATTACTATCGCCCCAAACGAATTCATATCGCTTTTGACCGATATATAGTTCGTCCCAACGCGATATACCGATGTGCCCCATGACTGAACAAACCCATCTCGATCCTGACATCGACCTCGAAGAAATCTTCAAGGCCCTGGTCCACCCGGTGCGGCGCGACATGCTGCACTGGCTCAAGGACCCTGAGCAGTTCTTCGTCGAGCAGGAGCACCAATCCTTCGAGATCGGCGTCTGCGCCGGCAAGTTCGACCAGCGCACCGGTCTGTCGCAATCCACCGTTTCCGCGCATCTGGCCACCCTCCAGCGCGCGGGCCTGGTGACCAGTCGAAAAGTCGGCCAGTGGAATTTCTTCAAACGTAATGAGGAAACCATCCAGGCCTTTGTTCGCCACCTGAGCGAAGCGCTGTAACCCGGCTACTGCCAGCCAAGACAATCCCACTCTCCAGGAGCAGGCAAATGCCCACTTCGCTTCTCGTCCTCGCTTTGTCCGCGTTTGCCATCGGCACCACGGAATTCGTGATCATGGGCCTGCTGCCCGAGGTCGCGGGCGACCTCTCGGTGACCATTCCCGCCGCCGGCTGGCTGGTCAGCGGCTACGCCTTCAGCGTCGCCATCGGCGCGCCGATCATGGCCCTGCTCACCGCCCGTCTGCCGCGCAAGACCGCGCTGCTGATGCTCATGGGCATCTTCATCCTCGGCAACCTGCTCTGCGCGGTGGCCGCCAACTACGGCCTGCTGATGCTGGCGCGGATCATCACCGCCCTGTGTCACGGCGCCTTCTTCGGCATCGGCTCGGTGGTCGCCGCCAGCCTGGTGCCGGCCAACCGCAAGGCGTCCGCCGTGGCCCTGATGTTCACCGGCCTGACCCTGGCCAACGTGCTCGGCGTACCGGCTGGCACCGCGCTGGGCCAGATCGCCGGCTGGCGCTCGCCCTTCTGGGCGGTGACCCTGATCGGGGTGTTCGCGCTGATCGGCCTGTGGAGCGTGCTGCCGAAGAAACACGATGAAGAAGCGGTGGACATGCGCAAGGAAGTCGCCGCGCTGCGCAACGGTCCGCTGTGGCTGGCGCTGGGCACCACCGTGCTGTTCTCCGCTGCCGTCTTCGCGCTGTTCACCTACGTCGCGCCGCTGCTGGGCGAAGTCACCCAGGTCTCGCCGCGCGGCATCACCTGGAGCCTGGTGCTGATCGGCCTCGGCCTGACCCTGGGCAACATCCTCGGCGGCCGCCTCGCCGACTGGCGTCTGGGCACCACCCTGGCCGGCGTGTTCGCCACCATGGCAGTGGTTTCCACCGTCCTGAGCTGGACCAGCGCCTCGCTGATCCCGGCCGAGATCACCCTGTTCATCTGGGCCGCCGCGGCCTTCGCCGCAGTGCCCGCCCTGCAGGTCAACGTGGTCCGCGTCGGCGGCGCCGCACCGAACCTCGTCGCCACCCTGAACATCGGCGCCTTCAACGTCGGCAACGCCATCGGCGCCTGGGTCGGCGGCAGCGTCATCGACCACGGCCTGGGCCTGACCCGCGTCCCCCTGGCCGGCGCCGTGCTCTCCGTACTCGCGCTGATCGCGGTGATGATCGCCTTCAGCGGCAAGCCCAACCAGACCCAACCCGTCCTCGACTGATCCTCCACCCTCACGCCCCGGAGTAACGCAATGACCACGCTTTTCGACCCCATCGTCATCGGTGACCTGGAACTGCCCAACCGCATCGTCATGGCCCCGCTGACCCGCTGCCGCGCCGACGAAGGCCGCGTGCCCAACGCACTGATGGCCGAGTACTACACCCAGCGCGCCGACGCCGGCCTGATTCTCAGCGAGGCCACCTCGGTGACCCCGATGGGCGTCGGCTACCCGGACACCCCCGGCATCTGGTCCGACGACCAGGTCCGCGGCTGGACCAACATCACCAAGGCCGTACACGCCAATGGCGGCCGCATCATGCTGCAGCTGTGGCACGTGGGCCGCGTTTCCGACCCGCTGTACCTGAACGGTGAGCTGCCGGTAGCGCCGAGCGCCATCAAGCCCGCCGGCCACGTCAGCCTGGTGCGTCCGATCAAGGAATTCGTCACCCCGCGCGCCCTGGAAACCGAAGAGATCGCCGACATCGTCGAGGCCTACCGCGTCGGTGCTGAGAACGCCAAGGCCGCCGGTTTCGATGGCGTGGAAGTGCATGGTGCCAACGGCTACCTGCTCGACCAGTTCCTGCAGAGCAGCACCAACCAGCGCACCGACCAGTACGGCGGCTCGGTGGAGAACCGCGCGCGCCTGCTGCTGGAAGTCACCGATGCGGTGATCGGCGTCTGGGGCGCCGGCCGCGTCGGCGTGCACCTGGCACCGCGCATGGACTCCCACGACATGGGCGATACCGATCCGCTGGCCACCTTCGGCTACGTGGCCCGCGAGCTGGGCAAGCGCGGCGTGGCGTTCATCTGCACCCGCGAGAAGGCCGGCGATGACAGCATCGGCCCGAAACTGAAGGAAATCTTCGGTGGCGTATACATCGCCAACGAGCGCTTCACCAAGGACAGCGCCAACGAGTGGCTGGCCAGCGGCAAGGCTGACGCAGTGGCCTTCGGCATCCCGTTCATCGCCAACCCGGACCTGGTGACCCGCCTGGAAAAAGGCGCCGCCTGGAACGAGCCGCACCCGGAAACCTTCTACGGCAAGGGCCCGGTCGGCTACCTGGACTACCCGCGCCTGTAACGGCGGGTTCCTGCGCCAATGAAAAGGGCGCCTTCATGCGAAGGCGCCCTTTTTGTTGTCCTGAAAATTCGCAGCCGCTCCTGCAATGGGCACCCAGAGTTACCGGTACCTGTAGGATGGCGTGGAGCGCAGCGATACCCATCGATGCGTGGCACCGACAGCATGGGTATCGCTTAAGCTCCACACATCCTACGAGCCGGGTTCAGGTGGTAATCCAGCGCAGGGGCGTGGCCTCGTTGCGACCAGCCAACCGATACCCCGTCGTCGAACACCGCGTTGCCTCCGCGCAGCCCTTGCAACTCCCGCAGGCGGCAGGCTCGGGGGCGATCTTCTCCACCACGCCCATCGCCAGCAGTCGCTCCAGCAATGCCTCGAGTAAAGCCTTCGAGGCACCGAGGCGCTGGGCCAGGGTCGGCACGTCCGCCTCGCCCATCTCGCCGAGCAGGTTGCGTACCGCGATTGCCGTGGCCATCAGTGGCAGCTCCCCGCCGGGGCCGGGCGCAGGTCACGCTCGCCCTCCAGCTCAAGACCCCGCCGGCCGATCCAGCGCAGGATCAGGAACAGCACCAGGTTGAACGCCAGCACCAGGCCGATGGCCACCGCGCTGTACTGCGGATGCTGGGCGAAGCTGAAGACCTGGTAGCAGAGGGTCGCCAGCGAGTAGGCGACGTTGAGGCCCCAGAACACCGCAAAGGTCATCCAGCCGCGACCGCTCTCGCGGGTCAGCGCGCCAAGGGTCGCCACGCAGGGTACATAGAGCAGCACGAATACCAGGTAGGCGTAGGCGGCCAAGGGGCTGCCGAACTTGGCGGCGAAGGTGCCCATGGAGCCCTCCTCCATCTCGCCGTCGGCCATGCTCGCGGCCACCGGGTTGGCCAGCACGCTGAGGCTGAACGAGTCGCGCAGGCCATCCAGGGTATCCGCGCCGGCTTGTTTCAGCTGGCCCCAGAGGTCGTAGCCGTCGGCATCGAAGGCTTCGCCCTGGATGTGTTCGGCGGTGTACAGGGTGTTCAACGTGCCGACCACTACTTCCTTGGCCAATGCGCCGGTGACCAGGCCAACCGTGGCCTGCCAGTTGTCCTCGTGCACGCCCATGGGTTTGAGCAGCGGCGTGACCTTGTGGCTAAGGCTGGCCAGCGCCGAGTCGGCGATGTCGCCCTGCACCGGGCGGCCGTCGAGGGTGACGCTGTTGAGGCCGCCGATCACCAGGCTGACCAGGATGATCACCGTCCCCGCGCGGACCACGAAGGCACGCAGGCGCATCCAGGTCTGCAGCAGCAGGCTGCGCAGGTGCGGCACGTGGTACAGCGGCAGTTCCATGACGAAGGGCGAGGCCTCGCCGCGCATCAGCGTGTGCTTGAGCAGCAGGCCGGTGAGCACCGCGACGACTATGCCCAGCAGGTACAGCGAGAAGATCGCCAGCGCGCCGTTCTGGCCGAAGAAAGCCGCGGCGAACACGGCGAAGATCGCCAGCCGCGCACCGCAGGACATGAACGGCGCCATCATCGAAGTCATCAGGCGCTCGCGCGGGTTGTCCAGGGTACGGGTGCCCATGATCGACGGCACGTTGCAGCCGAAGCCGACGATCAGCGGCACGAAGGATTTGCCCGGCAGGCCGAGGGCCTGCATCAGGCGGTCCATGACGAACGCCGCGCGGGCCATGTAGCCGGAGTCTTCAAGCAGGGCGAGGAACAGGTACATCAGGCCGATCTGCGGAATCAGCGGCAGCACCGCGTTGATGCCGCCGCCCAGGCCCTGGGCCAGCAGCGCGGTCAGCCAGTCCGGCGCACCCGTCCGCGCACCAAGCCACTGGATGCCGTCGATGAAGAGCGCCGAGGAGCCCTGGTCGAAGATCGGCTGCAGCGCACCGCCCAGGGTGATGGCGAAGAAGAACATCAGGTACATGACGAGCAGGAACACCGGGATACCCAGCCAGCGGTTCAGCGCAATGCTGTCCAGCAACTGGGTAAGGCGATGCGGCGCGGCCTGGCGGTGGTTGCTGGCGCGCTCGCAGAGTTCGCCGATCAGCCGGTAGCGCGCATCCACCAGCAGCAGTTCCGGGTCTTCGCCGCAGGCACAGCGGATCGCGTCGCGGGCGGCCAGCAGGCTCGCCGGGTCGAGCTTGAGCTGGCGGGCGCTGTGCAGGTCGCCTTCCAGCGCCAGCAGGGCCATCCAGGCCTGGGTCGGCGGTGCATCGGCGGGCAGCAGCTGGGTGACGGCGTTGCGCAGCGCGGCGGGATACGGCACGTGCAGCGGCGGCTGATCCGTCACGCTATCGATGGCGTCCTTCAGCGCATCGATGCCTTCGCCGCGGGTCGACACCAGCGGCACCACCGGGCAACCCAGTTCCTGCGCCAACGCCTCGCGGTCGATGTTCAAACCCTGGGTGCGGGCGATGTCGAGCATGTTCAGCGCCACCACGCAGGGCAGGCCCATCTCGCGCAACTGCACGGTGAGGTAGAGGTTGCGTTCCAGGTTGGTGGCGTCCACCACGTTGACCAGCACGTCCACTTCGCCATCGACAATGCAGCGCCGGGCGATCTGCTCGTCCAGCGAGGCCTGGGTCGACAATGTGGTCAGCGAGTAGGTGCCGGGCAGGTCCACCAGGCGCACGTTGTGGCGCGCGGTGCGGAAGCTGCCTTCCTTGCGCTCCACGGTGACGCCGGCCCAGTTGCCGACGCGCTGGCGCGAGCCAGTGAGCTGGTTGAACAGAGTGGTCTTGCCCGCGTTGGGGTTGCCGATCAGGCCGATGCGCAGCTCATCCATGGCGGCTCAGTCCTGCGCTTCGAGCTGGAGGAAGGCCAGGTCGCGGCGGCGCAGCACCAGGCTGCACTGGCGGGTATCCACCTGCACCGGATCGCCCAGCGGCGCTACGCGGCGCACCTGCAATTCAGCTCCGGGCAGCAGGCCCATGGAGAACAGTCGCTGGCGGAAGGCGGCGCCGATCCCGGGCCGGTAGCCGGCGATGCGGTACCGGCGTTGCGCTTGAAGATCGTGCATGGGGAGCCTCCGGGGCGAATGATCGAACAAGGAGAGAATCGGAATGACTCTCATTTGTTAGCGATTATTCGCCTCGAAGCCGGCCCTGAAACTGATTCAAGACAAGAATTGCCGTTACTACCCCCAAAGAGGGATGGCCAGAAAAAAGCCCCCGGACCTGTCGGTGCGGGGGCTTTTCTTCGGCAGGACAATCAGCGGGTGCTGATCTGCTGCTGGAGGTTCTGCATCTGCTGCTGCAGGGTGTTGATGTTGCGCATGACCTGGATGCGAAACACGTCGAACTCCTTGGTATCGCTGCTGGCCTGGCCCTGACGGCCATCGACCTCGGCGCGCAGCAGCATCAGGTCGTCCTGAAGGCTCTTGATCGCCTGGCTCTGGTTGCCCTGCTTCTTCAGGTTGGCGATCTCGGTGTTCAGCGCCTGGATCTGCTGGTTGGCGGCGGTCAGATCAGCCTGCACGTTCTTGAACTTGGCCTGTTCATCAGTGATGGACTTGAGCTTGACGTCGAGCTGCTGCATCAGCAGCGCGGCGCTTTCCTGCTGGGCCTTGAGGTCGGCGCTGACCTGCGCCAGGCGCTTGCCCTGGGCGCCGTCGAATTCCGACAGGGACGTCTGCTGCGCCTTGGCCTGCTCGGCCAAACGGCCCTGCAGCTGCTTGACCTGCAGCTTCAGCGCCTCGCGGTCGGTCATGCCGTTGGATTCGTTGGCGACGAACTTGCCGCGGATGTCGTCCAGGCGACCGGCGGCTTCCTCGCTGATCTTGGCGAAGCTTTCCTGGGTGGCGATCAGTTGCTGTTCCATCAGCAGCAGTTGCTGATGGCTCCACCAGCCCACGCCGGCCAGGGCGATGGCCATGGCCGCGACCAGCGCCCACAGCGCACCGGTACCGCCACCGCGTTTCACCGCCTGGGGCACGGGGCGGCCGTTGGGCTCGACCACGCGGCGCGGGTGATGACCGAACTCGTCGCGGTCGGCGGCGTCGGTGGAAAGGTGGGGCACATCATCGAATTCGTCGAACGTGTCGTTACGCATGGAATGAACCTGTGGGGATAAAGCGGCGTGTTGCCTGCGCAGGGCGCAGTATATCCGTTCGCGTGACGCTCAGAGCAGCGTGCCATCACAGGGCGTCACGCACCTCGTCGGCGCACAGAAGACCCGTGACGGAGGTCGCAGTTCCCCAGGCGACCCGCCAATAGTGGCTTTGCGACATCGTGGCACGCCCCTTGCTCCCGCTCCAAGTACTTGGCGCCGCTTTGGCGCCCTTCGCGGGGAGGAAGTCGGGTGATCGAACTCAACAAGGCCATCCTGGATTGCATGCGTGAACTGCGCCGCCGTCTGCGTGAAGAACAGGCACTGGAGATCCAGTACCAGCAGAGCGACGCCATCGAGCGGATGCTCCGCGCCTGCGCCGACTCAGCGCGGGAAGAAACGCGCCAGCTGGGCGAACGCCTGAGCGAGCTGAGCGGCGTGAAGCTGCCCCGCGTGGTGCAGGAGCCGAGTTTCCTGCCAATGCAGGGCAGTGGCGACCAGCAGTACTCCGGGCCGCTGCGGGGCGGTGCTCGACGCTGAACGAGCCTCGAAAGCGTAGGGCGCATAATCTGGAACAGGTTATCCGCCGGCACCCGCACGGCGGATAACGCTGGCGCGTTTTTCGTCCTGCACGCTGCGGAGTTGATCCTGCAGGAGCGTGCCATGCGCGATCGCGGGCATGGCCCGCTCCTACAGGTAGAGCCAACCGTCAGACGCCGCGCAACCGCCACCAGTCGCAGAACTCGTCCAGCGCATCCCACAGGCTCGCCTGCGGGTCGTAGTCGAGGTACTGGCGGGCGCGGGAGATGTCCAGGGAGAAATCCTTGGCCATCACCGCCATCCCCAGGCGATGCAGGGTCGGTTCCGGGCGGCCGGGCAGGACCTTGCACACGCCCTCGTTGAGCAGCGCCAGGTTATAAGCCAGCCCGTAGGGCATGTGGCGCTCCACCGGCTGCATGTCCAGCCGGCGCAGGACGTAGTTCACCACGTCCCAAAGCGGCAGCGGCTGGCCGTTGCTGATGTTGTAGGCCTGGCCGAGCGCCTCGTCGCCCGCCATCAGGCTGGCGAACAGCGCGTCGTTGAGGTTCTGGATGCTGGTGAAATCGACCTTGTTCAGGCCCTGGCCGATGATGCGCAGGCGGCCCTTGCGGTGTGCGGCGATCATCCGCGGAAAGATACTGGTGTCGCCGGCGCCGGTGACGAAGCGCGGGCGCAGCGCCAGCACTTCCAGGCCGAATTCCTGGGCGCCGAGGGCGACCAGCTCGGACTGGTACTTGGTCGATCCGTAGTGGTTGGCGAAGCGCTTGGGCACCTGCTGCTCGGTGATGCCGACATGGGACTGGCCATCGAAGTAGATCGACGGCGAGGACAGGTGCACCAGCCGGCGCACCTTCTGCTTGAGACAGGCCTCGACCACCGACTCGGTCATGGTCACATTGGCCTGGTGGAAGTACGCCTGGCTGCCCCACACACCCACCGCACCGGCGCAATGCACCACGGCATCGACGCCGCTGCACAGCGCGCGGACCAGTGCCGGGTCCGACAGGTCGCCCGCCATGAACTCGGCCCCGCGTGCCACCAGCGGCTGCAGCGCCTCTTCGCGGCGTCCGTTCACCCGAACCGCCAGCCCCTGTTCGAGGGCAAAACGGGCAAAACGCCCGCCAATGAACCCGCTGGCTCCGGTGACCAGAATCTTCATGCACGCCACTCCCGTTCTTATAGTCCGGCGACTCTAGCAGGCGCCGTACCGTACTACTCTGGCCTTGCACGCCAGAAACGAATCCTTGCAGACCGCGCCGCTGCGCCAGGGTTGCACGACTTGCGATCGGCGACATGCGCCGGGTGGTTGCGACTACCCTTTGAGGCACGCAGTTTTCTCAAGAGGCCACACCATGAGCAAGCCCCACTGGATGATCTACGGCGCCAACGGCTACACCGGCCGGCTGGTGGCCGAGCAGGCGCAGCGCGAAGGCCTGAAGCCGGTCCTCGGCGGCCGCAACCCGGCCAGCCTGCATGCGCTGGGCAGTTCACTGGGCCTGGAATGCCGGGTGTTCGACCTGAACGACAGCGCCGCCGCCCTGGCCGCGCTGGAAGATGTCGGCGTGGTCGCCAACTGCGCGGGACCCTTTTCCGCCACGGCAGCGCCGATGATCGAGGCATGCATCGCCAGCGGCGCGCATTACGTGGACATCACCGGGGAGATTTCCGTCTTCGAATACGCCCACAGCCTCGACGAAGTGGCGCGCACGGCGGGCGTGGTGATCTGCCCCGGCGTCGGCTTCGACGTGATCCCCACCGACTGCGTCGCCGCCTGCCTGAAGGAAGCCATGCCCGATGCCGCGCACCTCGCGCTGGGCTTCGACAGCGGCAGCGGCCTCTCGCCGGGCACCGCCAAAACCACCGTGGAAGGCCTCAAGCTGGGCGGCAAGGTGCGCGAGGCCGGGCGCCTGCGCGACGTGCCGCTGGGCTACAAGCGCCGCGACATCGACTTCGGCCGAGGCCTCAAGCATGCGGTAACCATCCCCTGGGGCGACGTGGCAACGGCCTACTACTCCACCGGCATCGGCGATATCGAGGTCTACCTGCCGGTGCCGCCGGCCGCCGCCATCGGCATGCGGGTGATGGACAGCCTGCGCCCGCTGCTGGGCCGCGACCGCGTGCAGGACTGGCTCAAGCAGCAAGTGGACAAGCGCGTCCATGGCCCCAACGAACTGGCCCGCAGCAAGCTGCGCACCTGGGTCTGGGGCGAAGTGCGCAACGCCCGTGGCGAACGCCGCACCGCACGGCTGGAAACGGCCAACGGCTACGACGTGACCATCCACGGCGTGCTCTTCGCGGTGCGCCACCTGCTGGCCAACCCCAACACGGTCGGCTACTTCACTCCGTCGAAACTCTTCGGAGCGCGCTGCATCGAGCAGTTGCCAGGCAGCGGCAGCATCGTCATTCGCGGCTGATCGGCACCATGAGCCCCGGCGCCTTCGCCAGCAGGTGCCGGGTCAGCGCGGCGAGCAATTCGCCGCCGTTTCGCCAGTGGTGCCAGTAAAGCGGCACGTCGATCACCTGCCCCGGCAGCATGTCCACCAGCTCGCCGCGCTCCAGTTCGCCGCGCACCTGTTGCTCCGGCACCAGGCCCCAGCCGAGGCCGCCGCTGGTCATGCGCACGAAGCCTTCGGAAGACGGACACAGGTGGTAGCTGAAGTGGCCGTCGACGCCGAGGTCCTTCAGGTAGCGGTGCTGCAGTTGATCGTCCGGGCCGTAGACGATGGCCGGGGCGCGGACCAATCCGGCAGGCGTCACGCCCCTCGGGAAGTGCCGGGCGATGAATTCCGGGCTGGCCAGCCCGCGATAGCGCATGGCGCCCAGCGGCTCGCAGCGCCCGCCTGCCACCGGGCGCGGACTGGCGCAAACGCAGCCGGCCACCTCGCCCGCGCGCATGCGCTTGAGGCCGACCTCCTGATCCTCGACCACCAGGTCCAGCAGCACGTGGCGCTCGCCGCAGAAATCGCCGACCGCATGGGCCCACCAGGTGGCCAGGCTGTCGGCGTTCAGTGCCAGGCGCAGGCGCTCGGGTGCCGCGCCGTCGTCCAGGGCGGGAACCCATTGCTGCAGATCGCCCTCCAGCAGCCGCACCTGCTGCACATGGTTGAGCAGGCGCTGGCCGAGATCGGTCGGTTGCGGCCGCGCCGCGCGCACCAGCACCGGCTGGCCGACCCGCGCTTCAAGCAGCTTGATGCGCTGGGAAATGGCCGATTGCGATAGCCCCAGCACCTGGGCGCCGCGCTCGAAACCGCCCTGCTCCACCACGGCAGCCAGGGCGGCAAGCAGCTTGTAGTCGAACATGATCAGTTTCCCTAATGAGATATCAGCAGTATTGGTTTTTCTTATACAGGCCAAAGCCGGACAATCGCCAGCATTCCCACTCTTTATGGATTGCCCACCATGGCTGGCGAAACCTCCCTGGCCGCGCTGCTGCGCGACATGACCCCGGTGCTCAACGACGGCGAGTACGTCTTCTGCACCCTGCCCGACGGCCAATTGCCAGCCGGACTGCAACCGCTGGGCAGCTTTCGCGAAAGCGAGGGGCTGACGCTGATCCTGTCGCGCGCCGAAGCCGAACAAGCCGGGCTGTCCTTCGACTACGTCGCCGCCTGGCTGACCCTGGAAGTGCACTCGGCGCTGCAGGCGGTCGGCCTCACCGCCGCCGTGGCCGGCGCCCTGGCCACGGCCGGGATCAGCTGCAACGTGATTGCCGCCTGGTACCACGACCATCTGTTCGTCGCCTACGCCGACGGCCCGCGAGCGCTGGACGTGCTGCGCGCCCTCGCCCGCAACCCGGAAGGAGCCTGAATCATGTGGCAGAGCTACCTCAACGGTGTACTGGTCGCCGCCGGCCTGATCATCGCCATCGGCGCGCAGAACGCCTTCGTCCTCGCCCAGAGCCTGCGCCGCGAACATCACCTGTCAGTGGCCGCGCTGTGCGTGCTGTGCGACGCCATCCTGGTCAGCGCCGGGGTGTTCGGCCTGGCCAAGGTCCTCGCCGAGAACCCGACGCTGCTGGCCATCGCGCGCTGGGGCGGCGTCACCTTCCTGGTCTGGTACGGCCTCAAGGCACTGCGTCGTGCAGTCGCACCCGAAGCCATGGCCGACGCCCAGGAAACCGGCCCGCGCTCGCGCCGCACCGTGCTCATGGCAGCGCTGGCGGTGACCCTGCTCAACCCCCACGTCTACCTCGACACCGTGCTGCTGATCGGCTCACTCGGCGCCCAGCAGGCAGCGCCCGGCGCCTACGCCATGGGCGCCGCCAGCGCCTCGCTGCTGTGGTTTTTCACCCTGGCCTTCGGCGCCGCGTGGCTTGCGCCATGGCTGGCGCGGCCGGCCACCTGGCGTCTGGTAGACCTGA
Source organism: Pseudomonas sp. PDM22 (assembly GCF_014851965.1). Taxonomy (NCBI): domain Bacteria; kingdom Pseudomonadati; phylum Pseudomonadota; class Gammaproteobacteria; order Pseudomonadales; family Pseudomonadaceae; genus Pseudomonas; species Pseudomonas sp. PDM22. Next base: position 1,106,784 of record NZ_JACVAR010000001.1, read on the forward strand.
TGGTCGCAGTGATGATGCTGGGCATGGCCGCGCAACTGGTGTTCGCCAGCTGATCTCCGGCCCGCAGAAGGAAGCTTTTCGAACGACGTTCCGTCATCCCGGTCTGTGCATAATGAGCGTCGCGCTCCGGCGCAAGCCGCTGTGCAGGGCCTTTGCCCCTACAGTTGCTGCGTGGATATGCCGCAGGTCGGGTGCTATGATCGGACCTTCGTGGCGCCGGCGGGCTCTGAGCCTTCCGGACGCAACTGGCGCGCTGCCTGCCCCTTGATGGGGCGCATTGCAGCTACGCCCGGATGCCGCGACAAACATCGAACCGGCCCCGTGTACCGGTCGCGCGCACGTCGCGCTAGCCCAGACTGAGTGAGATAGGAGAGAGACCATGGCTTTCGAATTGCCGCCGCTGCCTTACGCGAAGAACGCCCTTGAGCCGCACATTTCCGCGGAAACCCTGGAATTCCACCACGACAAGCACCACAACACCTACGTCGTGAACCTGAACAACCTGGTTCCGGGTACCGAGTTCGAAGGCAAGAGCCTGGAAGACATCGTCAAGACCTCTTCCGGCGGCATCTTCAACAACGCCGCCCAGGTGTGGAACCACACCTTCTACTGGAACTGCCTGAGCCCCAACGGCGGTGGCCAGCCCACCGGCGCCCTGGCTGACGCCATCAACGCTGCCTTCGGTTCCTTCGACAAGTTCAAGGAAGAGTTCAGCAAGACCTCCATCGGCACCTTCGGCTCCGGCTGGGGCTGGCTGGTGAAGAAAGCCGACGGCTCCCTGGCCCTGGCCAGCACCATCGGTGCCGGCTGCCCGCTGACCAGCGGCGACACCCCGCTGCTGACCTGCGACGTCTGGGAACACGCCTACTACATCGACTACCGCAACCTGCGTCCGAAGTACGTCGAGGCGTTCTGGAACCTGGTCAACTGGGACTTCGTGGCCGAGCAGTTCGCTGCCTGAATGTACCCTGTCTGATACGAAAACCCGGCCTCGCGCCGGGTTTTTTCGTAATGGGCGCGTAACACCTTCGTGTCAGCTAACCTGAAAGGCCGGTACAGTCACGAAACACAACGATGGCCCTTTGACGTCATTGCGCCAATTGCCAATACTCAGCCCCAGTCGTTCGCCCCTGGCGAGAAACAAGGAACGCCCTTGAAACTGGATCCCCGGCACAGCCTCTCCCTCAAGCTGCTGCGAATGGTATTGCTCGCGGCCCTCGTGGTCGGGGTGGTACTCAGCTGTGCCCAGATCGTCTATGACGCCCACAAGGCGCGCCAGGCCGTACACAACGATGCCCAGCGCATCCTGGCGATGGTCCGCGATCCCTCTACCCAGGCCGTCTACAGCCTCGACCGCGATATGGCGATGCAGGTCCTCGAAGGCCTGTTCCAGCACGAAGCCGTGCGCTACGCCGCCATCGGCCACCCCGACGAACCCATGCTGGCGGAGAAATCCCGCCCGCTGCTGGACTCCAGCACCCGCTGGATGACCGACCCGATCCTCGGCGCCGAGCAGAACTACTCCATCCGCCTCGCCGGCCGCGGCGGCTCCAACGAGTACTACGGCGACCTGAAGATCACCCTCGACACCGCGCCCTACGGCGACGACTTCGTCGCCACCTCGGTGATCATCTTCATCTCCGGCATCCTCCGCGCCATGGCCCTGAGCCTGGTGCTGTTCATGGTCTACCACTGGCTGCTGACCAAGCCGCTGTCGAAGATCATCGAGCACCTCGCCTCCATCAACCCGGACCGCCCCAGCCAGCACAAGCTGCCGATGCCCGACGGCCACGAGAAGGACGAGCTGGGTCTATGGGTGAATACCGCCAACCAGCTGCTGGCCTCCATCGAGCGCAATGGCCACCTGCGCCGGGAGGCCGAAGACAGCCTGCTACGCATCTCCCAGTACGACTTCCTCACCGGCCTGCCCAACCGCAAGCTGCTGCAACAGCGCCTGGACCAGATCCTCGAGGGCGCCTCGCGCCTGCAACGCCGCGTCGCCGTGCTCTGCCTGGGCCTGGATGACTTCAAGGGCATCAACGAGCAATATAGCTACCAGTTCGGCGACCAGTTGCTGATCGCCCTCGCCGACCGCCTGCGTACCCGCAGCGCGCACCTCGGCGCCCTGGCACGACTGGGCGGCGACCAGTTCGCCCTGGTCCAGGCCGACATCGAACAGCCCTACGAAGCGGCGGAACTGGCCCAGCAGATCCTCGACGACCTGGAAGCCCCCTTCGAGCTCGACCAGCACCTGGTGCACCTGCGCGCCACCATCGGCATCACGCTGTTCCCCGAGGACGGCGAGACCACCGAGAAGCTGTTGCAGAAAGCCGAGCAGACCATGACCCTGGCCAAGAGCCGTTCGCGCAATCGCTACCAGTTCTACATCGCCAGCGTCGACAGCGAGATGCGTCGACGCCGGGAGCTGGAGAAGGACCTGCGCGAGGCACTGGCACGCAACGAACTGCACCTGGTGTATCAGCCGCAGGTGGATTACCGCGATCACCGCGTGGTCGGCGTGGAAGCACTATTGCGCTGGCAGCACCCGACCCAGGGCTGGGTCGCGCCGGACCTGTTCATTCCGCTGGCGGAACAGAACGGCAGCATCTTCAGTATCGGCGAATGGGTGCTCGACCAGTCCTGCCGGCAACTGCGCGAATGGCACGACCAGGGCTTCGACGACCTGCGCCTGGCGGTCAACCTGTCCACCGTGCAGCTGCGCCACAACGCCTTGCCGCGGGTGGTCAGCAACCTGCTGCAGATGCACCGCTTGCCGCCGCGCTCGCTGGAGCTGGAAGTCACCGAGACCGGCCTGATGGAGGACATCTCCACCGCCGCCCAGCACCTGCTCAGCCTGCGCCGCGCAGGCGCCTTGATCGCCATCGACGACTTCGGCACCGGCTACTCCTCGCTGAGCTACCTGAAGAGCCTGCCGCTGGACAAGATCAAGATCGACAAGAGCTTCGTTCAGGACCTGCTGCTGGACGACGATGACGCCACCATCGTTCGCGCCATCATCCAGCTGGGCAAGAGCCTGGGCATGCAGGTGATCGCCGAGGGCGTGGAGACGGTCGAGCAGGAGGCCTACATCATTGCCCAGGGCTGCCACGAAGGTCAGGGCTACCTTTACAGCAAGCCGCTGCCGGCGCGCGAACTGACGCTCTACCTCAAGCAGGCGCGACGCCTGGCCGAAGCGGCCGGCGGCAATCCCAACGGCTCCGTCGAGCGCCATTGATTCCCTGATACCGCGCCCTGCGCGCGATCGCAGGCAAGGCCCGCTCCTGCACGCCAATTCCCTTCTGCTGGCGACTTGCTGGCCCCTTGATCGAGCGGCGCCATCGATCTCTCTTTTCAAAAATGCAAATCTTTCGCATTATGTTGCGGATTTTCTTGCGCAGTCCTTTTTACGTGCGCCTCCTCTCCATGCAAAGGAACCCGTCATGACTCGTATGCCCTGGGCCACTGCCAGCCTGCTCGCCATCGCCATTTCCCTCGCCGGCTGCGGCGATGACAAGAAAGCCGAAGCCCCCGCCGCCGCTCCGGCTGCCAGCACCCAGAGCACTGCCCCGGCAGCGGCTGCCAAGGTCGACGAGGCCGCAGTCAAGGCCGTGGTGAAGAACTACCTGGACATCGCCGAAGCCACCTACGGCGACGCCCTGACCACCGCCAAGGCCCTGCAGACCGCCGTCGATGCGCTGATCGCCAAGCCCAGCGAAGAAACCCTGAAGGCCGCCCGCGAAGCCTGGATCGCCTCCCGCCCGTCCTACTCGCAGAGCGAAGCCTTCCGCTTCGGCAACTCGATCATCGACGACTGGGAAGGCGCGGTTAACGCCTGGCCGCTGGACGAAGGCCTGATCGACTACGTCGCCAAGGACTACCAGCACGCCGAAGGCAACGCCGGCGCCAGCGCCAACATCGTCGCCAACACCGAGATCCAGGTCGGCGAAGACAAGATCGACGTCAAGGAAATCACCGGCGAGAAGCTCAAGGGCCTGAACGAGCTGGGCGGTTCCGAAGCCAACGTCGCCACCGGCTACCACGCCATCGAATTCCTCCTGTGGGGCCAGGACCTGAACGGCACCAAGCCGGGCGCGGGCGACCGCAAGTACACCGACTACGCCCAGGGCAAGGACTGCACCAACGGTCATTGCGACCGTCGCGCCGCCTACCTGAAGGCCGTCACCGACCTGCTGGTTTCCGACCTGGAAGAAATGCACGGCAACTTCAAGGCCGGCGTCGCCGACAACTACCGCGCCAAGGTCGAGGCCGACACCGCCGAGAACAACCTGCGCAAGATGTTCTTCGGCATGGGTTCCCTGTCCCTGGGCGAGCTGGCCGGCGAGCGCATGAAGGTCGCGCTGGAAGCCAACTCCACCGAAGACGAGCACGACTGCTTCAGCGACAACACCCACAACACCCTGTTCTTCAACGCCAAGAGCATTCGCAACATCTACACCGGCGAATACAAGCGTACCGACGGCAGCGTCGTGAAGGGCCCGAGCCTGTCCGACCTGGTCGCCAAGGCTGACGCCCAGGCCGACACCGACCTGAAGGCCGACCTGGCCAACACCGAAGCCAAGATGCAGGTCATCGTCGACCGTGCCGAGAAGGACGGTGTGCACTTCGACCAGATGATCGCTCCGGAAGACAAGGACGATCAGCAGAAGATCCGCGACGCCATCGCCTCGCTGGTCAAGCAGACCGGCGCCATCGAGAAGGCCGCCACCGCGGTCGGCGTTCAGGACCTGAAGCCGGACAACGCCGATCACCAGTTCTGATCCGCCTGTCCTGACGGCTGAAAGTGCTGCGGCTCCACGCCGCAGCCACCTGCAAGCCTCTGCAAAGCCCCGCACTGCGGGGCTTTGTCATTTCCGGGCGGCAAACGATGTCGTTCTCAAATACAAATTTTTCATATTTGCATTTGACGCCCCTGCTACCATGGCGCGCTGCCATCTACCGCTCTGGAACCCCGCCAATGCTCCACCGCCGTACCGCCCTGTGCCTTGTGCCGCTGCTGTCTGCCCTCGCCCTTGCCGCGTGCAAGCCGGAGTCCTCCCAGCATGCCGTGGCCGAGCCTGGCGAAGCACTCTCCGGCGGCGCCACCACGGTGAAACAGAGCGATCGCAACGCCTATTCCATGCCCTCGGGCAACCTCACGCCGAGTCGCCGCCTGGACTTCGCCGTGGGCAACAGCTTCTTCCGCAATCCCTGGGTGATCGCACCGACCACCACCACCGCGCGCGACGGCCTCGGCCCGCTGTTCAACACCAACGCCTGCCAGAACTGCCACATCAAGGACGGTCGCGGCCATCCGCCGGAGATCAACGACGTCAACGCCGTGTCGATGCTGGTGCGCCTGTCGATCCCCGCCGGCGCCGCCGACGTCGAAACCATCAAGCGCCTGGGCGTGGTGCCCGAGCCGGTGTACGGCGGCCAGTTCCAGGACTCGGCCATCCCCGGCATCGCGCCCGAGGGCAAGGTGCGGGTGGACTACGAGCCGGTGAAGGTGAGCTTCAAGGACGGCACCGTGGTCGAGCTGCGCAAGCCCAAGCTGCTCATCAGCGACCTGGGCTACGGCCCGATGCACCAGGACACGCTGTTCTCCGCCCGCATCGCCCCGCCGATGATCGGCCTGGGCCTGCTGGAGTCCATCAGCGAGGCGGACATCCTCGCCAACGCCGAGCTCCAGGCCAAGGGCAGCGACGGCATCCACGGCCGGCCGAACCGGGTCTGGGACGACGAGAAACAGGCCACAGTCCTCGGCCGCTTCGGCTGGAAGGCCGGGCAACCCAACGTCGCCCAGCAGAACGCCCACGCCTTCTCCGGCGACATGGGCCTGACCAGCGACCTGCTGCCCAGCGATGACTGCACAGAAGCCCAGGTCGACTGCCGGAACGCCATCGACGGCGGCAAGCCGGAAGTCAGCCAGCACATCTTCAACCAGGTCGCCTTCTACGCCCGCAACCTCGCGGTGCCGGCGCGGCGCAAGGTCGACGACCCGCAGGTGCTCACCGGCAAGGGCCTGTTCTTCGACAGCGGCTGCGCCAGCTGCCACACGCCCAAGTTCACCACCGGCGCCAATGCCGCCGAGCCGGAACTGGCCAACCAGGTCATCCGCCCCTACAGCGACCTGTTGCTGCATGACATGGGCGAGGGACTAGCGGACAATCGCCCGGAATTTCTTGCCAGCGGCCGCGACTGGCGCACGTCGCCGCTGTGGGGCATCGGCCTGACCGAGACGGTCAACGGCCACACCCAGTTCCTGCATGACGGCCGCGCCCGCAACCTGCTCGAAGCCGTGCTCTGGCACGGCGGCGAAGCCGAAGCGGCCAAGCAACGCGTACTGAATTTCGACGCCGGGCAGCGCGATGCCCTGCTGGCGTTCCTGAACTCACTCTAAGGAGCCGAGCCCACCATGTTCCGCCCCCGACTGTTGATCACCAGCCTTGCCATCGCCCTGGGCGCCTGCTCGCCCACCGACCCGCAGGCCACCACCAGCGCCACGCTGGCCCAGCAGGTGATCCTGCCGACCTACAGCCGCTGGGTCGACGCCGACCGCGCGCTGGCCGCCAGCGCCCTGGCCTACTGCCAGGGCAAGGAAGACCTGACCAAGGCCCGCGCCGACTTCATGGCTGCGCAGAAGGCCTGGGCCGAGCTGCAGCCGCTGCTGGTCGGCCCGCTGGCCGAGGGCAACCGCTCCTGGCAGGTACAGTTCTGGCCGGACAAGAAGAACCTCGTGGCGCGCCAGGTCGAGCAACTGCTCAACAGCGGTAACGCGATCTCCCCGGCGACCCTGGATAAATCCAGCGTCGTGGTGCAGGGCCTGACCGCCTACGAATACATCCTCTACGACGCCAGGATCGACCTCGCCAACGCCGAGACCAAGGCGCGCTACTGCCCGCTGCTGGAAGCCATCGGCAGCCACCAGCAGGCCCTGGCGGAGAGCATCCTGGCGCAGTGGAAGCAGGACGGCGGCATGCTCGCCCAGCTCTCCAAGTTCCCCAACGAGCGCTACGCCGATGCCCACGAGGCCATCGCCGAGCTGCTGCGGGTACAGGTCACCGCGCTGGACATGCTGAAGAAGAAGCTCGGCACCCCGCTGGGCCGCCAGAGCAAGGGCATCCCGCAGCCGTTCCAGGCTGAAGGTTGGCGCAGCGACATGTCGCTGGCGAGCCTGGACTCCAGCCTGACCGGCGCCCAGGCGCTGTGGGACGGCACCGACAAGAAGGGCCTGCGCGCCCTGCTGCCGGCCGAACAGAAAGACCTGGCCGGCAAGATCGACGCGGCCTACGCCGACGTCCACGGCAAGCTGAAGGCGATCAACCAGCCGCTCAGCGAACTGCTCAAGGACGAAGCTGGCCTCAAGCAGCTGAACGACCTGTACGACAGCCTCAACGTCGTCCACCGCCTGCACGAAGGCGACCTGGCCAAGGCCCTGGGAGTGCAGCTGGGGTTCAACGCCAACGACGGGGATTGATTCGATCTGCTGCGCGTCGGCCATGCGTCGTTGGGACGGTGCGTCGGATTGCTCATTGGCTGGAGCCAACTCAGCATCCGCCGCACCATCCCGCCTAGCCTGGCTCTAGCTCGCAAGATCGATGGGATGCAGGAAGTGATAGAGGTGAAAGCCATGTTGCGACGTCACGTGATCGGCCTGGGCAGTCTGCTGCTCGGCGCCCTGACCTTCGGCGGCTGGACGCTGTCACGCAAGGGCAAGGAGCCCCTGGTGCTGTCCGCCCGTGACGACGCGGATGGCAAGCACTATGCCGTGGGCTATCGCCTGGACGGCAGTTGCGCCTTCGCCACTGAAGTCGGCCTGCGCTGCCACGACGTGGTGCAGCACCCCAGCCTGCCGCTGGCGCTGTTCGTCGCCCGCCGCCCCGGCCGGCAAAGCTACCTGATCGACCTGAATGACGGCCGCCTGCTGCAGACCGTCGATTCGCAGGCCGACCGCCACTTCTACGGCCACGGCGTTTGGCACAAGGACGGCGAGTGGCTCTACGCCACCGAAAACGACACCACCGATCCGGGTCGCGGCCTGCTCGGCGTGTACCGCTTCGATGGCGAGCGCCTGAACCACACCGGCGAGGTTTCCACCCACGGCCTCGGTCCGCACCAGGTGTCCTGGATGCCCGATGGCGAAACCCTGGTGGTGGCCAACGGCGGCATCCGTACCGAAGCCGAAAGCCGCGTTGAGATGAACCTCGACGCCATGGAGCCGAGCCTGGTGCTGATGCAGCGCGACGGCGCGCTGATCTCCAGGGAAACCCTGCCGCAGCAGATGAACAGCGTGCGCCACCTGGCCATCGCCGCGGACGGAACCATAGTCGCCGGCCAGCAATACATGGGCGACTCCCATGACCGCGCCGACCTGCTCGCCATCAAGCGCCCCGGCGAGGCCTTCCAGGCCTTCCCGCTGGCCGACGAGCAGCGCCTGGCGATGACCCAGTACACCGCCAGCGTCGCCGTGCACAACGACCTGCGCCTGGTCGCCCTGACCGCCCCGCGCGGCAACCGCTTCTTCATCTGGGACCTGGACTCCGGCGCCGTGCGCCTGGACGCGCCGCTGCCCGACTGCGCCGGTGTCGGCGCGGTGAAGGACGGCTTCGTCGTCACCTCAGGCCAGGGCCGCTGCCGCTTCTACGACTGCCGCAGCGAGCGCATCGCCGGCACCCCACTGGACCTGCCCCCGGCCTTCTGGGACAACCACCTGCACCTGGCCTGAACAGGATCGGTGAACGCTGGTTGAGCGCCGGCATTCCCTTGCAGGAGCGGGCCACGCCCGCGATCGCGCGCATGGCGCGCTCCTACGGGTGTGCTCAGTCGCTCACTCGACATTCGCCAGAACGCCCGTCCCAGAGCATCTGAAACCTCTACCACTCGTCTCCCTGGACTCAGGAAGACACCCATGCGGCCGATGCAAAGGCTGACCGATTCCCACCCTGCGTCTTAGAGGCGTAAACCAAGATGTCCCCCAACACTTCCCTGCGTACCCAGATCCTTTCGCTGCTGGGCGGCAGCCTGCTGCTCGTGCTGCTGATCGCCCTCGCCTGCTTCCACTTCCTCTCCGGCAGCGTCGGCGCCTACCAGCGCCTGCTGGACGGTCCGCTGCAGTCCTCGCAACTGGTCGACCAGGCGAACCTGGCCTTCAAGGTCCAGGTGCAGGAATGGAAGAACGTCCTGCTGCGCGGCCAGCAGCCGGCTGACCTGACCAAGTACTGGGGCCAGTTCGAGGACCAGGAACGCGTCGTGCAGGACGTGCTCGGTCGCCTGGAGCAGAACGCCGCCGCCGAGCCGCAGCTCAAGGCCCAGGTCAGCCGCCTGCGCGACGAACACCGCCAGCTCGGCCAGGCCTACCGCAAGGGCCGCGACGCCTACCTCGCCGCCGGCAGCGACCCGCGCACCGGTGACGCCGCGGTGAAAGGCATCGACCGCGCCGCCAGCGAGCAGATGGCCGCCCTGGTGGACAGCCTGCACCGCGATGCCCAGGAAGAAGCCGGGAACATCTCCGCCAGCGCCCACAGCACCGTCATCAGCGGCAGCCTGATCCTGCTGATCTCCGGCATCGCGCTGGGCCTGCTGAGTCTGTGGCTGGTCAACCGCAACCTGATCGGCCCGATCGCCCGCCTGATCGAACACATCGCCCTGCTCAGCGAAGGCAACTTCGGCGAGCGCGTCGACGCCAGCCGCCGCGATGAACTGGGCCGCCTGGCCCGCGCCGCCAATACCTTGCGCGACTTCCTGGCCGAGACCTTCACCCGCCTGAAACACAGCACCACCGAACTGGACACCGCCAGCGGCGAGCTGAACGCCATCGCCACCCTGATGGCCGAAGGCACCCGCGAGCAGTTCTCGCGCACCGACCAGGTAGCCACGGCGATGCACGAGATGTCCGCCACCGCCCAGGAAGTCGCCCGCCACGCCTCCGACGCCGCCCGCGCCGCCGACGATGCCGACCAGCACGCCCAGGAAGGCGGCGAAGTGATGAAGACCACCATCGTCACCATCACCGAGATGAGCAATGAGATCGCCAACACCGCCGAAGTCATCCGCCGCCTGGAAAGCGACAGCGGACGCATCGGCAAGGTGCTCGAAGTGATCCGCGGCATCGCCGACCAGACCAACCTGCTGGCCCTCAACGCCGCCATCGAGGCCGCCCGCGCCGGTGAAGCCGGCCGTGGCTTCGCCGTGGTCGCCGACGAGGTCCGCACCCTGGCCCAGCGCACCGCCGAGTCCACCGCCGAGATCCACCAGATCATCGATACCGTGCAGACCGGCTCGGTGAACGCCCTGCGCGCCATCGAGAGCGGCCAGACCCGCAGCGAACAGGGCGTGGAGCGCGTCACCCAGGCCGGCGAAGTGTTGCGCAGCATCACCCATGCGGTGGAAGCGATCCGCGACATGAACCGCCAGATCGCCACCGCCGCCGAGGAGCAGACCTCGGTCGCCGAGGACATCTCGCGCAACCTCACCGAGATCACCGCCATCGGCGCCACCAACGAGGAAAACGTGGTGCGTACCCAGGGTGCAAGCCGGCATTTGCACGGCCTCTCCGGTGAACTGGCGGACGTCACCCGCAAGCTCAGCGCCTGATCCACTTGTGCCACAGGGATGTGGCACCCTTCCCGGATCCGTCTGCTGCACCGATTCAGCGCGTATCTGCGGCAAACAACCTTACTTTTCGTGGGAAACCTCTTGTAATCGCAGGCCTTTGACTCGCCGCGCATTCAGGCATAAGGTGCGCAATTCCGCCCCGCAATGGGGCGTCCCCCGTATCGGCTTCAAAGCCTGATCGATATCTGCGCGAACGGAAGGCCGCCCGGCAACTTGTGGGCGAGCGATCGCGCCCGATTGCTGCCAGGCACGTACCAAGGAACAGGAAGATGTTGCGCCGCATGCTGATCATGCTGGGCGTAGTTGCCGTCATCGTTGCGGTGCTCGCCGGCTCGAAATACCTCTCCATCAAGAAACAGATTGCCATGTTCTCGGCGCCGCGTCCGCCGGTGAGCGTGAACGCAGCCAACGCCGAAGAGCGCGACTGGCAGAGCCGCCTGCAGGCCATCGGCACCTTGCGCGCGATCCAGGGCGTGACCCTGACCGCCGAGGTTTCCGGTACGGTCAGCGCGGTGCAGTTCGTCTCCGGCGACAAGGTCAAGGTCGGTCAGCCGGTGGTGCAACTCGAATCCGATGTCGAGCAGGCCACCCTGCGCACCGCCGAAGCGGACCTCGGGCTGGCCCAGGTCGAGTACGAGCGCGGCAAGAGCCTGGTGGGCCGCCAGGCCATTTCCAAGAGCGAGTACGACCGCCTCGCCGCCCAGCTGAACCGCTCCACCGCCACCGTCGCGCAACTGCGCGCGGCGCTGGCGAAGAAGCGCATCCTCGCGCCCTTCTCCGGCACCATCGGCATCCGCCAGGTGGACGTCGGCGACTACGTTTCCCCGGGCACCGAGATCGTCACCCTGCAGGACCTGACGACCTTGCAGGTGGACTTCTTCCTGCCCGAACAGGACTTCCCGCTGCTCAAGCGCGGGCAGAAAGTCGTGGTGCGCGTGGCGGCCTATCCGGGCCAGAGCTTCGACGCGCAGATCGACGCCATCAGCCCGCGCGTGGACAACCAGACGCGCAACCTGCTGGTCCGCGCCAGCATGGCCAACCCCGACGGCAAGCTGCTGCCGGGCATGTTCGCCAACCTGGAAGTGCAGTTGCCGGACAGCGCGCCGCGCATCGTGGTGCCTGAAACCGCGGTGGCCTTCACCCTGTACGGCAACTCGGTGTACGTGGTGGTGCCGCACAAGCCCAAGGACGGCGAAAAGGCGGAAGACGCCAAGGCCGACGCGCCGAAGCTGGATGTCGAGCGCCGCTTCGTGAAGACCGGCGAGCGCCGCGAAGGCAGCGTGGTGATCCTCGAGGGCCTGAAGGCCGGCGAAGAAGTAGTGACCTCCGGCCAGCTCAAGCTGGACAACGGCACCGCCGTGGCCATCGTCAAGGACCCGCAGTAATCGCACAGCAGTGCCCTCGCCACCGGCGAGGGCAACCAGAGACAACCGCTCTGCCCGGATTTCGCGAGCTAGAGCCAGGCAAGGCGGAGGGAATTGGCGAAAGCGGAGTTGGCTGTAGCCAATGAGCATTTCGACGATTCCCTCCAACGCCGCATGGCCGACGCGCAGCAAATCCGAATACAAAGGATTGAGCTTATGGGCTTCACCGATCCCTTCATCCGTCGCCCCGTGCTGGCGACCGTGGTCAGCTTGCTGATCGTCCTGCTCGGCATGCAGGCCTTCAGCAAGCTGGTGATCCGCGAATATCCGCAGATGGAAAACGCGCTGATCACCGTCACCACCTTCTATGCCGGCGCCAACGCCGAAACCATCCAGGGCTACATCACCCAGCCGCTGCAGCAGAGCCTCGCCAGCGCCGAAGGCATCGACTACATGACCTCGGTGAGCCGGCAGAACTACTCGGTGATCTCGATCTACGCGCACATCGGCGCCAACTCCGATCGCCTGGTCACCGAGCTGTTGTCGAAGATCGGCGAGGTGAAGACCCAGCTGCCGCCCGATGCGGAAGACCCGGTACTGGACAAGGAAGCCGCCGACGCCTCGGCGCTGATGTACATCAGCTTCTTCAGCGAGCAGATGAACAACCCGCAGATCACCGACTACCTGTCGCGGGTGATCCAGCCCAAGCTCGCCACCCTGCCGGGTATTTCCGAAGCCGAAATCCTCGGCAACCAGGTGTTCGCCATGCGCCTGTGGCTGGACCCGGTGAAGATGGCCGCCTACGGCATCACCGCCGGTGACGTGGCCGACGCGGTGCGCCAATACAACTTCCTCTCCGCCGCCGGCGAGGTGAAGGGCGAAATGGTGGTCACCTCGGTGAACGCCTCCACCGACCTGAAATCCCCGGAAGCCTTCGCCGCCATTCCGCTGAAGACTGCGGGCGACCGCCGCGTGCTGATGGGCGACGTGGCGCGCATCGAACTGGGTGCGGCGAGCTACGACGCGGTCAGCTCGTTCAACGGCATCCCGTCGGTGTACATCGGCATCAAGGGCACGCCCAGCTCCAACCCGCTGGACGTGATCAAGGAAGTCCGCGCCAAGATGCCGGAGCTGGAAGAGCAGCTGCCGCCGGGCCTGCAGGTGTCCATCGCCTACGACGCCACGCGCTTCATCCAGGCGTCCATCGACGAGGTGGTGAAGACCCTGGGCGAAGCGATCCTGATCGTCATCGTGGTGGTGTTCCTGTTCCTCGGCGCGTTCCGCTCGGTGATCATCCCGGTGGTGACCATCCCGCTGTCGATGATCGGCGTGCTGTTCTTCATGCAGGTGATGGGCTACTCGATCAACCTGCTGACGCTCCTGGCCATGGTGCTCGCCATCGGCCTGGTGGTGGACGACGCCATCGTGGTGGTGGAGAACATCCACCGCCACATCGAAGAGGGCAAGTCGCCGTTCCAGGGCGCCATCGAGGGCGCGCGGGAAATCGCCGTGCCGGTGGTGACCATGACCATCACCCTGGCCGCGGTGTACGCCCCCATCGGTTTCCTCAGCGGCCTCACCGGCGCGCTGTTCAAGGAGTTCGCCTTCACCCTGGCCGGCGCGGTGATCATCTCCGGCATCGTCGCGCTGACGCTGTCGCCGATGATGTGCTCGCGCCTGCTGCGCCACGACGAGAACCCCAGCGGCCTGGCCCATCGCCTGGACCTGATCTTCGAAGGCCTGAAAGTGCGCTACCAGCGTGCGCTGCACGGCACGCTGAACAGCCGCCCGGTGGTGATCGTCTTCGCCCTGCTGGTGCTGGCGATCATCCCGCTGCTGATGATGTTCACCCACAAGGAACTGGCGCCGGAGGAGGACCAGGGCATCGTCTTCATCATGGCCAACGCGCCGCAGACGGCGAACCTCGACTACCTGTCGAAGTACACCGCCGAGTTCGAAGGCATCTTCCGCAAGTTCCCCGAGTACTATTCGGCGTTCCAGATCAACGGCTACAACGGCGTGCAGACCGGCATCGGTGGCATGTTGCTCAAGCCCTGGGACGAGCGTGACCGCAGCCAGATGGAACTGCTCCACGCGGTGCAGGGCGAGCTGGACAAGATCCCCGGCCTGCAGATCTTCGGCTTCAACCTGCCGTCGCTGCCGGGCACCGGCGAGGGCCTGCCGTTCCAGTTCGTGATCAACACCGCCAGCGACTACCAGTCGCTGCTGCAAGTGGCCGAGCGGGTGAAGAAGCGCGCGGAGGAGTCGGGCAAGTTCGCCTTCCTCGACCTCGACCTGGCCTTCGACAAGCCCGAACTGGTCGTCGATATCGACCGCGCCAAGGCTGCGCAGATGGGCGTGTCCATGCAGGACCTGGGCGTCGCTCTGGGCGCCCTGCTGGGTGAGGGCGAGATCAACCGCTTCACCATCGACGGGCGCAGCTACAAGGTGATCGCCCAGGTCGAGCGCGCCTACCGCGACAACCCGAGCTGGCTGAACAACTACTACGTGAAGAGCCAGAGCGGCCAGCTGATCTCGCTGTCCACCCTGGTGACCTTCCACGAGCGTGCGCGCCCGCGCCAGCTCAACCAGTTCCAGCAGCTCAACTCGGCGATCATCTCCGGTGTGCCGATGGTCAGCATGGGCGAGGCCATCGACACGGTGCGCGGCATCGCCGAGCAGGAGTCGCCGCGCGGCTTCTCCTTCGACTACGCCGGCGCCTCGCGGCAGTTCGTGCAGGAAGGCAGTGCGCTGATGATCACCTTCGCCCTGGCACTGGCAGTGATCTTCCTGGTGCTGGCGGCGCAGTTCGAGAGCTTCCGCGATCCGCTGGTGATCATGGTCACCGTGCCGCTGTCGATCTGCGGTGCGCTGATCCCGCTGTTCCTTGGCCTGTCGAGCCTGAACATCTACACCCAAGTCGGGCTGGTGACGCTGATCGGGCTGATCAGCAAGCACGGCATCCTCATCGTCGAGTTCGCCAACCAGCTGCGCCATGAGCGTGGGCTGTCGGTGCGCGAGGCCGTGGAGGAAGCCGCGGCGATTCGCCTGCGCCCGGTGCTGATGACCACTGCGGCCATGGTGCTCGGGGTGATCCCGCTGCTGCTCGCCACCGGCGCCGGCGCGGTGAGCCGCTTCGACATCGGCGTGGTGATCGCCACCGGCATGAGCGTCGGTACGCTGTTCACCCTGTTCGTACTGCCCTGCGTGTACACGCTGCTGGCCAAGCCGGACAAGAAACCCGGCGAAGCCACCGCGCCGGCTCCGGCGCACTGAAAAAAAGCCCCGCTGATGCGGGGCTTTTTCGTTGAGCAGCTCCGCCACCGGTACATCCGGAGCTGCCGTGCAGGATGGGTGGAGCGCAGCGATACCCATGCTGCCGGTGGACGAGATCGATGGGTATCGCTTCGCTCCACGCCATCCTACGTCGGGGCCCGCCTGCAGGATCGGCACGCCAGTTCGTCATCTGAGTGGTCTTCTGACAGACCATTCATACGCATATTTCGACCGCCCACGCCTTTATCTCAGCGCTGATACACAACCTCTAAATTCCCCATACACGCATCACGTATCCCTGCGCGCCATTCGCCGGGAATCTCCGGCTCAACGTCGGAACCCGCCATGCCGGCAAACGCCCCAAGCCCAGGCTTCACCCTGGTCGAACTGATGGTCACCCTGGCCGTCCTGGCCATCCTCTCAACCCTGGCCGCGCCGATGTTCGGCGACCTGATCCAGCGCAACAAGGTCGACGCCGCCAGCGGCGAACTGGCTCACCTGCTGCAATACGCCCGCAGCGAGGCCATCACCCGCGCCAGCGCGGTGACGGTCACCGCCAGCAGCGGCAACTGGGTCGGTGCGCTGAGTGTCGCCACCAGCAGCGAAACCCTGCGCCAATACGGCAGCGAGGGCATCAACGGCGGCAGTGCGGTGACCGCCACTGGCAGCGCCAGCAGCCTGACCTTCCGCGCCGCCGGCACGCTCAATGGCGCTGCACAGAGCATCCGTCTGTGCCCCAGCAGCGGCAGCAGCAGCGGCCGTCTGCTGAGCATCTCCAGCAGCGGGCAGATCACCAGCACCACCACGGAGTGCTCGTCATGAGACGCGCCCACCGAGGTTTCAGCCTGCTGGAAGTGCTGATCAGCCTGCTGCTCGTCAGCGTCGGCGCCCTGGGCATGGCGGCACTGCAAGGCAAGAGCCTGCGTTACACGCAGGATGCGGTGCAGCGCAACGAAGCGATCATGCTCGCCCAGCAGTTGCTCGAGCAGATGCGCAGCAACCCCAAGGATGCCTTGAGCGCCACCCACCAATTCAGCAGCAGCTCGGCCTACTACAAGGTCGCCGGCACGGCCTTCGCCAACGCTTCGCGCAGCGATTGCGCCACTCGCGAGCGCGGCAATGGCGGCTCCGACGTGGCGAAAGCCGATCTCGCCTGCTGGCTGCAAGCGGTGCAGGCGACGCTGCCGGTGACCAGCTCGATCCTCAGCGCCAGCTTCACCATCTGCCCCAGCCAGTCCGATGGCGCGTGCAGCAACGACGCCAGCTCCGCCGTGCTGATCCAGCTGGCCTGGAACGACCCCAGCGGCCAGTGCGACAACAACCTGTGCATCTACCGCCTGCGCGGCGAACTCTGAGGTCCGCCATGTCCGCAAGAACATTTCCCGCACAAGCACGCCAGGCCGGCCTGTCGCTGGTCGAGCTGATGGTCGCCCTGGCCATCGGCAGCCTGCTGATCCTTGGCGCCACCGAGCTGTACATCAACAACAAGGCGCACTTCCAGTTCCAGCAGGGGCAGTTGGGCAATCAGGAAAACGCCCGCTACACACTCCTGCTGCTGGACCAGCAATTGGCCCGCACCGGCTATCGCTACCTGCCCCAGGACAGCCTGGAAGTGGCCTTCCCCGCGCTGGCCAGCAGCAACGGCTGCCCGTCCTTCAAGGCCGGCCAGACCTACCAGGCCAGCAGCGACGGCAAGGGCGTCTGCCTGCGCTACCAAGGCGCCAGCGATAGCACCACGGAAGTCGCCGGCTCCAATGGCAACCAGTACGACTGCCTGGGCACGTTCATCCCGCGCGGTACACGCGTGCTCACGCGCATCGGCTATGTAGCCGGCAGCACGCCGGCGGACGGCACCCTTACCTGCACGGCCCAGGGCGCCACCGAGCAGACGCTGATCAAGGGCGTGGCGGGCTTTGCGCTGTTCGCCCTGCCCGCCAGCAGCGATGACAGCCAGGCGGTCAGCTACGCCGCTCTGCTCGCCACCGGCGCGTCGACCCGTGGCGGCATGAGCAGCGATATCGCCAGCCGCTGGAAAACCCTCAGCGGCGCGACCCTCAGCGAGAACACCGCCTACGTCTACCAGATCGCCCAAGGCAGCGTGATGCTGCGGAACCTGATGCCATGAGCCCACGACACACCCTGCGCGCGCAACGCGGCGCCACCCTGGTCATCGCCCTGGTGATGCTGCTGCTCGGCACCCTGATCGCCCTGAGCAGCATGCGCGGTACCACCACCGAGACCCGCATCATCGGCAACCTCAGCGAGCAGCAGCATTCGCGGGCGGCCGCCGAGTCGGCGCTGCGCGAGGGTGAGCGCCGCCTGGCCGCGCAGACCAGCCTGGACCAGGGGTCGGCGAACTGCGCCTCCAGCGTCGCGCAACACGCCAACCTGTGCATCCTGGTCAGCGACAAGTACTCCTCCAACGCCAAGGCCAGCGCCGACTGGTGGAGCAGCGACGCCACCTCCATCGCCTACCTGGGCATGGACGGCAGCTCCACCTTCGACCCGGTGCCACGCTGGAACGCCGCCTACATCGCCTTCGACCCGGCCGACTCCAACGGCAACGTGCAGATCACCGACCCCGACGAACGCTCCCAGGGGCGCGGGCCGCATTACTACCGGGTGAGCGCTGCCGCCCGCGCCGACGGACAGCGCCTGATGAGCGTGCTGCAGACCGTCACCATCCGTCGTTACTACTGAGGAGCCCGACGTGAGCCGACGTCCCGCCCAGCCCTTCCTGCCGTACCTGTTCGGCGGCCTGCTGCTGGCCACCGCGCTGCCCACCGATGCCGCGACCCTGACGCTGAGCCAGCAGCCGCTGTTCCTCACCGAGGGCGTGGCGCCGAACATCATGGTGACCATCGACAACTCCAACAGCATGCGCTGGAGCTTCGCCCCCGATGGCATGAACCCCACAACCGGCAGCACCTACAACGGCTATACCGCCGACCAGGTGCGTACCAGCCGACGCGCCAAGTCGTCGACCTTCAACCCGCTGTACTACAACCCCAACGTCACCTACCAGGCGCCCTACAGCGTCAGCTACAGCAATGCCAGCACCACCTACACGCCGCTGACCACCAGCTTCACCACGGCCTACGTGAACGGCTTCAAGAGCGCCAAGGGCAGCTTCGACCTGAGCTCGGCGTACAAGGTCTCCTGGGAGTACGACACCGCTCGCGCGACCACCGACAGCACCTACTGGACCTACACCGGCTACACGTCCTACAACAGCCCGGACAAGGTCTACTACCTGGCGGCGAACCCGTCGTCGGACTTCAGTTCGAGCAGTACCCAACTCGCCAGCACCACCAGCAGCTCGTCCGCCACCTCCTCCAGCACCAGCAAATCGGGCTCGCTCACCGGCGGCGGCACCTACACCGTCACCACCAAGAGCAACAGCTGCACGGCCACGGTCACCAACCCGAAATCCAGCAGCACCTCGACCACCAACAGCGACGGCAGCACCACCAGCACCACCACCGCCGTCAGCTACTCGACTGCCAGCTGCTCCTACGTCACCAGCGGCGGCAAAACCACCTACACGGTGACATCGACCGCGACCACTACCCAGACGAGCACCATCACTTACCCGGACCGCACCAAAACCGCAGTGCCGGCGTACTACTACGTCTACAACACTGCGCTCAGCGGCTGCAGCAGCAACGTCAACGACGACAACTGCTACAAGCTGGTGACCGTGTCCTCCACCTCCGGCACCAACGGCAGTGACGAGCGGCAGAACTTCGCCAACTGGTACAGCTTCTACCGCAACCGTGAGCTGGCGACCCAGTCCGGCGCCAACCTCGCCTTCGTCTCGCTGCCGGAGAACACCCGCCTCAGCTGGCAGGCCCTGGGCACCAGCGACACCTGCATCACCAGCAGCTCGTACCTGTCGAGCTACAACTGCCGCGGGCTGAGCAACACCAGCAGCAGCTACTACGACAACCGCCTGGGCACCTTCTCCGGCGCGCACCGGGCCAAGTTCTTCGAGTGGCTCGGCGACATCTACTTCAACCAGGGCACCCCGCTGCTGGATGCCGTCGACCGCGTCGGCTCGCTGCTCAGCGTCACCGGCAAGTACAGCCCCTATGCCTACTCCATCGGCAGCAGCGAAACACCGCTGTACAGCTGCCGGGCGAGCTACAGCATCACCCTCACCGACGGCATCTGGAACACCGCCGGCAGCCACGGCGACTGGGACAGCACCGGCCGCACCCTGCCCGACGGCCAGACCTACAGTGCACGCGCACCGTACAAGGACAGCGCCTCCAACACCCTCGCCGACCTGGCGTTCAAGTACTGGGCCACCGACGCCCAGCCGAACATCGCCAACAACGTCAGCACCTACATCGCCGAGAGCAGCAGCAACGCCACCACCCAGTACTGGAACCCGAAGAACGATCCGGCGACCTGGCAGCACATGGTCAGCTACTTCGTCGGCCTGGGCCTGACCACCAGCCTGACCAACCCGGCCTGGGGCGGCGCCACCTACTCCGGCGACTACAGCAAACTGGCCGCCGGCACCCTGAGCTGGCCCGCGGCTTCGTCAGGCAGCGCCAACAACGTCTACGACCTGTGGCACGCGGCGGTCGACTCCCGTGGCGAGTTCTTCAGCGTCGACTCGCCGGATGACCTGGTCTCCGCCCTGCAGAACGTGGTCAACCGCATCTCCCAGCGCGAGGACTCCGGCGCCGCACCGGCGCTGGTCAGCTCGCCGCTGCTCAATGCCGACAGCAGCACCGCCGACAGCGAGCTGTACAGCTATACCCCGAAGTTCGCCAGCACCGACTGGAGCGGCGACCTGATCAAGTACCTGCAGAACACCGCCAACGGCAGCCAGACCTCGGTCTGGAGCGCCCAGGACGTGATGGACAGCACCTACGGCAGCGGCAACAGCGCCTGGTCCACGCGCACGGTGAAGATGGCCGGCAGCACCGCCGGGACGCTCAAGGATTTCACCTGGAGCAACCTCAGCAGCGCGCAGCAGACCACCCTCAACAAGACCCTCGCCAGCGTCATCGACAGCAATGGCGAGAAGCGCGTGGCCTACCTGCGTGGCGACCGCAGCAACGAAGGCACACTGCTGCGTACTCGCAGCACCGTGCTGGGCGACATCATCGATTCTTCGCCGGTACTGGTGGGCCCACCCAACCGCCTGGCCTCGCTGATGAATGCCACCGTCAGCAGCACCGACACCTCCTACACCACCTTCAAGAGCACCTGGAGCGCGCGCCCCACGCGCCTCTATGTCGGCGCCAACGACGGCATGCTGCATGCCTTCGATGCCGACGGTAAGGAAGTCTTCGCCTACGTGCCCAGCGCGGTGATCAGCAACCTCTACAAGCTCACCGACAGCGACTACACCAGCGCCACCCACCAGTATTACGTGGACGGCTCGCCGGTCACCGCCGATGTCTATTACGACAACGCCTGGCACACCGTGCTGGTCGGCACCCTGCGCGGCGGCGGCCGCGCGCTGTTCGCCCTGGACATCACCGACCCGGCCAACATCAAGCTCCTCTGGGAGAAGAGTTACAGCGACAGCGATTACAGCGAGCTGGGCTTCACCTATTCGCGGCCGACCATCAGCCTGCTGCACAACGGCACCTGGGCGGTGATCCTGGGCAACGGGTACAACGGCGCCAACGACAAGGCCGTGCTCTACCTGATGGACGTCAAGGACGGCAGCCTGATCAAGGCCCTTACCGTCAGCGACGGCAAGACCACCGCCAATGGCCTGGCCACCCCGCGCGCCGCCGATATCAACGGTGACCTGATCACCGACTACGTCTATGCCGGTGACCTGCACGGCAACCTCTGGCGCTTCGACCTGACCAGCTCCGGCAGCCTCACCGCCAGCACCACCGCCAGCAGCTTCCGCGTCGGCTTCGGCGGCTCGCCGCTGTACAGCGCGACGACTACGGCCGGGCAGGTGCAACCCATCACCAGCGCGCCCTACCTGGTCAAGCACAGCTCCGGCACCGGCTACCTGGTGATCTTCGGCACCGGCAAGTACATCGAGTCCGACGACGCCGACCCCAACTCCACCCAGATCATGGGCCTCTATGGCATCTGGGACCGGCAGACCGCCGGCGAGGCCGCCACCAGTACGCCCACGCTCAGCCGCAGCAAGCTGCAGCAGCAGACCATCACCCAGAGCGAAGTGACCACGTCCTTCGACAACAACGGCACGGCGGTGACCCAGACCATCCGCACCGTCAGCGACAACGCCGTCACCTGGTACGACAGCAGCGGCAACGTCTCGCAGTACGGCTGGTACCTGGACCTGCCCGCCACCGGCGAAATGGTGGTCAACAACCCCTATGCCACCTCCGGCGTGCTGCTCGCCAGCACCCTGACACCCAACGAAGACCCCTGCGCCGACGGCGTCACCACCTGGCTGATGTCGCTCGACCCGTATACCGGCGGCGCCACCGATTTCGCCACCCTGGACCTGAACAACGACGGCGTGGTGGACGACAACGATCTGTACAACGGCAGCGTCGTCTCCGCCTTGCAGATGTCCGGCCTCAAGGGCGGCTTCACGGTCGGCAGCACCAGCGCCAGCAGCAGCAACGTCAACGCCTGCGGCAGCGACGGCTGCGTCAGCGTGGCAACCAGCGGCGCCAGCTCCGGGCGGCAGAACTGGCTGAACATCAAGGAACAGGAATGAACAGGCACTACCGGCAAAAAGGCTTCACCCTGATGGAGCTCATGGTGGTGGTGGCGATCGTGGCGATCCTCGCCGCCGTAGCCTACCCCAGCTACCAGGAATACGTGCTGCGCGGCAAACGCGCGGAAGGCCAGGCCCTGCTCAACCAGGCCGCGTCGCAGGAAGAGCGCTGGTATGCGCTCAACTCGGTATCCGGCTACGTCACCGACCAGGCTGCGGTGGCCAACCTGAAGCTGGCTGGCACCAGTGGCAGCACCGTCACCTCCCCCACCGGCCTGTATACCCTGACGGTGGGCGGAGGCAGCAGCGACGGCGGCTACACGCTGACGGCCAACCCGACCTTCACCGATAGCAAGTGCACGCACCTGACCCTGACCGCCCAGGGCCAGAAGGGCAGCAGCGGCACCGGCAGTGTGAGCGATTGCTGGCGGTGAGGCGCAACCAGCCGCCTGATCGAGCGGAGCGGCGCTGAGTCAATCGCAGACAGCTCGGGCTCCACCGTAGGAGCGGGCCATGCGCGCGATCCGCCGGCAAGGCCGGCGCCAGATCGGCACTGGGCTCACCGGATGGACACGCACCGGAGACGGTCGCGGGCATGGCCCGCTCCTACAGGTAGCCGTCACTGCCCGGGGATAGAAAACGCCACCAGCCGATACCCCTCGGCGGTACGGATGAATTCGAAGCTGGCGTGCTTGCCCGGCTCGAACGAGCCCTGCTGCCAATGCTCCATGGCCGACACCCTGGGCGTCTGCCACTGGGCGAACTCGCCGCAACCGTCGAAGTACTGCGGGTCGCGCTCGGGGTCGAAGGGCCAGCCCATATCGCCCTGGCGCACGCCGTAGCCGGCGGAGCTTCGCAAGGCCTCCAGTCGCTGGCGCAACTCTGCGCCGTACTTTTTCAGCACCTCGTCCGGCGTGGCGGCCTGCCAGTCATCCAGCGGCTCACCGCCCTGCCCAATCCGGATT
This sequence comes from Pseudomonas sp. PDM22, assembly GCF_014851965.1. NCBI lineage: Bacteria > Pseudomonadati > Pseudomonadota > Gammaproteobacteria > Pseudomonadales > Pseudomonadaceae > Pseudomonas > Pseudomonas sp. PDM22. Next base: position 1,129,679 of record NZ_JACVAR010000001.1, read on the forward strand.
CGGGAGTAGCTGTGGGCCTTCAGCGAGGCGTCATCGAGGTGCGCGAGGAACTCATCGCGGAACCAGACGGCGAAGTCCTTCTCGATATCGACGAAGCTGATGTAGCGGCCGTCGACTCCCTTGAAGGACACGCGGCGTGGGTCGCTGGAAGCTTGCCCGCTCACCTGCTTCGAAAACCAGTCCAGCGCTTCGGCGCGGGAAGCGTCGAAGCCTTGCACCAGCGTCCTGCCGTGGCGATCCAGCAGCAGTTCAGTGCCACCGCTCCAGCCCTTGTGCTCGCACTGCTCCAGGCTCACGTCCGGATCGGCACAGCTGCGCGTGGCGCCCTTCAGCGCCACCACCATGCCGTTGCGCATGGCCGTCGCGTCACTCAGCTCGGCCGGGATCAGCACCTGGCCATTGCCGTCGAGGAAACCGACCTTGTCACGCTGGCGGTCACGGAAGCGGATGCTGTTTTCGCTCTCGCAGACCGGTGCGTTATCGAAGAAGCACAGCGAATCCGGCGCCACCTGTCGGCCGTCGCGCAACAGGTAGTAGCTGCGGTAACCGTCGGCAGTTTCCTCACCGGCGGCGATGACGTGCTCGAAGCGTCGGGCCAGGGTCAACATCGGGCTGAGCGTCGGCGCGACCTTCACCACACCTTGCGCATCCTTGAAGCCGATGAGGTCATTCTGCGTGAAGGCCAACCAGGGGCCGTCCGCCGCTGCGCAAGTGCTCAGCGCCAGCGCCACGAGGCCTGCCAGCCCAGCACCAATGCCCTTTCCGTCCATGCCGGAAACCTCTCCTCAAGTCCGTGTTGCGCCGCATTGTGCCACGGGCAAAGAAAAGCCCCCGTGCATCACTGCGCGGGGGCTCGATCTCGCGGAAGAACGATCAGGCCGGCTGGCGTTGCATCGCGCCGCTGTCGCTCTCGCCTTTCAGGCTCCAGCTCTTCAGGTGCTCCAGGCTCGCGCGGTAGGGCTTCAGGCCGCTGGCCAGCAGCAATGCGCCCGCGACCAGGGCCACGACGCTGACGATCAGCAGCGAGTAGCGCAGCGCCATGTCGTCGCCGAACACGTAGTCGGTCACCAGGGCGATGGCGGTCGGGCCGATGCCCAGGCCCAGCAGCGTGACCACGAACAGGTAGATGGCCGAGGCCTGGCCGCGCATGGAGTTGGGCATGATTTCCTGGATCGCCGCGGGGGCGACGCCGAAGGGCATGCTGAGGAAGAACACGATGGGCGCCATCATCGCCGCCGCTGCGTTGCCGCTGTCCAGCAGCGGATAGACCAGGCTCAGCGGAATCGCCAGGCAGGCGGCCAGCAGGCCCACGCGCATGTTGGCATCGGTGCGCCCGCGCTTGGCCCAGTAGTCGGCCAGACGGCCGCCGCAGACGATGCCCAGGCAACCGAACACGGCGACGATGCTGCCGTACACCACGCCCACGTGGCCGGCGTCCCAGCCGTAGGTGCGGACGAAGAAGGTCGGCACCCAGGCGCCGCTGCCGTAGCTGGCGAAGGAGATGCAGGCGAAGCCGAAGTTGTGGCAGAGCACGGTCTTGCGGTTGGCGCGCAGGTAGGCGCCCACTTCGCTCATCGGCACCACCACGCCGGCACCGACGCCACGACGGGTCGGTTCCTTCACCGCGAGCATCAGCAGGGTGAAGAGCACGCCGGCAGCGCCGAGGATCAGGAAGATCAGCTGCCAGGGGCGCACTTCACCGAGGATCGGCAGGTGTACGTCGCCCTGGGCGGAAGCGAACTTGATCACCAGCCCGCCGAGCAGGAAGGCCAGCCCCGAGCCGAGGTAGATGCCCATGGAGTAGACGCTGATGGCGGTGGCGCGACGCTGGGCCGGGAAGCTGTCGGCGATCAGCGAGTAGGCGGCCGGCGACAAGGCCGCCTCGCCCACGCCAACACCGACACGGAACAGCAGGAAGTGCCAGTACTGGCGAGCCAGGCCGCAGGCGGCGGTCATGGCACTCCAGATCAGCACGCCGACGGTGATCAGACCGCGACGGCTGCGGCTGTCGGCCATGCGCCCGAGAGGGATACCGCACAGCGTGTAGAACAGCGCGAAGGACAGGCCCATCAGCAGGCTCATCTGCGTGTCGCTGATCTCCAGATCGCGACGGATGGGGCCGACCAGCAGGTTGAGAATCTGTCGGTCGATGAAGGAAAGCACGTAGGCGACCATGAGGATCGCAACCGTGGACCAGGCCACGGCACTGGAGGGGTAGCCGTTATTGTTGTTGTTCATGCCGGGCTCCTGAAACGCCGCCAATCGCGGCGAAGGCGAAGGGGAGAACCCGCAGAGTAGGCATTGCGAACGCGTCGCGCGCGCACTATCAAATCTCTGAATGCGCGCGTCGGCCGTTGGCTGATGAATGGGTGGTCAGGGATTGGATGGAGGGTTTCGCCGTCTCCCCCTGTGGGAGCGAGCAAGCTCGCTCCCACGAAGAGCAGATCATCCCTGTAGGGCGCATAAAGCGGAACGCTTTATCCGCCGTGGCGGATAACGCTCGAGGCGTTATTCACCCGACATGACTGGCTCAGATCGCAGCAGGCATTCGCTCACAAAGCTTCGCCAGCGCCCGCGCCCACAGTTCCTGGTCGTTCAGGCAAGGCACCAGCACCAGCTCCTCGCCACCCGCCGCGCGGAATTGCTCCTGGCCACGCTGACCGATCTCTTCCAGCGTCTCGATGCAGTCGGCGACGAAGGCCGGGCACATCACCAGCAGGCGCTTCACGCCCTGCTTGCCGAGCTTGTCCAGCTGCGCCTCGGTGTAGGGCTCGATCCACTTGTTGCGGCCCAGGCGCGACTGGAAGGACACCGACCAGCGCCCGTCCTGCAGACCGGCGCCAGCGGCGAAATCCTCCGCCGTGCGCAGGCACTGGCTGCGATAACAGACGGCCATGACATCCTCGTGCACACCCCGGCTGGAGCTGGCGGTGAGGTCGTGGCGCTTGTCCTTCACCAGCTTGCGGATGTGCGACTCGGGCAGGCCGTGGAAGCTCAGCAGCAGATGGTCATAGGGTTGCTCCAGGTACGGCTTCACGCTGTCCACCAGCGCCTGGCGGTACTCCGGTTCGGCGTAGAACGGCGGCAGCACCTTCAGCTCCAGCTTGAGGTTGTGCTCGCGCATCACCCGGCGGGCTTCCTCGATGGCAGTGGTGGTGGTGCTGTCGGCGAACTGCGGGTACAGCGGCGCGAAGGTCACCTGGGTGATGCCCTGCTGGCTCAGACGCAACAGCGCCTTTTCAATGGACGGTTCGCCATAGCGCATGCCCAGCTCCACCGGGCCGTGCGGCCAGAACGGCTTCACGGCCTCCTGCAGGCGGCGGCTCAGCACGACCAGCGGCGAGCCCTCGTCCCACCAGATCGACGCGTAGGCGTGGGCGGATTCCTCCGGGCGCTTGCGCAGCACCAGCGATACCAGCAGCCGGCGGATCGGCCAGGGCAGGTCGATCACGTAAGGGTCCATGAGGAACTGATCGAGGTAGCGGCGCACGTCCTCGACCTGGGTGGAGGCCGGGGATCCCAGGTTGACCAGCAGGAGGGCGTTTTGGGTCATGCAGTGTCCTTAAACCGGTACGGTAGGAGGTCGTCGTGCGGGCTGCGCAGTTTACACGCCGCCCGCGCTATCCAGATGTTCCAGGGCTGTTGCCGATGTCGCAGGGACTCAGCGCTTTTCCTGCAGCACATCGGCCAGCGCTTCCTTGAATTCCGGGAAGCGGAACTCGAAGCCGGCGTCCAGCAGGCGGCGCGGCACGATGCGCTGGCCGCCCAGCAACAGGGTCGACATTTCACCCAGCAACAGGCGCAGGGCAAAGCCCGGCACCGGCACCAGCGTCGGCCGGTGCAGCGCCTGGCCCAGTTCCTGGGTGAAGTCGCGGTTGCGCACCGGCTGCGGCGCGCACGCATTATAAGGACCGGCCGCATCCGCCTTGCGCAAAAGAAAATCGATCAGGGCGATCTGGTCTTCGATATGGATCCACGACATCCACTGCCGACCATCGCCCAGCCGCCCACCGGCGCCCAGGCGGAACGGCGGCAGCAGGCGCTTGAGGAAACCACCTTCGGGTGCCAGCACCAGCCCGGTGCGCACCAGGACCACGCGGATACCCAGTGCCTCGGCCTCGCGGGCGATCTGCTCCCAGGCCAGGCACAGCTCGCTGGCAAAATCCTCGCCGGCAGCCGCGCTGTTCTCCTCCAGCGGACGCTCGCCGGCATCGCCGTACCAACCGACCGCCGAGCCGTTGATCAGTACCACCGGGCGCTGGCTGCGCCCCTCCAGCCAGCTCACCAGGCGCTCGGTCAGGCGCACCCGGCTGTCCCACAGCAGGGCCTTGCGCCGGGCGCTCCACGGCTTGTCGGCGATGGGCTCGCCGGCCAGGTTGACCACCGCATCCAGCGGCCCGTCTCCATAGGCCTCGAAGTCGGCGATACCGCGCACCGTCTCGCCGCACAGCGAGGCGACGCGCTGCGGCTGGCGGCTCAGCACGGTGAGCTGGTGCCCTTCGGCGCTCCACCGGCGGCAGAGGCGGCGGCCGATCAGGCCGGTGCCGCCGGTCAAGAGAATATGCATGGCGAACTCCTTGTTTGGCTGTTCCACCTTCCATCAGTCTGGACGAGAGGGAGGCGATTGCATTGACACTCCCTCTACGGCGAGGTCTACGCTGTAAGTGCCGGAACCAAAGCCGGGCTCATTCCTGAATGAACCGATGCGGCGCCGAAGGTTCCGATGATCGGACTCCTATCGTTGACGAGCGCGGGCAGCTGGAAACCAATTGTACAGATAGTTTCGTTTGTACAAGAACACTCCGCTCGTTACGCTGAAAGACACAGACTACGAGGCATGTCATGAGCGCCCCCATTGCCATCATTGGCACCGGTATCGCCGGACTCTCGGCCGCCCACGCCCTGCGCGACGCCGGACAAGTCGTCCAGCTGTTCGACAAGGGCCACGGCAGCGGCGGCCGGATGGCCAGCAAGCGCAGCGAAGCCGGCGCCCTGGATCTCGGTGCGCAGTACTTCACCGCCCGCGACCGGCGCTTTCTCGACGCCGTGCAGAAGTGGCGCGAGCACGGCTGGGTCGCCGAATGGGACCCGGCCCTCTACCAGTACCGCGACGGTGAACTGAGCCCCTCCCCCGACGAGCAGCCGCGCTGGGTCGGCACTCCGCGCATGAGCGCGATCACCCGGGCACTGCTGCAGGACCAGGTCGTCACCTTCACCTGCCGCATCACCGAAGTATTCCGCGGCGAGGAGCACTGGCACCTGCAGGACTCCGAGGGCCAGACCCACGGCCCCTTCAGCCACGTGCTGGTCGCCACCCCCGCGCCCCAGGCCGCGGCCCTGCTGGCCAGTGCGCCGAAGCTGGCCGCCGCCGCCGCGAGCATACCCATGGAGCCGACCTGGGCCGTTGCCCTGGCCTTCCGCGAGCCGCTGGATACGCCCGTGCAGGGCTGTTTCGTGCACGAGGGGCCGCTGTCCTGGCTGGCCAGCAACCACTCCAAGCCGGGCCGTGACGAACAACTCGACACCTGGGTGCTGCACGCTGCCAGCGGCTGGAGCAAGCAGCACATCGACCTGCCCAAGGACAGCGTGATCGAGCACCTGCGCGGCGCCTTCGCCGAGCTGATCGGCTGCGCCGTCCACGCCCCTGACTTCGCCCTCGCCCACCGCTGGCTCTACGCCCGCCCCATGGAAGCGCACCAGTTCGGCGCCCTCGCCGACGCTGACCTGGGCATCTACGCCTGCGGCGACTGGTGCCTCTCAGGCCGCGTGGAAGGCGCCTGGCTGAGCGGCCTGGAAGCCGCTCGCCGCCTGCTCGAACACCTCTGATCGACCACGGCCATCTCCCTGCGGAGATGGCCGTCGAATCCGCGCACCCGCCCCTTCCTTGTACAAGTCTTTGCACTTGTACAAGCCTGCGCCTATCCTTACCGATAGTTGTACAAGATAGCCAACCTGTACAAGAAATCGGTTACCGCCATGCCCATCGCCAAGCCCAGCAGCCCCTCACGCCCCCAGCTCGCCATCAGCGCCTGCCTGCTGGGCGAGCCGGTGCGCTACAACGGTGGACACAAGGCCTCGCGCCTATGCCTGGACGTGCTCAGCCGCTACTTCGACTTCGTCCCGGTGTGCCCGGAAGTCGCCATCGGCCTCGGCGTGCCGCGGCCGACCCTGCGCCTGGTCGGCGACCGAGATGACCCGAAGGCCCTGATCCAGCGAGAAGGCGGCCGCGATGTCAGCGAAGCCCTGCGCGATTTCGGCCGCAAGCAAGCCGGGCTGCTGCAGGACATCTGCGGCTACATATTCATGCAGCAGTCGCCCTCCTGTGGCCTGCAGCGGGTAAAGCTCTATCGCTTCGACGGCCAGCTGCGTCCGCCAGGCGTGCGCGGGCTCTATGCGGAAACCTTCTGCGCCGCGCGACCGGAACTGCCGGTGGAAGAAGAGGGCCGGCTCAACGACCCGGTGATCCGCGAGAACTTCCTCACCCGCGTGTTTGCCTACGCCGCCTGGCAGAAGCTCTGCGCGCAGGGCCTGACACGCCACGCGGTGATTGGCTTCCACTCCCGCTACAAGTATCAGCTGATGGCGCACAACCCGCGCCAGTACAGCGCGCTCGGCCAGCGTCTGGCGAAGATCGGCGAGCAGCCGCTGGAGGATTTCGCCCCGGACTACTTCCGTGACTTCATGCAGGCGCTGGGCACCTGTGCCACCCGCGGTACCCACAGCAACGTACTGCAGCACCTGGCCGGCTACCTCAAGCACGACCTGCCCTCCACCGAGAAGGCAGAGATGCAGCGGCTGATCGACCAGTACCGCGAAGGCGTGATCCCGCTGGTGGTGCCGCTGACGCTGCTCAAGCACCACTTCCGCCTGCACCCGCACCCCTACATCGATGCCCAGGCCTACCTGCAACCGCACCCCGAAGACCTGAGCCTGCGCAATGCCATCTGACGTAGCCATCAGACGTACTGAAAGGATGTCCATGAACCCCGACCACCCTCACCGCGAATCAGACGACGACTACCGTCAGGCCCTGGCCGAAGGCTGGCTGCCGATCCGCGAAGTCTCCCGGCGCACCGGCGTCAACCCGGTCACCCTGCGCGCCTGGGAGCGCCGCTACGGCCTGGTCGTGCCGCAACGCACGCCCAAGGGCCACCGCCTCTACTCCGAAGCGCAGATCGCGCGCATCCAGGCCATTCTCACCTGGCTAGGCAGAGGCGTGGCGGTGAGCAAGATCCGCGCGCTGCTCGACGAAGACGCGCCGCCTCCGCCGGAAACCACCGCCTCGCCCTGGGACGACCTGCGCCTGCAATGCATCGCCGCGATCGGCCGGATCAACGAACGCCAGCTGGACGAGCTGTTCAACGGCGCGCTGGCAATCTATCCCGCGCAAACCCTCTGCGAGCAACTGATGCTGCCGCTGCTGGACGAGCTGGAACGGCGCTGGCAGGGCCAGTTCGGCGCGCAGCTGGAACGGGTGTTCTTCCACACCTGGCTGCGCACCAAGTTCGGCACCCGCCTCTACCACCACAACCGCCAGCAGCGCGGCGCACCGCTGCTGCTGGTGAACCAGTCCGGACTGCCGCTGGAACCGGGCCTGTGGCTCACCGCCTGGCTGGCCAGCAGCGCCGGTTGCCCGCTGGAAATCTTCGACTGGCCCTTGCCGCCCGGTGAACTGGCGCTGGCGGTGGAGCGCCTGCAGCCGCGTGCCGTGCTGCTCTACTCCAGCCGCACGCTGAACCTGTTGCAGTTGCCCCGGCTGCTGGCCGGCGTCGACTGCCCGCGCCTGCTGGCCGGCCCCGCCACCGCCATCCACCCCGACGCGCTGCAGGAACTGGCCATCGCCGAACCACCGCTGCACCTGGCCAGCGATCCGGTCGCCGCCTTCGACCTGCTGCGCGAACTGCACCTGCTCAACGGGGAGGCCGCATGAAACGCCAACTCGTCTGGCTGCGCACCGACCTGCGCCTGCGCGACAACAGTGCCCTGCACGCCGCCGCCGAGCGCGGCCCGGTGATCGCTCTCTACCTGCTCAGCCCCGGCCAGTGGCAGCGCCACGACGACGCCCCGTGCAAGGTCGACTTCTGGCTGCGCAACCTGCGCGAACTGCGCGCCGGCCTCGACAAGCTGTGCATACCGTTGCTGATCCGCACGGCGGATCACTGGGATGAGGCACCAAAAGTCATCGCGCAGCTCTGCCGCGAGCTGGACATCGAGACGCTGCACGTCAACGAGGAGTACGGCGTCAACGAAGCCGCCCGCGACGCCGCCGTGGAGAAAGCGCTGGAGCACGACGGCATCCGCGTGCGCAGCCACCTCGACCAGCTGTTCTTCACCCCCGGAACCATCCTCACCAAGGGTGGCACCTACTTCCAGGTCTACAGCCAGTTCCGCAAGGTCTGCTACGAACGCCTGAACCTCGGTGTGCCCAGCCTCGTACCGGCACCCCGCGCGCAGCAGGAGCTGGATATCGCCAGCGACGAGGTGCCCGCGCAGGTCGCAGGCTTCGAGCCGCCGCCAGCCGAACTGAGCGAGCAATGGCCCGCCGGCGAGGAAGCCGCCCATGAGCGCGTTGAGCTGTTCACCGACGAAATCCTCAAGACCTACCAGGACACCCGCGACCTCCCCGCCCGCGACGGCACCAGCCGCCTTTCGCCGTACCTGGCCGCCGGCGTGCTGTCGTCCCGGCAATGCCTGCACGCGGCGCTGGCGAACAACCACGGCGAGTTCGAGACCGGCAACAGCGGCGCGGTCAGCTGGATCAACGAACTGCTCTGGCGCGAGTTCTACAAGCACATCCTGGTTGGCTTCCCGCGCGTGAGCCGGCACCGGGCCTTCCGCGAGGACACCGAGAAGCTGAAGTGGCGCTACGACCGGAAGGACCTGGAGGACTGGCAGCAGGGCCGCACCGGCTTCCCCATCATCGACGCCGCCATGCGCCAGTTGCTCGCCACCGGCTGGATGCACAACCGCCTGCGCATGGTGGTGGCGATGTTCCTCACCAAGAACCTGCTGATCGACTGGCGCGAGGGCGAACGCTGGTTCATGCGTCACCTGATCGACGGCGACCTGGCGGCGAACAACGGCGGCTGGCAATGGAGCGCCTCCACCGGCACCGACGCGGCGCCCTACTTCCGCATCTTCAACCCGATCTCGCAGTCCGAGCGCTTCGACCCGGACGGGCGTTTCATCCGCCGCTGGGTGCCGGAGCTGGCCGGGCTGCAGGGTCGGGCGATGCACGATCCATCGAAGCTCGGGCTGTTCGGCGCGGAACGTTATCCACAGCCGATGTGCGACCTGTCGGCTACTCGGGAACGCGCGCTGGAAGCGTTCAAGAGCCTCTCCGCCGGCCGCTGAAGCCGAGCGCGCCATGCGCACGATCGCGGGGGGACTCCGCCCGTAGGGCGCATAACCCGGAACGGGTTATCCGCCGGTTACGTCACAGCGGGTAGCGCTGGCGCGTTATCCGCCCTATGGAGTTACCGATCAACTCCAGTGCCTTTTGGGGCGCAGGAGCCGCCCCCCGCTATTCCTGTCGCGCACAAAAAAGCCGGACCCAGGGCCCGGCTTTCTTTGTCAGCGTTCCGTTACAGCGGATGCGTGTAATAGAGGCTGTAGGATTCGATGCCATCGTTCGGCTGGCTGATACCGGCGTTGGAATAGTGCATGGCGCGCACACCCAGTGCCTGGCCCTCACCGAAGCGCAGGCCGACGCCCAGGCGATCCTCGAAGTTGAAAGCGCCACCCAGGTTCTGGTCGCCGACACGGGAGCCACTGAATACGGCCACGCCGATACCGGCTTCGACGAAGGGCTTGACCTTCTCGCCAGAGAACTCATAGACGAACACGGGGCTGAAGGACAGCGAATGACGGCCGCTGGCCTCGTCACCACCTTCCCAGTAGGTGTAGCCGGCGTCCCAGTACCCGGTCAGGCGCCCGGTGGAGCTTTCCCACCAGCTCTTGTCCCAATCGAACCCCAGCCCCAGGCGATAGGTCATGGTGTTCTGCCCGGTGAAACCCACGGCGCCAGTCAGGCCAGCGGCCTGTGCGGAGACCAGATGCCCCAGAGTCAAAGCTGCCACGGCGGCAAGCGAGAGTAGTTTCTTCATCGAAACATCCTTTATTAGAAAGCTGAATGAAAAATCCCCGCGAATAGCTGGCGATTATAAGGCCATTTGTCACCACTTGCTGACAGACCAAAGTGGGTAGCTAGCTATTTTTCTCTCAGCCAGGGAAGAAACTGACGGACTCTTCGGTGCCCCAGAGCACCGGCAGTACGCGTTCAAATCCTTCGACTGCACCGCTGGTCCATAGCTCAGTTTTTTTTGCATCGCCTTTTGCCAGCATCCCCCGCACCTGCAGCAGGCGCTCAAGCTGGCGGGCCACCGCAGCCCCGGTATCGATCAGCGAGACGTCCGCTGGCACCAGTTCACGCAACAGCGGGCGCAGGAAAGGGTAATGCGTGCAGCCCAGGATCAGCGTGTCACAACCTTCGGCCAACAACGGCGCGACGTAACCTTGCAACAGCTCGCGGGTCTGCGGACCGCTCAGGTCGCCCAGCTCGATGCGCTCCACCAGCCCCGGGCAGGGCTGGGTGATGACGCGCACGTCGCTGGCGAACCGGTCCAGCAGCGCGGCGAATCGTGCGCTCTTCAGGGTGCCGGTGGTGGCGAGCACGCCGACCACGCCACTGCGGGTCGCTTCGGCCGCCGGCTTCACGGCCGGTTCCATGGCGACGATGGGCAGTTGCGGGTACAGCTCGCGCAGGTCAGCAGCGGCGGCGGCGGTGGCCGTGTTGCAGGCCAGCACCAGCGCCTTGGCGCCACGGGCCAGGAGGAAGTCGGCGATGGCACGGCAACGCGCGCGGATGTATTCGGGAGTCTTCTCGCCGTAGGGCACGTGGCCGCAATCGGCGAGGTAGATCAGGGATTCGTGGGGAAGCCGCGCCCGGATTTCGTGGAGGACACTGAGGCCGCCCACACCGGAATCGAACACGCCGATCGGCGCGGCATCAGCCATGCGCGGCTCCGCACACGGCGCACTGCGGATCGCGCTTGACCCGAAGTTCGCGGAAGCGCGTGCCAAGGGCATCGATCAGCAGCAGGCGACCTACCAGCGGCTCGCCGAAGCCAGCCAGCAGCTTCAACGCTTCCAGCGCCTGCAGGCTGCCCACCAGCCCCACCAATGGGCCGACCACGCCGGCCTCGCTGCAGGTCAGCTCGGCTTCGCTGCCATGGCCGTAGAGGCAGTGGTAGCACGGGCTTTCCTCGCGGCGCGGATCGAACACCGAAAGCTGCCCTTCCAGGCGAATGGCAGCGCCGCTCACCAGCGGTTTCTTCGCGGCGACGCAGGCGGCGTTGACTGCTTCGCGGGTGCCGAAGTTGTCGCAGCAATCCAGCACCAGGTCCACGCCCGCCACGGCGGCATCGAGGGAGTCGGCGTCCAGCGCCTGGCGATGGGCGACCAGCTTCACGTCCGGATTCAGCGCCGTCAGGCGGGCGGTGGCGGAGTCCACCTTGCCCATGCCGACGCTGTCGGTGCCGTGGATGATCTGCCGCTGCAGGTTGGTCAGGTCGACAGTGTCGAAGTCCGCCAGGTGCAGTTCGCCGACGCCGGCCGCGGCCAGGTACAGCGCCACCGGGGCACCGAGGCCGCCGAGGCCGACGATCAGCACGCGGCTGTCCTTCAGGCGCAGTTGGCCGTCCACGTCGATCTGCGGCAGGAGGATCTGCCGGCTGTAACGCAGCAGTTCGTTGTCGGTCAGCATGTCCAGCGCCCCAGGCTGATGCGCTCGTGGCCGCCGAGGTCGCGACAGCTTTCCACCGCGCTGAAGCCACGGCAGAGCAGCAGGTCGCGCACGACGTCAGCCTGGTCGAAGCCATGTTCGAGCATCAGCCAGCCGCCGTTTTCCAGGTGGTTCGGCGCCTGATCGATGATCAGGCGGATGTCGTCCAGCCCATCCTGCCCGGAGACCAGCGCGCTCGAGGGCTCGAAGCGCACATCGCCTTGCTTGAGGTGCGGGTCGGTGCTGGGAATGTAGGGCGGGTTGCTGACGATCAGCGCGAAGTGTTCGCCCTCCATCGCGGAGAACCAGTGGCTGGTGCGGAAGGCGACGTTGGCCAGGCGCAGGCGCTCGCGGTTGCGCTCGGCCAGGGCCACGGCCTCGGGAATGCGGTCGACGCCCAGCACCTGCCAGCTCAGGCGTTCGCACGCCAGCGCGAGGGCGATGGCCCCAGTGCCGGTGCCCAGGTCGAGCACGCGCGCTGGCGAGGCCGGCAGCAGCGCCAGCGCGGTCTCCACCAGCAACTCGGTGTCCGGACGCGGAATCAGGGTGTGCGGCGCAACTTCCAGGTCCAGGCTCCAGAAGCCCTGGCGGCCGAGGATGTAGGCCACAGGCTCGCCAGCCACCCGGCGGGCCAGGTAGCGGTCATAGAGGTCGTGGGCCTCGCGGGTGACCACGCGCTCGGGCCAGGTCCGCAGGAAGCTGCGCGGTTTGCCCAGCGCGGCGGCGAGCAGCAGTTCGGCATCCAGACGCGCACTGGGCGAGTCCGGCAGTTGCGCCTCGTTGAGCAGGGTCATGATGGTTGCCATGGTCTATCGCTCTCTCAGTCGCCGAGCGCGGCCAACTGGTCGGCCTGGAACTCTTGCAGCAGCGGCTCGATGACCTGCTCCACCGCGCCTTCCATGACTTCACCCAGGGAATACAGGGTGAGGTTGATGCGGTGGTCGGTCACCCGGCCCTGGGGGAAATTGTAGGTGCGGATGCGCTCGGAGCGGTCCCCCGAACCGACCAGCAGCTTGCGCGTGCTGGCGATCGCCTGCTGGGCCGCGGACTGCTGCTGGTCGTTGAGCTTGGCCGCGAGCCAGGCCATGGCCTTGGCGCGGTTCTTGTGTTGCGAGCGCTCTTCCTGGCACTCGACCACGATGCCCGACGGGATGTGCGTGATGCGCACCGCCGAGTCGGTCTTGTTCACGTGCTGGCCGCCGGCGCCGGAGGAACGGTAGGTGTCCACGCGCAGGTCGGCCGGGTTGATCTCGATGGCCGCCTGTTCGTCCGGCTCCGGCAGCACCGCCACGGTGCACGCCGAGGTATGGATGCGCCCCTGGGATTCGGTGGCCGGTACGCGCTGCACGCGGTGGGCGCCGGATTCGAACTTGAGCTTGGCGTAGACGCTCTCGCCTTCCACGCGGGCAATGACTTCTTTATAGCCGCCGTGCTCGCCCTCGTTCTCGGACATGATCTCCACGCGCCAGCCCTGCTTCTCGGCGTAGCGCGAGTACATGCGGAACAGGTCGCCGGAGAAGATCGCGGCTTCGTCGCCGCCGGTGCCGGCGCGGATTTCCAGAAAGACGTTGCGGCCGTCGTTGGGGTCCTTGGGCAGCAGCATGCGCTGCAGGCGATCCTCCAGGCCGACCAGGGCGGACTTCGCCTCGGCGACTTCCTCCTCGGCCATCTCGCGCAGGTCCGGGTCGCTGTCCTTGAGCAGCGCCTGGGCGCCTTCGAGGTCGGACTGCACCTTGCGGAACTCGCGGAAGGCGAGGATGACCGGCTCCACTTCCGCGTATTCACGGGAGTAGGCGCGGAACTTGGTCTGGTCGCTGATCACCTCGGCGTCGCCCAAGAGAGCCGTCAGCTCTTCATAGCGGTCGCTCAGGATATCCAGCTTTTTCAGGAGGGAAGCTTTCATCGCTTGTCAGTGCCCTCCTCGAGGGCGAACAGTTCCTGCGCGACGGCCAGCGCATCGATGCGGCCCTCGGCGGAGAGTTTCTTCATCTGCACGCTGGGGGCGTGCAGCAATTTGTTGGTCAGGCCACGGCTGAGCTGGGCGATGACTTCCATCGGGTCGGCGCCGTTGGCCAGCAGGCGCTGGGCCTTCTGGGTTTCCTCGTCGCGCAGGCGCTCGGCCTGCTGGCGATAGGCGCGCAGCACATCGACCGCGGCCAGCTCGCGCAGGCGCAGCATGAATTCGTGCACGCCATCCCCCACCAGCTCCTCGGCGGCCTGGGCAGCGCCCTGGCGGCTCTTGAGGTTTTCCGCGACCACTTCGTGGAGGTCATCGACGCTATAGAGGTAGACGTCTTCCAGCTCGCCGACTTCCGGCTCGATGTCGCGCGGCACGGCGATATCGACCATGAACATCGGCTTGTGGCGGCGCTGTTTCAACGCGCGCTCCACCGCACCCTTGCCGAGGATCGGCAACTGGCTGGCGGTGGAACTGATGACGATGTCGCTGTTGACCAGTTCGTCCGGCATGTCCGCCAGCAGGATGGCGCGGGCGCCGAACTGCTCGGCCAGCAGGCTGGCGCGCTCCAGGGTACGGTTGGCGACCACGATGCGCTTCACGCCCTGCTCGTGCAGGTGGCGGGCGACCAGGGTGATGGTCTCGCCGGCGCCGATCAGCAACGCCTGGCTGCGGCTCAGATCGCTGAATATCTGCCGGGCCAGGCTGACCGCGGCGAAAGCCACGGACACCGGGTTCTCGCCGATGGCGGTATCGGTGCGCACGGTCTTCGCGGTGCTGAAGGTGGCCTGGAACAGGCGCCCCAGCATCGGCCCGACGGTGCCGGCCTCGCGGGCTACGGCGTAGGCGGATTTCATCTGCCCGAGGATCTGCGGCTCGCCCAGCACCATGGAATCCAGGCCCGCGGCGACGCGCATCATGTGGCGCACGGCTTCCTCGTCCTGGTGGACGTAGGCGCAGGCGCGCAGGTCGTCGATCCCCAGGTTGTGGTAATCGGCCAGCCAGGCCAGCACGTCGCCGGCGTCCGGATGCTCGATCTCCAGGTAGAGTTCGCTGCGGTTGCAGGTGGAGAGGATCGCGGCTTCCCGGCTGGAAGTCAGCCTGCACAGCAGCTGCAGGGCCTCGACCATCTGCTCGGGAGTAAAAGCCACGCGCTCGCGGACGGCCACGGACGCGGTCTTGTGGTTGATGCCGAGGGCAATGAAGGCCATGCAGAATCGCTGAGCTGATCGGAAAGCCCGCAATTGTCCTACTTAGCCTTGTGAAGGACAACCACCCGCGACGTATCGCACACTGCAAATCGTATACAGGCCCGTCAGCGGCGCTTGCCCATGGGATTGGCACTTTCCTTATGTCATGATGGTCCCATTTCGCAGGTCAGGCCCTCGTCCTTCCTCTATGAACAAGTCTCTTGCGCTGCTGACTGCTCTGCTGCTGCTCGGCGGCTGCCAGTCTCTTACACAGAAAAATTCCGACAGTGCTTCCGCGGAGAAGGACAAAGCTGCGGCTGCTCAGAAGGATCAGAAGTACGGCTCCTTCAGCGAAGACACCCTGTTCTCGCTGCTCACCGCCGAGCTCGCCGGCCAGCGCAACCGCTTCGACATCGCCCTCGCCAACTACGTCGAGCAGGCCAGGGAAACCCGCGACCCTGGCGTCGCCGAGCGCGCCTTCCGCATCGCCGAGTACCTGGGCGCCGACCAGGAAGCCCTGGACACCTCGCTGATCTGGGCCAAGGCCGCGCCGGACAACCTCGATGCCCAGCGCGCCGCCGCCATCCAGCTGGCGCGCACCGGCCAGTACGACGAATCCATGGTGTACATGGAGAAAGTCCTCAACGGCCAGGGTGACACTCACTTCGACTTCCTTGCGCTGTCCGCCGCCGAGACTGACCCGGATACCCGCGCCGGCCTCTTGCAGAGCTTCGACCGCCTGCTGAAGAAGTACCCCGACAACGGCCAGCTGCTGTTCGGCAAGGCCCTGCTGCTGCAGCAGGACGGCCGCCCGCAGGAAGCCCTGCACCTGCTCGAAGACAACTCCGCCAGCAAGCATGACGTCGCCCCGCTGCTGCTGCGCGCGCGCCTGCTGCAGAGCATGAAGCGCAGCGACGAAGCGCTGCCGCTGCTCAAGGCCGGCATCAAGGAACACCCGGACGACAAGCGCGTCCACCTCGCCTACGCCCGCCTGCTGGTGGAGCAGAACCGCCTGGAAGACGCCAAGGCCGAGTTCTCCGCGCTGGTCGAGCAATTCCCCGACGACGACGACCTGCGCTTCTCCCTCGCGCTGGTCTGCCTCGAAGCCCAGGCCTGGGACGAGGCCAAGGTCTACCTGCAGGAACTGGTCGAGCGCGACAGCCACGTCGACTCCGCCCACTTCAACCTGGGCCGCCTGGCCGAGGAGCAGAAGGACCCGGAAACCGCGCTCAAGGAATACGCCCTGGTCGGCCCGGGCAACGACTTCCTCCCGGCCCAGCTGCGCTCGACCGAGATCCTGCTGGACCAGAAGCGCTATGACGACGCCTCGCGCCGCCTGGCCGAGACTCGCGACCGCCAGCCTGACTACGCCATCCAGCTGTACCTGATCGAAGCCGAAGGCCTGTCCAATCGCGACCAGGTGGATCGCGCCTGGAACGTCATCCAGCAGGGCCTCAAGCAGTTCCCGGATGACCTCAACCTGCTCTACACCCGCTCCATGCTCGCCGAGAAGCGCAACGACCTGGCGCAGATGGAGCAGGACCTGCGGCTGATCATCCAGCGCGAGCCGGACAACGCCATGGCGCTCAACGCGCTGGGCTACACCCTGGCCGACCGCACCACCCGCTACAGCGAAGCCCGCGACCTGATCCAGAAGGCCCATTCGCTGAACCCGGACGACCCCGCGATCCTCGACAGCCTGGGCTGGGTGAATTACCGCCTGGGCAACCTCAGCGAAGCGGAAACCTACCTGCGCAAGGCGCTGGAACGCTTCCCCGACCACGAAGTGGCTGCGCACCTGGGCGAAGTGCTCTGGGCCCAGGGCAAACAGAGCGAAGCCCGCAAGGTCTGGGCCACCGCCCTGCAAAGCCAGCCTGACAGCGCCGTCCTACGCGACACCATGTTGCGCCTGACCGGCTCCGGAACCCTCTGATTCATGCGTTTACGTCACCTGATCGGCGCCGCCGCGCTTGCCTTGCTCGCCGGCTGCTCCAGCTTCGGCACCCACGAAGCCCTGGAAGGCCAGGGCAACGCCACCGCCTGGAACGCCCACAAGGCGCGCATCGCCACCCTCGACGGCTGGCAGATCGATGGCAAGGTCGGCATCCGCGCACCCAAGGACTCCGGCAGCGGCACCCTGTTCTGGCTGCAACGCCAGGACTACTACGACATCCGCCTGTCGGGCCCGCTGGGCCGCGGCGCCGCACGCCTGACCGGGCGCGAAGGTGCGGTGACCCTCGAGGTCGCCGGCCAGGGCCGCTTTGAGGCCACCTCCCCCGAAGAACTGCTGGAACAACAGATGGGCTGGCGCCTGCCGGTTTCCCACCTGCTCTGGTGGATTCGCGGCCTGCCCGCGCCGGACAGCAAGAGCCGCCTGACCCTGGACGGCGACAGCCGACTGGCCAAGCTGCAGCAGGACGGCTGGGACGTGGAGTACACCCGCTACAGCGAGCAGAACGGCTACTGGCTGCCCGAGCGCCTGAAGCTGCACGGCCAGGACCTCGACGTCACCCTGGTGGTGAAGACCTGGCAGCCGCGTCAATTGGGCGCAGGCCAGTCGAACAAAGCGGACCCGCAGTGACATGCAGGACCGCCTGACCCTGCCGGCGCCGGCCAAGCTCAACCTGTTCCTGCACATCACCGGTCGCCGCGCCGATGGTTACCACGAACTGCAGACCCTGTTTCAGTTCCTCGACCACGGCGACGAACTGCAATTCGCTGCTCGCGAAGATGGCGAAATCCGCCTGAATACCGAGATCGACGGCGTTCCCCACGACAGCAACCTGATCGTCAAGGCCGCCCGCCGGCTGCAGGAGCAATCGGGCTGCCAGCTGGGCGCCGACATCTGGCTGGACAAGCGCCTGCCCATGGGCGGCGGCATCGGCGGCGGCAGTTCCGACGCTGCCACCACCCTGCTCGCGCTGAATCACCTGTGGCAGCTGAACTGGAGCGAGGACCGCCTCGCCGCGCTGGGCCTGAGCCTGGGCGCAGACGTTCCAGTCTTCGTGCGCGGCCGCGCGGCATTTGCCGAAGGCGTCGGCGAACAGCTCACGCCGGTGGAACTCGACGAACCCTGGTTCCTCGTCGCCGTGCCGCAAGTCTTTGTCTCCACAGCAGAAGTTTTCTCCGATCCCGAGTTGACACGGGATACTCCGCCCATTAAAGTTCGCAGCCTTCTCGGGGTGGACGGTCATAACGACTGCCAGCCGGTCGTCGAGAAGCGTTACCCGGATGTACGTAACGCACTGATCCAGCTAGGTAAATTTACCCAGGCTAGATTGACCGGCACCGGAGCTTGTGTGTTTGGGAGCTTCCCAAACAAGGGCGATGCTGATAAAGTTCGCCGCCAACTTCCGGCCACTCTGCCGAGTTTTGTTGCCCAAGGCCGTAACATCTCGATGTTGCACCGAAAGCTGCAAAGCCTGGACTGAGAAGTAAGCAATGTAATCGGTTGTACGATACAGGGGCGTCGCCAAGCGGTAAGGCAGCAGGTTTTGATCCTGCCATGCGTTGGTTCGAATCCAGCCGCCCCTGCCATTAACCCACAGGGTTACACGTACAGCGTCAACGAACACATTGCTCCGCAAGTTGTAAGCTACAGGGGCGTCGCCAAGCGGTAAGGCAGCAGGTTTTGATCCTGCCATGCGTTGGTTCGAATCCAGCCGCCCCTGCCATTTTCTTCTGGCTCAACCGGGCCTACCCTCAAGCCGACACAGGTACCGCAGCGTGTCCAAAATGATGGTTTTCACGGGGAACGCCAACCCCGATCTGGCACGCCGTGTCGTACGGCAGCTGCACATCCCCCTCGGTGACGTTTCTGTCGGTAAATTCTCCGACGGCGAGATCAGCGTTGAGATCAACGAAAACGTTCGTGGTAAGGACGTCTTCCTGATCCAACCGACCTGCGCACCGACCAACGACAACCTGATGGAACTGGTAGTGATGGCCGATGCCTTCCGCCGCTCCTCGGCGACTCGTATCACGGCAGTCATCCCCTACTTCGGTTACGCCCGCCAGGATCGCCGTCCGCGTTCCGCCCGCGTGGCCATCAGCGCCAAAGTCGTTGCCGACATGCTGACCGTCGTAGGCGTCAACCGCGTTCTCACCGTTGACCTGCACGCCGACCAGATCCAGGGCTTCTTCGATATCCCCGTCGACAACATCTATGGCTCGCCCGTACTGGTCGACGATATCGAAGACCAGCGCTTCGAGAACCTGATGATCGTCTCCCCGGACATCGGTGGTGTGGTGCGTGCTCGCGCCGTTGCCAAGTCCCTGGGCGTGGACCTCGCCATCATCGACAAGCGTCGTCCGAAGGCCAACCAGTCCGAAGTCATGCACATCATCGGTGATGTCGAAGGCCGCACCTGCGTACTGGTCGACGACATGGTCGATACCGCTGGCACCCTCGGCCACGCCGCCAAGGCTCTGAAAGAGCACGGCGCCGCCAAGGTCATCGCCTACTGCACCCACCCGGTGCTGTCCGGCCGCGCCATCGAGAACATCGAGAATTCCGTACTGGACGAGCTGGTGGTGACCAACACCATCCCGCTGTCCGCTGCTGCGCAAGCCTGTGGCCGCATCCGCCAGCTGGATATCGCTCCGGTTGTCGCTGAAGCCATGCGCCGCATCAGCAACGAAGAATCGATCAGCGCCATGTTCCGCTGAGGCGGGACAGAGCTGACGTAAAGCGCCCCGTCACGTCGATGGGGCATTAGCAAAATCGCCCGAACGCTGGTCGCAAGCGTCCGGGCGATCTTGTCATTTTGGAGATAGCGAAATGGTTGATTTTGTACTCAATGCTCAAGAGCGTTCCGACCTGGGGAAAGGTGCGAGCCGCCGCCTGCGTCGTAACGAAGGCCTGATCCCGGCTGTGGTTTACGGTGGCGAGAAAGCCCCGCAATCCCTGACCCTGGAACTGCGCGAAGTGTCCAAGCTGCTGGAAAACGAGGCTGCCTTCAGCCACGTGATCACCCTGAACGTCGGTTCCGCCAAGGAAACCGTACTGATCAAGGCCCTGCAGCGTCACCCGTCCAAGGGTTTCGTCATGCACGCTGACTTCCAGCGCGTCGTTGCCGGCCAGAAACTGACCGCCCACGTACCGCTGCACTTCATCAACGAAGCCACCGCTGTTGGCGTCAAGGTTGGTGGCGGCGAGATCTCCCACGTGATCGCCGAAGTCGAAGTTTCCTGCCTGCCGACCAACCTGCCGGAATTCATCGAAGTCGACCTGGCCAAAGTAGAACTGGGTCAGATCGTTCACCTGTCCGACCTGAAACTGCCGAAAGGCGTAGAGCTGGTGCAACTGGCCCACGGTAACGACCTGGCCGTCGCCAACATCCACGCTTCCCGCGTAGTGAAAGAAGAAGGTGAAGGCGAAGCTGCTGCCGAGTAATCGCGCGCACCATTGCCTTTAAGGAAGGGGCCCCCGTCGTGACTGCCGTACAACTGATCGTTGGCCTGGGAAATCCAGGCCCCGAATACGACCAGACCCGGCATAACGCGGGGGCCCTTTTCGTTGAGCGACTGGCGGACGCGCAACGCGCGAACCTGTCGCTGGACAAGAAGTACTTCGGCCTGGTCGGCAAGTTCAGCCACAAGGGCCGCGACGTTCGTCTGCTCATCCCCACCACCTACATGAACCGCAGCGGCCAGGCCGTGGCGGCGCTCGCCGGATTCTTCCGCATTCCGGTCGAAGCCATCCTGGTGGCCCACGACGAACTCGACATGCCTCCCGGCGTTGCCAAGCTCAAGAAGGGCGGCGGACATGGCGGGCACAACGGGCTGCGCGACATCATCGCCCAACTCGGCAACCAGAACGGTTTCCATCGCCTGCGGCTTGGCATCGGCCATCCGGGGCACAGCAGCCTGGTCTCCGGCTTCGTCCTCGGCCGCGCCCCG
Organism: Pseudomonas sp. PDM22; assembly: GCF_014851965.1. NCBI lineage: Bacteria > Pseudomonadati > Pseudomonadota > Gammaproteobacteria > Pseudomonadales > Pseudomonadaceae > Pseudomonas > Pseudomonas sp. PDM22. Next base: position 1,150,509 of record NZ_JACVAR010000001.1, read on the forward strand.
CGCTCCGAGCAGGAACTGCTCGACACCAGCATCGACTCCGCCCTCGGCGTGCTGCCGGAAATGCTCGACGGGGACTGGACCCGCGCGATGCAGAAGCTGCACAGCCAGAAGGCCTGACACACCTCAATTTCCGCCACGTGGCGCGAGGAACCTAGCATGGGATTCAACTGCGGCATCGTCGGCCTGCCCAACGTCGGCAAGTCCACCCTGTTCAACGCCCTGACCAAATCCGGCATCGCGGCGGAAAACTTCCCCTTCTGCACCATCGAGCCGAACAGCGGCATCGTACCGATGCCCGACGCCCGCCTCGATGCGCTGGCCGAGATCGTCAAGCCCGAGCGCGTGATCCCGACCACCATGGAATTCGTCGACATCGCCGGCCTGGTAGCGGGCGCCTCCAAGGGTGAAGGCCTGGGCAACAAGTTCCTCGCCAACATCCGCGAGACCGACGCCATCGCCCACGTGGTGCGCTGCTTCGAAGACGAGAACGTCATCCACGTCTCCAACAGCGTCGACCCCAAGCGCGACATCGAGATCATCGACCTCGAACTGATCTTCGCCGACCTCGACAGCTGCGAGAAGCAACTGCAGAAGGTCGCGCGCAACGCCAAGGGTGGCGACAAGGACGCCCTGGTGCAGAAAGCCCTGCTGGAAAAGCTCATCCCCCACTTCAGCGAAGGCAAACCCGCCCGCTCGCTGATGAAGAACATGGGCGATGACGAGAAGCGCCTCATCCGCAGCTTCCACCTGCTGACCAGCAAGCCGGTGATGTACATCGCCAACGTCGCCGAAGACGGCTTCGAGAACAACCCGCACCTGGACGTCGTGCGCGCCATCGCCGAAGAAGAAGGCGCCATGGTCGTGCCGGTGTGCAACAAGATCGAAGCCGAGATCGCCGAGCTCGACGATGGCGAAGAGAAGGACATGTTCCTCGAGTCCCTCGGCCTCGAAGAGCCTGGCCTGAACCGCGTGATCCGCGCCGGCTACGAGCTGCTGCACCTGCAGACCTACTTCACCGCCGGTGTGAAGGAAGTCCGCGCCTGGACCGTCCGCGTCGGCGCCACCGCCCCGCAAGCCGCCGCCGTGATCCACACCGACTTCGAAAAAGGCTTCATCCGCGCCGAAGTCGTCGCCTACGACGACTTCATCCAGTTCAAGGGCGAACAGGGCGCGAAAGAGGCCGGCAAATGGCGCCTGGAAGGCAAGGAATACATCGTCAAGGATGGCGACGTAATGCACTTCCGCTTCAACGTATAAGCGCCAGCCAGACCCGAAAAAGCCCCGGCCACCCGCCGGGGCTTTTTCATATGAGCGCCCTGCCCCGCCGCTCATCGCGAAAAACCCTCGCGGCAGGCTAAACGATTGATAGATCAGAACAATATTCAAGAAAAGGGGTTGACACCCCCTCTCGATCTGCGGAAAATGCGCGCCACTCGGCTACATAGCTCAGTCGGTTAGAGCGCAGCATTCATAATGCTGATGTCCCAGGTTCAAGTCCCGGTGTAGCCACCATACAAAACAAAGGGTTAGCGAAAGCTAGCCCTTTGTGCTTTCTGGGGTAGTGACTACGAAGTGACTACAGGGCGCCTACAGCCCTCCCCATCGAGCAAGGCAAGGAAAAGGAAATCCCATGCCTACCTTGTACATCCTCGCCGCCCTGTTCTTCATCACTCCCGCAGTTCTTGCCATCTGCGCTCGGCTGGCCGAATCAAACGGATTCATTACGCCAGACGGGAAGCTGGACCAAAGAGTAAAGACCAAGGAGGTCTTCCTTTCGGCAGGCATCATCGCCAGTCTTTACTGCCTTTTTTTGTTAACCGGCTATGGCCGATTAGCGGGCATCATTCCTCCATCACTTATAATTGCAAATATTGCGACATTAATAGTTTCTTCAATAAGCCTTAGCGCCCTTGTATTCCGAGCTTTCTGGATATATCAAAAGGCCTCATTTCTAATTAATGTCGCGATTACCATTATCACGCTTTGGATCACGTGGTATGCCGGCTCCCTCGCGATCAACTATGTAAGCAAAAACACTCAGCTAAGCGCATCTGAGTTCCCTTCAGCGGTGGGCGGGCTGACTTTGTTATACGCACCAGTCCTATGGAGCCTACTCGCCTCGCTGGTATCGCTTCCACTCTATGTTATTTCTGGAGCGGTGGTAGTATTCCAGTCAAACAAGAAGGAAGCGGGCGTTGAGCAGAGCAAATCATCGCTAACTTGGATTTCACTTTTTCTCGGACTAGCCTTTTCGTTCACTATATCCGTAGAAGTTCTAGCGCGGCTATCCACAACAACACCCTTTAAAAACCTAGAGACTTGGATATTAGTCACCTCCGGCTACCCGCTCAGCGAGCACAAATGCACCACAAAAAAATCCCCGAAAGACAGCTTCGTCATTTTGAGCACGGGGGAGATAGGAACCGCCATTTACGATGGAAGGTCCTATAGTTACGGGAAGGTTAAATGTCCAGCGTCCGACTAGGCCTCAGGCGCACCGCTCACAGCCTGCTGCATTGATAACTAAAGGCCCCTTACCTCGTCTCCCACAGAGACTGTGACAATCCCACTTTCAAGGACCATAGGCATGGAACGTCAACAGGACCTCGAAGAAATCCGCTCAGAAGTATTCATCTTGCTGGGGAAGACAATCGTCAATCTCCAGTCCGTCGAGAGAATGCTAAAAACTATTGTCGGAAGAACTGAAATACGCGGAGACATAGAGACGGCGGCCAAAGTATTTCAAAGCAACTTCACCCGAGTGGAAAATTTGACCATGGGAAAACTGATCAACGAACTGATCACGTTCTCCCTCACAACCGAGGAAGACGGCGGTTCTGAAATACAGACATCAAACCCACGAGAGTTCGCATTTAGATCACGCATTATCATGGACGAGGCCACGTTCAAAGACATAAAGCGAGGCTTTTCGCAACTCGTAAGAAAAAGAAACGCCCTATCACATAAGTTCACGACGCTTTTTGACCTTCAGACCAAGCAAGGCTGCCTGTCAGCAATTAATTACCTCAATAACTTCATTCCACTCATACGCGACCATCACACGTTTCTAGGCGAGCTAGTAAAAGTTAGGAGGCAAAGCACGGAGGCACTTCTGCTAGAACTGAGTAACTCATTTGAGCAATCGGAGAATGCAACAGAGCCGACGCCAAATGATCCGGAGAAAGGTGCGCATACCGCATCGTCATCGTGATCGACGAGTGCCCCAGGATCCGCTGCAACGTCAGGATGTCCCCTCCTCCCATCATGTAATGGCTGGCGAAGGTGTGGCGGAGGATGTGGGTCAGTTGACCCGGCGTCTGGAATCCACAGCGCTCGTAGGCGCAACGGAAGGCGGCGCGGCAGGACATGAACAGGCGGCCGGTTCCGGGCATGCCCACCTTGAACATCAGTTGCTCCAGCTCGGCCGGGATCGGCACTGATCGGCTCTGGCGGTTCTTGGTCCGGTGGTAGTGGACCTTCCCCCCATGCACGCCCCCACGGGCGATGCTCTCGGCTTCTTCCCAGCGGGCACCTGTAGCGAGACACAGGAGAGCGACCGGGTACGTGTGGTTGTTCGTGCTGGCCTTGCACTCCTCGAGGAGCTGGGCGACCTGACCCAGGGTGAGGAAGGTTAGTTCGACCTGATCGGTCTTGATCTGCCGGACGTTGGCCAGCGGGTTTACCTTGTGCCATGAGCCGAGGCGGATCAGCTCGGAGAAGATGGCCGACAGGTAGCGTTGCTCATGGTTGACCGTTTCCGGCTTCACCTCGGTCAGACGACGTTGCCGATAGCGTGCCCAGGCGAGCGAATCGAACTCGAAGGCCTGCGGATCGCCGAGGCGCTCAGCCAATGCTTGGCAGCGAGCGAGGCGCTGTTTGCCGTCCTTCAGGGTGCAGCCGTGGAGGTCGTACCAGACCTTCACCAGATCTGAGAGACGATCATCCAGCGGGCGGCCTGTCTCGCCCAGGACGGTGAAGAAGTCCTGTTCGTAGCGAATGGCTGCGGACTTGGTCGCGAAGCCCTTCTTGCGGATCCGGCGACCGGAGCGACCGTTCTCGTAGAAGTCAGCCGTCCACGTCTTCCCATCCTTGCGCGCGGTCATATCGCGTAGCCCCGCCTGATATAGCGATCGTTGATCAGTCCAATGACGTGCTTTTCGAGGTCGCGAGTGCTGTAGCCCTTGGCGGTGTAGTGGTCTTCGATCACGTGCCAGAAGGGGAGCGTTCTCCCGACCTCAAGCGCTTTTTTTGGCGGGATGCGCTCCCGTGCGATCAGACTGGCGAACTGGCCGAGGAACATCTCGCAGTTTTTGCCGGAGAAGCCCTGAGCGGTCTTGTAGTAGCGGCGATACTCGGTGCGCTCGATGAGTGGGTCCGCTTCCACCTGGACCTTGGTGTCGAGGCTGATCAGCGACCAGAAGGCGTCGAAGATCCCTTCCCGGGAAATCAGCTTGTAGTTGTCGCAGGCGTACTGCCAGAGTCCTTGCAGGTGCGGGCAAAGGCCCTCGTAGGTGCGGCAGCCGATCACCTCGCCAGAGGTCATCGTGGAGCCTTCCGAGAACTGCTGGATGATCGAGTGGTGATAGCGGAACTCGATACGCCATACCGTTTCCAGCGGGTTGAAGGCGGGTTCGCCATCACCGAAGGGATCGCCATTCAGGGACGCCCACACCGATTCCCAATAGTCGAGTTTGTCGGTCGCTCTCGCCTGCAGCGTTTTGTTGTAGAGGCACATCTGCAGGCCGTTGGCCGAGCCGAACATGAAGGTCTCACCACGCCCGTATATCGAGGCGTTGCCGTCGTATTCGATGCGGTCGATGCCGCTGATCTGGCGTACACGTCGGGACCGGCAGTGCATGCGATCCACGAAGTCCACGGGTGGGGTCCAGCCCTGGACGTCGAGCGCGATATGGACGGCGCACTGATTCACCTCGCAGGCCGAGAGAACGCCAGCGGCCAGGTCATCCATTACGCCCTGCAGGATCTTCGGATCGGCACCATCCAGGGCGTGTGGCGACACTTCAATCTTGAGGTGCGGGCCGATGTTCTCCAGCTTCACGTTATGGTTCTTGATCAGCAGGATCAGGCCCATGTCGGCGTTCTGCAGACGGTACTGATAGCCCGAATCCCGGCCGATACGGCCCTTGGCCCACTTGTAGCCGGCGAAGTTGACGAGATCCTCCGGCTCATCGAACAGCGCCATCACTTCCGGGCGGATCATGCCGTTGTACAGCTGCCGTACCGTATCGACGCCACAGCGCAGCAGGCGCACACCCGACAGGTCGGCGAATCTGCCGTTGCTCGGGTCCATGAAAATCCGTCCTTCGGACGACTCATAAAAATCCCCGGTCTCCTTGAGGATCAGGCGGAGGGGGTGAACTGCCTTTTTCATTCTTTCGTACCTTCAATGAGGTTTATTGAGGTGCTTACTCGTTAGCTATCCGACGTGTTACAGGGTCGTCGGCCGCGCCTTCGGCCTACCGCTCGTGCCTGGCGCTCCCGGCCGGCGGCGCGGCTCGCCGACTCAAAACGGAAACGCCGACACCGGCTGCATCACCTGCAAGGCGGTGAGAAAGCCGAGCGCATACGCGAGCGCGAGCAGCCCAAGGGCGTTGATTAGGCCGTGCAGGGTCATTGGGTCCTCCAGGGGCGTGCGGGGTATTCGGAATCAGGGACGATGGTCAGCGTTGGCCCTGGGGGTGCTGCTGGGGCGGCTACGAGTTCTACGGGCGTTGCTGCGGGTGGTTGTGCTTGTCTGGGGAAGGCTCCGGCGCACACGATGGTTTCGTGGTACTCGCCGTAGGACAGCTCGGCCACGCATTCCGAACGGGCCTTCACGCCGTAGCCGGATTCGCCCATCTGCCAGGAATTGAGCATCAGCCGGCGTCCTTCGGAGTCGGTGATGACGAACATGTACATCTCGCGCTGCATGCCCTTTACCAGTCCTTTCACGCGGGCCGCCACGGCGATTTGTCGGCCCGCGAAGGGATGCTCGGCTAGTGGAAGAGTCGGAACACCTGATTGGCCAAAAACAGCACCAGCAGGAAGAGCGCTATGCGCAGCAGCAGGCGTTTGAGCAGGTAAAGCAGCCCCTTGAGGATGAGGCGCGCTGACTTGCTGAGAATGGGCAGAATCAGGGTTTTGCTGAGCCCCACCACCGACGACCTTGAGAGGTCCCATATAGCTGACAAAGCCAATAGTGCCGGCCAGCAGTGCCAGTAGAAGAACCAACTTAGGCGACCGGAGCAGGCTTTTCCCTGCCTTGGTGTCCTGGGTTTTGCCGGTGGCGGTGGACTGGTACAGGCGGAAGGTCTGCTTTCGGATTCGCTTGTATTCAACGATGGTGCCGTCAGCGGGTGGTCGGTTGAGCTGGGCGTCATGCTGGGCCTCCTTGTACCGGCCAGGGATGCCGATGACCGCGAGGTTGGAGTGCTTGTAGGCCATCTCGCAGGTCATGCGGATGTCGTCGCGGATGTAGCTGATGTTGGGTGTCGTCAGGACGATGTCCCAGTTGAAGTGCCGGTGCCGGGTCCAGGCATCGAGCCAGCCCATGGGCCGGTCCGCCTCATGCGCCGCTTCAGGACCGCCGGGGAAGTCGAACTTCTCCAGATCGCGTTCGCGCCAGGACTTGGGGAACAGCAGCTGGGTTTCGTCGAAGATCAGGAACGCGCCCCGCGGTGCCCACTGAAACCACGCGCGCATTTTTTCGAGGTCGGCCAGCGATTCGAGATCGAGGTTGATGATCTGCGCGGTGTTGGGCAGATCGGGAAAGACGGTGTAGGCCCGCTCCAGGGTGAACCCACGCACGTTGGTGATGATGACGCGGCCTTCCTTGAGCGCGGGAACAGCATCGTCCTGAATCGCGCCGGAGGTTTTGTACGAGCCGTTGGGGCCGTGGTGAATCTTGATCGACATGACTCACCTCCCTATGAACGGCACGAAGCGCATGCAGAAGCGCGTGGCCAGGGCGGAGAACATGATGTTCAGGGCCTGCGGAACGCCGAGGAATTGCAGCGCCGCCGCGAGTGGACCAGGGAGCGTGGCGTACATGGAGCGGACCATGTTGGACACACCGAGGCTGTCGATCAGCTCGCGCGCCACGGTGTAGCTGACATCGAGCAGGAACAGGAAACCCTGGAGCGCGCTGTACATCGCCCACTGGGTGGCGACCACAAAGCCGTCCTTGATGAAGTCGTAGATCCCTTGGGTGAAGAACTCCCAGATCCATTGGAGGAACAGGACGATCTGGTCAAAGAAGCTGGATAGCCATTCCATGAGGTCACTCCTTCAGGATGACGAAGGCGGCCAGCACCGATGCCATGAACATCAGCGCGTAGCGCAGGTAGGAGAGCTTTTCCTCGTACTCGGTGAAGCAGAGGCTGACGGTCTTTTTCCAGACCACGAAGGTGTCGCAAGGGAGCTTGCCGCCGCCCTCGCCGAGGTTCAGGTCGAACACGCCCTTGAGCTGGTCGGCGTTCTCTTTGATCTTGTCGCGGAAGGCCTCTTTGGCTTCGTCGACCTTGGCCGTCCAGGTCTCCAGGGCTTCGTCCCAACTGCCTTGCTTGGGCTGCTCCAGGGACTCCTTAGGGCCGTCGCCGCCGTTGGTGCCGCCATCACCGCCCCCTGCATTGCCGCCGCCATCGCCGCCGCCGTCTTCGCCGCCCGTACCGGGATTGGTGCCGCCATCGCTACCACCAGAGTTGCCCCCGCCGTTGTTGCCGCCGGAGCCGTCGGGGTTTTCGTTGCCACCGCCCGTGGTGGGGAAGCAGGCCGAGCCGGACCACGAATAGCCATCGGGGCATTTGTTGTCGGGGTCGATATCAGGAGGGGTGGTTTGTGCCCCGGTGCAGCCGACCGTGCCGTTGGCGGTCTTGGTGCATTCGAACTTCTTCGCCAGTTCGTCGAGGTAGTCCTGCAACTGCTGATCCGGGTTGTCCGGGTTATCCGACATGTCGTCGTTACCCACCGGGATCATGTCTACGGTGCAGACATTGTCGTCACAGCTATCGGGTGTTCCCGGTTCGTACACACATCCGTCTTTGATTTCGGGATCGAGCTCAAGGACTGCGCCGCCGTCGGTGTACGAGAACTGAATCGTCTTGGTGTAGTTGCCGCGAGTCTTGCACTCGGCATCCGTAGGGCGCGTGCAGATGCCGGTGTTGGTGTCGTAGCTACCGGAGCAGGTATCACCACCGCGCGACAGCGGCAGGCGGCCATATGTTTCGCCGAGCTGGTTGTAGAAGACGCAGCGAAAGGAAATCTTGTCGTCCATCGGCAGGACGTATGGCTGCGCTACCGCGTTACGAAGCCCGGTAGTGGGATAGCCCTTGGCGACGTACCCATCGCATGCAGCCTGGGGAGAGGGATATCGATCCCCGTCCACCATGTACCAGTAATAGTCTTCGGCGAAGGCGGAAGAGGAGAAGCCGGCCAGCAGCGCGAGCAGTAGAAGTGCCTGCCTCATGTGAACTCCAAGCAACAAAAAAGCCCCTGCGGACGAACCGGAGGGGCTTCCGCTTTGGATCAGCGCGTTAGAAGAATTCGCCGCAGCGGTACCCGGTGATGAAGGCGCCGGCGAAGAACGCCCCCAACCACACCGACCAGAGCACTTACGCCTTGCGCAGCATGCTGTAGATCAGGCCGGCAACCGCGAGGATGACCAGCGCACCGACGATGTAGCCGCCGATGTTGGACATGTCGGACTTGCCGTCGGTGATGGCCTGTTCCACCGCGCTGGTGTCGATGACGCTGGCGGCGAAGGCCGGGACCGAAGTCACGGCGGTGACGGTGCCGGCGATGCACAGGTTGCGGAACGAGCGGACCGGGTTGAACTTGGCGATCTGTTGTTTCATGGCGTTCATGGTGTTTCCTCTCTACTTGGCTTTACGAAGAAGTGACGCGACCCAGCCAGTTAAAAGCCCCGTCACGAATGCCCCGAGAACGCCCGCAGCACCGATGCTGAAGGCCTCCAGGGAGAACCCGCCGTTGACCAGGATTTCAATTGCTCCAGCAGCCTCGGGCGGAATCAGATAGGCCTGTTGCCATTCGATCTGCTGGCAGCGCATGAGGCCGTTCGCTGTGGACGCCCAGCTGGTGCAGACCTGAATGGCAACAACGCCTGACATGTCAGCGAGCCTCCTTGCGCGGGCGGTCGCACCAGCTCCAGAAGGAGCGCAGGACGAACCACCACAGGGCGAAGAAGGCAAACGCCGCCGCGACCACAGCGATCACGGAGTCCAGCGGGTAGGGCTGGAGGAATTCGCGCACCGCACGCACGGCAGGCGATACGGCGCAGAGGATTGCCACGTACAGAACCCAGCCGAAGGCGAATCGGAGCGGCGCTTTCATCTACCTACCCTCGTCTTCAGGACTTGGTGCTGTCGGAGGGCTTGTCAGCTGCGGGCTGAGTCGGGCGTTGGGCTTGAGGCTGAGCAGCAGGACGAGCGGCCGGGGTCGGCGCGCTGGCTTCTTTGCCCACTGCCAGCAGTTCGGTCAGCACCTGGGTATTCGTCGTGCGGCCGAAACGGTCCTGGGTCGGGCGGACGACGCTGGCGAACTTGCAGAGCACCGGGGCGCCTTCGAAGACGATGGAGTCCAGCAGGGTTGGCTCGACGTTGTATTCGCTGATCTCGAAGCCCTTGGCGTTTCCGCGAGCGGTTTCCGGGATCGGGGAGATCGCCTGGACGCTGGCGAAGATCTCGCCGGACTTGGTGGAGGTGTAGGTGTCGGTCTTGGTGACCCAGAGTTCGACTACGCCGCCAGTGGTTGCAAACATGTTCATCTGAAGCTCCTTTTGCCTTTTTCGGGCATGAGTTGGCCCGCTGCTGCAATTCGGCTTGTTTGCCGTTAATTCAGCGGGGACGGATAAATGGTCATTTGCTGCCAGTTAGAACCGCTCTAAATCGCGGCTTTCAAGTAACTGACGAGATCTACTTCAACACAAAAACAAGCGAAAAAATCGTCGATAGATATTTATCAAAATGGAGCCTATCGCTCTGAAACAACGAGGTTTTCCAAGGTTTAAGTAGCTCCCGACTGATAGGAGTTGTTAATCACACCAAGGGCTCTGCCCTTGTCATCCCGCTCTCGCCGCCGAGGGCTCAGGAGCGCGGGGCGGTGGTGCTGCCCCTCACTCCCGAGCGGAGGCTATTCAGGGCGGGGGACGGTCAAGGGTACGCTTCGCCCGGCGCTCCGTTTGTCCGAACGGGAAAGCGCGTTCGGACAAGCCGGTGCGGCGGCCCTGGACCTGATTGGCCTGGGTGCGGTTGTTGCGGTCGGCCCACTTCGAAATTTCGTGGGCCACGCACATCAGCGGAAAGCCGACACAAGTGAGAAGAGCGAACAGCAAGGTAAGGCTGAAGGCTGCGTCAGTGGGCATGGCTCAGGCCTCCAGTTCGAAGGGTTCGCGGATCGGCACGAAGGGAGTCGGTCTGCCGCTGTCGTAGATAACGTGCCAGTACTTCGGCGGACGGAGCGCGGGAATGTGTTTCGCGCAGGTAAAACCCGGTTCCACCCGGTACGTCGAGTGGATCGAGCGCCACACTCCCGCGACCAGCGCCATCGTAGTAACGACCGTGAAGACTCGTGTAGGGCGGCATTCGGTGCAGGGTGTGGACTGGGAGGGATCGGGCTTCGCCAGCTCGCGACGGGACCAGCAGACAGAGCAATCGCAGTCCGGAGCATGCGGTCTTCCCTGGTACGCACGGATTAGGTTCATGGCTCATCGACCTACCCTCAATCCGTACAGACGAAAGAGTTCTCTAGCGCGCTCTTGAGCGAGCAAGGAGTCCAGCGGGTCGTCAGCAACCACCTCCCCTACTACTTGATCGATGAACTCGTAGCACTGGTTCCGGCCATGCCCTATGAAGCAACGGACCCACTGACACCGTCCCTGCCCGGCATGCGAATAAAGGTTTGCGACTTCAACCACGCAGAGGGACTTACTCATCGTCGTAATCCCCTTGGCAGAAGATCGACTTGCCCCGGTCGAGGTCGCGGCGGATTTTGTGGAGGTTAATGACGCGACGGCGGCCAATCTTGGCGGTCGGCACAGTCTTGGTTTCGACCCAGCCGCGCACCACGTCTTCCGTGATGTCCTCCAGGCCCAGCATCTGCGCGAAGACTGCCTGGGAGCAGAACGGAGCGGTACGGAAGTCCGTGACCTTTTCCATCGCACCTGTGACGGTGAACCCCACTATTCCAGAATCTTCCATGGCTTTTGCCCTATAATCAGATCATTCAAAATCAATTCACTGAAATAATTTCAGTGATCTATTGAACTGAATGGTAGCTAAAGCTGACGCTCAGTGAAATAGTTTCAGAGAGTATTTTTATACCTTTATGGAATCGATACAGGGCAGAGCTAGAACCTTAATAGATAAGGCTGGCATAGACCGCTTAGTGCGCCATGGTGAGATCAGTCACTCCCGCTGGCAGAGCGTTCGCTACAAGGACATTCGAATGAGCACCGAGGAACTGGAGGTACTTCAAGGCCTTTTTCCTCAGTACCGCCTTTGGCTCATAAGCGGAGAAGTGATGCCTGAGGTTGGTCAAGTCAGCCCATCGTTCGAGGAAGCTAATCGAAACTTGGCCGGACAAGACGCGGGCTAGCGATCACAACCGAAGTGACTAGACGCTGGTACGCCCGAATCCCGAAGGCTAGAAACAAGGATGGAGATCGCTAGGTCGTCTACGAAGACACATAGAAGGGCTACTAAAGAAGGATTTTACAACCAGTAGAAACCATGCAAAACGTATGGCTTAATAGCCGTTAGCCACTAGCCAATAACGGCTAGATGGATAGCTGGTGGTTCGCCACGCGATTCAGCAAGGACGCCGAGATGAGGGCAGAAAGGGAAGACCGATTAGCTTATCGGCATGGTAAAAAATCGAAAATTTGGCTGGTGATAACCCTGATCACAGCCGGTAATATTTTTTTGTTTCTCCTCCTAGCCAAATCCGGCTGGGGCATCGTGATTGATCGAAATAAATTAATTGATGCTTTTTCTATAACTAACGATAAAGCATCACCCCATATTCAAATAAAAGACCACCTCATCGAGACTGGGACCAATACTCAACCTCGCTTGGTACAATCCGCGCAACAAAAAATCTCACCAGAAGAACCCAAAGTCGATACCTCCCACATATCCAGCGGAAGAGAACAGCTGCCGCTATCGTATGAAATATCACTTGCCACATTCAACAGAGTATTCATACCTCATCCCAGTTGCGCGCCTTCGGATATGAAGTGGACACAAATGGACTGTTCTAACTTCAGAGCAAGAGCAATGAAACGTTTTCATACCGAATGGGGAAAAGGTGCATACTGGAAAGAGGGAAAACCGATAGAAAACGCACACGCAAACAGAATCGTAAACTCCGAAATATACGAACAATAGACAGAAGAAACAAAACATCCCTACTCGACTTCTAAAAGGAATTCTAGATGCCTATAGTTGAACAGCTATACGACGACAATGATGTCTACAGAAGCTGGGCCGATTACAACTTTAAATTTATCGAACCAAGTCAGAAAACCCAAGAAAAAGGCCTCAGAAAACCCCAAATTTCTGCTCTATACACAATACTTGGGCATTTAACATCAACCCCAACAGTACCAGCGTTAGTAGTGATGCCGACAGGGACAGGAAAATCCGACACAATATTTTCACTCATAATATCCGGAAGATTCCCTAAAACATTAATAATAGTTCCTTCTGATGCGCTGCGAGAGCAAGTCTCCGAAAACATACAAACCTTGAAAAACTTACGAGACATGGGAGCCATTTCGCAAGAAACTCTCTCTCCGAAAGTTCTTAAAGTCAGCTCAAAACTTGATGATGAAGGACTTGAGCTCGCCAAGCTATCAAACGTAATCATATCTACCCCCCAGGCTCTGCAGCGACTTACTGAAGAGGAGCTTTCGAGCTTCACAGACTTGTGCTCGCACTTAATAATCGACGAAGCCCACCACGTTGCAGCGAGGACATGGAATCGAATAAAGAAATGTTTCAAAAACAAGCCTTGCATTCAGTTCACTGCAACACCATTCAGAGAGGACAAGGAAGGGCTAGATGGAAAAATAATATATAACTATCCATTAAAAGAAGCTCAATCCGATGGATATTTCCAAGAAATAGAATTCCACCCAATTAGAGAATACCAGCCTAGCCTGGCTGACAATGCAATCGCAGAGAAAGCCGTCGCTCTACTAAAAGCAGATCTAGCGGACAATAAAGACCATCTCATGCTCGTTAGAGCAAAATCACAAAAGAGAGCAGATGAATTATTCGAAATATACAAATCACAAAAAGAGCTCAACCCAATACTAATACATAGCAAAACAAAGAATCGAGCCACCATACTTAAAAGCATAAAAGCTAAAGAGCACAGAATAATTGTATGCGTTGATATGCTTGGAGAGGGGTTCGACCTACCAGAGCTGAAAATCGCCGCAATACATGACCAGCACTGTAGCCCAGCAGTAACCCTGCAATTTATTGGACGAATGACTCGAGCCAATAAAAAACTTGGCACCGCAAAATTTGTAGCAAACATCGCTAACCAACGGATGGACGCACAAATGTCCGCGCTATATGAAGAGAGCGCCGACTGGAGCACAATTATCCGAGATGTAAGCGCAAAAAAAATAAAAAGAGAAATTCAGCGAGAAGCGCTCGAATCAAAATTCAAAAAAGAAGAAAGCGGCGAGAAAATACTTGCACTTAATCCCACACCAAATATCAGCGCGACCGCTTACACTATCTCCAAAGATGATTGGCTACCGAATAATGCTCAATATTTTTCTTCGCACTCAGAAGAAATGCAGCTCGTATCAGTGAGCGATGCCGGCGACATGGTTGTAATGGTAACAAAGTCAGAAGCATCAGTTCCTTGGGCCAACACCTCAGAAGTCAAGAATACCGAGTGGTTTTTGTATGCAGCCTATTATTTAGAAAATGAAAAAACTCTATTCATACATTGTTCTGGAGACGACGGACAAACTTCTAGGTTCCGTGACCTCATTGCAAAAAATCCGATTAAGATATTTGGAGAAAGGACATTCCGGATCCTTCACAATATCGACTTCTTGAGACTGCAAAACGTTGGCCTATCACGTGCAAGCAAGGACATTCGCTTTACAATGCACGTTGGACGCGACATAAACGCGATAATTAGCGACTTGGAAACAGGCGCAGCCGTAAAGTCCAATGTTTTTGCGGTTGGCTATGAAGATGGCAAAAAGTCAACTGCAGGATGCTCCTATAAGGGTAAAATATGGGAGATGAACTCTGAGTCTCTCGATTACTGGGTCCAATGGTGTGAAAGCGCTGCAGCAAAACTTAACGACCCCGATATTGACACAAAGCTGATTATTGAAAATTCAATGAGAGCCGAGCAAATAAAGGACTCTTGGCCCACTGGTATATTTTTTGCTGACTGGCCAGACGAACTATCAATTGAGCGAGAAATAAAAACACACCTAACAATAAGCGGTATATCTTATAATTTACTCGACGTATTTCTCGGGCAACCAAATAAGGCATCTAGCAGAGTTCTAGAAATTCCAATTCTAACTCACGAAAACGGAATTAGAGACGAGGAGCTATCCAGTATACAAATTGAGTTACTGGATGATGGCTTCAGAACAAAATGCAATGGAATAAAGCTCTCGGGATCTAAAGATAGGGACTTCGCGGAATATTTGGACAACAATCCACTTCGCCTACTCAAGCAAGATGGATCATTTATTCGCGGAAACTACAAATACTTCTCCCCGCAGACTTTGAATGTAAAAATCCCGAAGGAGCACTTGATAGTATGGGATTGGGGCGACACCCGCATAGAAAAAGAATCCATGGGGAAGAATGCGGAACTTGACTGCGTCCAAGGTTTTACATTTAAAAAGATAGAAGACACCTACCAAATCGTGTTCAACGATGATGATGCAGGCGAGATTGCAGACCTAATAGGTATAAATGAAAAAGATGGAGTAATATTTGTTGACTTCTATCACTGCAAATACTGCCCATCCAAACAGGGTGTAGTAAAAGCGGGCGGGCGAGTCGAGGACACCTATGTCGTATCAGGCCAAACTTCACGCTCAGTGAAATGGCTTCATCAAGGCGAACAACTCTTTTCCCAAATAATTGCACGATATCAAAAGTCAATTGACAGAGGCTTCGATCGAGTTCTCAAAGGAAAGATTTCGGACATCGACATACTAAAAAGAAAATGCCGAGATCTGGAACTCGTTATGGGCTTCTTTATTGTGCAACCGGCAATATCCGAAAAAGCCCTGACCGATGAGCAGCTTACTGTCCTAGGGACAAGCTACACATATATAAAAGGCATATCAGGAAAAAACCTCAAAGTGATAATAAATCAATAACTATTTATTTAACCTGATAGCGTTTCTTAGCGAATACATTGATGGGACTTTTCAGGAGCAACGGGCGTTAAGGTGTTTGAACCAGCTAGAAAAGTCCGTATCAAGGAGGTGCATGGCCTCGCCAGAACGATCCTCGTGCGATTCATAAGACTCTGCTGAAGAGCTCACTACTCTTCGGCAGAGATACAATCCATAAAGAACGTTATCTCGACGATATAGTAGACCGCTCCAAGAAAGCACGCTAAAGCGGGCGTTCTGGCCACTTAAAAAATACTCTCGGACTTTCTTGGTCCCATTTGCCGACGAACCCGGCTCTTGCACACTCCTGTTCCCACTAACCGCCAGCGGTCACCTCAATGACTAGGCCGGGAACGTGCGCCCAGAACTCCCCAAGATCGTCTTCATCAAGCACACGGAAACCTTCGACTCCAGGGAAGGTGATTTGCCAACGTGCTTCGCCCCCAGGCCACGCACCTCAACCCGCAGCGAGTCCACGTCGTAACTTACTCCGACGACCTCAGCCAATCTGCAGATCAAGGTGGTTACCGCCACGCGGTGATATGAGATCGATCCGTCGTGGTCACGTTAGCCTATCTCGGATGCTCGAATTTGAGGTGACTACATCATGGCGCCAGCGTGAAACAGCGAGGTTGAGCCAGCTAGCAGCCCCTCGGAAGGCCCCGAAATATGGGGCTCTGAGGTGGCGCGATGACCACTTCATGCGATTCATAATGCTGATGTCCCAGGTTCAAGTCCCGGTGTAGCCACCATATCTCGAAAGGGGTTTAGCGAAAGCTAAACCCCTTTTCTTTCGCCTGCGAAAAAGCGTTTCTCGCGCTTTACTCAGCCTCGTCAATCAACTCCACCGAATCATTCCTCGCATCGTTCACCCGCAACGACACCCGATTCCCCACGAAGTCCTCACGCGAATAGAGAACCAACTCGCCCAGCGCTTCACTGCGCGTGGTAGCAGACAGCCACTCCTCGAAGTTCTCCGGCGCCAGCACCACGGGCATGCGGTGGTGGATGTCCTCAATGCTCGGAGCGGCGGATTTGGTCAGCAGCGCGCAGGACAGGACAGGCTCGCCGTTGGGGTTTATCCACAGGGACCAGAGGCCGGCGATGGCGATGATGGGGTCGGTGGGGCTGTGGATGAAATACGGCTGGTGCACCTGGCGGCCGGCAGGGTTGCGTACGGTTTCCTTCTCGTTCCATTCGTACCAGCCCAGCGCAGGCATGAGGCAGCGGGTGCTACGCAGGGCCTGGCGCCAGAGAGGTTTGCCAGCGGCTTCTTCGCTGCGCGCGTTGAAGGAGAAGCGCGGCGGGGTGGACTCCTTCCACCAGGTAGGAATCAGGCCCCAGCGGGCGGGTAACAGTTCGAGCTGGCCGCTTTCGTCGTGGCGCAGGATGGGCACGGTCATGGTCGGGGCGACGTTGTAGCAGGCCTGCAGCCAGCGCGGTGGCGTGCGCGCGCCGATGTGCCAGTAGCGTTCGATGGCTGCTTCTTGGGGGCTGACGTAGCGTCCGCACATGCCGGCTACCTTGGGGAAAGGGTTACTTTCACCTTGGGTGTCGAATCGCGGGCTGTCCAGACAGGGCGACGGGCGTCCGTTTAGCCCAGGCGCTCCAGCACACCCTTCCAAATCACCCGCGTCGTCTCGCCCCCGAAGTCCACCCTGCCCTCCTCCCGCAGGAATGCATCCACCGCTCCATCGAGTCGGTCGGCCAGTTCCGGCACTTGCCAGTAATGCCGCAGCAGCATGCCAGCGCTGAGGATGGCGGCCAGCGGGTTGGCGCGGCCGGAGCCGGCGATGTCGGGGGCGCTGCAGTGGACGGGTTCGGCCAGGGCGATACCGGTGCCGAGGTTGAGCGAGGGCGCCAGGCCGAGGCCACCGCCCCAGTGGCTGACGAGGTCGGAGAGGATGTCGCCGAAGAGGTTGGTGGTGACGATCAGGTCGAAGGCTTCCGGGCGCTCGACCAGTTGCAGTGCGGCGACGTCGACCAGGCGTTCGTCGAGCACGTCGCCCCAGCCATCTGCGGCCAGCAGGTCCCGGCAGGTATCGCGGAACAGGCCGCAGGTGAGCGGCAGGACGTTGGCCTTGTGCACGAGGGTAATGCGCCGGGCGTGGCGCAGGCGGGCGAGTTCGGCGGCACCCGTGGCAAGGCGTTCGCAGGCGGCGTGGCTGATAACCCGCTCAGCGATGGCGACGCCTTCGGCTTCCCAATGCTCGCGGCCGCTGTAGAGGCCTTCGCTGTTTTCCCGCAGGACCAGCAGGTCGATGCCAGCGCGCGGTGAGACGACCGGGCGAGAACGCACGGGGCGCAGGTTGAGGTTCAGCGCCAGCGTCTGGCGCAAACTGAGGATGGCGCTGCGGTAGCCCTCGACCTTGTGACTGGGCGAGGAAACCGCGCCGAACAGCCCGGCGCCGCAGGCTCGAAGGCGTTCGTAGGTGGCGTCAGGAACGGAGGTGGCGTGGCGCTGGAAGCAGTCCCAGCCGGCTTCGGCTTCTTCTACCTGCAGATCGGGCAGCAGACGTTGCAGCACCTCCACGGCGACGGGCACGACCTCGCGGCCGATGCCGTCACCGGGGATGACGCACAGGCGTTGGCTCAAGACTGGCCGAGCGGGCGCAGGCGGTACTGCGGCGGCAACTGGTCGAGGCCGCTGACGGTGACGTTGAGGTCCTTCCAGATGCCGTCCTTGATGCCGTAGATGCAGCCGTGCACAGAGATCTTCTGGCCGCGGTGCCAGGCGTTCTGGACGATGCTGGTGTGGCTGACGTTGGCGACCTGCTGGATGACGTTGAGCTCGCAGAGGCGGTCGACGCGCTCTTCTTCCTTCTCGAACTGCGCCAGGTGGTCGCGGTATTCGTAGGCGAGGTCGCGGATGGTGCGCAGCCAGCCGTCGATCAGGCCGAGCTGGCTGTGGTGCAGCGCAGCGCGCACGCCACCGCAGCCATAGTGGCCGGTGACCAGGATGTGCTTGACCTTGAGTACGTCGACGGCGAACTGGATGACCGACAGGCAGTTGAGGTCGGTGTGCAGCACGACGTTGGCGACATTGCGGTGGACGAACAGGTCGCCGGGCAGCAGGCCGACGATCTGGTTGGACGGTACGCGTGCATCGGAGCAGCCGATCCACAGGTATTCGGGGGTCTGCTGGCGAGCCAGTTTGGCGAAGAAGTCAGGGTCTTCCTGCTTGATGGCTTCGGCCCAGCGGGCGTTGTTGTCGAACAGTTCCTGCAGATCGCTCATGTCCGGCTCCTCATCATTTGGCTGGCGGCACCTTACGCAGCACAGGCGTGGCTGACAAGCCGCATCAGCGCACAGCGTTCATCCGCCACCAGCGCGACGGGCGAGGCGCCTGCTGCAGCGCCAGCTGGTGCCAGGCATCGTGCCAGGCCTGGCCTTCGGCGGCGAGGCGCGGCCAATCCAGCGTGCGCCGATCCAGGGCGCCGAGCAACTCGGTTTCCAGCCAGCCGTGACCGGCGCGCAGGGCGTCGGCGAAGCCGGGGTCGGCCAGGGCGCGCTGGTGCACGGTTTCGAAGCGCCACCAGAGCGAATCCTCAACGGCGTCGGTCTCGCGGCTGAGCAGCCCTTCCCCGGCACGCTCGTCGAAGCCCAGCGGCTGGAACATCGACAGGCAGGGTGCGGAGGTCGCGGTCGCTGCCAGGCGCGGAGAGTCGCCGTCGAGCCGGGCGATGAGGCTGGCGGTGGTCTGCGAGGGGCGCCAGAAGCTGCCGGCGTGCAGGCAGATCTGCCGGTTGTCGTGCAGATTGAAGCGGTGCCCACGATGACCGTGGCTGCGCAGGGCAACCACCAGCGCCAGCCAGTCGACCTGAGCCGGGCAGTGAGCGAGGAAGTCTTCGTTGAGTTGGCGGCGCTGGTGGGCGCCAGCCACCCAGGGCAGTACGCGGCCATCGAAGGCACGGGCAAAGTGGAAGTCGCCGCGGCCGTTCCAGCAGCCGAAGCGGCGCGCCTGGATTTCCAGGTTGGGGCTGGCGAGGTCGTACTCGTGGCCGAGGCTCAGGGCGTTGGAGATGGCCCAGCGCTCGACCTTCTTCGCCGCCCACAGTCGCCCGGCGGTTTCCAGCACCCAGGCTTCGTCGCGGTCGGCGATCAGGTAGCTGTTGTCGTAGCGCATACGCTTGTTGCGATAGCCGGCCGGGCCGCCCTGGCCGTGGCGCTCCAGCAGTTCGGTGATGACTGACAAAGCCTCGCGAGCGCTGCCGCCGCGCTCCAGGCCCAGACGCAGCAAGTCCATGCCGAGCAGGGCCTCACCGTCGCGCTGGGTCAATCGGGTGAACACGGCTTCGTTGCCGATGGCCACGCCCTTGTCATTGACGCCCATTTCGGCGCCCCACAGCCACGCAGGCTGGCTGAGGATGACACCGTGGCGGTTGGCGGCCTGGGGGATCTGCAGGTAGCTGGTGCACACCGTGGCCGCGCTGTCGCCGCTGACGGCGGGCAGGCGGATCAGGCGTTGCGCTTCGGCGGGTTCGCGGTCGCTGTTCTTGGCGAACCAGGTGGCCCCGCCGCTACGCAATACCAAGGTGTCGCACATAATCTTCCTCCCCGTGATCTTCCCGCGCGCCGAGCACTTCCCGCGCGGCGCGCTCCCCGGCCTCCACGGCCCCGTCGAAATAGCCCATCCAGCGCGTCGCCGTTTCTGTGCCGGCGAAGTGCAAACGCCCATAGGGTTCGCGTAGGCGCGCCGCGCCGCTGCTCCATAGTCCCGGCGGGAACAGGGCGGCATAGCAGCCGCGGGCGAAGGGTTCCTCGGCCCAGGATTTGTCCACGTAATCCACCGGCTGCAGTGCCTGCTCGCCGAAGTAGCGGGCGAAGCAGTCCAGCACCTGACCACGGCGGTCACCGGCGGGCCGGGCGTTCCATTGCCGCGCCTCGTCGCCTTCGATGAAGCCCAGCAGCACGCCGCGTCCGGAATCGGGGACGCTGTTGTCGAAAGTCAGGCGCACCGGGCCGGTTTCGCTGGTGGCCTGGCCGGAGAGGCCCTTGTCGCGCCAGAAAGGTTTGTCGTAGAGCGCCATGCACTTGATCACCGCGCCTTGCGGCAGCCGTTGCAGGAGCTGGTCGCGCCAGCTGGGCAACAGCGGTTCCTGGGTGATGCGCAGCAGTTGCGTTGGCGGGATGGCGAAGATGACATGGCTGGCCTGGTGCGTGCCGCGGTCGGTCACCAACTCGACGCGGCTGCCGTCCTGGCGCACGGCGCGCACGGGTTCGCCGGTATGGACGTCGCCGATGCGCTCGGCCAGGGTCTCACTGATCCGCTGGGAGCCGCCCAGGATGCGGTCCTGCTGGGCGCCGCCTTCGACGCCGAGCACGGTGTCGAGGTTGGTGCCGCCGTGGATATAAAAGAGGACATGGAGAAACGAGAGGTCATGGGGACTCGCTGCAAACACGGCGCCGCACATCAGCTCGAAGACCTTGCGCCCGGTGGAAGTCCGCACGTTGCGCCGCAGCCACTCGGCGAAGGTGAGGCTGTCCCACTGGGGCGCCTTGGGATGCAGGCTGGGGTCGCCCAGCGGAATATCCCGCGCCATGCGGTCCAGGCGGACATGGGCCTGAAGGACATCGAGCAGAACGTGGGGAGGAAACTTCGGGATGGTGCCGCGATACGGCCTGAGTCGGCCGCCGAAAAGCGTGAGGTTGTCGCCCTGGTTCCATTGCGGAAAGGTCGACAGGCCGAGTTCGGCCAGCAGGGAAAGGATACGCTCCTGGGTCGGGCCGACCCACTGCCCGCCCACTTCGACCACTTCGCCGCTGGCGAAGCGATGGTTGAGGGTGCGCCCACCGACGCGCTTGTTGGCCTCGATCACTTTCACCCGCCGCCCGGCTTGCGCCAGACGCCAGGCCGCAGTCAGCCCCGAAATACCGGCGCCCACCACGATCACATCACTGCGATTCATGTTTGCGACCTTATGTTCTTGTTGTTATTGGTCTTAAGGTTAAGCCAGGAATCGCCCTCGGAAAAACCCGATCGGCAGGAAATTTCTCAATAATTGTGGATGGATCGCGGCGGGGAATTCGTTCAAACGGTCGATGCTGCGGCGCGGACCTGTAGGAGCGCGCCATGCGCGCGATCGCGGGCATGGCCCGCTCCTACAGGTTCGTGCCGATCTGGAATCGTAGAGAGATCAATCGACCAGCGTGCAGGCCATGACCAGCGCGTCTTCACGACCGCCGACTGCCGGGTAGTAATCGCGGCGGCGGCCGATTTCGTTGAAGCCGTAGCGCTCGTAGAGGCGGTAGGCCGGGCCGTTGGAGGCGCGGACTTCGAGGAAGCATTCCACCCCGCCCTTCTCGTGGGCACGCTTCATCAGGTGCTCCAGCAGCGCCAGTCCAAGGCCACGCCCCTGGCTTTCCGGCTTCACCGTGATGTTGAGCAGGTGCGCCTCATCGAGGATCAGCTGGATCACGCCGTGGCCGACCTGCTGGCTGCCTTCGAACATCACCCAGCATTCGTAGCTCTTCAGGCCGTCGGCGAAGGTACCGCGCGTCCAGGGGTGGCTGAAGGCGGCGTATTCGATCTTGAGTACGGCATCGAGGTCCGCCTCGGTCATCGGGCGGAAGGAAACAGCGTCGCTCATGCAGGGGTCTGACTCATCCAGCGTTGCCGCACCCGGCGCATGGCGCGCCAGAGGTCGGCTTTCAAAGTGGGTTCTTCGGCCAGGCGCTCGAGGCCCGGCAGCGCCCAGGCGACGCCCAGGCCTTCGACCTGCAGCTCGCGCAGCAGGGATTCCTCATCGCCTTCGCCGGCGAACCGCACGGCAGGCATGCCGACCAGCCACAGGCAGGAGCACGGGGCGCCCTCCTCCAGCCGCGCGGCGACGAAACCCTGGACGAACTCGCGGGCGGCTTGCGGGCCCTGGTCCATGTTGCCGCGGGAGAACAGCGGCCAGCGTACCGGCTCGCCCATCAGTTGCGGGCTGTCCGGCAGGCCGGCGGCGCGCAGCAGGTCCTTCAGCAGCAGGTAGGCCGGGTCACGGCTGGCCAGCGGCTCGCCGGTGGGCAGTTCGACCAGCAGGATGCATTCACCGGCGCGCAGCAATTGCAGGGCGAAACGCGGCGGCGGGGCGACTGGCGCGCGGACGGCAGGTTCGGCTTCCGCCTCGGTCGACTCCTCGGCTTTGACCGGCGCGGCCGGCTTGGCCTGGGCACCGACCTTGGGCAGCAGGCGCGCGGCGATCGAGCCGGGTTCGCCGGCCGTGACCGGCGCGGGCGCGGGTGCAGCAACCGGAGCGGCGGCCTCGCGTGCAGCCGCGGCGGGCGCAGCAGCCATGGGCTCGGCGACGATGGGCGCGGGGGGTTCCAGCAGCTCCGGGCGCGACGGGGCGGCGAACGGCAGCACCACGCGCGGCAGCCAGCTGGCGACCTGCATGGCGCCAAGGTAGGCGCGGCGACGGGCTTCTTCGATCAAGGGGCGTTTACCTGTGGGTGGTGCCTGCAGGGGCAGGCCGACACGACGAGGCGGGATTGTCGCGTGAAACGCGCCGGGGGGAAAGGCCGGTGGGCGGAGAGCCTGTGCGTTTCGCTTACTGGGTGCCGAAGACGTAGACGTTGCCAGTGAGCTTGACCGCGCCAGTGGCCTGGTAGGTCAGCAGGTTGGTCTGCTGCAGGCCGCTGCCGGACACCTTGCCCTGGTTGGAGCCGCCCAGGGTGAATTGCAGGTTGCTGGCGCTGGCGTTGGTCAGGCCGACCTTCATGGCCTGACGGTTGAACAGCGCGCCGTCACCATTGAAGCCGTTGTTGATGGTCACCATGTCGATGGACATGCCGTCGAAGCTGAAGGTGCCCTTGATGTTGTCCAGCACGATGTAGCCGGTGCTGTTGAGCGGCTGGATCGCCAGTCGCGCGCCGCAGCCGCCGCTGCAGCGGGTATCGGCGGTGTTGGCGGCAAGGTTGAAATTGACGCTCAGGCTGACACCGTCCTGGCCACTGACGTCGGCCATTTCGCTGTCATCCAGGCCGCGCATCTCGCCGTGGGCGATGGCGGCAGCGAGCAGCAACAGGAGTGCCAGGAGTCGGCTCGAATGGCGTGCGGTTTTCACGGCGAGTCTCCTCATGCGCTAGCGCGGCAGGTTCACGGTACGGACGTTCAGGTAGTCGATGCGCAGGCCGCGAATGGCCTGGGAACCGACGTCGGTGCCGCTGATGTTCAGGTTGCCGATGCTGATATTGCTCTTCTGCACGTTCTGGTAGAAGGCCTCGTGGTTGGCCCAGGTGACGCCCGGCGCGCTGAGCATCAGGTCGCCGTTGCTGGCCACCGAGAGCGTCGCCGGCTGGTAGTTGGCGTCGCCCAGGTTGAGGTCGAAGTAGACGTTCTTGGCCACCACCTTGTTGGTGTCGGCGCAATTCTCGCAGCCGGCGATGATCAGCTTGTCGGCGTACATCTGCAGGCTCATGGAGGCCTTCAGGCCAGCGGCGTCGCCCCACAGGTTGAGGTAGGAGCCGTTGAGGGTGAAGTTTTCCAGGGCGATGGAGAAGAAGTCGGTACGGGTGGTGGTGGCGCCCGCGCTGCCGTTGCTGTTGTAGGCGGTGCTGGGCAGGGTGAACTTGGTGGCGATACCGATATCCAGCCCCTGGATGCGAGTGCCGGACGAGTTCTGCATGGCACCAGCGACCAGTTGTACCGTGGAGACGTTCTTCTCGGTGCGACTGATGGTGCCGCTGACGCAGGTGGTGGCGCTGCCACCTTGCGCGCCGCAGAGCTGGACGAACTTGTCGTAGTCGCTGGCGCGCTGGCTCAGGGTGACGCCGTTGCGGCTGACCGACCAGGAGGCGCTGAGGTCCTGCTGCGCCTTGGTGAGGTCGGAGGTGCTGCTGGCGTACTTGTCCACCGAGTCGTTGTAGGCCTTCACCCCCGAGTTGCTGCTGCAACCGACGATGCCGCCGCAACTGTACTTCTCGCCGAAGTCCGGCTTGTTGGTACAGGCGATGCCCAGGACGGTATCGCAGACCCTGGCCGGAGCTACGTTGAAGGTGCTCTGCATGGTGCTGTAGTTGTTCTTCTGCACCACCTGCGCGGCATCCACCGTCGCCTTGCGCTGGTTGACCACCACCATGTCGGCGTCGATGCCGCTCTTGAGCGTCACCATGTTGTTCGAATAGGTGGTCAGCAGCGTGTTGCGCTGGGTCTTCAGGGCGTCCAGCTCGGCGTTGATCTTGTTGGTCGCCTGGGCCGGGTTGGTGCAACCGGCGTCGCCATACAGGCAGCCCTGGTAATAGGACCAGAGGCCGAACTTGTGGGTGTCGTTGATCGGGTCGGTCCAGGTCGGCGTCATCAGTTGCAGCGCTTCCTGGTTGGCCGGGATGTTCAGCCCCGCCTTGTACTTCACCGGGCCGAGGGTGAAGGGGTGCATGGGTGTGCCGAGGTAGGCCTTGGTGTCGAGGGTGCCGCGCTGGCTACCGGCGCCTTTTATATAGGCGCCAGTGATATCCACCTGCACATCCTGGTTGGCGCTGTTCTTCACCCCGGTGATCTTCGAAGTAGCCGTGGCCTGGTCGTAGCTGAAGCCATCGATGAAGAAACCCAGGCCCGCGCCGCTGACCTCTTCCAGTTGATCGTCATCCAGGGCCTTCATGCCCAGCGCCGGCAGACTGACCAGGCAACCGGCGAGACAGGCAGCTACCGCTGCGCGCCAGCTCATGTCAGCAGCCCGACGCTTGCGAGCCCATGCAGGTGGACTGCCGGGGCAGGCCGCGCAGGGCGTCGTAGAGGTTGATCAGGATCGGGTACACCGCGTCCGCGCCGCTGCCCACCTTCGGGAAGTTGGCGAAGGCGCCGGACTGGGTGTTGACGAAGTTGCCGGCGTTGGCGAGGTCCTGCCAGGGCACATTCTGGTTCTGCAAGGAGAAGAAGATGCCCTGGGCGCCGGTGTTGATGTCGGTGGAGCCCGGCTTGCCGATGTAGATGGTCTTGTAGTTGGTCAGATCGAAGCAGGTCGTCAGGCCCAGCGCCTGGCAGTTGCTGGTGGTGGACAGGGTCGGGATCAGCGAGGCGATCAGGCCGCCAGCGTCGGAATGCAGCGAGTCGCCCTTGGCGATACCGATCTGCTCGGCACGGTTGATCGGCTGGCCGTTGATCGTGGCCTCGCCGGTGCCGCCCTTGAGCAGCACCACGTCGGCGTACACCGGGGTATCGCCGGCCACGGCCAGCGCCAGGCAGTTGATGATGTTCGGGCAACCGTTGCGGGTGTAGTAGTCGTAGGCGATGGAAGCTGGGCCGTAGATCTGACCCTGCAGGTTGCCGGTGATCGACAGGATGTCGCCGGAGAGATCGCCCTGCGCCTTACCGAAGCCGACCCGCGCGCCTACCAATTGGCGTACGCCGTTGTTGGTCTGGAAGGCGAACTCGACGTAGGGGTCGCGGATCTGGAACGGCACCACCTTGGCATCCGGGGAGTTGGCGTTGTCCACCCGGCCCAGGGCGAAGTTGTTGATCAGGATGTCCGCCGGCTGGCCGGAGACGGTGGTCGAGCCGGTGCGGCTGTAGTTGCCCAGGCTCAACTGGTCGATGTTGGTCAGCAGGCTGACGTCAGCGCCGAAGTTGAGCCGGGTGTACTGGTAGTTCTGGTAGGTGGAAGCGTCGACGGTGAGCATCGCGCCCTGGCCGGAGATGGCGGACAGCTCTTCATCGTCCATCGACTGCATGCGCGCCTGGGCGGAAAAGGCCAGCAGGCCGCCGCAGAGCAAGGCTAGGGCACGCATGAGCGGACCGGAGGACTGACGCATGGCACTCTCCTTTCCTGGCTCCCTGTTCGCGGGCGCCTGTTGTTATTCGTCGGGCGTATCGGGTCAGCGAACAGGTCGAGACTCGGCGCCGTGATGCCACTATAGGAATTCACCCGCCACGGCGGGCCGACCCATAGTCGAGTAAATCGCTCCGAACGATAGACGAGGAAAGGAAAGTCCGGGCCGGGTTGTTACCCATCGTCACACCGGGGTGACAGCTTCGGGCAATCGGCGGCTCACTGGTGGCGGAACAGGCCGATCAGGTGCTCGGCGATCGCGCCCTTGATGGCGTCGAGGTTCAGCCGCGAATGGGCCTGCAGCTTGGCCGTATTCAAGCGGTGCAGGTGCAGCGAGGGCATGCGCGCCTCGTACTCGCGCAGGTCGCCCTTCACCAGTACCGGCAGGAAGATGTCCCCACGCATGCGGTAACGGTTGATCAGCAGCTTCAGGCCGTCCTGGAAGGGCAGCTCGCGCGAGGCCACCAGCCGGTGCTCGCCGGGAATCTTCAGGTACAGGCCGCTGTAGCCCATGGTCTCGCCGGGCAGGATGTGGATGCCGGTGGGCTCCACCGCATCACCGGGGATGTCGTGGAAGGTGTCGAACCAGGCCTGTTCGTCCGGGAGAATGGTGATGCCGCCTTCCTGGCTCTCCGGGATCACGAAGCTGTAATTGCTGTAGAGCTTCTCGACGTACGACGAGTAGATGCACAAGCGATTCTCGAAGCGCTGCAGGAAGGCGATGGCTTCGTTGCGATCGGTGATCGCATCCAGGTCCCAGTCGAGATCGTTCTGGCGTTCCAGTTCGGCCCAACGGGCTTTGGCGAGTGCGGCGTCGTAAGTCATCTGCGTAAATCAGACTCTGATATCTAGGTCTCTGGTAAGGACTTTGGCAAAAAACTTGCCAGAAAATTCAGCCATTTAGGCCCCATTTTCCGTGAGATACGTCACACGGGCGCTGATGGTGCAGTCGCAAACTGACGCGTTTCGTCACCCTGTCGGCCAGGGGTAGGCCTTTGCAGTACAATCGCTCCCTTTGTTCATTCCGGGCCCAACCAAGCCGATGATCGACCCACGACGCGTACTACGCGCCCTCGCCGAACACTGGGTGCTGCTCGAACCGCTGTGCGAGCGCTTCGACGCCGGCACCCTGAGCCTGGTGGAGCTGCGCATCCAGCTCACCAGCCAGTTGCCCGACAGCACCCCGGTGGACATCACCGCCCTGCTCGACCAGTGGGTCCGCCTGGACATCCTCGTCCCGGTGGCCAAGAGCCCCAACCGCTTCGAGCTGAACGCGCAGATCCACGACTTCCTCGCCTACCTGCGCCAGGAACACCGTCTGGGTCTGTGCCTGGAGATCGAAGCCTACCTGCGCCACCTCGAGCGTCTGGCCGGCTACATCCGCGAAGCTTTCGAAGCACGCGACGGCAACGACCTGGCCCGCCAGCTGCGCCTGCTCGACATGCGCGTGCGCGACGTGCTGAAGAAGCTCGCCAACGATGAACAGGCGCTGGTCGCCGTGGCCGAACGCGCCAAGACCCAGGACCGGCAGATTCCGCTGCGCCAGCGCTACGCGGAAGTCCTGGCGACCTGGGACGAGTACGTCGAGCCGATGATCCAGCTGGTCTCCGCCGACGGCGCCTTCGAACAGGGCGTGCATCGCGTGGAGCAGGTGCTGCTGCGCCTGCTCAGCGAACAGGCGCGCCTCGGTCAGCTGGTTGACGACGACCAGCTGCTGCGCACCCACGCGCGCATCCTGGAAATGCAGACCACTGCCCAGCTCACCCTGCGCCGCGCCCGCGAACTGCTCCTGCCGCTGCGCGAAGAAGCGCGCCGGCACAACGCGATCACCCGTGGCGCCGCGCTGGCCCTGTCGGTCATCCGTCGCAAAGGCATCGACGCCGTGCCCCAGGCAGCCCTGCCGATGTTCACCCGGCCGCAGAGCAACTTCCTCGGCACCGCCTCGCAGGTCGAGAGCTACGTCTTCGCCCTCGCCAGCTTCCAGCCAAAGCCGGCGCACTTCCCCAAGGCCAGCGGCAATCGCAAGAGCGACGGCCCGCAGCGTTCGCCGCGCACTGCCCGGGAAATGCTCGACCGCTGCCAGGCCGCGCTGCCGCTGCCGGACCTCATGCAGTGGCTGCTGGAACAGGAGCCCGAAGGCGCGACCGACGAACTGCTCTACTGGTTCTCGCGTCTGTCGCGCGATGCCCGCTTCCAGCGCGACCGCCTCGATCGCCGCCAATACGACACTCTCCAGCACAGCGTCAGCCTGTGCTCCTTCGCCCTGATCGCCGGCCCGACCGCTGGCAAGGACAGCAAGAGCGAATCGCATGCAGATTAATCTCACCGAAATGACCCAGCTCGCGCCGATCTTCCGCGAGCTGTTCAAGGGCTTCCACATCAGCCGCCGCGACCCGGAGCTGTACAGCCAGCTGTCCAACCAGCAGGACGCTTACCGCGCACTGTTCCGCAGCCTGGGCTACGAGCTGGTCTGCGATACCCGCGGCTTCTACTACTTCGTGCCCGAACAGGTCGGCGCCCAGGTGAACAAGACCGCCCAGCGCCTGGCGCTGTTCACCTTCATCCTCGTCGAGCACCTGGCCGACCAGGGCCGCGACCCGCTGGCCGTCCTCGACGGCGGCAGCATCGGCCGCGACGAGCTGCCGCCGCTGCTGGAGAAATACCGCGACCTGTTCCTGCAGGCCGAGGTGACCACCCAGGAAGAACTGGAAGAGAAGGTCATGCGCCGCCTCACCCAGCTCGGCTTCGCCGCCGAGGACAATGGCGTGTACCGCTTCCTGCCGCCGATCCACCGCTTCCTCGACGTCTGCCTGTCGGTCCAGCAGGACCGCGACCTGGCCGCCAACCTGCACGCCAGTGAAATGCAGTTCAGCGCTCCGGTGCTGATGGAAGAAGACGACGAGCCGGTGGTGATCCTCGAAAGCTATACCGCCGATGCCGACGAAGAGATTGTTGCCATCAGCGAACCCGTCGAGGCCGCTGCCGTTGAAGCTGCCGCCGACGCCGCCATTGAAGACGAGAGCGAAGAAGACGCCCTCGCCCGCGCTATCGCCGATGAACAAGCCGACATGGAGGCCCAGGCATGACCCAGGAACGCTACGGCATCCGCCGCTTCGCCCTGCTCAATACCGCCGGCTACAGCCTCGGCATTTTCCCGCTGGAGCAGCCGCTGTCGGTGTACGGCGCGAACAACCTCGGCAAGTCGGCATCGATCAACGCGCTGCAGTTCCCGATCCTCGCGCGCATGTCTGACATGAGCTTCGGCAAGTACAGCCTGGAAGCCTCGCGCAAGTTCTACTTCGCCACCGACACCAGCTACATCCTGGTCGAACTGGACCTGCCCAACGGCCGCCACGTGATCGGCGTGGGCGGTCGCGGTCCGGGCGGCGGCTTCGGTCACCAGTTCTTCGCCTACCAGGGCGAGCTGGACCTGGAGCACTACCAGAAGAACGGCACCTGCCTGCGCCTGCGCGAGCTGTACGCGAACCTCGAGCGCGAGGGCATCAAGTCCTACGAGCTCAAGCCCGACGAGCTGCGCCGCCTGCTGGTTGGCGGCCACACCTCGATCCCGCTGGACCTCACCCTGATCCCGCTGCGTTCCACCAGTGAACAGAGCCTGAAGACCTTCCGCTCGCTGTTCATCAACCTGCTGCACATGCGCGAGATCACCGCCGCCAAGCTCAAGCAGCTGTTCCTCGATGCCTTCGAGCACAGCCTGCGCTCGGGCAGCGTCGACTACATCGCCGCTTGCGAGGAAGCCTTCCGCGACGTGCGCCGCATGGAAGGCGATTACCAGGCCCTGGTCGCTGCTGGCCCACTGGTCGAGGCCCTGGCCAATGGCGTGCAGCAGCGCGAACTGCTGCGCGGCAAGATGCACCGTCTCTCGCCGCTGCTGGATAACCTGCTGGGCACCTGGGAAGACTATTCCGGCGCGCGCAAGGAAGAGCTGGTCATCCAATCCGAGCATTACCGCCGCGAGCAGGACGGGCTACAGAACGAGCAGCGCGGCAGCACCGCCGAACTGATGCGCCTGGAGCGCGAGATCAGCGAAATCCAGCGCTGGATGGGCGAACTGGCCGTACTGAAGAACCGCTTCGCGCTGGTCGACGACGTCAAGGTGCTGGAGCAGCAGCTGCTCGCCGCCAAGGACGCCCACGACGAACTGGCCGGCGCCCTGGCGCACTCCCGGCAGTTCTCCAGCGAAGACCTGGAAGAGCGCATGCGCGACCTGGAGAAGCGCCTCAAAGGCGTCCGCCAGCAGCTCGAGCATGCCGACAACAACAGCTATGCCCGCCTGCGCGAGGAGTTCTCCCAGCAGGACGTCGAGCGCCTGATGCGCCTGTTCAACGGCGCTCTGTTCAGCCTGCCGCTGGGCGACAAGGGTGTGGACCTCGATGAGGGCGGCCAGTGGGTCGGCAGCGTCGAGAAGATCCTCGATGCCTTCAAGGGCGAGCGCTTCGAAGTGCCCGGTCTGACCATCGACCTCTCCACCATCGAGCCGCCGGCCCTGCAGGCCCTGGCCGACCGCGCCGCCCTGCGCGACCAGAAGGAACGCCTGGAGAAGGAGCTCAAGCAGCTCAAGACCCAGCAGGCCGTGGCCGCCGACCGCAACGCCAGCAAGGCGCAGGCGGACAAGCTGTACCAGGACGTGCTCGACGCGCAGAAGGCGCTGGAAGACTTCCGCCGCAGCCAGACCCTGAGCGCTGAAGAGCCGGGCAAGCTGGAGCAGCTCGCCCAGCTGGAAGCCACCCAGGACGAACTCAAGCGCTCCGCCGACGCCTTCACCGAACGCGTCCAGCAGCTCTCCGCCAAGCTGCAGTTGATCGGCCGCCAGCTGGCCGACATGGAAGCCAAGCAGCGCACCCTCGACGACGCCCTGCGCCGTCGCCAACTGCTGCCGGCGAACCTGCCCTTCGGCATCCCGTTCATGGACCCGGTCGACGACTCCATGGACAATCTGTTGCCGCTACTCAACGACTACCAGGACACCTGGCAGTCACTGCAGCGTGTGGACGGCCAGATCGAGGCGCTGTATGCCCAGGTGCGCCTGAAGGGCGTGGCCAAGTTCGACAGCGAGGATGATCCGGAGCGTCGCCTGCAACTGCTGATCAACGCCTATGCGCACCGTACCGACGAAGCCATGACCCTGGCCAAGGCGCGCCGCGCGGCGGTCACCGACATCGCCCGTACCCTGCGCAACATCCGCAGCGACTACGACAACCTGGAACACCAGCTGGCTCTGTTCAACCGCGAGATCAACAAGCGCCAGGTATCGAACCTGCAGAGCTTCCGCATCGTGCTGGCGCCGAACAAGGACGCGCTCAAGCACATCGACCAGATCATCCACAGCGCCGGCCAGTACGAAGAAGGCGAGAACCTCTCGGTCTTCGACCTGACCCAGAGCGCCGAGCAGGATGCCAAGAACGAGGAAGCCAAGGACTACCTGTCGCGCCTGGTGGCGGCGAACAACAACCAGCTCGGCCTGAAGGACCTGTTCGAGCTGGCGTTCGAGATCACCAAGATGGGCGGCCAGCCGATCATGCACACCGACATCGACGGCGCGGCATCCAACGGCACCACCATGACCATCAAGGCGCTGACCAACATGTACCTGTTGCTGCACCTGATGGACCGCGAGCAGGCCGGCCGCATCCGTCTGCCCTATTACCTCGACGAGGCGGCGGACATCGACGAACGCAACCAGTCGGCGCTACTGGAAACCAGCCTGCAGCTGGGCTTCGTGCCCATCCTGGCGAGCGTGAAGCCGCAGGTCTCGGCCCAGGTGGCCATCGACCTGGAAGGCGGTAGCGGCCCCAACGGCATCTACATCGACGAGGCGGACTGGAAGTACATCCGCCGCCGAGATACCGAGAAGGCAGCGCATAACGACGTGGAGGCCAGCGCCGAACCGGCGTGATGCTTCTTCAGCGCTGAAAAAAGCCCCGCATTGCGGGGCTTTTTCTTTGCGCTTTTCGTAGGAGCGAGTTGAGCAATGAAAAAGGCCGCAATCGCAGCCCTTTTCCTGTTCGGCTGAACCTCAGTTCGCCTTGCCCAGCGGGATCTTCGGCGCCCAGTCCAGCCATTCGTCATTGGCCTCGTCGAACAACGCGAAGGTCTGCCCCGGCTTGGCCACCGAGCCCATCTCGGCGTTGTTCGGGGTAGCGAAGGCCACGCCGCCAGCGAGGATGGTCTCCATCGACTCGGTGCGCACCTTCACGCCCTTGAACAGTCCGGCATCCACGCCGACACCGCTGGTGTTCCAGAAGCGGCTGCCGGTCCGCACCAGCGCCGCATAGCGCGGTTCGATGAGGATGTGGATCAGCACGCGGTCAGCCGTCTCGCCCAGCTCGAAGGATGTCACCTTGCCGACCTGTACCTCGCGGTAGGTCACCGGGACGCCGGTCTTGAGCGAGCCACGACGGGCCGCACTCAAGGTCAGGCGCAGGCCGTCGGCATCGAGCAGGCGGTTCGGCTCGCCCCCCAGCAGGCTGAAGCTGGTCTGCGCCTGGCTGGGCTTGGACGCAGGGAGAACTTCGATGTACTGACCGCTGACGATGGTGCCCAGGTTGCTGACACCGGACAGACCGACCTGCGGTCCCACTACCCAGAATCGGGTGCCCTGGCGAGCGATACGATCCGCCCCGCGGGTCAGACGCGCTTTCAACTGCACGCTCTGCAGGTCCTTGCTCAGCTCCACCTGCTCCACGCGGCCTACTTCCAGGCCCTTGTAACGCAGGACGGTACCTTCCTTCAGACCGTCGGCGGTATCGGCACGCAGCTCGATCAACTGGCCCTTCAGGTGAGCATCGTCTTCGCTGTCGAACAGGGCGAAGCGACGCACCTTGGTGATCGGCGCCGCCTTGGGATCGGGCGTATCAAAGGCAATACCGCCGGCGAGCAGGGTCTGCAGCGACTCGCTCTTGAGCTTGATGCCATCCAGGCCGCCACTGATGGTGACGCCGCTGATATTCCAGAAGCGCGACGAAGTATTCACCAGCTTGGCGTACTCCGGCTCGATGTGCACACCGATGACCAGACGCGACGGGTCACGGCGGGAGAGCTGGTAGCTCTGCACGCTGCCGACCTTCATCTGGCGATAGAGAATGGGTGTACCGACTTCCAGCGAACCCAGCTGATCCGTGGTCAGCACCAGGTGCAGACCCGGTGAGTCGAGATTCAGCGGTGGCGCCTTGGGCCGGATGACGAAATCACGGGTCGGTTCCCCGTCGCTGGCAAAGCGCACATTGAGATAGTTGCCCTTCACCAGGGCCTCGAGGCCGGTGATGCCGGCCAGCGAGATGCTCGGCTTGACCATCCAGAACTCGGTCTTGCTGTTGAGGAACTCTTCGGTGCGCGGGTCCATGGACAGGGTGGCGGTGGCGCCGTTGAAGTCCTTGTCCATGTCGATGCTCTTGACCGTACCGACTTCAACACCGTTGTACATCACCGGTGTACTGCCCGGAGTCAGGCCGCTGACATCGCTGACCTTCACCTTGACGCTGAGCCCCGCTTGCGCAGCATCGTAATCCTCGTACAGACGGAAGGGCTTGGTCGGGTCGGTGGGCGGGCTGTCGGCATAGTTCTCCGGCGTGGCGAAGGCGATACCGCCGGCAGCGATGCTTGCCAGAGACTCAGTACGCAGCTTCAAGCCGCTCAGGCTGCCAGAAAGGGTGATGCCGCTGGCATTCCAGAAACGCGTGTGTTTACGCACCAGGTTGGCGTAGGCCGGCTCGATGTGGACCTTCACCTCGATGGTCTTCTGGTCTTCCGCCAGCCGGTAGCTCTTCACCTGGCCGACCTGGATCTGCCGGTAATAGATCGGACTGCCCTGCTCCAGCGAGCCCAGGCGATCAGCCTTCAACGTGAGATGCAGGCCTGGCAGGCTGTCGGAGAGCGGCGGCGGCTCCTTCAGGGCGACGAACTCCTTCTGCTGCTCGCCCTTCACCGGGTCGATCGCGATGTAGTTGCCCGAGACCAGTGTCTCCAGACCGGTGACGCCGGCGATGGAAACCCGCGGCTTGACCAGCCAGAAGCGCGTGCTCTTGCTCAGGTACTCGGCGGCCTCCTTGCGCATCTCCACCATGGCGATCACGCCCAGCGTCGGTTTGTTAACGTGCAGGTCGACGACCTTGCCGACGCCGATCCCCTTGAAGATCACCTCGGTCTTGTTGGCCTGGATACCCTCGCCGCTTTCGAACTGGATCTGGATCATGATCCCCGCCTGGTCGTAGGCACGCCATGCCAGCCAGGCCCCGATCGCCAGGGCAATCAGCGGAAGGATCCAGATAGCCGACCAGTTGGTGGTCTTGCGCATCTTGGGTGTTGGGAGGTCACTCATCGTTTTCTTCCGCGTCCGTGTTATCCCAGATCAGCCGGGGATCGAAAGTCACTGCAGCCAGCATGGTGAGCACCACCACGCTGGCAAAGGCGGCTGCACCGAGGTTCGCCTCGATGCTGGCCAGGTTACCGAAGTTCACCAGCGTCACCAGGATCGCGATGACGAAGATGTCGAGCATCGACCAGCGACCGATCCATTCAATGAAGCGGTACATCACATTCCGTTGCAGAGCGGAAAGCGGCTGTCGCCGCTGCACCGAATACAGTAGCAGCGCAATGCCAACGAGCTTGAAGGTGGGTACCAGGATACTGGCGACGAAGACCACCGCAGCGATGGGTATCATGTCCGCATTGATAAGCTCGACCACGCCTTCCATGATCGTCGCTGGCATCCCATTACCGAGGAAATTCACTGTCATGATCGGCAGCAGGTTCGCAGGGATGTAGAGGATCGCCGCCGTAATCAGCAGCGCCCAGGTCCGTATGATGCTGTTGGGCGTACGCTCATGCACCACGGCACCACAGCGGCTGCAGTGAGTCTCGTCATCTTCCTCGCGGCGGTTGAGTTGGTGGCATTCGCCGCACACCACGATCCCCGCATCAATGGCTCGCATCGTCGAACTCCCCGCACAGCTCGCCCCAGACCTGGTGGTGAGACATCGTGACTTCGAGCCAGACCTGGGTGAGCAGCAAGCCCACGAAACAGGCCAGGCCAACGCTGACGTGCAACTCCGCCATCCCTATCAGCTTGACGATCGAGACGAGGATGCCCATCAGGTATACCTCGAGCATCCCCCACTCCCGCAGATGCTGGTAGCCGCGCAGCAGCAGCATGCCGTGCTCGCGCAGCGCCTTGTAGCGAATGGACACCAGCACGAACAACTGGCAGAGCAGCTTCAGCAGTGGAATCACCATGCTGCACAGGAACACCAGGAAGGCGACGCCGGCCATATTCGAGTGATACAGGCCTACGACGCCGCTCCACACGGTATCCATGCTGGTCTGGCCCAGGATGGTGATATGCATGATCGGCAGAAAGTTCGCCGGGATGTACAGAAACAGCGCCGTCAGTACCAACGCCAGGGCGCGGCGAACCATATGGGGACGGTGGATTTCCAGTTCGTATCCGCAACGCGGACAGACTGACCGATGCCCTAGGGGAACGGGCTCGCGACGCATCAGCAGGTCGCACTCGTGGCAAGCCATCAGCTCATCCAGAGGCAGGTCCTGCAAGGCATGTCCTTCGATGTCGGGCATGTAGGAACTCAGGGAAAATTTGAAAGCTATTGTAGACGACGCAACTGCGTCTCCGGTGCCCGTAGCATGCCTCAAAATTTCTGGAGAAACCTGCCAGGGATGCAGCTCTCCGCGATGCCCAGCATGCGCGGAACATGCGCGCAGCCTTCGTCGCCCTTGCCATTTTTTCCCGCACAAAAGCAAAACCCCCGGCCAGCGATGCTGACCAGGGGTCTTGGGATAGGAGCTTGACGATGACCTACTCTCACATGGAGAAACTCCACACTACCATCGGCGATGCGTCGTTTCACTACTGAGTTCG
>NZ_JACVAR010000020.1:0-1533 GCF_014851965.1 Pseudomonas sp. PDM22
TCGCCAGGTCGGCGCCGGAGACCGAAACGCTCCAGTTGCCGTCCTTGTCGACCGCTGCGCTGTAGGTGGTGCCATTGAGCTTGAAGCTCACCACGTCGCCCGTCTGGAACTCGCCGCTCGCCTTGCCGCTGATGGTCTGCGGGCTCTTCGATTCGGCGATGTTGACGATGTCGTCACCGGCCACCACGTTGATGGTCAGGGTCGCCACCGGCGCGGTGATATCCACCGAGTAGTCGTGGGTAGCAGTGGCGCTGGCGCTGTTGCCTGCCGCGTCGGTCGCCACGAAGCTCGCCTCGATACGGTGATCGGCATCGGCTACCAACTCGGCGCCCGGAACACTGATGCTCCACTTGCCTGCCGCGTCGATCTTGCCGCTGTAGGTGACGTCGTTGACCACGATCTTGACGATGTCGCCGGCACGGCCGCCGGTGGTACCACCGGTGATCTGCTGGGCGGTCTTCGACTCGGCCAGGTTGACGATGTCGTCGCCGGCCACGATGTTGATGTTCAGCGAAGCTACCGGCGGTTTGTCGATCACGGTGTACGCATGATCGGCGACCACGTCGGCCACGTTGCCCGCCGCATCGTGCGCCACCAGGGTGGCGTGGATGTTGGTTTCCTTGGCCAGGTCGGCGCCGGAGACCGAAACGCTCCAGTTGCCGTCCTTGTCGACCGCCGCGCTGTAGGTGGTGCCATTGAGGTCGAACTTGACCAGGTCGCCGGTCTGGAATTCACCGGTAGCCTTGCCGCTGATGGTCTGCTGGACCTTGGCTTCTTCGGCGTTGACGATGTCGTCGCCGGCCACCACGTTGATGGTCAGGGTGGCCACCGGCGGGGTGGTGTCGATGACGATCGGGTAAGGCTGCGACGGATCGCTGATGTTGCCCGCAGCGTCTTCGGCCTTGACGGTGAAGTCATGCTCGCCTTCGGCCAGGGCCTTGTCAGCCGGCACTTCGAACGACCAGGTGCCGTCGTCGTTGGCGGTGGTGGAGCCCAGCTCTTTGTCGCCGTCGAAGACGTGGATGATGTCGCCCTTCTCGGCACCGTCGCCGGAAATCACCGGGGTAGTGTCGTTGGTCGAGCCGTCCTTCGGCACGTCGATCAGGTGGGCCGGATCATCGTTGTCCACCACGTCGCGGATGGTCGGCGCCGAGGAGTCGAGTTTCACCTCGTAACCGTGGTCAGCCACGATGATGCCCACGTTGCCGGCGACATCATGAGCCACCAGGGTGGCGTGGATGTTGGTTTCCGCTGCGAGGTCCGCACCGGCTACCTTCACGCTCCACTTGCCGTCCTTGTCGACCGTCGTGCTGTAGGTAGTGCCGTTGAGCGCGAAGCTGACGATGTCGCCAGTCTGGAACTCGCCGACAACCTTGCCGCTGATGGTCTGCTGAACCTTCGACTCTTCGAGGTTGACGATGTCGTCGCCGGCCACGGTGTCGATGGTCAGGGTCGCTACCGGTGCGGTCAGGTCCACGGTGTACGCATGGCTGGCCTTCACGTCGGCACTGTTGCCAGCGGCATCGTGAGCCA
>NZ_JACVAR010000021.1:0-1518 GCF_014851965.1 Pseudomonas sp. PDM22
CGTCGAAGACGTGGATGATGTCGCCCTTCTCGGCACCGTCACCGGAAATCACCGGGGTGGTGTCGTTGGTCGAACCATTCTTCGGCACGTCGATCAGGTTGGACGGATCATCGTTGTCCACCACGTCCTTGATGGTCGGCGCGGTGGAGTCGAGTTTCACCTCGTAACCGTGGTCAGCCACGATGACGCCCACGTTGCCGGCAACGTCATGGGCCACCAGGGTGGCGTGGATGTTGGTTTCCGCTGCGAGGTCCGCACCGGCCACCTTCACGCTCCAGCTACCGTCTGCCGCTACCTTGGCGCTGTAGTCGGTGCCGTTGAGCTTGAAGCTCACCACGTCGCCGGCCTGGAACTCACCGATGGCCTTGCCGCTGATGGTCTGCTGGACCTTGGATTCGGCCAGGTTGACGATGTCGTCGCCGGCCACGGTGTCGATGGTCAGCTGGGTGGTCTTGCTGTCCGGCGCGGTGGTATCGATGACGATCGGGTACGGCTGCGACGCATCGCTGATGTTGCCAGCCGGGTCTTCCGCCTTGACGGTGAAGTCGTGCTCGCCTTCGGCCAGGGCCTTGTCAGCCGGCACCTCGAACGACCAGGTGCCGTCGTCCTTGGCGGTGGTGGAGCCCAGCTCCTTGCCGCCGTCGAAGACGTGGATGATGTCGCCCTTCTCGGCACCGTCGCCGGAAATCACCGGGGTGGTGTCGTTGGTCGAGCCATTCTTCGGCACATCGATCAGGTGCGCCGGATCATCGTTGTCCACCACGTCCTTGATGACCGGTGCGGTCGGTGCGGTGGTGTCGATGACGATCGGGTACGGCTGCGATGGATCGCTGATGTTGCCAGCCGGGTCTTCGGCCTTGACGGTGAAGTCGTGTTCGCCTTCGTCCAGGGCCTTGTCGGCCGGAACTTCGAACGACCACTTGCCATCTTCACCAGCAATGGCGGTGCCCAGTTCGGTCTCGCCGTCGAAGACGTGGATGATGTCGCCCGGTTCGGCGCCGCCACCGGAAATAACCGGGGTGGTGTCGTTGGTCGAGCCGTCTTTCGGGATGTCGATCAGGTTCGACGGATCGTCGTTGTCGACGATGCTGTCGATGGTCGGAGCCGCAGGCGCCGTGATGTCCACGGTGTAACCATGATCGGCCACGATGAGGCCGACGTTGCCGGCGACGTCATGGGCCACCAGGGTGGCGTGGATGTTGGTTTCCTTGGCCAGGTCCGAACCGGCTACCTGCACGTGCCAGCTGCCATCCTTGTCCACTGCGGCGCTGTAAATGGTGCCATTGAGGATAAAGGCCACCAGATCACCAGCCTTGAACTCACCCGAGGCCTTGCCGCTGATGGTCTGCTGGACCTTCGACTCTTCGAGGTTGACGACATCGTCACCGGCTACGGTGTCGATGGTCAGGGTCGCTACCGGTGCGGTCAGGTCCACGGTGTACGCATGGCTGGCCTTCACGTCGGCACTGTTGCCAGCGGCATCGTGAGCCACCAGGGTGGCATCGATGCTGCTGCCCT
>NZ_JACVAR010000022.1:0-803 GCF_014851965.1 Pseudomonas sp. PDM22
CTCCAGCTGCCGTCTGCAGCCACTTTGGCGCTGTAGTCGGTACCGTTGAGCTTGAAGCTCACCACGTCGCCAGCCTGGAACTCACCCGAGGCCTTGCCGCTGATGGTCTGCTGGACCTTGGCTTCTTCGGCGTTGACGATGTCGTCGCCGGCCACCACGTTGATGGTCAGGGTCGCTACCGGTGCAACGGTGTCGACGCTGTAGGCGTGATCCGCAGTGATGCTGCCAGCGTTGCCGGCGGCGTCATGAGCGACCAGGGTCGCGTGGATGTTGGTTTCCGCAGCGAGATCCGCGCCGGCCACCTTCACGCTCCAGCTACCGTCCGCTGCGACCTTGGCGCTGTAGTCGGTGCCGTTGAGCTTGAAGCTCACCACGTCGCCCGCCTGGAACTCGCCAGTGGCCTTGCCGCTGATGGTCTGCTGGACCTTGGACTCGGCCAGGTTGACGATGTCGTCGCCGGCCACGGTGTCGATGGTCAGGTGGGTGGTCTTGTCGTCCGGCGGCGTGGTGTCGATGACGATCGGGTACGGAACCGAGGCATCGCTGATGTTGCCGGCCGGGTCTTCAGTCTTGGCAGTGAAGTCGTGCTCGCCTTCGGCCAGCGCCTTGTCCGCCGGGACTTCGAATGACCACTTGCCATCTTCGCCAGCAATGGCGGTGCCCAGTTCGGTCTCGCCGTCGAAGACGTGGATGATGTCGCCCTTCTCGGCACCGTCACCGGAAATCACCGGGGTGGTGTCGTTGGTCGAACCATTCTTCGGCACGTCGATCAGGTTGGACGGATCATCGTTGTCCACCACGTC
>NZ_JACVAR010000023.1:0-792 GCF_014851965.1 Pseudomonas sp. PDM22
TGGTCAGGGTCGCTACCGGCGCGACCAGGTCGACGCTGTAGCCGTGATCGGCTACGACGCTGGCGCTGTTGCCGGCCTTGTCGTGGGCCACCAGGGTGGCGTGGATGCTGGTTTCCGCCGCGAGGTCGCTGCCTTCCACCTTCACACTCCAGGTACCGTCAGCCGCGACTTTCGCGCTGTAGTCGGTGCCGTTGAGCTTGAAGCTCACCACGTCGCCCGCCTGGAACTCGCCACCGGCCTTGCCGCTGACGGTCTGCTGGACCTTCGACTCCTCGAGGTTGACGATGTCGTCACCTGCCACCACGTTGATGGTCAGGGTCGCTACCGGCGCTACCGTATCGACAGAGTAGGCATGGTCGGCCACCACATCGCTGACGTTGCCAGCGCTGTCGTGGGCTACCAGGGTGGCGTGGATGTTGGTTTCCGCCGCGAGATCCGCGCCGGCCACCTTCACGCTCCAGGTACCGTCAGCCGCTACCTTGGCGCTGTAGTCGGTGCCGTTGAGCTTGAAGCTCACCACGTCGCCTTCGCTGAACGCACCGGCGGCCTTGCCGCTGATGGTCTGCTGGACCTTGGACTCGGCCAGGTTGACGATGTCGTCGCCGGCGACCACGTCGATGGCGAGCGAGACGGAGCCCGGCTCGACATTCACGACATAGCCATGATCCGCCACCACGCTGGCGCTGTTGCCTGCCGCGTCGTGGGCCACCAGGGTGGCATGGATGTTGGTTTCCTTCGCCAGGTCGCTGCCTTCTACCTTCACGCTCCAGTTGCCCGAGCCGTCGACGGTGG
>NZ_JACVAR010000024.1:0-755 GCF_014851965.1 Pseudomonas sp. PDM22
CTGTACGGCACGATCAGCCGCTTTTCCCTGCTGGCCATGTCACGGGACGAATCCCGCTACGAGGTGGTTTTTGTGCCCCGCTTTGCG
The DNA here is from genome assembly GCF_014851965.1 of Pseudomonas sp. PDM22. Taxonomy (NCBI): domain Bacteria; kingdom Pseudomonadati; phylum Pseudomonadota; class Gammaproteobacteria; order Pseudomonadales; family Pseudomonadaceae; genus Pseudomonas; species Pseudomonas sp. PDM22. Next base: position 88 of record NZ_JACVAR010000024.1, read on the forward strand.
TTGCTGGGCCTCGCCCGCCAGTACCGCCTCTACCAGAACCAGAGCGTGCCGGAGATCGTCGAGCAGGTGCTGCGGCGCAATGAGCTCGAAGGGCAGGATTTCCTCTTCGAACTGACCCGCGAGTATCCGCAGCGCGAACAGGTGATGCAGTACGGCGAGGATGATCTCACCTTCATCCAGCGCCTGACGGCCGAAGTGGGCATCTGGTACCGCTTCAGCATGGATGAGCGCCTGCGAATCGAGGTACTGGAATTCCACGACGACCAGCGCCATTACCTGCCCGCGCCACTCTTGCCGCTGCGCCCGCTGTCGTCGCTGGAGTCCAGCGGCCAGGATGCCGTCTGGGGCCTGCAAGACAACCATGAAGGGGTCGTGCAGAGCGTCAGCAACCGCGCCTACTACTACCGCGACGCCGGCGCTGAGCTGGACGCGAATGTTGACCTGCTCAAATCGCCGAAAACCACCTACGGCGAGGCTTACCACTACGGCGAACCGCACCGGAAACTCGGCGACGCCTACGCCCAGGACGAAGACCTGGAGAGCGAGAGCGGCTACTTTTACGCGCGCCTCGCCCACGAACGCTACCTCAACGAACGCACGCGCCTGACCGGCCACACCAGCAGCCCCGCGCTGCTACCCGGGCAGATACTCAAGCTCGACGGCGTGGA
>NZ_JACVAR010000025.1:0-730 GCF_014851965.1 Pseudomonas sp. PDM22
GCGAGAGCGGCTACTTTTACGCGCGCCTCGCCCACGAACGCTACCTCAACGAACGCACGCGCCTGACCGGCCACACCAGCAGCCCCGCGCTGCTACCCGGGCAGATACTCAAGCTCGACGGCGTGGATAAGCACTTCGCACCGGGCGCGGTGATCGTCCGCCTGCACAGCAGCGCCGCCCGCGACCGCAGCTTCGAAGTGCAATTCGAAGCCATCCCCTACGACGAGCAGGTCTGCTTCCGTCCCGACGTGCCGGCCAAACCGGTAATCGCTGGCACCATACCGGCCCGCATTACCAGCCCCGAACCGAATGACCTGTACGGCCACATCGACATGGAAGGCCGCTACAAGTGCCATTTCGTCTTCGACCGCGACACTTGGCCCGCAGGGCGCGAGTCAATGTGGCTGCGCCTGGCCCGCCCCTACGGCGGCGAAACGTACGGCCTGCACCTGCCTTTGATACAAGGCACCGAAGTACGGATCGCCTTCGAAAACGGCGACCCGGACCGCCCCTACATCGCCTACGCCATGCACGACTCGCGGCATCCCGACCACGTCACCCTGAAAAACTACAAGCGCAACGTCTTGCGGACGCCGGCCAACAACAAGCTACGCCTGGATGACTCGCGCGGAAAAGAGCACATCAAGCTCAGCACCGAATACAGCGGCAAGAGCCAGCTGAATCTCGGCCATCTGGTGGATGCGCAACGGCAGCAACGCGGCGAAGGCTT
>NZ_JACVAR010000026.1:0-594 GCF_014851965.1 Pseudomonas sp. PDM22
CCTTTACTTCTTTTCTCTTTCCCTCTTCCCCCTTTCCCCCTTCCCTCTTCTTCCCTCCTCTTTCTCTCCCTTCCTCCCTTTCCTCTCCTCCCCCCTTTCCCTCTCCTCCTTCCTTTCCTCCTCCCCCCTTTCCCCTCCCCTTCTCTTCCTCTCCTCCCCTCCTTTCTTTTTTCCCCTTTCTTCCTCCCTTCTTCTCCCTCTTCTTCCCCCCTTTTCTTCTTTTCCCTCTCTTCTTTTTTCCCTTTCCCTCCCTCCTCTTTCCTCCTCCTCTCTCTCCTCTCCTTTCTCCCCTTCCCTCCTCCTCTTCCTTCTTTCCCTTCTTCTTCTCTCCTCCTCCTTCTCCCTCTTCTCCCTTCTCTTTCTCTTCCCCTTCCCTTCCCCCCTCCCCTTCCCCCCCCCCTCTTTCTTCCCCTCCTTCCCCCTCCCCTCCTTCCCCTTTCCTCCCTTCCCTCTCCCCCTCTCCCTCTCCCTTCTCCCCCTTCCCCTTCCCCTCCCCCCCTCCCCTTTCTCTCCCCCCCCCCCCTCTCTTTCTTCCTCCGTCTTCTCCCCCTTTCCTCTCCCCTCGCCCCCCCTCCTCCCGCCCCTCGCCCCTCC
>NZ_JACVAR010000027.1:0-546 GCF_014851965.1 Pseudomonas sp. PDM22
GGTGAGGGGAAAGGAAGGGGAAGGAGAGAGAAGGAAGAAGGAGAGGGAAGGAGAGGGAAAAAGGAAGTGAGGAGAGAGAAAGAGAGAGGGAGGGAGGAAGGAAAAGAGGAAGAGAAGAAAGAAGGAAAGGGGAAGAAAAAAGGAAGAAAAGAGAGAAGAAGAAGAAGAAGGAAGGGAGAGAAGGGAAGGAAAGAAAAGGAAAGAGAAGGAGAAGAAGAGGAGGAAGAAGAAGGAGAAGGGAAGAGGAAAAGAGGAAAAGAAAGAGGAGGAGAGGGAAGAAGGAAAGAGGGGGGGGGAGGAAGGGGAGGGCGAAGACGAAGGGAGGGAGGAAGGGGGAGAAGAGAAGGGAGAAGAAAAGAGAGGAAAGAAGAAGGAGAAAAAAGGGAAAAAGGGGAAGGAAAAAGAGAGGGCGAGAACAGAAAGAACGACGGCCGCGAGCACACGCCAGAACGGGGGGACGACGACCGCGACCGGCAGTGGGAAGGCCAACGGGACAAGGCGCGGAGAAGAGGCAAGAAAAAAGGGGGGAGGGGAGGAGGAGAAGGG
>NZ_JACVAR010000028.1:0-542 GCF_014851965.1 Pseudomonas sp. PDM22
CCTTCTTCCCTCCCCCTTTTTTCTTTTTCTTCCCCTCTCCCCTCTCTCCCTCCTTCCCCCTTTTTTCCTTTTTTTCTCTTCCTCTCCTTTTCTCTTCCCTCCTTCCTTCTCTCTTCCCCTTTCTTTCTTTTCTCCCCTCCTCTCTCTCCCTCCTTCTCTCCTCTTTTTCTCTCTCTCTTCCCTCCTTCTCCTCCTCTCTTCTCTTTTTTCCCTTCTTTTCTCTTCTTTCTCCTTTTCTCTCCCCTCTCCTTTTTTCCTTTCCTTTCTCTTCCTCCTTCTCCCCTTCTCTCCCCCTCCCTCTCCCTTTCTCCCTTCTTCTCTCTCCCTCCTCCTTCTCCCTCCCTTCCTTCCCCCTTCCTTCACCCCTCCTCCCTCCCCCTTTCTTTTTTTCTTTCTTCCCCTTTCTTTTCCCTGGCTCCTTTCCTTCCCTTTTCCCTCTTCCTCTTTTCCCCCTTCCTCCCTTTTTTTTTTCTCCTTCTCCTCCTTTTTCTTCTCCTTTTTTTTTCCTTTCCTCTCCTCCTTCCTTCTCCCTCTCCCTGCGC
>NZ_JACVAR010000029.1:0-533 GCF_014851965.1 Pseudomonas sp. PDM22
TCCTATGCCCTTTCTTTTCTCCTCCTCCCTCCCCCCTCCCTCCTCCTCTCCTCCCTCCTCCTCCCCCCTCTCTTTTTTTCCCTCTTTCCTTCCTCCCCCTTCCTCTCTTCCTCCCCTCTTTCTCTTCTCCCCTTCCCTTCCTACTTCCCCTCCTTTCTCTCTTTATTCTTTCCTTCTTTCTCCCTTCTTCCTCCCCTCCCCTTCCCTCCCCTTTCCTCTCTCCTCTTCCCCCTCCTTTCTTTATTTTTCCTCCATCACTTCTTTTTTATTTCCCTCCTTCTATTTTTCTTTCCTTTCCTTTCCTCTTCTTCCCTTTCCTCCTCTTCCCTCCTCTCTTTTTCTCTTTCCTTCCCTTTCCCCTTTTCTCCCCCCTTCTCTCTTTCTTTTCTTTCCTTTTTCTCCCCTCCTTCTTTCTTCCTCTTCCTTTTCCCTTTTTTTTCCTTCTTTCTCTTCTCCCCCTCTTCCTCTTCCTCCTCTCTTCCTTTTTTCTCTCTCTTTTTTCTCCTTCTCCTTCCCCCCCCCCCCCTTCTTCC